>NZ_SRUT01000001.1:1194153-2053035 GCF_004791315.1 Mesorhizobium sp. M8A.F.Ca.ET.208.01.1.1
GACCGCCTTCACGGATGGCGAAGCGCAGCTTCTCTTCCATGGCGATCGGCACGATCAGCTCGACATCGACCGTGATGTTGTCGCCAGGCATCACCATCTCGGTGCCTTCCGGCAGCGACACGATGCCGGTCACGTCGGTCGTGCGGAAGTAGAACTGCGGACGGTAGTTGGTGAAGAACGGCGTGTGACGGCCACCTTCGTCCTTGGTCAGGATGTAGGCTTCGGCCACGAACTTCTTGTGCGGCTTCACCGTGCCCGGCTTGGCCAGAACCTGGCCGCGCTCGACGCCTTCACGGTCGACGCCGCGCAGCAGCGCGCCGATGTTGTCGCCAGCCTGGCCCTGATCGAGCAGCTTGCGGAACATTTCTACGCCCGTGCAGGTCGTCTTGGTCGTCGGACGGATGCCGATGATTTCCAGTTCCTCGCCGACCTTGACCACGCCGCGCTCGACGCGGCCGGTCACGACCGTGCCACGGCCCGAGATCGAGAACACGTCTTCGATCGGCATCAGGAACGGCTTGTCGAGCGGACGAACCGGCGTCGGGATGTAGGCGTCGACCTGAGCCATCAGCTCGCGGATCGCGTCCTCGCCGATCGTCTTGTTCGAATCCTCGAGTGCGGCAAGCGCCGAACCCTTGACGATCGGAATGTCGTCGCCGGGGAATTCGTTCTTCGACAGCAGTTCACGAACCTCGAGCTCGACCAGTTCGAGCAGCTCGGCGTCGTCGACCTGGTCGACCTTGTTCAGGAACACCACGATCGACGGCACGCCGACCTGACGGGCAAGCAGGATGTGCTCGCGGGTCTGCGGCATCGGGCCGTCGGCGGCAGACACGACCAGGATCGCGCCGTCCATCTGCGCGGCGCCGGTGATCATGTTCTTCACATAGTCGGCGTGGCCGGGGCAGTCGACATGCGCGTAGTGGCGGTTCTCGGTCTCGTATTCGACGTGAGCCGTCGAGATCGTGATGCCGCGCGCCTTCTCTTCCGGCGCCGCGTCGATCTGGTCATACCGCTTGTATTCGCCAAAATACTTGGTGATCGCAGCCGTCAGCGACGTCTTGCCGTGATCGACGTGACCAATCGTGCCGATGTTCACATGAGGCTTAGTGCGCTCGAATTTACCTTTTGCCATGTGATGTCTCCATTTCCTGCTCGCCCATGCGGGCTTTGAATTGCGTTACCGCGGCAGCTCTTTCGAGTTACGCGTATTTCTTCTGGACTTCCTGAGCGACCGCGGTCGGGACCGGCTCATAGTGATCGAACTGCATCGTGTAAGCCGCGCGGCCCTGGCTCATCGAGCGCAGGTTGTCGACGTACTTGAACATGTTGGCGAGCGGCACCATCGCGTTGATGACGACGGCCACGCCGCGCGCTTCCTGGCCCTGGATCTGGCCGCGACGGCCGTTCAGGTCACCGATGACGCTGCCGACGTAGTCTTCCGGCGTCACCACCTCCACCTTCATGATCGGCTCGAGCAACTGCACGCCAAGCTTGGGAGCAGCTTCACGGAAGCACGCGCGGGACGCGATTTCGAAGGCCAGGACCGAGGAGTCGACGTCGTGGTAGGCGCCGTCGATGAGCGTCGCCCTGACGCCGATCATCGGGAAGCCGGCGAACGGACCAGCGCCCATGACGCTCTGGATGCCCTTTTCGACGCCCGGAATGTATTCCTTCGGCACCGCGCCGCCGACGATCTTGGACTCGAACACGAAGTCCTCGCTCTCGGAATTCGGCTCGAACACAACCTTGACGCGCGCGAACTGGCCGGTACCGCCGGTCTGCTTCTTGTGCGTGTAGTCCTGCTCGTGCTTGCGGGTGATCGTCTCGCGATAGGCCACCTGCGGCGCGCCGACATTGGCTTCGACCTTGAACTCGCGACGCATGCGGTCGACGATGATGTCGAGGTGCAGTTCGCCCATGCCGGAGATGATGGTCTGGCCGCTTTCCTCGTCGGTCTTGACGCGGAAGGACGGATCCTCGGCAGCCAGGCGGTGAAGGGCGAGGCCCATCTTTTCCTGGTCGTTCTTGGTCTTCGGCTCGATGGCGATCTGGATGACCGGATCGGGGAATTCCATGCGCTCGAGGATGACCGGGTGCAGCGGATCGCACAGCGTGTCGCCGGTGGTGGTGTCCTTGAGGCCGGCCAGGGCGACAATGTCGCCCGCAAAAGCTTCTTCGACGTCGGCGCGCGAATTCGCATGCATCTGCAGCATGCGGCCGATGCGCTCCTTCTTGCCCTTCACGGTGTTGTCGACAGAGACGCCCTTGGTGAGCTTGCCCGAATAGATGCGGGCAAAGGTCAGCGAACCGACGAACGGGTCGTTCATGATCTTGAAGGCGAGCATCGACAGCGGCTCGTTGTCGTCCGCATGACGCTCGATCTCGGCGTCGGTCTTGGCATCGACACCCTTGATGGCCGGAACATCGGCCGGCGACGGCAGGTATTCGACAACGGCGTCGAGCAACGGCTGCACGCCCTTGTTCTTGAAGGCCGAGCCGCAGAACATCGGGTAGAACTTGACCGCGATCGTACCCTTGCGGATCAACGAACGGATCTCGTCATTCGACGGCATCTTGCCTTCGAGGTAGTTTTCGAGCGCCGTCTCGTCCATTTCGACGGCGGCTTCGATCATCTTCTCGCGGTATTCCTCGGCACGCGCCTTGAGGTCGGCCGGGATCTCGACGACGTCCCAGGCAGCGCCCAGCGTCTCGTCGCGCCAGACCAGCGCGTTCATCTCGACGAGGTCGACGACACCCTTGAATTCGGTCTCGGCGCCGATCGGCAGCTGCATGACGACAGCCTGCGCGCCGAGGCGCGAGCCGATCATCTCGACCGAGCGGTAGAAGTCGGCGCCGATCTTGTCCATCTTGTTGCAGAAGATCATGCGCGGCACGCGGTACTTGTCGGCCTGGCGCCAGACGGTTTCCGTCTGCGGCTCGACACCGGCATTGGCATCGAGCAGCGCGATGGCGCCGTCGAGCACGCGCAGCGAACGCTCGACCTCGATGGTGAAGTCGACGTGTCCGGGGGTGTCGATGATGTTGAAGCGGTGCATCTTGCCGTCACGGCCCTTCCAGAAGGTCGTGGTCGCGGCGGACGTGATGGTGATGCCGCGTTCCTGCTCCTGCTCCATCCAGTCCATGGTGGCAGCGCCGTCGTGCACTTCGCCGATCTTGTGCGACTTGCCCGTGTAATAGAGGACGCGCTCGGTGGTCGTCGTCTTGCCGGCGTCGATATGCGCCATGATACCGAAATTGCGGTAGTCTTCGATTTTGTATTCGCGGGCCATCGTAGCTGCCTCTCAGTCCTGTTCGCGCTTTACCAGCGGTAGTGCGCGAAAGCGCGGTTGGCTTCAGCCATCTTGTGGGTGTCTTCCCGCTTCTTCACGGCGGTGCCGCGGTTGTTGGCCGCGTCCATCAGTTCGCCGGAGAGGCGATCGACCATGGTGGTCTCGTTGCGGTTGCGGGCCGCGGCGATCAGCCAGCGGATCGCCAATGCCTGGCGACGCTCGGGACGAACGTCGACCGGAACCTGGTAGGTGGCGCCGCCGACGCGGCGCGAACGCACTTCCACATGCGGCGCGACATTGTCGAGCGCCTGGTGGAAGACGGTGACCGGCTCCTGCTTAGTCTTCGACTGGACCTGGTCCAGCGCGCCGTAGACGATGGTCTCGGCAACCGACTTCTTGCCGTCATACATGACGGCGTTCATGAACTTGGTGACGATCAGATCGCCGAACTTGGGATCCGGGTTGATCTCACGCTTTTCTGCACTGTGACGACGCGACATGGCTTTTGTCTCTCAATCTCGTAGCCCGGCGCGTTCAAGCAGCGCCAAGGCCGGAAAATCTTACTTCGGACGCTTGGCGCCGTACTTCGAACGGCGCTGCTTGCGGTTCTTCACGCCCTGCGTGTCGAGCACGCCGCGGATGATGTGGTAGCGCACGCCCGGAAGATCCTTGACGCGGCCGCCGCGGATCATGACCACGGAGTGTTCCTGAAGGTTGTGACCTTCGCCGGGGATATAACCGATCACTTCAAAACCATTGGTCAGGCGGATCTTGGCCACCTTGCGCAGCGCCGAGTTCGGCTTCTTCGGCGTCGTCGTATAGACGCGCGTGCAGACGCCCCGCTTCTGCGGGTTCTGCTGCATGGCCGGGACCTTGTTGCGCTTCACCGGCGCAATGCGCGGCTTGCGGATCAGCTGGTTGACGGTAGGCATTAAACCCTCTTGTCTCTCAATTCCGTGTCTCGTGCCGGTCAAGGCTCGCTCAAAGCGTCATTTCCATACGCAAATTCGGGCCACAAACCGCGCCTCGCGGTCTTGCCCGAACAAATCGCAGAGGAAGCGGAAGCCGCTTCGTGCACGCCGGAAATGTCTTTTCGCTCGTAAAACGAACCCTGTTTGAGGCAAACTCCAAAGCGTGTCGCTTCGGAAGGGAGAGCCTCACATCGGTTCTGACTGGGCGGCTTCTACTCGTAAGCCCGCGAACCGTCAACCCCGCAGCGGCAAATATTGCATTGAAGCCGGGGCTTGGCAGCCATGCGAAAACCGCATGTAATTTTCTTTCGCCGTTTGGCAAGGGCGAGGAAGAAAGTGCCAAGCCTCTAGCAAAGTGAATGGCTTTTGGCTGTTGCGGGGCCTTGCTTCATGCGAAAAGGCCGCATGAACACTGACAATCCCTCGCCGCGAAGGAATCGGCCCGTGAACGACAATGAAGAACGCCCGGTCACCATCATCACCGGCCGGGTGTGGAAGAAGAAAGGCGGCAAGCCGGAAGGCGTGCATGTCATGCTGGTGGCGCCCGATGACGATTCGGCGGTGCGCCGTGCGCTCGAATCGCTGGCTGCCGAAGGCTACGCCGAGGCCGAACTCGACCAGATCGGCGACATGGAGGGCGAGCCCGACGATGAGCCGCATCTTTCGGCCTTCCAGGGCGCGCTTGAAGGCGAAGTGTCGATCGTGACCTTCGACGTGCCGATCTGATCGCAGCGTGGCGCCCCTCGCCAGCCCAGCGTCATGATGCCGATTCGTTCGAATAGCTGGGATGGCCGACGCTTGCCCGTCATGGCCGATCTGCTAAGAGACGCGCAAACGTCCCAACCCGGCGGAGCCTCATGTCCTCATCCATCTCGCCCATAAGAATCGGCATTGTCGGTGTCGGCAAGATCGTCCGCGACCAGCACCTTCCGGCACTGGCCAAGGATCGAGACTACCAGCTGATCGCAGCGGCCAGCCGGCACGGCAAGGTCGACGGCATCGCGAATTTCCCCGATATAGAGACGATGCTTGGCGCGGTTGCCGAACTCGACGCGGTGGCGCTGTGCATGCCGCCGCAGTTCCGCTATGACGCCGCGCGCAAGGCGCTCGAGGCCGGGAAGCACGTCTTCCTGGAAAAACCGCCGGGTGCCACGGTCAGCGAAGTCGAGGACCTGAAGGCGTTCGCGGCGAAACAAGGCGTCTCCTTGTTCGCAAGCTGGCACTCGCGCTACGCGCCGGCTGTCGAAGCGGCACGGACATTCCTGGCTTCGACCAAAATCAAATCGGCGGCGATCGTCTGGAAGGAAGATGTGCGCCGCTGGCATCCGAACCAGGACTGGATCTGGCAGCCTGGCGGCTTCGGCGTCTTCGATCCCGGCATCAACGCGCTGTCGATTGCAACCTATATCCTGCCGGCCATGTACATCACTTCGGCCGTACTCGATTTTCCGGAGAATCGCGACGCACCGATCGCGGCCCGGGTCGCGTTCCACGCGGCGAACGGATCCGATGTGACCATGGATCTCGACTGGTTGCAGACCGGACCGCAGAGCTGGGACATTCTGGCCGACACGGATGCCGGGCAGATGGTGCTCTCGGGTGGCGGCTCGAAGCTCGCCGTCGACGGCCGTGTCGTCCATGAGGAACCGGAAGCGGAATATCCGATGCTCTACCGGCGATTTGCCGAGATTGTGCATGCCGGCGTATCCGATGTGGACCTTGCACCGCTGCAGCACGTCGCCGACGCCTTCATGCTCGGCAAGCGCAATGTGGTCGAGGCGTTTTTCGACTGAAGATCGCCAGGTGCGCCCCGACGTCAGTCGACAATCGCGATGGCAAAGCCGTCATAGCCCTTGGCGCCCACGGTCTGGATGGCTGTGCCGTCCAGCCGTTTTTCGCCGCCGATGAAGGAAACCGCCGCGCGGGCGCCTTCGACATTGGCATCGCGGCCATCCTCATCCAGCACGGCGCCGTCACGGATGACGTTGTCGCAGACGATGACCGTCCCGGAGCGTGACAGCCGCAAGGCCCAGGACAGATAGTTCGGGTTGTTCGGCTTGTCGGCATCAATGAAGATCAGATCGAACGGGCCGGCATTCTCATTGCCGAGTGCGGCAAGCGACTGGAGCGCCGGACCGACGCGCAGTTCCACCCGGTCCGCTACCCCTGCCCGCTCGAAATTCGAGCGTGCGACCTTGGCATGATGCGGATCGAGTTCGAGCGTCACGACTTTGCCGTCGGCGGGCAGTCCCCGCGCCATCCAGATGGTCGAATAGCCGCCCAGCGTGCCGATCTCGAGCGCCTTTTTCGCGCCGCCGATGCGCGCCAGCAGCGAGAGCAGTTTTCCTTGCGCCGCCGAGACATCGATCGCCGGCAGGCCATTGTCGCGGTTGGCCGCCAGAACCGCGTCGAGAACGGGATCCGCCTCGAAGAGCGAGGAGACGATGTAGTCGTCGACAGCCGTCCAGGTCTTCGTGCTCATCTGCTTTCCTCCGATCGTTGAAACGAAAAAGCCGCCGGGTTGCCCCGACGGCTTCTGTTGCCTGAGATTTCTTGCCGTCGCGCTTACTGCGCGGCGGTTGTCATGTCGGCGAGCATCGGCTCGGCCACTTCAACACCGGAGGCCTTGCGGCGCTCGTCGATGATGAGTTCGTCGCGCGAGGTGGCAATGCGCCGGATCTGGCTCATCGTGCCGCCGGTACCGGCCGGGATCAACCGGCCGACGATGACGTTTTCCTTCAAGCCCTGCAGCATGTCGGTCTTGCCGGCAACCGCGGCCTCCGTCAGCACCCTGGTCGTCTCCTGGAAGGAGGCGGCCGAGATGAAGGACGGCGTCTGCAGCGAAGCCTTGGTTATGCCCAAGAGCACCGGCTGGCCTTCAGCCGGCTTCTTGCCGTCCTCGACCAGGCGCTCGTTGACCTCTTCCAGTTCGATCACGTCG
Source organism: Mesorhizobium sp. M8A.F.Ca.ET.208.01.1.1 (assembly GCF_004791315.1). Classification (NCBI taxonomy): domain Bacteria; kingdom Pseudomonadati; phylum Pseudomonadota; class Alphaproteobacteria; order Hyphomicrobiales; family Phyllobacteriaceae; genus Mesorhizobium; species Mesorhizobium sp. M8A.F.Ca.ET.208.01.1.1. The sequence goes on from NZ_SRUT01000001.1 coordinate 1,201,359, forward strand.
ACGTGGTCGCCCGGGATGTAGGTCGAGTCGCCCTGCGTGGTGATCTCGACCTTCTGCAGCATCTGGCGAACGATCACCTCGATGTGCTTGTCGTTGATCGACACGCCCTGCAGACGGTAGACTTCCTGGATCTCGTTGACGAGGTAGGACGCAAGCGCCTCCACGCCCTTGATCGCCAGGATGTCGTGCGGCGCCGGATTGCCGTCGAGGATGTAGTCGCCCTTCTCGATGACGTCGCCGTCCTGGAGATGGAACGGCTTGCCCTTCGGGATCAGGTATTCGACCGGCTCGAGCGTCGAGTCATGCGGCTCGATAATGATGCGACGCTTGTTCTTGTAGTCGCGGCCGAAGCGGATCGTGCCGTCGATCTCGGCGATGATGGCGTGATCCTTCGGACGACGTGCCTCGAACAGTTCGGCAACACGCGGCAGACCGCCGGTGATGTCCTTGGTCTTGGCGCTTTCCATCGGGATACGCGCCAGCACGTCGCCGGGGCGAACCTGGGCACCCGGCTCGACCGAGAGAATGGCCTCGACCGAGAGCAGGAAGCGGGCATCGCCGCCCTTCGATAGCTTGCCGACCTTGCCCTTGGTGTCCAGGATGGCAATCGCAGGCTTGAGGTCGTTGCCGCGCGGCGTCGAACGCCAGTCGATGACCTCACGCTTGGTGATGCCGGTCGACTCGTCGGCCGTTTCCTGGACGGAAATACCGTCGACCAGATCCTCATACGACACCTTGCCCTCGATTTCAGTGAGGACAGGACGGGTATAGGGATCCCACTCGGCGATACGCTGGCCACGCTTCACCTTGTCGCCATCGTCCACGAAGATGCGCGAACCATAGGTGACACGGTGCGTTGCACGCTCCTTGCCGGCCTCGTCGAGGATCAGCACCGCCATGTTGCGGCCCATGACCATCTGCTGGCCGTCCGAGTTGCGCACCACGTTGCGGTTGCGGATCTCGACCTTGCCCTCATACGAGGCTTCAAGGAACGAAGAGTCCACCACCTGCGCGGTACCGCCCATGTGGAAGGTACGCATGGTGAGCTGCGTACCCGGCTCGCCGATCGACTGCGCCGCGATGACGCCGACGGCTTCGCCCTGGTTGACCGGGGTGCCACGGGCCAGATCGCGTCCGTAGCAGACCGCGCAGACGCCGATCCTGACTTCGCAGGTCAGGGCCGAGCGGATGCGGACCGACTGCACGCCGGCCTTTTCGATCTGTTCCACGTCCCGCTCGTCCATCAGCGTTCCGGCCTTGACCAGGACTTCGCCCGACACCGGATGGGTGATGTCGTCGAGCGATGTACGGCCCAGCACGCGCTGGCCAACCGAAGCGACGACCTGACCGGCATCGACGATCGGCTGCATGGTGAGGCCCTTGTCGGTGCCGCAATCCACGGAGTTGACGATGCAGTCCTGCGCCACGTCGACCAGACGACGGGTGAGGTAACCCGAGTTCGCCGTCTTCAAGGCGGTGTCGGCCAGACCCTTGCGGGCACCGTGGGTCGAGTTGAAGTACTCGAGCACGGTCAGGCCTTCCTTGAAGTTCGAGATGATCGGCGTCTCGATGATTTCACCCGAGGGCTTGGCCATCAGGCCGCGCATGCCGGCGAGCTGGCGCATCTGGGTGGGCGAGCCGCGCGCACCGGAGTGCGACATCATGTAGATCGAGTTCATGGGCTTCTGACGGCCATTGTCCTCGAACTCGACCGCCTTGATGCGGGCCATCATTTCGTCGGCGACCTTTTCCGAGCACTTGGCCCAGGCGTCGACGACCTTGTTGTACTTCTCGCCCTGCGTGATCAGACCGTCATTGTATTGCTGCTCGTACTCCTTGGCCAAAGCCTCGGTGTCCGACACCAGCTTGATCTTGGTGTCCGGGATCAGCATGTCGTCCTTTCCGAACGAGATGCCGGCACGGCACGCATGAGCAAAGCCGAGCGCCATGATGCGATCGCAGAAAATGACCGTCTCCTTCTGACCGCAATGGCGGTAGACGGTGTCGATCATCTTGGAGATGTTCTTCTTGGTCATCTCCTGGTTGGCGGTCTCGTAGGGCACGTTGACGTTCTTCGGCAGAAGTTCGCCGATGATCATGCGGCCAGGCGTGGTGTCATGGATCTTCGACACGACCTTGCCTTCGGCGTCGACCGTGCGGAAGCGACCCTTGATCTTGGCGTGCAAGGTCACGGCCTTGGTCTCGAGCGCGTGCTGGAGCTCGCCCATATCGGCAAACACCATGCCCTCGCCCGGCTCGTTCTGGTTGACGATCGAGAGGTAGTAGAGACCCAGGACCATGTCCTGCGACGGCACGATGATCGGCGCGCCGGAGGCCGGGTGCAGGATGTTGTTGGTCGACATCATCAGCACGCGGGCTTCCAACTGCGCTTCCAGCGACAGCGGCACGTGAACGGCCATCTGGTCACCGTCGAAGTCGGCGTTGAAGGCCGTGCAGACCAGCGGGTGAAGCTGGATCGCCTTGCCTTCGATCAGGATCGGCTCGAACGCCTGGATGCCGAGGCGGTGCAGCGTCGGCGCGCGGTTCAACAGGACCGGATGCTCGCGGATGACCTCGTCGAGGATATCCCAGACTTCCGGACGCTCCTTCTCGACAAGCTTCTTCGCCTGCTTGACGGTCGAGGAGTAACCCTTGGCGTCGAGGCGGGCATAGATGAAGGGCTTGAACAGTTCGAGCGCCATCTTCTTCGGCAGGCCGCACTGATGCAGCTTGAGCTCCGGACCGGTGACGATGACCGAACGGCCGGAATAGTCGACGCGCTTGCCGAGCAGGTTCTGACGGAACCGGCCCTGCTTGCCCTTGAGCATGTCGGACAGCGACTTCAGCGGACGCTTGTTGGCACCGGTGATGACGCGGCCGCGACGGCCGTTGTCGAACAGCGCATCGACGGCTTCCTGCAGCATGCGCTTTTCATTGCGCACGATGATGCCGGGGGCGCGCAGTTCGATCAGCCGCTTCAGGCGGTTGTTGCGGTTGATCACGCGGCGATAGAGATCGTTCAGGTCGGACGTGGCGAAGCGGCCGCCGTCCAGGGGAACCAGCGGGCGCAGGTCCGGCGGGATCACCGGAACGACCTTCATGATCATCCATTCCGGACGATTGCCGGACTCCATGAAGTTCTCGACGACCTTGAGACGCTTCAGATACTTCTTCTGCTTCAGCTCGGACGTGGTCGAAGCCAGTTCCGAACGCAGGTCGCCTGCGATCTTCTCCAGATCCATGCCGGCCAGAAGGTCATGAATGGCCTCGGCGCCGATCATGGCGGTGAAGGAATCCTCGCCATATTCGTCGACGGCGATCATGTACTCTTCCTCGCTGAGCAGCTGGTGCTCCTTCAGCGCGGTGAGGCCAGGTTCGGTGACGATGTAGTTCTCGAAGTAGAGGACGCGCTCGATGTCCTTAAGGGTCATGTCGAGCAGCGTGCCGATGCGCGAGGGCAGCGACTTCAGGAACCAGATATGGGCGACCGGTGCCGCCAGCTCGATATGGCCCATGCGCTCGCGGCGGACGCGCGACAGCGTGACTTCGACGCCGCACTTCTCGCAGATGACGCCCTTGTACTTCATACGCTTGTACTTGCCGCACAGGCACTCATAGTCCTTGATCGGGCCAAAAATGCGCGCGCAGAACAGACCGTCACGCTCCGGCTTGAAGGTGCGGTAGTTGATGGTCTCCGGCTTCTTGATCTCGCCGAACGACCAGGACAGAATCTTCTCAGGGCTGGCGAGCGATATCCGGATGGAATCGAACACCTGCGCCGGCGCCTGCGGATTGAAGAGATTCATGACCTCTTGGTTCATGCCGTTCTCCTTTTCGGGGTCCTCGAAAACCCCTTGCATCTAACGCGGGCCAAACGCCCGCTGAGTGGTCGGCCCACCGGCCGAAGAAATCGAAGCATCCGGTCGCGGGAGCCTCTCCCGCGACCGGATGTCTTGTTTACTCGGCCGCGTCGGGCAGCCGGACAGGATTGTCGTCGAGCTTGGTGTTTTCCAATTCGACATTGAGGCCGAGAGACCGCATTTCCTTGACGAGCACGTTGAAGCTCTCGGGAATGCCTGCCTCGAACGTGTCGTCGCCACGCACGATCGCCTCGTAGACCTTGGTGCGGCCGGCGACGTCGTCCGACTTCACCGTCAGCATTTCCTGCAGCGTGTAGGCGGCGCCGTAGGCTTCCAGCGCCCAGACCTCCATCTCGCCGAAGCGCTGGCCGCCGAACTGCGCCTTGCCGCCCAGCGGCTGCTGGGTGACGAGCGAGTACGGACCGATCGAACGCGCGTGGATCTTGTCGTCCACCAGGTGGTGAAGCTTGAGCATGTAGATATAGCCCATCGTCACCTTGCGATCGAACGGCTCGCCGGTGCGGCCGTCATAGAGCTGCGACTGACCGCTGGTGTGCAGGCCCGCCTGCTCCAGCATGATGTTGATGTCAGCCTCATGTGCGCCGTCGAACACCGGGGTCGCGATGGAGACGCCGCGGCGCATCTGCTCGCTGAGGCGAACGATGCTCTCGTCGTCATACTCGCGGACCGGTTCGTTGCGGTCGTTGGCGGGCATGAAGCTTTCCAACGTCTTGCGCAGCGGCTTGATGTCGCCGGCAGCCTTATAGGTGTCGATCAGTTCGCCGATCTTCCTGCCCATGCCGGCACAAGCCCAGCCCAGATGCGTTTCCAGGATCTGGCCGACATTCATGCGGCTCGGCACACCCAACGGGTTGAGCACGATATCGGCATGCGTGCCGTCCTCGAGGAAAGGCATGTCCTCGACCGGAACGATGCGCGACACGACACCCTTGTTGCCGTGACGGCCGGCCATCTTGTCGCCGGGCTGCATCTTGCGCTTCACCGCCACGAAGACCTTGACCATCTTCATGACGCCCGGAGGCATTTCGTCGCCGCGCTGCACCTTCTCGACCTTGTCCATGAAACGCTGTTCGAGCGCCTTCTTGGAATCGTCGTACTGGCCACGCAGGGCTTCCAGTTCGCTCTGGAGCTTTTCGTTCTCCACCGCAAACTGCCACCACTGCGAACGCGGGTACTCGTCGAGCGTGTCCTTGGACAGCGTCGAGCCCTTCTTGAAGCCCTTCGGTCCAGCGATCGCTTCCTTGCCCACGAGAACGTCGGAAAGACGCGCGTAGACGTTGCGGTCCAGGATCGCCTGCTCGTCGTCACGGTCCTTGGCGAGGCGTTCGATCTCCTCGCGCTCGATCGCCATGGCGCGCTCGTCCTTCTCCACACCGTGGCGATTGAACACGCGCACCTCGACGACGGTGCCGAAGGTGCCCGGAGGCATGCGCATGGAAGTGTCGCGCACGTCGGAAGCCTTTTCGCCGAAGATGGCGCGCAGAAGTTTCTCTTCCGGCGTCATCGGGCTTTCACCCTTCGGCGTGATCTTGCCGACCAGGATGTCGCCCGGCTGAACTTCGGCGCCGATATAGACGATGCCGGCTTCGTCGAGGTTCTTCAGCGCTTCTTCCGAGACGTTGGGAATATCGCGCGTGATTTCCTCCGGACCGAGCTTGGTATCGCGCGCCATGACCTCGAACTCCTCGATGTGGATCGAGGTGAAGACGTCGTCGGCGACGATGCGCTCGGACAAGAGGATGGAGTCCTCGTAGTTGTAGCCGTTCCACGGCATGAACGCGACCAGCACGTTGCGGCCGAGCGCCAGATCACCGAGTTCGGTCGACGGACCGTCGGCGATGATGTCGCCCTTGTTGACCCGATCACCCATGCGCACCAGCGGACGCTGATTGATGCAGGTGTTCTGGTTCGAACGCTGGAACTTCATCAGCCGGTAGATGTCGACGCCGGACTTGCCCGGGTCGAGATCCTCGGTGGCGCGGATGACGATACGCGTCGCGTCCACCTGGTCGACGATGCCGCCGCGGCGGGCGCCGATGGCGGCGCCCGAGTCACGGGCGACGATCGGCTCCATGCCGGTGCCGACGAACGGCGCTTCGGCGCGCACCAGCGGCACGGCCTGACGCTGCATGTTCGAGCCCATCAGAGCGCGGTTGGCGTCGTCGTTCTCGAGGAACGGGATGAGCGCCGCGGCAACAGACACCATCTGTTTGGGCGACACGTCCATCAGGTCGACGTTTTCGCGCGGCGCCATCATCACTTCGCCGGCGCTGCGGCAAATGACGAACTCGTCGACGAAGCCGCCGTTCTTGTCGAGCTCGGCATTGGCCTGCGCGACATGGTGCTTGGCCTCTTCCATCGCCGAGAGATAGACGACCTCATTGGTCAGCTTGCCGTCGACGATCTTGCGGTAGGGGCTTTCGATGAAGCCGTACTTGTTGACGCGCGCGAAAGTCGCCAGCGAGTTGATCAGACCGATATTCGGGCCTTCCGGCGTCTCGATCGGGCAGATGCGGCCGTAATGCGTCGGGTGCACGTCGCGCACTTCGAAGCCGGCACGCTCGCGGGTCAGACCGCCCGGTCCAAGCGCCGAGAGACGACGCTTGTGGGTGATCTCCGACAGCGGATTGGTCTGGTCCATGAACTGCGACAGCTGCGAGGAACCGAAGAACTCGCGCACGGCGGCGGCCGCCGGCTTGGCGTTGATCAGGTCCTGCGGCATGACGGTGTCGATCTCGATCGAGGACATGCGTTCCTTGATCGCGCGCTCCATGCGAAGCAGGCCGACGCGGTACTGGTTTTCCATCAGCTCGCCGACCGAACGCACGCGGCGGTTGCCGAGATTGTCGATGTCGTCGATCTCGCCCTTGCCGTCACGCAGTTCGACCAGCGTCCTGACCACGGCCAGGATGTCGTCCTTGCGCAGCACGCGCACGGTGTCCTCGGCCTTGAGCTCCAGGCGCATGTTCATCTTGACGCGGCCAACGGCGGACAGGTCGTAGCGCTCGCTGTCGAAGAACAGCGAGTTGAACATGGCTTCGGCGGTCTCAAGCGTCGGCGGCTCGCCCGGGCGCATGACACGGTAGATGTCGAACAGCGCGTCCTGGCGGCTCTCGTTCTTGTCGACTGCGAGCGTATTGCGGATATAGGCGCCGACGTTGACATGGTCGATGTCGAGGACCTGGATCTCCTGCTCGCCGGTGCCGAGCAGCACCTTGAGCGTTTTGTCGTCGATCTCGTCGCCGGCCTCGAGGAAAATCTCACCGGTGGCATAATTGACGATGTCCTCGGCCAGGTAGTTGCCGAGCAGATCCTCGTCGGTCGCCTTGATCGCCTTGAGGCCCTTCTCGCCGAGCTGACGCGCCTGGCGGGCGGTGATCTTCTTGCCCGCCTCGACGACGATCTCGCCGGTGTCGGCATCAACCAGGTCGCCGACGGCCTTGAGGCCGCGGAAACGCTCGACGTTGAACGGAATGCGCCAATGGTCGCCGGCGCGCTTGTAGGTGATCTTGTTGTAGAAGGTCGACAGGATCTCCTCGCCGTCCATGCCGAGTGCCATCAGCAGCGACGTCACGGGGATCTTGCGGCGGCGGTCGATGCGGGCGTGGACGACGTCCTTGGAATCGAACTCGATGTCGAGCCACGAGCCACGATAGGGGATGACACGGGCGGCAAACAGAAGCTTGCCCGACGAGTGCGACTTGCCCTTGTCGTGATCGAAGAAGACGCCCGGCGAGCGATGCATCTGCGAGACGATGACGCGCTCGGTGCCGTTGACGATGAAGGTGCCGTTCAAGGTCATGAGCGGCATGTCGCCCATGTAGACGTCCTGCTCCTTGATGTCCTTGATCGACTTGGCACCGGTATCCTCGTCGATATCGAACACGATGAGGCGCAGCGTCACCTTCAGCGGCGCGGCATAGGTCAGGTCGCGCTGACGGCATTCGTCAACGTCGAATTTCGGTCCTTCGAACTCGTACTTCACGAACTCCAGCATGGAGGAGCCGGAAAAATCGGAGATCGGGAAGACCGACTTGAAAACAGCCTGCAGCCCTTCGTCCGGACGTCCGCCCTTGGGCTCGTCCACCATCAGGAACTGGTCATAGGATGCCTTCTGAACCTCGATGAGGTTCGGCATCTCCGCAACTTCCGGGATCTTTCCGAAAAACTTGCGTACGCGTCTGCGGCCATTGAAAGTCTGGGTCTGGGCCATCGTCGCTCCTTAGCTCTAAACTCGGGACGAACCTCGCCGCGGCTCGTCTTGCATACTGAGCCACCTGGCCGGCGGCTCTCTGTCTGTTCTCCGGCCGCCTTTTCCAATTACTTGGCGGCTACCGGCTAAAACGGGAGAAAACCCGTTTCCTGAAGGCCGGTTTACGGCCCTCAGGAAAGAGGTTTTCGTACATCTCGCGTCACGCAACCTCCCCTGGTCACCCAAGGGAGTGGCGGACGGCGCGAGGCCGCCCGCCGCTTTTACGCTTACTTCAGGTCGACCTTGGCGCCGGCTGCTTCCAGCTGGGCCTTGAACTTGTCGGCGTCGGCCTTGGAAACGCCTTCCTTGACCGGCTTCGGAGCCGCTTCGACCAGGTCCTTGGCTTCCTTGAGGCCAAGACCGGTGATGGCGCGGACTTCCTTGATGACGTTGATCTTCTGAGCGCCGGCGTCGGTGAGGACGACGTCGAATTCCGTCTTTTCCTCGACGGGGGCAGCAGCAGCGGCAGCGCCGCCAGCAGCGGCAACCGCGACCGGAGCAGCAGCCGAAACGCCCCACTTTTCTTCCAGAAGCTTCGACAGCTCAGCCGCCTCGAGGACGGTCAGCTTCGAAAGGTCGTCTACGATCTTTGCGAGATCAGCCATTGTTGTATTCCTTCGTTAGGTTCGAACGTGTGTTTTTGATAGCGAGGAACGGCCTCATGCCGCCTCGTCCTTCCGGGCGTAAGCGCCGATGACGCGCGCGACCGAGGCCGCTGGCGCATTGACGATCTGGGCGATCCGGGTTGCCGGCGTGGCGATCATGCCAACCAACCTGGCGCGCAGCTCATCGAGCGACGGAAGTGTGGCGAGTGCCTTCACACCGTCGGCGTTGAGCGAGGTGGTGCCCATTGCGCCGCCGAGAATGACGAGCTTGTCATTCCCCTTGGCGAAATCGGACGCGACCTTCGGCGCCGCAATCGGATCCTCCGAATAGGCGATCAGCGTCTGTCCCTTGAACAGGTCGATGATCGATGCGGAGTCCGTGCCCTGAAGAGCGATTTTGGCGAGACGGTTCTTCGCGACTTTAACGGTGCCACCGGCGGCGCGCATTTTCGACCGAAGGTCGTTCATTTGCGCGACGGTGATACCGGCATAGTGGGCCACGACGACTGAACCTGCGCCCGAAAACGCATCATTCAGGCCCGTGACGAGTTCGCGTTTTTCCGCTCTGTCCACTGCCTATCTCCAGTTGACCCCTGCCCCGTCAATGGGAACATTCCCATTTGCGAGGACAGGCGTCGGGTTGCCTTTTTGCCGGCCGGGCCATCCAGTAACGGATCTCCCGAACGACGCTCGAGGATCCTGCCCCCTTTCGCCACATCGACGGTCAAGCCGGCGATGCGCAGACAAAAGGCAAACACGGTTCGAACCTTTCATTGGAGCTTGTCGCTCCGTTGTCCGGTTTTCACCCGTCTCATGCAGGCCGACATGAATTAAGGCCCTCCTCTTGAATCAAGACTCGGGCCGCCCGCAATCTCGGACAGGATGTCCGGAAGCCTTCCGGCTTCCGGTACCGGGCCCAGGATAAATCCAAGGCCCGGAATTCAGTCACGGATCAGCCTTCGCGAGGCCGATCCAAATGGTCTAATCAGGACGCGGCGAGCGTCGAGACGTCGAGCTTGAGGCCCGGGCCCATCGTCGAGGTGACAGACACCTTCTTGACGTAGTTGCCCTTGGCGCCAGCCGGCTTTGCCTTGGTCACCGCATCGGCGAAGGCACGGATGTTCTCTTCCAGCGCCTTGACGTCGAACGAGACCTTGCCGACGCCGGCATGAACGATGCCGGCCTTCTCGACGCGGAACTCGACCGCGCCACCCTTGGAGGCCTTGACGGCCGCGGCGACATCGGTGGTGACGGTGCCGACCTTCGGGTTCGGCATCATGCCGCGCGGGCCGAGCACCTTACCGAGGCGGCCGACGAGCGGCATCATGTCCGGCGTGGCGATGCAGCGATCGAAATCGATCGTGCCCTTCTGGACGATGTCGACCAGATCCTCGGCACCGACGATGTCGGCGCCGGCGGCCTTGGCCTCTTCAGCCTTGTCACCACGGGCGAACACGGCGACGCGGACCGAGCGGCCGGTACCGTTTGGCAGGTTGACCACGCCGCGGACCATCTGGTCGGCATGACGCGGGTCGACGCCGAGGTTCATGGCGACTTCGACGGTCTCGTCGAACTTCACCGAGGAGCGATCCTTGAGCAGCTTTAGCGCGTCAGCGAGCGCGTAAGCCTTGTTGGGATCGATGCCTTCACGGGTCTTCGATACACGCTTTGCAATCTTTGCCATGATCTCAGCCCACCACTTCCAGACCCATCGAGCGGGCGGAGCCCTCGACCATACGCATGGCCGCTTCGACGTCGTTCGCGTTCAGATCCTTCATCTTGGCAGTCGCGATTTCGCGAACCTTGTCGCGCGAAACGGTGCCGGCCTTGACCTTGCCCGGCTCCTTCGAGCCCGACTTCAGGTTCGCGGCCTTCTTCAGGAAATAGCTCACCGGCGGCGTCTTCATGACGAAGGTGAACGACTTGTCCTGGTAATAGGTGATGACGACCGGAACCGGCGATCCCTTTTCCATTTCCTGGGTCTGCGCGTTGAACGCCTTGCAGAACTCCATGATGTTGATGCCGCGCTGACCAAGCGCCGGGCCGATCGGGGGCGACGGCGTAGCCGATCCCGCGGAGACCTGGAGCTTGAGCTGGCCTGCAATTTTCTTAGCCATCTCTTTTCCTGCCTTTGTCTATGCCGGCCCCACTATGGGAAACACCGGCGGTTGCAGTCTGGTGGTGCGGTTCTTGCGGCCGGCTAAAGCCGCCTTCGCCTCCCACCGTTCTCAGGCCACGCGCTTCCGCGCCGCCTCCCCTGACCGCCGAACCGACGCCAGGGATTTCGGATCAGCCCTTTTCGACCTGTCCGAATTCCAGATCGACAGGCACGGCGCGCCCGAAGATCGAAACTTCCACCTTGAGCCGTGCCCGCTCCTCGTCCACTTCCTGGACGAAACCGTTGAACGACGCGAAGGGACCATCCGAAACGCGGATCGCCTCGCCGATCTCGAAGGTGACCGAGGGCTTCGGCCGCTCGACGCCTTCCTGCACCTGGTTCAGGATGCGCTGCGCTTCCGCCTCTGTGATCGGCACCGGCTTGGAGTCCCCGAGGAACCCGGTGACCTTCGGCGTGTTCTTGACCAGCGAGAACACGGCGTCGGTCAGGTTGGCCTTCAGGAGCACATAGCCCGGGAAGAACTTGCGCTCGGCGTCGACCTTGCGGCCGCGACGAACCTCGACGACCTTCTCGGTCGGCACCACGATCTGCTCGATATCGGCAGACAGGCCCTTCTGCTTGGCCTTGTTCTCGATGTCCTCGGCGACCTTCTTCTCGAAGTTCGAATAGGCGTGGACGATGTACCAGCGCGTAGCCATTTTTACGACTTCTCCGTAATCGCCGGACTTAGCGTCCAATGCCCAGAATCTGCTCGACCGCGAGGCCCATGAGCTGATCGGCGGTGAAGAAGAAGATCATCGCGATCACAGCAAAAGCCAGGACCATGACCGTCGAGATCATCGTCTCGCGACGCGACGGCCAAGTCACCTTGGCTGTCTCCGCGCGCACCTGCTGGAGAAAGACGAAAGGATTTGTGGTTTTCGAAGCCATATGCCGCCTGTCTTCAAGACCCGTTGGCCGGGCCCCCTGGATGATCCCGCTGACCGGGACGTGCCGCCTGAGCCCAACCTCGCGCCGAATCAGCGCAATCATTTCGCCCATGCAAATCAGACGCGTAAAGCCGGCTTCCCAGCTTCACGCGTCGCGTGTCTGTTCCATCTACATAAAACCGATTCTTGATCCACGCAAGTGGCAAGTGTCCGCTTTATGACCAAACGCCGCCTCGGAACCATCCAGTCGTTCCGTCCCGGCTATGGCGCCCTTATGCCCCAATCGGGCTAATATGGCAAGCGGGTCGCCGATTTTCAAAGGCAGCCCGCAAAAATCGTTGTGATGCCATCTTGGAAAATGGCACGGGCAGCAGGGCTCGAACCTGCGGTTTTGGAGACCGAATAGCCTTCACTCATCCGATTGTTTTACCAGCAATTTACGACATATCGGCATTCGATGTGCAAAGATTTGTGTAAGAAATCGTCAATCCAAATGCCTGCTACGCGGCGCGTTCAGTAAATCCTGGCGGCACGATCGGTGGGGCGGGAAGTAGAAGGGACACGGCGGGCGCAAGCTTTCCCGACAGCTTGCCCTCAAAGTCCGGCAATGTCGTCGGCATGCCCGATGTGAGCGCCTTCACCACATCATCCAGCGTGGTGAAGATCGTTTGGTCAATGACAAGGGTTGCCTAGGTAACTATTTGAAGAACTTGGCGCACCGCGCCGGATGATGATGAGAGCTACGTCTACGCTATAGCCCTCCTGTAAGCCGATGCGAATTCCGCATGAACGGCTGCCAAATGGCGCTCGCCGGATAGGCCGGGATTGGAACGTGAACGAAAGCTATGTTCTGAAATCAGAGTGTTGCGTCTACAGGCGCGTTACTGCTCCCAAGTCGGCGGCGTCCCGATCTGTTTGCGCAATGCTGTCATGAACGCACCAAGTTTTGCGGATGGCTTGGCGAGTGCCCGCAGTAGATAAATGCCGGTGGGGCGCCTGTTCCAACTCTCGCCGCCAAGGCCAAGGCGGATCAGCGCTCCGCTTCGCACGTCTGGACCAACAACCCAGTCCGCCAATAGGCCAATACCCATGCCTACGAGTGTGGCCAAGCGCATGGCCTCGAAATCGTCCGAGCGAAAAGCAACTCTGTCCAGCGCATCGCTACCCGCAGGGCGGCCCAGCACATCGCTCCAGCCGAGAAGGTCAGCGCCATGCAGTTTGTCGATGAGCGCATGTTTTGAGAGCGAGGCCACGTCCGCAGGCGTCCCTTTGCTGTCCAAATAAGAAGGACTAGCGACCAGAAGCCGCTTCTGGTCGGCGAGTTTGGTGGCGATCAAGCTGCTGTCGGATAATTCGCCGATGCGGATCACGGCATCGAAACGGTCCGCAACAGGATCCGCGAGTTTTTCAGTGAGATCAATTTCTGCCGTGATAGCGGAGTGCTCTGCCATCAACGATCCAAGGGCCGGAATTACATAGCGCCTCCCGAATGTAGGAAAGCAGGCTATCCGCACCACCCCTGCTATTGCGCCATCAAAGGCAGCGATTTCCGCCCGTGTATCGGCCAGCGCATCCAGAAGATGCTGCGCGCGCTCAAACAGCCTTTGACCGGCATCGGTCAGCGCCAAGGCGCGAGTGGAGCGGATGAGGAGCGGTACGCCCAGGCTCTCCTCCATGGCTCCGATCTGACGCATGATGGCGGATGGGGTCACCGCCCGGCGCCGCGCTGCACTGGAGAAGCTGCCGCCGCGGACGACATCGACAAAAATGGCCATCTGCTCGGCGAAACGAGGATCGGTCATTTGTGCGGCCAGCGCAAAACGGTTTGAAAGACAGCGGACATTATCATCGGCGCACCGGCAGCGCATATTTTCTCGCGTCGGGCGGGATGCTTCCGCCCCCAAAACCGAAGGAAAAACACATGGTTGCCGTTCTCGAAGACCGTATTCTGTCGCAGTCTGCCTATAGCGCCGAGATCGATGTGCCGCTAGAGGCTATCGACATCGCCGATTGGCTGTTCACCCTGCCGGAAGCCGAATACCAGCGCTGCTGCGTTCCTGACCATATCGCGGCCGGTGTTACCACGACGGATGATGGTCGCCGCATGTCCATCAATGTCGAGCAAATCGGCTCGGGCCTGGTCGTCCAGCATTATATCGCCGAGGTTGCCGAGAAGAACTATTGCCGGATGAATTCGATCTCCGATGTCTTCACCGCCAATGGCCGCACCCAGGTCAATGTGGTGTGGGAATTGATCGCTGAAGCCATGGACGACGGGCGCACCCGCTACACCAATCGCGTCACTGCGCATCCCACCGATGTGTTCATGGCTTTCCTCGCTGAACATGGCCTCTCCTATGAAGATGCCGCCAAGGCACGCCAAGACGCGGGTGGCGATCACAACAGCCGCGAAACCCCTATGTTTGCCGCCAGCATTGCCCGGCGCGCGCTTGCCAACCGCAAATAAGGTTCAGAGCCATGCGCGCTATCGTCTATGAAGAGTTCGGTGCGGCAGAGGTTCTGCATGTGGCCGAGGTTCCTGTACCCCACATCCGTCCCACCGATCTTTTGGTCAAGGTTGCTGCGGCGGGTGTCAATCGCGCCGATCTCCTGCAGCGCACCGGCTTTTACGGCGCGCAACACTTCGGCGAGAGTCCGCTTCTCGGGTTGGAAGTGGCGGGCGAGGTGATTGCAGTCGGCGATGCCGTAACAGACGTCGAGATTGGCGCGCGGGTGATGGCGATTGTCGGCGGCGGCGGTTACGGCGAGATTGCCCGCGTCGATCGCGCCATGGCGGCGCCCATTCCAGAGAGTATGCCCTTTCACGAAGCGGCGGCGGTGATGGAATCCTTTGTTACCGCCGTCGAGGCGGTTTCAAATCTGGCTCAAATCAACACCGGCCAAAAGGTGCTTGTCCATAGTGCGGCGGGCGGGATCGGCTCGGCTGCTGTACAGGTTGCCCATAGCTTGGGAGCGGTGGTGTATGCCACCGCTTCCGCGTCCCGCCACGATGATGTGCTGAGCATTGGCGCAGATGTCGTCATCGATTACCGGACGGGCGATTTCGAAGCCGAGATTGCCGCGCGCACAGGCGGCACAGGAGTGGATGCGGTGATTGATTTTGTTGGCGGCGACTATCTCGCCAAGAATTTGCGCAGCCTGAGGCCGGGCGGGGTACTGGTGCAGGTAGGCATCTTGAGCGGCCAGAATGATGCTGTCATTCCGCTCAATCTTGTTCTGCACAATCATCTGCGTCTCGTCGGCACGGTCATGAAGTCACGCACAGCCGCAGAGAAGCGGGCCATGGTCCAACGCTTCGCGGCCCTCGCCTTGCCGCTATTCGCAGCGGGGAGACTGCGTCCCTTGATTGATCACGTATTCCCGCTCGCCGAAGCCGCAGACGCCCACCGCCGGATGGAAGCGGGCGACGGCTTCGGCAAGATTGTGCTGACGCTTTGAGTCCCCACAATCTCGCGGCGCAATCTGGAGAGGAAATTATGGCGCGCCCGACGCGATTCGAACGCATGACCCCCTCCTTCGGAGACCGTGTTCGCTCAGTGACATGAATGCTTCTAACCAACTGAAAAGATTGGTGGGCGGTACAGGATTCGAACCTGTGACCCCTACCGTGTGAACGTCGAACAGTGCCAAATCGGGCTGTCATTGCGCCGATAGACGCGAACTTTGCCTTCCAGAATCGTGTGCTTTTCCGCCACCGCCACACACTCCCTGCGCGCGTGCAGGTTTGTGAAAGACATATGCAAGGCTAATGTCAGCCCGACAAAGCTATCTCTAGGCGCCTGATTTTCCTTGGAAAATGGCACGGGCAGCAGGGCTCGAACCTACGACCTGCGGTTTTGGAGACCGCCGCTCTACCAACTGAGCTATGCCCGTACACGTGCGCCTCGGCGCAGGCGCTTCCTAAAAGCTTCCGCACGCTCTGTAAAGAGTGGTTTGCAAGCAAACATGCCTTAACCCCTGCGCCAGAAATCGGGATAGTCGACGACCAGCCCCTCGGCATCGATCTCCAGCTCCCGCCTGAAGTCGCTCGCGCGCGATTCATAGAGGTAGCGCCTGCCCTCTTCGAGGCACGTGTAACGCTGCGGGTTGCGCACGACAGTGAGTGCCGGGAAATCGATGAAGGCCGTGGCGATCTCGGCACTCTGCCCGGCCGAAAGCGCCAGGCGCCGGATCGGCAGCGTGTTGGTAAAGGGCGTGACGGTGAGGTCGGGTTCGAGCACGCCCGCCAGCTCGGGCATCGGCAGGCCGTCCCTGGTCCAATGACCATCGCCATCGGAGGCCAGGACAAGCGTCCGGCCATCGCCGATCATATCGACCGTGACACTCTTCGCGTGCCAGCCGGCATCGCAGGTAATGCGGTAGCGGACCGCAAATGGCGTCTCGCCCGAGCAGATGACGACTGAATCGGCCAGGAACCGGCCCGCTTGCTCCCCCAGCACAAGATGTTCGAAGCCCGGTCCATCCCACTCGCGCCAGCGCACGATCTTGGCATCTTGCGGCATCAATCATCGACCTCCCTGGCAAGCGGAAGCTATTTTGCGTCCGGCACCCGGTACGGCCCGCCAGGCACTCCCCAGCCCCAGGCGGGCATCGGTTCGGCCTCGGGATCGCAGGTCTCGCCGAGATTGGAATTCATCTTGGCCAGTCGAGACCCCCATTCGACGTAGCCCATGAAGGCGGAACGGAATTCTGGATCGTCCGGCAGGCCGACCTGATCCGCCGCGTCGGCGAGAAGATTGATCCAGCGGCGGCGCTGCTCCTCGGTCAAATGCTTGCCCAGATGATGCATGACCATTTCGCGGTGGCCGCCGAATTCCTCGCTGTAGGTTTTCGGTCCGCCGAAGACCTCGCCGATGAAGGCGGCGACATGGGCCGGGTGATCCGGCGACATGTGTTTGAACACCGGGCCAAGGACCGGATCCTTTGCCACCTTGTCGTAGAAGGTTTGCGTCAGCCGGTTCAGCGCCTCGCTGCCGCCGGCCCACTCGTAGAGTGTCGGAACGTCCTGGCTCATTCTCGATCCTTCGCCAGCCCCGCAGCCGCGACGATAGCGGAAATCGAGCATGGCTCAACCTGCCTCGATGGGCAGTTTGCCGACGTCGCCGTGCTCTACAGCTTGGCAGGCGCATCAGCCTGTGCATTGGCGGCTGGCAGGCCTTGGCAATTGTCGGGCTTGGCAATGGCCTTGCAAACCGTGGAGCCGGTCAGCGCGTCGACCGATTGCGGTCCCGTTGTCAGTCCAGCCTTCAGCATCGTGTCCGGGTCAAGTTGCCCCTCGGACGAGCGTCGCTCGATCGCCGCGAACAGAGCTGGACCGATCGCCATCTCGTTGAGATACGCCTTGACCACCAGCTTCTGTCCCATCGGATACAGGCTGAGCCGCGCCCGGGGCCCGACAAGCCGTCTGGCACCGCCGGCGACCATGAGCGCACAGGCAGAATCACACTCCACCCCGGCATCGATGGTCAACCCCGCATAGGCTCCCTCCGTGGCCAGGCAATTCCACGCGCCGGGGTCGCAGTCGACGAAATCGGTCCGGGCAACGGCGATGTCGAGCTTTCTTTCATGGATAAGTCGTCCCATTGCGAGAGCGCTGGGCAGGTCGCCACCGCGTGAACTGATGACGACAGGCAGCCGCCGATGGCCAAGCGTGGCCAGCAACTGCCGCAGTTTCCGCGGCGTCTGGTTCGTTATCGCACCTTCCGCCGATATCCATTCCGGACAGTCGGGATTGCACAGCGGGTTGCTGCCGCGAACCACGATGAAGCGCATGTCCCCGCCGGCCTTCGCGGTGTCCGGTTGAACGGGTCCGGCAGTCATGGATTTTTCCGCGGCCGATGGCGTCGTCTTGTTTGCAGGTCCAGCTACCTCCCGGCAGTTCGCGGCCGGCCGGTCCAGCCTGCACAGGCTTGCCGTGGTCAACAAATCTACCGCGTCCCGGCTGGTGACCAGCTTCATCGTCAACATGGCGTCGAGCGGAATCTGACGAATCTCGCTCGCCGGCGTGGCCTTCATGATTTCCAGCACGCCATCGCCTATACCCATTTCCCTCAGGTACACCGAAAGCGTCTTCTCGACGGTCCCGCTCATCTCGTAGGTTTTGTAGCTGCCTGCGTTTTTACGGCTGACCACCTTGGTGCTGATGATCTTCTTCTTGCCGTTCACGATCCGGTACGTGGTCCGGTAGAGCAGCCTCTCGCGGTGGAACGTGGTGGTGATCTGGTGGACGCCGAGATAGCCGTAATCTCCAACCACGCGGCGGACACCGCCGGAAAACATCAATGGACAGGCCGAATTGCACATGGCTCCGTCGTCATAGGCCACCCCGAAATAGTCGGCACCCTTGCCCTTGTTGTCCTCGCAGTCGCCCATTGCCGGCTGGCAACCGGAAAAAACCGTCACGCCGACGGCGATATCGAGCTTGTTCTTGCGGATCATCCGGCCCAGGGCCAGCGCCGCATCGACATTACCGCCGGGCGAATTGACGACCACCGGCAATTGCCTTCCCTTGAGCGCCTTGAGCGTGCGCTTGAGGAGCGACGGCGTGTCCGCCGCGATGGTGCCGTCCGCCGATATCCATTCAGGACAGTTGGGTTCGCATCCCGGAGCGTTGCTGCGCACGACGACGAAGCGCATCGGCGGGATTTCGGGAGGCCCATCTTCCGCTTGCGCTGTCACAATAGGCAGAGCCATGGCGACGACGAGGCAAACCAGTGCCCACAACCGCCATGCCTTCCCATCGAAACGGCGCCTTGAGACCACTGTTGGCAAAGCTCCCTTGGTGCAACCTATACTAGTTGCAGCCATGACGCTTGCAACAGCTTTGAGAGGCCCTCGCAATACTTGCGCTGCCAAGCGCACGAAACGAAAAAAGGGCGGCCCCGAGGCCGCCCTTTCCTTGTCGAACCGGCAGCAGCCGGTCTCGATTATTCCTTGATGGTGACGACGATGCCGGCACCGACGGTGCGGCCGCCTTCACGGATGGCGAAGCGCAGCTTCTCTTCCATGGCGATCGGCACGATCAGCTCGACATCGACCGTGATGTTGTCGCCAGGCATCACCATCTCGGTGCCTTCCGGCAGCGACACGATGCCGGTCACGTCGGTCGTGCGGAAGTAGAACTGCGGACGGTAGTTGGTGAAGAACGGCGTGTGACGGCCACCTTCGTCCTTGGTCAGGATGTAGGCTTCGGCCACGAACTTCTTGTGCGGCTTCACCGTGCCCGGCTTGGCCAGAACCTGGCCGCGCTCGACGCCTTCACGGTCGACGCCGCGCAACAGCGCGCCGATGTTGTCGCCAGCCTGGCCCTGATCGAGCAGCTTGCGGAACATTTCCACGCCCGTGCAGGTCGTCTTGGTCGTCGGATGGATTCCGATGATTTCCAGTTCCTCGCCCACCTTCACCACGCCGCGCTCGACGCGGCCGGTCACGACCGTGCCACGGCCCGAGATCGAGAACACGTCCTCGATCGGCATCAGGAACGGCTTGTCGAGCGGACGAACCGGCGTCGGGATGTAGGCGTCGACCTGAGCCATCAGCTCGCGGATCGCGTCCTCGCCGATCGTCTTGTTCGAATCCTCGAGTGCGGCAAGCGCCGAACCCTTGACGATCGGAATGTCGTCGCCGGGGAATTCGTTCTTCGACAGCAGTTCACGAACCTCGAGCTCGACCAGTTCGAGCAGCTCGGCGTCGTCGACCTGATCGACCTTGTTCAGGAACACCACGATCGACGGCACGCCGACCTGACGGGCAAGCAGGATGTGCTCGCGGGTCTGCGGCATCGGGCCGTCGGCGGCAGACACGACCAGGATCGCGCCGTCCATCTGCGCGGCGCCGGTGATCATGTTCTTCACATAATCGGCGTGGCCGGGGCAGTCGACATGCGCGTAGTGGCGGTTCTCGGTCTCGTATTCGACGTGAGCCGTCGAGATCGTGATGCCGCGCGCCTTCTCTTCCGGCGCCGCGTCGATCTGGTCATAGCGCTTGTATTCGCCAAAATACTTGGTGATCGCAGCCGTCAGCGACGTCTTGCCGTGATCGACGTGACCAATCGTGCCGATGTTCACATGAGGCTTAGTGCGCTCGAATTTACCTTTTGCCATAGTCTCTTTCCTTGGACGGCCTGGACCTTCAGTTCAGTCGAATGCGGGGCGATTAGCGAGAAAGGCCAAAAAACACAAGCGTCTTTTGCCCGGGCGCCATCTCACTCGGCCAGAACCCATGATCCGATTGCGGGGATATGGCACCGATATAGGGACGCGACATTGAAAATGGAATGGGCGAAGGCCGACGGAGCAATGCGGGGTTTCCTGCGGCTTCTACATCCCTCACTGTTGAGTTTGTTGGCGGTCCATGGCCCATTGCGGCGACGATCCGCGTCTGATTTCCTGCGCAGATGCATTTCATCCCGACTGCCATTCGCGGCCCGCTGTTCATGATCGTCTCGACCGGGTCGTATCTGGTCAACGACACGATGATGAAGCTCGCCACTGCCGGCTTGCCGTCCTACGAAGTGCTCTTCCTGCGTGGTGCCGCGGCAACGCTGTGGGGCTTTCCGCTGTTGTTTGCGCTCGGCTACGGCAAGCAAGTCCCTCTGATCTTCGACAAGCGGGTGCTGGGAAGGAACCTGCTCGAGTTGGCGGCGATCCTCTGTTACGTCGTCGCGCTCGCCAACATGCAGATCGCCGATTCCACCGCGCTGGGGCAGATCACGCCGCTCCTGATGCTGGTCGGATCCTCGATCCTGTTTGGCGAGCGTATCGGCGGCCAACGCATGGCGCTGATCGGACTCGGCTTCATCGGCGCGCTGATGGTGGCGCAGCCGACGATGCAAGGCATTTCGGTCTACGCCTTGCTGGCGCTCGGCAACGCGACATTCGCCGCCGCCCGCGATCTGGCCGGCCGCAAGATCACCGCCGAAGTGCCAGGAATGATCGTGGCGATCTCGGCGGTCGTCGTGGTCCTGATCGGCGCCGGCACCGCGCATCTGGTTTCCGAGCGCTGGGTGGCGCCGGAGGCGCATCACCTGCTGCTGATGGCGGGAGCCGGTTTCTTCCTGATCTTCGGCCACTTCTTCATCTTCATGGCCTACCGCGTCGGACCGACCGGAGCGGTAGCGCCGTTCTACTACTGCTTCACGGTCTGGGCCGTCATTTCCGGCCTGCTGGTGTTTGGGCAATTCCCCAATGCACTGGCGGTCTGCGGCATCCTGCTGGTCGTCTGCAGCGGGCTGACCATCGTGTCGCTGGACCAGCGCAAGCGTCGGCTGGCCGTGGTCGCCTGATCCGCGGCGGCACGCCGGCATATGGCTTCCGATGCCGTGAGCGCAGGCAGCACCGACGGCGGATTATCGCAATTCGGGATTCGGCAGAGCTGGTAGTCTGCCGACGCCTAGATGGTCCGCTTGCCCGAGAACTGATGATAGGCCCACAACACCACGACGGCACCCACGACCGCGACGATCAAGCTGTAGATGTTGAGGCCGGTGACGCCCGAAGCACCGAAGGCACTGAAGATCAGGCCGCCGACAATGGCACCGACAATGCCGAGCACGATATCCATGATCATGCCCTGACCAGTCTTGTTGACGATCTTGCTGCCGATGAAGCCGGCGATGACGCCGAGAATGATCCAGCTGATGATACCCATTTTTTTCCTCTCCATCCCCCGCCAACCCGACATTTTCATATGAATGTCAAAACCACAAGCCAGCTTGAAATTCCGTCCGATTGCGCCAATGTTGACGATGGGCAGGGCTTGGCCAGATGGAGGATCCACTATGGGACTTTTTGACAACGCCGTTCCCGGCGGCAACATCACCAAACCGCTGATGATCGCGCTCGGTGCGCTGCTGGTCGGAAAGATGCTGAGCGGCAGAAGCGCCGAACAGCCGGACCAGCCTCAAGCACCCGTGCCGGCCGATCCCACTGCCGCCGGAACCGCATCTGGTGACGGCGGCCTGCTCGGCGGACTGGGCGGCCTGCTCGACAAGCTCAAGAATGCCGGCCATGGCAATGTCGCCGACTCGTGGGTCGGCACCGGGCAGAACCAATCGATCAACCCCACTGAGCTGGGCAACGCAATCGGACCGCAAGTCATTCGCGAGATCGCCCAACGGACGGGGCTCGACGAACAGGAGCTGCTCAAGCAACTATCGGCTGCCTTGCCCGGCATCGTCGACAAGCTGACGCCGAACGGCCAGGTGCCGCAGCAGCACCAGGTCGCGTCCGCGTTCAACGGCTAGCGCGGCGCACGCCAATGCCTGAAGCGCTGCGCGCCTGCCGCGCAGTGTTTCGGCTTGCCGACATGTAGCTGAAAATCTGGAGCGGGTAGCGGGAATCGAACCCGCACCAAGAGCTTGGAAGGCTCATGTGATACCATTTCACCATACCCGCGCACGCACGCCCTAGCTATTCGACAAGGTTGCGAAGGTCAAGAAGCTCTCGCGACCCAATAGACATTGCTGGCAAGGCTCGATGGCTGAGGCAGGTCGCAGGCATTGAATGCCTGGCAGACGACCGGCAAGTCAGACCCAGTTCGAGAGAACCGTCTCCATCTCGACCGTCTCCACCTGCTGTGCGAACCGTTGGTGATAAACGGTCAACAGCGCGTCATGCGTGGCATCGGAAGAACTGCACAGCGCGTCCGTAACGAGAACCACGCGATAGCCGAAATCGATCGCTCCGAGCACCGTAGCCAGAACGCACACGTCGGTTTCGCCGCCGGTGATGACTAGCGTGTCGATGTCGCGTTCGTTCAGAAAGGCCCTGAGGTGACCTTCGAACCAGGGCGAGTATATGTGCTTGTCGATGACGGCCGCCGGCGGGCAGTAAGCGGCCAGTGCCGGCAACAAGTCGACCATTTCGGACCCGATATTTTCGATCGCCATCGAGGCCCAGCGCTCATAATAGCGCTTCCATGTGCCAACGCCCTGCCCGGGCTTTTGCGCGGGCAGGAAGCGCGTGAAGACGGTCTCTGGCGCTCGTCTTTCGACCAGGCTCTCGATTTGAGGAAGGACACGGGTGATCCAGGGGGTCGCCCATTGCGACGGCTCGGCAAACAGCCTTTGCATATCCACGCAGACATGCATGCATCGGCGCCCCAACGGACCATATGCCAAGCCCGGCATCGACATGGAAGATAATCCTATTCCATGATATGGGGGGTGTGCCGTTTGTCCTCCATCGGGTCGACATCGATGCGCGCCTTTCGCGGATCGAAAGCGCCATGACCTGCAATGGCCCGCGCTGCAGTATCGGGCGTCTCGTATGTCCACATGAAGTCGTCGGCCGAGCTACCGACAGCATGGACCCGCCAATAGCTCGCGGTTCCCTTGAGCGGTGAGCTGCTTGTGGTGTTGGTCTTTTCGAAAAGGTCGAAATAGATGTCCTCGAAAGGGACAAAGAATGTCGGCTCCTGTCCCTCTTCCCTGAGAACCTTCGCGTGCTCCGTGGCCGCGACCACGGCGTCGGAAAATCGCACCGTCACCGTTCCGGCAAACGGTTCTATGGTCAGTTGGCGAAAGTCGTGTCCTGAAGTTGCGGCTGAAGTTTGCATCCGAATTCTCCCTGGCTATCGTTTCGATCCACCAATGGAGACGAAATGCGCGGTGATGCATCAGGTTCCAGCTTGTGCGATTGAAGCCGAATGGACCGCTGAGCAGCGATTATCAGCTGCCGAAACTGTTGAGAAGCACATCAACAGCCGCGAAACCTCTTGTGAGGCCTCACGTGTTGGAAGTGCCCGACAGCGTCCAGGACCAACCGTCTGTAGGACGCACAGTGCCCGTTTGCCGCCGCCGTCGCCGGCGGGACGCAGAAGGAGTAACGTGCAGCCGTTCGGCTATGCCACGAACACAGGGACTGATCGACAAGACGGATCAGGTGGGTCGCACCGTGCGGTCGCGAACAGATGACGGTCCTCACCTGAGCCCGGCACGCATCAGAACATGATCCTTTGCCTCAACCAGGCAAGAAACCTGTTGCCGCCAATTGTCGCGCGGACCCGAGCGGCGGCCCACCCCGCTTTCATGGTGGCGCCTACGTGACAATCGCAAACGATGTCGTGCAGTTGCCAGTCATTCAGTTCGAAGAAGCGCTTGGCCTCGCCATAAGTGTCATCCCTTAGACCCGACGCGCGCAGCACCGGGTCTTCGAAGGCAACAGCGATCGCCGACCCTTCGCCGCGTGCCATGGCGCGTACCTCCGGATGCAGATGTTCGGTCCCTCTAAACGCGCCAAGGCATCGCTCGGGATTCTGATCGAGAAGTTCGGCCCATCGCGCGATCCGCTCTTCTCGGGTCATTTCCGAATGTGGCGCCGAGGATTCAATCCTGGCGACGGCCTGCAGTTGGTCGAGTGTCTGGTGTTTCATGGTCAACTCCTGTCGTGAAGGGAGAAGCGCCCACGCCTTCAAGGAAATTATCGCGCGGCTGTGCTTCGACAAGGCGCGAAACCGGAAGAATTCGGCGCCACCGAACGCGACTGACCGGATCCTAAATGCGCTGACAGCGGTCGCTGAAAGGCGCGCATTCTATGAACCTCTGCGGGCCTCTGCTGATAGAGGGCCGGTCTCCCATAGCGACCTAGCACCCCGGCGGGCAGTCCGGAGGTTGCGTTTATCGCATCCTACTTCTTGATAATGTTCCCGTCGCGCAGGTCGAATGCTTCGGTGCCGCGAGCCTGGCGGTAGAAATCGTCCTGCAATTCACCCCATTCGCCGAGGAAGGCACCGCAATTGCTGCAATAAATTGGCGTCGACTCCTTGGCATCGTCGGGAATGTCCATCTGGATCGTCCCGCAAGCCTTGCAATCGAGTTTGTCGTCCAATTGGCGTCCCATTTTCCAATGATCGCGCATTTGGAACCAATTGTCGATTTCGTAGGGAGGCACGATTCCAAACCAGCCGCTCCAGCGGCAAGCGGGCGACTGAAATTGCGCAGCGGCCGCCGTGGTACGGAACCATCGCCCGGCACAAGGGTTGTCCTCGACGTTTCGAAAAAAGCAGGGAACGACGATGCGGATGTTGATGATAGTTGCCGTGCTTTCCGGAGTGGGCGTCACGCAGCCCCTCCATGGGCAAGCCATCAGCCCGCAGGTTCCTCTGCTGACACCCGTTCCTCAGACGACACCCTTGGAGCCCGAGCCGGACCAGATACCGCTGCCCGAGCAAGGGGCCGCCGACCAGAATTTCACCGGCGTTGCCATTGTCGCCGTCGAGGATCTGCCCGCGGAAATCAAAGCGCAGGCGGAAGCCGTGATTACCCAGACAAGTGCGGAAGATCTGCTGCGGCTGCAGAACTCCATCGACGCATCGCCTCAGGCAACAACGGCGCTGAGGGCGAACGGGCTCAACTCTTCACAGGTCGTGGCCGCCAACATCGATGGTGATGGCACGCTGACATTGATCATCCAGACGACAACGTGATCGGCACCCGGGGTGCCGGATTGACCCGAAAAGCGCGATGCACCTTTTCGATCCGATGTTTTTCACGTTTCAGGGCTTCCGGGCCGGCAGTGGTGGAGAGGGTTGGATTCGAACCAACGTAAGCTAAGCTAACGGATTTACAGTCCGTCCCCTTTAACCACTCGGGCACCTCTCCAGTCTGCCGCCGGAGCCATTCACGCCGATCCGGACCCGAGTTGTCTTCTCCGAAATCAGCGAAGCGCCTTATGGCGGCAAGGCCAGTGGGTGTCAACCGCGCAGGAAGGGTTTTTCGATGTTGTTCGCCGGCTGCGGCGACAGGGCATATCCTTGGCGGGAGGAGACGGCTATAGAAGCCGGCCATGAGCAACAATTCCAACACCCCGAAAGACACCCACTACGCCAAGCTCCGCCGCGCCTTTCGCGACGAGAAGAGCGGCGGCGCGCCGGCGTTCAGGCCTCGCCAACCCGTACCACCGGGCGAAAACGCCGGGGATGGCCTGGTGCGCCTTTATGGCCTGCACACTGTGCGAGCCGCGCTCGACAATCCGCGCCGCCGGATCAAAAAAATGCTGGTGACACGCAATGCCGCCGAACGGCTCGAGATCGGTGATCTTGCCGCCCTGCCCTTCAAGGCGGAACTGGTCGAACCCAGGGACATCGACAAGGTCACCGGGTCGGACGCCGTGCATCAGGGCGTGCTGATAGAGGCCGAGCCGCTGAAGCCCAAGCGCCTCGACGCGCTTGGCGACACCAGGCTGGTGCTGGTGCTCGACCAGGTCACCGATCCGCACAATGTCGGCGCCATCCTGCGTTCGGCGGTCGCCTTCGGCGCCGGCGCGCTGATCACCACGGCGCGCCATAGCCCGCAAGAATCGGGCGTGCTGGCGAAATCCGCCTCCGGCGCGCTGGAGCATATCGACCAGATCGAGGTGAAGAACCTCGCCGACGCGCTCGGCCAACTGCACGAGGCCGGCTTCCAGACCATCGGGCTCGATTCGGACGGGCAGGCGGAACTCGAAACCAGCTTTGCCGGCGACAGGATAGCACTGGTACTCGGCGCCGAGGGCAAGGGCCTACGCCAGAAGACGCGCGAGACGGTGACGACACTGGCCCGCCTCGACATGCCCGGCGCCATCCGCTCGCTCAACGTGTCGAACGCCGCGGCGGTGAGCCTTTATGCGGCGCGGGCATTTCTGAAGCGCGGCTGAGCCGCGGCAAGCCGCCTGCCAAAACATCTCGAAACGAGAAACGGGTTCCAGCGACAGCGCTGGAACCCGTTCTTGTGTAGGACAAGAGCTGGCGGCCTGGGAACATTGTGCCGCCCTCTCCCGCCCTATGCCGCTTTGCCCTTCACTTCAGCCGCCTCGCCGCCGACCTCGAAATTGGCCATCCGCTCCAGCGCCCTGACCAGCGCCGAGTGATCCTCCTTCGCCCCGCCATTGGCGGCGCAGGAGTTGAACAACTGCTGGGTGGTCGATGTATTGGGCAGCGACACGCCGAGCGCCTTCGCACCCTCCAGCGCCAGGTTGAGATCCTTCTGGTGCAGTTCGATGCGGAAGCCCGGCGCGAAAGTGCGCTTGACCATGCGCTCGCCATGCACTTCGAGAATGCGCGACGCTGCCAGCCCGCCCATCAGCGCTTGCCTGACCTTGGCCGGGTCTGCGCCGGCTTTCGATGCAAAAACAAGCGCTTCGGCGACGGCTTCAATGGTCAGCGCGACGACGATCTGATTGGCGACCTTGGTCGTCTGTCCGACGCCATTCGGCCCGACCAAAGTGATGTTCTTGCCCATTTTCTCGAATACGGGTTTCGCGCGCTCGAAGGTCTTTTCGTCGCCGCCGACCATGATGGTGAGGGATGCGGCCTTGGCGCCGACTTCGCCGCCCGAAACCGGCGCATCGAGATAGTCGCAGCCGAGCTCGTTGATCTTTTTTGCGAATTCCTTGGTCTCGATCGGCGAGATCGAGCTCATGTCGATGACGAGCTTGCCTTCGGAGAGGCCAACGGCAACGCCGTTGTCGCCGAACAGAACGTCGGCCACCTGCGGTGTGTCGGGAACCATGGTGATGATGATGTCGGCCGCCTTGGCCACGGCGGCATGGCCGGTGACAGTCTTCAGCCCCTTGGCGGCAAGATCGGCTGGTGGCTTCGAGCGATGGTCACTGGCGATGACCCTATAGCCGGCATCGAGCAGGTGCCCCGCCATCGGCGCGCCCATGATGCCGAGGCCGATGAAGCCTATGGTTTCCATTGTGGTTCTCCTGAATATCTCGTTCGACTTCGTCGAAAGGCTGGCGCTGTCCCTCATCCGCCTGCCGGCACTTTCTCCCCGTATAGTGACGGGGAGAAGGGAAGCGCTCCGACGCTGGCGATCCCCTCTCCCCGTTCTTCACGGGGAGAGGGCAAGGGTGAGGGGCAGCGCCGACGTTGGTAGTTCCCGACGGCTAAGCCGCCGCGCTGCCCTGCCCGGCTAATTCCCGAAACCAGCCCAGCCCGGCGTCCGTACCCGCCTTTGGCTTGTATTCCGCACCCACCCAGCCGGAATAACCAATCCGGTCGATGTGTTCGTAGAGGAACGGAAAATTGATCTCGCCCGTCCCCGGCTCGTGACGGCCGGGATTGTCCGCAAGCTGGATATGCGCGATGCGGGGAAGGTTCGCTTCGATGGTACGGGCGAGATCCCCCTCCATGATCTGCATGTGGTAGATGTCGTATTGCAGGAACAGGTTCTTGGAGCCGATGCGGTCGATCAGCGCTAGCGCCTGGTCGGAATAATTGAGGAAGAAACCCTCGATATCGCGCGTGTTGATCGGTTCGATCAGCAACTTGATGCCGGCCTGCTCCAGTTTCTCCGCCGCGAAGGCAAGGTTTTCGGCGAAGACATTTTCAAGCGTGTCCCGTGCAATGCCCTGCGGCGCAATGCCGGCCAGGCAGTTGACCTGCTTGCAATCCAGCGCCTGCGCATAGGCGATCGCCTTGGCGATGCCCTGGCGGAACTCCGGCACGCGGTCCGGCAGCACGGCGATGCCGCGCTCGCCCTTGGCCCAGTCGCCCGCAGGCAGGTTGAACAGCACTTGGGTCAGGCCGTTCTTTTTCAGGCGGGCGGCGACCACCTCGGGCGCATGATCATAAGGGCCGATATATTCGACACCCTTGAAGCCGGCGCGGGCGGCGGCATCGAAGCGGTCGAGGAAATCGTCCTCGCCAAAGAGCATCGACAGATTGGCTGAAAAACGCGGCATTCTTTTTCTCCCTGGAGTATCGGACCCAAAAGTGGAAACCAGTTTTGGGGCAATCCGATGCTCAAACAAAATCAGTCGAGCATCACGATCGCGGTCGGCGCGTCTTCCTGACGTTCGGCAAGGTCCTCGAATTCGGTGATCTTGTCGATCTCGGTGCCCATCGAGATGTTGGTGACGCGTTCGAGAATGAATTCGAGCACGACTGGAACCTGGTGTTCCTTCATCAACCGCTCCGCTTGCTTGAAGGCGCCGGCGAATTCCTCCGGCTTGCGCACCCTGACCGCCTTGCAGCCCATCGCCTCGGCGACGGCGACATGGTCGACGCCGTAGCCGGCCTCCGGATCGTCAGTCCGGTTGATGTTCTCGAAGGCCAGGCTCACCTCATAGTCCATCGAGAAGCCGCGCTGCGCCTGGCGGATCAGGCCAAGATAGGCGTTGTTCACGACGACATGGATGTAGGGCAGCTTGTGCTGCGCGCCGACGGCCAGTTCCTCGATCATGAACTGGAAATCATAGTCGCCCGACAGCGCCACGATGGTGCGGTCGGGATCGGCGGCGCGCACGCCGAGTGCTGCCGGCAGGGTCCAGCCGAGCGGGCCGGCCTGGCCGCAATTGATCCAGTTACGCGGCTTGTAGACATGCAGGAACTGCGCGCCGGCAATCTGTGACAGGCCGATCGTGGTGACATAGGTGACGTCGCGGCCAAACGCCTTGTTCATCTCCTCGTAGACACGCTGCGGCTTCAGCGGCACCTGGTCGAAATGGGTCTTGCGTTTCATGGTCTTCTTGCGGTCCTGGCATTCCTTGGCCCAGCCCGACCAGTCGCGCAGCTTGCCCGCCGTCTTCCACTCGGTGGCGACGTCGAGCAGGATCTTCAGCGCCGCACCCGCATCCGAGACAACGCCGAGATCCGGCGCGAAGACACGGCCGATCTGCGTTGGCTCGATGTCGACATGGATGAATTTTTTTCCCCTGGTATAGACGTCCACCGAGCCGGTGTGGCGGTTGGCCCAGCGGTTGCCGATGCCGAAGACGAAGTCGGCTTCCAGCATCGTCGCATTACCGTAACGGTGCGAGGTCTGCAGTCCACACATCCCGGCCATCAGCCGGTGGTCGTCGGGGATGGCGCCCCAGCCCATCAGCGTCGGGATGACCGGAACGCCCGCAATCTCGGCAAATTCGATCAACAGGTCGGACGCGTCGGCATTGATGATGCCGCCGCCGGCGACGATCAGCGGCTCCTCAGCCCCATTGAGCATCGCCAGCGCCTTTTCAGCCTGGGCGCGGGTCATCGCCGGCTTGAACGGCGCCAGCGGCTCATAGGCATCGATGTCGAACTCGATCTCGGCCAGCTGGACGTCGACCGGCAGGTCGATCAGCACCGGACCTGGACGCGACGAGCGCATCAAGTGGAACGCCTTCTGCAGCGCCATCGGCACCAGATAGGGCTCCATCACCGTCACCGCCCATTTGGCGACGGGCGCAGCGATGGCGGCGATGTCGACGGCCTGGAAATCCTCCTTGTTGAGGCGGGCGCGCGGCGCCTGTCCGGTGATGCACAGGATCGGAATGGAATCGGCCGCGGCCGAATAGAGCCCGGTGATCATGTCGGTGCCGGCCGGCCCCGAAGTGCCGATACAAAGACCGATATTGCCCGCCTTGGCGCGGGTATAGCCTTCGGCCATATGCGAGGCGCCCTCGACGTGACGGGCAAGGACATGGCGGATGGTGCCCCTCGCCTTCATCGCGGAATACAGCGGATTGATCGCCGCGCCCGGCACGCCGAAGGCGCAGGAAATGCCTTCCTTTTCGAGAACGAGAACAGCGGCATCGACAGCGCGCATCCTGGCCATTTCCAGCCTCCACGAGATGATTGTTGGATGGCTAAGGATGTCACCGGGCGGGTAATTTTTCAATTTTTCCAGAATATTTTTTCATTTCTAGAAAACAGCTTCTACCAACTGATTTTGTTTCCTTTTCCCTTTTCCAGGATTTGCACCGAAAATTTCGTGAAAAACTTTTTCATTGCATCTTTGGAGAAACGGCCGAAAATGCCGGCCATGGAAACCAGCGAAAAACGTCAGCGCGGGCGCCCGCGCTCCTTCAACGGTCCAGCCGAAGCTTCCTCGGTGCAATCGCTCGACCGGGCCTTGCGTATCCTGGCCATTGTCGCGGAAGGCAGCGGCCTGTCGCTGAGCGAGATATCGGCGCAAAGCGGGCTTGCCGCTTCCACGGCCTACCGCATGCTGACGACACTCGAAAACCACAGCATGGTCGAGTTCGATACGTCAGACCAGCTCTGGTCGATCGGTGTCGAGACCTACCGCATGGGCGCGGCGTTCCTGCGCCGCCGCAAGCTGGTCGACCGCGCCCGCGTCGTCATGCAGGAATTGATGGAGAATACCGGCGAGACCGCCAATCTCGGCGTCGCCGAAGATGACTGCGTGGTCTTCGTCAGCCAGGTCGAGACGCATCAGGCGATCCGCGCCTTCTTCCGGCCCGGCACGCGCAGCCCCTTCCATGCCTCCGGCATCGGCAAGGCGGTGCTGGCGCATCTCGAACCGGAGCGCGTCGGAACCATCCTGCGCAAGGCGGGCCTGCAGCGCTATACGGACAAGACCCTGTCGGACATCTCCGCCCTCGCCCACGATCTGGCTGTTATCAAGCATCGCGGTTGGTCGGTCGACGACGAGGAGCGCCACCCCGGCATGCGTTGCGTCGCCGCCGCCATCTTCAACGAATATGGCGAACCGATAGGCGGGGTTTCCGTGTCGGGGCCGACGGTCCGGGTGACGCCGGAGCGGCTGGCCGAGATCGGACCGTTGGTGCGCAATGCGGCAACCGAAGTGACGCGGATGATCGGCGGCGTGCAAGCCGGCTGATCAACCCGCGCCGGGCAGCGCGCTTTTGGCCGCTATGTCGAAGAAATCGAGCAGGATCGCCATGCCGACACCGCAGGCGGTGAAGACGAGGCCGGCCATGAAGATGCGGTTGGCACGCTCATAGACCCGCCGCTGCAGGGATCTTGTGTCGAGCAGCAGCGACAGTGCCCGCATCTGCAAGGCGATGCCGACCAGGATCGGCAGAACGGCGACAAGGTGGTAGGTCTGCCACGGGATCGGGTTGGCGGCCCAATGGGTTATGAAGCCCAACGAAAATGCCAGCAGGATGCCGACAGTGGTGACCGTGCCGTTGCGGAAAACCGTTTCGATCAGGTCTTCTTTCGGGTCCTGCTCGTCCAAGCCACCCTCCCCTCAGTTGGCACCGGGATAGACTAGACGCTCCGAAAATCGCTGTATACCGCCGGCCGCATGGGATTTGACCGTCTTGCCGTGGCGCCTGGATGCATGCGAAAGGGCGCGAATGAGGAAACCGGTTCAGCTTTTGCTTGTGACTTCACTTTACGGGTGCGTGGCGGCGGCACCTCGACCCGATGCCGGCGACCAACGCGTCAATCCCATTCCGATCTCGCTGGCGCTGGAGGAGATCATCACGTCCGGTGTCCGCCAACACCTGCCGGATCCGGCCTCCGCCAAGTTCGGGACGATGCTCGCCGGCGAGCGAACGCTGAACGGCCACCGGGAGATTGTGATCTGCGGCACCGTCAGCGCCAAGGCCTCGTCGGGCGTCCATGGCGACAAGCCATTCATCGCCAAGGTCTATCCGGAAGCCGCAAGCAGCTTTGAACTGGTGGCGATGGGCGATGAGACGGAGGCAGCCCGGCTTCAAATTGGCGGCTCCTGCCGCGCGGCCGGTTTGCCGACCCTCGACACCGACACGAAGACGCACCTCTAGAAAGACGGTGTTCAAACGACAAAGAGGGGCTGCCTAGCAACCCCTCTTTCCTGTCGTTGGTCCACTTTCCTGTCGACTGCCTCCCCTCAGAGCCGGCAATAGTGGCTGTAGCCATCATGGCCGATATAGGTGTCGGAATCCGGATCGTAGCTCGCGTAGCGCTCGAAGCAGCGGCGGACGTGCCAGGAACCGCCATCTTCGTCGACATAGACAGTGCGCGGCTGCTGCTGGGCAAGCAGGCTGCCCAGGACGAAACCGCCGACGCCGGCGGCGATGCCGATGCCGAGGTCGTGGTGATGCGAGTGAGCCGCCGAGGGCTGGACGGTGCCGACCAAAGCGGCGGCGGCGACGGTGGTGGCGATGAGGCCGGAAACGAGTGTGCGCTTGAACATGACGATCTCCTTGCTTCGTTGACCGAGGCGATCCATCCGCCTCTTGATCATCTGTCGCCGCGGCATTGAAAAAGGTTCGACGGGGTTTTGATTTTTTTCGAACAAGCAGGAATCCGCTGCCTGAAAAGGCGGCGGCCCTCGCCGGCGTTGATCATCGAGACCCGTGCGCTTCGGCACATTGCGCCAATCGCGTCATCGCCCGTGGCGGCGACAGGAAGCGCCGTCTCCATGCAAAAGGGCGGCCGAAGCCGCCCTTTCCTGCACTGGTGTCTTCAATCACGCCGCGAGACTGCGCTCAGTAGATGATGATGTGGTGGCGATGATGATGGTGATGGTGATGGTGGCCATAGACCCACCAGTAATCCGGGTAGTCCGGGTAATCCTGGTAGTAGAGGTAGTCGTCGTAATGATGATGGCGATGCATGCCATGAGCCGACGAAGACTGAACGGTGCTGGCGAGCGCGCCGATTGCAACGACGATGGCGAGGAGGCCGGAAACGAAACTGCGCTTGAACATGATGATCTCCTGGATCTCTGATCGAGGCGACCATTCGCCTCTGAGGATCAGTCGGCGTTGGGCAGCGAAAGGTTCGACAGGATCAGGAGATTTTTTTGTGGCAGTAGGCAGTACGCAGTAGCGAAACGGCACCATGCGCATCCGAACGATGCAACCCCCATTCCCTATTCCCTATTTTCTCACCCCATGCCGGTGATATGGCGCAGCCAGAAAGCGAGCGCGATGAAGCCGATGATCGTGGTGACGCCGGTCCAGTCGACATTGGCATTCTTCACGTCACTGATGAGCTTCACCAGCAGCATCCATGCCACGACAACGATAGGGAGAATGATGACAAGCCGTATCATGCGACACTCCGTTCAGCGCATTTGCATCTGCCCCGTTATGTAGGAAGCGCCTTCGCGGATTTCAGCACGCAGGCTCGGAGCATCATCCACCACGGCTGAGGTCCAAAAACGGAGTTTTGTCTTTACTGGCGCAACAAATATGCTAACCGGAGCGCCGTGCCCTTGTAGCTCAGCTGGTAGAGCAGCGGTTTTGTAAACCGAAGGTCGGCGGTTCGATTCCGTCCGGGGGCACCAGTTCTGACCAACGATTACCCCGAGAGCCAAAGACTTGCGAGCGCGATTGCGGGCACCCTTACGAGGCGCTCGCGATTTGGGCCGACACGTTCGTCCTGGTGAACGTATTCCTCACCCTCATAGACTTATAGAGATACGCAACCCAGAGTCCGGTTCCCGCAAACGAGGCCACGGGTGCCGCCAGTGCATCGCCTGCGAGCACCTGGTTCACCGGGACCCCCAGAATTGATGCGATCCAGATCGTGTCCAGGAT
Source organism: Mesorhizobium sp. M8A.F.Ca.ET.208.01.1.1 (assembly GCF_004791315.1). Taxonomy (NCBI): domain Bacteria; kingdom Pseudomonadati; phylum Pseudomonadota; class Alphaproteobacteria; order Hyphomicrobiales; family Phyllobacteriaceae; genus Mesorhizobium; species Mesorhizobium sp. M8A.F.Ca.ET.208.01.1.1. The sequence continues at coordinate 1,235,371 of NZ_SRUT01000001.1, forward strand.
AAAAACGACGGGGATCGCAAGCCACTGAAGCAGAAACAATTGCGGGAACCGTCGGCTTCGCCGCAGCATTGCCACCAGCACAACCAGCTGAAGCGCCAGGAATGCCAGATTAAGAGCAACCTCGCCATACACGGCCAGGGAGCCATTCGGGAGGATCATGAGTTGCTGGTAGCCGTCGGCCGAGCTGGCGAAGTCGGCGAGTGTGCGCAGCGGTGACAATGTCTGACCGATAGCCAGCAGCATCAGCCAGCCGCCGAAGCCCACAAGAGCCTCAGGATTCTGTGACGGCTTCGCGGCTGATCGAACAGCAAAGAAAACAGGCACGCCGATCAACAGCAGCACGATCACCCAATGCCAGATGGAAAACGCCCCCATTTACCCCTCCCTTTTATGCCCCTATAAGTTGTATCAGATTTCAAACTCAACTCAAGCACCGAGCTTTGCATAAGACGACGTGTGACGTCGAAGCGACGACTTCTCCTGCCTGCTCCTGACTCCCTCACACCCCGATCGCCGCCACCAATATCCTGTTCTGCCTGCGTATCGTCGCCCTCAGTTCCGGTATCCTCGCCTCTTCGCGTTTCACGAATTCGATGAACATCATGTTCATGTTGTTGAAGATCAGTTCGCCAAGCGCCGTGCCGTCGATGTCCCGCCGCACCAGGCCAATCTCCTGCAGCCGGGCGATCAGCGCGCGGATCTGTTCGGTGAGCGAGCGGTCGAGGCCGGTGTAAGCCTGGCCGAACGGGCTGTCGGGCAATTGCGTCGAGATCGCCATTGCCTGCCGCCACATCTCCTTGCTGAGATAGTGCAGCGAGTGTTCGATATAGATGCCAATCAGTGTGTCCAGCGCGTCGCCGACATTGGCCGGCGGCCGGGCGACCACGCCGCGCCCGGCATTGAGCACCTCGTTGACCTCCAGCGAGACGATGGCGCCGAGGATGTCGCCCTTGTTTTGGTAGTAATTGTAGATGGTCCCGATCGACACTTCGGCCTGCGCGGCGATCGCCTCGATCTTGGCGCCCTCATAGCCGGCCTCGCGGAAAAGTGCCGCAGCAGCCTCGATGATGCGCCTGTGACGGTCCGCCTTTTGCCGTGCCCGCAATCCGCTCATATCAGCCTCTTGCCACAAAAATCGAATTGACTCAATTTTAGAATTGGTTCAATTTTTTGCAAGAAGCCATAAAGGCAAGGGAGAACACTCGATGTCCATCAAATCCGGAAATCCGCTTTCCATCCTGAAGCGCCGGCTGCAGGCCGCGTGCGCCGCCACGGCATTGCTGCTTGCGGCCGGCAGCCTTGCCGAGGCCGCCGATCTCAACGCGCTGATCTGGTGCGATCATTCCGATCCGGCGCTGCTGCAGCCGTTCGAAGACGCCAACAACGTCAAGGTCAACGTCAAGGAATTCGAAGGCACCGGCGCCGGCCTCGCCATCGTCGAGCAGTCGCAGCCGGGCGATTGGGACGTGATGGTGATCGACAGCATCGACGTGCCGCGCGGCGTCGAAAAGGGCCTGTTCGAGCCGCTGCCGGAAGACAAGCTGCCCTTCGCCGACCTCTTCCCGCAGGTGAAGATGGACGGATCGACCGTCGTCGGCGGCAAGCGCTACGGCATCACCGAAAAATTCGGCTACAATACGATCGGCTTCAACAAGACCAAGGTCGACCCGGCCGACATGCAGTCCTTGGCGTCGCTGAGCAGCGACAAATACAAGGGCAAGGTCGCCATCTACGACTACTATCTTCCCGTGATCGGCATGGCCGCTCTCGCCATCGGCAAGAAGACGGCCGACCTCGGCGAAGCCGATCTGCCCGCCCTCAAGGCAGAGCTTCTCAAGATGAAGGCCAATGCGAAGCTGGTCGGTGAAGTCACCGCCAGCCAGACGGCGCTGGCGACCGGCGAGGTCGACATATTGGTCGGCGGCGGCGAATGGGTGACGGCAGGCCTTGCGAAGGAAAACCCGGCGCTGGACTTCTCCATTCCGAAAGAGGGTGCGGTGCTGTGGTCGCAGTCGCTCGCCATGTTCAAGGATTCCAAGAACAAGGACATGGCGCTGAAATTCATCCAGTACATCATGTGCCCGGAAGGCCAGGCGCGGCTTGCCACCTCCTCCTGCTATTGGGGCATGCCGTCCAACACCAAGGCCACACTGACCGACGACCAGAAGAAGGTCCTGCGCTTCGACGAGCAGCCTGGCTTCCTCGCCCGTGCGCAGGCCTACCCGGCGCCGAATGCCGATCTCGACAAGAAGATGCAGGATATGTGGACCGAAATGCTGCAGGCGAAATGAGCGACCGCGGCTCATGAACTCTGCGGGAAACAGCGGCCGTGCCCTGCCCCGGGCGGGCCGTGCCCTGCACCGGGCGGGCCGCGCCCTGCCCTGGGCGCTGGTCACGCCGGCACTTGGCTGGACGCTGCTGTTCTTCGTGCTGCCGTTCGTGGCCATGGGGTTTTCGAGCCTCACGTCGCATGAGAACGGCGGCTTCACGCTTGCCAACTACAGTCAGTTCTTCAGCAATCCCTCCTACTGGCAGGCGATGGTGAACTCGCTGCAGGTCACCGCAACCGTCACCGTGGTCTCCGTGCTGCTCGCCTATCCCTTCGCCTGGATCCTGGCCGAACAGGTGCCGGAGCGCTGGCAGCGGCTGGCGCTGATGCTGGCCGTGCTGCCGTTCTGGACCTCCTATGTCGTGCGCTCCTATTCGTGGCTGCTGGTGCTGGCGCAGAACGGCGTCATCAACCGCGCGTTGACCGGTTCTGGCCTGATCAGCGAGCCGCTTCAGCTCGCCGATACGCGCTTGGCCACCGTCACCGGCTTCGTGCATTTCTTCGTCATGCTTTTGACGCTGACCATCTTCGCCAATCTGAAGCAGCTCAGCCCGAGCTACCGCAAGGCCGCCGCCGATCTCGGCGCCGGGCCGGTGCGCACCTTCCTGCATGTCATCCTGCCGCTGACCTTGCCGGGCATCATGGTGGGCGCGTTCCTCACCTTCGTGCTGTGCATCGGCGACTACATCACACCGCAAATCCTCGGCGGCAACAACGAGCTTCTGATGCCGCAGTTGGTGATGATGCAGATCGGCCGTCGCGGCGACTTTCCGCTGGCCTCGGCGCTGTCGATCATCCTGATGGCGGTCGTCACCATTGCCTACCTCGCCTGCGCCCGCTGGCTGAAGATCGAGCGGGTCTGAGCATGCACAGGATTGTCCGCATCGCTTCCAGGATTTATGCGCTTGCCGTCTACGGCTTCATCTTCCTGCCGGTCATCGTGCTGGTGCTGTTCTCGCTGCAGTCGACCTCCTTCCCGATTCCGCCGTTCACCGGCCCGTCGCTGCGCTGGTACGAGGCTGTTCTCTCGGATACGCGGCTGACGTCGGCACTGGTCAATTCGCTGTTGGTCGCTATGCTTTCCTCGGCCGTCGCCGTCACGCTCGGCTTCCTTTCGGCCTGGGGTTTCGCGCGTTTCGTGCTGCCCGGCTCGGGTCTGCTGCGCGGGCTGATCACACTGCCGTTGACGGTGAGCTACCTCATCATCGGCATGGGGCTTTTGGTGCTGTTCAACTGGGCCGGCGTGCCGAAGTCGCTGCTTGCCGCCGGCATCGGCCATGTCGTGATCAACCTGCCGCTGTGCTTTGCCATCATCTACAGCCAGATGGGCGACCACCAGATCAACATCGAGCGCGCCGCACGCGATCTTGGCGCGCCTGAATGGAAGGTGCTGCTGCTGATCAGCGTGCCGGTGATGGCGCCGGCCATTTTCGCCGGCTTCTTCCTGTCGATGACCTTCTCCTGGGATGAGTTCGTTATCTCCTTCCTGCTCACCCGCTTCGACACCACGCTGCCGGTGGAAATCTGGAACCTGCTGCGCTCCGGCCTCAACCCCAAGACCAACGCCGTCGGGTCGCTGGTCTTTGCCGTCTCGATCGTGCTGGTGGTGTTGTTCGAACTGACCTTGCTGCGGCGGAGAAAGCTGGCATGAACGCGCCCCTGGTCGATATCCGCGACGTCTCGCACCGCTTCGGCCAACATCCCGTGCTGAAAAACGTCTCGCTGACGATCGATTCCGGCAGCTATACGATCCTGCTCGGACCATCCGGTTCCGGCAAGACGACGCTGCTCTCCATTCTCGGCGGGTTCGTCAACCCCAGCGAAGGCAAGGTTCTCATCCGCGGCCAGGACTGTACCTACGTGCCGCCGGCCAAGCGCCCGACGACGACGGTCTTCCAGGATTATGCGCTGTTCCCGCATATGAGCGTCGGCGGCAATGTCGGCTTCGGCCTGCGCATGCAGGGGGTCGACGGCGCGACGCGGGCGGCAAAAGCACACGAAGCCCTGGCGCTGGTGGGGCTGGCCGCCGCCTTCGACAAGAAGCCGCACCAGCTTTCCGGCGGCCAGCGCCAGCGCGTCGCGCTGGCACGCGCGCTGGTCATCGAGCCGGCAGTGCTCCTGCTCGATGAGCCGCTCGGCGCGCTCGACCTCAAACTGCGCCGCCAGATGCAGGACGAATTGAAGGCGATCCAGAAGCGCGTCGGCACCGCCTTCATTCATGTCACCCACGACCAGGAAGAAGCGATGGCGCTGGCCGACCATTGCGTGGTGATGAATGATGGCCGCATCGAGGACGAAGGCCCGCCCGAGCGCGTCTATGCCAGGCCGGCGACCCGCTTTTCCGCGACCTTCATGGGCGAGAGCACGATCCTCGCCGGCACGGTCGTGGAGACCGGGGACCGGACGAGCACCGTCGCGACGCCGGTCGGACCGGTGTTGCTGCCCAGTGCGTTGCCGTTGGGGTCGGCGGCCGCATTGGCCATACGGCCTGAGCACCTCGTGCTGGGCACGACTTCGGGTGGCACGAAGCTCGGCAAGGCGGACGTGAGCGACGTCGTCTTCCAGGGCAGTTTCAAGCGCATGCTTGCGACGTCCGTCGAAGAACCCTCCTTGCAGTTCATCGCCAAGCTGCCCGCTACCGCCACTGTCCGGCCGGGCGACACGGTGGCGATTTCGTGCGATACCGACCAGATCATCCTGCTGGCGGATTGAACATGGGCATGCTCGCGGTCATCGACGCACCGGACTGGTACGAGACGATGCGCATGGCCGACGGCATCACGCTGATCCACGAGCCCTGGATCAAGCCGTTCTTCCGCTGCAACATGTGGCATGTGCGTGGCCGCGACCGCGATCTCCTGTTCGACAGTGGTCTCGGCCATTTCAGCCTGCGCACCCATGTGCCCCTGGTGAGCGAGCGCAAGCTGACCTGCGTCGCCAGCCACACGCATTTCGACCATATCGGCTGCCACCATGAATTCCCCGATCGCTGCGTGCATGGGGCTGAAGCGGCAATCCTGGCCGATCCGCGCAACGAATGGACCGCTGCAGGTACCTATGCGACCGACGACATGTTCGAGCGCCAGCCAAAAGGCTGGGAAACAGCACGCTACCGCATCCAGCCCGCGCCGGCCGGCCGTCTGCTCGCGCATGGCGACATCATCGATCTCGGCGACCGCGCCTTCGAGGTCGTCCACACGCCAGGCCATTCGCCCGGCGGCATTGCGCTGTACGAGAAGAAGACCGGCATCCTGCTGTCCGGCGACATCATCTATGACGGCCCGCTGATCGATGATGTCTACCACTCGGATATTTCCGACTACATGGCGACACTGCTCGCCATGCGCGATCTCGACGTCTCAGTCGTGCATGGCGGCCATTTCCCGAGCTTCGGCAAGGTGCGCTACCTCCAGTTGATCGACGAATACCTGGCGCGGAAGCGGCAGGCCGGCTGCCATCTGCGGCAGAGCCCTTGAGGGGCGAGTTTACCGCAGCAAGTCAAAATGCCGTGGAAAGGCCTGGTGCAGCAACAGCAGCATGGTCTTGCGCAGCACGTCGGTGTCGCGGCCGGACGGGTTGAGGTGATCCCAGTACCATGCTCCGTGAACGAGGTAATTCAGGCTCTCCGACAGCGTGTGGATGTCGACGCCGCCGTAACCCCCGTCGCGCGCAATCTCGACCAGCAGTTCCCGCGCTTCGGCGGTGTAGGCGAGATCGCTGGGCAGGCCGATTTCATTGTAAATCTGCATGCTCTTGCGGTCGCTGGAGAACACGACAAAGACCGACACCCATTTCGGATGCTGCCGGGCAAAGCGTTGCGCGCAGTCTACTGCTCCCAGCAGCCTTTCGACCGGCGTCAGGCCGGGCGCCCGCACCAGGGCGAGCCACAGCGCGTCATATTGATCGCTGAGATACTGAAGCACTGCCCTGAACAAATTCTCCTTGCTGCGGAAGTGAAAGACCACCAGGGCGTTGGACGAGCCGACATGCTCGGCGATGCGCTGCATGGTGACGCTCGCCAGCCCCTCCTCAGCGATGAGCTCGATTGTGGCGTCGAGAATGCGCTGCACGCTGGCTTCGCCGCGCTCGCGCCGGCGGTCCTTGGGCGCGGCGTCATTGGCCGAAGCCCTGCCCTTGGCTGTCGCGACCGTGCGCTTTGCCGTCGCTTTGCGTTGCACCATCTTCGTCAATTTCCCTTGCATCGCCAGATCAAAGCGATGGGCGCGTCCCGGCGCTTGTGTACCATTGCCCCTGTGCCGTTTCATAGGCCATCGCGGCCCGGAAGACATCGGCATCGCTATAGGTGCGGCCGACGATCTGGAAGCCCGTCGGCACGCCGCTTGCCGCCCGCCCCGACGGCATGGAAAGCACCGGACAGCGGCTCATCATGTTGAACGGCGTCGTCATCACCCAGCCCAGCGAAGGGTTCACCTCTCTACCGTTGATCTCGACGGTTCCCGTGGTCTGGTCGAACTCCGCCGGCACCGCGGGAAGCGCGTTCGTCGGGCAGATCAGCACATTGTAGGTCTCCAGCAGCGGACCCAGCGTCTGATACATCCGTGCTGCCACATCCAGTGTCGCGACGAAGTCGGTGGCCTTGGATTTTTGCCCATCCTCGGCAAACCGCCTGGCATAGCTGGTCATGTCGCTGCCGTGCTCGGCAAGCAGTTGCGACAGCGAAGCGCCGAAAAGATGCTCCAGATAGGCCATTCCTGCCTTGAGCACCCCGTCATCCCAGCCGAGATCGACTTCCTCGACCGTTGCCCCAAGCGAGCGGAACACGTCGCAGGCGGCAAGCATGTTGCCGCGGACGTCGGCGTCGACCTCGAAAGAGCCCAGGTCCATCGAGAAGGCAATCTTCCAGCCCTTGATCGGCTGGTAATCGAGCGGCAGCCGCAGCTTCGGGCGAAGCGTGGCGATGTCGAGTGGACTCGGCCCCGCCATGACATTCTGCAGCAGGATCGCATCCCGGACGTTCCGGGCCAGCGGCCCGGTGTGGCAATAGAAATCGAGGTTGAAGGGCGGCTCGTCCGGGTTGCGCCCATAAGGCGGCTTGTAGCCGACGAGACCGCAGGCCGACGCCGGAATACGGATCGATCCGGCAATGTCGGAGCCGGTGGCGATCGACGACGTGCCCGAAGCCAGCGTTGCCGCCGAACCTCCCGACGAGCCACCTGGCGTGAAGTCGCGGTTCCAGGGGTTGCGGGTGACGCCCCACCGCTTCGACCAGGTATAACCGGCGCAGCTGAATTCGGGCGTAGCCGTGCGCGCATGGACGATGCCACCGGCCTTGATGATGCGCTCGTTCATCGTCGAGGTGTGGCCGCTTATGGCATCCCTGGACAGCAGCGAGCCATGCGACGTCGGCTTGCCCTTGATATAGCTCTCGTCCTTGATGCCGATCGGCAGGCCCTCGAGCGCGCCGGTCCTGGCGCCCTTGGCGTATCTCGCCTCCGCTTTCGCGGCCAGCTTCATCGCCTCCTCGAAATGCGTGAAGGTGAAGCAGTTGATCGCCGATTTGGTGGCCTCGGCGCGGCGGATGGTGGCCTGCATCAGTTCGACGGGCGAGAGTTTCCTCGCCTTGAACAGCCGCAACGCCTCGCTGGCGGGCATGTAGCAAAGGTCGAGATCGGACATAGAAAATCTCCCGCGATCACCTGATCGCACCTGGCATGAAGGTGGCCGGACCGCGCATCGCGGCCCGGTGGCTCTTTGTTGGGTTTGGCTGGTGGCGCTACTTCTGGAGGTCGGTCCAGATTTTCGTGTAAAGCGCCTGCACATCCGGCGGGCAGGCCGGCATGAACTGGCCCTTGGCGGCGAATTCCGCCGGAATATTCACCTCAGGCGCGTTCTTCATATCGTCGGGCATGAAGGCGTCCGAGCCCTTGATCCCGTTCGAATAGCGGGCGAAAGCCGAAATCATCGCGGCGTTCTTCGGGTCCATGATGAAATTCTGGAAGAGCTTGGCATTGTCGACGTTCTTGGCGTCCTTGAGAACGGCGACATTGTCCATCCAGATCGGAAAGCCTTCCTTGGGGTAGCCATAGACGATCTTGTCGTTCTGCAGCCGTTCGCGCAGCGATATGCCATTCCAGTTGACGCCGGCGGCGATATCGCCCCTGCCCAGGCCATCGACCGCCGCATAGTCGAGCGAAAGCCATTTCGCCTTCGCCTCGACCAGCTTGTCGTGCACCTTCTTCAGCACCTGCATGTCGTTGGTGCAGTACTGGCCGCCTTCATAGGCGATGGCGAGGAACATGATGTCCCCCATTTCGGGCACGACATTGATCTTGCCGACGAGCTCGGCCGGCGGGTCGAGGAACAGCGCCGACGTGTTGGGGTCCCCGGCATAGACCGACTTGTTCACCGAAATGCCTGTCGTTCCCCACTGCCAGGGAACGGTGTATTTGCGGCCCGGATCAAAAGGAACGTCGACCCACCTGGGATCGACATTCCTGAAATTCTCCATTGCGTTGGGATCGGTTTCCAGCAGCAGGCCTTCGCTGATCCAGATCGGCACGACGCTGGCCGAGGGCACGACGATGTCATAGCCGGAAGCACCCTGGCGGACCTTGGCCAACGCGGTGTCGTTGGAGTCGTAGTCGGTCACGGTGACCTTGATCTTGTAGGTCTCCTCGAACTTCTTGATGAGGTCCGGGCTGGTGTAATTGCCCCAATTATAGATGTTGAGTTCGCCATCGGCGCGGGCAACGCCGGTTACGGCGAACAGCGACAGCCCGACGGCAGCCGCGGTCAGTTTCCAGTTCATGCGAGTTGCTCCCATTGTTGGGACCGGCGGCGGCGTCGCCTCGGGTCCATTCCTGCTGACGAAAGAAAGCCGTATCCGCCGACCGCAACCTCAAGGGTCTGGCGGAACCATCGGCGCACAGCACCTCGACGCACCGGACCTTGCCGGATGACTGCCAAGACATTCCCCTTTGTTTCGTAGCCCGCATACCGGCTGGCCAACTCTGTTTTCGTTACAAGCGATAATTATAACTAAACGTACAGTCAATATCTTTGTGACGACTTGGCCAGATAGTACATTTTGCGGCAGCGCCAACGTGCAGGTGATGGTGGACGCGACGCCGGCGGAGGTACGAGGCGAACAATGGGGTACAGCAGCGCCGATCACCCAGCGGGGCGGCCGGGGAGCGAAATAAACCGGTCTTGCGCCAGCCGGTGATCTGCCACCTCAGGATAACGGCGCGTGCCTGTCGAGCTCGGCGATACCCGGATGGTGCCGATCGGTCAGCGTATCTGGCGACCTACAGCGCCCTTTGCGGGCAAGGCATTCCGGCGGCATCACCGCAGCGTGACGCCGTGGGGACCGGTCTGGCGCTCATTTGTTCCGACTGGCGCACCAGCTCGGCGAAGACAAGCGCGAAACTTCCCAACATGACAAAGACGATGATCAGGCGTGCTACCGGCAATATGTCGGCCTCGTCTGGCTGGCGCATGTCCCGCTGGCATTAGGATCCGCGGGATCATGCACACAAATCTAACGTGCCGCAGCGTCCTTTGCGTCCCGAAGGATAAGGCGGTGCTGCGGGCGCCCCACGCCACCCATGCCGGCTAACATGATCGATCCGGCTTTACGAGACCTTAAGCCCGGCCTTAACCATCACATTCGATCGCGCCACGACATCAACCGCGACCGCCCCGTGCGGCGGCGCTGCCGCGCGTCGCTGCGCGAACTGGCGGAGTGTCTCTTTGCAGACCCGCCCGCCCATGCTACCCCGGCGCTGGCGCGGCCAGTACCTGCCGGCGCCAATCGGTCGCGATCGGGAAGCCATGAGCACAGCCGCCAACAGCATCGCTTTCGTCTCGTCCGACACAACGGACGCCAAGGCGGCGCTGGAGAGCCTGTCGGCGCGCTACGGCCAATGTTCTGTCGCCGAAGCGACTGTCGTGGTGGCGCTGGGCGGTGACGGCTTCCTGCTGCAGACCTTGCGCGAAACGATGGGTACGGGAAAGAAAGTCTACGGCATGAACCGTGGCACGATCGGCTTCCTGATGAATGAGTATCGGTCCGGCGGGCTCACCGAGCGCATCGCGGCCGCGGTCGCCGAAACGATCCGCCCGCTGGAGATGCTGGCAACCACCTCGGACGGCGAACACGTCACGGCGGTGGCGATCAACGAAGTTGCGCTGTGGCGCCAATCCTATCAGACGGCCAAGATCCGCATCAGCGTCGATGACCAGGTACGGCTGGAGGAATTGAGCTGCGACGGCGTCATGATCGCGACGCCGGCCGGATCGACCGCTTACAATCTTTCCGCGCACGGCCCGATCCTGCCGCTCGATGCGCCACTTCTGGCTCTCACGCCGGTCAGCCCGTTTCGTCCGCGACGCTGGCGCGGCGCATTGCTTTCCAACAAGGCGAGCGTGCGCTTCGACATTCTGGAGCCGGAAAAGCGGCCGGTGAACGCTGCCGCCGACCACACGGAGGTCAAGGCGGTCACCTCGGTTACGGTGCGGGAATCGCCGACGGCCACCGCGACTTTGCTGTTCGATCCCAATCACTCCTGGAACGAGCGCATCCTGGCCGAACAGTTCCGTTACTGAGCCGGCACACAGACAAGCGGCCGGATTAAGCATCGCGATTAAGGTTACAACTTCACAATCGCGCCAACCCTGCCCGTTTCTGTTGACAAATCGCGGGCTTGCGCCTAATCGCAATACCAATCTTGCAGGCGCGTGGCGCTTGCCGCGACGAATGACGTTGCGCTTCCCCGAACCAGCCAAAGACAGCAACACTTGTCCTCAGACACGACGATCGCTCAAGAAGCGTTGACCTTTTCAGACCTCGGCCTGTCGCCGAAGGTGCTTTCCGCAGTCACCGATGCCGGCTATACCCAGCCGACCCCGATCCAGGCTGGTGCGATCCCGCACGCCTTGCTCGGCAAGGACGTGCTGGGTATTGCCCAGACCGGCACCGGCAAGACCGCCTCCTTCGTGCTGCCGATGCTGACCCGGCTGGAAAAGGGCCGCGCCCGCGCCCGCATGCCGCGCACGCTGATCCTCGAGCCGACGCGTGAGCTTGCCGCGCAGGTCGAAGAAAACTTCGTCAAATACGGCAAGAACCACAAGCTCAACATCGCGCTGCTGATCGGCGGCGTGTCGTTCGACGAGCAGGACAAGAAACTGGAGCGCGGCGCCGATGTGCTGATCGCGACGCCGGGTCGTTTGCTCGACCACCGCGAGCGCGGCAAATTGCTGCTCAACGGCGTCGAGATCCTCGTCATCGACGAGGCCGACCGCATGCTCGACATGGGCTTCATTCCCGACATCGAACGCATCTGCGAGATGATCCCGTTCACTCGCCAGACGCTGTTCTTCTCGGCGACCATGCCGCCCGAGATCACCAAGCTGACGGAAAAATTCCTGCATGCGCCGGTGCGCGTCGAGGTCTCCAAGGCGGCGTCGGCGGCCACCAACATCATCCAGCGGCTGGTCAAATCGGGCTCCAAGCCTTGGGACAAGCGCGAAACGCTGCGCAACCTGATCAAGGCCGAGGATGCGGAGCTGAAGAACGCAATCATCTTCTGCAATCGCAAGATCGAGGTATCGGAGCTGTTCCGCTCGCTGCTGAAATATGATTTCGACGCCGGCGCACTGCATGGCGACATGGACCAGCGCGCCCGCATGCAGATGCTGGCCAATTTCCGTGACGGCAAGCTGCGCTATCTCGTCGCCTCGGATGTCGCCGCGCGCGGCCTCGACATTCCCGACGTCAGCCATGTCTTCAACTACGACGTGCCTATCCATGCCGAGGACTATGTCCACCGCATCGGCCGCACCGGCCGCGCCGGGCGCTCAGGCAAGTCCTTCACCATCGCGACCAAGTCCGACACCAAATATATCGACGCCATCGAGCGGCTGATCGGCAACAAGATCGAGTGGCATGACGGCGACCTGTCGACAGTGGTTGCCAGCGAAGGCGAGGACGATGCTCCGCGCCGTGGCAAAGGCGCGCCGCGCCGCGCCGGCCGCAAGGACGAGGACCGCAACGACAGGGGCGCGCGCAACAAGGGCAGCGAGCGTCGCGGCAGACGCAGCGAGGAAGATGCCGCGACCGCGGTTGCTCAACCGCAGCCGGATGTGGCCGAGACGGCCGATATTGTCGAGCGGCGCGCGCGCAAGGATGCGATCCGCTCGGAAAACACCGAGCGCAAATCGTCCGACCGCAATGAGCCGCGCGCACCTGAGCGCGGTGACACCAGGCCGCAGCGCAGCAACAGCCGCCCTGCCCGCCACCATCAGGAAGACAATGACACCACCGTCGGCTTCGGCGACGACATGCCGGCCTTCATGCGCATCGTCGCCAAGGTTTGATCCCAACCAGCAAGCCGCCTAGCCGGCTTGCCTTCCTTTTCGCCCTGCAGCCAAGAGAATCGAGGAAAAGCCGCATGGTGCTTTCCCGTCGTGAATTGCTTGGAAACGAAGCTTTGGGGGGCCAGCGATTCTTTTGGACGCTGGTCCGCTCCAGGTCACATCGGTCCGGGCATCATCTTGGTCGGTTTCTCCAGCATCGGAAACTCGGCCTTGTTGCATTTCACCTTCGGATTCGTCGGGCTGAACATGCCGTTCGGATTGTCGTCGAGCCAGGCGTGAAGATCGTAGTGGACGAACTCCCTTGGAATAAGCGGATAGTGTCCCTCCATCGGACCCATGAAGGTTTGGCCAAACAGCTTCGGCGGCGCCTTGATGTCCGGGGTTAGCGGCACCAGCCATTCCACGCCGACCAGCTTCAGGCCTTTCTTGGTCGGCTCATAGATCAGGACGTTGGGCTTCATCGGGTCGAGTTTCTGGCCGACGCTCGGGACGTTGACGAAATGGATGCCCATGGCGCCCTTCGGATAGTCCATGGAGCCAGGTATCTTTTCGCCGCTGTAGTAGACGCAGCCGACGGTCGACAGATAGAGATCGCGGACGGCGGCGGTGTAGTCCTGATATTTGACAAGCGATTTCTTCAAGGCCTCGATGTCGGCCTTGTTGGCGTCCTCGGCATGAGCCGCAGCGAGGCCCAACCAGGCACCTACAACACTTGTCAAAGCGAGGACGCCGTAGCGTCCAAGGCTGATTGTTCTTGTCATGCATTCCTCCCAGATTTCATGATCTGGCCGTGCAAGACCGAGGCGGAAAGTGCTGATTTCGCGGCCAGTTGTACCGCCTCATCCCCTCTGGAACAGCATCGATGCTATTCCTTTCCATGACCGCGGGAAAGCTATTATTTAGAATTGGCTAATTTTCCAGTACCACACTGAAGGGGGTCGAGTCCGCGCAACAAAAAACGGCCCCATGTGGGGCCGCTTCGCATTTCTTGCCGAACAATTAGGTGAGCGGCGAAAGCTGGATCTCGACGCGTCGGTTCTGGGCCCGGCCTTCGGCCGTGGCATTGGAGGCGACGGGCCGCGTCTTGCCGAAACCGGTGACGGCGAAGCGACGCTGATCGACGCCTTGACCGGACAGGTAGTTGGCGACCGCCAGTGCGCGGCGCTGCGACAGATCGAAATTGTGCTGGTCGCCACCGGTCGAATCGGTGTGGCCGAAAACATCGACCGTGGTCTGCTTGAACTTCTTCAGCACCAGGGCGACGGAATTAAGCACCTGGTAGAAGCCGGGCTTCACCGCGTCCTGGTCGGTGTTGAAGGTGATATCCGACGGCATGTTGAGGATGATCTGGTCGCCGCTGCGGGTAACGCTGACGCCGGTGCCTTCGAGCTGCCGGCGCAGTTCCGCCTCATTCTGGTCCATAGTGGCGCCGATCGCACCGCCGGCCAGCGCGCCGATGCCGGCGCCGATCAGCGCATTGCGGCGATCATTGCCGCCGGCAAGCAGACCAAGGCTGGCGCCTGCAAGAGCGCCAAGACCGGCGCCCGCGGCGGTGTTGGAAATCTTCTGGTCGCCTGTATACGGATCGGTGGTGGTGCAGGCAGTCACGAGCAGAGCCGTCGCCATAACGACGAGCACGGTCTTTTTCATAGAATGGTCCCTCTCCAAGTCACGCCTTACGATGGCGCCAAATCAGCCCTTGGCGCGACTTGTACCATGAAATGCGGCGAAAAACGGAACGGGAAAAGTGGCCGTTGCAGCTTTTCCCCGGAGCCAGTTGCGTGACGAAGCGCCATCACGGGCTACCAGAGATTCTTGCCGTCGATGACCACCACTTCGACCTTGTCGAGATCGAAATCGTCGAACAGCCGCGAGTTGACGCTGATCTTCGGATTGTCGAAATCCGGCTCGCCGGTCGACCAGTCCGGCGTTTCGGTGAAGGTGCCGCAGCCGCAGGTGGCGCAAAACCCATGCTTTATGGTCTTTGAACCCCATTGGTAGAAGGAAACGTTCTTCTGCGGCGTGATGAGCTTGAACTGCGATGGCGTATAGTAGGCCCAAAGCGAGCCGCGTTTCGAGCAGAACGAACAGGTGCATTGCGTCACCGTTTGCGGCGCCTCCGAGACCTCGAATATCGTCGCCTTGCAGTGGCAGCTTCCCTTGATGGCCATGAAGTCTTCTCCATTGTCCACCGCCCATGCGGCAGGGCAACATAAAGAAGCGCTCCTGGCAACTGCCTGTCAGCATGCTCCATCGCGACTGAGCATCGTCATCGTTCGAAGCGACGATGCACTTGCTTTGTCAGTACGAGCGTGGCGGCACGAACAGGCAGATGGTCTTGCCCGCGTCGAGACCCGCCTGATGCGCGCACCAGTGGAATTCGCCGTCGGGGCTGTCCTTCACGCGCCTGTCGGTCATCGGGACCACCTCCCCTGTCCCGGCGATCACATAGCCTTCGGGTTTCTCCAGCACCTCGCCCGAATGGGTCGTGCGGCAATCGTAGTTTGCACAGCAAGCAAAGGGATAACTCCAGCCCTGCGGCAGGACCGGGCTGGGCTTGGCATCGTGGGCCAAGGCAGGCGCCGTCAGCGCCGCCATCGCAAACAAGGAAAACAGCAGTCGGCCGGCCGGATGAACGGCTTGGGCCGATCTAGACGAGGCAGCAGACATCGAAACATTCCTTTCGAGCATCAAGCGTTGCGCTTGCCCGTTCCCGGAACGTGTCTTCCCAGTGGCCGTATCGTCAGCTCGCAGATATGCCGCGTCCGGCCATAAATGCTTCTGTTACAGCCCGAATGCTGGGCTGATTCCTTGGTCGGCGCAAGAAATTGCTTCGGCTACGGTGCAGCCGAGCGCCGATAAGTCAGCTCTAAAGGGTGCGCCGGCTTGGTAAACAGAAGGTTGACGTCGCCGGGTCTGCAAGATGGCAGTCAACGAATTCCGGGACTGATTGGTTCCGGCTATGCGTCCGGGACGGCGTGCTCTTCCTATTGCGGCGGGTCGTCGGCGATGGTGAACCACGGCGCCTTGGAGCCGACTAGATATGCGCCGTCGGCCGAATCGTTGGATCGTCAGCCAGCGTGCCCATGGCGACGTGGACATCGGCGCCGTCGCAGACGAGCGAATAGAGCAACAAGCCGGAACGGCTGCAATGCGTATCATGGCTGCTCTCGTCGCCGAAATGGATCAGCCTGTGGGGCCCTTCGGCAAGGGTGCACTTATCCCGTTCGATCCCCGCCTCAAGATATGCCGGATTCTAGTCCAGATCCGCCACCGCTTCGCCCGCGCCGCCCTCGATGCGTTGCGACAGCGAGGCTTCCATGAAGTCGTCGAGATCGCCGTCGAGCACGCTCGACGGGCTGGTGCTTTCGACGCCGGTGCGCAGATCCTTGACCAGCTGATAGGGCTGCAGCACGTAGGAACGGATCTGGTGACCCCAGCCGATATCGCTTTTCGAGGCCTCGGTCGCGTTGGCGACCGCTTCGCGCTTCTTCAGCTCTTCCTCGTAGAGGCGCGAGCGCAGCATCTCCCAGGCCTTGGCCTTGTTCTTGTGCTGCGAGCGTTCGGCCTGGCATGCGACGGCAATGCCGGTGGCGATATGGGTGATGCGCACGGCCGAATCGGTGGTGTTGACGTGCTGGCCGCCCGAGCCGGACGAACGATAGGTATCGATGCGCACGTCGGATTCGGAGACGTCGATCTCTATCCTGTCGTCGACGACAGGATAGACCCAGACGCTGGAGAAGGACGTATGGCGGCGCGCATTGCTGTCATAGGGCGAAATACGCACCAGGCGATGGACACCGGATTCGGTCTTCAACCAGCCATAGGCATTGTGCCCTTTGATCAGCAAGGTGGCGGATTTGATGCCCGCCTCTTCGCCGTCATGCACTTCCAGCACCTCGACCTTGAAGCGGCGGCGCTCGGCCCAGCGCGTATACATGCGCAACAGCATCGAGGCCCAGTCCTGGCTTTCGGTACCGCCGGCGCCGGCATGGATTTCGAGATAGGTGTCGTTGGCGTCGGCCTCGCCCGAGAGCAACGTCTCGACCTGGCGGGCCTTGGCCTCGCCCTGCATCGAACGGATCGCGGCCTCAGCCTCGGCGATGACGCCTTCGTCGCCCTCTTCCTCGCCGAGCTCGATCAGGCCGATATTGTCTTCCAGCGCCTGCGTCAGGCCCTTGACCGCCGCGATGCCTTCCTCGAGGCCCTGGCGTTCGCGCATTAGCTTCTGCGCTTCCAGCGGTTCGTTCCAGAGGCTGGCGTCCTCGGCTCGCACGTTCAGGTATTCAAGCCGCTTTATGGCCTGATCCCAGTCAAAGATGCCTCCTCAGCAGGGTTATCGCCTGCCTGATCTCGTCGACAATATTCTGCGTTTCCGCGCGCATGGCCTGATATTTTGTCCTGTTGCTGAATGACGCTTCGGTCGGCGCGATACATAGGGACGGTGCCGCCATGTGTAAAGCGAAATGGGCCAGCCCGAGGCTGACCCATTTGGACGTTTGAATTCGTCAGTAAAGGCCGCCGCCGCCGTCCTGGATGGCCTGGTTGGCCTGCGGCGACAGGGCGCCGCCGGAAGCGTTGGAGCCATCGGCGCCCATGCCGATCACCCAGTAGCTGTCGGCGGGGCCGGTGCCCGGTTTGAAGGCCTCGATGATGGTGCCGGGATCGCCCGAGGATGCGCGCATGCCGGTCTTGCGGTTGATGGCGATCAGGTTCATGCCGTCAGGCACCTTGAAGTCGACATTGGGCGTGCCGTCCAGCGCCACGCGCATGAAATCCTTGAAGATCGGGGCCGCAAGACCACCGCCGGTGGCGCCATGGCCAAGGCCGCGCGGCGTGTCGTAGCCCATGTAGAGGCCGACCACGAGGTTCGGCGTGAAACCGATGAACCAGGCGTCCTTCTCGTCGTTGGTGGTGCCGGTCTTGCCGGCGATGTGGCGGCCAAGCTCGCCGATGGTGGCGCCGGTGCCGCGCTGGACGACACCTTCCATCATCGAGGTGATCTGGTAGGCGGTCATCGGATCGAGCACCTGCTCGGAATTGTCGACCAGTTCCGGCTCCGGCTGGTTCTTCCATTCAGGCGCGTTGCAGCCTTCGCAGCCACGCTCATCCTGCTTGAACACCGTCTTGCCGTAGCGGTCCTGGATGCGATCGATCAGCGACGGTTTGATCGACTTGCCGCCATTGGCCATGATCGAATAGGCCGAAACCATGCGCATGACGGTCGTCTCGCCCGAACCCAGCGCCATCGGCAGATATGGCGCCAGATGATCATAGACGCCGAAGCGCTCGGCATATTCGACGACCAGCTTCATGCCCATGTCATTGGCAAGGCGCACCGTCATCAGGTTGCGCGACTTCTCGATACCTGAGCGCAGCGTTGCCGGACCGGCGACCGTGCCGTCATAGTTCTTCGGCGTCCAGGTGGTGTTGCCGCTCTGGATGGTGATCGGTCCGTCCATGATCACCGAGGCCGGGGTATAGCCATTGTCGAGCGCGGCCGAATAGACGATCGGCTTGAACGAGGAGCCCGGCTGGCGCATGGCCTGGGTGGCGCGGTTGAATTCGGACTGCGAATAAGAGAAACCTCCGACCATGGCCAGCACGCGGCCGGTGTGCGGATCCATCGCGATCAGGCCGCCTTCCACCTCGGGAACCTGGCGCAAGCTGTAGGCATTGTCGGAACCGTCGTTCTTCTGGACGAAGATGACGTCGCCGGGCCTCAGCACGTCGGCCGGCGACTTTGCCTTGACCGTCTTGCCATCGACCAGATGGCGCATGGCGAAACCCATGTCGTCCTTGCTGACGGTGCCTTCGACGCGGTCCTTGACGATGTCGCCCGACGCCTGGCGCGCGGGCTGGAGGCCGATCGACAGGCCGGATGCCGAACTGTCGAGCACGACGGCAAGCGACCACTCGGGAACGTCTTCCAGCCCCTTGACGGCGCCCAATGGCACACCCCAGTCGCCGGAGACGTCGATCGTCTTCACCGGCCCGCGATAGCCGCGCAGAGTATCGTATTTCATCAATCCGTTCTGCATCGCCTTGCGGGCAATGAGCTGGACCTTCGGGTCAAGGGTGGTGCGAATCGACAGCCCGCCCTCATAAAGGGCGTTCTCGCCGTAGCGGGCGATGATCTGCCGACGAACCTCTTCCGTGAAATACTCGCCGGCGAAAAGGTAGGAGCCGGTGCGGCGCGGAGCAACGCCAAGCGGCTCGGCCTTCGCCTTCGCGCCCTCTTCGGGCGTAACGTAACCGTTTTCGACCATCTGGCCGATCACCCAGTTTCGCCGTTCAATTGCCCGGTCGGCGTGCTTGAAGGGATTATAGTTGGCCGGGCCTTTCGGGAGCGATGCCAGATAGGCGGCCTCGGCCACGGTCAGCTCGTTCACCGATTTATCGAAGTAGGTCAGTGCCGCACCGGCAACGCCATAGGCGTTGAAGCCGAAGAAAATCTCATTGAGATAGAGCTCAAGGATACGATCCTTGGAATAGGCCTGCTCGATGCGAAACGAAAGGATGGCTTCCTTGGCCTTGCGCTCCAGGGAGCGCTCGTTGGTGAGCAGGAAGTTCTTGGCAACCTGTTGGGTGATCGTCGAGCCGCCCTGCATGGGGCCACCCGAAACGTAAGTCATCACCGCTCTGCCCAACCCCGTTATGTCGACACCAGGGTGGCTGTAGAAGTTCTTGTCCTCCGCGGACAGGAAGGCAGCCTTGACGCGATCCGGGATGGCCTGGATTGGCAAATACAGGCGCCTTTCTCGTGCATACTCCGCCATCAGCGCGCCATCCGAGGCATGGATACGGGTGGTCACTGGAGGCTCGTACTTGGCCAGCACTTCGTAGTCGGGCAGATCCTTTGCCACATGGCCGATGTAGAGGGCAACGCCCGCCGCGGCCAGGAGGGCCAGCGTCGTGCCGATGCCGAAGAAATAGCCAATGAGACGAATCATACCCGCTCCAGTCCTTGGTTCGGGAATTTCCTAAACGAAGCCGCCTTCCACGCAAGCTTTCGAGCCGGTCCCAATCCGCAATCGAAAACCCATGTCGCCACCATGTGGACAAAATACGGCAGGGCCGCGTTTCGCGGCCGCAAGCCGGAAATAAAAAGCACCGGGTGTTGTCATCCCGCAACGCCGCCTGGTTGCAGGCGCCGCGGGTATCGTCAACCTCCGGTTCCAGGCCCGGCGCGCGCGGAAGCGAACAATGCGACGGCGTTGGTGATACTTTGCGCTGCCTTGCCGCGCCACTCGGTGTCGAGCAGTTGCGCCTCGTCCTTGGCGTTGGAGAGATAGCCGAGCTCGACCAGCACGGACGGCACGTCCGGGGCCTTCAGCACCTTGAACCCGGCCGAACGCTGCGGATTGTTGATAAGGCCGACGCTTGTCGAGAGCTGACCGACCAAAGTATGGGCAAAACTCATCGAGAAAGTGTGCGTCTCGCGCCGGATCAGGTCGATCAGGATGTCGGTCACTTCCTTGTTGTCGTCCTTGATGACCATGCCGGCGAACTGGTCGGACAGATTTTCACGGTCGGCAAGCGCCTGTGCTTCCGGATCGGAAGCCTTGTCGGAGACCGTATAGACAGTGGCGCCGCGGATACCCTTGACGCTGATCGTGTCGGCATGGATCGAAATCAGCAGATCGGCCTCATGCTGGCGGGCGATGCGCACGCGGTCGTCCAGGCGCAGGTATTCATCGGTATCACGGGTCATGAAAACATCGTATCTGCCGACCGCCGCGAGCTTGTCGCGCAGTTCCGTGGCAAAGGCCAGCGTGACGTTCTTCTCGATGGTGCCGTTCAGGCCTTCGGCACCGCCGTCCACGCCGCCATGGCCGGGGTCGATGACGACGGTGAACCGGTGGCCCGGATTGGAGACAGGTCCGGTGCCGACCCGGCCGCCCTTGTCGGTCGAAACCGTGGAACCGGTGGTCAGCGCCTGGTTGGCAAGGGCGGCATCAAATTCACGTTCGGAGGCCGCCGACATGTCGACGGCAATGCGGTAGCCGGTTCCGTCCTCATTCTTGAGCACATCGAGCTTGTCGACGGCGAATGGTCCCTTGCCGGTCAGAATCAGCCGCGCGACGCCCTCGCCGAGTTCGCCCAGCCGCACACCCTTGACCAGGCCACGCGGCTTCAAATCCTTGGCATCTACGGCAAATCGGGTGTTCGCAAGATCGATGACAAGGCGATTGGGCCCGCGCAGCAGGAACCATTTGACGTCAGGCTCGCGATCGAAATCCATGACGATGCGCATCCTGGTGGCATCGCCGGCCATTTTGTAGCCCCTCGCCACAAGCGTCGTGTCGGCGGCGCTGGCAAGCGTGGAAAAGGCAGACGAAAACACCACCAATAACACGAGGCAGAAGACACGGAGACTCTGGCCGCCAACACGACATCCCTTGTCTGTGAAGTCCGCCAGTCCCATCTCTCTTCCAGTCGCTCCCGGTTTGGCGCCCTGCGCCCGTTCATTTCATCGACACGCCGGTCAGGCCGCGAATTCGATTAACGATTGGTATCCAGAGAAGGTTAACCAAGCCTTTTCATGCAAGGTTCGGACCAGGCTTACGCTACGGAACCACTTTTTGCCGGCATCGGAAATCGGGGTTGCCTTCCAACCCGCCAAATCATAAAAGCGATGGTGGATCACTGCAATCCTGGAACCGCCCTCCTCCGCAGCTTCCTGCTACAGGGTCAGATGAAAGGCGGCTCCTTTCGCTTCACGCGAAAAGGCTTCAGGTGATTGCGACGAATTTCGCAGGTGTGCTCCCGTGGCGGGGGAATCGCCTGCGTGAGGAAAACGGCCGGGTTGTTCCCGCGCCGGCTCTGTATGAGCAAACAAGCTGGTCCGGTTTCCGGGCTTTGGTTCAAAAGGTTCTGCTGGTGACGATGGCTTCAAGCGCAATCATGGAAACGTCCGCATCAAACCGCGCCAATATGGCTGCGGGCGGCACCGCCATGACACGCAGGCACCGTCCGGCGGACGTTCAATTATCCGGCACCCACTCTCATCCAGACACACAGCAGCGGGCTTTGCCCCGCCAGCTGCGGCTGACGGCTGCCGGGGGGAAACGAAATAATGCCCAACAAAATGCTGATAGACGCCTCCCACCCGGAGGAAACACGCGTTGTCGTCGTACGCGGTAACCGTATCGAAGAATTCGACTTTGAATCGCAGGACAAGAAGCAGCTCAAAGGAAATATCTACCTCGCCCGCGTAACGCGCGTCGAACCCTCCCTTCAGGCAGCCTTTGTCGAATATGGCGGCAACCGTCACGGTTTTCTCGCCTTCAGTGAAATACACCCCGACTACTACCAGATTCCGGTCGCCGACCGTCAGGCACTGCTGCGCGCGGAAGCGCAGGAGGCCGAGGACGAAGAGAACGAGGACGGCGAAGGCGACGATCGCCAGAGCCGGGATCGCGGGCGGCGCGGTCGCCGGCGCGGCGGCAAGAGCCGCGACCGTGGTGAAAACAGGCGCGATGCCGGCACGGCCGATTCCGGCGAGGCAAACGAGGCCGCCGGCGAGACAGACGAAAACAACGACAATGGCGCGGATGCCGTCGCCGAGGACATGTCCAACGTTTCGGGAACCATGGAACCCGATGCCTCGGAACACGCCGGTGCATCCGAACGTGACGGTGCATCCGAAGCTAACGGGGCATCCGAAGATAACGGGGGTTCTTCCGAACAGGATGAAGGCGAAACCAGCGACGGTGGCCCCAAGTCGATCGCCGCCTCCGTCGAAGGCGACGTGATTTCCGAACCCGTGCCGCAGGCGGAACAGGGCAGCGAAGCCACTTCCGCCGACAATGACCGCGGGATGCTCGAGGAAGTATCCTCTTCCCATCCGGACGATCATGAGATCGAATCGGTTGGCGCCGAGGATGCGCTCGAGGAAGTGCGCAACCGCCGCAAGCCGGTGCGCCGCCAGTACAAGATCCAGGAAGTGATCAAGCGCCGGCAGATCCTGCTGGTGCAGGTCGTCAAGGAAGAGCGCGGCAACAAGGGTGCAGCGCTCACCACCTATCTGTCGCTTGCGGGCCGCTATTCGGTGTTGATGCCGAACACGGCGCGCGGCGGCGGCATTTCGCGCAAGATCACCAGCGCGGTCGACCGCAAGCGCCTCAAGGAGGTCGTCGCCGATCTCGAAGTGCCGCAAGGCATGGGCGTCATCCTGCGGACCGCCGGCGAGAGCCGCACCAAGGCGGAGATCAAGCGCGATTACGAATATCTGATGCGGCTGTGGGAGAACGTGCGCAATCTCACGCTCCAGTCCACCGCCCCTGCCCTCGTCTATGAGGAAGGCAGCCTGATCAAGCGTTCGGTGCGCGATCTCTACAACAAGGATATCGACGAGATCCTGGTTTCCGGCGACGAGGGCTACCGCGAAGCCAAGGACTTCATGCGCATGCTGATGCCGAGCCACGCTAAGGTGGTTCAGCCGTTCCGCGACACGACGCCGATCTTCGTGCGCAACGGCATCGAGGCGCAGCTCGACCGCATGCTGCAGCCGCAAGTGACGCTGAAGAGCGGCGGCTACATCATCATCAACCAGACCGAAGCGCTGGTCGCCATCGACGTCAATTCGGGACGCTCCACCAAGGAGCACTCGATCGAGGACACCGCGCTCCACACCAATCTGGAAGCGGCCGAGGAAGTCGCCCGCCAGCTCCGGCTGCGCGATCTTGCCGGCCTGATCGTCATCGACTTCATCGACATGGAGGAGAACCGCAACAACCGCTCCGTCGAGAAGCGGCTGAAGGATCACCTCAAGAACGACCGCGCCCGCATCCAGGTCGGCCGCATCTCGCATTTCGGCCTGATGGAGATGTCGCGTCAGCGCATCCGCGCCAGCGTGCTGGAATCGACCATGAAGCCATGCCCGCATTGCGGCGGCACCGGCCATGTGCGCTCCGATTCGTCGGTGGCGCTGATGGTGGTAAGGGCGATCGAGGAGTTCCTGCTCAAGGATTCGCGCAGCCACATCACGGTGCGCACGCCGGCCGCGACCGCGCTCTACGTGCTCAACCACAAGCGAGGCACGCTGGTGGAACTGGAAAGCCGCTTCGGCCTGACCGTCACCATCGAGGCCGACGATACGGTTGGTGCCCAGCACTACGCGATCTTCCGCGGCGCGCTGGCCGAAAAGCCGGAAGGTTTCGTCGAGGCGCGCAGCCTGCCGGCCTATGTCGAGCCGGAAGAGCCCGAGGACGAGATCGTCGTCGCCGAGGAGGAGGACGAAGCGCCGGTACAGGCCGAGCAGCCACGGCACGCCCAGCCGGCGCAGCATCAGCAGCCCAGATCCGGCGAGGAAGGCGAAGGCCGCGACCGCAAGCGCCGCAAGCGTCGCAGGCGGCGCGGCGGCAAGGATCGCGACCGCGAGCATGGAGCCCCGACCGACGGCACGCCCCATTCCACCTCGGAGGACGGCCTCTCTGCGTCGGAAAGCGCAGCGGACCATGACGATGCCGAGCTGGACAACGAAGCTGCGGTCGCCGCAACGGAGACCGTCGAAACGGCGGAAGCATCCGACGATGGCCAAGGCAAGAAGCGCCGGCGCGGCAAGCGCGGCGGCAAGCGCAACCGTCGCGAAGACGGTGAAGGCGAGACGGAGGCGGCAGCCGGCGAAACGACCGAGCCTGCCGAGGCTGACGCTTCGCTAAGCGAGCCTGTGTCGATCGAGCCGGTGGCTGCGGCGGCCGCCGAAGAGCCGGCGGCTACTGTGAGCGACGAGGTGCCTAGCACCGAAAAGCCAAAGAAGCCGCGGCGCGCAGCCAAGCCCAAGAAGGCAGCCGCCGAGGCTGTAGCCGAGGAGCCGACCGCGGAAGCGGCCGTTCAGGCAGCCGCCGCGACGCCAGCCACGGCATCGGACGAGGCAGCGGTCGCCGGGGAGACACCGAAGGCCCGGCCATCACGCCGCAAGGCGGCAGCCGCCGATACACCTGTCGTACCGGTGGTTTCCTCGACCGTCGCCGATGAGCCGGAAGCCAAAGCCGAATCCGAAGAAAAGCCCAAGCGTGCCGGCTGGTGGCAGCGGAAAGGCTTTTTCTAGGCTTTTCAAATTCTTGAATTGATTTTCTGACAAAAAGAATCCCGCGCCGATCGAAACGAACGGCGCGGGATTTTTCATATCCGGCAGGTCGTGATCGCTATGGCGCGAAGATCGACCAGTTCATCATCCTGGCGAGCTTTTCCAGCGCGATCGAACCCAGCTTGGAATTGCCGTTGGCGTTGAGGCCGGGCGACCAGACGGCAAGCGAGGCGACCCCCGGCACGATACCCAATATACCGCCGCCAACGCCGCTCTTGCCGGGAATACCGACGCGGAAGGCGAAATCGCCGGAGCCGTCATAGTGGCCGCAGGTCAGCATCATGGCGCCGATGCGCCGCGCCCGCTCCGCCGACACCACCTGATACCCGGTCGCCGGGTTCTTGCCGCCATTGGCGAGGAAGCGACCGGCCATTGCCAGTTGCCGGCAGCTCATGGCGATGGCGCAATGATGGAAATAGACGCCCAGCGCCAATTCCGGCGCATGATGGAGATTGCCGAAGGATTTCATGTAATTGGCGAGTGCGAAGTTGCGGTAGCCGGTGGCCCGTTCGGAAGCCGCGACCTCGCGGTCGATGATGATGGTCTCGTCGTCGCAGAGGAACTGGATGAAGCGCAGGATCTCGCCGATCGCCTCGCGCGGCTGGTGGCCGGCAAGCAGGATGTCGGAAATGACGATAGCGCCGGCATTGATGAACGGATTGCGCGGAATGCCGTTCTCATGCTCGAGCTGGACAATCGAGTTGAACGGGTTGCCGGACGGCTCGCGCCCGACCCGCTTCCACAGCGCGTCGCCGACATTGCCGAGCGCCAGCGTCAGGGTAAACACCTTCGAGATGCTCTGGATCGAAAACGCCTGGTCGGCATCGCCAGCCACCAGCACGCCGCCGTCATTGGTGACGGCCGCGATACCGAATTTCTTCGGATCGACCTTGCCCAGTTGGGGAATGTAGGTCGCGACATCGCCGCGATCGGTGCGTTCAGCCATTTCCGCCGCGACTTCCGCCAGCGCCTGTTCGAGCTCCGGCATGGCGCTACCTCAACCAGCGTTCGATGCGCGCCATCGCCTCGACCATGTCGTCGTGGCTGCCGGCATAGGAAAACCGCATCGTGCGGTGGCCCGCCCGGGTGTCGAAGTCACGGCCGGGCGTCGCCGCCACATGCGCCTCGGCCAGCATCTTGCGGGCAAAGGCCATGCTGTCATTGCTGTGCCGGGTGACATCGCAAAAGGCATAGAAGGCGCCATCCATGGGCGCCGCCAGGGGAAAACCCAGCTCCGGCAGGCGCTTCATCAGAAGCTCGCGATTCCAGGCATAGCGCCGCTTCACCGCTTGCAATTCCTCGGTTGCGGTAAAGGCCTCGATCGCCGCGATCTGCGACAGCTCCGGCGGCGAGATGTAGAGGCTCTGGGCGATGCGCTCTACCGGCCGCACGAGGTCTTCCGGCAACACCATCCAGCCGATGCGCCAGCCGGTCATGCAATAGTATTTCGAGAACGAGTTGATCACCGTCACGCTGTTGCTAAAGGCGAGTGCCGTGGTGTCTGGGGCGCCATAGGCCAGCCGATGATAGATCTCA
Organism: Mesorhizobium sp. M8A.F.Ca.ET.208.01.1.1; assembly: GCF_004791315.1. Classification (NCBI taxonomy): domain Bacteria; kingdom Pseudomonadati; phylum Pseudomonadota; class Alphaproteobacteria; order Hyphomicrobiales; family Phyllobacteriaceae; genus Mesorhizobium; species Mesorhizobium sp. M8A.F.Ca.ET.208.01.1.1. The sequence goes on from NZ_SRUT01000001.1 coordinate 1,261,671, forward strand.
TCGGAAATGACGGCGATGCCGAGGGATTCCGCCGTGGTGACCAGGGCCGCCAGTTCATCGGCCGGTATGACGGCGCCGGTCGGATTGGCCGGACTTGCAAACAGCACGCCCTTCAGAGGCTTCTCCCGATGCGCGGCCTGCAGATGGCCGGCATGCAAATAAGCCGCGTCGCCGAGCTCGATTTCGACCACGTCGATGCCAAGGGCTGCCATGATGTTGCGATAGGCGGGATAGCCGGGCGCGGCGATGGCGACCCGATCGCCGGGATCGAACATCGCCAGGAAAGCGAGATTGAAGGCCGCCGACGATCCGGTGGTCACCGCGATCCGGCCAGGGTCGACATCGAGGCCGTAGTGATCCGCGTAATGCCCCGCGATCGCCTTGCGCAGCGGGGCCAGGCCCAAGGTGTCGGTATAGCCGATGCGTCCAACCTCCAGCGCCTTGGCCGCGGCGGCGCGAACCCCGACAGGCGCCGGATCGGATGGCTGGCCGACCGCCATGGAAATCACCGGCACGCCCTGTGCCTTCAGCCGGTTCGCTTCGGCCAGCACATCCATGGCGTGGAACGGCTCGACATTGCCGCGATGGGAGAGCGAAACGACCATTTTTACCCCTGTTGCGAGGATTGAGCGCGCCAGGTCCTGACGCATGCGCCGCACAAATGCCCGATTGATGTGAGGATCACAAGTTGAGGAAGTTTTTCAGGCGCCGACTTTTCATCTTTCGCCCGCTCGTCTACCAGTGGACACATTATGTTGAGCCGACCCAGATCGACGATTGCCCGGGCAGCGCGTGTCTTCGCGACGATCTCGCTTGCCGCCGCGGTTGCAGTGGCCGGTTCGGTGACCGCCTTCGCCCAGGGCGTGCCAGTGGTACGCGACGCCGAGATCGAAGCTCTGGTACGCGATTATGCACGGCCGATCTTCAAGGCGGCCGGGCTGGCGAATGACGGCATCGACATCGTGCTGGTCAATGATTCCAGCTTCAACGCCTTCGTCACCGGGCGCCGGCTGTTCATCAACACCGGCGCGCTGATGACGGCTGAAACACCGAATGAAATCATTGGTGTCATCGCGCACGAAGCCGGGCATATCGCCGGCGGCCACCAGCAGAAACTGCGCGAGCAACTCGAACGCGCCAAGACCATGGCCATCATCGCCACCTTGCTCGGTGCCGGCGCCATGGTCGCCGGCGCGACGACAAACAGCCGCGGCCTTGCCGGGGCCGGCATGGGCGTGGCGGCTGGCGGCGGCGAGATGGCGCAGCGCAGCATCCTCGCCTATCAGCGCACCGAGGAAATCACGGCCGACCGCTCGGCTATCACCTATCTCAATGCCACCGGCCAGTCCGGCATGGGCATGCTGAAGACCTTCCACCGCTTCCAGACCGCGCTGTCGCTGTCAGGCGCGCAGGTCGATCCCTACCGGATCAGCCATCCGATGCCGCAGGACCGCATCGCCAATCTCGAGGTGCTGGTCAAGCAGAGCCCCAATGTCGACAAGCTCGACGCGCCGACGCTGCAGCAGCGCCATGACATGATGCGGGTGAAGATTGCCGTCTACATGGAAGGCCAGGCCGCCGCGGCGCGGCTGATACAAAAGATGCGCGGCGGCATGGCGGCGCTATACGGCGATGCCCAGTCGACCTATCTCTACGGCAACCTCGACGCGGCGCTCGCCAAGACCAACGCCCTGATCAAGGCGCAGCCCAAGAATGCCTACTTCCAGGAACTGCGCGGCGATATATTGATGAAGGCGAACAAGCCTAGGGATGCGGCCGACGCCTACGCCAAGGCTGTCAGCCTCGATCCGGCACGGTCCGGCCTGCTGCCTGTCTCGCTTGGCCAGGCGCTGATGGCGGTCGGCACGCCCGACTCGCTCAAGAAAGCTGTCGTGCAGATCAACAATGGCCTGGGGCGCGACAAGGAAAACTCCACCGGCTATCGTTATCTGGCGCAGGCTTACGGCGAGCTGGGAGACATACCGGGCGCCGAGCTTGCCACCGCCGAAGGCCATTTCTATTCCGGTAACTACAAGGATGCGAAGATCTTCGCCATGCGGGCGCAACAGCAGATGAAGCGCGGCGAGCCGCGCTGGATACGCGCCCAGGACATCATAAACTACAAATCATCAGGCAAGAGCCAGTAAACTCATGAACCCTCCGGCCGTGTGCTGCGACACAGCCAGACCGGAAAACAGGCAGAAGGAACGAGAACGATGAAGAAGGCACTGCTGCTGTGCACCACGGGGGTTGCGGCCGCCCTTGCCATGCTGGCTTTCGGTTTCGTGGCCGGCAATCCGCAGGTTGCGAAGGCCGGAACGGCGCAGCCTGCCCAGACGGCGCAGCCTGTCCAGACGGCGCAGCCTGTCCAGACGGCGCAGCCTGCCCAGTCGGCCGTGGCCGATACCAAAATCGACCGCGCCGAGGTCGAGGGAATCATCCGCGACTATCTCCTGAAGAATCCGGAAGTGCTGCTCGAAGTGCAGGACGCACTCGAGGCCAAGCAGAAGGAGGAGCAGCGGCTCGCGGCGCTCGGCGTCATCAAGAACGCCAAGGACCAGATCTTCAACTCCACCTTCGACGGCGTCGTCGGCAACCCGAACGGCAAGGTAACGATCGTCGAGTTCTACGACTACAATTGCGGCTTCTGCAAACGCGCCATCGAGGATATGCGGGCCCTGACCAAGTCAGATCCGGATCTGCGTTTCGTGCTCAAGGAATTCCCGATCCTCGGCCCGGATTCGCAGAAGGCCAGCGTCGTTTCGATGGCGTTCCACCTGATGATGCCGGAGAAGTACGGCGAGTTCCACAATGCGCTGCTCGGCGGCCAGGGGCGCGCCACCGAGGCAACCGCGATCAAGATCGCACTTTCGCTCGGCGCCGACGAGGCGACGCTGCGCGAGAAGATGAAGGACGCGTCGATCCCCGAGGCCTTCTCCAAGACTTACGATCTTGCCAACAAGCTGCAGATCACCGGAACCCCTTCCTACGTCGTCGGCAACGAGGTCGTGTTCGGGGCGCTCGGGCAGGAAGTGCTTGCCGAAAAGATCGAGGCGGCGAAAGCCGCGCTTTGACCGGCGAGTGGTTTTCTTCACGGGCACGTTTCGGCCTGTTGTGGACAGTGAAAGAACGCACTTGCGCTCTTTCCGCGGGCGACTATGCCCGGTATAGAGGCCCAGCGCGCCGGCTTGACGTCGGCGCCGGAAAAGGTCGACTTTTTTGAAAACGGTTTTCGTCCTGAACGGTCCCAATCTCAACGCGCTCGGCAAGCGCGAGCCGGGCATCTATGGCGGCAAGACGCTCGCGGCCATCGCCGACGACTGCAAGCAGGCAGGCAAAGCGCTCGGGATCGAGATCGATTTCCGCCAGTCGAACCATGAAGGCGATCTTGTCGACTGGATCCAGGAAGCCGGCGACAAGGCCGCCGGCATCGTCATCAATCCAGGCGCCTACAGCCATACCTCGATTGCCATCCACGACGCCATCCGCTCGATCGCGCCGCTGCCGGTCGCCGAAGTTCACCTTTCCAACATCCACGCGCGGGAACCGTTCCGCCACGTCTCCATGGTCGCGCCGGTCGCTGTCGGCATGATCTGTGGCTTTGGGCCGCTCGGCTACACGCTGGCGCTGCAAGCGCTGGCCGCACGCCTATGACCGGCCAACAAACAGAAGGCTCGAAAATGTCGATAAAGAAGACCGGTGTTGACCAGCAACTGATCCGCGATCTGGCGGGCATACTGAACGACACCAACCTGACCGAGATCGAGGTTGAACTCGGCGACCTGAAGGTACGGGTGTCACGGCAGGCGCCTACCGTCCATGCGATCGCCGCACCGCAACCGGCCTATGCGCCGGCAGCGGCATCCCAATCTGCCGCCGTGGCTGCCCCGGCCGCGGTCGACGTGTCCAAGAACGCCGTCCCTTCGCCCATGGTCGGTACTGCCTACCTGGCGCCGTCGCCGGACGCCAAGCCGTTCATCGAGGTCGGCCAGAAGGTCAAGGAAGGACAGACGCTCTTGATCATCGAGGCGATGAAGACGATGAACCAGATTCCCTCGCCGCGCGCCGGCACGGTGACGGCGATCCTGTTCGAGGACGCGACGCCGGTCGAATACGGCATGCCGCTTGTCGTGATCGAGTAGAGCGAGCCGGATGTTCCAGAAGATCCTCATCGCCAATCGCGGCGAAATCGCACTTCGGGTGCTGCGCGCCTGCAAGGAACTCGGCATCCAGACGGTGGTGGTGCATTCGACCGCCGATGCCGACGCCATGCATGTGCGGCTGGCCGACGAAAGCGTGTGCATCGGTCCGCCGCCGTCGCGCGACAGCTATCTCAACATCCACCAGATCGTCGCGGCCTGCGAGATCACCGGCGCCGACGCCGTGCATCCGGGCTACGGTTTCCTGTCGGAGAACGCCAAGTTCGCCGACATCCTGGCGGCGCACAACATCACCTTCATCGGTCCGTCCGGCGACCATATCCGCGTCATGGGCGACAAGATCGAGGCCAAGCGCACCGCAAAGCGCCTTGGCATTCCGGTGGTGCCCGGCTCCGACGGTGCGGTGACCGAGGAAAAGGAAGCCAGGCGGATCGCCGCCGAGATCGGCTATCCCGTCATCATCAAGGCGTCGGCCGGCGGCGGCGGACGCGGCATGAAAGTGGCGCATACCGAGGCGGACCTCGAAATCGCCCTGCAGACGGCGCGCTCGGAGGCCGGCGCGGCCTTTGGCGACGACGCGGTCTACATCGAGAAATACCTGGAGAAGCCGCGCCACATCGAGGTGCAGGTGTTCGGCGACGGCTTCGGCGGCGGCGTGCATTTCGGCGAACGCGACTGCTCGCTGCAGCGGCGCCACCAGAAAGTCTGGGAAGAGGCCAATTCGCCGGCGCTCAACGCCGAGGAACGGTCGCGCATCGGCGGCATCTGCGCCAAGGCGATTGCCGATCTCGGCTATTCGGGCGCCGGAACGATCGAGTTCCTGTACGAGAACGGCGAGTTCTATTTCATCGAGATGAACACGCGTCTCCAGGTCGAACATCCGGTGACGGAAGCGATCACCGGAATCGATCTGGTCCACGAGCAGATCCGCGTCGCTTCCGGCGGCGGCCTTTCGGTCAAGCAGGAAGACATCAAGTTCAACGGCCACGCCATCGAATGCCGCATCAATGCCGAGGATCCGCGCACCTTCACCCCCTCGCCCGGCACGATCACCCATTTTCATACGCCCGGCGGCCTCGGAATCCGCGTCGATTCCGGTGTCTACTCCGGCTACAAGATCCCGCCCTACTATGACAGCCTGATCGGCAAGCTGATCGTGCATGGGCGCAACCGAGTCGAATGCATGATGCGGCTGCGCCGGGCGCTCGACGAATTCGTCGTCGACGGCATCAAGACGACGTTGCCGCTGTTTCGCGATCTCGTCGGCAATGCCGACATCGCCAACGGCGACTACGACATCCATTGGCTGGAAAAATATCTGGCCAAGGGCGAATAGCGCGGGGACGCGATGACCCGTCCATACGCGCCAGGCTATCGCATCCCCACCGACCTTCTGCTCAAGGCATACGCCTCGGGCGTGTTCCCGATGGCCGAAAGTGCTGGTGACCCGGAAGTGTTCTGGGTGCGCCCGGAAACGCGCGGCATCATTCCGCTCGAGGGCTTTCACACGCCCAAAAGCCTGCAGAAGACGATCCGCAGGCACCCGTTCGACATCCGTTTCGACTTCGACTTCGAGGCGACGATCGACGGCTGCGCCGAAAAGCGCGAGGAGCGCCGCTCGACCTGGATCAACGCGCCGATCCGCGAAGCCTATGTGCAACTGCACCGGATGGGACACTGCCATTCGGTCGAGGCATGGCGGGGGGGGCGTCTGGTCGGCGGGCTCTATGGGGTCTCGCTCGGGCGGGTGTTTTTCGGGGAAAGCATGTTTTCCAAAGAGACGGACGCGTCGAAGATCTGTCTCGTGCATCTCGTCGAGCGCCTGAAGGCACGCGGCTTCGCACTCCTCGATACGCAGTTCACCACCGAGCACCTCAAGCGCTTCGGCGCGGTCGACGTGCCGCGCGGCAAGTATGAGAAGATGCTGGCCGACGCGCTGAAGGGCGAAGCGATCTTTTTTCCGTAGGGATCAAGCCCTACTTGGCGGTGGCCTCGAGCGGCGTCTGCGCATGGAACATCATCTTCCAACCGTTGACGCGGTGGACATAGCCGGTGCTGACCAGTGCGGCGTAGGGTTCGCCATTCTCGCGCGTCGCATGCGCCTCGTAGGTCAGCATGACGATGTCGCTGCCTGGCTCGATTATGCCCTTGAGCTCGATGTCGAGATCGCGCCAGCGGTTGGGCTTGGTCGCGGTCTCGGCCAGATCGGCATTATCCATCGCCTTGGCCATCCGCGGAAACGCCACCAGGCATTCGGTGTCCGCGTTGGCGGCGTAGTAGGCACTGTCACCCGTCCAGAACCCCTTTTCAAGTTCCAACAACTCGGCCTTGTTGGCCATGATCCGCTTGCTGTCCGACATAGCATATCCTCCGGGCACGTCTTGATGCTCCAACGCGCGCCCGCCATGGCGGTTCCAAGAGATCAGTTGGCGGTGGTCGTGTCCGGTTCCGCGGCGTCGTCCGGCTGTGCCGCGTCCGGAGTGACCGGGGGCTTGGGCCTGGCCGAGGCGGGCTTGGTCGCGGCCGGCTTCGAGGCGTCGGCTTTCGCTCCGTCGGCCTTGCCAGCATCAGGCGCCGGTACATCCGACTTCTGCTTGCATTCCTTCAGCCAGACGTCATAGACGGCGTGCTCGACGGCATTGAGGCCAGGGCTTTCGGCAAACATCCAGCCGGTGAAGATGCGGCGGATCTTGCGGTCGAGCGTGATCTCGTCGACCTCGACGAAGGAATCGGTCTTCGGCTCCTCGTTCTCCGGCCGGGAATAGCAGACGCGTGGCGTCACCTGCAGGGCGCCGAATTGCACCGTCTCGTCGATATAGACATCGAAGGTGATGATGCGGCCGGTGATCTTGTCGATACCGGCGAACTCGGCGACCGGGTTGGCAATGCGATCCGATCCCGCTGCCGCTGGCGGCGCCGGGGCGGCAGGTGTGGGTGAAGCCGCAAAGGCGACGGTGCTGACGGCGAGGCTGGCGGCTAGCGTCAGACCGCCTGTCGATATCAGGTTGAAAAAGCTCATGCAGGGGTACCGGTGGTTCGCGCCCAGGTGATTCCATCGATCGCCAAGGCTAGTCGCCGTTTTCTGATCAGCAAGCAGCTAAACACCAATTGTGGCGATAAAGGACCGGCCTGCACCTTACGGTTACAAACCCGCGCCGTTACGACCCCGGCGTCCAGGCGTCGTAGTCGCCGGTGACCTGCGGGCGATGTTGGTTGGTCAGCACCGAGCCCTTCGGGCGATAGGCCGCGGGCGTGCCGGTCAGATTGGGCAGGTGCGGCTTTTGCCAGTCGCGCGGCCGGTAGTCGTCGCTGGGGGGAGCGACATCGACACGATGGTGAATCCAGCCGTGCCAGCCCGGCGGAATGGCCGACGCTTCCGAATAGTTGCGGTAGATGACCCAACGGCGCGTACGGCCTTCCGAATCGATACCGCCTTCATAGTAGACATTGCCGGCCTCGTCCTGGCCGACCCTCTTGCCGTACCGCCAGGTGTGCAGGCGCGTTCCCAGCGTCTGGCTGTTCCACCAGGTGAAAAACTGCGTCAGGAAAGTCTTCATCTCAGAACCCTCGCGCTGGTGGCGCCCCTTTCCTGCTTATGGCGTCAGGCCCTCGGGAAGGCAAGGGTTTTGCCGCGGGAGCGCGCAAATGGCGCGCCAGGGACCCGACACAAGCCTGTGATCCCTGGGCCTGTGATCCCTGGGGTGGCCGGATGCACGCTTGCCAAGCCTTGCCGCTCTTTCTAAAGCTCTGCGCGCCCAGGCGGAAATCCTCTCCGCCTCGGGGGCTAAAGGAGGCGACGATTGGCCACGCAATTGCCGACCACCGACATTCGCATCGGTGCCGACCTGATTCGCCGCCGCAAGGGCGGCACGCCGATCGTCTGCCTCACCGCCTACACCTACCCGATCGCCCGCCTGCTCGATCCCCATGTCGACCTGCTCCTGGTCGGCGACAGCGTCGCCATGGTCCTGCATGGCCATGAGACGACGCTGGGCGCCTCGCTGGAGATGATGATCGCGCACGGCCAGGCCGTGATGCGGGGCTCGGCCAGGGCCTGCGTCGTCGTCGACATGCCGGCCGGCACCTATGAGGATTCAGCCGCGCAAGCCGTGGCCTCGGCGCGGCGCATCGTTGGCGAGACCGGTTGCCAGGCGGTGAAACTCGAGGGAGGCGTCGACATGGCCGCTCAGATCGCGGCGATCGTGGCCGCCGGTATCCCGGTCATGGGCCATATCGGCCTGCAGCCGCAATCGGTCGAGAAAGACGGCGGCTACAAGATCAAGGGCCGGACGGACGAGAATGTTGCCGCCCTGATCGCCGACGCGCTCGCGGTCGAGAAGGCCGGTGCGTTTTCCCTGGTCATTGAAGGAACGATCGAGACGGTCGCCGCGGACATCACCGGCCGCATCGCCATTCCAACCATCGGCATCGGCGCCAGCAGCGAGTGCGACGGCCAGATCCTGGTCATCGACGACATGGTCGGGCTGAGCGTCGACCGGGTGCCTAGATTCGTCAAGCAATACGCCGATCTGCGCAGCGTGATCGCGCATGCCGCCGAGCGCTACGCATCGGAGGTACGGGACCGCGAATTCCCTGGCCGTGCCCATGTCTTTTCAAAAACAAATGGCGGGGATGAAGCATGAGCCGGCCCGACGTCGTCGACAGCGTTGCCGAGCTTCGCGCACGCATCCGCGACTGGCGGCGCGATGGGCAGCGCATCGCCTTGGTGCCAACCATGGGCGCATTGCATGACGGGCATCTTTCGCTGATCAAGATCGCCCTCGAAAGAGCCGATCGATGCGTGGTGTCGATCTTCGTCAATCCGACGCAGTTCGCGCCGAGCGAGGATCTCGACAAATACCCGCGCCAGTTGGCCCGCGACCTCGATATGCTGACGACGGCCAAGGCCGATCTCGCCTTCACGCCTGATGTCAACGAGATGTATCCCGCCGGTTTCGCGACGAAGATCTCGGTCGGCGGTCCGTCAGCCGGGCTCGAAACGGACTTTCGACCCACCTTTTTCGATGGCGTCGCCACAGTGGTGGCCAAGCTTCTCCTGCAGGCCGTACCCGACTTCGCCATCTTTGGCGAAAAGGATTATCAGCAGCTTTGCGTCGTCAAGCAGCTTTGCCGCGACCTCGACCTGCCCGTCGAGATCATCGGCGCACCGACCATTCGCGACGCGCATGGCCTCGCCATGTCGTCACGCAACGCCTATCTCGATGAAGCCGAACTCCAGACCGCCCGCCAGTTCAACCTTATCCTGCGCAAGGCGGCAACGGCGCTGGCGGCGGGCGCAGGTCAGGAAGAAACGATCGCCGAAGCAAGCCGAGCCCTGATCGTCGCCGGCTTCCAGAAAGTCGATTATGTCGAAGCCCGCGAAAGCCTGACCCTTGCGCCATGGCGGCACGACCGAATGGGCCGCGTCCTCGCCGCCGCCTGGCTGGGAAAAACCAGGCTGATCGACAATGTGGACGTTTCCACCGCCTGATCGGCTGCACTCTCGATTGCTGTTTGTAGTCTCAACGCTGCCAGCGCGAAGCACACAGCGGGAACTCGAATTGCTGATACGCGAACTGTCGCCACCGCTGCGGTCGCGCTGATCCTGGCCTTCACCCGTCCCGCTTGCGGCTTTCCCAGCCTACTCCTCGGTCGGCATATGCAGGTACATTGACTGGATGCCGACCCTGCCCGGACCCGTGAAGCGGTTGACGATGAAATTCATGTTGGCGCCGAAGAAGCCGCTCGACAGCCGGTCGATCTTGGTTTCCATCCTGACCGAGGCATCCTTGAACAGCCAGCCGCCGGGTTCGATGTCGATGGTTTCGCCCGGAGCGAGCGTCTTTTCAAAAACGTTGCCGTAACCGTGCAGCCAGACGATGCCGTCCCCGGTATCGCCGCGAAACCGGTCGATGAAGAAGCCGCTTTGGCCGAACAGCATCGTCGCCAGGCCGCGTACACGCTCGAACGTGTAGTCGACATTGCCTGTGGCGGCCAGGAACTGGTGCTCGCGCACCTGGATCTCCTCGCCTTGCCGCAGGTGAATCGGCACGATGTGACCGGGTCCGTCGCGGCTGAAGGCGATGATGCCCGCTCCCGACGCCTCGGTGACGAAGATCTGCATGCCGGCCATCATGCGCTTCAGCGCCCCCTTCAGTGATTTCAGGCCGATGGTGATCGTGGAATTTTTCCACAGCAGGATGTGGTGCTCGAAATAGACAGGCATCCGCGTCACGTCGACGGAAAGCACAGGCACCAGTTCGCCCGCTATGTGATAGGTGACGCCGCCAAAGGTTTCGTCCGACACCTCGGTCGGCATCAGTTCCGGCAGGCTTGGCATGGTTTTCCCCCAGCCGTCCCGCGCGTGTCAGGTTATTCCGGCTTCGAGCGGGTCGGCCTAAGCAGCTTTGGTGGCGGACAACAGGGCCGTCAAACGAAAACGGAGCCCGGGGCAGGCGCTCGCGCGAAGGTGATCACGCCGCCACGGTGGTCAGGCAGCAAGTACCCGTTCATAGATCAACGCCGGGATGGCCGAACCGGCGGAGCCGCAATTGTCGGTGCGGCCGGCCTGGACGAAGCCATTGGCCCGATAGAAGGCTACGGCGCGGGTGTTCTTCTCTTCCACTTCGAGCCGAATCCCATGGGCTTCCGGAAAACTCTCGATGATTTCGTCGAGCAGCATGCCGCCGATGCCTCGGCCCTGCAGCGCAGGAAGCACATAGAGCTGCCTGAGCATAACCACGCCGCCGTCACCGACGGCTTCGGCAAAGGCCATGCCGCCAATGCGCTTGCCGTCATCGGCAACGAGGAACTCGCTGCTCGGCTTGACCAGCCTGGCCTTCAAAGAAGCGACGGAGTGCCATTCATTGGTGATCTCGGTGACCCGTTCGGCGCCGTAGATCGCGTCATAGGTGGCATGCCATGTTTCGACTAGCAACGCCCGGACGGCTGCGAGGTCGCGATCCCCGGCGGTGCGGACGAACATGCCTTTACTCGATGCCCAGCTTGGCCTTGACGAGATCGTTGACGGCCTGCGGATTGGCCTTGCCGCCGGTCGCCTTCATCACCTGGCCGACGAACCAGCCGGCCATGGTCGGCTTGGCGCGTGCCTGCTCGACCTTGTCGGGATTGGCCGCGATCACCTCGTCGACCGCCTTCTCGATGGCGCCGGTGTCGGTGACCTGCTTCATGCCACGGCTTTCGACCAGTTGGCGAGGATCACCACCCTCGCTCCAGACGATCTCGAACAGGTCCTTGGCGATCTTGCCGGAGATGGTGCCTTCCTTGATCAGGTCGATGACCGCACCGAGTTGGTCGGGCGAAACCGGAGCGGATTCAATGTCCTTGCCGGCTTTGTTGAGAGCGCCCAGCAGATCGTTGATGACCCAGTTCGCGGCGAGCTTGCCGTCGCGCCCGGCCGCTACCTTCTCGAAATAATCGGCGATCGGCTTTTCCGACACCAGGATCGCTGCGTCGTAGGTCGAGAGGCCGAGCGAGGAGATCAGCCGCGCCTTCTTGTCGTCGGGCAGTTCCGGCAATGCCTTGGCCAGGGCGTCGACATAGGCCTGGTCGAATTCCAGCGGCAGAAGATCCGGATCGGGGAAGTAGCGGTAGTCGTGCGCCTCTTCCTTGGAGCGCATCGAGCGCGTCTCGCCCTTGACGGCATCGAACAGCCGCGTTTCCTGATCGATCTTGCCGCCGTCCTCGAGGATAGCGATCTGCCGGCGCGCCTCGTAGTCGATGGCCTGGCCGATGAAGCGGATCGAATTCATGTTCTTGATTTCGCAGCGGGTGCCGAATTCGCCCCCTGGCCGGCGCACCGAGACGTTGACGTCGGCACGCAGCGAGCCTTCGTCCATGTTGCCGTCGCAGGTGCCGAGATAGCGCATGATGGTGCGCAGCTTGGTCACATAGGCCTTGGCCTCGTCGCCGGAGCGCAGGTCGGGTTTCGACACGATCTCCATCAGCGCCACGCCGGAGCGGTTGAGGTCGACATAGGACATGGTCGGGTGCTGGTCGTGGATCGACTTGCCGGCATCCTGCTCCAGGTGCAGGCGCTCGATGCCAACCTCGATGTCCTCGAACTCGCCCTGGCGGTCGGGACCGACGGAAACGATCACCGTGCCCTCGCCGACGATCGGCTGTTTGAACTGCGAGATCTGGTAGCCCTGCGGCAGGTCCGGATAGAAATAATTCTTCCGGTCGAAGACCGACTTGTGGTTGATCGCCGCCTTCAGGCCCAGGCCGGTGCGGATCGCCTGCTTGACGCATTCCTCGTTGATGACGGGCAGCATGCCGGGCATTGCCGCATCGACTAGGCTGACATTGGCATTGGGCGCAGCCCCGAATGCGGTCGAGGCGCCGGAGAAGAGCTTTGCCTCCGAGATGACCTGAGCGTGAACCTCAAGGCCGATAATGATCTCCCAGTCGCCGGTGGCACCTGATATCAGGCGTTTTGCGTCGGGTGTACGGGTATCGATGATGCTCATGGCCTGCCGTCAAATTCCGGGTGACTGCCGAATGCGCTGCACATTCAGCAGGTACAAATCGTACCCGCTTCGCTAGTGCAAACCGCCAGAAGAGACAAGCGCAAAGCCTCGGTCTGGCCTTCCCAGCCATTTTCGCCTATAGGACGCTCATCCCAATGGAGAGTGGATGTCCACTTACGCTCAGTCCCGGTAAGGCCCTGACCTCTCGATGAGGCAGGGCAGAAAACCTGAAACCCCGTGCCGCGAAACTTCGCGGCGGCGGCATTTTTCGTTTTCCCGGAAACTCTTCACATGGATATTTCGCGTACTGAACAGCGCATCCTGCACCTGCTCGCGCAGGGCGGACGCATTGAAATCGAAAAGAACGACAAGAAAAGGATCGCTTCCGTCAAATGCCTGACCCGCGACGGCTGGCATTATCCTGATGTCGATCTCGACCTGTTTCGAAAATTGAAACGCAAGAAGGCGGTTTCGTCGTCGGGCGGCGGGCCCTACCGCATCACAAGGCGCGGGCTCGCACTCGTCCGCTCCGAACTCGACAACAGATAGACCAGGGTTCCGCCGGTCGGCCCTCCGGCCGGCGGCTTCTTTCACAGTTCAGGCGGTGGCGATGTAGGCGCGTATTTCCTCGGCCTCCCGCTCGACGTCCTCGATGCGGCGCTTGACCACGTCGCCGATGGATACGATGCCATCCAGCAGGCCGTCCTTTTCCACCGGCAGATGGCGGAAGCGGCCCCTGGTCATGATCTCCATCACCTCGTTGACGGTGTGGTTCTCATTGCAGATCTTCACCTTCGGCGTCATGGCCGAGCGCACCGCGATGTCGAGCGCGGCGGCTCCTTCCTTGGCGATCACCCGCACGATGTCGCGCTCGGAGAGGATACCGACGATCTTGCGATCGCCATTGGTGATGACCAGTGCGCCGATCTTGTGTTCTGTCAGGATGCGAATGGCTTCGCTGAGTTTTTCGTTGGGCCCGAGCGTCAGCACGTCATGGCCCTTGCTCTCGAGAATTGCCTTAACTGTCATGGCGTCCTCCTCTACTTTGCCAACCGGTTCCTGACCTGACCGGGTTTCGCATAAGAGTGAACATCGTGCGCCGTGATGGGTTGCATTTCAAGTGTGGTCGGGGGCTTCCCATTCAGGCGCTTGCCATCCCCTGTCGAACCAGCGCAGGCCGAAGAAGCCCGCGACAAAGCCGCCTATATGGGCCTCCCAGGCGATCTGGCCGTCCACGCCCGGCGCGAAACCGAGAAGGCCGGTGGCGAGATTGATGATCATCCACATGGCCAGGAAAATGACGACGCCGCGCGAGCGCAACACGATCGCGACCGGCAGCACCGGGCCGGCGAAACCAGCCTTGCCGGCCGAACGGTCGGTGTGGAAGCCAAAGCGCGCCGCGGCCCCCATCATGCCCGATATGGCGCCCGATGCGCCGACCAGCGGCGCTTCTCCGTATGGATGCATGGCCCAGAAGAGCGCCACCGAAGCCAGTCCGGTGGCGGCAAAGAACAATGCGAACCGGAGCGCGCCGAGACGATTGGCCAGCGGCGAGCCAAAGGCGGCGAGCCAGACCATGTTGATGGCGATATGGGCAAAGCCGCCATGCATGAAGGCGTAAGTGAAAGGCCGGGTGAAAAGGAACCAGTCGAAGCCGTATTGGCCGGTATAGAGGACCGGAATGAACGCCCCGTCATAGAGCAGCGTCATTTGCTGGGCGTCGTTCAGCACATAATGCTGCAGCAGATAGACGATCGCGCAGATGCCGATCACCGCCAGCACGATCGGCGGCAGGTTGAACACCGGCTCACGCGCCGGCGGCGGCATGGCTTCGGCCGGTTCGGGCTGGGACGGATATTGCGGTTCGCTCATCTGCAATCGCACTCTATGCTGGTTCAGTCCGGGGCTGGTTCAGTCTGGGGCTCGTTCGGCCTGGCCAGCATCTAGATCACCGCCGATGGAACCGCAAACGGCGAATCGTCCCGCTCGGAATCACAGGAACGAATCAAAAAAGAAGCCGTCCAAGGTTTCCCTTGAACGGCCGGTCGAGCCCCCTGCTCCCCTAAAATTCTTGACTGAAGTGCTGCCGATCGTCGCGAAACGACCGCTTCTGGAGTGGTTTTGGTGTGCCACGCGGCTCGCCAGGGCGCAACGTAAACCACTTGTTAACCTTAACGGCCCCGACCCGTGAACAAGTGTTAACGACGCTGGCACGCTTCCTGCTCCGGAACGCATGTAGGTCATCGGAGGGCGCCCTTCTGTTCACCGATGGGACATCAGACGACAGAATGCGCGGAGCTTTTTAGTATGAACCAAAACGGATCGATCACGCTGTTCCACTATTGGAACCGCCTGCGTGACGGACGCCCCGCTCCGAAGCGATCGGAAGTCGAGCCGGCCGACATCAAGTCGCTGCTGGCCGATACGTTCATCCTGGAAAGGGACACGCGTGGTCAGCCCGTGTTTCGTCTGGCCGGCACCAGGCTCTGCGCCTGCTACGGCCGCGAACTCAAGGGGTTTTCCTTCCCGTCGCTGTGGCGCGAAAAGGATCAGCGGCTGGTTTCGCGGCTGATCCACGGGGTTTTCGACCAGAAATCGGTCGTGCTGATCATTTTCGAGGGCTTCAGCCGCAACGGCCGCTCCAACAAGTTCGAATTGCTCGCCCTGCCGCTCGATGGCGGCATTGAAAATCCGCGCTGCCTCGGCGTGATCAGCGCCGCGGAGAAGCCGTTCTGGCTGGGCGCGGATCCGATCACGGACGCCTTGATCGATTCAATACGCGTTATCGACCCGGAGAAAGAGCTGCTGAACAACCGTCCGGCGATCGACGTTCCCTCGCTCGTTCCCGACGAGATCGGGGCGCCCGACACGATCTCGGCGCTCGGCCGGGCGCGCCGCATCCGCCACCTCGTCGTCTTCGACGGCGGGCGCGAAGATAGTTGATGATCACACAGTCCCGCGGGCCTGTTTTTCCCCTTTGTTAACCCGCTTTGTTGTACTTCTCTGATGAAGTCCCTCGCATTAAGGCGCGGGATGCCAAACGGGGTGTAGGCAGTCATGAGGTCAGCGGCGGTCGACTATGCGCCGTCCCAAGCTGAAAGGCGTAACTTTCAGCGCGTCCGGGTCAAGATATACGGACGATTCATGCTGGAGGACCGCACCGAGCACCCCTGCCAGGTCGTGGACATGTCGCCTGGCAACGTCGCGCTTCGCACCGACCGCATCGGCATGCCCGGCGAGAAAGTCATCGCCTATATCGATCATATCGGTCGCATCGAAGGTGTCTTGACGCGCACTTTGCCGGACGGCTTCGCAATGACGGTGATTGCGTCCGACCGCAAGAAGGACAAGCTCGCGGCGCAATTGACATGGCTCGCCAACAAGCACGAGCTCGACCTGCCGGAAGACCGCCGACACGAGCGCGTCTCGCCACGCAACCCGACCAGCGTGCTGCAGCTCACCGACGGCCGTCAGTATCAGTGCCGGATCATCGATCTGTCATTGTCCGGCGCCGCGATCGAGATCGAGGTCAAACCGGCGATCGGTGTCCAGGTCATGCTCGGCACGATGCGCGGCCAGATCGTTCGGCATTTCGAAGATGGCGTCGCCATCGAATTCGCCGTCATCCAGCGCCCCGAAACGCTCGATTCGGAATTCAACACGCCGCGCGCCTGATCAGGCCGCAAAGCACGCCCGTCAAGCCGGCCCTCACGGCCGGCTTTTTGATTCCGGGGTGCGACGATCGATACGTCCTCGGGCGACAGGTCGCCATAGTCAGGAATGGTCCGCGCGCGGCCGAATTCGCCGAAAACCAATCCCGCAATCCGAACAATTCAATACTCAAATGATTCAAATTTTATGTTTATTCTACGGGCGTTTTACTTAAAATCTACTTCGCGCTTTTGCGTCAAATAAATCCACATGTGGCAATGTCTCCTTCGAACGGGGAGACTGAATAATGAAAAGAACGAGGGGCAAGCTGTTGCTGGTGGCAATGGCGATGCAGCTTTCCGCCTGGGGATCAGCATATGCCGCGGGACCGGCCTACATGCATACCGGCGGACGCACCACGCAGCCTGTTGGCCACTATGAATTCTGCCAACGCATCCCGGGCGAATGCAACGAAAAGACCCCCAAGGGAGAACCGGTCGACCTGACCCGCAAGCTCTGGGCGTCGATCGTCAGCATCAACAATTCGGTCAACACCCGCGTCAAGCCGCGCACCGACATGGAAAACTACGGTGTCGAGGAATACTGGGCCTACCCGGACAGTGGCTATGGCGATTGCGAGGACTACGCGCTGGAAAAGCGGCGCGAGCTGATGAATGTGGGCGTGCCCGCCGGCGACCTTTTGATGACGGTTGCACGCCAGCCGAACGGCGACGGCCATGCGGTGCTGACCGTGCGCACCAGCCTCGGCGAGTTCATCCTCGACAATCTGGAAACCAAGGTGCTGTCCTGGACGGACACCGACTACACCTATCTGAAGCGTCAATCGACGGAAAACTCCGGCGTTTGGGTGACGATCAACGACGGCCGTTCCGATGCGGTCGCCAGCGTCCGCTGAGGACGCCAACAAGGTCAGGCGCGTTGCACGGCTGCGACGCGCTCAACGAGAAACCCGGTCGAGTCCCCACCCTCCCCGTCCCCAACGACCGGGTCAAAGGAGCCGGCCCCGTCCCCGGGCCGGCTCCGCCATTTCTGGGATCAAGGAAGCTGCAAGACAGCTATTGGGCCGATGCGGGCCTTTCCACCAGCTTCTCGACTAGCCGCCTGAGTTCGGAAGGCGTCGTATGGCCGCCGACGATCTCATGATAGCTAATGCCAGCTCGACGCAGGGCCTCCTTTTTCACCGCATCACGCGCGGCGGCTGAACCCTGATGGTGCGCATGGCCCTGGTATTCGAGCGCATGTCGAGGCTGACAGTTCTCGTCTACGAGAAGGAGGTCCACCCGTTTCGAATTGATGCAACTGTAGGCGTCGGCATCCGCGCTGCGCAGAATTTCGCCCAATGACACTTGCGCCATCACCTGCCATCCAGGATTGCAAGCGATGACCATACGGTCAAGCGCCTTGAAGACGCGAGCCTCGCTTTTGTTGAGGAGCGCCTGGACCGTGAAGGTCGCCCCCATAACAATCCGCAACTGATCCGCGGGATCGGTTGGTTTCGGCGGCGGGGAAACAGGCTTCGGTTCGGCCCACAGGCCGCCAAGGATGTCGCCTCCACTGCGCTCTCTCGCCCAGCGCAAGCGGTTCCTTTCTCTCAATGCCTGCCTCCGCTTCCTCGATAGGAAACGCTCCAATCCCATCCCAGCGAGGACACCCGCCAAAAGAATGCCAAATAGCAAAAACATTTGCTGCACCTGCTCACTAAGCTCTCGTGGCATGCAGAAAGGCACCTCTTTGGCACCAGATAGACACTATAACAGTAATGAGGTGCGCGGCCAGCAATGCCGATGGGCTCAGTGCTGTAGTCTAAATTTCAATCAGATTGTCCACTGCTCCCGCTTCCGACGCAATGGCGATCGGCGCAGTATAGACCGGTTAGTTTGCGCTCTGGATCACGGCGATGTTGGAAATCCCGGAAGATCGATGCGAGCTTCCTCGGCTGTTCAAGGCCATCGACGATGCCTTCAAGGCCGGTGACTTCAATGCTCTTGGCAAGGCCTTGGGCAACTCGCCCCGCTGGTTCGACGAGCGCATGCCGTTCGAACTGGGGCTCGGGCATCCGCTGGAGTATGCGATCTACTGGAGCCCGGTCGGCTTCATCTCGACTTTGCTCGATGCCGGCACGGATCCGAACTACCGGGATCATGGCGGGTTTCCGGCACTGATCGCGGCGTTGTCCACCGAGCGGGCCGACAGGACGGACATCATGCAGGTGCTGCTCGACGGCGGCGCCGATCCCAACATGCGGGGCGTCAACGACTGGACGCCGCTTCACTATGCGGTGGCCATCCGCAGCGTCGAGGCGATCCGCCTGCTTCTCGCCGCCGGCGCGGACCCGACGCTCGAAACCCGTATCGATGACTACACGACGGCCCTTGAGGAGGCCGACAAAGCCGGCTTTGAAGCCGGAGCTTCGTTGCTGCGCGATGCGACGGCCAAGCGACGCTCCAAGGGACGATGAGTTGCAGCGACGAACCGGGCGACACCCATCGCCAAAGCCGGCTTCAGACCTTTTTCAGCCCCGCCTTGAAGCGCCCGGCGTTGGCGACGTAGTGCGCGGCGGAGCCACGCAGCCGCTCGACCGCCGCGTCGTCCAGCACCCTGATCGCCTTTGCCGGTGAACCGACGATCAGCGAATTGTCCGGGAATTCCTTGCCTTCGGTGATCAGGGCGCCGGCGCCGACCAGTGAATTCTTGCCGATCCTGGCGCCGTTCAGCACGATGGCGCCCATGCCGATCAGGCTGTTGTCACCAATCGTGCAGCCATGCAGCATGGCGCGATGGCCGATGGTGCATCCTTCGCCGATGGTCAGCGGAAAGCCGGGATCGGTGTGCATAACCGTGTGTTCCTGCACATTGGTGCCGGCGCCGATGACGATGGGCTCGTTGTCGCCCCTGATGACGACGCCGAACCAGAAGCCGGCATTGCGGCCGATCCTGACGTCGCCAATCAGCGTGGCGTCGGGCGCGATCCAGTTCGAATCCGCATCGGCGAAGCTGGGCTCGGTTCCATCGATCGCATAAAGCGGCATTGTCGGTCTCCGAATCGTCTCAGGCTGGAAACCCTAGGAGACGGACCGCCCAGGAAGCAATGGCGAGCACGACGTTGCCCAGGGCCAGCGACCAGGCAATAGCGGTGCAGCCACATGACAGGAGCGCCACTGTCGAAATGCGGTCCTGGCGCCGCGCATCGAGGGCTTCGTTGACCAGCATGAACGGCCCGGCACCGGCAGTGACAGCCAGCGAGCGCAGCACATGCGAGGGCGACACATAAGGCTCGGCGAAGGCGACCTTGCGACCCGATACCAGTTCCATTGTCGAGCCCGTCAGGCCGCAAACCGTCAGCCCGACGACAAAAGCGAACAGCAGGAGTTCCATCTGGGCCATATTAACCCTCCATTTACCATGAAATCGCACAGTCGTTTCAGGAAGGCTGCAAGAGCCGTGCCGTGCGATGTGTGCCGCCGCGGGGCACCCGGATGGTGATGGACGAGGACCGAGATGAAGCAGGCAGCGATCGCCGACGGCCCAGAACTCACCGTGGTCGATTCCAAGCTGATGAAGCGGGTGTTCTACGCGTTCGCGGCTCTGGCCTTGCTGTCGATAGCCATCAGCCTTGGCGGTAAATGGTTCGGCCGTTCCATTGCCATGGCCGGATACACCGACGACGCGACCGTGCGCGAGGTGGTGATCGGCCACAACATCATCACCGTGCCGGCCAATTTCATCAGGTTCGAGCCAGCCCGGCGCGACGGCATCGCCTCGCGCCTCGACCTCTATCTGCGCTATCCCCAGATGGACGGCTACAGCGAGGCGTCGCGCGATGATTTCAATCACGCCGGAGCCAACAGGAACATCATCTTCCTGTCCTTCGAGCAGCAGATGATGTCGCGCGACATGAGTGGCCGGTTCGCGCCAATCTACAGCGCGTTGATCGTCCAGCCCGGCATTCCAGGGCTTGGCGGCACGACGGTCTATGGGTTCAATGAAAAATCAGGCTACATGAACGAGGTGCTGGTCGTCGGCAAGCGCGCGGGCAAGGACCCCTTCGTGGCCCGCTGCCTCAGCGGTCCTAGCGCCAGCGAATCGCTGGCTCCCTGCGAGCGGGACATCCATGTCGGGGATGATCTCAGCCTTACCTACCGCTTCCCAAGGGAATTCCTCGGCGACTGGCAGACGCTGGACGCGGCGATCACGGCCGAGGCAGGGCTGCTCCTCAAGGCCAGACATTGACCGGCTGAAAGCGGGCCGGCCGCGCTCGACGCGGCCTGCCGTGGCATTGCGGGCTCAGGCCAGGTCGATGTCCAGGATCGCCATCGAGAAATTATAGTCGCCGTCGTCCTCGTCCTTGAAGACGATGCCGAGGAATTCGTCGCCGACATAGACCTCGGCCGAATCTTCCTTGCGTGGCCTTGCCTTGACCTCAAGCTTGGGGTTCTGGAAGACGCGCTTGAAATAGGCGTCCAGCTTTCTGATTTCGTCCGGCTTCAACAGTCTTCTCCGATCATCGGGCTTGCTCGTTTGAACGGCGCTTCTGGCACGTCGACAATGGCGATGTAAAGGCAAGCCGGTCTTATTGCACCGGAAGCGGCAATGCCGCCGGGCAAATCGCAATCATGCGGGCACTGCCAGCAAATCAGATATCGAAACTGATCACGTGATCCATCTTCTGCGACGGCAGAAGCTGGTCCATCTGGCGCGAAGGCTGGTCGCAGCCGGTCTCACCGACCACGCGGGCCGGCACGCCGGCGACCGTCTTGTTGTGCGGCACAGGCGACAGCACCACCGATCCGGCGGCAATCTTGGAGCAATGGCCGATTTCGATGTTACCGAGAATCTTGGCGCCGGCGCCAATCAGCACGCCGTAGCGGATCTTGGGATGGCGGTCGCCGCCGGCCTTGCCAGTACCGCCCAGCGTCACGCCATGCAGGATCGACACGTCGTCCTCGATGACCGCAGTCTCGCCGACGACGAGGCCGGTGGCGTGATCGATAAAGATGCCCTTGCCGATGCGCGCGGCCGGATTGATATCGGTCTGGAAGACAGCGGACGAACGGCTCTGCAGGTAGAGCGCGAAATCCTTGCGCCCGTGGTTCCACAGCCAATGCGCCAGCCGATGGGTCTGGATGGCGTGAAAGCCCTTGAAGTAGAGCACCGGCATGATGAACCGGTCGCAAGCCGGGTCGCGGTCATAATAGGCCTGGATGTCGACGCGCACCGTGGTTGGCCAGTCCTTGTCGTCGGCAAGCATCGACTTGAAGGTCTGGCGGATGAGATCGGAGCCGATATCCTGATGGGCAAGCCGCTCCGCGATCCTGTGAATGACCGCCTCTTCCAGGCTTTCCTGGTTGAGGATCGTCGAATAGAGGAACGCGGCCAGCAGCGGGTCGCGGTTGACCGCTTCCATCGCTTCGTCGCGGATCGAACGCCAGATCGGATCGACCGGCTGCAACGCGCCGTGGCGGGAAATGCTGATGCTGTTCATCGACGTCTTATCCTGCGTCCTGCTAGTCTGCCTGCTTGTCCGGCCGCACATATAAGCCAGATCATAGCACGATTGAACTCAATTTTCCTTAGTGCTGTGTCAAATGGATTTGGTTCGCAGGAATTCAAGCAGCCATGGAAAACGAACCCTTGATCGACGACGCCCTGAAAACCGAGCTTTCTGTCCTCTACCATGCCGCCGGCCGCCATTACCACAACCTCGCCCATATCGAAGCGATGCTAACGCTGGCCGGCGACTATCGAACGCTTCTGGACGACCCCGAAGCCGTCGAAGCGGCGATCTGGTTCCACGACGTCATCTACGACAGCAGAGCCAAGGACAATGAGGCGCAAAGTGCCGCGCTTGCGGAGCAAAAGCTCGCCGGCCGCACCGATGCCGGGCGCCTGAGCCGCGTCAGCGCGATGATCCTCGCCACCGCCACGCACCAGTTGCCGCTGTTCGACGACGCAGCGGCGACGCGCGACGCCAGCCTGTTCCTCGATATGGACCTGTCGATCCTGGGCGCTGACGCAGTTGCGTTCGATGCCTATGAACGGGCGGTTCGCCGTGAATATGGCTGGGTTGAAGAGCCGATGTGGCGTGCTGGCCGCGGCGCGGTGCTTAAGACCTTCCTTGCCCGACCGCATATCTTCCACACGCAGGAGTTCCAGCAGCGCTTCGAGCCGCAGGCAAGGCTGAACATGGCGCGTTCGCTGCAGGCCTTGACCTAGCTTAGTTTCGGAATCCGAGGCGCTCGTCCCAGGAACCGGCGCCTCAAAGCGGATTTTCGGCGTAGAACTCCAGCACCCGCTGCTTGAAGGTCTTGTCCCCGACGGCCAGCATATGGTCGCGGCTCTCGATGTAGAAGGCCCTGGCGTTGGGCATCAGCGCCGCGAGCTCGTCCGGCGATCCACCAATGTCGTCGATGGTACCGACCGCGATCAGCGTCGGCTGTGCGATGCGGGCGATGTCGTCCTCACCAAGCAATTCCCGCGACGTGGCGATGCAGGCGGCAAGCGCCTGGCGGTCGCTGCGGGTCTGGTCGGCGAAGGCGCGAAAAGCGCGGCCGCGCGGATGGGTGGTCGCGGACGGATCCTCGGCAAGAAGGGCGGCGGCGATCGGATCCCAATCGCCGACCCCATCGATCATGCCGATGCCCAGGCCGCCAAAGACCAGCGTCGCCACCTTGTCCGGATCGGACAGCGCCAGGAAGGCCGCGATGCGCGCGCCCATCGAATAGCCCATGACATGGGCCCGCTCGATACCGAGATGATCGAGCAGGGCTGCCGCGTCCGAAGCCATTTTCGCGGGCGTATAATCGGCCTCGTCGTAACTCTTGGATGACGCGCCGTGGCCGCGATTGTCGAAGGCGATGGCGCGATAACCGGCATCGTTGAGCGTCTTGAACCAGCCGGGCGACACCCAGTTGACATAGTGGCTCGAAGCAAAGCCATGAATCATCAGCACCGGATCGCCCGCGCCCGAGGCCGGCTGGCGGTCGAGGAAGGCAAGATCGAACCCGTCATGGGAAAAAAACTGCATGGGAGGTGATCCCCGGCTCAGTCGGAGTCGACGTTCGGAGAATCGCCCTTGTCGGCGGGCGGCATGCCAGGACCCGATGCCGTGCCGATTGCCGGATGGCGCAGCAGATCGCCGTCCGCGATGCCGTCCCTGGCGGCAGTGCCGGCCTTGAGTTCGAGCACGAAGCGGACCGGCTCGCCCGGCGACACGATCGCCTCGGATTGCGGCTCACCCTGCTTGATCGCGCGGATCCTGCCGTCCTGGCCGACAAAGATCAGATCGAGCGCCATCGGCGTGTTCTTCATCCAGAAACTGACGTCGCGCGTCTCGTCGAAGACGAACAGCATGCCATGATTGGCGGCCATGTCCTCGCGAAACATCAGGCCGGCTTCCCGCTCGGCCTCGGTATCGGCGACTTCGATCGAGAAGGAGCGTTTGCCATTCTTGGTCACGGCAACCAGCGGCGCGGGATCAACTGGAAGGATCATCGCCCGGCCATCGGCCGCGCTGGGTACCTGGAAATAGAAGAATGCGGCGGCGGCGACCATGACGGCAGCCACGGCGCACATCACGCCCGCCGTCAGCCCGTTCCTGTGTGTCATATGAAATCCTCGGCCGGTTCGCCCTAGTGCGAGACCGGCAAGGTGCCCATATCGGGGTGAATTTCGGCGGCCATAAGGCCTTTGTCACCGCGGCCGAAACGGACAAGCACGACCTGCCCCGGCCGAAGCTCGGTGATGCCGTAGCGCCGCAAGGTCTCCATATGGACGAAAATGTCCTCGGTCCCCTCGCCGCGCGTCAGGAAGCCAAACCCCTTGGTGCGGTTGAACCATTTGACCAAAGCGCGTTCGAGCCCGCTCTCCGGCGTCACCGCGACATGGGTGCGCTGTTCCTGCATTTCCGCGGGATGGACGGCGGTGGTGACATCCATGGAAAGCACACGGAAGGCCTGCAGCCCGCGCTCGCCTTGCTTCACAAGACAGACCACGCGTGCGCCTTCCAAGGCTGTCTGGAAGCCGTCCCGTCGAAGACATGTCACGTGGAGGAGGATATCGCCCGAAACACCGTCATCGGGAAGGATGAAGCCATAGCCCTTGGCCACATCGAACCACTTGATGGCACCGGCGATTTCGGCCAAGTCGGCGGCGTCGCCGCCTTCGTCGCGCGTCAAGGCGTCGCCAAGGGTATTGGCCCGCCCGGTCAAAGAGGCCTTTTCCCCCATAAGAATGCCCCCTTTATTCAAGAACACCGCAACTGATTCTTGATACCAGATTAACACCGCGGCTTCCGGTGTGTGCAAGAGCTGACGTGCCTTTTTTCACGGTTCATTGCGGGAATACCGGATTTGTTCTTTGCCGGCGCCGCCTGACGCCGGACGATTGCCCTTTGACCGGGCCGACCCTATGTTGCGCCGCAACCCAACAGATCGAGGAAAACACATGCGCTATCTGCACACCATGGTCCGCGTCGCCGATGTCGATGCCTCGCTCGATTTTTACTGCAACAAGCTCGGGCTGAAGGAAGTTCGCCGCTATGAAAACGAGCAGGGCCGCTTCACGCTGATCTTCCTGGCCGCATCCGAGGACGAGCAGAGCGGCATCGCCGACAAGGCGCCGCTGGTCGAACTCACCTACAACTGGGATCCTGAAGACTACAAGGGCGGGCGCAATTTCGGCCACCTTGCCTACGAGGTAGACGACATCTACGCCACCTGCCAGCGACTGATGGACAATGGCGTCACCATCAACCGGCCGCCGCGCGACGGCAACATGGCCTTTATCAGGTCGCCGGACGGCATCTCCATCGAGCTTCTGCAGAAAGGCCCCGCCAAGGCCAAGGCAGAACCGTGGGCGTCGATGGCGAACACCGGAAGCTGGTAATCGATCACCCTTTTGGAGTGACCGGCGGCCACTCCGTGATGTTTCGCTTGGTGGTGCCTATCTATCCGGCTATGGCGCCTGCCGTGAAAAGCGGCGCTACGTCACGAGATTGAGCTTCGGAGAACCCCCTTCATGCCGACCAGCCATGCCAATGTCACCACGGCGCACGCGAGCCGCTATCTGCAGCAGTTGTGCAAACATTGGGCGCACAAGTTTCCCGTCGAGTTCGACCCCAACCACGGCGTCATCGACCTTTCACTCGGCCGCACGATCATGGACGCCGACGGGGCAGCGCTGCACATCACGGTATCGACCGACGAAGCCGCTTCGATCGAGCGGCTCGAAAGCGTCGTTGCCGACCACATCAAGCGCTTTGCGTTCCGCGAAGAACTGGCCTTCGACTGGAAACGCGCCGAGGCGGCGTAGTTCTTTCTGCGTGTCGCCGCCGCGCATTTCCGGCGAGACGCATGGATCAATCGCTATCGGACTTGCGCGCCATCTCCAGCAGCGCCAGCACCGAGCGCCAATTCCGGGCCGTGCCCGGCACTTTCAACGTGCGTGGAATGAGGTTGGCGAACACCGATTTGCCAAGCCCGTCCGGCGCGCTGAGATAAAGGACGTCGCTCTTGACCTCGAAGCGCTCGGGCCCGATGCATTTTTCGGCCAGCCGCGCCACCTCATCGGCGGTCGGCTCACGCTCCAGCGCGTAGGCATGGAGCTTCGTGTGGTCGGCGGCCGCTTCCGGATAGGGATTTTCGCGCACCAGCCGTTCGAACCATCCGAAATCGCGCACCATGATGCGCGAATGGAAACCCCATTTTGCCTCAAAAGCCGCCTCGATTCGCTTGGTCAGCGCCGCCGCGTCGCCCTTGTCGGACCGGAATACGGCATTGCCGCTCTGCACATAGGTGGAGACGGCGGAAAAGCCGAGATCCTCGAAGAACGACCGCAGCTCGGCCATCTTGACGATGCGGTTGCCGCCGACATTGATGCCGGAAAACAGGGCGATGAAGACCTTTCCGCTCATATGATGAAACCCGCCAGTGTTTCGTTGTCGGTGATGTCCTGATACTGGACGCCCTCGGCCTCGAAATTCGCCTTGAGCAGATCGAAATTGCGGCGATCCTTGGTTTCGATGCCGATCAGAACCGAGCCGAAGTTGCGCGCCGACTTCTTCAGATATTCAAAGCGCGCGATGTCGTCATCCGGACCCAGCATTTCGAGGAAGTCGCGCAAAGCGCCCGGCCGCTGCGGGAAGCGGATGATGAAGTACTTCTTCAGGCCTTCGAAGCGCAGCGCCCGTTCCTTGACATCCGGCAACCGCTCGAAATCGAAATTGCCGCCTGACACCACAGCGACAATGGTCTTGCCCCGGATTTCCTTCCTCGAAAAATCCTTCAGCGCATCGATCGCCAACGCGCCGGCGGGTTCCAGGACAACGCCTTCGATGTTGAGCATCTCGATCATGGTCGCGCAGAGCCGGTTTTCCGGGATCAGCCGCACGCTGTCGGCGGCAAACTCCTTGAGATAGCGCAAAGGTTCGCGGCCGATCTCGGCGACCGCCGCGCCGTCGACGAAGTTGTCGACCTTGGCGAGCCTCAGCCGTTTTCCGGCCGCAAGGCTCTCGCGCAGGCTCGGCGCGCCGGCCGGCTCGCAAAAGACGAAACGC
Organism: Mesorhizobium sp. M8A.F.Ca.ET.208.01.1.1; assembly: GCF_004791315.1. Lineage (NCBI taxonomy): Bacteria > Pseudomonadati > Pseudomonadota > Alphaproteobacteria > Hyphomicrobiales > Phyllobacteriaceae > Mesorhizobium > Mesorhizobium sp. M8A.F.Ca.ET.208.01.1.1. The sequence continues at coordinate 1,288,544 of NZ_SRUT01000001.1, forward strand.
GCATCGCGGCCCTGATCGGCGAAATAGTGCGTCACCCCGGCAGCCAGACCGCCGCCACCCACCGGCAGCATGACGATGTCGGGCATGCGCCCGCCCGACATCTGGTCCGCGATCTCATAGGCAACCGTCGCCTGCCCCTCGATGATGTCCTTGTGGTCGAAGGGCGGCACCATGTGGGCACCGGAGCTTTCGGTGAATTCGAAGGCGGCGCGGTAGCAGTCGTCGAAAAAATCACCGACCAGCCTGATCTCGACGAAGTCGCCGCCAAACAGCCTGGTCTTGTCGATCTTCTGCTGTGGGGTCGTCACTGGCATGAACACGACGCCCTTCTTGCCGAAATGGCGGCAGACAAAGGCAAAGCCCTGCGCATGATTGCCGGCGGATGCACAGACAAATAGCTCGGCCTGGTTGCCTTCGCCAAGCGCCTTGCGGAAGAAATTGAACGCGCCACGGATCTTGTAGGACCGCACGGGGCTCAAATCCTCGCGCTTCAACAGCACCCGCGCGCCAGTCTTTTTCGACAGATAGTCATTTTCCTGCAGCGGTGTCTGCGGGAAGATCTGGCGGATCGCGGAGGCGGCGGTGGCGACGCGCGCGGAAAAGCTGGTCATGGCAAGATCATCCCGGATCGCCCGCTGGCGAGTTAGACAATAACCCTATTACACATCCGGAACCCTATTACACATCCAGCTCCGCAAGACCATTGCCCGGTCGAGCCCGTGCCTGCAACGGCGCCTTCCCGAAATGCTTGCAAGCACTTGCGAATGTTTGTTCACGCTTTTTGATCGAGCCTAGCCGGGCATCGTTGGACGCCCGAAGTCGACATCCGGCGGGATGCAGGCCCCTGCCTTCCGCCACGTTGCGGCCTTCCTGCCGCTTTGGCTTTCGCGCAACACTGCGATGACCGTCACGAGGCGCCGACCGCATTTTGGCTGGACATGACTTACTTCCGCCGCACTTCGCCTGCTGGGGAGATATCGCGGAGGGTGGATGGCCCTTTTTGGGCTCGATCGGAATTTTTGACGTGCATTTGAAGACGATTTGCATTCTAGCGCTCGCCTTGCTGGTGGCAGGCTGCGGCGGCCGCAAAACCGAGGAACTGCTCGGCAGCGCGGTCATGTCCGCGCCGGTGACGGAAATCGCGGGCAACCACTCGATCTTCATCGCCACGACGCGCAAGAAATCCGACGATCCCAACAAGGTTTTCGACGGCGAACGCTCGGCGACGCTGAACTACGCCCGCGTCAACGTCACCGTTCCGGGAGTCCACACGACCGGCCAGATCGAGCGTCGCTCACGCGGCAAGTCGGATGATCCGGCCAAATATTTCATGGCTTCCGAGGTCGTCGGCTACGATACCCAACCGAAATTCTCCAGCGCGCTCAACGCCGACATCGCGGCGCGCGGCGGCCGGGTGATGGTCTTCGTCCATGGCTACAACACCGGTTTCGACGACGCCGTCTATCGCCTGACCCAGATCGTGCATGATTCCGGCTATCCCGGGACACCGGTGTTGTTTTCCTGGGCCTCGGGTGCCAAGACCACCGACTATGTCTATGACAAGGAAAGCGCCAGCGCCGCCCGCGACCAGCTCGAAGTGACCCTGCGAATGCTGCAGCAGTCCGGTGCGCGGCGCATCGACATTGTCGCCCATTCGATGGGGACCTGGGTGACAATGGAAACGCTGCGCCAGATGGCCATCAGCGGCGACCGTGATCTCGGTGGCAAGCTTGGCGATGTGGTGCTGGCCTCTCCCGACATCGATGTCGATGTGTTCAAGAGCCAAATGCGCCGCTACGGCAAGCCCGACAAGCCGTTCATCCTGCTGTTGTCGGACGACGACCGGGCGCTGAGGTTGTCAGGCCTGATCGCCGGTTCGCGGCCACGCGTCGGCGATTACAAGGATGCCGCGGATCTTGCTTCCTACGGCGTGACGGTCGTGGATCTCTCGAAGGTCAAAGGCAGCGACAGCTTCAACCACACGAAATTCGCCGACAATCCGGCACTGGTGAAGATGATCGGCCAACGGCTGCGCGAGGACGATGGTTTCGCCAGCGACCGGGACGTGACCGATCGCATCAGCCTGCTTGGACAGTAGATGCGGCGCCACGGTTTTCGCCGTGCCTGTTCACCATCGCCGGACCATTGGCCCACTTTGAACTGGACCGCGCCCGTCTCTGGCCTTATCGGAGTATCGAGCGACGTCATGCGTTTGACGTCCCCCTATGCGGGAGCCGACGCGTGGCCTTGCGCTTGAAGAGTTTACTCGTCGCATTTGCGCTCGCCGTCACCGGCTGCGCCGGCCCGACGCACGACCTCCTCAACAAGACCACTGTCGCCGCACCTGCTTCGGATATTGCGGCCACGCATGAGATTTTTGTTGCGACGACGCGCCAGAAGGCAACGAAGGATCCGCGGCAGGTGTTCGATAGCGATCGTTCCCTGACCACCAGCTATGCCCGTGTCGATGTCACGGTTCCGAAGAGCCATCAGGTCGGCAACATCGAGCGCGCCAAGGGTTCGGCCAACAGCAACCCGGCCAAGGACTTCACAGCCAAGGATGTCACCTACTATGAAGGCGCGCCGCAATTCGCCAAGGCGATCGGCGCCGACATCACCATGCGCGGCGACCGCGCACTGGTCTTCGTGCATGGCTTCAACAATGGTTTCGACGACGGCATCTACCGGCTGACGCAGATCGCCCACGACACGAAATATCCGGGTACCTCGGTGCTGTTCTCATGGGCCTCGAGCGCCAAGACAACAGGGTATCTCTACGACAGGGACAGTGCCAATGCCGCGCGCGACGACCTCGAGGCAACGCTCAGGATGCTTGCCAAGACTCGGGTCAAGAGCATCGACATCATCGCCCATTCAATGGGCACCTGGTTGACGATGGAGGCGCTGCGCCAACTCGCCATCACCGGCGACCGGGATCTCGGCGGCAAGCTCGGCTATGTCATCTTGGCCTCGCCGGACATCGATGTCGACGTGTTCAAGAAGCAGATGATCCGCTACGGCAAACCTACCAAGCCCTTCGCCATCCTGCTTTCAGGCGACGATCGGGCCCTGAAGCTGTCGTCCCTCATTTCTGGCGACAAGCCGCGAGTCGGCGATTACGGCAATGCGGCGGACCTCGCCTCCTATGGCGTGGCCGTGGTCGACCTGACCAAGACGAAGGGCGGCGACGGCGGCCTCAACCACGCCAAATTCGCCGACAACCCGTTCCTGGTGCAATTGCTCGGGAACAGGCTGCGCACGCCGGCCGGCCTGGCCGCGGACGAGGACCCGGCACAGCTTAGCAATATCGGTCAGGGCCTCGGAAAGGTCGTCGGCTCCGCCGCCGAAGTCATCATCACGACGCCGTTCAAGGTGCTGACCATCGCCACCGGCGGGTAGAAAGCCAAGAGCGGACGGCTGGCCTCAGACGAACAGATCGACTTTCTGGAACGTCGTCACGTCGATCAGCCCGACGTCGGAAATCCTGAGCTCGGGAATGACCACCAACGCCAGCAGCGAGTGCTGCATGTAGGCGTTGTTGAGGGAGCAGCCCATCTTGCGCATCGCCTCGGTCAGTTTCTCAGCCTTGGCGGCGACGATCTCGGCGCGCTCGTCCGACATCAGCCCGGCGATCGGCATTTCGACCAGTGCCAGTTCCTTGCCCCTGGAGAACAGCACGACGCCGCCGCCGACTTCTCCCAGCCGGTTCACGGCCAGCGCCATGTCCTGCTTGTTGGTGCCAACGCAGATGATGTGATGGGCGTCATGGGCGACGCTGGAGGCCATGGCACAGTCGGCCATGTAACCGAACCCGGAGACGAAGGCATTGGTGACGCCGCCCGTGCCCTTGTGCCGCTCGACCAGCGCGATCTGGCATATGTCGTTACGGCGATCCATGGCGACCAGCCCATCCTCGACTCGCAGATCGGCCTCCAGCGCGCGAGTGGGTGCCTGGTTCTCGATGACGCCGATCACCCGCACCCGCACTTCGTTGGCGCCCTTGGGTGCCGCGATATCGAAATCGCCGGCCTTGATTTTCTTGCCCAACTTGACGGTGTTCTTCGCCGTCTTCGGATAATCATAGGCCGGAATATCGATGTCGAGCTTGCCGCCCTTGGCCAGCCTGACGCCGCGCGCATAGACCTCGTCAATGCTCATTGCGGTGAGATCGGAGACGATCAGCAGGTCGGCCAACCGCCCCGGCGCGATCGAACCGATCTCGCGTTCCAGCTTGAAATGCTGGGCGGTGTTGAGCGTCGCCATCTGGATCGCGGTCACCGGTTTCAGCCCCTGTTGGATGGCGTGGCGCACCACCCGGTCCATGTGGCCTTCATGGACCAGCGTGCCGGAATGGCTATCGTCGGTGCACAGGATGAAATTGCGCGGATCGATGCCGCTCTCCGTCACCGCCTTGATCTGCGAGGCAACATCGTACCAGGCCGAACCCAGCCTGAGCATCGCCTTCATGCCCTGGCGCACGCGGGCGGTGGCGTCCTCGGCGCGCGTGCCCTCGTGGTCGTCCTCGGGTCCGCCGGCGACATAGCCGTGGAACGGCAGACCAAGATCGCGCGAGGCATAGTGGCCGCCGATCGTCTTGCCAGCCTTGACCGTCGCGGCGATCTCGCCCGACATCACCGGGTCGTTGGCGGCGACGCCAGGGAAATTCATCACCTCTCCAAGTCCGATGATGTTTTCCCAGGTCATCGCTTCAGCGACATCGGCGACCGTCAGCTCGGCGCCGGCATGTTCAAGCCCGGGTGCCGAGGGCACACAGGACGGCATCTGCACATGCACGTTGATGGGCATGGCCACCGCCTCGTCATGCATCAGCCGCACGCCCGGCAGGCCCAGCACATTGGCGATCTCGTGCGGATCGATGAACATCGAGGTGGTGCCGTGCGGGATGACGGCGCGGCAGAATTCGGTGACCGTCACCATGCCGCTCTCGACATGCATGTGCGCGTCGCAAAGACCGGGCACGAGATAGCGTCCGCCTGCGTCGACCACCTTGGTGCCCTGCCCGATCGTGTGGCTGGCATTCGGCCCGCAATAGGCGAAGCGGCCGCCAGATATGGCGATGTCGGTGCCGGCGATGATCTCGCCCGAATGGACGTTCACCCAGCGCCCGTTGCGGATCACGAGATCGGCGGGTTTGCGGCCCATCGCGACATCGACCAGATCGGTCGCCATTTCGGTCCACGGTTTGGGTTTCGTCGCACGGGCGGGCGGCTTCCTGGCCATCAAAGACTCCTGTTTGCCCGACTGTGCCAAGCCGACGGCGTTTTGGCCAGCGAGGAAGCGTGGATTTGCCCGGAGATTGCCGGATCGGCGCCGAAGCCGACCTCAACTATTCCTCGATCGACGGCACGGTGGAATTCGGCGGGCCCGGAAATGTCGTAGGCGATTGATCGTGTGCTGGTCTACGGCATAGGCGGCGTCGCCCTCGCCGGCGTCGAGACGTCGCAAGATGCGGGCACCGCCTTCTCAGACACACGCACCACCGTCGGCTGGACCGTCGGTGTCGACGTCGATTACGCGCCGACCGACAAGTTCTGAGCGTCGCCACCGCGTTGCTCAACAAGCAGCGCGCAGACCGATCTTGCCGGAAGTGGGGGGCGGCCGGCGTCCCCAGTGGGCGGGGGAATGGGTTGGGCCTGAGAGGCGCCGGCCATGGCGGATCAAGTCCGCCGCGCAGATATTTACCGATGCCCACGGCGCGGATAATTCCGTGATCGCGCCAGTATCGTTGCGCGATCTCCTCTGGGTTGCGTGTTCAGGCACCGCAGAACACGACTTGACGGGCTGTGTCTGGCATCTGAAAAGGGCTGGGCTGCGGACGTGGCGGAATTGGTAGACGCAAGGGACTTAAAATACGGCTCCGGCAATCCCGATGTGTCCGTAAAGGTCCCGACCAGCTCGGTTTTTCGGTAATTGTCTAATCTCGATAGCCGCTTGCGTACCTCTACGTCCCTGCCCCTCATCGCCCGTCCGGTGCCAATTGCGGTGCCAATTTTTTCCTGCGAGTATCTGCATGAGGCGCATCAGCGGGTTGCGATAGCACCGATGCCGGTGGCGAGGGAAGGGGTTTGGACAAGCAAAGACATAATCCCCAAAGTCATCGCGACAGGGTTTCAGAATTGGCAGACTGTTGCCTGCGCGGCCATACTTGTTGGGTGTCGCCCAGGCGCCCGCTCCGCGCCTTTTCCGCAAGCCCGCGCTTCTGTTGCCTGCGGCATATGCGCGGCGTTGTCAGTATTTCGATTGCTCCCGGCGTGGCATTTGTCGCATTCTATTTGTTGCGCCTGGTCGTGAGCGCATCGCCCAGGTCGTGCTTGTCGGGATCCTTCAGGTTTTCGCCCGCTGCGTCACGATCTTCAGCCGGATCATCCTTCGCCGGCAAATAACCGCGAGGACGGTTTTCCGGCGGGCCTTCCCAGCGTGGCTTCTGATCGGTGCTGCCGGGAGGGCCATTGTCGCGTGAGGTCATATAATCTCCCTAGATTGTGGAGATCTGGATTGGTCAACCGTGTTTGACTTGCCTGGTCGACGGCCCGCATCTCCTGGAACGGGATGCTGCCCAACCAGCCACCGAGCGAGTTGTTCCAATCGCAGGCCAGATAATCAGCATCCACATTCCGACAACGAGGTATCGACAGGGGAGACTTGCCGCTGCTAGGCCCAGCCGGTCGCGCTCTTGAAGGAACAAGCTAGCCGACGCTAAACTCGACCTCTCGAAGCATGTCGGAGACGGTGATGAACGGTGGAGCAAAAGAGGGCTTGCCCGCCTGCGCCGAACGCTGGGCGCTCGCCCTGACCGAGCGCAGGAGCGTCACCGGGAGCGAGGATGAAGCATCGTTCGGGCCATGGCTTGCCGGCAAACTTCGCCAAGAGACAGCCTTTCGCCATGCGGAAATCTGGACGATCGAGGTCGAGCCCGGAGACGGCCGACACTGCGTGGCGATGCTGCTGCGCGGAGGTGGCCGGGCCACTGTGGTGCTGACGGGACATTACGACACCGTCACGACGCGCGACTATGGCGAGCTTGAGGAACTCGCGACCCGGCCGGGCCTGCTCACGCCTGCGCTCGGCAAGACCCTGGCCACAGCCGAGACGGCCGCCGCCCGACGCGCACGCGTCGATTTTGCCTCCGGAGAGTTTCTCGCCGGACGCGGTCTGCTCGACATGAAGGCGGGCCTTGCCGCGGGATTGGCCGTCTGCACGCAATTCGCGGAGAGCATCAATCCGGCGGGGAACATCTTCTTCCTCGCCGTACCCGATGAAGAGAACAACTCGGCCGGCGCGCGCAGGGCGGCGCAGGCTCTTCCTACCATCGCCGACGAATGCCAACTGGAATTTGCGGCCGCGATCAATCTCGATGCGATCGCGGACGATGGCGACGGCAGTAAGGGGCGAATCATCGCGCTGGGCACTGTGGGCAAGCTGCTGCCGACGGCTTATGTTGTCGGCGTTCCCGCCCATAGCGGTTTTCCGCTGAATGGCTTGAATGCCGCGACGCTGGCTGCCGCGATAGCCACGCGTGTGGAATGGGCGCCGGAGCTGACCGATCAGTCCCGGTCGGAGCCCGGCACGCCGGCGAGCCTGCTCAGCATTCGCGACGGCAAGGCCGGCTATGACGTGACGACACCGGCAAGCGCCTATGCCAGCTTCAATGTACTGAGCTATCGCAGGACACCCGGCGAGGTGTTCGACCGGTTCGAACAGCTTTGCGCACAAGCGGCTTCGACTTGCCTGGGCGCTCTCAAACAGCGGCTCGGCCCGGGTAACGAGCCGGCCGCTATCGACGTAGTCGACAACATTGCCCTATACCGTTACGAGGCTGTCGCTGACCGCCTCGATGGGAAAGCCATATCCAGGGTTGGCGCACTGGGCGCGTCGCTCGCGGCCAGTGAACTTTCGCTACCTGAACAATGCCGGCTTGTCATCGAAGAGGCATGGCGGCTGAGCCGTTTGTCAGGTCCGGCGGTGGTCATAGGCTTTGGCTCCATACCTTACCTGCCAACGAACCTGTCGCAGCCCCCCCGCAGCCAGAAGGCTGCGCGCGATTGCCGGCGACATTGCCGCCAACGCAGACGGACTCTACGGCTGTACGATTGCTTGCGCCGATTATTTCGCCGGCATCTCCGATATGAGCTTCTTTGGTGAAGCGGCAGAATCCTCGCTCGATGTGGTCGCCCGCAACACGCCTATGTGGAGCGACGGGGTGCGCTGGCCCGCGCACCGAGGCCTTGCCAATATCCCGACGATCAATATCGGCCCGTGGGGGCGTGATTATCACACGCCGCTCGAACGGCTGCACACTGGGTATGCGTTCAGCGTCCTGCCACGTGTTCTCAGCCAAACCTGCAGGGCCCTGCTTAACGCGGAGTGACGCAGCCCCGCCTCATATCCCTGCGTGGGCAAGGGCACAGGCCGGTTCCCGCCCGAGTTCAGGGCTTGGCTGGCTGCGTGGGCTGGGTGCCTTGCTGATCCCCGCCGGAGCTCGTCTGAGGCGTCGGATTGCTGTCGACTTTCGGATTTTTGTCGACAGGCTGACTGTTCACCGTATCGGTCTTGGACTTGGCCGGATCCGCGCTGTTCTCATTGCACCCAGCCAACGCGAAGAGCGCCGCAATTAGCAGAATCGTTCTCATTTCAAGTCCTCCTGACCTGCTTTCGGCACCACGTCGGACCAACGTCCCGTGCGGTCGAAGCGAACCGACAGGCCCTGTTTCATTGCCTTCCTGGCCAGCATGAGGTCGAGTTCCGCATCATTGACGGGGCTGCGCATGACCGACCGGATGACATTGCAAGCCAGTTCCGTCGAGACGAAGTCACAGGTTTTGCTTCTGGCGACGACATACTGCTCGATCAGTATATCAACGCGCCTGAGGGCGATGTCTTGCGCATACTGCATCCGCGGCTCCCTTTGCCGCCGAACTGTCGGCCACGAAGGTTGTTCCACCTTGCCCGAGAAAACTTGTCGACCGGGAGCGCGTCGTCGGACGCGGGCAACCGACCACGGAACAATCCTGGCTTGGGATGGTTGGGGGCGGCGGTCAGGAGCGGAGGATATGATGACGGCAACTAAACTCGCGGTGGTAACCGGGGCCTCAAGCGGCATCGGCAAGGAACTTGCCAAGCTCTGCGCGAAGGCTGGTTATAACCTTGTCATCGCGGCCGATGAGCCGGCGATCAAGCAGGCGGCAGAGGCGCTGTCTTCGCACGACGTGGCGGTCGAGGCGCTTGAGGTCGACCTGGCAACCGTGGAGGGCGCCGACAGATTGGTGTCGCGGATCGGAAATCGGGATATCGACCTGCTCTTTCTGAATGCGGGGCGCGGCCTGGGTCACGGCTTCGTCGACCAGGACTGGAACAAGATCCGTCGCATCGTCGACACCAATATCACCGGAACAATTTATCTGGCCCATCAACTGGCCGCGAGGATGGCCAGGCGCGGACGCGGGCGTATTCTGTTTACCGGATCGATCGCCGGCTTCATGCCGGGCACGTTCCAGGCAGTCTACAACGGCACCAAGGCGTTCATCGATTCTTTCGCCATCGCGCTACGGCACGAATTGAAGGACACCGGCGTCACCGTGACGGTGCTGATGCCCGGTGCGACGCAGACGCGGTTCTTCGAACGTGCCGAAATGATGGACACCAAGGTCGGCACCGACGAGAAGGACAATCCGGCCGACGTCGCGCGCGCCGGCTATGACGCGTTGCTGGCGGGCGAGGAACAGGTCATCAGCGGCTGGAGGAACAAGCTCCAGGTGGCAGCCGCCCATGTCACCCCGGCTGGCACCCTGGCTGAACAGCACCGCAAGATGGCCGAACCGGGATCGGCTCCGAAAGGCTGACTTGTCGACGACACGCCGAGGCCGTCGGCCGACACCCGGGCGGCCCCGCATCTTTCCACATCCACCGGCCGACGCGATCGCATCGGCCCTTCCAGCCCAGGGAGCAACATGATGAAAGCCCTCACATGGCACGGCAAAGGCGATATACGCTGCGAACAGGTAGCCGACCCGGCAATCGAGGACGACCGCGACGTTATCATCAAGGTGACGTGTTGCGCCATATGCGGATCGGACCTGCATCTCATGAACGGCTATATGCCGACCATGAAGTCGGGCGACGTGCTCGGCCATGAAACCATGGGTGAAGTGGTCGAAGTCGGCAAGGGCCATTCGAAGTTCAGGAAAGGCGACCGCATCGTGGTGCCTTTCAACATTTCCTGCGGCGAGTGCTGGTTTTGCAAAAGCGGGCTGTTCTCGCTGTGCGACAACTCCAATCCCAATGCCAAGGAGGCGGCCAAGGTGATGGGACAGTCGCCGGCCGGCCTGTTCGGATACTCGCATCTGGTCGGCGGCTACTGGGGTGGCCAAGCCGAGTATCTGCGCGTTCCGTTCGCCGATGTCGGCCCCATCAAAGTGCCCGACGGGATGGATGACGAGCAAGTGCTGTTCTTGTCCGACATCTTTCCGACCGGCTATATGGCGGCTGAGAATGCCGGCATCGAGCCGGGCGACACGGTGGCGATCTGGGGCTGCGGTCCAGTCGGCCAATTCGCCATCCAAAGCGCATGGATGCTCGGCGCCGGTCGTGTCATCGCCATCGACAAGGTTCCCGAGCGGCTCGCCATGGCCCGCGACCACGGCAGGGCCGAGACGCTTGATTTCAGCAATTCCGACATCTATGACGCCCTGATGGCGATGACCGGCGGTCGTGGCCCGGACCGCTGCATCGATTGCGTCGGTACCGAATCCGATCCGGGCGCCAGCTTCGACGCCATGGTCGACAAAGTGAAGGCAGCCGTCTATCTCGGCACCGACAGACCGCATGTGCTGCGCGAGGCGATCTACTGCTGCCGCAAGGGCGGTACGGTCTCCGTTCCCGGCGTCTATGTCGGACTTCTCGACCATATCCCGTTTGGCGCCGCCATGAACAAGGGGCTCACCTTCCGGATGGGTCAGACACATACGCAGCGCTACCTGGAACCGCTCCTGGCCAAGGTTCAGGAGGGCGAGATCGATCCCTCCTTCGTCATCACCCACAGGGCGGATCTCGACGCCGGTCCCGACCTCTACAAGACCTTCCGCGACAAGCAGGATGGCTGCATCAAGGTGGTAATGCGGCCTCATGGCTGAGACTGAACCAGCCTTTCCACCCAAGAATGACCTGATGCCGCAAAACCCGCCATCCGGTCGCCAAGTGCCAGCGGCTTTCCATCGCGGAGGGGACGAAACCGATACCGACGCCGGAGCCCGCCGGTGGCCCCAAGACCGTCGGCCCCTACCCTATAGTCAACACCACACGACAATCCCGCTGCCAATCGCAACATCGGCCGAAAGCGTCAGGCCGGCGCCACGCCGCGACCGACGGATGAACCGATTGACTGACACTTCCGGCCCCGAGGATACCGATACCTTGGAAGCCATCCCGGGCAACGCCGCCTAACGGCGACGACCTGAAACCCTCTGCCTCGGCCGCGGCGCCGGGCGACGGAACAAGCTGGGACCAAATCCGTTGTGCCGAGGACGGACGGTGTTCAGTGACCAAGCGTTTGACCGAAAGAAAGCCGGTTACGGCGACAGGTTTGGGCTCGGTGTCGACCAGGCGCCTGCAGGCCGCGCAGGATGAACGGTCTTGCCAAACAGGCAACGTCCGTTCTTGATCAAAGAAAGGATAGTGGGGTGCGCAATCTGCGAGGCGTGCGGCTTCTTATCGTCGAGGATGAATGGTTGCTGGCCGACGACCTTGCACGCTATTTCAGCAATATGGGCGCGGTGATTCTGGGCCCGGCGGCCACGCTCGAACAGGCCGCGATACATACGCAGACGGCCGAGGCGGCGATCCTGGATATCGACATCAACGGCCGCCGGGTATTCCCTATCGCCGACCAATTGCTCCGGCGGGGCGTGCCCTTCGTGTTCTTCAGCGGCGTAGGCGATATCACCATTCCTGAGCATCTGCTTTGTGCCAGCAATCTTTGGAAATCCTCCACCAGCAAGGAAGTCTCCAATGCCTTGTTCCCGCCGTTCTCGCGCGACGACGACAAGCCGACCTCTCCCGACGACGTGTTCGCGCTTCTGCCCAAGCTGAGGCTGGCGGCGCGTTTGCTACTCGCAGACGTCAACGCTTCCGATCGACTGGTCGAGAGGACGCTCGAATTGGCGCTCCGCGATATCGACCAAAGGCAGGCCGGGCTCTCCACCGAGGATTGGCTGAACCGCGTCATGCACAATGTAGTCAGTTCCGGCGGTGCCGGCCTTCTGAACTGAGGCTGCAATGCCGCGACGCGCTACCGATCTATCCGTGCGCCGCGGACCGAGGCTGTCGCTCTAATACGGTCACGCTTGACGAATTTTTTGAAGCGGCTGGTCTTACCGGCGCCGGTCTTGGCCCGATGAAGAAACGCCAGATCATGTCCTCGAAGATACGAAAGAACTCTTCCCATTCGATAGCTACGAATGATTCTTCCGGTTCGCCGAAATCGATGCTAAGAACGCCACCTTCTCGCCGGCCGCGCACCCGGCTGGCCTACCTTTCCGCTCCTCTGCCTATTTGCGGATGTCGTCATGTCGATTGTCGTCTGCGCTTCGGACATAGGAGGTCTCCTGTCGATTTCGGTGCCGCCACGTTCTGCCTTCCCCGTGGCGTCGAGGGTGCCTAACACCATCCCGACGGCGGTGTTCCAGGAACAATTGCGACCGGCATCCGTTGGTGGCCATCAGCGATTGAGAGGTCCCGCATGGTTGCGCCACGAGCCGCTTGGAAAGGTTTTTTGAAGGTCGGATCCGTCACCTGTGGCGTGAAGATAATTGGCGCCACCAGCGAGGCCTCCAGGATCCATTTCAAGATACTCAATCGCAAGGACGGGCTGCCGGTCAAAAGTGCCTATGTCGATGAAGCAACCGGGGAGGCCGTTGATGCCGAGGATCAAGTGAAGGGTTTCGAAATCGACACTGACGACTACGTCCGCATCGAGCCTGACGAGATCAAGAAGCTGAAGCTTACCTCAGCCCATACATTGGAGGTCGGCGAATTTGTCGAGTTGGGCGATATCGACACACGCTACCTTGAAAAGCCCTATTACCTGATCCCCGCGGACGGCGCGGCGGCCGAGGCCTTTGAAGTGATCCGCAAGGCCATGGAAAAGAAAAAGGTCGCTGCCCGCTCTTGTGTGGTCCTCTATCAGCGCGGTCGTGAAGTCCTGATCCAGCCCTTCGGCAAAGGCATGCTTCTGACCGAGTTGCGCAGCGACAGCGAAGTAATCTCCGAGCAAAGCGTTTTCAAGGAGATCAAGAAAGTCGAATACGATTCCGACCTTACCGAAATCGCCAGCCTGCTTATCGAAAAGAAAGTGACCAGGTTCGATCCCTCGAAATTTGAAGACACTTACGAAGATGCGCTGATCGCGATGATCGAAGCCAAGCGCAAAGGCGAAGCGCCGCAAAAATCCGCTCCCCGGCCAAAGGAGAACGTCGTCAACCTTGCCGAGATATTGCGCAAGAGCCTAGCGCAGGAGGGCAGCGGGTCGCGGAAGGGCAAAGCTACCGCCTCCAAGAAGAGATCGGCCTAGTTGCCACCATCAATCGTAGCCGCGGATGTAGGTCGTTCGCGCATGCCGGACCTCCTTGCAAAGCGGGACGCGTGCCGTCACACTGGACGCGAAGAGATCGACATTCCTCAGAGGCGACGATGCCCCGCTCGAGCGAGACCACCCCTCCCACTGGTATCTTGGTGGATTTGAAAATCGCTTCACTCCTGACCGCGATCGAACAGGAGAAGGTACCCGATCGGTTGATCCGACTTGCCGTCGAATTGCAGAACGCGCTTGTCGAAAAGCGGCGGCGGGAATTGACAAACTGATCCACGGGGAACTCGGCCCTTGGACAATCGCTGGATAATCCCATCAGGGATGATGGTCGGTGCCGAGATCAAGCTGTCCGTCCGACAAATGTGCTCGCCGTTCCACCAGTGTCTTGAGTGACCTTTCGCCGAGTGATTCCAGCACGCCGGCGCGCGCCCGATTGAGCCGGCTTTTGACCGTCCCGATCGCGCAGCCGCATATATCGGCGGCTTCCTCATAACTAAACCCCAGCACTCCGATCAGCATCAGGATCTCACGCTGATGTTCGGGCAGCTGCTGAATGGCACGGTGAACCTCCCTGCTCTGGACGGACCATTCCTGCGTGGCTTCCGAAATCGGGCGTAAGGACGCGCAATCGAGGAGACCGGGCGCCTCCCGGACGGCGGCTTTTATTCGAGTGTAATACGTGTTGCGCATGATGGTGAAGAGCCACGACTTCATGCGTGTTCCGGGTTCGAATTTGTCGGTATTGGCAAGCCCCTTAGTCAGTGTCTCCTGCAAAAGGTCGTCGGCGTCATCGGGGACACGGCAGAAGGTTCGAGCGAAAGCCCGGAGGGCGGGTATAAGATCGACGATGGAATTCTCTTCGTTCGGCTTGTTGACCAACGCATAGCGTCCGGATGACAACGATCCAACTCCCAAACAGTACGAGTGTGAATGCAGCCTAAGCTTAATGCGCGGCTGTTTGGTTCGTTCCGCCACGCCTTAAGCTCCGGCGAATAATGTCCGGGCCGAAGCGTCGGACGACATGGCGTCGCCAGCAGCGCTTTTGGAACAAGGCTGGGTACGGGGAGTTAGGTGCCGTGACCGGCCAGCCGGGGCACAACATCGAACCGGCGAAATGGGCCGAGGCTCCGGGTCGGCGGAGTGCAAATTGCGGTTCTACTCTCGCAGGCATGTGAATGGAGCGCGCCTAGGCGGATTCCATCCGATCCTGACCTACAGACCGGACCTGACTCCATTGATTTCCGGTATCAAGGAACCAACTCGCCGTTCGCCGGTTCGGTCGCCATCCACCGGAGAGACAATTCGGCATGTCCAACGCAGCAGAGATACTCATCGAGACACTGATCGCATGGAATGTGGAGGTGGTGTTCGGCCTTCCGGGAGATGGCATAAACGGCATCATGGAAGCGCTTCGCACAAGGCGCGGAAAAATAAAGTTCATCCAGGTCAGGCATGAGGAATCGGCTGCGTTCATGGCATGCGCCTATGCAAAATGGACCGGAAAGCTGGGCGTCTGCCTGGCCACATCGGGCCCCGGCGGCACACATCTCTTGACCGGGCTCTACGACGCGAAGCTTGACCAGGCGCCAGTCCTGGCAATCACGGGAATGCAGTTTCACGATCTGATCGAGACGTTCACCCAGCAGGATGTCGACCTCACACGCGTGTTCAACGACGTTGCGGTCTACAATGTTCAGGTCTCCGACGCCGCCCATATGGAAAACGTCGCCAGTCTCGCGTGCCGCACCGCTTTGGCACGCAAGGGCGTTGCTCATCTTTCGATTGCCAGCGACACCCAGGAACAGGAGAGCGAGCCGACGAAACGCTCCAAGCGCAATCGTCCCGAGCACACGCCGCAAAATATGTTCACAGGCCATATGGTGGCGCAAGACGTCGAGTTGGACAAGGCAGCAGCCGTTCTCAACGAGGCCCCGCGCGTGGCGATCCTGGCCGGCCGTGGTGCGCTGGGGGCGGCAAGCGAACTGGAGCGAACTGCCCAGCTGCTGCAGGCGCCGGTGGCCAAGGCCCTGCTCGGCAAGGCGGTGCTGCCGGACGATCATCCCTACACGACCGGTGGCATCGGCATTCTGGGAACACTGGCATCGCAGGATATGATGGAGAACTGTGACGCCGTGCTGATCGTCGGTTCGACTTTTCCATATATCGAGTACTACCCCAAACCCGGACAGGCCCGGGGCGTCCAGATTGATTGCGACGCGCAACGGATCGGCCTGCGCTTCCCGGTAGAGGCGGGGCTCGTCGGCGATGCGGCCGAGACATTGCGCGCGCTCAACCGGCGGCTGACGCAGAAGCCTTCCAATGAATTTCTGCTGCGGGCGCAGGACAACATGGGCAAGTGGCGCGAAATGATGCGGCAGTCCGAGGACGCGCAGGCCCATCCCGTAAAACCACAATTGGTCGTCCGCGCATTCGGAGAAAGATTGGCCAGCAATACGGTGCTGGCCACCGATTCAGGCCAGAATACCGAACTGGCGGCACGCCATGTCGACTTGCGCGAGGGCCAGGCATTTGGCCTCTCGGGCGCTTTGGCGTCGATGTCCTGCGGGCTAGCCTACGCAATCGCCGCCGGGATCGCATTCCCTGGCCGACCGGTCGCCGCCATCGTCGGTGACGGTGGCCTCGCCATGCAGCTCGGCGAATTCTCCACCGCGGTGCGTTACGGCGTTCCGCTGAAGCTTCTGGTCCTCAAGAACAATATGCTCAACCAGATCGCGTGGGAGCAGATGATGTTTCTCGGCAACCCGCAATTCGGCTGCGAACTGGCGCCGATCGACTTTGCCAAGGCGGCCGAGGCAATGGGCGCAAAGGGGTTGCGCATCGATCGGGCCGACCAGATCGAGGCTGTTCTGGACGAAGCGTTCGCCGTCGACGGCCCGGTGATAGTCGAGGCGCTTGTCGATGCCTATGAACCGATGATGCCGCCCAAGATGCCGTCCCACTATGCCAGGAATTTCCGGAAGGCCCTGCCGCAGACGCCGGGCCACGAACAGATCGAAGAGAATATCGCCCGGGAGCCCGCCAGATCTATGATGGATGTCTGACGGGTGCGGGTCCAACAAGGAGAATCCGCCATTGCGCTTTTTCGCGGCACTTGTGATTTCAGTTCTGTTTCAGCTGTCGCCCAGCCATGCTCAGACTGCGGGGCCGCGGGCAGCGGGCGACTTGTCCCTGCCCTTGGATCCGTTGGATCAGGATGCGCCAGATCAGGGTCAATTCGATTTCAGCAACGGGTTTACGCGGGTCGCCATCATCTCCATTGACGACCTTCCCCCGGACGTCAAGATGCAGGCCGAGCGTATCGTTGCCCAGACCACCGCGGATGACCTGCGAGCCTTGCAGAACTCGATCGACGGGTCCCAGCAGGCAACGGCGGCGCTAACGCAGAATGGGCTGAACTCCTCCCAGGTCATCGCGGCCAACGTCGATGGAGACGGTACGCTTACGCTGGTCATTCAGACCACGACATAGAGATCATCCGGAGTTCGAGCCATGGTCACTTCCCGATGCTCAACCGGCAGATTGGATGGGCCCATCACGGGCTACATGCCGCGATCTGGAACATATAGGCAGTACGAGCGCTGGGGCTTGGCGTCCCCGCCGGGCTTGCATTCGTGAAAATATTCATCGTGCGAGCGTTTGATGCGGTGATCGCTGTAGGGGATCAATTCTCCGGTCGACAGCTGATATCCGTTCCGGGTTTCCTTCACGTCCGAAGCAGGCGCCTGGTAGCAGTCGACACCCGAACAGCAGGAGCTGTCATATTGCCATCCGGCCGGGGCCTGGTGGGCGGCGGCCGGAACGACGTGGAACGCCAGGGCAAGAACCGTAGCCAGCGTGCGCCGGGAACCCTGGCTCGATGTTCCTTGCAGGGGCACCGGCGTTCCTTGATCCTTGGACCTTCTGCTCATTGCCGTTGACCCCTATTGCGTGAGGCCTGATGCACGTCGATCGACCCAAGCTATCCCGGTGGCTTCCGGAGCCCGCTGCCCGGGGGGAGAGGCAGCGAGCCACTGGGGACTGACCGGAGGGGGGAAAGCATCCGGCCGCGTCCCTAACAGCGATCATGGCACAATGTTCCAGCGGTTTCCGGTTTCGGCGGAACGCATCTCAATGTGCCCACAACTGCCGCCGCAGCCACGCAGCGATCCTGTTGCCGGTCAAGATCCTGCGGACCCGCGCAGAAACCCACCCTGCCTGCATGGTGGAGCCGACATGACAGCTGCACACGATATCGTGCAATTGCCAGTCGGAGAGTTCGAAGAAGCGCTTGGCTTCGCCGTAGCTGTCATTGCTCAGGCCGCATGCACGCAACAGCGAATCTTCGAACGCGACCGTGATCGGCGAGCCTGCGGCGCGCGCTTCCTGCCGCACCGAGGCGCGCATGTGTTCGGTGCCGGTAAGCGCGGCGAGGCATCGCGACGGGTTCTCCCCGAGAAGGTCGGCCCAACGTTGCAACCTCTGCGTCCTGGTCATGCGCGGGGCAGGCACCGAGGCGTTTACCTCAGCGATCGCCTGCAATTGATCGAGTGTCTGGTGTTTCATGGCTGGCTCCTGTTGCTCGCTCCAGCATCCTTCGCCGGAATCTCGCGGTAAGGTGCGGTCGTGGAAGCCCGCGCCGTCCTGAGGGAAAGAGGCGCGGGCCGATCTGGTGTTTCCACCGATCTTCCGCAGACACCACGCGGCGGCATCTGAAGCGATCCAGAACTGCCAGCGTCGACCAATGTTCCACGCCCGCGTGTATTATTTGGATGATCTTGCCAAGGACGGCCGGGCCTCCGAACCAATCACCCGCCGGCTGACCCGTCATTGGAATTCTGCGGCTCGGACGGCGCATGTCAGGGACGACGCAAGCCGAGGACGAGGCTGGTCAACGTAGCGGTCGCGCAAGCCACTGCAACCAGCGTCACGATCCCGGCGGAGTTGCCTGTACCAAATGGGTCGACGTCTTTCGATGGCAACTCACCTGTCGCAGGCACGTCCCCGTGCGCCAGCGCGCCCAGATCCGATCTGCTGCCGTGCCGAACCGAGTAGGCGCGCGTGAATTCCGCACCGAGAAGAAAAATTTCCGCTGAATAGTAGACCCACAACAATATGACGAGGAGACCGCCGGCGGCTCCGTAGGACGACGCGATGGCGCTGGAGCCGATATACCAGCCAATAAACGATTTTCCGACAGTGAACAGAAAAGCAGTGACGACAGCACCGATGCCGACATCGCGCCATGTCAAGTTTCGATCGGGCAGGATTTTGTAAATCGCGGCGAACATCATCGAGATCAGCACGAACGACGAGACCAGATTGATGGCGGCGAGGATCAGGGCGCCAAACGGCATGTGAGCGTTGATGATATCGCCTAACACCGCGATCGCCGCGCTGGCCGCGAGCGATACGAGCAGCATGAAACCCAGTGCAGCGACCAGGCCCAGACTTGCCGCCCTTGCACGCATAAGGCGCGACAACGAAACACCCTGCGGTTCAACCTTCCATATCGTGTTCAGCGACTGCTGCATCTCGCCAAAGACACCTGAAGCGGTTACGAGCAAGGTGGCGATGCCGATCAGCGCCGCCAAGGTCCCGGACGATTTTCGGGACGCGCTTGCCAGTACGCTCCGCAGGAGGTCTGCGCTTTCCGGCCCCATCAGACCCGACAGCTGGGCAGACAAGGCCACTTGGGCGGCCTCGTGACCGAAAGCAAGGCCGGCGATCGCGACGACGATGAGCAGTATCGGCGCCAGTGACGTCGTGGCGTAGAACGCAATCGCAGCGCCGTGGCTTAGCGCATTGTCGTTGACAAAGCCCACGGCACTTTCGCGCACCAGGTTCCAGGTGTCCGTGATCAGGGGTCGCATGGTCGAGACCGTAAGCCGTGCCTGCAATGGCGTTCACTAGCAATGCGCGCGGACTGCCTATGTTCCCGTTGCCGGCGATGTGGTCACTTCAAATGCGCCTCGCGGCCGATGCCAACATTGCGCTGCTTTCGCATACGGCCAGGCGACAACCGCGTCATCCTCGTCGCTTTCCCTGAATCCGATGCGGTTCGGCTTCGCCTGTCATCTGGGAGAGTTCGGTCATCGGACACAGCAAACGCGGCCGCTTCGGATCGGAAATATCGAGCATATCCCAAGGGATGCGATAGAAGCCATCGCGCCGCCGCAGCCTGAAAAGATCGAGCAATGCCGAGCCGATAGAGAAAGCAGAAAGCCGCTCCAGCGCGGCATAGATGCCAACGTGAAATTCGGTCACCACGAGATCGCCGCCCACCTGTTCGGCGTGTATCTCCTCTATATGGCCTACGCTTTTGCCGCGTAGCGACAGCACGCGCCTGCCGGCAAGATGTTCGAGGTTGACGGTGGTGGTCATGCCTACGCCCCCGGTATGCGACCGATGAAATGATCGCGCAGCCAATCCTGCCAGTCGAAGATCGACGTCTCGCGCCCGTCGATGTCGAACTCGATATCGAGCCCGATATCGCGCACCTTCTTCCAGGAAATCCGGTGCGGCTCGCTATGGCGGTCTCCCCCAAGCCACGCGGCAAGCCGGGCTGCCCAGCGACCGGGCCGTGCGCCGAGGCGACGCGCAAGGGTGATCGAGCCGAGCTCGGCCGCGACAATCCGGGGCGGCTTTCCGGGCCGCAGCTCGGCAACCAGCCCGTCGACCTTGCCGATCTTCACTCCCTTCCGGTCGAGTACTTGTTTGTCGAGGACATCGCGCAGCAAGTTCATCATACGTCTCCGAATATCTGCAGCGGAATCGTCACCACCGCGAGCACGAAGGCGAGCGTGATGATGAAGATGACGGCGGCGTTTGAGACGATGCCGTTGCGGTGCGCGCCGACATAGCGCTCGTCGTTGAGCAGAAAGAGGAATGGAACCACGGTCAGCGGCAGGCTGGCGGCCGTTAGCGCCATCGAGAATATGGTGAGCTTGAGCGGGTCGAGTCCCAGCATGATGGGAATGGCGGCCAGAAACAATGAAACAGTATAGACGGTGCTGAACCCGGGATCGTCACGCGGTTTGAGATCCTCACCCCAATCCCAGCCGAAACCTTGCGCCACCAGATAGGCCTGTTGCAGCCCGACTTCGACCGCCGCGCCGAAGCAGGCAATGCCGAGCGAAGCGACGAACAGCACAAAGCCCCAAAAGCCGAATATCGGTATCAGCATCAATGGCAACTGATGATAATCATCCACCTGCACGATGCCATGCGTTGCAAGCACGAGCGCGGATACGATCAGCACGCTGACCGAGATCGTGCCGCCGAAGGTCATGCCGAGCCAGGCAATCGCCCGGTTGACCCCAAGATAGCTCTTGTCCCATTTGTCCTCGATCGCTCCCGAGGAATAGAACATGAACAGGTATGGCGATATCGAAGCACCCAGAATGCTCACAGCCATGAACCAGTAATTTGCCGCGTCGTGCGCTGGCAAAGAAGGCACTGCGCCAGCCGCGACCGCCTTCCAATCCGGCTTCAGCATGACCGCGCCGACGACGAAACACAGCGTCACCAGACCGAGGATCGAGACGCCTTTCTCGATGAGGCCGAACGTGCCTTTCCAGAGCATCAGCCATGCCAGCAAGGCAGCCGGCAGTGCCCACCACTGAAAACCGATGCCGGTGGCCAGTTCCAGCGCGATCGAAACGCCGCCGATCTCTGCCGACATCACCAGGAAGTTGACCAGCAAAGTCGCGAGCAAAGGCCACAGGAAAACTTGGAAGCCAAACCTCTCCCGAATTCCGTCGGCAATCGTGTGCTGGCTCACAGCGGCAAACCGCCCGGCCATCTCGACGAGAAAAATGATGCAGAACGTGCCGAGAACCACTGCCCATATCAGGTGGAAACCAAAGGTCGCGCCGGCCTGGGCGGCAGTCGCCATCGACCCCACTTCGAGAAAGCCGCCAACGCTGGTAACGACGCCGAGCGATATTTCCAGAAGCTTCTTCATGGTTTCGGCGCAAAATATCTGGCATAAGCGGCAGCCAGGGCGCGGGCAGCCGCCTGAGCGTCGTCCTGTGCGTTTCGCACCTCGGAGCGACTGCCGGTTTGCAGCCCCGCTTCGCCCCGCGCGACCGCTTCAGACATCCGGCCCACGGCGGCGGCCAACGCGGCCTGTTCGGCAGGTTCGGCTGATCCGGCGGACCTGAGTTGCGACTGGACGTCGGCAAGCGTCTTGCCGACGGATTGCAGGGTGCGGAGCGTATATCGGGACGGCGCCTCGCCTGCTGCCCAGACATCAAGCGTCATCGCCACCGTCTGGGCCGCCGATGCGGCAGTTCGCGATTGCTGGTCGATCTGATCGGAAGGCGAACATGCGGTGCAAATCGCAAGCGTCAGCAACCACATGGGGCCAAGAGGGCCAGCTTGGCCTTTGCCGTCGATTGCAAGGCATTGGATGCGCCACACGGTAAGCTCCCCGCGCCAGAGACAAGCATCCGGCGTTTTGCCTTGACCTAGCGCGCCGCGACAGTGCGTCAACGGGACCGAAGTCCTGCAGGCCCTCGTATCGGGCCTGGCAAGTCGGCCTGTAGCCTGAACACCCGTAGCCAAGTCACATGACGGAGGAACAATCGTCGCTGCGGCAAGTTGGATCGTTGCAATACATCGTCAGTCGCTTGGGCAGGGAAAGAGACGAAAATGACTTCGGAATCGCGTCGCTCGCCACGCAAACCGTATGGCGGACCGGCCGGCGGCTGGGGCTCCGCAAAATCTGTCACAGCAATCACGGTCCAGGAACACGTGCCTCTCAAAGGGCCGAAGCTGCTGGCGGTGCAGAACAAGCCGGAAGGCTATATGTGCGTCAGCTGTGCCTGGGCGAAGCCGGCCAAGACGCACCCGCTCGAGTTCTGTGAGAACGGCGCGAAGGCGACGGCTTGGGAAGTCACGTCGCGGCGCGCCGGCCCAGATTTTTTCGAGAAGCACACTCTGGGCGAACTGGAACGCTGGGCGGACCATGATCTGGAGGAACAGGGGCGGTTGACCCATCCCATGCGCTGGGATGCAGCCACGGACAGGTACCTACCGGTGGCGTGGAGCGAAGCATTCGCCGAGATCGGACGGGAACTGCGTGCGCTCGATCCGCGGCAGGTCGACCTCTACACCTCAGGGCGCGCCTCGCTCGAGACCAGCTACATGTATCAGCTGTTCGCTCGCATGTATGGCAGCAACAATCTGCCCGACAGTTCGAACATGTGCCACGAAAGCTCGTCGGTGGCTCTTCCCGAAAGCATCGGCGCCTCTGTCGGCACGGCTATCCTGTCGGACTTCGAAAACGCCGACTGCATCTTCTACATCGCCCAGAATGTCGGAACGTCGTCGCCTCGCCTGCTCCACGATCTCCAGGACGCGGTCCGGCGCGGCGTCAAGATCGTCACCTTCAACCTGCTTCACGAGCGCGGACTGGAGCGCTTCGTCAATCCGCAGTCGCCCGTCCAGATGCTGACCGGAAAAGAGACGAAGATTTCATCGGAATATTACCAGGTCAACAATGGCGGCGACATCGCGGCACTGTTCGGAGTCTGCAAGGCGCTGATCGAAGCCGACGACATTCTGAAGGCCTCCGGCACAAGCATCGTTGCGGGAGAGGATGGCACGCCGAAAGATCCCGGCAATGCGGCAATGGTCGCGTTCGCGGCCTCAATGCGCGCAGCCGACAAGAAACACGTGCTCGACCACGATTTCATCAACCAGCACACGACCGGGTTTGAAGAATTCGCCCAAGCGTGCCGTGGTCATCGCTGGGAGGAGCTGGAGCGCGTTTCCGGCCTCAGCCGCGACCAGATGATGCAGGCCGCTGCGACCTATGCCAACGCCGATGCAGTGCTGTCCGTCTATGGCATGGGGCTGACGCAACATCTGATGGGCGTCCAGAACGTCCATATGGTGTGCAATCTCGCCTTGCTGCGCGGCAATATCGGCAAGCCCGGGGCTAATATCTGCGCCGTGCGTGGACATTCCAACGTGCAGGGCCAGCGCACCGTCGGGATTACGGAAAAGCCGGGTCTCGTCCCATTGGACAAGCTCGCCGAGCTGTATGGCTTCCAACCGCCGCGCTGGACCGGCCACTCGACGGTGGAGACATGCGAAGCCATCATGAATGGCCAATCCCGTGCTTTCATCAGCCTCGGCGGCAATTTCCTGAAAGCGGTCCCAGATACCGACGCAATGGAAGAGGGATGGCGCAAACTGCGCCTGAGCGTTCAGATCGCGACGAAGCTCAACCGTAGCCATGTCGTGCATGGCGAGATCGCCTACCTGCTCCCCTGTCTGGGGCGTATCGAAGTGGACGAACAGGCGACAGGCCCTCAAGCGGTCTCCATGGAAAGCTCCATCGCCCATTTCCATGGGTCGCGCGGCCAGGCTCAACCCGCGAGCACGGAACTCCTTTCGGAACCGGCCATCGTCGCCGGCATCGCCAAGGCCACGCTCGGTGACACCAAGGTTCCATGGGACGCCTGGGTCGGCAACTATGCCGAAATACGGGACGCCATCGAGCGCACCTACCCCGAAACCTTCAAGGACTTCAACAAGCGGCTTTTCAAACCTGGCGGCTTCGCCAGGCCGTTGCCGGCGCGCGAGCGCAAATGGGTGACACAAAGCGGCAAGGCGAATTTCATCACGCCGGAAAGACTTTTTCCGGAGCTGGGGACTGAGCGGAGCGCCGATGTCCTCCATCTCGCGACGCTTCGCTCCAACGACCAGTTCAACACCACGATCTACGGTTACAGCGACCGTTTCCGCGGCATCAGCGGCACGCGCCGGGTCGTGTTCCTGAACCGAAAGGACATTGCGCGTCTGGGGCTCGCCGAGGGCGAGAACGTCGACCTGACGACAGCAATCGACGCGGCGACAGCTCGCACGGTGACCGAACTGAAGGTCGTCGCCTATGACATCCCGAAAGGTTGCTGCGCGGCCTATTATCCAGAGACGAACCCGCTGTTCCCGCTGGCTCATCACGACCCCAAGTCGAAGACGCCTTCCTACAAACTCTTGCCGGTCCGTCTCAGCCGATCGCCCACCGCTCCGGATGGTTGAATTTCAGAGCGGTATCCTTCCACCAGGACCGCTCTATCTCTTTGTTTAACGCAATTCCTGGCCGAACCGCTTAGTCGTTCCTGGAATTGCTCTCGGGCGGAGGGCCGCTTGGCAGAGAAGGTTTCCAGCTTTTCGAAGGCAGCGTTCGCGCTGGCGGGCCTTCTGTTCTTTGCCGCCTCTGGCGCCATTCTGGGGTGGTTCGGGGAGCCGAGAGAGCTTCGCCTCGACCCGCCCGTCGCGGCCGATCTCGACCGCTTCAAACTGATGCCCAACGGCATCAGCGGATCGCCACCTGAGAGTTACTTCGCAATCGGCAAACCTTATGAATCTGACGCCTGGAACCTCAGCCAGGGCAAGCGGCTTTATGCGTGGTTCGGTTGCGGCTCGTGCCATGGCGACGGCCGTGGCGGCGTCGGTCCCTCCTTCCTCGATGGCTGGTGGCTTTACGGCCCCGAAATGGTCTCGATCGTCGCCTCCATTCGGGACGGCCGCCCGCATGGCATGCCAGCCTTTCGCGACCGGATGACCTCGGAACAGATATGGCAGCTTGCCGGGTATGTGCAGACGATCGGGTCCTACAAGCCGAAGGTGGCCGCGCCGAGCCGCAACGACGACAAGCAGACCCGCCCGGCCGAGAATCGCGGTCCGGCGAAAATACTCTTCGACGAAGGGCCGGCGGGCGTTCACCCGGACCAGGGGCCGACACCTTGAAGACGCACCGCGCCCTCCCGCTATCCGTCCTTGTCCTCGCGTCGGGCTGCGGCGGCTATCAGTCGGCGCTCGGCGCCAAGGGCGGCCCGGCGATCCATGTCGAGCACCTCATCGTCGGCATCGTCGCGGTATGCACGGTCATCTGGATCCTTGTCATGATCATGCTTGGCTTGGCGCTCGTGCGTGTACGCCGCAGCGTTGTGAGCCAAGAGACCGGATCCGAAAAGCCGCTGACCGTGGCGGTATCGGCGGCGATCGCCGCGACCGTCGTCATCATCGCCGGGATGACCATCGCCAGCTTCTACACCACGCGCAACATCGGTCTTCCCGACAGCACCGCCCTGACCATCACCGTACGGGGACAGCAATGGTGGTGGCAGGTCTTTTATGCCGATTCCCCGGCAGGCCCTGGCTTTCAGACCGCCAATGAAATCCACATACCCGTCGGCAGGGATGTGCGGCTCCGGCTCGAAAGCCCCGACGTGATTCACTCCTTCTGGGTGCCGAGCCTCGCGGGCAAGCAGGACCTTGTCCCCGGGCGGTCCAACAGCTTGCTGCTCAGGGCTGAAAAGCCGGGCGTCTATCGCGGGCAATGTGCGGAGTTCTGCGGCCTCCAGCACAGCCACATGGCCATCCTGGTGATCGCCGAAACGCAGGCCGCCTTTGAAGGCTGGGCCGCAACCCAACGCCTGGACGCTGCCGGGTCGGCCGATCCCGACATAGCCGCCGGGCAGGCGTCGTTCATGGCAAAACCCTGTGCTGCCTGCCACACGGTCCGCGGCACGCCTGCCGGCGGCACGACCGGACCTGACCTCACGCATGTTGGCGGCCGGCGGACGATCGCCGCCGGGCTGCTGGAAACCACCCGCGGCTCGCTGGCGGCCTGGATAGCCGATCCGCAGACGCTCAAACCCGGAAACAACATGCCGATGGTTCCGCTGACCAGCATCGAGCTGCGAAATATCTCCGCCTATATGGAGAGCCTTAAATGACGCAGGATGGCGACGGGCTCCGTGACAGTTCAATGGAAGCGTCCGAACTCCACCGTCGCCTCACGGCGATCTGGTCGACGCCGTCCGGGCTGTGGGGCGCGCTGTCCACGGTCGATCACAAGATCATCGGCCGGCGCTACGTCACCACGGCCTTCGTCTTCCTGGCCCTGGGTGGGGTGCTGTCGCTGTTGATACGGCTGCAACTCGCGCAACCCGAAGCCCGCTTCATCGGCCCGGATCGCTACAATCAGATCTTCACGATGCACGGCACGAACATGATGTTCCTCTTTGCCGTGCCCGTCATGCAGGCAATGGCGATCTATCTCGTGCCGTTGATGGTGGGAACGCGCAACATCGCCTTCCCCAGGCTCAACGCGTTCTCCTACTGGGTGTATCTCGCTGGCGGGCTACTGCTCTGGATCGCTTTCGCTGTCGACACCGGTCCCGATGTCGGGTGGTTCGCCTATGTACCCCTCGCCGGCCCGGAGTACGGCGCCGGAAAGCGGGCCGATATCTGGGCGCAGATGATCACCTTCACCGAGGTATCGGCCCTCGCCGTGGCCGTCGAAATCGTCGTCACCGTCTTCAAGCAACGCGCCCCGGGCATGTCACTCGACAGGATTCCGCTGTTTGTCTGGTCGATGCTGGTCACGTCGTTTCTCGTCATCATGGCGATGCCAGCGATCATGGTCGCCAGCTCCTCCCTTATCCTGGATCGCCTGGTAGGTACGCATTTCTTCAACCCCGCCGAAGGTGGCGACGTGCTGTTGTGGCAGCACCTATTCTGGTTCTTCGGCCACCCGGAAGTCTACATCATCTTCCTGCCGGCGGTGGGGATGGTTTCGACCATCGTGGCGACATTCACGCGGCGGCCCGTGTTCGGTTACCTGGGCATGGTCATGGCCCTGATCGCCACCGGCGTCCTGGCGTTCGGGCTATGGGTTCATCACATGTTCGTCGCTGGGCTGCCGCGCCTCGGGGAGAGTTTCTTCACCGCTTCAAGCATGGCCATCGCCGTTCCGGCGGGGCTGCAGATCTTCTGCTGGCTGGCAACGATGTGGGCCGGCCGGCCCGTGTTCAAGACGCCGTTCCTGTTCGTCATCGGCTTCATGGTTATATTCGTCATCGGCGGCCTGACCGGGGTGATGGTGGCCTCCGTTCCCTTCGACACGCAGGTTCACGACACCTATTTCGTCGTCGCCCATTTCCACTATGTGCTGGTCGGCGGCGCGGTGTTTCCGTTGCTGGGCGCGGTCTATTACTGGTTTCCGAAGTTCACCGGGCGAATGATGAGCGAGACGCTTGGCCGCTGGATATTCGGCCTGATCTTCACGGGGTTCAACCTGACTTTTTTCCCCATGCACATTCTTGGCCTGCAAGGCATGCCGCGCCGCATCTACACCTACCAGCCGGAGATGCCCTGGTCCGGTTTGAACCTGTTCATCAGCCTCAGCGCCGCCATCCTCTCATTGGGTTTCCTGCTGTTTTTCGTCGACGCCATACGCAGCGCCAGATCAGGATCCTTGGCGCCAGCCAATCCTTGGGGCGCCAGGACGCTGGAATGGGCCACCTCGTCGCCACCGCCCTCCTACAATTTCGCGCGGCTGCCGGTAGTGGATCGCCACGATCCCTTGTCCGATGACATCGAAGCTGTGCCGGTCGCCAGCGGACTGCGGGTCGACCGCCGGGAACTGCTGACCAGCAGCGTCGTTCACGCATCGCCGGAAGCGCGTGAGGCGTCGCCCGGAGACTCCATCTGGCCCCTATGGGCGGCACTTGCCACCACGCTGATGCTGATCTGGTCGATATTCAGCCCGTGGGCCGTCGTCTGGGGCTCGATACCGCTGGGGATCACGCTCATCGGCTGGTTCTGGCCGAAAGGCGTGCCGGAGGACGAAGCATGAAGGAAAAAATCGTCATCGATCTCGCCGATCTCCCACCGCATGGCCTCGGCTCCGCCAGCCAGAGTTGGTGGGGAACCCTAGCCTTCATGCTGATCGAAGGCACCGGCTTTGCCCTGGCCATTGCTGTCTATCTCTATCTGATGAGCCTGGCGCCGCTGTGGCCTCTGGATACCGCACCGCCTGACCTTTTGGCGGGGACGATTCTTACGGTGTTCCTGGTGCTGAGCGTCCTGCCCAACATCCTCGTCAATCGCTGGGCGCGCCAACAGGATTTGCGCAAGGTCCGCATCGGGCTGATCGTCATGTCGCTGGTCGGCATTGTGCCGCTGATCCTACGCGCCTTCGAATTCCCCGCGATGCACATCAAGTGGGACCAGAACGCCTATGGCTCGATCGTGTGGGTCATGCTCGGCCTCCACACCACGCATATACTGACCGATGTGGTCGAGACCCTGGTGCTGACCTGCCTGATGTTTTCACGACACGCCGACAATCCGCGCCGCTTCGGTGACGTCAACGACAATGCGATGTACTGGAACTTCGTGGTCGCGACGTGGTTGCCGATGTATGCCTGCCTTTATTGGGTCCCACGGCTTTGACCAAAACCTGGCTAAGACACATCGGACTTCTGCTTCCCCTCGCGGCCTGGGGGCTCAGCACCCAGCTTGGGCAGGTCACGCCCTATTTGGATTGCCGGCAGAATGTCTCTTGGACCGCGATCTTCTGCGGCCTTCTGATCGTCTTCGCGATCGCAGGCATCGTCGTGTCGCGAGTTGGATTGCAGGGACTGGGAAAAACTGGGCGATTCGTCGTCGATACCGGCTTCCTTATCGCGCTCGCCTTTTTGTTCGCGCTGGCCCTGCAGGGGACGGCCGCAATGGTGCTGGACCCATGCCAACGCTGATCCGCACGTCAATCCTGTTCATGGTCGCCACTCCGGCCATGGCGCATGGCGACGAGACGCATGGTGCTGGAGGGTCCTGGACGTTCGATCCATGGATCGTCACGCCGCTCGCGGTCCTCGCTATACTGTTTGGACTGGGCGTGACAAGGCTGGCGTGGCGAACCAGACGGCCCGGCGCCACGCTGATCAGTGCGCTGCTTTATGCCGGCGGCTTGCTGACGCTCGCCGGCTCGCTGATGTCCCCACTGCACTGGCTGGGGGAACATCTTTTCACCTTCCACATGATCGAGCATGAGGTCGTCATGGCCGTCTCGGCTCCGCTGATCGTCTTCGCGCGGCCGGCCGGAATCCTGCTATGGGGATTGCCCAGGCGCGCGCGCCACATGGCTGCTGCGGCAATGCGCTCGCCCCTGCTGCGACGGCCATGGGATTGGTGCACGAGCGCGGCGAATGCGACGATCCTTCACGGCGTGGCCATCTGGGCGTGGCATGTGCCGATCCTGTTCGACACGGCCGTGACAGATGCGACCCTGCACCGGCTCCAGCATCTCAGCTTCCTCGCCACGGCGATACTGTTCTGGTGGGCGATGGTCTGGAGAAGCGACCATGGGGTCGCCGCATGGCATCTGTTCGTGACCATGATCCACACCAGCGTGCTCGGGGCGTTGATGGCGTTGGCGCCGCGCGTGCTCTACGTCGCGCAGACGCAGACGGCCATGGCGTGGGGACTGACACCCCTGGAAGACCAGCAACTGGCGGGCATGATCATGTGGGTGCCGGCCGGCACCATCTATGCGGGTGTGGCAATGGTCATGCTGGCGCTCTGGATCCGTGGCTCAGGCGACAGGGGGATGCAAAATGCCTGACCATCCTGCCTTTATCTCCGGCCCGGTCGGCTTCATCGCCGTGACCGTTCTTGCTGCGTCGGCCGCGCTTGTCGCGACGAATGTCGTGCGCGACAACAACACCAAGGCGGCCACCGCCAGGATGATGACCGGCGGCAATGCCGACCATGCTCCAGAGATTTTCCGTCGCTACGGTTGCTCGGGTTGCCACACCATCCCCGGCATAGAAGGTGCCGACGGCCAGACCGGCGCGCCGCTGACAGAACTATCGAAGCGCGTATACATTGCCGGCGTGCTGGAAAACCGTCCCGACAATCTCGTCGCCTGGATCGTCTCGCCGAAAACCTTCTCTCCCCGAACGGCAATGCCCGTAACAGGAATCTCGGAGCGAGAAGCCCGCGACCTGGCCGCGTATCTTTACGCTCAATGACACCTACCCGGCGCGCCGGCCTGGCGGATCCTGGTAGTCGTAGACCGGAAAGCAGATCGACCCGCGACGGTGGGCCTTACGGATGCGGCGTGGCTACGGCCGACAGGGCTTTGATGTAGCGTGCGATCGCCCGACGGTCGCTGTCGGGCAACATGGCGGTGTTCTTCACGACGTCGGCCATGGACGATCCAACCCGGCCGTGATTGGGCGTCTCGCCGGTTTCGAGCATGGTGGCGATGTCATCCTCGGTCCATTCGCGCAGTCTTGCCTGGGTGATGTTGGGAACGAAGCCGGTGCCTTGCGGGTCGACACCGCCCGCAAACCGCGTATCCGGTTTGATCGCACCGAAAACGTTGCGCGCGGAATGACATTCGGCGCAATGAGAGACCGTTTCAACCAGGTAGGCACCCCGGTCATGCACGGGATCTCCAGTGAGGTGGCTGGCGTTCTGTCCTTGGCGAAAAAACATCAGCTTCCATAGCCCGACGGACCGGCGGATGCGGAAAAGAAGCTTCGGGCGGTGCGGCGGCGCGCGCCCGGCCACTTTGGGGAGGGTCCGTAAATAGGCGTACAGATCTTTTACATCCCCCACCTTCATCCCGGTAAAACTCGTATAGGGAAATACCGGATAATAACGCTCCCGCGAAGGCGAGACGCCGCCGATCAACGCGTTCGCAAGATCCGCGACCGTCCACGCCCCAATGCCGTCCACTGGATCGGGGGAGATATTGGGCGGCCGAAATGTGCCAAAGGGCGAGGCGAGCGCCAAGCCGCCTCCGAGTTTCAAATCATCGGGTTGCCCGGGAGTTGTATGACAGGAAGCGCAGCCACCCGCAGCGAAGACAAGCTGGCCGCGCGCTGCATCGCCGGCCTCAGAAAACAACGGATCATCAGGCGAATACGGCGCCTGAACTTCGGTCAGATACCACAAAGTGGCCGAAGCGAGCCCCGTGGCCGCCAGAACCGCCACAGCAAGTGTAGGCCAAGAGGGCAGTCGCATTGGGACTTTTCCGCCGTATCCGCGCACGGCCGGATCTGTGCAGGCCGTCAGCGATCAGCTGAAGGCTCATCAGGGCCGGACTTGCTGGTTTTTCGTGGATCGACGGCGGCAGCCTCCCGCTGCAGGTCAGCGAAGTCGACCGTCGCCACCACCGTGCCATGTTCGTCGCGCGCACGCACGGCCCATCCGAGCGGCGCTTCGCCCCGTGACAGTGCGTCTTGCCACAGGTCCTCGGCGGAGCGTTTGCATTCCTCAGCAGCTGCCTGAACGCTTGGAAACGACAAGCCGGTTACCGCGCGGATCCGGCCCTTTTCCTGGTATTCGAGGGTGTACAGGGACGCCTCCCGGTTGTTGGGCTCGGAGGGTCCGTTTGGGGCGCCGTCCTCGAATTGGGCCGCATGGAGCAGCATGACCTTGGCCCTCGCAATCAACTCGCCGTCGGACAGGGTCGTCGGGGCGTCCAGGGTCACTGCGATCTGTTCGCCTCCCTCGCCCTGGAACTCCACCACCGGAGTGCCGGCATGGTCGACAGTGGTAGCCACGATTTGCATGCGATCCTCCTGCTACATCTGGTCGTTGTAAAGCGTCTTGGTCTTGCCTACCTGCCGGGCCAACTCGCCGAATGACGGGACTCCGGCTTCGATCGCGTCCCGGTTGGCGGGTGACATATCTTCGTAAACGCGCTCATCGCTGGTCACGGAGGGCTTCGGCCTTGCGCAAAGCCACATCGATGTCATCGACCGACAACATGCCGCGATGCACGAGCGCGTTGTTGATTGCCGCGACCGCCATCATTAGGCCTTCGAGTTGGAGGTTCGCCGCGTTCATGTCCGATCCTTGACGTAGGCGCCGGGCTGACGACCCGATTTCGGCGCCTTGGCGTCTTTCGAATGCTCTGAAATGGCCGGCCCAGCGCCGGAGACTTTCTCCGTTGCCGGAGACGGCGTGGGATGGCGGCTCTGCCTTACCGCCGAGCGAGACCCGGGGACCGGAGCGGCTGGGACCTTGTCTGAGGGCATCACGGGACTCCTTGAATTGGCCTATCGAAACTTCCTATGCGAACGGAGGTTCCACCGTCGAAGCGGCAGCATTCTGCGTGTCGGCCGTTACCAAGGCCCGCTAGCGTAGCACGCCGGCCACGATCCCCAACTCGAGAGCCTCCCTGGCGTGGATGTAACAGTTTTTGGTCGCCCGCCGATAAAGCTCATCGGGGCTGAGCGTGCTTCCGGCGACGAGTTCCGTGAAGCCCTCCTTCTCCAATTGCTCCGCTGTCTCGAGCAAAGCCAGCTGCTCGCGAATGATCTGGATGCAAGACTTCATCGGGCCGTTAAGGGTTATGTTCGTCTCCATGCGCCGTTCATGCACAAGCAGAACCGCGTCCTCGGTAAGGAAGCGGCACGGCTTCGGGAAAGCGGCAAACACAGTCACGCCAGCCGAGTAGACATTCGTCTTGCCGACGCAATAAGCATTGCGGCCGCTGTGGCGACGAAAGAGCCGGACCTCATGAGCTATGCGTCGCGCCGCGTCGGCATCGCCGCCATTGGTGTTCAGTTCCATCAGCATGTCCTGGCCACTATCGCGCACGTCTTGTAGGCGCCCAAGGAAGAAAGGCACCGTGCCCTCGTTGATCAGGCCGTTGATGGAAATGTTGGGCTCGAACAGCAGCTGCCGTTGGCTCGGGCCCTGGCCCGACGGCATTGCCTCCTCACGTGCGCCCCGCTCGGGTCGCGCGTCTTCATGGATAGTCATGTAGCGTTCCTCGATCGAGCCAATCAGGCCGCTTCTTGCAGGGCCCTTTGATTGACGCCCGCATCACCGAGCTTCGTCAGCGCTTCATCCGTCGCCTTCTCTTCCTTGAGCGTCTGCTCCAAAAGCGGAACCGCATCCTTCAGGCCAAGCAGGCCCGCCCAGGTCACCAAGGTCCCATAGCGGGCGATCTCGTAGTGTTCGACGGCCTGCGCTGCGGCTGTGAGCCCGGCATCGAGGGCCGGCGCATTCTCGAACTCCTCCAGGATCTCCTGCCCTTCCTCAAGAATGCCGTCGATCGCGGGGCAGACCTTGCCTTGGGCTCGCTTGCCGAAAATGTCGAAGACCTGCTGCAGGCGTTCAACCTGGGCCTCGGTTTCATCCCGATGCTTCTCGAAAGCGGCGGTCAGTTCGGCGGACTCCGCGCCCTTTGCCATCTTTTTGAGGGCGGCGAGTATCTTGCGCTCAGCGTAGTAAATGTCCTTCAGGCCGTCGTAAAACAGGTCTTCCAAGCCTTTTCTTTCTGCCATCTCTCTCTCCTGCTCCATTGGGCGTGCCAGGCACGCTGCAATCCAACCACCAGGCTGCCGGTTTGTTCCTCGTCGGCGCCCTCTTTCTCGGCACGTAGCCTTCCGCCTTAAGCTGAGGTGGCTGGCTCACAAGGGGCTATTGGAACCATGATGCCGGGGAGAAGTTCGGCGGCAGGAGGTATCATCATGTTCCCGACCAGAAGAACGCCATCCGAAGATCGAGGCGATGTCCAGGCAGGCAAAACGCATGACAAGACGCCCGGCTTCGACCCCGCGGCAGCGCCCTTAGAAACAGATGCGGAAGCCGCCGACACACCGGGTATCGCTGCTGCGGCTCCCTTGCGCGAGCCGGATTTCAACAACCAGGCTACCTTTGCCAATGCAATGCGACCGGTGGAAAGCGCGCCGCGCCCGCGCCGGAATTGGCCGTTACTTGTCATCGCCGCGGTCGTAGTTGTAGCAGCGGCGATTTTCGGCATCGCCGCATCGATGGGCTGAACGTTCCGCACCGATCAATGTCAGCGGTCATTCTGTCGCCGCTTTCGCTCGGCTTCGATCTCTTCGGGTTCCTTGTCGTCGATCTTGGCTGTCGTGCTGTCCGCCTTCGCAGAGGCGCGCAGCAGCTCGTCGAGCTTAGCATGCAAGGCTTGAGTGTCCCGATGCTCGGCGCGCTGTATGAACAGCGTCATCGCCCAGGTCGCCAGCGTCGCCACACCATGCCAGTCGAGACTGCTGCGTTCGAAAACCAGCCAAAGTCCGGTGTACGCAAAAAACACCAGAAAGGCGTACGGTCGCGACGTCACCGTACCGATCTTGGTAATGGCGCTCCTCACTTGATTGTTTGCCATTGTCATCGATCTCGAACGTCGCGCTACAAAGTCGACGACTCATCAGAGGCAAGGCCGCTTCCGACTTCCGCAACAAGCCTCACCGGAACTTTCAGAGTTGCACCTTGGCATTGTCGCCGACATCGGGCTTGGCCCCGGAAACTGCGGCGAAAACCATTTTCGCGGTGGCCATGACAAGCCCTGGGCTGTCCCACAATTCGCCTTCGTCCGGCGTGACCTTGATAAGCCTAATTTCAGGATCGCTGGCGCTTTCCCACCAAGCCTTGTCGGTCTTTTCCCAGAGCTCCGCGATTTTGCCTCTGTCGTTTGTCACTGCGGCCGACCCCGAGATCGTAACGTATTTGTAGTGGCTGCTGTCGCTCCAGGCCAACGTTACCTTGGGATATTTCGCCAACTGCTTGTTCTTGGCGCTGTCGTCATTGACGAGGAAATAGATGGCGCCCTCTTCCCTCCTGACGCGCGCCGAGAGAGGACGGGCGCGATTGTATTCCCCGTCCCACGTCACAAACATGCAGATGTCGATATCTCTGGCGAGCTCCCAAATCCGGTCCGTGGCCTGGACCGGGGTCAGGTCGCTATCTTGCTCTTGATCGTGGGTCATCAGTTGTCCTTCGGAACAGGGTGATTTGCTACAACTCCGGGAGGGTCTCGGCGTTCCACTTCAATCGCCGAGCGATACCACGCGGACCGGAGCCAACCCGGCCCATTCCATCCGGGAACCCTCATCCCAATCGAGAGTTCTTGTCGGGCGAATTCACCGTTTGAACATGGCGAGAGACGTGCGGCCGAGCATCTTTGGAACGCGATCTGCTATCAGAAAGGCGGTCGCCGCCCGGACAAAGCTTGGTCGCTGGCTCGATAAACTCAAATATCTTGCGGTTGCCATCACCGCGGGTCTGGTCACGCTGGCGGCGATTAACCTGATGCCGAATCCACGGGCGCTGCGCACCATCGTCCCACACGTTTTCGATGCCGAGGATCCCGCATTCGCAAGGAGCATGAGCAGCTATTCAAACGGACAGATGTTCGATGCAAACGCCGTACAGACCCTGGTCAATGGCGACGAGATCTTTCCCGCGATGCTGCGAGCGATCCATGCTGCTCATTCCAGCATCGATATGGAAACCTACATCTACTGGTCGGGAACAGTGGGCTACGACTTCGCCATGGCCTTGGCTGCGAAGGCGCGAGATGGCGTCGAGGTTCGCGTGCTTGTCGACTGGGTCGGCAGCCTGCCCTTCGACGAAGACTTGATCCACGTCATGACCAGCGCCGGAGTGCGGTTTCAGCGTTATCGACCCGTCCATTGGTATACGATGGATCGGGTGAACAATCGAACCCACCGCAAGCTGCTCATAGTCGACGGGAAGATCGCATTTACCGGAGGCGTCGGGATCGCCGACAACTGGCTGGGAGACGCACGCAACCCGAACGAGTGGCGAGACACCCACTATCAGGTAGAAGGACCCGCCGTATCCGCCTTCCAGGCGGCGTTCGCCGAGAACTGGCTCGAGGCGGCAGGCGAAACTTTGCAGGGAGAAAAATTCTACCCGCCTTCTGAACCCGCAGGATCACTCAGCGCTCAATTGATCCTGGCTTCCCAGCCGAATGGTTCGGAAGACATGGAGTTGATGATGTTGGCCGCCATGGCTGCCGCCAAGGATCACCTGCGGATCGGAATGGCCTATTTCGTTCCGGACGACATTGCGATCCTGCAAATCTTGGACGCCAGGAAAAGAGGGGTCGCGGTCGACGTCATCGTGCCCAACTCGCTGACGGATGTCCCTATCGTGCGAAAAGGCTCGCGCTATTTCTGGGGCGAGTTGCTCAAAGCCGGGGTGCGCATCCACGAGTTTCAACCGACAATGTATCACCCCAAGCTGTTAATCGTGGATGATGTGTGGGCCAGCTTCGGCTCGGCCAACCTGGACGAGCGGTCACTGCGTCTCAACGACGAGGCCAATCTGAACATTTACGGCAAGGATTTCGCACAGACTCAGATCGATCTGTTCAACCAGGACCTTGGGCGGTCGAGGCAGATCAGTCTTGAAGAGTGGCAAGCGCGGCCGTGGACTGAAAAGGTGACGGATTGGTTGTCGAGCAGACTGCGCTCGCAGCTGTAGCGTCTGTGCAGACAAGCCGCACTAGTATGCCTCTGATCGAACGGGTGAGGCAGTGAACCTATGGCGAAGCATCTCTTCACGCTCGATAGCGCCTCATCAATGGCGATCGCCGGCCTTTGCCGCGATGCCCGTGCCGCAGTTGTAAAGGCTCTGCCTGGCGGCAAGCGGGCGGTGGAAGCCGCAAGAGGAGGCAGCGGATGGGTACGCATCCATTGTTCGCCGAATGGCCACTAACCCCGGCAGCAACTCTCGGATCATAGGTGCGCTGGGGCGCCTTCGAGGATGAAGGATTGTTGCGCCGCCAGCCAAGCACTGGGTCGGCGCGTTCGGATGGCATCTGCCGCACTACAGGGAGTTCCACTGCGCGAGCGGTCTGAACCATTTTGGACGCGGCGAGTTCCCTAACTGGAAACCCGGCTGCCTTCCAAGGATATGCGGATGTTCGAGAACTTCGTGCTCGAAACGATCGGAACGAAGAGTGGGCCGATACGGGTGAGGCATGGCGGATCTGGTCCGCCGCTGCTGCTCCTCCACGGCCATCCTCGCTCTCATATGACGTGGGGCCAAGTCGCGAATCTGCTGGTGGCCGATTTCAACGTCCTGTGCCCTGACCTTCCGGGCTTCGGGCGCTCTTACCAACCGAAGGATGACCCGGCGAGCCGATACTCGTCCAAACGAGCGAAGGCGAAGGCCTTGGTGGAGATGATGGAACGGTTAGGGTACCAGACCTTCGTCGTTGCCGGGCATGACCGTGGCAGTCTGGTCGCATTCAGGATGGCGATGGATCATCCCGACAGGGTGCGGAAGCTGATCACGGTAGACGGACTGCCGGTGCTGGAGCATCTGGAACGCGCCGATTGGACATTCGCCCGCGACTGGTACCACTGGTTCTTTTTCGCGCAGCCTGAAAAGCCCGAACGCGCGATCCTGGCGGGAAGCTCGGCAAGGATGCGCTGGTCTTCTGCACCCCGGATGGCGAAGCAATAGCGCCGTCTCGCGTTTCGGGAGCCTGGCGCGATACTATCGACCGCTTGAGGAAGCCAGCCGCGGAAGGCGCGCCAGCTACCATCGAGCTTCCCAAGGTGCGTTTCCATGACTTGAGACACACCCACGCCTCCGCCCTCATCGCTGGCGGGCTCGACGTGGTTGCAATTAGCCGCCGTCTGGGGCATGCGTCACCCGTCGTCACGCTGTCGGTCTACGCGCACTTGTTCAAGAGATCAGACGAAGGCGCGGCAGCGGCGATAGAAGCTGCGATGAGAACAGGCGCGGAACAGTAAACTGGCCGTCGGTGCCAATCCGGTGCCAAGTGAAAGTAAGTGGCTGGACCGGACCTCGCTTAAGTGCTTGTAATCGCAGCAGGCGGACGTGGCGGAATTGGTAGACGCAAGGGACTTAAAATCCCTCGATCTCTGATCGTACGGGTTCGATTCCCGTCGTCCGCACCACATTGAATATCGAACTGCGCTCCCTTGGCAGGCGCGCCCCTGAATATCAGGCCGGCTCCCCTATCATCTAACCTTCAGCGAGAAATTGCCGTGGATTTGGATGCCAAGTCGCTCGCCTTTTCTCCACCGCACTTCCGCTCGATAGGTCGCATCGTCCAACGGCACGCGCAGCCGGAAGGTATCTGGCACTTCAACCCCCGCGGCGACACGCAACTCGGCGCCGTGCTCATGCTGATTTCTGACGGCGCAGCCTATTTCGCCATCCTGCGTGACTATGAACGCATCCTTCAAAACCACTTCTCTCAAGTGGCTTCGACGCTCAATTGGCGGTTCAGAAGGTTTGTCGGTCATGGTAAGCTGCCTCTAACGAGCAAAACGCTATCAGACTAAAGTCTGCGGTGCGGCCGCAAAGGTCTTACGTTTTTGCTTAAGTTCCGTTCTTGTCCTTTGTACGTTCTTTACATTAGCAAATCGTGAAATATTCGGCTCTATAATGATCGACGGGCTTGCCCCGAAACTGTGGCGGGAGAGCCGAAAAGACGCGGTAAGGGAAGGCCTGGTATGTTCGTCGACTTCTACGAAATGCTGGAAATCAGTCCGAATGCCAATTCGGAAACGATAGAACGCATTTTTCGTCATTTTGCCATGCGCTACCATCCCGACAACCAGGTCACCGGTGATGAATCGCGCTTCAGCGATATTCTCGAGGCCCACAACACCCTCAAGGATCCGGTCAAGCGCGCGCAATACGATATTCAGTACAAGGCCCATTTGGACCTGCGGGCCGGACTGACCGACGAGGCGAGCAACACGAAGAACCTCGATCGAGATTCCGTCTTTCAAGCCAAAGTGCTCTCACTGCTTTATGTAAAACGCCGACAGGACGTCAATAATCCTGGCATTGGCGACGATGAGCTCGAACGAATGTCAGGCTGTCCGCGTGAGCACCTCGAGTTTCACCTCTGGTATCTAAAAGCGAAGGGCTGGATAGCCAGAACGGAAAACGGCACGTTCGCCATCACCGTGGAAGGCATCGATCGCGTCAATTCCGAACATCATCGTGAGGCGGCCACCACCCGATTGTTGGATCACGCAGGCTGAATTGGTATCCCCCGGTCTCTGATCAAGCCGAGATCGGGTTCAGTTTCAGATGCTGGATCAGGATGATGGTCTTGGCATCGACAATGCGGCCGTCGGCGATGCCGGCCAGCGCTTCGTCGAGCGGCATTTCCAGGACCTCGATGTCCTCGCCCTCCTCCGGAGCGCCGCCGCCGGCCGAAATGCGGTCGGCAGGCGAATAGCGGGCGACGAAGAACCAGAGCCGCTCGGTGACGCTGCCCGGGCTCATATAGGGCGAAAACAGCCGCTCGATCTTGTTCAACCGGTAACCCAGTTCTTCCTCGGCTTCCTTGCGAATGGCCGTCTCCGGATCGTTTTCGTCCAGCAGCCCGGCACAGGCCTCGATCAGCGGCTCGCGGTGGCCGGTGACATAGGCAGGGTAACGGAACTGGCGCACCAGAAGCACGGTCGAGCGCTGGGGGTCGTAGGGCAGAATCACCGCGCCGTCGCCGCGATCATAGGTCTGGCGGACCTGCGTCTCCCATTGCCCGTCACGCCGGCGATAGTCGAGCACGGTCTTCTTCAGGACCGCCCAGTCGTCGGAGAGAACCTCTTCCGAGCGGATACGAATGCGGTCTTCCATCTGACACCTCAATGCTTGCTGGCGGACGCAGGCGTAGCCGCGAACCGGTACAGGCGCAATCGGGCTAGCGATTGGTCCAGCGCGCTTCACCGTCTCGTGTGTGGTATGGAACGATGCCATTGCCTAGATAGCGCATTCCCCTTCCCGGAGTTTTTTCATGACGACCTCGCTTTTCCAGCCAATCACGCTCGATGGGCTCACCTTCCCCAATCGCATCGCCGTAGCGCCGATGTGCCAGTATTCCGCCGAGGACGGCTCGGCCAGCGACTGGCATCTCTACCACTGGATGAACCTGGCCATGTCCGGCGCCGGCATGGTCACGGTGGAGATGACCGATGTCGAGCGGCGCGGACGCATCAGCCATGGCTGCCTCGGTCTCTATTGCGAAGACAATGAAGCAGCCGCGCGCCGCGCGTTGGACGCGGCCCGGCGCGTGGCCGCACCCGGCACGAAGTTCGGCACGCAGCTGGCGCATGCCGGCCGCAAGGCCTCGAACCGCAAGCCTTGGGAAGGTGGCGGCCCATTGCAGCCAAACGAGGATCCCTGGCAGACCGTCTCGGCCTCGGCCATCGCCTACGACAACGGCTGGAATGTGCCGCACGCGCTGGAGGACGAGGAAATCCTGCAGCTCATCGAGCGGTTCGCGGAAGCCGCCAGGCGGGCCGAACGTGCCGGCTTCGACTTCATCGAACTGCATGCGGCGCATGGCTATCTGATCTTCCAGTTCCTGTCGCCGCTGTCCAACCAGCGCACTGATCGCTGGGGCGGCTCGCTGGAAAACCGGATGCGTCTTGTCGTCGAGATCGCCAGGGCGGTGAAGAAAGCGGTGCCAAAGCTGATGCTCGGCGCACGGCTGTCGGTGAAGGACTGGGTCGATGGCGGCTTTGACGTCGAGGACGCGATCGAAGTGGCGAAAGCGCTGAAGGCCGAAGGCATCGCCTATCTCTGCTGCTCGAGCGGCGGCAATTCGCCGTTGCAGAAATTGCCCACCGGGCCGGGCTATCAGGTGCATCTGGCGGAAGCCGTGCGCAAGGGCGCCGGCATTCCGACGCGTGCGGTCGGGCTGATCGATGACCCGAAACAGGCCGAGGCTGTTATAGCCGAAGGCCGCGCCGATATGGTGGCTCTGGCACGCGCCTTCCTAGCGGATCCGCGGTGGGGATGGCGTGCGGCCGCCACCTTCAGCGAAAAGATCCATCCGGCGCCGCAGCTCGCCCGCTCGGTGACGACGATGGAACATTGGATGAAGGCGGCGGGCTGATCGGCCATTCTCCCGGTACCGGCGTGCTCGCGCTTGTGATCGCGGACGGTTCGCCAACGGCCTGCTTCAATTCTGGCTGCAAAATGTTGCGCTGGGTCAGGCTGCGGCGGGCGCGGCCGCGGCGGGACCGGCTGGGCGAATGCGCGCTGGCTGCGCAACGACTGCGGCTACTGAGACGCCAATACATGGCACCCAGAGGCATGCCCCGGGGCCGAGGGCGGATCCGGTCCGGGGCAACGCTTGCGTCACGCCGAGATCCAAAGCGCGTCACGGACTCGACGCGACCTTTGGGCGCAGGCCGAAGGCCATTTTTGCAACCAAATTGGCTGCTTTGCGTTGCGGCCATGATGGACAACAAGCCTTTTGAGACGCCCGTCGTGGTCGAGCTTGGCCATGTCGGCAAATATCGCCATATCCGCTCGACCCAGGAGGCGGCGGAGTGCCTGATGACTGTGTGGCCGCTCAATCGCGGACCTCGTCATCGAGATGCCCTCGACACTTGCCTCAAAGTGCTGGAAGGATATCGTTCGACGGCGGAAGCGCGCCGGGCACTGATCGAGGCCGCCAAGGAATCGGAAGTGCTGGTGCCCGACGACCGGCTGCCAGACGACCGGTTGCATTGAGCAGGCGGACCTTTAACTGGAGGTTTTGATGGCGAAGCTGACTTACAAGATCGTCGAGCATGACGGTGGCTGGGCCTACAAGGTCGGCGCGACCTTCTCGGAGACATTTCCCACCCATCAGGATGCGTTGCGCGCCGCCGAGATCGCTTCGGCCGAACAACAAGTGGCGGGTTCCACCGATGGCATCCAGTATGAGGACGCCGAGGGCAAATGGCATGAGGAACTTGCCGACGGCCGCGACCGGCCTCAGACCGAAATCTCGGATTGATATCCAGCCAGGCGCCAGCCGCCGACGCCAGGAAAGATGGCGTCCGGCGGCGGGCGACAAGGCGGCTGGCTATTTGCCGCAGTACTGATCGTTGATGTTGCGCTGAGCATTGGCATCGGGGCCTGGAGTGTTTGAGGCACAAGGTCCGGCCGGGCCAGGATTGCCAAGGGTATTCAATCCGGAACCATCGCCGTGGATGCTGCCGGTGGTGCTCTGGTCGACGGCAGAGGAATCCTCATTGCCGAACAGCCACCAATTGTGGTGGTTGGAATAGGTAGCGTCCGACGACTGGGCCATCGCCGATGTGGCGAGACCGATCGTCAGGACGGATGCTGCGAAAAGTTTTCTGTACATTGAATTACTCCGTATCTTGGCCGCCTTGGGATGCGACACGGGGTAAACCCGGCGATCAGCCGGATGGTTCATTGAAATTGTCGTGAACCCTTGGTGATGCCGCATCTGAAAAAGCACGTCGCGCGATGCGTTTGATGAAGGCAACAACCCGTTCCGGCTCGACGAATTGCGGCATGTGGCCGAGACCGTCGACGGGTTCGAAATCTAGTCCTTCGACCTTTTCCCGCATCGGCTCGCCATGGACAGCCATGCCGATGACGCGATCGGCGCCGCCGAAGAGAATGCCGGCCGGTATGGCGATCTCGCCATAGCGGCGCTCGATGTGGCCGAGATCCTCCTCGACAGCCACGACATCGGTCGATGTCGCATGGTAGTGGCCGGGCCTCAAGCCGAGCCATCCGCCTCCCCCGCTCATATAGTCGCCAGGGACGGCTTGCGGCGCGAAGATGAAGTCCATCGTCGGCCGGGCATATCTGAGGCTTGCCGGTATCGCCACGGTATAGGCCATGAACCACCGCAACAGGCGTGAAGGTATGTACAGCAGGTTAAATCCTTGGCGCGTCCTTGTCTCCAGATGCGTCAAGGGCGCCAGCAATGCGATGCCTGAAATCGCATTGGGATGTTCGACGGCCAGGGTCAACGTGATGGCGCCGCCCAGCGAATGGCCCACCACCAACGGCCTTTCCAGTCCCAGGCTTTCGATGAAGCGCCTGATGATCTCGGCCTGCTCGGGCAAGCGGCCCGTCGCTCCGCTTGCCCGCGACGAATAGCCCGAGCCCGGACGGTCGAGCGCGATCAGGCGGTAGCCAGGACCGAAACGGCCAAACACGGTGTGCCGGAAATGATGCAGTTGGGCGCCAAGCCCATGCACGAAGACGACCGGCCGTCCCTCCCCGACATCGACATAGTGGATGCGGTTGCCGTCGATCTCGACGAATTTTCCGACCGGCGGCACCAATCTTTCCGCTTTCGCCGCTATCCACAGCGTGGCCAGCAGCAGAGAGGCAATCACGAGGATCGCCGCAAGAAACGCCGCGCCAAACAGCCAGAGCAGAATCGACATCAGCATTCGTCACCCGGATCCGAGCCGCGCACCTTACCCGCCCGCGATGGCGCCGCAAGGATGGACAAAACAGACCGACTTGGCGAGGCGGTCGTTCACAGCCCGGGTCCGAGAACAATCAGGCTTGTTCCCGTCCAGGCCAGCCAACCACTGCAATCCAGGTGATATCCCCGTATGCCGGGTCGTCCGCCATTTGGGCGGCATTGCCGCCGCTCGTCCGCCGCGCTATTCAGACTGCGCGTCTGCCGGAGCCTTCCATGCCTGAAATCGTTACTGCCGCCATGCTGGTCATCGGCGATGAGATTCTGTCCGGTCGCACCAAGGACAAGAACATCGGCCACCTCGCCGATATCATGACGGCGATCGGCATCGACCTGAAAGAGGTGCGCATCGTGCCCGACGAGGAAGACGAGATCGTCGCGGCGGTGAACGCCGTGCGCGCGCGCTATACCTATGTGTTCACCACCGGCGGCATCGGTCCGACGCATGACGACATCACGGCCGATTCGATCGCCAAGGCGTTCGGCGTGCCTTGCGAATACGATGCCAAGGCCTACGCCCTGCTGGAGGCGAGCTATGCCGCGCGCGGCATCGAATACACGCAGGCCCGCAAGCGCATGGCGCGAATGCCGCGCGG
This sequence comes from Mesorhizobium sp. M8A.F.Ca.ET.208.01.1.1, assembly GCF_004791315.1. Lineage (NCBI taxonomy): Bacteria > Pseudomonadati > Pseudomonadota > Alphaproteobacteria > Hyphomicrobiales > Phyllobacteriaceae > Mesorhizobium > Mesorhizobium sp. M8A.F.Ca.ET.208.01.1.1. The sequence continues at coordinate 1,332,585 of NZ_SRUT01000001.1, forward strand.
CGCCGACCTTATCGACAACCCGGTGTCCGTGGCGCCCGGCTTCCGCATCGGCAACGTCCATGTCATGGCCGGCGTGCCGTCGATCTTCCAGGCCATGCTCGACAATGTCGTCCCGAACCTGAGAGCCGGCACCAAAATGCTGTCGGCCACGGTGCACTGCCCGTTCGGCGAGGGCCTTGTCGGCGGGCCATTGGGCGAGATCCAGAAAGCGCATCCGGATACGATCATCGGCTCCTACCCCAAATATGGCGACGGCAAGTTCTGGACTGAACTTGTGGTGCGTGCCCGCAGCGCGGATGCGCTTGAGGCCGCGCGCGCCGACGTCGAGGCCATGGTGGCTGGCTTCGCCGACAAGGCGAACTGATCCGGCCGGGCCGGAACCAAGAACGGGGCTGTAACGTTTCCCTGCCGCGAGGCCGGTCGCTCGCAAGATTGAGGGATCATCATGCGTTTCAAGACCATCGTTGCCATTCTGCAGAATGAACAGGACGCCGAGCGGGTGCTCGACTGCGCCATTCCGCTTGCCAGCCGCTTCGAGAGCCATCTGATCGGCATCCATGCCGAGGCGCTCCCAGTGCCCTACACGTCGGCGACGGGCTTTCCCGATACGGAGTTCCTGCAGGTTTCCGCCGACATGAATCGGGAGCGGGCAGACAAGCTCCAGGCTGTCTTCCTCGGGCGGGTCGAGGATTCCGGCCTCTCCTTCGAATGGCGCAGCCTGGAGAGCTTCTCCGGCGACAGCGCGCTGACCGGCATTTCAAGCGTGCGCGCCGCCGATCTCATCATCGCCGCCCAACGCGAGACCGGCGGCGATCCGAGCGCGGACGTCGATACGCTGGTCTACGATGCCGGCCGGCCGGTCCTGGTCGTGCCGCATGCCGGTCCTCTCGTCACCACCTTCAAACGCGTGCTGCTCGCCTGGAACGGCAGTAAGGAGGCCGCCCGCGCCGCCTTCGATGCCTTGCCCTTCATCATCGAGGCCGAGAAAACCGACATACTGGTCATAGATCCGCCCGATACGCTCGACGAAAGCCCGGAGGCCGCGGGCGCCGAAATCGCGTCGGCCCTGTCGCGCCACGGCGCCACCGTCAGTGTCTCGGTGCAGAAATCGGGCGGGAGTTCGGTCGACGACATGATCCAGAACAGGATCGCGGAGACCGGTGCCGATCTCCTGGTGCTTGGCGCCTACAGCCACTCCTGGCTGCGCCAGCTTCTGTTCGGCGGGGTGACACGCACGGTGCTGCGCACGGCGCAGGTAGCGACTTTCCTGTCGAGATAAGTCCACAGCGATCGCGACCGCTCTCCCTTGCCAAACCCAAGGGTTTCCAGTTAATTCCGCGCGCATTCACCTGTTTTCTCGCACGCGGCCGCCGCGTGCCGTGGAGTGCGCGAAAAATGTCCCTTCCCGAAAAAGCCTTCCCGGTCTCCTGGGACCAGTTCCATCGCGACGCCCGCGCGCTTGCCTGGCGGCTTGCCGGCACCAGCAAAGGCCAGTGGAAGGCTATCGTCTGCATTACGCGCGGTGGCCTGGTCCCGGCGGCGATCATCTCGCGCGAACTCGGCATCCGCATCATCGAGACAGTCTGTGTCGCCTCCTATCACGACTACACCAGCCAGGGACAATTGCAGGTGCTGAAGGAGATAACGCCGGCCTTGCTGGCCGACGATGGCGCCGGCGTGCTGATCATCGACGACCTGACCGACACCGGCAAGACCGCCGGCATCGTGCGGGCAATGATGCCCAAGGCCCATTTCGCGACCGTCTACGCCAAGCCCAAGGGCCGGCCGCTGGTCGATACTTTCGTCACCGAGGTCAGCCAGGACACCTGGATCTATTTTCCCTGGGACATGGGTTTCACCTATCAAAAGCCGATCGCCGACGATCACGCCGGTTGATTCGCGGCAAGCCGTTTTTTCCCCAATCAGGCCGTCGCCGGCGATAATATTTGCTTGCGCAGACTGATCCGCCGACAAGATATCCTGTGAAATCGACCTCTGTTGACGGGAATCAGCCAGCTTGACCAAAGTTTTTACTTTTATTGGTCACAATTAGCCGTAAGATTCGTGAGACGGCAAACGATTCTGGAGGCTTGGGGCTAGCTTCTCCGATGTTGACACGGCCAACCACACACAACCACCTGGCTGAGAGGGTCCGGCGACTCTTTGGTACGGCGCCGTGTCGTCTGCAGGTTGCCGCCCTGCCCTGGCGCGATGCCGGGAACGGCGTCGAGGTCATGCTGATCACCAGCCGCGATACCGGCCGCTGGGTGCTTCCAAAAGGCTGGCCGGAAGCCCGGGAGCCGCTCTGCGAAGCGGCAGCGCGCGAGGCCGCCGAGGAAGCGGGACTGCGCGGAAACATTTCCCACCTCGAAGCCGGCCGCTATTTCTACGCCAAGGTGCTGGCTTCGGGCGAAGAAGTGCCTTGCGAGGTGCTGGTGTATCCGCTGCACGTCGACAAGGTCGCCGACCGCTGGAAGGAAAAGCACTCCCGCATCCGCAAATGGGTCAATTCCAGCGAAGCGGTGCGCATGGTCAATGAACCGGACCTGTGTCAGATCATCGCCTATTTCTGCGCCGACCCACGCAGGTTCTCCTAGGGCGCAGGCCATCCACCCCGTGCGTGGATCGTAATCATTTCACAACCATGTGATGTATCGCGTGAATGGTTTGCTAATTTTTCTTCGATAGAAATTGGCCAATCTGGCGCGTTTCATCGATGGCGAACCCTGTAAACCCACTTCAGCAAGAGTCCACCGAGCCCCAGCGCGAGCATCGTCCGCGCGTGCTCAAGGGTGGAACGATCATCACCGGTATCCAGAATTCCGAAGTGAGTTGCATGGTGCGTAACCAGCATGCGGGCGGCGCCGAACTGAAAATACCGCTCGAGGCCCGGGTTCCCGATCATTTCCTTCTCTATGTGCCGCTCGACGGCGTCGCCTATCGCTGCGAGGTCCGCTGGCGCCGCAGCGACCAACTCGGCGTCCAGTTCACCGGCACTGAACCCAAGCCGAAGCTGCATTACGGCTGATCCCTGGCGCACCGGCGTGCCGGGCTTTTTGAGTTCGCGGCACAGTATTTCCGCAGTCCGCGTACACGCACGGGGATCGCGCATACCTGCCGGCGGAAAAATGGCCGCCACAGCGGTCAATTCTATCCCCGTTATCCACATGTGTGACACACAAGATGTTGGGGTCACAAAAGCTACGCAAACGAATCCTTGACGGCTCGAAACGAGTCGCCTTTTATAGGCCATGTGCTCCTGTTGAGAGCGCGACCGGAAAGTTCTGAGCCCGGTCTTTTTCCCGGATTATGTGCGTTTTGCCCGCATTTCCGCCTGTTTACGAGGCCGGCGGAAGCGTTGGGATCGTGGGTGGTGGGCGACGAAAGGGAGAATTGTCGGACTGGAATAAATTGTCTGTTAATACTATATTTAGTGTTTGCAGCTAGGTTCGACGCTAGATAGTGTGAATTTCCCTCAGGTGAGGGAATCGAAAAATTCAGTTTTGAGGGACCCGCGGGGTCGATTGGCAGCCTCGGCAAACGCCCGGCAGGGGGTTTTGTCGTGTTCGTGGCCGCGCCCGCGAAGTGGAGATGCCGGCATTGTTCGCAGTGCCGGCAAACGGCGGACTGCGCGTTTCGTCTTTTGGGGGCAGAAATCCCCTGATGAAAGCGCTATATATGGACAAAAGGGATCGGACCAATGCGCATCGAGCGTCGTTTCACCAAGCCAGGCCAATCTGCTTATGCGGAGATCGAATTCCGCAAGGCGCTTTCCGAGATCAAGAATCCGGATGGCTCGGTGGTGTTCCGCTTGGACAACATCGATGTGCCGGCGCAGTTCTCCCAGGTCGCCGCGGACATCCTGGCCCAAAAATACTTCCGCAAGGCCGGCGTCCCCGCGCGCCTGAAGAAGGTCGAGGAGAACGACGTCCCCTCCTTTCTGTGGCGCTCCGTCGCCGATGAAGCGGAACTCGCCAAGCTGCCGGAAGCCGAGCGCTATGGTTCCGAGATCGACGCCCGCCAGGTCTTCGACCGGCTGGCCGGCACCTGGACCTATTGGGGCTGGAAGGGCGGCTACTTCAAGGCGTCGGAGGAAGACGCGCGCGCCTTCCGCGACGAGCTTGCCTATATGCTGGCGACGCAGCGCGTCGCGCCGAACTCGCCGCAATGGTTCAACACCGGCCTGCACTGGGCCTATGGCATCGACGGTCCGAGCCAGGGTCACTTCTATGTCGACCCCTTCACCGGCAAGCTGACCAAGTCGAAGTCGTCCTACGAGCATCCGCAGCCGCATGCCTGCTTCATCCAGGGCGTGCAGGATGACCTCGTCAACGAGGGCGGCATCATGGATCTGTGGGTGCGCGAGGCGCGCCTGTTCAAATATGGCTCCGGCACCGGCTCGAACTTCTCGCTGCTGCGCGGCGAAGGCGAAAAGCTGTCCGGCGGCGGCCGCTCGTCCGGCCTGATGAGCTTCCTCAAGATCGGCGACCGCGCCGCTGGCGCCATCAAGTCGGGCGGCACGACGCGCCGAGCGGCGAAAATGGTCATCGTCGACGCCGACCATCCCGATATCGAGGAATTCATCGACTGGAAGGTCAATGAAGAACAGAAGGTCGCCTCGCTGGTGACCGGTTCCAAGATCGTCAAGAAGCATCTCGAAGCGATCATGAAGGCCTGCGTCAATTGCGAAGGCCATGACGACGACTGCTTCGATCCGGCCATCAACACGGCGCTGAAGCGCGAGATCAAGTTGGCCAAGAAGTCGGCGGTGCCGGAAAACTACATCTACCGCGTCATCCAGTTCGCCAAGCAGGGCTACACCTCGATGTCGTTCAAGACCTACGACACCGACTGGGATTCTGACGCCTACCTCACCGTTTCGGGCCAGAACTCCAACAATTCGGTGTCGCTGAAGGACAATTTCCTGCGCGCCGTCGAGACCGACGCCGACTGGCACCTGACCGCCCGCAAGGACGGCAAGGTCTTGAAGACGCTGAAGGCTCGCGACCTCTGGGAAAAGATCGGCTACGCCGCCTGGGCTTCCGCTGATCCCGGCCTGCATTTCAACACGACGATGAACGACTGGCACACCTGCGCCTCCGCCGGTGCGATCCGGGCCTCCAACCCGTGCTCGGAATACATGTTCCTCGACGACACGGCCTGCAACCTCGCCTCGATCAATCTGCTCCCCTACCGCAATGCCGACGGCACGATCGACATCGCTGCCTACGAGCACACCGTGCGGCTGTGGACCATGGTTCTCGAAATCTCGGTCATGATGGCGCAGTTCCCATCGAAGGAGATCGCCAAGCTCTCCTACGACTACCGCACGCTCGGCCTCGGCTACGCCAATATTGGCGGCCTGCTGATGACCTCGGGCATTCCCTACGATTCCGACGAGGGCCGCGCGATCTGTGCAGCACTGACCGCGATCATGACCGGCGTTGCCTATTCCACCTCGGCGGAAATGGCTTCCGAGCTCGGCGCTTTCCCCGACTATGACCGCAACGCCCAGAACATGCTGCGCGTCATGCGCAACCATCGCCGCGCCGCCTATGGCGACAAGGACGGTTACGAAAAACTCGCCGTCAATCCGGTCCCTCTCGTGGCGTCCGACCTGAGGCAGCAGGATTTGGCCACCCACGCCAAGGCTGCCTGGGACCGCGCCATCGAACTGGGCGAGGAGCATGGCTACCGCAACGCGCAGGCAACCGTGATCGCACCCACCGGTACGATCGGCCTGGTCATGGATTGCGACACCACCGGCATCGAGCCCGACTTCGCCCTGGTGAAGTTCAAGAAGCTCGCCGGCGGCGGCTATTTCAAGATCATCAACCGCGCGGTGCCAGAAGCGCTGCGCACGTTGGGTTATTCCGAGAGCCAGATCGCCGAGATCGAGGCCTATGCGGTCGGCCACGGCAATCTCAACCAGGCGCCGGCCGTCAACCCCGGCTCGCTCAAGGCCAAAGGCTTCACCGACGACAAGGTCGCGGCGCTCAATGCCGCGCTTAAGTCGGCCTTCGACATCAAGTTCGTCTTCAACCAGTGGACGCTCGGCGCCGACTGGGTGAAGGAGACTTTTGGCTTCACCGACGAGCAGCTCAACGACTTCTCGTTCGAAATGCTGCCGGCGATGGGCTTCTCCCGGAAGGACATCGAGGCCGCCAACATCCATGTCTGCGGTGCTATGACGCTGGAAGGCGCGCCCTTCCTCAAGGCCGAGCACCTCGCCGTGTTCGACTGCGCCAGCCCGTGCGGCAAGATCGGCAAGCGCTCGCTTTCGATCAACAGCCACATCCAGATGATGGCGGCGGCACAGCCGTTCATTTCCGGCGCCATCTCCAAAACCATCAACATGCCGAACGACGCGACGGTGGAGGACGCCAAGAGCGCTTACATGCTGTCGTGGAAACTGGCGCTGAAGGCCAACGCGCTCTACCGCGACGGCTCGAAGCTGTCGCAGCCGCTCAATGCCTCGCTACTCGCCGATGGCGAGGAGGACGAGGACGATGCGGTCGAGCAGCTGATCCAGGCACCGGCGGCGGCGCGCGCGGCGCAGATCACCGAACGCATCGTCGAACGCATCATCGAGCGTGTGTCGCGCGAGCAGGAAAAGCTGCCCGGCCGCCGCAAGGGTTATACGCAGAAGGCCAAGATCGGCGGCAACACCATATTCCTGCGCACCGGCGAATATGACGATGGCCGTCTCGGCGAGATATTCATCGACATGAACAAGGAGGGTGCCACGCTGCGTGGCCTTCTCAATAACTTCGCCATCGCGATCTCGCTCGGCCTGCAATATGGCGTGCCGCTCGACGAATATGTGCACGCCTTCACCTTCACCAAGTTCGAGCCGGCCGGCATGGTCATCGGCAACGACGCCATCAAGAGCGCGACGTCGATCCTCGACTACGTGTTCCGTGAACTGGCCATCTCCTATCTCGGCCGCAACGATCTCGCCCATGTCGACCAGTCGGACTTCTCCAACACCGCGCTTGGCCGCGGCATCAGCGAGGGCAAGACCGACGCCGTCTCCAAGGGCCTGACCCGCGGTTCGCCGGTGAAGCTGGTGTCGAGGGCAAGCGGCAGCGAGCCGAAGGGCTTTGCCGGCTCCGGCACCCCTGCCCGCTCGGCGCCGACGGCCTTCTCCGGCTCCAACGTGCTGGCGTTGAAGCCGGCGAGCGACGAGGCGATCGCCTACAAGCGCGACTATGAGGAGCGGGCCAAGGAACTGGCCGAGGACATCGCCTTCGAGGAAGCGGCTTCCGATGCCTCGACCGATACCACCGCGGCGCTGTTCACCGATACGGCGGCCCAGGAAGCAGCCGAGGCGAAGAAACTCGCCGCCGACCGCCGCGCCAAGTCGCTGCTGCAAGGCTACACCGGCAATTCCTGCTCCGAGTGCCAGAATTTTACCATGGTAAGGAATGGGACTTGCGAGAAGTGCGACACGTGCGGCGCCACGAGCGGGTGCAGCTGAGAAGAATTTGAGGCACTAAACATCGGCTTATTCACGGTATCCAAGGCCGGCCCGAAGGGGTCGGCCTTGGCTTTTTGTTCGGCCCAATCTTACGACCGAGCCGATGATATACGGTGCTTTCCCAAACGCATTTGTCGCCGGGCGGCGCGATGATGAGGGCTTCTTCGGCACGAGCCACGGCAATTGCCCGTCACCGGTGCCAAGAGGGCGCAGGTCAGGCTGATCAGCCCCATCGCGCTATTCATCGCTGCATCCCGCCAAAGTGAAGGCGTCCCATGCCGAGCCGTTCCGATTGGCTTTGGCGAAGTCGGCAAATTCGGTGAAAGCAGCGCCGAAATCAGGCAGCAACAGCCCTTTCGGCGCCGGCGTCGCTTCGCGCGAGTTAAGCTGCTCGGCGCCGCCTCCGGTCAAGGCATAGACCTGGCCCATCCATATCCGGCATAGACCGCTGCCATCCTCCAGCCCCGCCTCGCGGTCGTCGTCGGTGCAGGTGTGGCGGATAGTGCCGAGCGGAAATGAATTCCTGCCATTGGTCCAGGTGATGTCGGCCGGCAGGCTTATATCGGTCTTCGGCACGGTCAGCGAAAACACTTCGGCCGTCTGCGCTGCCGGCTCATTGTGGAGCGGCCGGAATTGCATGACCGCACCCGAACGCGGCTCGCGATAGGTGGCGTGGCTCAACAGACACTCTTTTGCGCTCGCTGCCTGCACGGCGCCGAGCAGAGCCAGGAAGAACAAGGCCGGTTTGCCAGTGATCATTGAATGCCTCGTCATGAAAGCGGGCGCCTCAAACGACCAGCCAGGCCGCGGCGCCGATAAAGCCCACCGAACAGACCCACAGCAGCCACAGCCCGCGCACGCGGCATTCGAGCACCGCCGAGGCGGGATTGGCCGGGTCATAGTGCACGTCGACCTTGCTGCCCTCGACATAACGCCTTGCCTGACCGCCGACGAGGCCGGGCAGCGAGGCCGTCACGCTGACGCCGAAAGCGACACGATCGGCGCTGTAGTGCTGTCCGGCGACGCCATAGCTGTAGACGATGCGCGACCGAAAGACGGTGCGCCAGCGATAGCTGCCGTTGGCGCGGATCGTCTGCAGGCCCGACGCATCGATGCGGCCGGCGGCGACCGGCCATTGCACCGCTTGCCTGGCAAGCGCCTTCTGGGCGAAACCCATGCGCAGGACGAACAGGCCCATGAACAACAGCAGCGCCGCCGCCCCGAGATTCTGCGGCTTGGCCAGATGCGGCCTGATCCCCTCCAGGACGCCGCCAACGGAAAACACCAGAACCACTGTGCCGATCACCAGTCCCGCCGACAGCTTGGCCATGAATTTGAAGGCGCCATCGGGAAAGGTGCGCTCGATCACCGCCTTGCTCGGATCGGCCGGATTGTAGAAGACAGTCACCTCGGCGCCGCGCGGAAACTGCGCCAGGGTTTCAGCGACTTCGAAATTTCCCAAATTCTCTTTCACGCTGTAGCGCGAGCTTTGAAATTTCTTGCCGCCCACCTTGTATTCGAAGGTGATCGCCGGAAAATTGCGGATTTCGGTGGTGTCATTGCTGTCCGGGCCAACGCCCGAGACTCTCACCTCACGCGCCTCGGCGCGCGACGAAATGATCTTTCCCGGCGTCGGCAACCAGTGGCTGAGGGCCTGCACCTCCCGCCATTTCACGAAGGTGATGAACGACAACATGCCGGCGACCGCGCAGGCAAATCCGACAAGCAGAAATTGGAGCTCCACCCTGATCCCCCCGGAGTACAGGAACCGGCACTAGACAGCACCGCGGCGGCAATGTCTCGCTTATTCGCAAAACACCAATGCCGGCGCCTCACGCGCATTGAATTGCTGAAGCGTAATTTGACGACTGAGGCGATCGGCTTAAAAAGGGCCGGGAACTTTCGCGAGGCTGCAAGTCGGGAGACGGACATGAACGACGAAGCCGACGACGACAAGGACATCGTGAACCAGCTTGCCTATGTCAGGGCCGATCCAAGCCAGCACGACACGCTGACGCTTCTGGCCATGATCGACGCGGCGATTTCCGAGATCATGGGGTTGAGGACGGCGCTGCGGCTGAGCGAGGAACGCAACAGCCGCAGCGCTCAGCTGCAATAAGAATCCGAACCAGCGCTGTTTTGATCCGCGTCGGCCATCATCTGCCGGCCCGCGCCGCCCGCCCAGGCGCGCCATCTCCGCTCGTTACCCCGGTGGGATTGCCTTGAATGGACGCATGGCGACGGTCCGGGCATTCGAATCCAGGTCTGTCCATCGCAGCAATGATGGATCGCGCGCCGCCTCAATGGCTTGGTTGACCCAGATCAAGGCCCTGCCTGCGTTCATCCTGTCTTCTCCGCCAATGGCAATCATCAAACGGAGAACGAACGTGCCCAGCTACGACATCATGGTTATCGCGGCGGTCCTGATCAGCTTCGGCTTTTTTTCCGGGACTCTGGCCTTCGCCACGTTCGACGAATCGCGCCGGCACTCGGACAAGGCGCCCCGCGGCGAAGCTTCCGGCGCGCGCGCCCATTAGTCGCGCTGCCTAGTCCGCGTCAGCCATCATCTGCCGGCCGCCACCGCCGGCCCAGGCGCGCCATTGCCGCTCATCGCCATGGAAGACGTTGAGGTCGATGCGACCGGTCACGCCATGCGACAGGCCGGAACCGGAATACTGCCAGAACAGCCACTTGCGATCGGGATAGACCTTAGACGGATGCCGGGCCACGGCGCGCAGCCAGAAGGGATAGTCTGGGAAGGCGCCCCGAAGGTTGTCGCGATAGAAGTCGGGCGACGTGTAGATGATCGGCCGCTGGCCGTAGTGACGCTCCAGCTTGTCCATGAACACCTGCATCTTCTCCAGCACCTTTTCGCGCGACGGCCGGCGCTGGCAGCTGGAGTCGCCGTTCCACTCGACGTCGATCACGGGCGGCAGCGCACCGTCGACCTTCGGCACGTTGCGGATGAACCAGTCGGCCTGTTCGCCGGCGGTGCGGCACCAGTAGAAGAAATGATAGGCGCCACGCTTCAGCCCCGCGGCCTGCGCGCCGCGCCAGTTCTTCATAAACATCGGGTCGAGGTGGTCGCCGCCGTCGGTCGCCTTTATGTAGGCGAAGTTGGCGCCCTGGGCGCGCAGCTTTTCCCAATTCACGTCACCCTGCCAGCGCGACACGTCGACACCGTGCACGGCAAGGTGGCGGGGCGACGAGCGGCCGAAATTGATCGGCTTGGCGTCGCGGAAGCCGTAGCGCGTGACCGGTCCTGCGAGCATGGCCGGTGCCGCCCGCGACAGCAGCTTCGGTGGCGACCCCAGGGCAGCCTCCTCGATCGGCGGCTCGGCGCTGTCGGGCAGTTCGGGTGCGGGAAACGCCACCGTCTCTTCCTCCGCCAGGCCAAAGGGGCGAGCGGTGTCGTCCGCGGACGCAACCTCAACCCGCTTGCGCGGCGCGTTTGCCCTGGCCACCGGAACGGACGCGATCGGCGCGCTTGGCCGCACCACCGAACTGGTCGTTTCATTGGATGGCTTCTGCATGTCGAGCGCGTCCATGCCCGACGTCGAGGAACAGCCGGCGAGGCACAGCGATGCGATCACGAAACTGATGACGCCTGATAACCGCATCTGGACCTGTACTCAAACACAACAGACCGAAGGCGACGGCCGACGGACAACCAGACGAGTTATGAACGAGAAATTACCAATAAAGTTTGAATCAAGTTTTTTACCATAGCTGTGGCCCCTTTCAGACAGTCGCCGGCGGCGGCCCGGCCAAGCCTTGACAGCGCCATGATGTGGCTGTTGAGAACGGCATGCGGCGTTTGCGCCGGCGTTCCCAAAATTCTTGAAAAGGCGCCGGGCCACGCGGCTGGCTCGTCAACGACAAGCTCGACGAACTCAGGAGCCTGCTCGACAGCGGCAGCTGAGAAACACTTTCAAAAGGGAGCTTGCGTGCAGTCGTTCATCGACCAAAGCGTTTGTTTCATCGAGAACCATCAGGCCTGGGCCGGCCTCGTGGTCGGGCTGCTGGCCTTCGGCGAATCGCTGGTGCTGGTCGGCATCCTGTTGCCCGGCACCACGGTGCTGATCATCGTCGGCGGCCTAGTGGGCGCCGGTGTCGTCCAACCCTTGCCCGTTCTCCTCGCCGCGATGATCGGAGCGGCGCTCGGCGACACCATCTCCTATTTTCTCGGCAAATGGCTCGGGCGCGGCGTCGTCCACAAATGGCCGCTCAACCGCTATCGCCGTGAGATCGCCAGGGCGCGCCTGTTCTTCCATCGCTACGGTTTCGCCGCGGTTTTCGTCGGCCGCTTCTTTGGTCCGGTGCGTGCCACCGTGCCGCTGGTCGCGGGTATGATGGGCATGAACAGGCGCCGCTTCCAGATCGCCAACATCCTGTCGGCGATCATCTGGGCGCCGGTCGTGCTGTCGCCCGGATGGCTGGTGGCGAAAGGGGCCGACAGCCTGCCCGAACTCGACGCGACCAGCCTGTTCGGGCTGGCGGTTATCGCGGCCATAGTGGCGGCGATCATCGTCGCCGTGATTGTCATCAGGCTGCGAGGCAGGCGCGATGCCCAGACCTAGGGGATGGCGCCATGCGTCAGCCGCGTTTCCTGAAGACGCCGATCATCGGTCCCAGGTTCCAATAGTCGTCGTTGCGGCCAATGGCCGGAGCGAGCAGACTCGATATAGTGCCGTCGAGGAAGAGTGCGTTGTCGCAGCCGAGCGCGTCGCGAAACAGGCGGGCGAAGGCATGGAATGTCACCGTGCCGTTCGAGATGGCAAAGACGGCGACGCCATCCTTTCGCACCCCGACGCCGTCGCGGCTCTTGCGCGACGTGCCGTCGGATCGGAATTTCGGGTGAAGCTGGCCGTCGATCACCAGCATCGGCCCTGATTGCGTTGCATAGTCGGTGGCTGGCCGCTGCCTGACGAAGTCCCTGGTCGCCCGCACCGCGGCCTTGCCGCCGCCGATATAGAAGATGCCGTTCGGCTGCAGCGAAAAATTGCCGCTGCCCGATCCCGTCTTCACACCGGCCATTTCCCGGCCGCGCTCGACATAGAGGCCGACCGGCCTGAGGTCGGGGTGATACATGCCCGCATTGATGGCAAACAGCATGGTACGGCCGGCCGCGCGCTGGGCGTTGTCGAGATTGTGCAGCGACTGAAAAGGCTTGCCGCCCTGATCTTTCCAGAACAGTTCGATCGAATACAGTTTTGGATCGACCTCGCAGACGAGAAAGCTGCCGGCCTCGAAGGCGACGTCACGGCACGGCGGCACCGAAGCGAACCACTGGCCGAACGCCATTGTCGTGGCAAGCGCGTGCGGCAACGCGGCCTTGACCAAAGTCAGCAACAAGGGCGCCGAATGCAGGAGTGTCAAAAAATCCATGCGCGTTCCGGATTGTCGGTTCCAACGAGTTGTCGTGGATAGCACCGCTTGCCGGTACGATGAAGGATTTGCTCAGGGGAAGCGTGGACTACGGTCCGGTGACGGCCCGCGACGGCTATTTGACGGCGCTGACCAGCTTCTCTTCGCCGGCGAGAATGGAGACCCAGTGCCCGGTGTCGTCGCTCGCCTGTCTTTTCAGATAGCGATAAGGCGTCTGGTTCCAGAGACGAACCTTGTCGACAAGATTGTCGAGGATGAAGTCGCCCTTGTCGGTGCGTACCGTCAGCACGGCATGGCCTTCGCCATCCGGCTTGCGAACCACCGTCATCAGGAGATTGGCTATGGCGATGCCCAGGCTGTTGAGCTCACGCCGCTTTTCCAGCGCGTAATCCTCGCAATCGCCGAAGCCATTGTCCGGATAGGCCCACCATTCCTCCTTGCCGTAATTGTCCATGTCGCTCATCGGCTTGACGCGCGTGTTGACCGAAAGGTTTACGGCACTGATCTCCCGCAACAGCTTGCCAGTCATCTGTTCCGGCTCGCTGTCGGGTGAACGGATGGAGCACTCGGCGGCATGGATCTTGCAAAAATCATAGTGGCCGATCGGCTGCGAGGTCGAGCCGCCGATGACCATGGAAGCGGGAGCCGCGTAGGCGGAATTCGCCGCCGAACAGAAAGCAATCAGGGCAATCGCAAGCCCCAGCCCCTTCGCCTTGCGGCGCAAACCCAACGAGGATGCCATGCGGCTCCGCCATCTGTTTTTTGTTAACAGAACGTTAAGGGCGGACATTGCCGGAAGTCAATGAAGGCGTCCGATCACATCTTCGGGCATGGGTTGATGCGCTCCAGGCGGTTGCAGCAGCGCAACACCGCAAGCGTGCCGGTTCGGCCTAGGCTAGCCATCCCAGAGCCACGCCGAGCAGCAGGACGACCCCGAGCGCGCCGCGATAGATGACGAAAGGCCAGGCGGAGAAGCGTTCGAGCACGCGCATCAGGCCCCAGATGGCGAAGAAGGCCGATATCGAGGCCACGAGCAGTCCCACGCCGAGAACCGACCATCCATGGGCGTCGAGATGCACCTTGTGCAGTTCCCACAATTCCTTGAGGCCGGCGAGCGCGATCGCCGGCAGCCCGAGCAGGAACGAGAAACGGGCCGCCTCCGCCCGCTTGAAGCCAAGCCCCAGCGCCGCCGTCAGCGTCGAGCCAGAGCGAGAGACGCCCGGGATCAGCGCGCCAACCTGCGCGACGCCGACAAGGAGCGCGTCGGCGAGCGACGCTTCGCCAACGGTGCGCTTGTGACGGGCGAAAATCTCGGCCAGCGCCAGCAGGACCGCCATGGCGATGCAGGCCCAGCCAATCACGCTCAGACTGCGCAACGGCGAATTGCAGGTGTTGAGGACGCCCGAGAGCGCCACGCCGGCGATGACGATGGGGATCGTCGCCAGCACGATCCACAGCGCCAGACGGAAATGCCGGTCGGCAAAATCGCGGCGCGTGAGGGCATCGAGTGATCCAAACAGGAGATCCCTCACGTCGCCCCAGAAATAGCTGACCACCGCTGCAAGGGCCGCCAGCTGCATGGCGGCGGAGAAAGCCGAGCCCGGGTCCTGCCAGCCAAGCACAGCCGGCACGATGCGCATATGGGCGGTCGAGGAGATCGGCAGCAGTTCGGTGATGCCTTGCACAAGGCCGAGGAAAGCGACCTTGGCAAATCCAAGGCCGACAAAGCCCGTGTCGACGCCTTGCGTGCAGATATCAGCCATGTCGGCTCCATGCGGGAGGGATCGGACTTGCGAAGGCAGGATCGGCGGCGATCAATGCCGGGCAAGCCATACCGCTATGCGGCGGAGAATCAATTTACGGATTTGTAAGCTGGCGGCCCGAACGGGCGTCATTGCGTCGCGACGCGGCGGACGCATTCCAACCGTCTACGGGCTGCGCAACCCGCATCGGCCCAGGGGCCGGCCAATGATGTTCATGGAAGATCGCAAGGCTACTCAGGGGCACAGCCACAGTTTCTGGCAGGTCCTGGCGATCACATGCGCCGGCGGGACAACCGGTTCATCGAGGGAAGGCCGGCGAGCCCGCTCAAGCAGCATGCGCACCTGTTCCGGGCGCACACGGTCACGTTCCATCACAAGCAGGACCATCGGATCGCTCAAAAGCTCGTCCAGGGTGCTGATGCTGTCGTTCATCCGTCGTCTCCTCGAATGCCGGGCCCGCGACGCTTAGATAGGGTGACAAAGATGGCCCGCCAATGACGGTTTGCCGGCTATCGCGTGTCTCTTTGGATTAATTTTTGGTCATCCTGGGGCACGTCGTCCTGTTGAGGAGAAGGTGGAGGGCTAGGCCGGCGGTGCGCCCTCATATTGCGGCAAGCCGTCGTCAAACATCACCCAGGGCTGTTTCGAGGCGGTCCACATATGCATCTGTGGCCTGAAGAACGACGGGTCGTCCAGGGAACCGGTGGTCACGCCGATGATGCCGGCGGAGTCGCGCCGCGAAAACATCGTTGTGCCGCAGTTCGGGCAAAACCCGCGCTTGAGGTCCGGCGAGGTGTTGACCGTGGCCAACCGGCCCTCGACCGTCACATCGTCGATGCGGAACAGAACACGCGCATTGAAGGCCGCGCCGATCGCCTTCTGGCAGAGCCGGCAGTGACAGATGCGCTCGTTGATGGGGTCGGCGTCGGTGCGGTAGCGCACCGCTTTGCACAGGCATCCGCCTTCGTATTTTGCCATCGCCTGAATCCATTGGTGGAGTGAACAGGCGGCAAGGTAGCGGCGAGGCCGATTGGGTCAATTGAAAAGCTTTGATACAACGTCATCGATTATCGTGATGCGGCAGGACGTCATGACACCGGACATCGAAACGATCGGCATTGCGGACCTGTTCGGGCCGCCCTCGCCCGCCCGCGACCGCGCCGACGCCAGGATCATGGCTGCCGCGGCAGGTATCGGTTTCCTGGCGGTCCGGGATTTTCCCGGCGATGACTGGCTGACGCCGGACAAGCGCGCGCGATTGCTGCGCATCTTTGCGCTCCCCGATGCCGGCAAGCAGGAATTGCTGCGCTGGAATTTCGATCACACGAAGAAGAATTTCTACCGCGGCTGGTTTCCGCTGCAGCCGCAAGCCGTTTCCTACAAGGAAGGCATCGACATGGGGCCGGACCTTGCCGATGCGGCGCGAGTCTCGGCCTCCGACGATCCCCTGTGCGAGCCGACACCACTACCGGCCGAAAATGCCTTACCCGGCTGGCGCACCGCCGCGGCCGACTACTACCGCGCGATGGAGACGGTCGGCACCATGCTGATGCGGTCGATCGCACGCGGGCTTGGCCTGCCTGAAACGATCTTCGATGCCTATTTCGCTGGTGGCATCTCGACGCTGCGGCTGATCCGCTATCCCCTGCGCGACGCCAGTGCCGGCGTCGAGACAAGCGGGCCGGAGTTTTCGGTGACCCACAAGGGCGAAACGCGCACCATCATCGGCCGCGAACATGCCGATTCAGGCTTCGTCACCTTGCTGGCGCAGGACGGCGTCGAGGGCTTGCAGGCAAAGAACCTCGCCGGCGAATGGATCGACGTGCCTCCAGCCAATGGCACGCTGGCGGTTAATTTCGGCCAGTTGCTGGAGCGCTGGACCGGTGGCCGCGTGCGCGCGACACGGCACCGGGTCATTGCGCCGAAAACGGTGCGGTTCTCGATCCCGTTCTTCTACGAGCCGCGCGTCGACGCGGAAATCTCGCCCCTGCCATTGGAGGGCGCCGAGCCCTTCGAGCCTTTCCTCTACGGCGATTATCTCTGGGAATCGGCGACCAACTTCGTCGAGATGGGCGGCATCAAGCATCTGAGACAGCCACGCCGCGCCAGGGCTTCCTAAACAGCACGACGGCCGTCTCGCTGGAGACGGCCGCCAGAGATGGCAGGGTCATTCGGTTTCGCCGACCACCTCGTCCCAGCTCTTCACCTTGGTCTGGCCGTCGAGGAACGGCAGTGCGGCGGCCGTCAGTTCCGGAGCGAAGAAAACGTCGTAGTGGGTGCGGTTGGGCAGAATGGCCAGACGGTTCTGAGACAGGTTCTCGCGCATCCAGCCGGCATCCTTCAGGCCGCCACCGAGCATCCGGTAGAACTTGATCTCATGCTCGGGCTTATACATGTCGCTGTCGCCGTAAGCGAGCATGACGGGCATCTTCAGCTTGGGAACGTCGGCGGAGAAGTCGTAGTTCTGGCGCATGAAATTGCCGAGCGCGTCGAGCAGCTTCGGGAAGTCCTCGGGATGTGGCGCGACGGCGACGTAGGATTTGTACATCGGTGTCTCTTTCATGAACGCCGCGGCGGCGGCACTTACCTGCGCCTGCTGCGGACGCATCTCGTCATAAAAGCCGTCGGCGGCGTAGCCGGTCGAGACAAGGACCAGCCGACGCACAACCTCGGGATGCTGGACCGCCATGCGGAAGGCAACGCCGCCGCCCAGCGAATAGCCCATGACGTCGACCTTGTCGTAGCCGAGTGTCTTGACGATACCAGCCATATCATCGCCGATCGCCTCCAGGGTGAATGGCCGGTCGCCAAGCGCGGTGCGGCCGTGCCCCTGCAGGTCGACCCCGATGACGGTGCGGTTCTCGGCAAGCTTGGCCAGGATCGGCGCGAACATGTCGATGGAGCCGAGGCCGCCATGCAGCAGAAGCAGCGGCTCACCCTTGCCATAGATAGCGTAATAGTAGTTCACGCCGTTGATCGGCAGCAGGCCGGATTTTTGCGGCTTCGGCAGCGTTTTCGTTTCGGTGGTCATGGCGGGCTTCGTCTCCTCTGCATTGATGGTGCCCGGACAAGCGAGAAACGCCGCCGCCGAAGCAAGAATGGCAAAAAACAGGGTTCTGGACATATCGGTCTCCTCCTGGTCGACCGATGTCAAAGCGTCCTGGCGAGGTCTTCGAGCTGGTCGGTGCATTGCCCCCAACCCGCGTGAAAACCCATCGCCTCGTGCTGCTGCCGGTCGGCGACGCTCCAGTGCCGGACGCGCGCGATGTAGCGGGTCTTGCCCTCGCCTTCGTCCTCGAAGGTCAGCACGCCGGTCATGAACGGTTTTTCCGACGGCTCCCACGCCTGGGTATAGGCATCGGTGAAGATGATCTTCCTGCCGGGAACGACTTCCAGGAAAACCCCGGGATTGGGGAATTCATCGCCGTCAGGACCGGCCATGACGACGAGGCTGTTGCCACCCGTGCGCACGTCCATCTCGGCACGCGGCGTCGTCCACGGCTTTGGCGCGAACCATTGCGTGATCAGGGTCGGGTCGGTCCAGCAGCGATAGACGTTCTCGCGCGGTGCATCGATGATGCGGGCGAGAACCAGTTCGCGGTCGTTGGCGGGGGCGATGTCGAGCTTGGTGGCCACTATTTTCTCCTCGGGATTCGGCTTGATCTGGCTTCCGTCCCAAGGACGAGCCAATGCAACGCAACCCGACATGCCAGGTGAAAAATTCTGGAGACTGTGCGTGCTTCGGGCGAAGGCGCGCGTCAGTGGCGCTTGGCTTGCACCAGATAGGCGTCGATCTCTGACTCGCCGAGCCACTTGGCTGCTTCCAGACGATGCAGTCCTTCGACAAGTATGTGCCGCTTGCCATCGTGGCGGACCTGGATCGGCGTCTTCATGCCGTTTTCCAGGATATCCTCGGCGAGATGCCGGACGGTCTCGGGATGCAGCGTCTTCTTGCGCGCGGTGGGCACGTAGATGTCGTCGACCTTGACCTTTTGCACCCTGAGCATGCCTGTCCCCATGGCGGAACTGCCGCCGTCTTTCTGAGATAGTCGGTTTGCTCGGGAGGGCCAAGGGCCCGGCTAAGGAATGTCGACCTACAGGCCATCGCCGGCTCGAAAGCCCTCACCCAAGTCATCCGCCGGTTTGCCTGCAGCCGCGCGTTTCGATAAGGCGTCTCGCGATCCAAACAAAGGCCACGGAACAATTCACATGAGCAAATCCCTCGTCACCTTCGTGGGCGTCGCCCATCCCTGGATGTGCGACGTGATGGGGCACATGAATGTGCGCCATTACGCCGCGATGTTCGACGATGCCAGTTTCCAGCTCCTCGGCCATATCGCCGGACAGGAGGGCGGCCAGGGCTCCCAGAACGGATGGGCCGACGTGCGCACCGAAATCGACTACCGGCATGAAACGAAAGCCGGCTCGCTCCTCACCATCCGCTCGCATGTGGTCAAGGTCGGTCGCACCTCCATCACCTTCGAACAGGTGATGTCCGGATCGATCGATGGCACCGTCCATGCATCGAGCCGGACGACCAGCGTGCGCTTCGATCTCACCGCCAGGGCCTCGGTGGCGCTGGATGAGCCGATGCGCGACCGCGCCGCGGCCTTCCTTGTCGAATAGACCCGCGTCGACCCGTCAATCGCTGTAGATTCGATCCTGCAGGGGCGTTTCGGCGATCAGGGCCTGAATTCCGGACAAAAGCGCCTTCTCGGCCCGATTCATCGCCTTGTCGGGATTGGTCAGCAGGAAGATGTCGATGGCCGGCGGCGCATCGTAAGGCGGCAATCGCCACAGCATACCATCGGCCACGTCGCGCCGCGCGACATGCAGCGGCAGCGGGCCGATGCCGAGCCCTGCCACGATCATGCGCCGCACCTCCTCCAGGCTGGACGACACGCCGACGACATCGGCATTCAGCTTGGCCTCGCTGCGCAGCAACGCCACCGGCCGCAAGGCGTCCGAAATGTGATCGGTCTGGAAGGACACGGACGGCTCGCCCCGCAGATCCGCAAGCGTCAATCCGGTCTTCCCGAACAGCCTGTGCTGCGGGCCACAGAAGAAGCCGAAGAACTCGCGATAAACCATCGTGTAGTCCAGTGCCGGATCGCGCTGGCTGACCAGGCAGATGCCGAAGGAAGCGCGGCGCTCCCGCACCTGCTTGGCCACTTCCGTGCTTGCCGCGACCGAGATGGTGATGGAGCCGCGCGGGTAGTTGCGGTGGAATTCCGCCAGCGCCCGGTCGAACAGCGGCGAGACGACATGGCTGGCGGTCGCGATCATGACGTGGCCGGTGACGTCGTCGCTGATCCCGCGCATCAGCAGCGGCAGTTGCGATATGGTGCCGAACACCTCCACGCTCTGCTCATAGATCAGGCGCCCGACCTCGGTGAGTTCGAAGCGTGTCGCATCACGCTCGACCAGGCGCCGGCCAACGCGATCCTCCAGGCGCCGCAACGCGTTGCTGACGCTGGGTTGCTTGAGGTTCAGGCGCTCGGCTGCCCGGGTGATGCTTTTCACCTCCGCGATGACGACGAATGTGCGCAGCAGGTTCCAGTCGAGGTCCCAGACCAGCCGTTCGGGGCGAGGCAATGCCATTCTTGGTATCTATGCTCCCTATTCCCATTATCTATTTGCGCAATGCTGGAGCAAAGGCAATCATTGACATCAGGAGAGCGCCCCAACGCCTCCCAAGAACAAGCCTTCGCGCTCCATCCAGAGGACAGAAATTCAGATGAACAAGGTATTTTCCGGCATCGCGGTTGCCGCACTGCTGCTTGCTTCGGCCTTCACCGCCGTTTCGGCCAGCGCCGACGATCTCGAAACGATCAACTCGGCAGGCGAACTGAAGATTTCGATGAGCGGGCAGTATCCGCCCTTCAACTTCGTCAACGACCAGAACGAGGTTGTCGGCTTCGACGCCGATATCGGCAAGGCCATCGCCGAACGCATCGGCGTCAAGGGCACCATCATCACCACCGCCTGGGACGGCATCATCGCCGGCCTGCTCGCAAACAAATACGACACCGTCGTCGGCTCGATGACGATCACGCCCGAGCGCGAGAAAGTCGTCGATTTCGTCGGCCCCTACTATCACGCCGGCCGCGCGGTCTTCGTGAACCAGGATTCCAAGGTGCAGAGCCTCGACGACCTCAAGGGCAAGACCCTTGGCGTGACGCTGGGCGAGACGCACGAGAAATGGGCGCGCGCGCAGGGTGGCTGGGATGTCCGCACCTACAAGGGCTTGCCGGAATTGTTGCTGGAATTGAAGGCGGGCCGTGTCGATGCCATCGTCGTCGACAACATTCCGGTCATGGTCGCCGTCAAGGAAACCGGCGAGAAGGTGCGCAAGCTCGACACGCCTGACATCGAAGGCGGCAGCGTCGCCATCGGCATAGCCATCCGCAAGGACAATCCGGAGCTCAAGGCCGCCATGCAGAAGGCATTGGACGGGATGATGGCAGACGGCACCTACGAGAAGATCTCCAAGCAGTGGGTCGGCACCGACATCCGCTAATTCCATCCGGTTTTCAGGCGGCCAGGTCGCCTGAAAACCAAACGACATTCCTGCCGGGTAGACCCCATGGATTTCTCCTTGATGAGCCGTGTCTTCCCGTTTTTCGTGGAAGCGGCGCTCGTGACGCTGGAACTGACAGTGCTGGCCCTGGTTCTGGGGCTGGCGGCCGCGGCGCTGGCGGCGGCCGCCCGGATGTCGAGATCGGCGATCCTGCGGGCCGTCGGCACTGTCTATGTCAGCCTGTTTCGCGGCACACCCTGCCTGATCCAGCTGTTCGTGTTCTATTTCGGCGGACCGCAGATCGGCATCAATCTGGAGCCGTTCACGGCTGGCGTGATCGGCCTTGGCCTCAACATCGGCGCCTATATGGCGGAATCGATCCGGGGCGCCGTGATGGCGGTCGACCGCGGCCAGACGGAGGCTGCCCGCACAATCGGATTCAGCCGTTTGCAGACCTTGCGCAAAGTCGTGCTGCCGCAGGCCGCGAGGCTGATGATCCGCCCGCTCGGCGTCAACACGGTCGCCTTGCTGAAGGGGTCCGCGCTGGTGTCCACCATTTCGGTGGTGGAGTTGACCTATACGGCCCAGCGTTTCATCGGCTCCACCTACAAGCCGTTCGAGATTTTCGGCGTCGCGGCCCTGCTTTACATGATCATGGTCTACGCCATTGCCCGCATCGTCGACATGCTCGACAAGCGCTTTGCCATCATCTGATCGGGGGAGCGTGATGCAAGGTCTCGATTTCAGCGTCGTCGTGCCCTACTGGGACCTTCTTCTGACAGGCGCCTGGTGGACATCGGTGCTGACGGTCTCGGCCGGAGCCCTCAGTTTTGCCTTCGGCATCCTGTTCGCCGTCATCGTCCTCTACGCACCGGCGATGCTGGCCTACCCCGTGCGCGCGTTCATGTGGGTGTTCATGGGTACGCCGCTGCTGCTGCAACTTTTCCAGATCTATTTCGGACTGGTGCAGATCGGCATCGACATCCCTGCCCTTGCCGCCGGCATCATCGGGCTTGGGCTGCATTTTGCCGTCTACAATGCCGATGTCATTCGCGCGGGCATCGTGGCGGTCGACGTCGGCCAAACGGAAGGCGCGCGCAGCATCGGCTTCGGCAAATGGCAGGCGCTGCGCTACGTCGTCATACCGCAAGCCATCCGCAACACGGCGCCGCCGATCAGCGGCAACCTGATCGCGTTGTTGAAGGAATCCTCCATCGTCTCGGTCATCGGTATCGCGGAGCTGGTCCACTCGGCGCAACTGGCGATCAGCGAAACGTTCCGCCCGTTCGAATTCTACATTACGGCTGCCGTGCTCTACTACATTCTCAACCTTGTGCTCGAAGCGGCCTTGCATCGGTTTGAACGGCATGTGGAGGTTTCCCGATGAGCACGCAGAGGCCAATGGTGGAGGTTCGCGGGGCGCGCAAATCCTTCGGCGCCGTCGAGGTTCTCAAGGGTATCGACCTGTCGGTCGAGCGTGGGCAGATCGTGGCGATCATCGGTCCAAGCGGCTCCGGCAAGAGCACGCTGCTGCGCTCGATCAATCATCTCGAGACATTGAACGGTGGCGAAGTCTGGCTGGACGGCGTGCAGGTCAACCAGCCGTTGCATGGCCAGGCCTTCGAGCGACACATCAACAAGGTGCGCCAGCAAATGGGCATGGTGTTCCAGCACTTCAATCTGTTCCCA
This sequence comes from Mesorhizobium sp. M8A.F.Ca.ET.208.01.1.1, assembly GCF_004791315.1. Classification (NCBI taxonomy): domain Bacteria; kingdom Pseudomonadati; phylum Pseudomonadota; class Alphaproteobacteria; order Hyphomicrobiales; family Phyllobacteriaceae; genus Mesorhizobium; species Mesorhizobium sp. M8A.F.Ca.ET.208.01.1.1. The sequence goes on from NZ_SRUT01000001.1 coordinate 1,355,425, forward strand.
CATCTGACGGTGATCGAGAACATCACCATGGGACCGGTGATCCTGAAAGGCATGCCGAAAGCCGATGCCAAGGCGCTCGCGCACGAACTCCTCTCCAAGGTCGGGCTCGCCGAAAAGATCGACGCCTACCCCTCCCGGCTTTCGGGCGGCCAAAAGCAGCGTGTGGCGATTGCCCGTGCTCTGGCCATGCAGCCCAAGGTGATGCTGTTCGATGAAGCCACTTCGGCGCTCGACCCGGAACTGGTCGACGAGGTCAACGCGGTGATGAAACAGCTTGCCGCCGAACACATGACCATGCTCATCGTAACGCATGAGATGCGCTTTGCCGGCGAGGTCGCCGACCGGGTGCTGTTCATGGATGGCGGCGTGGTTGTCGAGGAAGGCCCGCCAGCCGAGATCTTTCGCGCGCCGCGAAAGGAACGCACGCGCGGCTTCCTCAAGAAATATCTTTCCGCCTGAGCATGATGATGACCAGATATCCCACGGAATTCCCCGATTTCGGACTGACGGCGGAGCAGCGCCGCCACGCGGTTCGCGGCCACTATTACGAGTGGCCAGGCATGGATGGCGAGCGCGGCGAGATCTGGTGCTACAGCGACCGGTTTTCGTATCGCGCCGGCGAGACGGTTACGCTGCATGTCAGTTCCACAGCTCCGTCATTCAGCATGACCATCACCCGAGACGGCGGCACCGAGGCGAAAGTGTTCGAGACATCCGGCATCGCGTCGCGCTGGCAGGACAGCCCGGACCAGTGCTCGGCCGAAGGCTGCGGCTGGGAATCCTCCTTTGAATTCCGTGTGGAAAACGACTGGCCGTCCGGCGCCTATCGCGTGACTCTGACCGCCGACGGGCGCGACGGCAAGCCGATCCGAAGTCACCACATCTTTATCGTCTCGCCCCAACCGGGCAAGAAGCCGGGCCGAGTGCTGCAGGTGGCGGCGACGGGCACCTGGCTCGCATACAACACCTGGGGCGGTTCCAACCATTATCAGGGCATTACCGGGCCCGACCGCGACCAGTACTCGCCCATCGTGTCGACGCAGCGCCCCTGGTGCCGCGGCTTTGCCGTGCTGCCTGCGGACGCGCCGCGCGTGCCGCTGGAAGTCGCGGTGCCGCCGAAGACGGTGCCGCGCTATCCGCACATGGAATGGGCGCTCGCCACCGGCCATTCGAAGAAATACGCCTCGTCGGGCTGGGCCAGCTACGACAGCCATTTTTTTCGCTTTGCCGAACGGGCGGGCTATGATGCCGATCTGACCAGCCAGCACGACCTGCATTTCTCGCCCGAGATTCTCGACGGCTACGACTGCGCGGTCTTCGTCGGCCATGACGAATACTGGACCTGGGAAATGCGCGATGCCGTCGACTTCTATGTCGAGCGCGGCGGCCATGCGGCGCGCTTTGCCGGCAATTTCATGTGGCAAACCCGGCTGGAGGATGAAGGCCGCCGGCAGGTTTGCTACAAATACCGCGCGCGGGCCGAAGACCCCGCCTATCGCGGCGGCGACGTGACACGCGCCACCAATTCCTGGGAAGCGCCCGAAATCGGCAGGCCGGGTGCCGCGACCTTCGGGCTCAACGCCACCCGTGGCCTTTACGCGGGCTGGGGCGGCTGCGCGCCGCGCGGCGTGCGCGGGTTTCCGGTCTACCGGCCAGAGCACTGGGCCTTTGCCGGGACCGGCATCTATTATGGCGACCTGCTGGGCGCCGACAGCCATGTCTATGGCTATGAGGTCGACGGGCTCGATTTCGAGATCCGTGGCGGCCTGCCCTACCCGACCGCGACCAGCGGCGCGCCCGATGGCTTGCAGGTGCTGGCCGTCGGCATGGCCAGCCAGGTCGGGGAAAGCGCCGACATCCCGGTCGAGGACCAGTTCCTCACCGACGAGGATGGCCGCTTCAGCGCCGAGACGCTGTTCGGCGACAGGAGCGACGCCAATCTCGAAAAGGTCAAACGCAGCAATGGCATGATCGTCAATTTTCCACGCGGCAAGGGCGAGGTGTTCCACGCCGGAAGCTGCGAATGGGTCGCCGGCCTGCTAAGACAAGACCCGATGGTCGAACGGGTTACCCAGAATGTCCTCGATCGCTATCTTGGAAAGTCCTGACATGTCGAAAGTCCAGCATGCCGCCGAAACTCGGCGAGAATCGCATCTCTTCTATCTGTCCAGCCTGCGCCGACCGCTCATCGATCGCGCCGAAGGCATCTACATGTGGACGCAGGATGGCCGCCGTTTCATCGACGGATCGAGCGGCCCGATGGTCGCCAATATCGGCCATTCCAACCGCAATGTGCTCGATGCCATGAAGCGGCAGATGGACCGCGCCACCTTCGCCTACCGGCTGCATTTCGAAAACGAGCCAGCGGAAGAACTGGCGCGAGAACTTGCCGGCAAGCTTCCGCAAGGCATGGACCGCATCTTCTTCGTCTCCGGCGGCTCGGAGGCGACGGAATCCTGCATCAAGCTGGCCCGGCAATGGGCCGTCGCCACCGGCCAGGCCGGCCGCTGGAAAGTGATCACCCGCTTTCCTTCCTATCATGGCGGCACGCTGGGTTCGCTTTCGATCACCGGCGACGATGCGCTGGCCGAGACTTTTACGCCGATGATGCGGGTGATGCCGACCGTGCCGGCACCAACCGCCTGGCGCGACCGCGACAATTTCTCGATGGAGCAGCGCGGCGTCCGCTACGCCGACATGCTGGAGGAAAAGATCCTCGCCGAAGGCCCCGAAAGCGTCGTCGCCTTCATCATGGAGCCGATCGGCGGCGCGGCGACCGCCGCGCTGGTGGCGCCCGACAGCTACTATGCGCGCATCCGCGAAATCTGCGACCGCTACGGCATCCTGCTCATCCACGACGAAGTGATGAGCGGTGCGGGCCGCACCGGCAAATTCCTCGGCGGCGACCATTGGAACTGCAAGCCGGACATCGTCGCGCTGTCGAAAGGGCTGGGATCGGGCTACGCGCCGCTCGGCGCGCTGGCGGCGCCGATGCGGCTGGTCGAGCCGCTGCTCGCCACCGGCGGCTTCCAGCACGGCCACACCTATGCCGGCAATCCGCTGGCCTGCGCCGCCGGGCTTGCGGTGCTGGGCGAAATGGACCGGCTCGACCTGATCGCCAATGCGGCTGCCATGGGCGATGTGCTGATGGACGGCCTGAAGGCACTTGCGAAACGCTTTCCATTCATTGCCGATGTGCGCGGCAAGGGGCTGCTTACGGGCGCCGAAATGGTCGCCGATCCGGAAACTCTGAAGCCGATCGACCAGCCCAAGAAAGCGACGCAACGGCTGCTCGACCTCGCCTATGAGCGCGGACTGATTATCTACGGCCGCAGGGTCAAGGGCGGCGTCGACGGTGACAATTTCATGGTGGCGCCGCCGATGATCGTCACCAGCGAGCAGGTCGGCGAGATCATCTCCATCATCGGCGACTCGCTCGAAGTCCTGGCCGGCGAACTGGACCTGCCGGTCGAAGGCCGAGGGTAGAAGAAATGGCGCCGCGAAAAGTCATCATCACCTGCGCCGTCACCGGTTCGGTGCATACGCCGTCCATGTCGCCCCATCTGCCGGTGACGCCGGACCAGATCGCGGCGGATGCGATCGCGGCCGCCGAGGCCGGGGCCTCGATCCTGCATCTGCACGCACGCGACCCCAGGGATGGCCGCCCCACCGCCGATCCCGAAGTGTTCATGCAGTTCCTGCCGCGCATCAAGCAGGCGACCGACGCAGTGATCAACATCACCACCGGCGGCTCCTCTTTGATGACGCTGGACCAACGGTTGGCGGCACCGCTGCGGGCTGAACCCGAAATGTGTTCGCTCAACATGGGTTCGATGAATTTCGCGCTGTTCCCAATGCTCGACAAGCCAAGGGAATGGCAGCACGAATGGGAGCCGAAGCTACTCGAAGCAACCCGCGACACCATCTTCAAGAACACCTTTGCCGACATGGAAGGCGTGCTCGAGCGGCTTGGCAAAGGCTGCGGCACCCGCTTCGAGTTCGAGTGTTACGATGTCGGCCACCTCTATTCACTGGCGCATTTCCGCGACCGGGGGCTGGTGTCCGGGCCGCTGTTCATCCAGTTCGTACTTGGCATCCTGGGCGGTATCGGCGCCGACCCGGACAATCTCGTCCATATGAAGCGGATCGCCGACAAATTGTTCGGCGACAGCTACCAGTTTTCGGTACTGGCCGCCGGGCGGAGCCAGATGCCGCTGATCTCGATCGCCGCCGCGATGGGCGGAAATGTGCGTGTCGGGCTGGAGGACAGCCTCTACGACGGCCGTCAATTGGCGAAATCCAACGCCGACCAGGTGCGCCGCATCCGTGGCATTCTCGATGGGCTGTCGCTGGAGGTTGCCACACCGGCGGAAGCGCGCGACATGCTGGCGCTCAAGGGCGGCGACCGCGTGGCTTTTTGAGACAAGACTGTGACCAATCCAGCCTCCAATGATGTCCTCCTCCGCCCCGGCACCATCGATGATGTCGAAACCATCCATGCGGCGATCCTGAAACTCGGCACTCATATCGGCGCGCCCGAGGAAATCATCTCGACGGCGGACGATCTCAGAACCTGGGGCTTCGGCGCAAAGCCCGCTTTCTCGACGCTGATCGCCGAAGTGGATGGCGAGTTCGCCGGATTGTGCCTGCATTTCCCGATCTTCTCGACCTGGATGGGGCGGCCTGGCGTCTATGTGCAGGACCTCTATGTCGAAGACCGGTTCCGTGGCCGCAAGATCGGCGAACGCCTGCTGCGCCGCGTGGCGGCGGAATGCCGCAGGGATGGCGGCGTTTATCTGAGGCTGTCCGTCGACACCGACAATGAGGGCGCCAAGGCTTTTTACGAGAGGCTGGGCATTGCCTGGTCGAGCTACGAGCAGACGCAGAAAATCATCGGCGAGGCGTTTTTCGCCTTCGCCGACACGCCGGAAAATGGGGACCAGCCATGAAAGCCTTCTACGCGCAGGAGCAGAAGCGGCACGACCCCAAGGCTTTCCTTTCCAGCGGTGCCGCGCAACCAAATCCTGAAAAACCGGAACGCGTCGAAAGATTATTAGCCGGCGCAAGGTCTGCGGGTTGCACCATCGAAAGACCCGGGAATCATGGGCTCGGCCCGGTCTCCGCCGTGCATACGCCCGAATATCTCGACTTCCTCGAACATATTTTCGAGCGCTGGCAGCGGATCGACGGGGCGTCGGCGGAGGTCATCCCCAATATCCACCCGATCGCCCGCAACGGCTCCTATCCGGCCTCCGCTGTCGGCCAGGCCGGTTATCATATGGCAGACACGGCCTGCCCGATCTCGGGCGAGACATGGCAGAGCGCGCTGTGGAGCGCCTGGAGCGCCGTCGAGGCGGCGGAAACGGTGATGGCAGGCGCTTCCGGCGCCTATGCGCTGTGCCGACCGCCTGGCCACCACGCCTTTGCCGATGTCGCCGGCGGCTTCTGCTTCATCAACAATTCGGCCGTCGCGGCACAAGTGCTGCGTAGACAGGCGGCCCGCGTGGCGATCCTCGATGTCGACCTGCATCACGGCAACGGCACGCAAGGCATTTTCTATGCGCGGCCCGACGTGCTGACCGTCTCGCTGCATGCCGATCCGGTGCGCTTCTACCCGTTCTTCTGGGGCCATGCCGACGAGCGCGGCGAAGGCCCCGGCCTCGGCTACAATTTCAACCTGCCGCTGCGGCGCAAATCCGCTGATGCGGCGTTTCTGGAAGCGCTCGGCGTGGCGTTCCAGCGCATCCGAGCCTTCTCTCCCGATGTACTGGTCGTGGCGCTCGGCCTCGACGCGTTCGAGGGCGATCCGTTCGGCGGGCTTTCGGTGACGACGCTGGGCTTCTCGCGCATCGGCGAGGCGATCGCCGGCCTCGGCCTGCCGACGGTCATCGTCCAGGAAGGCGGCTATCTCTGCGACGAACTCGGCGACAATCTCACCGCCTTCCTCACCGGTTTTGGCGGCAAGGCGCGCTGAGAGCTCAAGCCCGCGTCAGGACCGTTGCTGCCTGAGCATGGCAATCACCCGGTGCACGCTTTCCAGCGTCTCGTCGATTTCGGACGCCGTGTTGTAATGCGCGATGCCGATGCGCACGACGCCTTGCTCGGCCGGAATGCCCAGTTGGTGGACGATCTCCCAGGCATAGTTGTGACCCGACCACAGGAAGATGTTTTCGGTATTCATCTGCCGCACGATCTTTTCGGGCACTATGCCGTCCACGGTGAAGGAAACAGTCGGCACACGATCTGCGAGCCGTTTCGAATCGGTGATGCCATGGATCGCCAGGCCTGAAATATCGGACAGACCATCGATCAACCTTTGCGCCAGCGGGTTTTCATAGGCGATGGAGACTTCGAACGCCCTGGCAATCCTGCGCCTTCTCGATCCGCCCTCGCCGGCGCCGAGGTCGGCAAAATAGTCGACCGCCGCGGTGAGGCCGGCCATCAGTTCGATCTGCGGCGTGCCGAGTTCGAAGCGCTCCGGCAGGCCGTTCGAGGAACAGCGACACTTATAGGCCTTCAGGCCTTCGATGACGTCGCGCCGGCCCCACAGGATGCCCATATGCGGGCCGAAGAATTTGTAGGCCGAGCAGATCAGAAAATCGCAGCCGAGCTCCTGCACGTCGATCAAGCCATGCGGCGCGAATTGCACGGCATCGACATAGACCAGCGCTCCGGCCTTTTTTGCAAGTTGGGTCAATGACTTGACCCGGTTGATCGAGCCGGTGAGATTGCTGGCGTAGTTCAACGCCACCAACCGTGTCTTCCCAGACAGCAGACCAGCGAGCTTCGCCTCCTCGACCTGCCAGGTCCTTTCGTCGAACGGCAGCCAGTGCACGACGAGGCCGAGATCCTCGGCCAGTTGCAGCCAGGGCGACACATTGCCCTCATGGTCCATGCGGGTGAGGATGATCTCGTCGCCTGGCTTCATCGTGCGGCCGAGCGTCCGCGACATGTGATAGGTCAGCGTCGTCATGTTGGCGCCGATGATGATCTCTTGCGGGCTCGCCGCGCCGAGGAAATCGGCCATCGCCTGGTGCGCCTCATCGACGACCTGCTGCGCCGCGATCGTCGTTTCGAAATAGCCGCCTAGATTGGCATTGGTCGTCAAAAGGCAGCGCGAGACCGCATCGGCGACGGCCTGAGGCACCTGCGTGCCGGCAGGATTGTCGAGATAGATGCGCCGGCGCCCTTTGTCGGTCAGCGAGAGAGCGGGAAATTTTCCACGCACGGCCTCGATCGAAAAATCCACCATCGTCTCCACCCCTTTGCTGTTGCTCGACAATTCCGCACCCGGCCCGGTCACGGACAGGGATTGCCGACCCGCTGGTGAATGGCGTCCACCGCCTTCTGCATTTCTTGGGTCCAGACGACATCCACCGAGGACAGCGCCATCTCCAGCTGCGAAATGGTTGTCGCGCCGACGATGTTCGATGTGACGAAAGGCCGGCTCGATACATAGGCATTGGCAAACAGCGCCGGCTCCAGGCCGAAAGAGCGCGCCAGTTCATTGTATTCGAGCTGCGCCTGAGCGGCATTGGGCGTCTCATAACGCTGACCGCGGTTGAAGAGCTGCGAGCGCGAGCCCTGCGGGCGGGCGCCGTGATCGTACTTGCCGGTCAGATAACCCTGCGCCAGCGGCGAATAGGCAAGCAGCGACACTCCTTCGCGTTCGCAGACCTCGGCGAGGTTCACCTCGAAGGTCCGGTTGACGAGGTTGTAGGCGTTCTGGATCGAGGCGACGCGCGGACCGATCCCTTTGTCGGCCTCGGCGAGGAAGCGCATCACGCCCCACGAACTCTCGTTCGACAGGCCGAAATGGCGGATTTTTCCTGCCTTCACCAGTTCCTCGAATACCGCAAGCGTCTCGGCGATCGGTGTCTCGCCGACTGGCGCGCCGACAGAATCGGCGCGCCGCGCCACCGCGCCGACGCGCGTCGGGTTGGCGCCCCATGGGATGTCCCGTTCCGGCCAGTGGATTTGATAGAGGTCGAGATAGTCCGTGCCGAGCTTGGCCAGCGATTTGTCGATGGCATCAAAGATATCGGCCCGCACCAATTGCGAGGGTCGGTCGCCGCGAAACCAGCTGTTGGCGGTACGGCCGACCACCTTTGAGGCGAGGATCACCTTGTCGCGATTGCCCTTGGCCTTCATCCAGCTGCCGATGATCTTCTCGGTCCGCCCTTGCGTCTCCGCCTTGGGCGGGATCGGATAGAGTTCGGCGGTGTCGATGAAATTGACGCCACGCGAGAAGGCCAGGTCCATCTGGGCATGGCCCTCGGCCTCGGTGTTCTGCTGGCCCCAGGTCATCGAACCGAGGCAAATCTGGGTGACAAGAAGATCGGTCCGGCCGAGACGGCGTTTGTGCATGGAATTCTGCTCCGGAGGGAAAAACATGCGCGGCTGCGCGGGAGGAAACCGCATCTTATAGGAAAGCGGAGGCGCTCTCCAAGCCTTGCCAGGCCGACTTTTGCGTGAGCAGAGACGGCTAGCGGCGTGCGGCGGCCACGGCGCGGCGCTTGGCCTCGTCGATCAGCATGTTGGCCACTTGCATGCGGATCATCGCGCGCTGGCGCAAATGCGGGGCAACCCGGTCAGGATGGTTGGCAAAAGCAAAGCTGCGGCGCATGCGACTGAAATCGGCAACGACCCTGGGCTGATTCAGTCCCAGTTCGACCGCAATCGATTCAGGATCGATTGGTGGCAATTCTTCTTCCGGCTTCGGTTCTTCGCCAGCCAGGGCCAGCCTTGCCTGTTCAAGCAGGGCGGCAAATTCGCTGGCCAGATCAGCACCAGCCTCGCGATATTCCGCGGCGGATACCTTGATGCGGCCGGAATGGAGTTCATCGGCGACCGAAAGATAGTCGAACGGGATGGACGGGCGCGCGCCGGTCTCGTCGCCCTCGATGCCGTCGCCCTTGTCGGAGGCAACGAAGAGGTCGTCGAGCAACGAAGCGAAATCACGCTTGGCGCTGGTAGCGATGTCAGCCTCCCCCTTGCCTGACTGTCTGGATTGCAGAGCATAGAACCGGCTCGTTAAAAATACATGCCACAGGTCTTAACGAATTTAGCCGTTGCGAGGATTGCGATCGAGGATCAATGGCTCCTCGACCAAAAGCCGGACTGCACTTTCATGCAGTCCGGAAATTCGCCAGGAGTGGCGAGGAAAAACTGGCCACGTGCCAGCGTCGAAGCCTACGATTGACGCGGCGCAAAAGTTTCATCAGGCCGCAAAAAATTTTTATGAAAATCATTCGGACATGGCAGGCATGCAAATGCTGCACTGCACAATTGTCACGATTCACGTATATTGTGTGGTGTGGAGGACCAACCAGGAGCCTGAATCATGGGTTTCTTCACGGAAATGTTTGCCCGGCCGCGCCCGCAGGAACATCAGAGATATCGTGCGGCGCTGGCGCTGCTTCATTCGATGAGCAGCGCCGAGCGTGCCGACATCGGCATCAAGCCCGCCGATTTCCCGCGTATCGCCCGCGAAATGTCCATCCGCTAGGCTGCATCCCGCGAGATGTCCCGGATCGATCCAGGACATCTCGAACCTCACGCCTCAACGCGATCCCAGGAACGTCGCCTTGCCCAACGGCACGCCATTGTGGCGAAGAATGTCGTAAGCGGTGGTAAGGTGGAAATAGAAGTTGGGCATGGCCACATGCAGCAGATACTGCATGCCGCTCAATGTGGTTTCCCGGCCCCCCAGCTTCAACTCGATCATCCTGTCATCCGACCCGTCGATATCGGCGGCCGAAAAAGTCGCCAGATGGGCCAGTGTCTTGGCGATCCTCGCTTCGAGATCGGCAAAGCTTGCCTCATTGTCTTCGTATTTCGGCACTTCGCGGCTGGCCAGCCGTGAGGGTGCTCCCTTGGCATGGTCGGTGGCGATCTGCACCTGCCGAGTCAAAGCGAACATGTCGGGCGCAAGCCGCGCCGTCAAAAACACCTGCGGGTCGATCTTGCGGTCAAGCGCGTTTTGTTCGGCTGCCGCGAGCACATTGGAAAGTGCTTTCAGCCTGGCTGAAAACACGGGCACGGATGCCTCATACATCGATATCGTCACGTCAGATCTCCTGTCCGGCAGGAACGCCGGCGGGAGGACGTAGCGCCCTCAAGCGCGATTCTTCAAGCTGTAGCCGCACGGCGTCACCACGTCGCCGCAATCGCCATGGTAGAATCTTTGTTATCGAGCGGAGATTCACGATGAGACTCGCCCTTCTCGCAGCGACTGCCCTTCTCTCCCTTGCCACGACAGCCCAGACGGCATTGGCCGCCAGCGATACGCCCGAAGCGCCTTACGTCGATGATCGGTCGAGCGCGGATGCGGTCGTCCGCTCGCTCTACAGCGCCATCAACCGGCACGAATTCGCTCGCGCCTGGGGCTATTACGGCGATACAAAGCCGGCAAAGGATTTCGATACGTTCGTCAAAGGCTATGACGGCACCGATACGGTGGAGGTCAAGACCGGTCCGATTTCGGACGAGGGCGCGGCGGGCAGCATCTATTACAATGTCCCGGTCGCCATCCAGGCAACCGACAAGAAGGGCGAAGCGAAGGTCTTCGCCGGCTGCTACACGCTGCGCCAGGTCAATGCCCAGATCCAGGCGCCGCCCTTCCAGCCGATCTTTATCGACAAGGGAGCGCTGAAGCCCTCCACCGCGGATTTCGACGAGGCGCTGCCGCCAGGCTGCGGCGACGGTCCGCCGCCGCCGAAGAAGGATACCGCACTGGAGCAAGCCAAGAAGGCCTTCCTGGCGACCTATGGCGACCAGTGTGACAAGCAACTCCTGGCCAATGAGCCGGAGGTCTTTTCGATCAAATACAAGGACAAGAATGCTCAGCCGGGCGACCCGGACAAGGAAACCCGGCTGTTCCATTTCTCTTGCTCGGCCGCCGCCTACAATGAAAGCTCGGTCTACTACATGACCGACGAGGTGGACGGCGTCAGGCAACTGCAATTCGCCGAGCCGGAGGCGGATATACGCTACGAGAACAATGACAGCGACGGCAAGCTGTTGAGCGTGACGGTGATCGGCTTCCAGACCACGGGGTGGGCGGTCAACTCCGACTATGACCCCAACGCTCACACGATCACCACGTTCAACAAATGGCGCGGCGTCGGCGATGCCTCTGACTCCGGGACATATCTGTTCCGCAACGGCGATTTTTCGCTGGTCCAGTATGACGTCGACGCGTCGTATGACGGCGAGGAAAATCCGCAGACGATTGTCGACTACAACACAGCGCCTTAGTCCAAATGGCGCGTCGGGCGCTATGGTGCCTTCGACAGCATCCAGTTGAGCGTGCCGCGCCAGTCGACCATGCGGATCGGCGTGCCATGCGTGCCGGTCTCGAAGCGGACGAAGCGGGTCGGATAGGTCTTCGACCTGGCTAGGATGGAGCGGAAGAACGCTTCCTGGTTGGCCACGGGAAAGACCACATCATGGCTGCCCTGGCCGAAGAACACAGGCACGCGACGCTTGAAGGCGGGGCTAGCGAGAAAGCTCTCGTCCCACAGCGATCCGAGCAGCAGCAATCCATTGATGCGCCCGCCCGTATCCTTGCGGGCGGCAAGCTTCCAGCACAGCGCACCGCCCATCGAGCCGCAGGCGACGAAGATTTTCGCGCCCGGGGACTGTTCGGCATAATGGTCGATCAGGGCCGCGACCAGTGCTGCGCCCTTGTCCCCGAAATCAGGAAAATCCGGAGAGATATAAAGCCCACCATTGCCGGCCATCAGGTTCTTGAGGCGGTTGAAATTGCCGCCGAAGGTGAAGTCGTCGATGCCTTGCTTGCGGCTGCCGCCCTGCCCGTGCAGATAGAGCACGATGACGGCGGCCCCTTGCGTCTTGCCGACGGCGACATGCCTGACATCGCCGACGTCCGTCTTCAGCATCAGATCCTGCTGCGTCTTGCGCACGCCGGTGTCGGCATACTGGGCGTGCACGCGCTTTTCCGGCACCTCGTCACGCTGGTTGATGTCGCGCATTTCACGGTAGTCGAGGACCGTGTAGGCACCATTCGTGTCGGATGAGAGCGTCGCCGGATAGGCGAAGAGATCGTCCTTGAAGGATTTTAGTTCGAGCGCATTGGCATCGGCGACAGCGTAAAGAACAAACGTCGCGGCGAGAAGCGCGTGGAGAGGAGAAAGGATGCGGATTGCCATGCCTCAGGCATGCGTAATTCGGCTCGGGTTTGTCAATCCTGCAGCACGCCGCCAGCGTCTTCGAGTGCCTCCTGGGTGTCGACATCGACGGAAGCGCCCTCGCCGATCTCGACATCGATGACATCGAGCCCTTCGGCCTCGACCAGATGGCGTGCGCCGGTATCGCCTTCGAGATGGGCGACGGCCGCGAACAGCGAACGCGGCAGAAGCACCGGATTGCCGCGTTTGCCTTCATGCGAGGCGCGGACCACTGAGTTGCCGCCGGCCTTGCGGAACGCATCGATCAGCCGGTCGAGGTCATCGGATGCGACACCCGGCATGTCTCCAAGAACGATCATTGCACCCGCGACGTCTTGCGGCAGATAGGCAATTCCGGCCTTCAGGGAGGTCGACAGGCCATCGGCAAAGTCGGGATTGTCGGCGAAGGTGACGTCGAGGCCCGACATTGCCGCACGCACCCGCTCGCGCTGATGGCCGGTGACGACGATCGTGCCCGAAGCCTTCGAGGCGAGCGCGCGTTCGGTGGTGCGGCGCACCAGCGGCTGGCCGTCGAACAGCGCCATCAGCTTGTTCGGTCCGCCCATGCGGCTCGACCGGCCCGCCGCCAGAAGCACGATTGCAACCTTGAGCCGGTTTTTGGCCGGCAGCGGCTCGCGCGGCTGCGGCCGCGTGGGTATCTCCATCAGCAGGCCGCCGACGCCCATGCCGGCGATGTCGCCCGCCGTGACATCGAGGCCGGCAATCAACCGGTCGAGCACCCAATCGAAGCCGTTCTCCTTGGGGCTGCGGGCACAGCCAGGCGCGCCGATGACGCGCTTGCCGCCGAGTGTGCCGAGCACCAACAGATTGCCGGGATCGACCGGCATGCCGGCACGGATAACAGTCCCCCCGGCCCTCTCGATCGCCGCCGGAATGACATCGGCGAAATCGCTCATGGCGGACGCGCCGAAGATGACCACCATGTCGTTGTCGCGCGCCAGCGCGATGGCGGCCTCGGCGACAGGAGCGATCTCGTGCGGCGTGCGGCGCTCCACCGTCAGCCTGCCGCCCGAGCGCGCCAGCCGGGCTTCGGTAACGCGCAAGGTCTTGTCGAGCACACCGGGCTTGGTGCCCGGCAGCACCGTCTGGATGACGCCGACACGCACCGGCCGATAGGCGTTGACTGCAAAGATTTCGCCGCCGGCGCAGATCTTCATCACGGCGTCGACCAGCGATGAGGCGACCGCGAAGGGGATGATCTTCACCGTTGCAACCATCTGACCCTTCTCGACCGCCGCATGCTGAGCCAGCGTGGCGATGGTAATGGCCGGATCGACGGCATTGATGGCGTCGATGACAGCGGCATTGACCGTGAAGATACCGGCCGCCTTGGCGTGAAGATTGACCCGACCCGTGGCGGCGGGCCTTGCCTCGATGCCGCCAAAGGTCATGCTCTGCGCAATTGTTTGCGCCGCGGCGTCCTCGCCGAGATCATCGGAGGCCAGCACGGCGGCGACAACCTGCAGGATACCCGCCCCTTTGAGCGTGGAGACATCTTCGGCGCTCAACCTGTGCGCCTTGCGAAACCGCCTTTCGCCGGCGGTGGTGGCGTGGGCCAGCACAGCCCCCTCGGCCTGATCGATCGGAACCGGCCCGAATTTCACGCCGCGGCGCCCTTCGCTTCGAGGCCGCGCGAGCGGAAGGCAAGGATGGTCTGGGCGAGAATGGCGACGGCGATCTCGGCGGGGCTTGCCGCCCCAATGTCCAGCCCGATCGGCGCGTGGATACGCGCGATCTGGTCGGCACTCGCGCCCAGCGCCAGCAGGCGCTCGACGCGCTTGGCGTGCGTCTTGCGGCTGCCGAGCGCCCCGACATAGAAACAGTTAGCGTCGAGTGCCGCCTTCAGCGCGAAATCATCGATCTTCGGGTCATGGGTGACGGCGGCGAGCGCGGTGTAAGCGTCGAGCGGCTGGCGCTCCAGCACATCCTGCGGCCAGTCCGCATGCAAGGCGACATCGGGAAAACGGTCTGATGTGGCAAAGGCGGTGCGCGGATCGATGATCTCCAGCGGATAGCCGGCGATCCGGGCCATCGGCGCAAGCGCCTGGCTGATGTGGACGGCGCCGATCACCACAAGGCGCGGCCGCGGCAGATGCGCATTGAGAAAGAAGGTCCGACCTTCCGCCTCGACGGAGCCGGAATTGCCGGATCGAAACGCCTTGGCGATCGCCACTCCGAGATCGCCGGCGACGTTGTCCCCCTCGCGCACGATACGGTCGCGACCATCACCGAGATCGGTGACGAGGATCGCCGCGCGGCGGGCGCGCCGCTCGGCATTGAGCGTTTTCAGCGCATAGGGATCCATCCGAGGTCAGCCCAATCGCTCAACATAAACCTTGATGCGGCCGCCACAGGACAGGCCCACCTGCCAGGCCGTCTCATCGGCGACGCCGAACTCAAGCATCCTGGCCTTGCCGGAGCCGATGACGTCGACCGCCTCGGTCACGACGGCGCCCTCGACGCAGCCGCCCGAAACCGAACCGTGGAAATTGCCATCGGCATCGATGACAAGGTGGCTGCCGACCGGACGCGGCGCCGAACCCCAGGTCTCGACCACGGTCGCGATGGCGACATCCTTGCCGTCCTTCATCCAGGCTTCCGCGATGATCAGCGGGTCGCGGGCCTCATCGAGATAGATGCTGTCGCTCATCGTTGCTTCTCTCAGGGTCTGTTTTTTCAAGGAGCCGGGAAACATATGGCTATGCGGCGTGCCTGGCGCCAGCATCCATCCACCGCCGCGGATCGACCGAAAGCGCCGATTTCTTGTCCAGCGAGGCGCAGAGATCGGCGAGCGCGTCGAGATTGTGCACCGAGCGGAATTCGTCGACATGCGGCAGCATCGCCTTCACACCGCGGGGCCGCGCCTGAAAACCGTCGAAGCGCAGCAAAGGGTTCAGCCAGATCAGCCGCCGGCAGGATTTGTGCAGCCGCTCCATCTCTTCCGACAAGCCCACGACATCGTCACGCTCCAGCCCGTCGGTGATCAGAAGCACCACGGCGCCCTGCCCCAGCACGCGCCGCGACCATACAAGGTTGAACTCGGCCAGCGTATCGCCGATGCGCGTGCCGCCGGACCAGTCCTTGACCGCCGCCGAACAGTCGGCAAGGGCGGCATCGGGATCGCGGTGGCGCATCTGCCGGGTGAGATTGGTCAGCCGCGTGCCGAAGACAAAGGTATGCACGCGCCGGCGCTTTTCCGTCAGCGCATGCAGGAAATGCAGGAAGATGCGCGTGTACTGGCTCATCGAACCGGAAATGTCGGCCAGCACCACCAGAGGCGGGTGGACTTCGCGGACCGAGCGGAATTTCGGCAGGATCAATTCACCGCCGGTGCGCGCGGCCGCGCGCATCATGGCGCGCGGGTCAATGCGATGGCCGTGCGCATCGGCCTTGAAGCGCCTGGTCCGCACCATGTCCACGGGCAGCCGCAACGCCGCGATCGCCTTCCTGGCGTCGGCCATCTCGGCTGCGTTCATCTGCGCGAAATCCTTGCCCCGCAACAGCTCGTTGCCGGAGAAAGTGAAGCGGGCATCGACCTCGATCTCAGGGATTTCCCGAGGCGGCTGGTTCTTCTGGTGACCCTCGAACATCGCTTGACTGACACGGCTTTCGGCCGCGCGCGGCTTCTGCTTCTCCCTGACGTCAGGCGCCACCGGCGAAAACATCGCCAGCAGCTTCTCGATCAGTTCACGCGATTTCCAGAACAGCCTGAAGGCTTCGTCGAAGATGGCATGATCCTCGTGCCGGGACACCAGCACGGCGTGCAGCGTCCAGTAGAAATCATCGCGCGAGCCGATGCCGGAGACGAGTACCGCCTCGATGGCGTCCTTGACCGAGGCTGGCCCGACCCGCATGCCGGCCTTGCGCAAGGTGCGGGCGAAATAGACGATGTTGTCGGCGATCCGGCCGTCGGCCGTCGCCTCTCTTGGGTCGGGACGCGGCGTGTTCACTCTTGCTACTCCGCCGCCGCGAGCTCGGCCTTGACCTCGTCGAGGATGCGCCGGCCCTCGCCCGAGCCGATGCGGGCAATGTCGTCCTGGTATTTCAGCAACACGCCGATCGTGTCGGACACGGTCTCCGGATCGAGCGCCACCTTGTCGAGTTCGGTCAGCGCCCCGGCCCAGTCGATGGTCTCGGCGACGCCCGGTACCTTGAACAGTTCGATCTGGCGCAGCTTCTGGATGAAGGAGACCACTTCAGCGGAAAGCCGCTGGTTGGCCCGTGGCACCTTGCGGCGCACGATCTCCAGCTCTCGCTCCGCATCGGGATAATCGACCCAGTGGTAGAGGCAGCGCCGCTTCAGCGCGTCGTGGATCTCGCGTGTGCGGTTGGTGGTGATGATGACGATCGGCGGCTCTTCCGCCTTGATGGTGCCGAGTTCAGGCACCGTCACTTGGAAGTCGGAGAGGATTTCGAGCAGGAAGGCTTCGAAGGCTTCATCGGTGCGGTCGAGCTCGTCGATCAGGAAGACCGGGGCCGCACCCGTCTTTCCGGTCAGCGCATCGAGCACCGGCCGACGGATCAGGTATTTTTCGGAAAAGACGTTGCGCTCCATGGCGGAGCGCTCGACCTTGCCGGCCGCCTCCTCCATGCGAATCTCGATCATCTGCGCGGCGTAATTCCATTCATAGACGGCCGAGGAGACATCGAGCCCCTCATAGCACTGCAGGCGGATTAGCCGGCGGCCGAGCGCCTCTGCCAACACCTTGGCGATCTCGGTCTTGCCGACGCCGGCCTCGCCCTCGAGGAAAAGCGGCCGTTTCATGCGCAGCGACAGGAAAAGCACCGTTGCCAGCGACCGGTCCGCGACATAGTCCGCACCGGTCAGGAGATCGAGCGTTTCCTCGATCGTCCCCGGCACGGGGCGCGGTTTCAAGTCGCTCATTCCTTCTCCGTAGGTGCGGCCGCCCCACTTTCCAGAACGTGGTAGCCGCGTGCGTGGTAAATCAGCGGCCGCAAATTATCGCCCATACGCAGGCCTGTCACCTTGCCAAAAAGCACACGATGGGTGGCCAGGTCCTTGGTATCGATCAACTCGCAGTCGAACACGGCGAGCGCGCCCTTCAATGTCGGCGCACCAGTGGAAATGACATCCCATTCGCCGAGCGCGAATCGCTCTTCGACCGGCAACCCAGTCATGCCGGAGAATCCAATCGACAGCGGCTCCTGGTGCGAAGCCAGCGTGTTCAGGGCAAATTTGCCGTTCTTCACGAACAGCTCATTCTTGGCATTTTCACGATTGAGGCAGACCAGGATGGTCGGCGGCGTGTCCGACACCGAACAGGCCGCGATCACCGTCGCCCCGCGCTTGCCGGCGGGCCCATCGGTGGTCACCACATGGACGTGACCGGCAAAATGGCTCATCGCGTCGCGATAGGCTTGCGGTCCAATATCGTTCTTCTTCAGCACTGGAAGTTTCCATGGCCATTGTTCGCCTGACATATATGGCCAGACATCACATGCCACAAGCGAAGTGCTTGGCCCATATCCCGAATTCGCGTGTTGCACCAAGGCCGGACAGCCTTTAGGTCTTGGCGGGAATTGGTGCCCACGCGACGTCGCGGGCTTGGAGGGACGGTTCGGCAGGATGGGATCCGGGGCAACGATATCCATCGCACTGGCCTGGCTGTTGCTGACCGGTGCCGCTGGCGCACAGACGCTCACGATCGGGGTCGCCGCGCCCCTGTCGGGACCGTCGGCCATCCTGGGCAAGCAGATCGAGGCTGGCGCCGAACTCGCCGCGGAGGCGGACGGCGTCCAGCTCAAGACCGTGGATGACGCCTGCACCGGCGACGGCGGCGCCGCAGCGGCAAGGGAGTTCGCGGCAGCCAAGGTCAATGTCGTGATCGGCTTTCTCTGCACGGAGGCGATCGAAGCGGCGATGCCTGTCCTGAAGGACGCCAACATCCCGGTCATCACCGTCGGCGTGCGAACCGAAAGCCTGACCGACCGCCGCGCCAAGACCGGCTGGCCGGTCTATCGCCTCGGGCCGCGCGGCGATGACGAGCGCAACGCCGTCGCCTCTAACCTGACCCGCCTGTGGCGTGATGAATTGTTCGCCATCATCGACGACGGCACCATCTATGGCCGCGAGATCGCCGAGACATTTCGCGCCGCGGCGGAGCAGGCAGCGTTGAAACCGGTCTTCGTCGACACGTTCCGGCCGCAGCTCGACAACCAGATCGGCCTGATCGGACGGCTGAAGAGGGCTGGCGCCACGCATGTCTTTGCCGGCGGCGACGGTGACGACATCGCCATCATGGGGCGCGATGCCGCCCAGCTCCAGGCCGGCATCGTCCTTGCCGGCGGCGAAAACCTGCGCACGCCGCCCGGTGACGTGCCCTATGCATCCGGTACGCTGATGATCGCCCAGCCGGAATGGGCGGATATCGCGAACCCTAAAGTGCTGGAGAGCTTCGCCGCGCGAAAGATCGTGCCGGACGGCTATACCTTGCCAGGCTATGCGGCGATCGAGATCGCCAAGGCGGCGGCAGGCTTGTCCGAAAGCTCCGGCAAGCCGCTGACCGACGCACTCACCGGGCATGATTTCACCACGGCGATCGGGCCGGTCCGCTTCGACGCCAAGGGCGACCTCAGCCGGAGCCCCTACCGTGTCTTCCGCTTCGACGGCACCCGCTTCGTGCCCTTGGAAAACAACTGATGTTCCGCACCGGCCCGCGCAATCTCATATCGGACGTTGCCGGCCTGCGCGTCGGCAACGCTTCCGATGCCAGGCTGAAGTCCGGCGTGACGACCGTGCTTTGCGACGAGCCGGCGGTGGCGGGTGTCCAGATCCTGGGCGGCGCGCCCGGCACCCGCGAGACGGATTTGCTGGAACCGCACAATTCCGTCGAGACAATCCATGCCGTTGTGCTGTCGGGCGGTTCGGCTTTCGGCCTCGATGCCGCGTCCGGCGTGCAGGCCGCGCTGCGCGAGCGCGGCATCGGCCTCGAGGTGGGCGGCTTCCGGGTGCCGATCGTGCCAGCGGCGATCCTATTCGACCTGCGCAATGGCGGCGACAAGGACTGGGGCCGTTATCCGCCCTATCGCGACCTCGGCTACGAGTCGGTGCAGGCTGCCGCTGCCGATTTCCTGCTTGGCACGGCCGGCGCCGGCACCGGCGCACTGACTTCGGGCCTGAAGGGCGGCCTTGGCTCCGCCTCGACGCTGCTGGACAATGGCATCACCATCGGCGCGCTGGCCGCCGTCAACCCGACCGGCTCTGTAACCGTTGGCCGCACCCGCCATTTCTGGGCGGCGCCCTTCGAAATCGGCGATGAATTCGGCGGGCTCGGCTATCTCTCGCCCATGCCCGAAGACGCCAAGCGGATCTTGCTGAAATACCGCGACAAGGAACACGGGCGGCAGATGGAAACCGGCGGCAACACGACCATCGCCGTCATCGCGACGGACGCGGTCCTCACCAAGGCCGCCGCGAAACGCCTGGCGATTGCGGCGCATGACGGCTTCGTGCGCGCCATCTGGCCGACCCATACGCCGGCCGACGGCGATCTGGTGTTCGCGTTGGCGACCGGCAAGAGCGGGATCGAACTTACCGCCGACGCCGCGGTCGACCTCTACGCCGTGGCCGGCGCGACCATGGCACGCGCCATCAGCCGCGGGGTGTTTGCCGCGACGCCAGCCGATAATGATTTGTTCCCAGTCTGGTCGTCGCGCCTGGGCTAAGGCCTTCGATCAAACCGGATCGGATTTCTCTTCCTCGAACGTCACCGCGACATCGGAATTCGCCGACAGCCAAACCTTCTTGCCATCGACCTCGGCAACCAGGGCCAGGGAAATATAATGATGATGGCCCTTGTGAGCGCCCTCGCCGCTATCGGCCTTGGTCAGCTTGATGCGCTGGCCATCGACCTTGTCGACCGTGCCGATATGCACGCCATCGGCGCCGACGACTTCCATGTGCTCACGAATTTTGCTGGTGTCGGTCATGGTAGCTTCTCCATTGGGGATTGCCGACAATAACAAATGACGAGCGGATTGGATGCATCGGCTTTGGTCCGCACGACGTTTTGATTTCGTCGTGCTAGGGATTGAAACGATCACGGCTGCCGGGGTGAAAACGATGCGAATGCTTTTCCTGTTTGCCGTTTCCCTGGCAGCGCAGCTCGCGGCGTCGATCGCCGCCCAGGCCGGCGATGTCGCGGAACTTGAAATTCTCGGCTTCACCCGGGATGGCAGCGTCTTCGCCTTCGAGGAATACGGCGTCCAGGACGGGTCGGGCTTTCCCTATGCCAACCGCTATTACATCGACACAAGCAGCGACAGCTTTCTCAAGGGCACGCCGATCAGGGTCCGGCTCGACGATGAGAATGCAACGCTCGACGCTGCCCGCGTCCAGGCCCGGCAAAAGGGCGAAGCCATTGTCGGCCAGGCCGAGCTGAATGCCAATCGCGGCATCACCGCCGGTTTCAACCCGGTGACCGAGCTTTCAGCCGAGCCGCATCGCATGGCGGTCAATCCGAGGCCGATCTTCTCCCCGGTCGATCAGCCGCTCGAGTTCCGGTTGGACGAGATCGGCATGAACAACACCGAAGGCTGCGACAGCCAGGGCGAGATCAATGGCTTCCGTCTGCTGCGAATCGAGGCGCGGGATGGCGGCACCACCAAATTGCTGCACGAGGACAAGGCGATCCCCAAGAGCCGGGGCTGCCCGAACGGCTACCGCATCGGCGCGGTGCAGACATTCTCAATGGACAGCCTCAGCGCCTATGCGGTTCTGATCGCGGTGCGCCAATATGGTTTCGAGGGGCCGGACTTTCGCTGGATCGCCGTGACCGGCCGCCTGTGACAGGGCTTGTCCGACCCGTCAGGAGCAATCGCGCCCTGCGCCGCCTTCGCGACGCGATGCCGAGACCGCGCGCGGCGCTTCTCGGCGCCCTGCTGTGGGCAGCCGCGATGGGCGCCAGCGCACTCGTCAACCTGTTTCTGGACAATTGGGTGACGCCGGGCAAGATCCGCACAGTGTCGCTGCTGTTCGCCGCAGGCGGCGCCTTGGCGTTTCCGGTTGGCCTGTTCGCGGCGCGGCTGGTCTCGCTCGGAAGAGGCTCCGAGGTCGCCTTCGCCGCGGCATTGGTGTGCCTCGCCGCGGCGACGATTGGCCTGACCGCCGGGCTGTATGCGCTGCAGTACCGGTCCTATTATGCCGAATGGCATGCGCCCGCATTCACCCTCACCTGGGGCTTTCAGCTTGCCTTCACGGTGGCGGTGGCGTCCTACCAGTTCGTGGTGCTGGGCATCCGGCTCTATTTTCCGCTTGGTTTTGTCGCCTTGTTCGCTGCCGGCCTCTGGTTTGCGCGGCATCAGCGTTGAGCATTTGGTCCACCTCTGGTAGGAGGCGGGCCAACCTGGAGCGGTTCAGCGTTTGATAGAATCGCCGATCCGCTCTAACTTTTTCTTTTTCGCAATTCCGGACGGAAAACCGCTGCGCACTTTTCCTGGAATTGCTTTAGACACATCAGGACAGACCGATGATCCCTCGCTACTCCCGGCCGGAAATGGTCGCCATCTGGTCGCCCGAAACCCGGTTTCGCATCTGGTTCGAAATCGAGGCCCATGCCTGCGACGCGCTGGCCGAACTGGGCGTCATCCCCAAGGAAGCGGCCAAAACCATCTGGGAAAAGGGAAGTGCTGCGGAATTCGACGTCGAGAAGATCGACGCGATCGAGCGCGTCACCAAGCATGACGTCATCGCCTTCCTCACCCATCTTGCCGAATTCGTCGGACCCGATGCGCGCTTCATCCATCAGGGCATGACGTCATCTGATGTGCTCGACACCTGCTTTGCGGTGCAACTCACCCGTGCCAGCGACATTCTGCTCGCCGACATCGATGCGTTGCTTGCAGCGCTCAAGCGCCGCGCCTTCGAGCACAAGGACACCGTCACCATCGGCCGCAGCCACGGCATCCATGCCGAGCCGACCACCTTCGGTATCAAGCTGGCGCAGGCCTATGCCGAATTCTCGCGCTGCCGCGAGAGGCTGGTGCACGCGCGCGAAGACATTGCCACCTGTGCGATTTCAGGGGCGGTCGGCACCTTCGCCAACATCGAGCCCTATGTCGAGGAACATGTAGCCCAAAAGCTGGGACTGAAGCCGGAACCGGTATCAACGCAAGTGATCCCGCGCGACCGCCACGCCATGTTCTTCGCCACGCTCAGCGTCATTGCCTCCTCGATCGAGCGGCTGGCGATCGAAGTCCGGCATCTGCAGCGCACCGAAGTGCTGGAAGCGGAAGAGTTTTTTTCGCCGGGCCAGAAGGGCTCGTCGGCGATGCCGCACAAACGCAATCCGGTGCTGACCGAAAACCTCACCGGCCTTGCCCGCATGGTGCGCTCCATGGCGTTGCCGGCGATGGAGAACGTGGCCCTTTGGCACGAACGCGACATTTCGCATTCGTCGGTCGAGCGCATGATCGGCCCGGACGCCACCGTGACGCTCGATTTCGCGCTGTCACGTCTGACCAGCGTCGTCGACAAACTCGTCGTCTATCCCGAGAACATGCTGAACAACATGAACAAGTTCCGCGGACTGGTGCATTCCCAGCGCGTGATGCTGGCGTTGACGCAGGCCGGCCTGTCGCGCGAGGACTCCTACCGGCTGGTGCAGCGCAACGCCATGAAAGTATGGGAACAAGGCGCTGATTTTCTTGAGGAACTTCTGGCCGACAAGGAAGTGACCGCTGCGCTGCCGGAGGCGCAAATCCGCGAGAAATTCGACCTGGGTTATCACACCAAGCACGTCGACACGATTTTCAAGCGGGTGTTTGGAGAGGCGTGAGCTTTCCTTCTCCCCGTTCACGGGGAGAAAGAAGCTGTGTTGACGCCAATCACGCCTTGCCAGGAACAGTCCTGATCACCGTGCCCCAGGGGTCCTCACGGGTCGTTTCACTCGCCACATTGTCCGAGCGCATCTCGACCCAGGCGAGGCCCGAACGAGACGGGTCGCGGCGACCGGCGCCGGCGCTCTGCCAGGCATTGGCGCCGATGTGGTGGTGGTAATGGCCTGACGACAGGAACACCGCCTGGCCGCCATATTTGGCGACCGTGTCGAAGCCGAATTCCTGGTTCCACCAGGCTTCGGCCTCTTCCGGCCTGCCGACGCGCAGGTGGACGTGGCCGACAATGCTGTTTTCCGGCGCGCCCTGCCAGCCCGCATCGCCGGCCGGCACTTCGGCAACGACAGAAGGAATGTTCATCCGCTCGGTCGCCATGGCGATCTTGTCGCCGTTCCATTTCCAGTCCTGCGGGCGGCGATCGGCATAGATCTCGATGCCATTGCCCTCGGGATCGGTCAGATAAAGCGCTTCGCTGACCAGATGATCCGAAGCCCCCTCGATGGCGATCTTGTCTGATATGGCGTGGTTGATCCAGCGGCCGAGATCGGCGCGGCTTGGCAGCAGGAAAGCCGTGTGGAAGAGGCCGGCGCTGCGCGGATCGTCCGGCTTGGCGGACGCGTCCGGCTCAAGAACCAGCAACGGACGGTTGGCAGCGCCGAGCGTGATCGCGCCATCGGCACGGCTCAGTTCCTGCAGGCCGACAACCCGGCGGTAATAGGCCGCGAGGCTTTCGGCATCACGCGCCTTCAACCCGACCCGGGCGACGCTCACCGGCGTGGTGGCGGCAAATGGCAGTTCGCTCATCATTGTCTCCGTTGCGGCGACGTTTCGCGAAGCTCCCAAAGCCAGGAGCCCGCCGCCGCCAATCATTGTACGTCGTGTCAGCACCAAAATCCCGGCCCTCCACGGCTGTTTCTTTCCCCACAGAGATCGTCGATCGCCATCGTTCACACAAGACAGCGAAAAGCGAACATGGTGTTCACCATTGCGAGCACGAGCGCATCCATCAACGGTTGCATGAGACAATCGCGCTCGCTATCTCAGCGCCATGAAAGTCAAAGACGCAGATATCCTGATCATTCCCGGATACACCAATTCCGGACCCGAGCATTGGCAGACCCGCTGGCAATCGAAGCTGTCGACCGCGCGCCGTGTGGAGCAGGCCGAATGGTCGAAGCCGGTGCGCGAGGACTGGACGGCGAGCGTCGCCAAGGCGGTCAACGAGGCCGAGAGACCTGTCGTTCTCGTCGCTCACTCACTGGGAGTGGCCGCGGCCGTACAGGCCATTCCGAAATTTCAGAAGCCGGTCGCCGGCGCCTTCTTCGTGGCACCGCCCGACGTCGCCAATGCCAAGATCAAGCCGAGGCATCTGATGACCTTCGGCCCCTATCCGCGCGAGCCGCTGCCATTTCCCTCCATCGTGATCGCCAGCCGCAACGATCCCTTCTGCCCCTTCGATGTCGCCGAGGACATCGCCGGCGCCTGGGGCTCGCTGTTCATCGACGCCGGCGAGACCGGTCATCTCAGCGAGGATTCAGGCTTTGGCCCGTGGCCCGAGGGATCGATGACCTTCGCCAAGTTCCTGACAGACCTGAAGGCTTAGCGTCCGTGGTCGCGCTGCATCAGGCGCCGATGGAATCCTTGATGCCCTTGAGCAGGGTCTTTGCCCCCAGCGAAATCAGCGCATGCTCGGAGCCCGTGGCGAGCAGGCGGTAGCCCATCGACACGACGCGGCCGGCGATAGCGGGTTCGACGACGTAGATCGCCGCATGCTTGCCGGCCTTTCGGGTGCGCTCGGCAACCGAGGCCACTGTCTCCATCATGCTTTCGAGCGTCGAGTTGACTGTCGCGCCGTTCGACCAGGCGATCGAGAAATCCGATGGGCCGAGGAAGATGCCGTCGATGCCGGGGGTATCCAGTATGCCGTCAAGCGCATCGAGCGCCGCGCGCGTCTCGACCATCGCAAAAGCCATGGTGCGCTGATTGGTGTCGCGCAGCCATTCGGCATAGTCGCCCTTGCCATGACGGGGAAAGGCATAGGTCGGGCCCCACGAGCGCTCTCCGAGCGGCGGATATTTCATGGCGGCGGCGAACAGCTTGGCATCGGCCACCGAGTTGACCATCGGGGCAATGACCGCTTCGGCGCCGAAATCGAGGGCACGGCTGGCCATGTCGAAACGGCCAACAGGGATGCGAACCAGCGCTGGCTTGCCCAGGGCCAGTACCGGCGCCAGGCCGCGCAGGACGCTGTCCTCGTGATGGCCGCCATGCTGCATGTCGAGTGTGACGGCATCGAAGTCCTGCCTGGCGAGGATCTCCACGGTCAAGGCGTCCGGCACGCCAGACCAGGCGGTGACCAGCGTTTCATCTGCGGCAAGACGGGACTTCAGGGACATCTAATCTCTTTCCTTATTGACGTCGCCAGTTTCAGCCGGAAACCGCCTCAAAGGCAAAGAAAAACCGCCCGGATCGGCCGGGCGGTCGATTGGTCCAGTAAGAGGCCGATCAGGTATTCCTGATCTGCTCGATCGCCTGCGCCATCAGTTCGTCCATGGTGCGGCGGATCTGATGATCGGACTGCTCCACGCCTGCAGCGTCGAAATCCTTGCGGATCTTGCGGAACACGTCATGGTCGCCGGCTTCCTCGATGTCGGAAACAACAACTTCCTTGGCGTAGGCGTCGGCGTCGGAACCGGATTTTCCGAGCTTTTCGGCGGCCCACAGACCAAGCGCCTTGTTGCGCCGCGCCGAAGCCTTGAACCGAAGCTCCTCGTCGAATGCAAATTTGCGCTCGAAGCCCTCTTCGCGGTCTTTCATGCTGCTCATGGCGTCCCTCCGGGTCAAATCCGATTCGTTGGCAGGTGAATATGTGTGTTGCCGAAGCACAAACCAAAAGGTCGCGGGCCGGTCAATATGCTTCGTCATATGCTGCGCTGCGGCATTTCAGTCCCGAAAGCGGTTGATTCGAAGGATTTGCCGATTGAGCAAACGATGTGATTGGGATAGACCCGGCATTGAACGTCACCGTCGCCGCGCTAATTCAGGCGGACGGACAGGAAGTGGTCCCTTACCGCCTGCCCGCAAATCCAGAGAAAAATTCAAATGAAAAATCGCCGCCGCATTTATGAAGGCAAGGCCAAGATCCTCTATGAGGGACCCGAGCCGGGCACGCTGATCCAGTTCTTCAAGGACGACGCCACCGCGTTC
This sequence comes from Mesorhizobium sp. M8A.F.Ca.ET.208.01.1.1, assembly GCF_004791315.1. NCBI lineage: Bacteria > Pseudomonadati > Pseudomonadota > Alphaproteobacteria > Hyphomicrobiales > Phyllobacteriaceae > Mesorhizobium > Mesorhizobium sp. M8A.F.Ca.ET.208.01.1.1. The sequence goes on from NZ_SRUT01000001.1 coordinate 1,381,698, forward strand.
AACAAGAAGAAGCACGAGGTCATCGACGGCAAAGGCGTGCTCAACAACCGCATTTCCGAATACATTTTCAATCATTTGAACCGCATGGGCATTCCGACCCACTTCATCCGCCGGCTCAACATGCGCGAGCAGCTGATCAAGGAAGTCGAGATCATCCCGCTCGAAGTGGTGGTGCGCAATGTCGCCGCCGGTTCGCTGTCCAAGCGCCTCGGCATCGAGGAAGGCACCGTCCTGCCGCGCTCGATCATCGAATTCTACTACAAGGCCGACGCGCTCGACGATCCGATGGTTTCGGAAGAGCACATCACGGCGTTCGGCTGGGCAAGCCCGCAAGAGATCGACGACGTCATGGCGCTTGCCATCCGGGTCAACGATTTCCTCTCCGGCCTGTTCATGGGCGTCGGCATCCAGCTCGTCGACTTCAAGATCGAGTGCGGCCGCCTGTTCGAGGGCGACATGATGCGCATCGTCGTGGCCGACGAGATTTCGCCGGACTCCTGCCGCTTGTGGGACGTGGCGACGCAGGACAAGCTCGACAAGGACCGTTTCCGCCGTGACATGGGCGGCCTCGTCGAGGCCTATCAGGAAGTCGCCCGCCGCCTCGGCATCATGAACGAGAACGAGCCGCCGCGCCCCACCGGTCCGGTGCTGGTCGCCTCGACCGACGGTCTCAAAGGCAAGCCGCACTGATTGCGGCTTGCAACCCGACATTCAGAACAGGAGCATGTCCAGCGTGATCAAGGCCCGCATTACCGTCACCCTCAAGAATGGCGTTCTGGACCCGCAAGGCAAGGCAATCGAACACGCGCTGTCGGGGCTGGGCTTCGATGGCGTCGGCGCGGTGCGGCAAGGCAAGGTGTTCGACGTCGAACTGGCGGAAAGCGACAGGGCCAAGGCTGAAGCCGATTTGAAGGCCATGTGCGACAAGCTGCTGGCGAATACGGTGATCGAGAATTATAGTGTGACACTTACCTGAGGTTGTGTCGGAGGCACTATGCCGGAAGTCACGAATGAGTTGATGTACGAGTTGCTGAAGCGCGTGCATCACGAAATTGGTGAGCTTCGTCAGGATGTTTCCGAAACGAAACGGGAATTGAATGTAATGCGAGGTCACATGGTGGCAACGCAAAGTGACATCCACAACATCTATGGCATTCTCGCCCGCCAGGATGATCGACTTGAACGCATAGAACGCCGTCTCGACCTGCGCGAACTTGCCGAAGCACAGAGGCCTTACGAACCAAAATGAAAACAGCCGTCGTCCTCCTGCCTGGCCTCAATCGCGACCGCGACATGATCGCGGCGCTGACCAAGATTTCCGGACAGGCGCCGGCAACCGTCTGGCAGACCGATACCGAAATCCCCGATGTCGATCTGATCGCCATTCCCGGCGGCTTTTCCTTCGGCGACTATCTGCGTTGCGGCGCGATCGCGGCGCGCATGCCGGTGATGCGGGCAGTGGCCGAGAAGGCGGCCAAGGGCGTGATGGTGATCGGTGTCTGCAACGGGTTCCAGATCTTGGTCGAGGCGGGATTGCTGCCGGGTGCGCTGATGCGCAACACCTCGCTGAAATTCGTCTGCCGGCAGGTCAAGCTCGAGATCGCCAACGCCAATACCATGTTCACCCGCCGTTACCAGCCGGGCCAGATCATCCGCTCGCCGGTGGCCCATCATGACGGCAATTACTTCGCCGACGCCGAGACGCTTGCCCGCCTCGAAGGCGAAGGCCAGGTGGTGTTCCGCTATGCCGAAGGCACCAACCCGAACGGCTCGATCAACGACATTGCCGGTATCATCAACGAACAAGGCAATGTGCTCGGCCTGATGCCGCACCCCGAGAACCTGATCGAAGCAGCGCATGGCGGCAGTGACGGCAGGGCGTTGTTCGAAGGCGCCTTGGGCATTGCCGCTTGAAGTTTGCAACCGCAACCTTAAGAATTGCGGCAATTCAAAATCATAGGGTGAGGGAGAGACGGTCATGAAACTCTATTCGCGGCCGTTGTCGCCCTACTCTTCGATCGTGCGCGCACTGGCCTATATCAAGGACGTGCCGCTCAAGATCATCGCGCCGCCGCCGGGTTTTCCGATCCCCGAAGAGTTTCGGGCCATCTCGCCGATGAACCGCATTCCGGTGCTGATCACCGGCTCGGGCGAAACCATCGTCGAATCGGTGGTCATCGCCGAATATCTCGAGGAGCGGTTTCCGGAACCGGCACTGCTGCCGCCTGACTCCAAAGACCGCGCCCTGGCGCGCATGTTCGCCCGCATCACCGACCTCGACGTGTTGACGCCGACAATGAAGCTTTTCGAGCTGCATTTCATGCCGAAGCGCAACAATGCCGAGATCGAAGCCCAATTCGCCCGTCTCCACCATGGGCTGGCGGCCATCGAGGCGCGGATGGCGCAAGGCCCCTTCGCGCTCGGCAGCGACATCAGCTTTGCCGATGCCTGGCTGACGCCGACGCGGTTCATCTTCAACAATTTCCGCGCCATGACAGGTCGCCACGACCTGCTCGACGCCTATCCCAAATTCGATGCCTATGAGCAGATCGCCTCGCAGCATCCCGCATTGTCCAGGGTATGGGGCGAGATGACAGACGGCCTGAAGATCTTCCTGTCCGAACTCGAGATGGGTGCCGCTTGATCAAGAGCAAGACGGTCGCCTTCGTCGCCGCGGCAGGCTTTGCCCTGGCATCGTGCCAATCGACCCCGAAGAGCACGCCTGTGCCCTCGGGCAAGAGTGCTGCGCTGCTGGCCATGGAACAGGTCGCGATAGCAGCCCACAAATGCTGGATCGCCAGCAAGGATCCGGCCTTCAAGCAGTATCAGATGGCCAATGAGCTGAACTCGTTCAGCGGCACGCCGCGCTTCCTTCTGGTGCCGGCCAAGCACTATGGCGGCAAACCGTTGCTGGTCGTGCAGGCGCAGGGGAATTCAAGCCGTGTCGACGTCTTCGGACCGTTGATGAACGACCCGCTCGGCGCCCGCATCAGTTCTGATATCGCGCGCTGGCAGGCGGGCAATCCGACCTGCGCAGCCACCGCTTGAGCCAGCCATGGGCCGGTTCCTGCAGATCGCGGGATTGGTTGTTGGCCTGATCGCGCTCGTCCTGCAGTTCTCGATCACCATTCCGGCATCGATGGAAGCGGGCCGCGGCCTGCTCGGCTCGATCGTGTTCTATTTCAGCTTCTTCACCATCCTGACCAACATTGGCGCCGTGCTGGTCCACATCTCGCTGTTGTCATCCAGCGGCTATGCCTGGCTGCCTGCCTTTGCCGGCCCCCGGATGCGCGCGTGCGTCGCGGTCTCGATCACCCTGGTCTTCATCGTCTATGCCACGGTACTGGCGCGGCTCTGGCAGCCGCAGGGCCTGTTCCTGCTCTGCGACGTCCTGCTGCACTATGTGACGCCGGTGCTGTTCGTGCTGTGGTGGCTGATATCAGGCGCCGACGGCAGAACGCGATGGAGCGACGTCTCCTGGTGGGTTGTCTATCCCATCGCCTATCTGGTCTATTCGCTGGCGCGGGCGCCGCTGGCGGGCGAGGTGCCCTACCCCTTCCTCGATATCGCCAAGAACGGCGTCGGGAGCGTCACTGTCGCGGCGCTCGCCATCACCGCGCTGTTCCTGGTGATATGCGTCGTCGCCGTTTTCGTCGATCACGGTGTCGGGCGCCTCAGGAGAAAAGGCCACCGATAGACCGGTCGCTATTCCCACAGCGGCTTGATGCCCTCGCGGTGGGCGTCGCAGCGCGAGATGCCGATGTCCTTGAGCTGATCGTCGGTCATCTCCAGCAATGCCAGCCGGCCGCGCCGGCGCTCCAGCAGATGGCCGATCCATTTCGCCAGCGACCTGACCACTTGCACAAGCCGGCTGGCGAAGCCGCGCTGCCCGGACGGGCGGGTCGGCTGGCCGAGCAATTCGGTTGCCGAGTGGCGGAATGTTGCGATTGTATCCGTTTTCTTTCTGCCAAAATTATCGATTGCACCCCTTTTAGTGCCTCATTAATTATGTATTGACTCCCGAAACGGTGCAATATAGAAAATTGTCACCATGACAAATTGGATTCCAGATCTCACGGGTTCAGGTCCGCTGTATCAGCGCCTCGCGGATTCCATCGAGGCGGATATCGACCGGGGAGTGATCGGCGCGGGGGCAAAACTGCCGCCACAGCGCGATCTCGCCTACGACATCGGCGCCACTGTCGGCACGGTCGGTCGGGCCTATCAATTGCTGCGTGAGCGCGGCCTCGTCAGTGGCGAGGTCGGACGGGGGACCTATGTGCTCGGCGAAAACATTGCCATTACAAAGCCAGAGGCGCCCGACGCCAGCGTGGAAGGCACGCGTTATGTCGACGCCCCCACGGACAAGCTGCGGTTCGACAGCACGGCAGCCCCCGACATTGGCCAGGGCGCCATTGTCGCTGACGTGCTCTCGCGTGCCGCGCAGGACCATCCGCATGAGATTTCGAGCTACACGCGCGATTTTCCTGATCGCTGGTACGAAGCCGGCGCCCGGTGGCTGTCACGAAACTCCTTCCGGCCAACGACCGATACAATCGTCCCCACCCTCGGCACCCATGCCGCGGTGATGGCCGCGATCGCGGCCCTGACCACGCCCGGCGACTATGTCGCCTTCGAGCACCTCACCTACTCGCAGATTTCCCGCAGCGCAGGCCTGATCGGCCGGCGCACCGCGCTGGTGGCATCGGACGATGAAGGCCTCGATCCGGCGGATTTCGAGCGCGTCTGCGCACAAAAACATCCCACGATGATCTTTCTGATCCCGACGGCGCAGAATCCGACCCTGGTGACCTTGTCACCGGCGCGCCGCGAAGCGATCGCGCGTGTCGCCCGTGAATACAACGTCATCCTGATCGAGGATGACCTCTACGGCCATCTGACCGACGACCCGACACCGCTGCTTGCCGAATTTGCGCCCGAACGCACCATCATTGCCGGCGGCCTGTCGAAATCGGTCGCCGCCGGTCTGCGTGGCGGCTGGCTGTCCTGCCCGCCCGCCTATCGCCATCGCATCCGCGTCGCCCACAAGATGATGACCGGCGGCATGCCGTTCCTGTTGGCGGAGGTGAATGCCCGGCTGGTGCTTTCCGGCCAGGCCAGCGAAATCCGCAAACGCAGCATCGCGGAGATCGGCGCCCGCATGTCCATTGTGCGCGAAAGCTTGGCAGGCTTCTCGTTCAAATCGCACGACAAAGTTCCGTTCGTCTGGCTCACCCTGCCCGATCCCTGGCTTTCCGGCACGTTCAAGAATGCCTGTCTCGAGCACGGCGTGCTGATCGACGACGAGGATGAGTTCAAGGCGGGGCGCTCGGAGCGGGTTTTCCATGGGGTGCGCTTCGGCGTTTCGCAGCCGAGGCGGCGCGAGGATATTGCCGGCGGCGTCGCGGTAATCAGGCGGCTGCTGGACGAGGGCCGCGCGGGCTACGACAGTTTTTCCTGAACCCACCCGCCCTGCTTGCCTCAATATGCCGCCCTGCGAAACCGGGACTTGTCAGCACCGGACCCGGATCAGCCTTCGGCCTTGAAGTTCTTGGCTTCCTTCTCGGCCTTGTCCTTGCCGTGCTTCTCAGCCAATTCCTTGGCCTGCCGGGGCGAAACGTCGGTGGTCTCCGCGATATGGAGGGCCTCCTTGTCCGAGAGGCGATTGTCGTTCTTGCCTTGCTTGGTAGCCATCGTGCTGTCTCCTGGGTGATAGGGACCTAACGGCTGGGACATCATGGCGTTCCCCATTTGACTTTGCAGGGCTGCAATAGCTGGCGGCGTCTTTCGTCGCGTACGAAAGACCCATCGGGGTCATCACCCTGTTGCTTTCTGCCTTTTTCCTCCGCCGACGGGTGTATCGGCCGCAAAGCTTGCGATAAGAGGAGACTCAAAATCCCTGCTCCATGGACATAAATCGCCGCCCATGACCATTTCCAATTCCGTACCGATCACATCAGAGCTCATCGCCGCGCATGGGCTGAAGCCCGACGAATATCAGCGCATCCTCGACCTCGTCGGACGCGAACCGAGCTTTACCGAACTCGGCATCTTCTCGGCGATGTGGAACGAGCACTGCTCCTACAAATCCTCGAAGAAATGGCTGCGCACCTTGCCGACCACAGGTCCGCAGGTCATCCAGGGCCCGGGCGAGAATGCGGGCGTGGTCGACATCGGCGACGGCGACTGCGTCGTCTTCAAGATGGAAAGCCACAATCACCCCTCCTTCATCGAGCCCTATCAGGGTGCGGCGACCGGCGTCGGCGGCATCTTGCGCGATGTCTTCACCATGGGCGCGCGGCCGATCGCGGCGATGAACGCGCTGCGCTTCGGTGCTCCCGACCATCCCAAGACCAGGCATCTCGTCGCCGGCGTGGTTTCAGGCGTCGGCGGCTACGGCAATTCCTTCGGCGTGCCGACGGTTGGCGGCGAGGTCAATTTCGACGCCCGCTACAACGGCAACATCCTGGTCAACGCCTTCGCCGCGGGCCTTGCCAAGACCAATGCCATTTTCCTGTCCGAAGCCAAGGGCGTCGGCCTGCCTGTCGTCTACCTCGGCGCCAAGACCGGCCGCGACGGTGTCGGCGGCGCCACCATGGCGTCGGCCGAGTTCGACGACAAGATCGACGAGAAGCGCCCGACAGTGCAGGTCGGCGACCCCTTCACCGAAAAATGCCTGTTGGAGGCCTGCCTCGAACTGATGGCCTCGGGCGCCGTCATCGCCATCCAGGACATGGGTGCGGCCGGCCTCACCTGTTCTGCCGTCGAAATGGGTGCCAAGGGCGACCTCGGCATCGAGCTCGACCTCGACAAGGTGCCGGTGCGCGAAGAGCGCATGAGCGCCTACGAGATGATGCTGTCGGAAAGTCAGGAACGCATGCTGATGGTGCTGCGTCCCGAAAAGGAAAAGGAAGCCGAGGCGATCTTCCACAAATGGGGCCTCGACTTCGCCATCGTCGGCAAGACCACCGACGATCTGCGCTTCCGCGTGCGGCACCAGGGCGACGAGGTCGCCGACCTGCCGATCAAGGACCTTGGCGACAAAGCACCGGAATACGATCGTCCGTGGGTCGAGCCGAAGAAGCGGGCGCCGCTTGGCGCCAACGATATCCCGCAGACCGATCTCGCCGATGCACTGTTGAAGTTGCTCGGCGGACCGGACCTGTCGTCACGCCGCTGGGTGTGGGAACAGTACGACACACTGATCCAGGGCAATTCGCTGCAGCTTCCGGGCGGGGATGCCGGCGTGGTGCGGGTCGAGGGCCATCCGACCAAGGCGCTGGCTTTCTCGTCCGACGTGACGCCGCGCTATTGCGAGGCCGACCCTTATGAGGGCGGCAAGCAGGCGGTGGCCGAATGCTGGCGCAACCTGACCGCCACCGGCGCGCTGCCGCTCGCCGCCACCGACAATCTCAATTTCGGCAATCCCGAACGGCCGGAGATCATGGGCCAGCTGGTCGGCGCCGTGAAAGGCATCGGCGATGCCTGCCGGGCGCTCGGCTTCCCGATCGTGTCCGGCAACGTCTCGCTCTACAACGAAACCAACGGCCAGGGCATCCTGCCGACACCGACCATCGGCGGCGTCGGCCTTATATCGGACTGGTCGAAGATGGCGCGGATCGGCTTTGCGGCGGAAGGCCAGATGATCCTGCTGGTCGGCGCGCCGGCTTCCTGGGGCACGCATCTTGGCCAGTCGGCCTATCTCAGGGATATCCACGGCCGCAACGATGGCCCGCCGCCTCCGGTCGATCTCGAGCACGAGAAGCGCGTCGGCGACCATGTGCGTTCGCTGATCGCGTCCGGCATCGTCACGGCGGCACATGACGTCTCAGACGGCGGCATTGCGGTGGCCTTGGCCGAAATGGCGATGGCGTCCGGCATCGGCGCGACCGTTCCCGGGCTTGTCGGCACCGATCCGATCCCGGTCTGGTTCGGCGAAGACCAAGGCCGCTATCTCCTGACGCTGTCGATCGATCCGCATGGCGATGAATGGGATGCTATCCGCAAGCAGCAGGGCGAACTCGGCATCTTCGCGCCGTGGATCGGCTCGACGGGAGGCAACGCGCTGAAGCTCGGCGATGCCAGGGCAATCCCGGTCAGCGATCTGACCGCCGCCCATGAAGGCTGGTTCCCCCGCTTCATGGACCAGGCCAGTTGACGAGAGCATGATCCCGAAAAGTGGAAACCGGTTTTCGGAAGAAGATCCTGCTCAATCATAAGAAACTGGCCGTACGGGCGCTGCTTGCAGTCGTCTTCTGGCCGTCGCTGTTCTTCTTCTGGTGCCTCGGGCCGTTCGTCTTCTTCCTGCTGTCGACGACCTCGAGTGAGGTTTGTACCAGGCTGGAAACACGCGCGGAGTTTCTGGCCGCGGCCAACGATACGCTTCCGATGCTTGTCCTGCAGAACCTCATCTATGCGGTTCCGATCGTCTGCCTGGTGCTCTGGAACCGGCTGCTGCCGGAGCCAACGCGGGCAAGGCACGTCGTCACCTGCATCAAGCTTTTCGCCGTCTCGGCTGTTTTGGGAGCCTCGTGGGAGTATGGGTCTTCGCTTGTCTGCGATGGTTACGGCCAGCCGTTCTTCTCGTCAGCCTGGCAAATGACCAGCTATCTGCCGATTGCCAACCTGGCGGTCAACATCCCGCTCTACGTGCTGGTCTTCAGCCTTGGCCGCGCCTTTTCGATGCGCGAGGACGAGCCGGCGCAGGGACCGGGCGAAACCATCTCCTGAGCACCAACAGAGCGGACACTGGACGGAACCGCTTCAATCCGGATTGGAAAGGCTCTAGGCTTGGCCGACTCTCATCGCACGGGCCGCCGCGCCGCCGCCCTCCCGAAACAGGAAATTCTGCAATGGCAATGGACGCGCACGACATCGAAAAACTGATCAAGGACGGCATTCCGGACGCTCGCGTGACGATCCGCGACCTCGCCGGCGATGGCGACCATTACGCGGCCGAAGTGGTGGCCGAGAGCTTTCGGGGAAAAAGCCGCGTTCAGCAGCACCAGATGGTCTATGACGCGCTGAAGGGCAATATGGGCGGCGTACTGCACGCGCTGGCGCTGCAGACCAGCGTTCCCGACTGAGGCATTTCCCGCCGACACGCTTGGCCCAAAACGGCCCATTCTTTGCGCCATTCGGGTGATGGCATGGCTAAAGTCTTGTTTCGGGCAACCTATGGGTTTATTTGAAAGGCATGCTTCGAGCCTGACTCCCACGGGCGTGAAAGGATATTCCATGAGCGGTATCAACGACTACATCGACAATGAAGTGAAGGGCAACGACGTCGTCCTTTTCATGAAGGGCACGCCCGGCTTTCCGCAATGCGGGTTTTCCGGCCAGGTCGTCCAGATCCTCGACTATATCGGCGCTGACTACAAAGGCGTGAACGTCCTGGATTCCGCCGAATTGCGCCAGGGCATCAAGGACTATTCCAACTGGCCGACGATCCCGCAGCTCTACGTCAAGGGCGAATTCGTCGGCGGCTGCGATATCATCCGCGAAATGTTCCAGGCTGGCGAATTGCAGACCTTCCTCGTCGAGAAGGGCGTGAGCGTCAAAGGCGCCGCCTGACTTCGGTTTGGGCCATGTCGATATCGACATGCCCCCGACCACCAGGGCTGCCCCACCCCGGCAGTTTTTACATCCCGGATTCCGGGATCAGCACGAGCCAATGCGCCGGCCCGCCGGCGCGTTTTCGTTTGAGAGATCGGACTTGCCGTGGACCAGCAGAAATCAGCGCCGCAAGGGGCAAGCACCTTGCCCGGGGCAAGCCAATTGCCCATTCCGCGCTGGGAGTTCATCGCGCTCTGCGCGGCGCTGATGGCGCTCAATTCGCTGGCTATCGACATCATGCTGCCGGCGCTGCAGCAGATCGGCGCCTCGCTCGGCGTCGAGAATGAAAACCACAGGCAATATGTGGTCACCGCCTACATACTGGGTTTCGGCGGCGGCCAGTTGTTCTTCGGGCCGATCTCGGACCGTTACGGGCGCCGTTCGCCGCTCGTCGCCGGCCTGATCATCTACGTGGCGGCGGCCGCCGCAGCCGCGATCGCGCCGAGCTTCGAGACACTTTTGATATGCCGCGCCGTGCAAGGCATCGGCGCGGCGGCCACGCGCGTGATCGCGGTCTCGATCGTGCGCGATACATTCGACGGCCGGCGTATGGCCGAAGTCATGTCGCTGATCTTCATGGTGTTCATGGCCATTCCGGTCGTGGCGCCAGGCATCGGCCAGTTCATCATGCTGTTCGCGACCTGGCACTGGATCTTCGTCACCATGGCCGTCGGCGCGCTGGTCGTGTCGGCATGGTCGTTGCTGCGCCTGCCCGAGACGCTGCATCCCGAATATCGCCGGCCACTGACGGTCTCCTCCATTGTCGGCGGCTTTCGCATCGTGCTCACCAACCGCATCGCGCTCTGCTATGCCTTCGCCAGCACGTTCATCTTCGGCGCCATGTTCGGCTTCATCGCCTCGGCGCAGCAGATCTATGTCAACATCTTCAACGTCGGCGAGATGTTTCCCGTCATCTTCGCCGGTGTCGCCGGCGTGCTCGCCTTCTCCAACTATCTCAACTCGCGCCTCGTCGGACGTATCGGCATGCGCCGCCTGTCGCAAGGCGCGCTGCTGCTGTTTCTGGTGATCAGCCTGGCCTGGCTCGTGGTTTCACTGGAAATGAAGATGCCGCTCTGGCTGTTCATCACTTTCTTTGCCGGTGCCATGCTGCCGTTTGGCTGCCTAGGCGCGAATTTCAATGCGTTGGCCATGGAGCCGCTCGGCCAACTGGCCGGTACGGCGTCGTCCATTCTGGGTTTCATGCAGACGTTTCTCGGCGGCATTCTCGGCACGCTGATCGGCCAGGCTTTCAACGGCACGGTGACGCCGCTGGCCGCTGGCTTCTGCAGCGTCTCCGTCGCGGCGCTGCTCATGATCCTGATTGCCGAGCGCGGCAAGATGTTCCAGCCGCAGAACGCACCCGTCTCAGGGCACGTCACCGACCTGCACTGACTTGTCGTTTGCGGGTGGTCAGGATGTACCTTCGAGCGACGCCGTGAAGCGAGGAGAAAGCATCCGCCCCGCGATCGCTCCACCCATGCCATCTGAAAAGGGCAACGGCAAAGCGTCGTCGAGCGCCTTGAGGATGGATGCCACGAAGGCCCGGCCGAGCTGGGAATCGGTTCCCAGGTCGGAATAGGTGGCACGAGGCTTGCCGATCAGGGTGCCGTTGCGGCGGAGCGAGAACCGCAGCGTCAAGGACATGCCCGCGGTTCCTGGCGGCGGCCGCCAGCATGCATAGATGGCGTCCGACATCTCCTTGATGGTGTCGATGGGATCGGTGCTACGGCAGGGATGCTCTTGCGAGAGTGCCCCGTTGCAATTCGCAAACAAGGCAAGTGCCGCAAAAACCGCGAACCGACGTTTCATTCGGGAGCCTCCGCCAAACGCACCGATTCAACCCGCACAACCCAACAGTTCAAGCCACAGGAATTGATCCTATTCCGCCCACAATTCGTGGCGCAGGTCCTGCCAGCTGTCCTGGTCCGGTGCGACAAGCAGACCGCCGTCGACATGGGACGGCAGATAGGCGCTGCCGTCGATGCGCGCGGCATGGCCGCCGGCTTCCTGGTGGATCAGCACGCCGGGCAGATGATCCCAGGGCATCAGCTTGTTGTAGACGACAAAATGCGCATGTCCGCTGGCCAGCAAGCGATATTCGTGGGCGGCGCAGCGATAGCCGAATTGCGACAGTGCCTTGGTCTGGTTACGAGCGAGGCGTGAGCGCTCCGGCTCGTCGAGATATTGCCAGGATACCGCGCCCGTCATTTGCGAGATCGGCACGGGCGCCGCTACATGCACTTTCTCCAGGCTGCCATGGGCATGCCTGATATGGCTGCCGGCGCCTTTGGCGGCGATGAGCCAATCCTTGCCGACCGGATCATGGATGATGCCCGCGACCGTCTCGCCCCTGACCACGACCGCCAGCATGACGCCGAACAGCGGCACGCCGGATGCGAAATTGAAGGTGCCGTCCACCGGATCGACGGTGAATGCCAATTCGGCATCGCCCAAGCCATCGAGCAGCGCCGGATTGTCGGAGCAGGCCTCCTCGCCCACGACCATGGCCGACGGATAGCGCTCGCGCAGCCTGGCGGTGATCAGCCGCTCGGCGTTGACATCGGCCTCCGTCACCAGATCGGCGGCGGAAGTCTTCTGCCTGATATCGCCATCGCCCAATCGGCGAAAGCGCGGCATGATTTCAGCGTGGGCTGCCTCGGCCAGAATCCCGGCCAGCCAGTCGATGGCGGTATCGTCAAATGTCATCGGAAATGTCTTGCCTGATCGCGAGGGTTTCATTGAGGGCGGCGAAATCGAACAGCTTTCGGTCGAGCAAATGCGACGGCCTGGTGTTGGACAGGGCGCGGATCATCGTGTCCTTGCGACCAGGCATGCGCTTTTCGATGTCCTCGAGCATCGCCTTCATGGCGTTGCGCTGCAGCCCTTCCTGGCTGCCGCAGAGATCGCAAGGGATGATCGGGAATCGCATCGCGGCGGCGAATTTTTCCAGATCGACCTCGGCGCAGTAGCTCAGCGGCCGCAACACCATGACGTCGCCGTCGTCGTTGAGCAGTTTTGGCGGCATGGCGGCAAGCCGACCACCGTGGAACAGGTTCATAAAGAAGGTTTCGAGGATGTCCTCGCGATGATGGCCGAGCACCAGCGCCGAACAGCCCTCCTCGCGGGCGATCCTGTAGAGATGGCCGCGCCGCAGCCGCGAGCAGAGCGAGCAATAGGTGCTGCCTTCGGGGAGCTTGTCGGTGACGACCGAATAGGTGTCCCGGTATTCTATCCGATGCGCGATGCCGTTGGCGTCGAGATAATCGGGCAGGATATTCTTTGGAAAATTCGGCTGGCCCTGGTCGAGATTGCAGGCCAGCATTTCGACCGGCAGCAGCCCGCGCCATTTCATGTCGAGCAGCAAGGCGAGCAGACCGTAAGAATCCTTGCCGCCCGACAGCGCGACCAGCCAGCGCTCGCCGGGCTTCACCATCGAAAAGTCCTCGATCGCCTGGCGGGTCTGCCGCAGCAGCCGCTTGCGCAATTTGTTGAACTCGACCGACGACGGCACCTCGGCGAACAGCGGATGGGAGCCGCCTTCGGCGGCTGGTTCAAGCGTTTCGATGTCTGGCTGCAAGTTCATGGCACGGCGGCCCCTGAATGTGACTTCCGCCCGGATTAGCGCATCGGCCGCAAAATCGAAACGGCAAAGCGGATGCCCGAAACAAAAAGGCCGCCTCGAAGGCGGCCTTTCCGATATCGCAGAAAGACGTTCGCTTAGCGCGAATAGAATTCGACGACCAGGTTCGGTTCCATCTGCACGGCGAACGGAACGTCCGCGAGGCCGGGGATGCGCGAGAAGGTCGCGACCATCTTGTTGTGATCGGCTTCGATGTAGTCCGGCACGTCGCGCTCGGCGAGGCCCACCGATTCGAGGACGATGACCAGCTGCTTCGACTTTTCGCGCACTTCGACGACATCGCCCGGCTTGCAGCGGTACGAGCCGATGTTGACGCGCTTGCCGTTGACGTTGACGTGGCCGTGGTTGACGAACTGGCGGGCGGCGAAGATGGTCGGCACGAACTTGGCGCGGTAGACGACCGCGTCCAGACGCGACTCGAGCAGGCCGATCAGGTTCTCGGAGGTGTCGCCCTTGCGGCGATCGGCCTCTTCATAGACCTTGCGGAACTGCTTTTCCGAAACGTCGCCATAGTGACCCTTCAGCTTTTGCTTGGCGCGCAGCTGCAGGCCGAAGTCGGAAAGCTTGCCCTTGCGGCGCTGGCCATGCTGGCCGGGGCCGTATTCACGCTTGTTGACCGGGGACTTCGGGCGGCCCCAGATATTTTCGCCGAGACGGCGGTCGATCTTGTATTTCGCGGATTCGCGCTTGCTCATCGCATTCCCTTTTCAAAACGACACACCCGGCACCTCATGGTCCGGGTGAAGGAAACGCGCCCTCCTCTGGCCTCCGTTTTCGAGACCTGACAGGATTTTCCCACGCAACGCGGCGGAAAACCCACGGGACACGTCAGTTCAAACAAGATCGGAAACAGCTATCGTGACAGATCTTGCGTATACAAAACAAACACCGGACATCGCTGCCCGGCGTTGGCGGCTGATTAAACCGAGATTTAACCGATGTCAAGTTCGTGAGTGGCGCGGCGCGGCGCAAACAGTATAGCGTTCAAGGCGTTGATGCGATGCCGGATGTGGCGGGAGGTTTTGCGCCAGCGGTACCAGGAAGGGACTGGAGCTAGAGAGCCTGATTGCATGAAGAAGTTCCTCCTACCCTGGCAGGTGCCGCGGTGCTTGCAGGGTTGATGGTGCTCGTCCCGGAACCGGCCATGGCGCCATTGGCACGGCCATAGGCAGGTCTGCCGGGTCATCGTCAAAAAGAGAGGTGGTGTGGCGGCATGGTCATCGCAGGCTGATCGTCGAGAGAATACGGCACTGCCACCGCTGGTAGGCTGTTCCGCACAACAATCCCACGGGCAGCGCATGTCGCTGGCCCTTTTTCATTCCAAGGTAGTCGGGCTCGAAGCGCTCAAGCCTAGGATTTTTTCTCCGGTAGACCCTTGCGCTTCGTCTCGGCGAATTCCTCGAGCTGCTTTTCATTCATCGATTCGTACATGCCCTTGGAAGCGCCTTTGAGCTCGCTTTTCTTGGTCTCGCCGCGCTTGGCGGAGAGTGCGGCGCCGGCGGCCTTCTGCTGGGCTTTCGAGGTGGCTGGCATGGCGAGGTCTCCTTTTGCTGTCAGGAGAAACGCCGCGCTTCGGCGGCGGTTCCAGCGCCAATGGCTCATTCCCGATCCGCTCGGCGCCAGCCGGTGGCCGCCCTTGGCGATTTTCGTTGGCAGCCTTCCCGTGTCCGGAACCCCAGTGTAGGACGGCTGAATGAAATCTCTGACCGATCCCTCACAGGCTCTCTCCACTGGCCTGGCGAAAATCCGCACCGAATTGCACGTGCCGGATGGATTTCCGGCTGATGTCGTTGCCGCAGCGGATGCGGCGGCCAAACGTGTGCCCGACCAGCATGCCGATCGAAGGGCGATGCCCTTTGTCACGCTCGACCCGGCTGCCTCCACCGATCTTGATCAAGCATTCTCGATCGAGGCGAGCGGCAGTGATCTTCTGCTGCATTATGCCATTGCCGACGTGGCCTGGTTCGTCGAGGACGGCGACACGGTGGATCTCGAAGCCTGGACGCGGGGCGAGACACTTTACTTGCCGGACGGCAAGGCCGGGCTCTACCCGCCGGTGATTGCCGAGGGTGCGGCAAGCCTGTTGCCTGATGGACCGCGTCCAGCTGTCATCTTCACGGTTCGGGTTGCGCAGGATGGTGCGACGAAGCTGGACGGCGCGGAGCGGGCAATCATTCAAAGCCGCGCCAAGCTCGCCTATGACAGCGTGAAGGCTTCCGACGTTCCGGCCGGCTTTGCCGAAATGGCGCAGCGCATGGCAATGAACGAAAAGCGTCGCGGGGCTTCCCGCGTCGATCCACCCGAGCAGGAGGTGGAAAGGCTCGCCGATGGCACATACCGGCTTTCGTTCAGACCGCTGCTGCAATCCGAGCAGGACAATGCCGCGCTTTCGCTGGCCGCCAACATGGCGATTGCCGATGCCATGCTTGCGCATCACACCGGTTTGTTCCGGGTGATGTCGGGGCCGGATGCGTTCAAGGTTCAAAGACTGCGCAACGCGGCACAGGCTCTCGGACTGTCCTGGCCGGCCTCCACCGGTTTGCGAGACTATCAGCGAACCCTCGATCCCACCGATCCGCGACAAGCAGCGTTGATGCTGGAAATCCGCCATGCAAGCCCCGGCGCGTCCTACCAGCCCTATCAGGACGGCGTTGTCCCCTGGCATGAGGCCATGGCCGCCACCTATGCCCATGCGACAGCGCCACTCAGGCGACTTGCCGATCGCTATGTCGTGCGCTGCGCGCTGGCGATCGCCAACGGCCAGCCCGTGCCCCAGGCTGTCACCGACGCGTTCGCCAGGTTGCCGAAGGCGATGGGACGTGCCGATAGCCGCGCTTCGCTGATCAACCACGCGGCCATCGACCTTGCCGAGGCGGTCATGCTGGAGGGGCGCGAGGGTGAGACGTTCAAAGCCGTCGTCACCGACGTCGTCGACCATGGCGTGCGCGTTCAGCTTGCCGACATGCCTGTCGTTGCAAACGTAAAAGCCTCGGGGCTCAGACAGGGCGAAGATCTGAAGCTAAGGCTGGTCCTGGCTGATCCGGATCAACGCAGCATCGTCTTCGAACCTGTTTGACAGGCAGACGTTGCCCACTGTCTAGCGCACGGTCAGTCCAAAGCCCTGCATCAGGCGGCTGACGGCGAAATCCGCCTTGCCCGAGGTGAACACCGCTATATCGGGTTCGCCTTGCGGCAGCGCTCCATCGATGGGCGGCAGCAGCGAGAGGGCTCGCCGTGCGATCGCTTCGGCCGGATCGATCCAGTCGACCGGCCAGGGCGCGGTCTTGCGCATGCGATTGACCAGAAAGGGATAGTGCGTGCAGGCCAGCACGACGATGTCGGTGCGCATGCCGTCGCGCTCGATGAAGCATGGCGCGATCTCGGCGCGTACGGCCTCCTCGTCGACGAAGCCCTCGCGCATATAGGCTTCGGACAGGCCCGCCAGCCTGTCGCTGCCGACCAGGCGGACATGGCATTTCTGTGCCCATTTGCTGATCAGGTCGCGCGTGTATTGCCGCTTCACCGTGCCTGGCGTCGCCAGCACCGAGACCAGGCCCGAGCGCGTGCGCTCGGCCGCCGGCTTGACCGCAGGCACGGTGCCGACGAAGGGATGGCCAGGAAATCTTTCACGCAGCGCGTCGATCACCAGCGTCGAGGCGGTGTTGCAGGCGATGACCGAAATCGCCGGCGCGAAGCGGTCGAGCAATTTGGCGAACAGCTCCAGTATATGGGTCCGCAGTGCCGGCTCTTCCCAGGCGCCAAAGGGAAAAGCGGCATCGTCGGCGACATAGATGAAGCGCCGGTCGGGCATCAGGACGCGCGCCTCGCGCAGCACGGTGAGCCCGCCGACGCCGGAATCGAACATCAGGATCGGCTGGTCAGTCATTGTCTGTTCCCTTGCCGCCCAGCGGCGGCGTGTCGGTATCGTCGCCATTGGCGTCGGGGAGTTGATCAGCCGCATCCACCTTGCGAGCACGCGCGGCCGCCGCCGGCAATCGCCGGGGATCGTCGCCCGGAGAGCCGTCGCCGCGCGGCATGGCCGGCGAGAACCTGTCCAGCGACGAGATGATGCCGCGCAACACCTTGAGCTCCGGTTCGGCGAAGCCGGGCCGCGTCAGCACGGCGCGCAGATTGTCGACCATTTTCGGTTTCTTCGGCGCCGGTCGGAAATAGCCGCGCGCTTCCAATGCGCCCTCCAGATAAGCGAACAGGCCGTGCAATTCCTCTTTGCTGGCCGGCTTCATGTCCGGGCCGGAGAAATTGGTCTTGGTCTCGTCCTCCAGACCCGACTTCATCCACTCATAGGACATCAGCAGCGCGGCCTGGGCGATGTTGAGCGAAGAGAAATCGGGATCGACCGGAAAGGTGACGATCTCGTCGGCAAGGCCGACCTCGTCATTGTAGAGACCGAAGCGCTCACGGCCGAACAATATGCCGGTGCGCTGCCCCATTCCGTGACGGGCACGGAGCACCCTGCCCGCCTCGACCGGGCCGCGCACGGATTTGAAGCCGTCGCGCTGCCTGGCCGTGGTGGCGAAAACGAAGTTCAGATCGGCAAGCGCCGACGCCAGATCGTCGAACACTTTGACCGCGTCGATGACATGATCGGCGCGGCTGGCGGCGGCACGCGCCTTCTCGCTCGGCCAGCCGTCGCGCGGATTGACCAGGCGCAGCTCGGAAAGTCCGAAATTGGCCATGGCGCGGGCGACCATGCCGATATTCTCGCCGAGCTGCGGCTCGACGAGGATGATCGCCGGGCCGGCGGCTGCGGTGCTGTATGGATCTTTGGCGTCGGGCATGATTGTCAATGAACTGCTGTTTGCGGCATTTCAGCGTCCCCTGCCATATTCGGCCGCGAAAATGAAGCATTCGCAAACGATCGCGGTCATGGCTGACATTCGTGACCGATCGGCGTTTGCGCGGCCAAAAGCGCTTTGATATACGGGCGCATCCCCCGGCTACACGCCACACCGGCATGGCCGTTCCATCAGAAGCAACGAGGCATTCTTTCCATGACGAAGATCAAGGTGGCGAACCCGGTCGTCGAACTCGACGGCGACGAGATGACCCGCATCATCTGGCAGTTCATCAAGGACAAGCTGATCCACCCTTATCTCGACCTCAAGCTCGACTATTACGATCTCGGCGTCGAGCACCGCGACGCCACCAACGACCAGGTGACCATCGATTCGGCCAACGCCATTAAGAAATACGGCGTCGGCGTGAAATGCGCGACGATCACCCCCGACGAGCAGCGCGTCGAGGAGTTCAAGCTGAAGAAGATGTGGAAGTCGCCCAACGGCACCATCCGCAACATTCTCGGCGGCACCATCTTCCGCGAGCCGATCATCATGAAGAACGTGCCGCGCCTGGTGCCCGGCTGGACCAAGCCGATCATCGTCGGCCGCCATGCCTTCGGCGACCAGTACCGCGCCACCGATTTCCGGTTCCCCGGCAAGGGCAAGCTGACGATCAAGTTCGTCGGCGAGGACGGCCAGGTGATCGAGCATGACGTGTTCGACGCGCCCGGCGCCGGTGTGGCCATGGCCATGTACAATCTCGACGAGTCGATCCGCGAATTCGCCCGGGCGTCGCTGAACTACGGCCTGTTGCGCAACTATCCGGTCTACCTGTCGACCAAGAACACCATCCTCAAGGCCTATGACGGCCGCTTCAAGGACATCTTCCAGGAAGTCTACGAGCATGAATTCGAAGCCGAGTTCAAGTCGAAGAAGCTGTGGTACGAGCACCGCCTGATCGACGACATGGTGGCGTCGAGCCTGAAATGGTCGGGCGGCTACGTCTGGGCCTGCAAGAACTATGACGGCGACGTCCAGTCCGACACGGTGGCGCAGGGTTTTGGCTCGCTCGGCCTGATGACCTCGGTGCTGATGACGCCGGACGGCAAGACAGTGGAAGCCGAAGCCGCGCACGGCACCGTCACCCGCCACTACCGCCAGCACCAGAAGGGCGAGGAAACCTCGACCAACTCGATCGCCTCGATCTTCGCCTGGACGCGCGGCCTGGCGCACCGTGCCAAGCTCGACGACAATGCCGAACTGAAGCGCTTTGCCGAGACCCTGGAAAAGGTCTGCATCCAGACCGTCGAAAGCGGCTTCATGACCAAGGACCTGTCGCTCTTGATCGGCCCCGATCAGCCCTGGCTCTCGACCACCGGCTTCCTCGACAAGATCGACGAGAATTTGCAGAAGGCGATGGCGTAAGTACCCGCGGTTCCAAATGCCGAAGGCTCCGAAAGGAGCCTTCGCTTTTTGGGCCGGCGCATGCGAAGGGCTGACAGCATGACCAAGCCAATCCTCTACGGCGCGGACTACAGTGTATATGTGCGCATCGCGCGGATGGCGCTGGAGGAGAAAGGCATCGACTACGAGCTGGTGCCGCTCGATGTCTTCGCCACCGACGGCATTCCCGCCTGGTATCTGGAACATCACCCGTTCGGCCGCATCCCGGCCTTCGAACATGACGGGTTCCGGCTCTTCGAGACGAATGCGATCGCGCGCTATGTCGATGAAGCGTTCGAGGGTCCGGCGCTGCAGCCGGCCGACGCGCGCGGCCGAGCGAGGATGGGCCAGATGACAGGTATGCTCGATGCCTATGGCTACAGGTCGATGGTCTGGGATGTTGCCGTCGAGCGGCTGGAGAAGGAGGCGCCCGACGAGGCGCTGATCGCTGACGGGCTGCGCCAGGCCGAAACGGTGCTCGGGGTGCTGACGTCGCTGAAGGCACAAGGGCCTTGGCTGCTTGGCGACCAGCTGACGCTGGCCGACCTGCATGCGGCGCCGATGATTGGCTATTTCGTCAAGGTCATCGAGGGGCGTGACTTGCTGGCGCGGTTTGCACTGGTCCAGGAGTGGTATGCGCGCGTGGCTGCCCGCCCAAGCTTTGCCCACACCGAAAAGGTTGGTTGACAAGTATCGGGATAACCGCTGGACAGCACCCCTCGGTCCGGCAGGACAGAGGCAGGCGCTGTCCTGCCAGCCTCGGACTAGCTCGTTGGCACGCCTAGCGCCTACCTAAATTCGCTAGGCTGCTTCCAGCGCCGCCTTCACCGCCGCTATCGCATCATTGGCCTTCGAGGCATCCGGACCACCGGCCTGGGCCATGTCGGGGCGGCCGCCGCCGCCCTGCCCGCCCAATGCGGCGGAGGCAACGCGCACCAGGTCGACGGCGCTGAAGCGGCTGACGAGATCATCGGTCACGGCGACCACGACGCTCGCCTTGTTGTCCTCGCCGGCGCCAACGAACACGACGACGCCAGAGCCCAACGAAGTCTTGCCTGCGTCGGCCAGCGGCTTCAGGTCCTTCGGCGAGACCCCTGAAACCGCCTTGCCGAGGAAGCCGACGCCAGCCACGATCTCGTTGGCGGCCGGGGCATCGGCAGGCGACCCGCCGCCCAGCGCCAGCTTCTTGCGCGCTTCGGTCAGGTCCTTCTCGAGCTTCTTGCGCTCTTCGAGCAGCGCTTCGACACGCGCTGGCACATCCGCCGGCGAGATCTTCAGCGTGGCGGCGGCCGCTTTCAGCCGCCGGTCCTGCTCGTCGAGATGTTTGCGCGCGGCTTCGCCGGTCAACGCCTCGATGCGGCGCACGCCAGCGGCGACCGCACCGTCCGAGACGATGCGCACCAGGCCGATATCACCGGTCGCCCTGACATGCGTGCCGCCGCAGAGCTCGACCGAGTAGGGCCGGTTGGCCTTGGCGCCATGGACGCCCGTGCCCATCGACACGACCCGCACCTCATCGCCATACTTCTCGCCGAACAGCGCCATGGCGCCTTCGGCGATGGCGTCGTCGACCGACATCAGGCGCGTGGTCACCGGGCTGTTCTGGACGACGATCTCGTTGGCCATGCGCTCGACCTCTTCGAGCTCCTCGGCTGAAATCGGCTTGTTGTGCGAGATGTCGAAGCGCAGGCGCTCGGGCGCGACCAGCGAGCCTTTTTGCGCGACATGGGTGCCCAGCACCTCGCGCAGCGCCTCATGGATCAGATGTGTCGCGGAGTGATTGGCGCGCAGCCTGGAGCGCCTGGCATGATCGACCTTCAGTTCGACCGCGGCCCCCAACTTGACCGTGCCTCTCGCCACCTTGCCCAGATGCACGAACAGACCATCGGCCTTTTTCTGCGTATCGGAGATCTCGACCGAGAACCCCTCACCCGAGATGACGCCGGTGTCGCCCATCTGGCCGCCGGATTCGCCATAGAACGGGGTCTGGTTGACGACCACGACGACCGCATCGCCCTTGGCGGCGCTGTCGACGGTCTTGCCGTCCTTGACCAGCGCCTGAATGAGGCCTTCGGCCTGCTCGGTTTCGTAGCCGAGGAATTCGGTGGCGCCCGTCTTTTCACGCACGGAGAACCAAACCGTCTCGGTGGCGGCCTCGCCGGACCCGGCCCAGTGCTTGCGCGCCTCCGCTTTTTGCTGCTCCATCGCATTCGTGAACCCGGCAAGATCGACCGAAATGCTGCGCTGCCGCAGCGCGTCCTGCGTCAGGTCGAGCGGGAAGCCATAGGTGTCGTAGAGCTTGAATGCGGTCTCGCCATCCAGCATGTCGCCGGCGCCGAGCTTCTCCGTCGCCTCGGACAGCAGTCCGAGGCCGCGTACCAGCGTCTTGCGGAAGCGGGTCTCCTCGAGTCTCAGGGTCTCGGTAATCATCGTTTCGCCGCGGACCAGTTCCGGATAGGCCTGGCCCATCTCGCGCACCAAGGCCGGCACCAGTTTCCACATCAACGGATCGCGGGCGCCGAGCAGCTGCGCATGGCGCATGGCGCGGCGCATGATGCGGCGCAGCACATAGCCGCGGCCTTCATTCGACGGCAGCACACCGTCGGCAACCAGGAAGGAGGATGAGCGCAGGTGATCGGCAATGACGCGATAGGACGCAACCGTTTCCGCGTCGGGCGCGCGCCCAAGCGCGGAGGACGCCGCATCGATCAAATGACGGAACAGGTCGGTCTCGAAGACGCTTTCCACCCCTTGCAGGATGGATGCCATGCGCTCCAGGCCCATGCCGGTGTCGATCGACGGACGCGGCAGGTCGACGCGCTCCTCTTTCGTCACCTGCTCATACTGCATGAACACCAGGTTCCAGAATTCGAGGAACCGGTCGCCGTCCTCCTCCGGACTGCCGGGCGGGCCGCCCCAGATGTGCTCGCCACGGTCGATGAAGATTTCCGAGCAGGGGCCGCAGGGTCCCGTGTCGCCCATCGCCCAGAAATTGTCCGAGGTCGCGATGCGGATGATGCGATCGTCGGAAAAACCGGCGATCTTCTTCCAGAAGCCGGCCGCCTCATCGTCCGTGTGATAGACGGTGACCAGCAGCTTGTCCTTCTTCAGCCCGAACTCCCTGGTGATGAGGTTCCAGGCAAGCTCGATGGCGCGCTCCTTGAAATAGTCGCCGAAGGAAAAATTGCCGAGCATCTCGAAGAAGGTCAGGTGGCGCGCGGTATAGCCGACATTGTCGAGATCGTTGTGCTTGCCGCCGGCGCGAACGCTTTTCTGGGCCGTGGTGGCACGCGAATAAGGCCGCTTCTCCAAACCGGTGAAGACGTTCTTGAACTGCACCATGCCGGCATTGGTGAACATCAAGGTCGGATCGTTGCGCGGCACGAGCGGGCTCGAGGCCACGACCTCGTGGCCTTCCTTGCGGAAATAGTCGAGAAAGGTCGACCGGATCTCGTTCACGCCACTCATGGATACTGCCTTTTCAAGAGAGCCGCCGGCCAGACCGGCGGGAGATGGCTCAGTGTTTTCTAGAAGATGGAGTTGGCCTTTTAGCCGTAGCTCTTGACCCTGTCCAGAAACACGGAATTGGGCCAATTCACGCTTCGCACCGGCATTTGCGCGGGCACGCAAACGAAAACCGCCGGCGCGAAGGCCGGCGGTTTTGAACGCGGTACTAAAGAACTCTGTTACTTAAGCATCGGATAATAGGCTGGATTTATGGCCAAACTCTGGCGCTGCCCTACATCGCGCCGGCTTCGTCCTCAAAACCGTCATCGCCATTGCCCTCTGAACCACCATTCTCGAGGAATTTTTCGGCGATCAGTCCGGCATTCTGCCTGAGCGCCAGTTCTATCTCGCGCGCAGTGTCGGGATTGTCGCGCAGGAACAGTTTCGCATTCTCGCGGCCCTGGCCGAGACGTTGCGAATTGTAGGAGAACCAGGCGCCCGACTTCTCGACCACGCCGGCCTTGACGCCGAGATCGACCAGTTCGCCGGTCTTGGAGACGCCCTCGCCATACATGATGTCGAATTCGACCACCTTGAAGGGCGGCGCCAGCTTGTTCTTGACCACCTTGACGCGGGTCTGGTTGCCAACGACTTCGTCGCGATCCTTGACCGAGCCGATACGGCGGATGTCGAGACGTACGGAAGCATAGAATTTCAGCGCGTTGCCGCCGGTCGTCGTTTCGGGCGAG
Source organism: Mesorhizobium sp. M8A.F.Ca.ET.208.01.1.1 (assembly GCF_004791315.1). Taxonomy (NCBI): domain Bacteria; kingdom Pseudomonadati; phylum Pseudomonadota; class Alphaproteobacteria; order Hyphomicrobiales; family Phyllobacteriaceae; genus Mesorhizobium; species Mesorhizobium sp. M8A.F.Ca.ET.208.01.1.1. Next base: position 1,405,391 of record NZ_SRUT01000001.1, read on the forward strand.
CCGAACATGACGCCGATCTTCATGCGGATCTGGTTGATGAAGATGACCATGGTGTTGGAGCGCGAGATCGATGCGGTGAGCTTGCGCAGCGCCTGGCTCATCAGGCGGGCCTGCAGGCCAGGCAGCGAATCGCCCATCTCGCCCTCGATTTCGGCGCGCGGCGTCAGCGCCGCCACCGAATCGACCACCAGCACATCAATGGCGCCGGAACGCACCAGCGTGTCGCAGATCTCCAGCGCCTGCTCGCCGGTGTCGGGCTGCGAGATCAGCAGGTTTTCAAGATCGACGCCGAGCTTGCGGGCATAGACCGGATCGAGCGCGTGTTCGGCATCGACGAAGGCGCAGATGCCGCCCTTCTTCTGGGCTTCGGCCACGGTATGCAGGGCCAGCGTCGTCTTGCCCGAGCTTTCCGGCCCGTAGATCTCGATGATGCGGCCGCGCGGCAGGCCACCGACGCCGAGCGCGATGTCGAGGCCGAGCGAACCGGTAGGCACCGTTTCGATCTCGACGACCTGCTCGTTGGCGCCGAGCCGCATGATCGAGCCCTTGCCGAAAGCCCGCTCGATTTGCGACAGCGCCGCATCCAGAGCCTTTGATTTGTCCACTGCCTTATCCTCTACCAGCCGCAAAGAATTCTGAGCCATGATACATCACCCCTTGGTCGTCAATGAAGGCCGGACAATCCGTAATCCCTGGCATTTTGTACCTTTTTTGTTCTCATTTGGCAAGGGGTGACAACCAATTGAAAAACAAGCGATATCCGGATTTGTTCTTTTTTTGTCTTGCCAAGCCGGCCAGGAACGGGCTCCGCATTGGGCCAGCCGGCCCCGGCATTCCGCCCGGCCGAATCGCGGTCTTGCGTGCGAAGCTCTGTCGCGCACTCTAGCGCTTGTGCGGCTACAACAACAAAGGTCATATCGCCGCCATGGTGAAATCAGCGAAGATACTGGCCGTGGGCGGCGCCCATATCGACCGGCGTGGCCAGGTATCCGGTCCTTACGTGCCGGCCGCCTCCAATCCCGGCACGATGCGCGAAGATGTCGGCGGTGGCGTCTTCAACGCCCTGCGCGGCATGGCGCGGCGCGGCCTCTCCGCATCGCTGCTTTCGGTGCGCGGCGGCGATGCGGCGGGAGATACGGTTTCACGGGCCATCGCCGAGGCGGGCGTCGCCGATCTGTCGGCGGTGTTTCTCGACCGCACCACGCCGAGCTACACAGCTCTCATCGACCGCGAGGGCGAATTGATCGTCGGCTTTGCCGATATGGCGCTGTATGACTTGGCCTTTCCCAAGCAGATCAGGCGTTCCAAGATCCGCCAGGAGGTGGCTGCCGCCGATGCCATCCTGTGCGACGCCAATCTGCCGTCGGCAGCGCTGGAGCGGCTGCTTTTGCTCGCCGCCGGCAAACCGGTTTTCGCCATCGCGATTTCGCCGGCCAAGGTGACGCGGCTGATGCCGGTGCTCGACGGGCTGGCCCAACTCTTCATGAACCGGCGAGAGGCCGTTGCGCTGGCTGGCGTCAATGCAGATGCCGCCGAGCGGGAGATGATCGACGGGTTGCGATGCAGCGGTCTTGCCAGCGGCGTGGTCACGGCAGGCGGTGGCCCTGTGCTGGGTTTCGACAGCACAGGCGCTTTTTCGATCATGCCTCCAGCTCCCAGAAAAGTCGCCGATGTCACCGGCGCCGGCGACGCGCTCGCGGGTGCGACGGTCGCGGCGCTGCTGCGCGGCCTGCCGCTGCACCAGGCCCTGCGCGAAGGCGTCGCGGCGGCGACGCTGACCATCGAGAGCGCCAATGCGGTGCCCGAATTCTCCCCGGCGAGCTTCGCGGAAGCGCTGGCCCTTGTGCCGGATGCCAGGGAAGTGGCATGAGACCGGCAAATTCATGACGCCGCAGCGAAGCTTACGCTTTCCTGATGGATGCGCCGCATTCCGGATTGGAGATCAGAAATGACGCCAGAGACCGCCCGCCCTTTCATCGATATCCATGCACCGGTGGCGCAGGCCCTGGCCGCCGGGCGTCCTGTGGTGGCGCTCGAAAGCACCATCATCACCCATGGCATGCCCTATCCCGACAATGGCGCCATGGCGGCCAATGTCGAAAAAATCATCGCTGACGGCGGCGCCGTGCCAGCGACGATCGCCGTGGTCAACGGCCGCATCAAGGTCGGGCTTTCGGACGGCGAACGCGAATCGCTGGCGATGACGGGTGACGCCATGAAATTGTCGCGCGCCGATCTCGGCTTCGCCGTCGCGCAAGGCCGCACCGGGGGCACCACGGTCGCGGCCACGATGATTGCTGCTGACATGGTCGGCATAAAGGTGTTCGCCACCGGCGGCATTGGCGGCGTGCACAAGGGCGCGGAAAAGAGCTTCGATATTTCCGCCGATCTCGACGAACTGGCGCGCACGCCGGTCATCGTCGTCTCGGCGGGCGCCAAGGCCATTCTGGACATCGAAAAGACGCTGGAAGTGCTGGAGACGCGCGGCGTGCCCGTCATCGGCCATGGCTGCGAGACGATGCCGGCCTTCTGGTCGCGGCAGTCGCCGTTCCGCGCGCCATTGACCTTACACAGGCCGGAAGACATCGCGCATTTCTACCAGACGCGCATGGCTCTGGGACTTGGCGGCGGCTTGCTGGTCGCCAATCCGGTGCCGGAAAACCACGAAATCCCCGCTGAAGAAATGGCCGGCTACATCGAAGCCGCGCAGAAGGCGGCCGAAGCCCTCAACGTCACCGGCAAGGCGGTGACGCCGTTCCTGCTGGGAAAAATCCTGGAACTTACGGGCGGCCGCAGCCTGAAGACCAACATCGCGCTGGTCGAGAACAATGCACGGCTGGCGGCGAAGATTGCGAAGGCGCTGTAGGTCAGCGCCGCGAAGATCCCCCCTCACCCGGATTGCCAGAACCGAAATGCCAAGAGCAATTCGGGGCAATCCGACCTCTCCCCGAGGGGAGAGGAGTTGGCGACCGCCGACGTCGACCTCTTCTCCCCTTGGGGAGAAGGTGGCCGCGAAGCGGCCGGATGAAGGGCGGCCTGGTGCCCTGCCTATATCTACTTTCCCGCCCGTCGTCCGGCCCCGTAAGCCCGCCGCGCCCACACCGCCATTTCGTCGGGATCGTCGAAGGCACTGTCGGGAATGCTCCAATAGGGCATGGCGACGAGCTTGCCGTGGCGCGTGCCGGTATAGGTCCATTGCCGGCAGCCGGCGGCCTCGAAATCGGGCACGCTCTGCTCGTCGGCTTTCAGCATTAATTCACCGCGAATGACAACGGCGATGATGACATCGTCGAAATAGATGCCCTTGCCGCCGAAGAGTTTGCGGATGCTGACCGGGCCCAGGCCTTCGAAAAGTTCGGCGATGCGTTCATTGTCCATGCCGCGATCATGTCACCGGCATTTGACATAGTCATCGCGCAGTCGAAATCATGCTGACGGATTGTGAACATTCCGTCGGAGTCGTTTCGTCATGCCGCTTCTGCTCAAAGGGTCCTGCCGGTGCAACGCCGTGCGTTTCGAGGTGGAAAGCCACACGCCCGTACCGTTCATGCTTTGCTACTGCTCGATCTGCCGCAAGCAGCAGGGCGGGGGTGGTTTTGCCATCAATCTCGGCGCCGATTACGAGACGATGAAAATCCGAGGCAAGAGAAATCTTGGCGTCTACCGGGCCGAGATCGAGGACGATGAGCATCCCCGTTGCGAGGTCTCGACCGGCGAGCGCAATTTTTGCCGCAAATGCGGGTCGGCGCTCTGGCTCTACGATCCGACCTGGCCGGAACTGGTGCATCCCTTCGCCTCGGCGATCGACAGCGACCTGCCCGTTCCGCCCGAGAAGGTGCATCTGATGCTGAAGTACAAGGCGAACTGGGTCGAGCCTGATGTTGGGCCGAAGGACAAAGTCTTCGACGTCTATCCCGAAGAATCGATCGCCGACTGGCACAAGCGGACAGGCATGTGGGTGGATTAGCTTTCTTCACGGGGTGAAGGTGCCGGCAGGCAAATGAGGCCGCACAAACTAACGAGAGGGCACCGCTGCCCCTCATCCGGCCCTTCGAGCCACCTTCTCCCGTAGCGGGGCGAAGGGAGGTCAGGCCGAGGCGCGTGCCTCGGCCAGCGCCTTGAGATCGGCCGGCTTCAGTTCGACGGATTCACCGCAACCGCAGGCCGAACTCTGGTTCGGATTGTGGAAGGTGAAGCCGGTGCGCAGCGTTGTCTGCTCGAAATCCATTTCGGTGCCGAACAGGAACAGGGCTGCTTCGGGCGCGACATAGACATGGGCGCCGTCGCGCTCGATGTGGTCGTCCTTGGTGTTGGGCTCGGTCACCAGATCGACCGTGTATTCCATGCCGGCGCAGCCGCCCTTCTTGATCCCGAGTCGAATGCCATGCGCGTTCTCGCGCGTGGCGACGATCTCGCGCACCCGGTCGGCGGCCTTTTCGGTCATCGTAATGACGGCAAAGCGTCCCATGTTTTTCCTTCTCCATTCCATGCAGGTTCAAGGCCTGCCGAATGATTCCTCACCTAAAATGGTGAAGTTTTACCACTGGCGCAAGTGTACCAGGCTCAGCGCTAGTACCAGCCCACCGCGACCTGCGCCTCTTCCGACATGCGGTCGGGCGTCCAGGGCGGATCGAAAGTCATGTTGACCTCGACCCCGGACACGCCTTCGATGGCGCCCACCGCGTTCTCCACCCAGCCGGGCATTTCGCCGGCCACCGGGCAGCCCGGCGCGGTCAGCGTCATGTCGATCTTGACCGAGCGGTCGTCCTCGATGTCGATCTTGTAGACGAGGCCGAGTTCGTAGATGTCGGCCGGGATTTCCGGGTCGTAGACCGTCTTCAGCGCAGAGACGATGTCGTCGGTCAGTCGCGCCAGTTCGTCCGCGGGGATGGCCGAGGCGGAAACGACGCTGTTGCCGGCCGATACGGTCTCTGCGGTGGTGCTCACATCATCCATCGTCGTCACCCGAAAAACTTGCGCGCTTTTTCAAGCGCCTCGGCCAAAGCGTCGACTTCGGCCCTGGTATTATACATGCCGAACGATGCCCTGCATGTGGAGGTTACGCCAAAGCGTTTCAACAGCGGTTGCGCGCAATGGGTGCCCGCGCGGACAGCCACGCCTTGCCTGTCTATCACCATCGAGACGTCATGGGCATGAATGCCTTGCAGCTCGAAGGAGATGATGGCGCCCTTGCCAGGCGCATCGCCGAAGATGCGCAGCGAATTGATGGCGCGCAGGCGTTCATGGGCATAGGTCTTGAGGTCTTCTTCGTGAGCCGCGATGCGCTCGCGGCCGACAGAGTCCATGTAGTCGAGCGCCGCACCCAGCCCGATCGCCTGGACGATCGGCGGCGTACCCGCCTCGAAGCGGTGCGGCGGCTCGTTGTAGGTGACGATGTCTTCCGTGACCTCCTCGATCATCTCGCCGCCGCCCATGAAGGGCCGCATGCCGGCGAGACTATCCTTCTTGCCATAGAGCACGCCGATGCCCGAGGGGCCGTAGACCTTGTGGCCGGTGAAGACGAAGAAATCGCAATCGAGATCCTGAACGTCCACGGCCATGTGCACGGCGCTCTGGCTGCCGTCGACGAGTACGGGAATGCCGCGCGCATGCGCGATCCGGACAATCTCCTTGATCGGCGTCACCGTGCCAAGCGCATTCGACATCTGCGTGATGGCGACCAGCTTCGTCCTGTCGGTCAGGCGCTTTTCGAATTCCTCGATGTGGAAGACGCCGAGGTCGTCGATCGGCACCCAGACCAGCTTGGCGCCCTGCCGTTCGCGGATGAAATGCCAGGGAACGATGTTGGAATGATGCTCCATGATCGACAGCACGATCTCGTCGCCCTCGCCGATATTGGGCATGCCATAACCATAAGCAACGGTGTTGATCGCCGAGGTCGTGTTCGAGGTGAAGACGATGTTGTCGGTGCTTGGCGCGTTGAGGAAACGGCGCACCGTTTCCCGCGCCTTCTCATAAGCGTCGGTGGCGGCATTGGAGAGGAAATGCAGGCCGCGATGAACGTTGGCGTATTCCTGGGAATAGGCGTGCTGGATCGCATCGAGCACGACCTGCGGTTTCTGTGCCGAGGCGCCGTTGTCGAGATAGACCAGCGGCTTGCCATAGACTTCACGCGACAGGATTGGGAAATCATGGCGGATCGCCTCGACGTCGTAGAAATCTCCGATCTTGCCTGGAGCGTTCATCAGGATCACCCGTGCGTCACAAACCACTCATCAAGCCGCGCTTCCAGCGCCTCGACGATCGCTTCGTCGTCCAGCTCCTCGATCACTTCCGCCACGAAGGCTTTGACGAGCAACCCCCGCGCGCTCTTTTCGTCGACGCCGCGCGCCATCAGGTAGAACAAATGGTCGTGGTCGATCTCCGTGACAGTCGCGCCATGGCCGCAGATGACGTCGTCGGCGAAGATTTCAAGCTCCGGCTTGGTCGAGAACTCGCCATCGTCCGACAAAAGCAGCGTGTTGCAGGCCATCTTGGCGTTGGTCTTCTGCGCATATTGGTGAACATTGATGCGGCCCTGGAACACGCCACGCGCCTTGCCCGTCACCACATTGCGGATGACCTCCGTCGATGTCGTATGCGGCACGGCATGGTCGAGCACCATGGTGACATCGGTATGTGTGTCGCCGGCCAGAAGATTGATGCCGCGCAGCTTGAAGTCGGCGCCTTCGCCCGTCGTCTTGATCATGATCTCCTGGCGTACCAGCCTGCCGCCGGCGTTCATGACGAACAGCGTCAGTTTCGCATTCTTGCCGATATGGGCCTTGAACTGCGCCAGGTGTGTCGCCGTCTCCGGCTGCTCCTGGACGATCAACCAGGTCACCTCGGCGCCCTCGCCGAGCACGAGCTGGCTGACCGAGCTCGTCAGCGCAGCGCCCTCGCCGGCCTGACGCTCGACGATGACCGCCTTGGCGCCGGCGCCGACACGCACCGGCAAGCGCACATGGGTCTGGCCACCTGCCTGCAGGTTCTGCAGCTCGACCGGCCTTTCCAGTTCGGCGCCATCGGCGATGTCGACGAAAAAGCCGTCGGCGACGAAAGCGGTGTTCAGCGCACCAATGGCATCGTCACTGCCATAGGGGTCGAGCCCCGGCGCGATGCTGCCGTCGGTCAGCTTTTCGGACAGACGCTGGACGCTGACACCCTCGACGTCCGGCGCCTTGGCGCTCGACACGCCGTTCAACAGAGCGAGAACCGTCGAACCGTCGACGATTGGCGCGATGGCTTTCGCTGCGGCGGCCGGATCGAAGTCCGGCACCGCATTCAAAAGCCGGCGCAGATCGGTGTAGTGCCAGGACTCGATGCGACGCGTCGGCAGACCGTGCTTGATCGCTTCGATGGCGTCGTCGCGCTTCAGCATCACCGCGCCGTCGCCCGGCAGCAGCGACAGCCGGTCGCCGAAGGCGTCGATCAACGCTGTCTCGGCCGGTGTCCGCTGCGGTTGTGTGTGCATATTCATCAGTCTCGCCTGTCTTTTGGAACAAAATGACTTGGCATCTCAAGCGGCTTCGCCGATCACACCGGCATAGCCATTGGCCTCGAGGTCGAGCGCCAGCGACTTGTCGCCCGACTTGATGACCTGGCCCCTGTAGAGCACGTGCACGCTGTCCGGCACGATGTGTTCGAGCAGGCGCTGGTAATGGGTGATGACCAGGAAAGCCCGGTCCGGCGAACGCAGCGCGTTGACGCCATCCGAGACAATCTTCAGCGCGTCGATGTCGAGGCCGGAATCGGTCTCGTCGAGCACGCAGAGTTTCGGCTCCAGGAGCTTCATCTGCAGGATTTCGGCGCGCTTCTTCTCGCCGCCGGAGAAACCGACGTTGAGCGGCCGCTTCAGCATCGCCATGTCCATGCTGAGCGATGCGGCGGCTTCCTTCACGCGCTTCAGGAATTCCGGGATTTTCAGCGGTTCCTCGCCACGCGCCTTGCGCTGCTCGTTCATCGCCACTTTCAGGAACTCCATGGTCGCCACGCCCGGTATCTCCATCGGATACTGGAAGGCGAGGAAGATGCCTGACGTGGCGCGCTCGGCCGGATCCATTTCGAGGATCGACTGGCCGTTGTAGAGGATGTCGCCCTCGGTCACCTCATAGTCCTCGCGGCCGGCGAGGATATAGGACAGGGTCGATTTGCCCGAGCCGTTCGGCCCCATGATGGCGGCAACCTCGCCGGCTTTCACCGTCAGGTTCAGGCCGCGGATGATTTCGGTGCCGTCATCGACGATGCGGGCATGCAGGTTCTTGATCTCAAGCATTTTCGTTTCCTGAATATTTGTCTGGGCCGGTCAGCCCACCGAGCCTTCCAGCGAGATGCCGATCAGCTTCTGCGCTTCGACCGCGAATTCCATCGGCAGTTGCTGGATGACGTCCTTGACGAAGCCGTTGACGATCAGCGCGATCGCCTCTTCCTCGGGAATGCCGCGTTGCATGACGTAGAACTTCTGGTCCTCGGAGATCTTCGAGGTCGTCGCTTCGTGCTCGAATTGCGCGGTCGAGTTCTTGGCTTCCATGTAGGGCACGGTGTGCGCGCCGCACTGGTCGCCGATCAGCAGCGAGTCGCAGTTGGTGAAGTTGCGGGCGTTGGTCGCCTTGCGGTGCGCCGAGACCTGGCCGCGATAGGTGTTCTGCGAGAAGCCGGCGGCGATGCCCTTGGAGATGATGCGGCTCGACGTGTTCTTGCCGAGATGGATCATCTTGGTACCGCTATCGACCTGCTGGTAGCCGTTCGAGACGGCGATCGAATAGAACTCGCCCGAGGAATCGTCACCGCGCAGGATGCAGCTCGGGTATTTCCAGGTGATCGCCGAGCCGGTCTCGACCTGCGTCCACGAAATCTTCGAACGGTCGCCACGGCAGTCGCCGCGCTTGGTGACGAAGTTGTAGATGCCGCCCTTGCCTTCGGCATCGCCGGGGTACCAGTTCTGCACCGTCGAATATTTGATCTCGGCATCGTCGAGCGCGACCAGTTCGACCACTGCGGCGTGAAGCTGGTTCTCGTCGCGCTGCGGCGCCGTGCAGCCCTCGAGATAGGAAACGTAAGCCCCCTCCTCGGCGATGATCAGCGTGCGCTCGAACTGGCCGGTGTTCTTCTCGTTCATGCGGAAATAGGTCGACAGCTCCATCGGGCAGCGCACGCCCTTGGGCACGAAGACGAACGAACCGTCGGTGAAGACGGCCGAATTCAGCGTGGCGTAGAAATTGTCGGAGGTCGGCACGACCGAACCGAGATATTTCTGCACCAGCTCCGGATGTTCGCGGATCGCTTCCGAGATCGAGCAGAAGATGACGCCGGCCTGCGCCAGTTCCTTCTTGAAGGTGGTGACGACGGAGACGGAATCGAACACGGCGTCGACGGCGACGCGGCCTGATTTGTAGACGTTGTCGCTGACTTCCTCTAGGTCCGAGGCGTCGGTCTTCTGCACGCCGGCGAGGATTTCCTGCTCCTTCAACGGAATGCCGAGTTTCTCGTAAACCTTCAATATCTCGGGATCGACGTCGCTGAGCGAAGTCGGTCCTGGCGTGCTCTTGGGCGCCGCGTAATAGTAGATGTCCTGGAAATCGATCTTGGGATAGTCGACGCGCGCCCAGGTCGGCTCTTCCAGCGTCAGCCAGCGGCGATAGGCTTCGAGGCGCCATTCCAGCATCCAGGACGGTTCGTCCTTCTTGGCCGAAATGAAACGGATGATGTCTTCGCTCAGGCCCTTGGGAGCCTTGTCGACGGCGATCTCGGTCTGGAATCCGTATTTGTATTGGTCGACGTCGATCTTTCGGACCCGATCGATCGTGTCCTGCACAGCAGGCATATGCGTTCTCCATCCACGCCGGGGTCAAGGCCCGACAGTTTTCAAACTATGGCACCACCAAATGAACGCCCGAGCAGCGTCCGCGGCAGCGTAAGTTCCATATAGTGCGCCTCGACCGGAAATTCACCCGGCCAATATGAAACGCACGGCTCTACCAGGCCGAAGCCCAAATCCGTTTTTCTCAAGCATCGGATTCCGATGCTCCAACCGCTACGCGGCCTTCTCTCTGCCCGCCCTCCGCGCGGCGATGCCTGCCAGCGCGGCGCGGAACAGTTCGATGTCCTCGGCGCCGGTCTCTGCACCGACCGATACGCGCAGGGCGCCAAGGCTGTCACCGTGCCCCATGGCCTTGAGCACATGGCTCGGTCCGACCTTGCCCGACGAGCAGGCGGAGCCGGCGGAAAGCGCCACGCCCGCCAGATCGAAGGCGATCTGGGCGGTTTCGGCTTTGACCCCGGGAATAGTGAAGAATGTCGTGTTGGCAAGCCTTGGTGCGCCGGCTCCGAAGATTTCGACGTCCGGCACCAGGGTCTTGATGATGGTTTCAACCTCGTCGCGACGCTGACGCACGGCACCGATGGTGTTCAGCCCGGCCAGGGTTTCCCGCGCAGCGGCGCCAAAACCGACGATGCCAGGCAGGTTTTCGGTGCCGCCACGGTGGCTCTTTTCCTGGCCGCCACCATTGATCAGCGGCCTCGGCATCATCAGGTCGGCAGCGGCAACGAAGGCGCCAGCGCCCTTGGGGCCGCCGAGCTTGTGCGAGGACAGAATAACATAGTCGGCATATCCAGCCGACATATCGATGGAAACGCGGCCCGCGGCCTGGACCGCGTCGACGACAAGAATGCCGCCCGCCGCCCTGACGATCTCCGCGATGCGATCGGTCGGCTGGATGACGCCAGTTTCGTTGTTGGCGGCGTGGATCGCGACCAAGGGCAAGCCATCGGCCTTGTCGTGACCGGCCAACGCCGCCATCAAGGCGTCGAGATTGACGATGCCATCGGCGCCGACACCGATCCGCGTCACCAGGTCTGCCGGGAAGCCTCCGCCATTCAGCAGGCACGGATGGTCGGCCTCGCACACGTAGAGCCGGCTCATGCGAATGGCGCCGCGCCCCATCTGCCAGTCCGGCGTCAGAAGCGTCGATGCGGCCTCGGTCGCGCCCGAAGTGAAGACGACATGTTCGGCCTTGCCGTTGACCAGCGCCGCCACGTCGCGCCTGGCATTGTCGATCAGCCTGCGCGCGGCGCGCCCTTCGGCATGGACCGACGAGGGATTGGCCGCATCAAACGCCGCGACCATGGCCTCGCGCGCCGCGGAAAGCAGCGGCGCACTGGCATTATAGTCGAGATAGGCGCGTATCGCGGCCATTTTCGTCCAGTTCTTCCCGTCAGAAGCCATTCCGCCGACGTATGGCGTTATTTCCTTGAAATTCCAAGGCAAGCCGTCCTATTTACGCGGCTTGCGGCGAGGCGATCGGGCGATTGCGTTTCGGCCACCCAGTTTTGAACAATTCTAAACTAGCTTCTAGGAAGACGCTCGCCCTGCGTCAAGGTCTGTGGAAGCGGAGCCAGAGGAAGAGTGTTCCGGGCGCCGCGCACTTGTATATGTCACGTGGAGTATTTCATGCCTGAGGTCATTTTCACCGGTCCTGCCGGCCGTCTGGAGGGACGCTACCAGCCCTCGAAGGAAAAGAGCGCGCCGATTGCCATCGTGTTGCATCCGCATCCGCAGTTCGGCGGCACGATGAACAACAAGATCGTCTATGACCTCTTCTACATGTTCCAGAAGCGTGACTTCACCACGCTGCGCTTCAATTTCCGCGGCATCGGCCGCAGCCAGGGCGAATTCGACCATGGCACCGGCGAGTTGTCGGACGCAGCGGCGGCGTTGGACTGGGTGCAGTCGCTGCATCCGGATTCCAAGAGCTGCTGGGTGGCCGGCTACTCCTTCGGATCCTGGATCGGCATGCAGCTCCTGATGCGCCGGCCCGAGATCGAAGGCTTCATCTCGATCGCGCCGCAGCCCAACACCTATGATTTCTCGTTCCTGGCGCCCTGCCCGTCCTCGGGCCTGATCATCCATGGCGATGCCGACAAGGTGGCGCCGCCGAAGGACGTGCAAGGCCTGGTCGACAAGCTGCACACGCAAAAGGGCATCACCATCACGCAGAAGACCCTGCCCGGCGCCAACCATTTCTTCGCCAACGACGCCGATATGCTGATCGAGGAATGCGCCGACTATCTCGATCGCCGGCTGGCCGGTGAATTGTCCGATCCGCGACCGAAGCGGCTGAGATAAGACATTGGGCGATCCGTATTCGCCGGGCTAAGGGCGGGCGGGCAATGCCCGCCTCCTCGACGCAAGGCTGCCGCGGCGCGGATTATCCGGCATCGGCCTATTTTTCCGGGGCAATAAGTCGGAACGATGCCTTGCGGACCGGCAATCCTGAAGGTGCCGGCCGGAAGATGAAGCCGAGCCTGGCAAAGACCAGTCCGCACGCCAGCGCGAAGGCGCAGCCGAGGCCGAAGCCGGCAACGGTGTCGCTCGGATAGTGCGCGCCGACGAAGACCCTGGTCGAGGCGATGCAGGCCGTGACCACCAAAGCGATGTACCAACGCCGCGGAAACAGAAGCATTAGGATACCGAACACGGCGCCCATCGTCGTGGCATGGCCGGAGGGAAAGCCGGCAAAGCGCGCATCGAAGGCAAAAGGGTGCAGCGCAAGGACGCCAAAATCCTGGAAGTAGAGCGGGCGGGCCCTGCCAATGGCATATTTCATGACATTGACGGTGATGCCGGACAGGCCAACCGCGCTCAGCACCAGGAAAGCCAGACAAGTCCAACTGTAGACCAGCATCAGCGCGCGCCGCGAAAGGCTTCGCCAATCCGTCAGGTTGGCCGCGACAAGCAGAAGCGCGGACGGAATAAGATACCAGCCGCCCAGCCCGAACTGCGTGAAGAACTCGGCAAGCCTGGCCACATCGGGCGACCATTGACCATGCGCCACCCCCGCCGGCGTATCGAGACGAACAAAGGCTGCTGCCGTCAGAAAGACCCAGACCAGGCCCCACGGCCACCATGAGATGTTGGGATAGCGAGCGGGGCGAACGGCAAGGCGCCGTCTTGCGAGTTGCAGGGTGTCGCGAAAATTGCCGAGGGATCGGCGTCCTATCCCGAGGAGCGAGCTGGAAACGGGTGGGCGCGATTTCACGAGCATTGGGAACACGACGCCATCATCGAAGTCATTGGCTCACACGATAAAGACCGAGCGACAGTTTGTCTCCCGATGAGTAGTTGAGGCCGTCGACTTCGGCGACGCGGTTGGCCGACTTGCCTTGCACGGACAGCATGCCATTCAATTTCTGTTCGTCACCGATCGGCACCAGGCCCAAGGAGCAAGCAGGATCGGCGAGCAGATGCTCCGCCACGCCACCGACATCGGTCAGCACCGTCTTCGTGCCGACCAGGAATACCAGGCTAGGCTCCTGATAGCGCGCCGAGGCCAGCACGGTCGTGTCGCAAGGTTTGTTGGCGCGCACGGCTTCCTTGATCGCCGGGCTCAGCCAGATCGGCTTCAGGGACGGGGCGATGACACCGAACAGCAAGGCATAGGTGATGCCCGCACAGGCGGCGGTTGCGCCGATGCGGGGCAGCGGCACCTGCAACTGCCGTGAGAAGGCGAGGTAGCCGGCGCAAAGCGCTGACGCTGCCGCCGGGATGCTCCACCACGAGAAGCTGTGCGTAAGGTAGATCGGTGCCCCGATACAGACCGCCGCCAGGCCAAGGCTGACCACCACCAGACCGAATGCGGTCGACCACCACAGCCACTGCTGCCAGGGTCTGAGCGGCGCATTGGCGTCCTGCGGCTGCAATGTCAGCAGCCAGCCAATCAGCAGCGCCATGCCGGGATAGGCCGGCAGGACGTAGTGCGGCAGCTTGGTCGGGATGAGTTCGAACACGAGCCAGAACGGAATGTACCATGCCAGGCAAAAGCGCAGCCTGAAATCGTCACGCACCCGATTGAGGGCCTGCAGCCCGGCGCCGACCGCGATCAGGCCGAACGGCCACATGAACAGCGAATAGGTCAACATGTAGAAACCCGGTGGCAGGCCGTGCGATTCCTCGCCCGAAGCGACCTTGTTCAGCATATCCTTGCCAACGGCTTCCTGGAAAAAGGCGCCGCCGCTCTTCCAGCCGATAAAAGCGACCCAGGGCAGCACGATGAGCAATACCAGCGCCACGCCGCGCACGAATTTCAGCTTCAAAAGCCAGCGCCAGTCGCGTTCGAAAGCAATCAGGGCCGCCGCCGTCAGCAGCGACAGGAGCGGAGCCACGGGCCCCTTGATGAGGATCCCCACGCCTTGCGCGAACCAGAATATCCACGGCAGATGGCCCGCCACCGGCTCGTTGCGGCGCGCCGCCAGATAGACCTGCGCCAGCGCGCCCTGCGCGGCCACGCAGCAGGCCAGAAGCATGGCGTCGGTTTTGGCGTCGCGTCCCTCGAAGGCGGTCGCGAAAATCGCCGCCATCATCAGGCCGGCGGCAAGGCCGGCATTGGCGCCGAACATTTTTGTGCCCGTCCAGGCGATGCCCAGAACAGCGAGCGCGATTCCGAGCATCGAGACAAGGCGGTACACCCAGATCGGCGCGGCCGCGCCCTCGCCGCTCAATGCGACAGCTGCCGATTGTAGCCAGTAGATGCCGATGGGCTTCTTGTAGCGTGAGACATCCTGGAAGCGAATGTCGATATAATCGCCAGTTTCGACCATCTGCTTGGTCGCCTGGACAAAACGGGATTCGTCGCGGTCGATCGGCGGAAGGCTCGCCAAGCCGCTGAAACTCATTAGCAAGCTGAACAGAAAGAGGAAGAGGTAGTTTCTGTTCATCGCGGGAGCTTTCCGGATCTGATCTGCGGGACGACCCCGTCGCGGCGTGCGGGCGCTGCCCTTGCGCGGCGCCTCATTACGCCAGCGGCATGAATGAGGCAAGGATTCGCAATTGCCATCCGCGGGGAGCAAGACCAGGTTCCGCCTTTGCTGATCGCGAACTCTTGGTTGGCGCGCGATCCGGCGCAAAACCGGATTCCACTTTTGCTGATGCCACTTGAGTGCTAAACGCGCGCGTTCACATATGCCCGCGACGGACCGGGCGTACGCTTTCGGGAAAGAAAACATGCCTGCCTTCAAATCCGATTTCCTGCGCACGATGAGCGAGCGCGGCTTCATCCACCAGACCTCGGATGATGCCGGCCTCGACGCTATCTTCGCCAAGGAAACCGTGACGGCCTATATCGGCTTCGACGCCACGGCCAAGAGCCTGCATGCCGGCTCGCTGATCCAGATCATGATGCTGCACTGGCTGCAGCAGACCGGACACCGGCCGATCGCGCTGATGGGTGGCGGCACCTCGATGATCGGCGACCCGTCCTTCAAGGACGAGGCGCGCAAACTTTTGACGCCCCAGGACATCGACGACAACCTGGCCGGTATCCGCCGCAACTTCATGCCCTACCTCAAATTCGGCAGCGGTCCGAACGACGCGGTCATGGTCAACAATGCCGACTGGCTGATGGAGATCAACTACGTCAATTTCCTGCGTGATGTCGGTCGGCATTTTTCGGTCAACCGGATGCTCGCTTTCGATTCCGTCAAGTTGCGGCTCGACCGCGAGCAATCGCTGTCGTTCCTTGAGTTCAACTACATGATCCTGCAGGCCTATGATTTCGTCGAACTCTACAAGCGCCTTGGCTGCCGTCTGCAGATGGGCGGCTCCGACCAATGGGGCAACATCATCAACGGCATCGATCTCGGCCGCCGCATGGAGGATGCGCAACTATACGCACTGACCACGCCGCTGCTCACCACCTCGTCCGGCGCCAAGATGGGCAAGTCCGCCTCGGGCGCGGTCTGGCTCGATCCAGAGATGTTGAGCCCCTACGAATTCTGGCAGTACTGGCGCAACACCGAGGATGCCGACGTTGGCCGTTTCCTGAAGCTCTACACCACGCTGCCGCTGGACGAGATCGCACGGCTCGAGCGGCTGGGCGGCTCCGAGATCAACGAGGCGAAGAAGATCCTCGCAACGGAGATCACCGCCCATCTGCACGGCCGCGCGGCCGCCGAACAGGCCAGCGAGACGGCGCGCAAGACCTTCGAGGAAGGCGCTCTCGCCGACACGTTGCCGACCGTCGAGACGGACAGGGCCGCGCTCGAATCCGGCGTCGGCATCCTGTCGCTATTGGTCAGCGCGGGGCTGGCATCGTCCAATGGCGAGGCAAGGCGGCACGTCCAGGGTGGCGCCGTGCGCCTGAACGACCAGCCGGTAAGCGACGACCGTCGACTGGTCACGCTTCAGGATCTGAGTCCGGAAAATGTCGTAAAGCTTTCATTGGGCAGGAAAAAGCACATCCTGGTGCGGCCGGCCTGAGGACCCTCACCGGTACTCGAAGATCGACCTGAATATGCCCGGCGCGATCACCGACAGCGGATTGACGTCGAGCACCGGCTTGTTGGCATTGCCCCTGAGCCGGTAGGTGACGCCGATCAGGCCGCGGTCGCGGCCATTGCCCAGAAGCGCGCCGACGATGGGCAGTTCGCCGAAAATACGGTTGAGGCCGTAGACCGGCATGAAGGTGCCGGTCATGTCCATATTGTTGTTCTGGTCGTAGAGGATGCCCTGGAACGTCGTGCCGATGCGCGGGCCACGCAGCACGCCATTGGTCAGCTTCAGGTAGCCGCTACCCTTGTCGATCTCGGCGTAACCCCGTTCGAACTTCACTCGCGACGTGTCGAGCTTGCCCTTCACCGCCTGGTTGAGGCTGCGGCTATCGCCGGCCGGCGTGGTCGAGACGATGGAGGCGAGTTTGGGTTCGTTGACGACGAAGAAGTTGCTGGTGTCGACCTTGCCCTTCATCGGTCCATCGCTGGCTCCCGACAGGGCCAATGTGATCGCGCCGCCTTCCATGTGCTCATAAATGTTGAGGAACCGCAGGATGGCGCCGGCGTCCGCCGACTGCACGTTGAGCGAGCGTCTGTCGTCGCCGGTGGTGTTGCTGATGGCGATGGCGGCGCCGGAACTCGCCGTCGCGCTCACCTTCAGTCCGTTCACCCTTGAACCGGCCGCACTGTAGTCGAGCTTCAGGTTGGACAGTTGCTCATCGTGGAAACCGGTCAGCTGATTGACATCGGCGCTGACGGAAATGTTGTCTGTTCCCGTCGTCTTCGTTGCGGTGTCCACATCGGACGTGAACTGCTTGATGAGCGAACGAGCGTCGAGCGCACTGCCATTGATGTCGACCGCGTAGCCCTTGCCCGATCGCTTGACCGAAACAGCCACGTCGTCGCCCCTGTTCAAGGTGACCTTGCTGAACTTGGCCGAAGACAAGGCGCCGTTGACCAACACGATACTGCCGTCGACGGAGAACGTCTTGCCGTCGAGCTCGAAGTCGGACAGCGTCGTGGTGTCGCCGGACTTGGTCATGACGAATGTGGCGCTGGCGGGAACCCCCGCCCCCTTGCTCCAGCCGGCCCAGGGAATGTCCAGCCTGGCGTTGGTCAGGTCGGCCGAGACGTTCTGGTTGCCGTTGCCGCTCTTGTCGATCGCGACCTTCACCGTTCCGCCAAGCAGCGGCGTCAGGCCGGGCATGGCGGCGGCGCGGATCTTGTCGTCGAGCACCAGGGCTACCTTGCGGCTGCGCGCCGGCCCGTCATCCGCCAGCGGCTCGACGAGGTCGAGTTCGGCCGGAATGCCATTCAGCGATGCCTTGGCCGAAATGACAGCCTTTTGCGGGTCGACGGTGATCGAGCCATCGGCATTGGTTACGGCCTGTCCCTCGAACGGCTTGGCCAAGGACAGGCCGGTATAGTCGAGCGACACCAGCCAATCGAGCTTCGCGGTATCGACGCCCGACTGCAGCGGAATGTCCGCCTTGACGTGGCCGGTAACGCTGCCGGAAAGATCCTCCGGCAGAAGGCCGACATGGCGCATGGCATTGATCGGTTCATAGGATGCAAGTTCGGCGACAGCGGACGCATCGCCGGCAACGTCGATATCGAGAGCGCCGATGACCGGCGGGCGGTTGGCCGCCTTGACGGTCAATGTCCCGTTGCTGGCCGCAACCACGCGGCCACTGGGCATGAAGACGGTGCCCGAGGACAATGAAATGTCGACGTCGTTGCCGTGGAATCCGACGACGCCCACCGCGTCGCGGATCGGCGGAATGCGGCCGGCCGTGTCGAAGCGCGCCCCCTCGATCTGGAAGCGGCCGAAGACCTCGTCGGCGGAAAGCGGTACCCCATTGCCGAGGCGGTCCGGCACCACCTGGAACTGGAGATTGGCGTCGACCACGCGGCCGCCGAACAAATTGTTCAGCACCCAGAGCCGCGCATTGCGCGCCGAAAACCATGGCCAAAGCTGTTTGACGTGCGAGACCGGCATGTCATGGACGCTGAGCGCCAGATTGATCCCGGGAGCCTTGCCGTCAACGAATTCCACCGTTGAGGTACCAAGCACCTCGCCGGAACCAGAGGACCGAACCGCGATCTGCTCGGCCACCAGTTTACGGCTTTGCGGCTGATAGACGCCAGCAATCCGCGCCAGGAAGATCAATGCGGGTTCAGGCGAATCCGACGGTGCCAAGGTCGAACCGTCGCTGGTCAGATCGTAACGGTACGAGGGTTCCTCACCCGCTACCCCGGTTGCCGGTTTTGGCCCGATCGAGCCGCCGAAATCGAATGAAGACCGGCCGGTTTTCAGCAGCAACCTGTCCACCTGGATCTTGTTGGAGCCGTAGACAAGCGTCGCATTGACATCGGCATCCGCCGGCAGCAGCCCGCGCGCGCCAAGATCGAGCACCGAGCCGGTGGATGAAAGGGCGGCGGCCAGGCGTGATGCGGTGGCGCCTGAGCCTTCCGATCCCGTCAGCTTCAACGCGACGGCACCAAGCTTCCCGGAGCCGGCAGCGGTGGCGCCGGCATCCGCCAGATTGATGCTGGCATCCAGGCTTGTTACCCGGTGCGCCGCGACATCGCGGATGGCGGCGGCGGCAACCGTGACTGTCCTGCCGTCGACATCCGCCTCGGAGGTGAACTTCATGCCCCCCGGCCCCGACTGAACCACGGTGGCGTCGGCGATCTTGACCAGCTTGATCGATCCGGCGTCGGGCAGCACGAACTCGACATTGCTGAGATCGATCCGGCGCATCGAATCTTCCCGCACGGCATCGAGCGCGCGATGGATATTGCCGAACACCGCGTCCGACAGTTTCTCCGGATCGACGAGGCCGTCCTGGTTGCGCAGCGCCGCGGTCCAGTCGCCGCCGGACGGCATCGCCGCCATGACGACACGGGCATCGGAGATCCTGGCACTGGTCAGCCGCACCTCACCCCATAGCAGCGGCACCAGACGCACGCCAAAGCGCACGCGACCGGCATCCGCCATCGGCTTGCCGTCTGATGTCTTCAGGCTGACATCGCTCACCTGGAGGGCGACGAAGCTCGAACTGTCGAGCGTAATGCGCGCGGGCCCGACCGCGACATTGATGTCGACGCCCGCCAACCTCTCTATGGCGCTCTCCGCCTCGACGCGCAGCCGGTCCGAGCCGATGCCGGAAAGGCCGATGAGATAGACGGTCACCGCGACCAGCAGCATGAACGCGACCAGGCCGGCAAACAGGCGTGAAAGGATGCGAACGCCGCGGCCGATGGCAGCCTGACCGAGAGGCGGGACGCGGCACGCGGACGGCAAAGCCCCCAGGTCGGTGATCTCGTCCCGCCTGAACCTGATCTTCTCGTGCTGCGGTTGCTCCTGATCCACGCAATCTTCCGTTGTACCAATTCGCTCGTGGACGAATCCCCGCTCGACACTATATCGGTGTGGCTTCGCGCGTAACCTCAAACAAGGGCATCGATATGGCCGACCTCGACGTAGGCGATCCCGCGCCGCAATTCGACCTGCCGCGGGACGGTGGCGGATCGCTCAGCCTGGCGGCATCCGCCGGCAAGCCGGTGGTGCTCTATTTCTATCCACAGGACGACACGACAAGCTGCACGCAAGAGGCGATCAGCTTCTCACAGCTGAAGCCGGAATTCGAGAGGGCCGGCGCCGTCGTCATTGGCCTGTCGCCCGACAGCGCCAAGAAACACGACAAGTTCAAGTCGAAATACGATCTCACCATCGATCTTGCCGCCGACGAGGAGCGCAAGGTGATCGAGGCCTACCATCTGTGGGTCGAGAAATCGATGTATGGCCGCAAATACATGGGTGTCGAGCGCGCGACGTTCCTGATCGGACGCGACGGACGCATCGCCAGGATTTGGCGCAAGGTCCGCGTCAAGGGCCATGCCGAGGCCGTGCTGGAAGCCGTTCGCGCGCTCTGAACGTCGCCAAAGCCCACCAAAGCAATCGACAATTATGACGCTACTCGTCAGGGGCCTCAGCCTTCGGCTGCCGCCGCGTCCTCCAGGATTTCGAAGCATGGCTCACTTGATCGGCCAGCGCGGCAAGATGGCCACGCAAGCCGCGCGCGCCCATCATCGACGACAGCGTGACTGATTGCGTGGCGAAGCGCCGCTTGAAATCCTCGCCGCCGCAGAGAAAATCAATCGTGGCAAGGCCACGGTCGAACGACCACTGGATATAGTCCATCATCAGCACCATACCCGGCGAGGCGCGCTCGTATTCGGGATCATAGGTGGTGACGAAAGCCATCATCGTGCCGCGCTGCTCGAAATTGATCGAGACGGCGACGATCTTGTCGTCAAGCTCCAGCACGAAGATGCGCAACAGCCCGAGGTCGGCCAGCACCGAAATAAGCGCGGCGAGAACGGGCGAGCCCTTGTCGAACAGATCCGAGGCGCGACCATGGCGGGCGAGCCAGAGGCGCTTCAACGTCGCGACCCGCTCGAGCACCGGTTCGCGCGGCTCATCCGGATCCAGCAGCCGGAAACGCAATGCGCCGCTTTCTTCCATGAACTTGCGGCCACGACGATAGTTCTGCCGGCCCTTCTTGGACAACGTCTCGAACCATTCCGCCCCACGCTGCCAGGAGCCGCCGACACGATAGCTGATTTCAGTGCGGTGGTTGGGCCGAAGCGCCTTGCCATGGGCCGGTTCCAGCAGGGCATGAACACCGGCATCCGGCAGCAGACGGTTGAGATAGATCAGGTCGAAGCCGCCCTGGTCAAAAACATGCTGCCAGAGGCGGGAGATCGCCCGCGGGTCGCTGTCAGGTGCAACCAGCGCGTCGCCATAGTCACTGTGATCCTTCGCTGCCCATTCGAGTATGCGGATGCCGGAGCGCCTGAAGGTCGCGAGCGCTATCACGCCGTCGAGCCGGTCGCCGTTCCAGGCAAGGCCAATCCTGAGCGCTCGCCGTTCCTGGTGCGGGGTGGTTCGCCACCAGGCCGCGATCCAGTCCGGGTGCTGGAAGACAAGCCCGCCGGCCCGCTGCCAGAGCGCGCTCCAGGCCGGTGCGATCTCGGCCAGGCGCACCGCCGATGTCACGATTTCGAAGGTGCGTGTCCGCGGGATGGCGAGCACAACGGGAGCGTTCATGGCCGTGTCCCTTCCGAGGATCGCGAGGTGCGTGAGCGTGACTTTCCGGGCCGGATGCTCCTGGCGATATGCCCCCACATCCGCTTCAACGGCATGACGTAAAGGCCGGCGAGCGACTGGTAGTCACGTACATCGCGGTCAACCAGCCCGAACTTGAAGTCCTCGTCGGGCCTCGGCACACACAATGTCCCAAAGAGCCGATCCCAGAACGAGAAGAGCAGCCCGAAGTTCTTGTCGTAGTGGCGCGGATCGGTGCTGTGATGCAACTGGTGCCAATGAGGACACAGGATCAAATTGTTGAGCGGGCCGAACGAGATCTTGAAATGCGTGTGCCTGACGAAATCCATCATCAGGATGTTGCGCATGACATAGACGTTGACGCCAAAAACGGTCAGTTCGACAAGGTTCAGCGAAATCAGCGACCAGATGCCGAAGCAGAGCCCCACGATGAGGCCGTCCCAGGCCCGGTTCATCAACTCGTCGAGCGGATGGACCCGGTCCTTGGTGATCCCGACCATCACCTCGGCCGAGTGATGCACCTTGTGCAGTTCCCAAAGCAGCGGATAGCGATGCTGGGCGACGTGATAGAGATAATAGGAAATGTCGTAGGCAAGCAGCATGCTGACGGTGAAGATCAGCACCGTCACCGGCCCTGCCGGCCCCTCGATCAGAGGCGGCTGGAACTGGAACAGTGTGGAAAACAGCCAGTTGGTCCCGTAGCCCACCGCCGTGACGAAGACGATTCCGGCGGGCAGCATCAGGAAGGGCATCAGGGCCTTCTTCGTGACCCAGAACAGCAGGTCGGCCTTCGCGGACGGATGGGTGATGACCTCATGCGGGATGACGAACTCGAAAAACTCCTTCCAGCTCTTCTCCTCGACCGTGCGCCAATAGGCCACGAGGGCGCTGACAAAGGCCGTCAGCAGCAAAAGCCCGGTCGCCAGCAGACTGGTGCCCGAAATCTTGTCGAGGATCTTGCCAACCAGATCGTCCAGCATTCCTACCGCCACGGTGAATCCCAAATACCAACACGCCTTTACTCGAAAAGCGTCAACTAAATGCAATCGAAGACAGTTAAGAAACCCGAGCCTTGCTCTGCGAGCTACTGGATGCTCCCGACGGAACATGAGTGTTCATCGCCAACGATTCCGCGGCATAGGGTCCGCGTCCTGGAGATTTTCGCGCAACCTCGTGCCCGCGCTGCGTGCATTCGGCGCCGCGCGGCCGATAGGGCAATCCTTTGTTAACCCTAATAATGTGTAATCAAGCTCTCGTGGTGTCGTAAACGAAAGCTTGGTCCCGTGAACGCAACCGGTCAGTCCGCAGTCTTCGGCAGGCGCAAGGAACCACATACGGTCATCATCGCCCGAGGCAACGAGATCAGGCACTTCACGGTCCGCCCCTGGCTGGCGGCATTCATCGGTTCAGCACTCGCCGCCATTGCCATCGGCTACCTCCTGGCCACATCCTATCTCGTGCTGCGCGATGACCTGATCGGCGCCACCACCGCACGCCAGGCGCGGATGCAGCAGGCGTACGAGGACCGCATTTCGGCGCTTCGAGCCCAGGTCGACCGCATCACCAGCAGGCAGCTGCTCGACCAGCAATTGATGGAAACCAAGGTCAGCGAACTGCTTCAGCGCCAGACGCAGCTCAGTCAGCGGCATGGCCGTCTCGGCCCGCTGCTCCAACGCGCCGAAAACGACGCCGGAACGGTACCCGCCGACGATCCAGCCGCGGCCGCCAAGACGGACAAGCGCGCCGAGGTGACCGGCAGCATCAACCAGCCCGCGCAGACCTACGCGGTTGCCAGCCTGGGCGCCGACCTCGGCACCGCCGACACCAGGCCCTTCTCCTTGTGGTCGACCCGCACCGATCCGCTGCCCACCGATTCAGCGGCAGATCGTGCCGACAAGCTGTTCGTCTCGATCAACCAGTCGCTGAAATCCATCGAGAATGAGCAGCTCAGCCGCATCAGCACGCTCGCGGACAATGCCTACAAAAGCGCGGATGCCATCCAGCAGGCGCTGCAGGCAGCCGGACTGCCGGTCGACAGTGATTTCGGCAAGAACGAAAGCGATGTCGGCGGACCGTTGATCCCGCTCAACTCGTCGATGATCTTCGACAGCAAGGTCAAGGAGCTGGACGAGGCGCTGGACACGCTCGACCAGCTGAAAAAGGAAGCGCGCCGGCTGCCACTTGCCAATCCCGCCCCCGGCCACTCCGTCACCAGCCCGTTCGGTGTGCGCACCGATCCCCTTCTCGGCACGGCCGCGCTGCATTCGGGCATGGATTTCAGGGCGCCCATCGGCATGGCGGCGCGGGTGACAGCGCCCGGCGTCGTCACCAAGGCCGGCTGGAATGGCGGCTATGGCCGTATGGTCGAGATCGACCATGGCAATGGTTTTGCCACGCGCTACGGACATCTCAGCGAGATCGACGTGACGGTAGGCGAAAAAGTCGACGCCGGCGCCATCATCGGCAAGACCGGCAGCAGCGGACGCTCGACTGGCCCGCATCTTCACTATGAAGTGCGGCACAATGGCGAGGCGATCGATCCGCTACGCTTTCTGACCGTCGGAAGGAAAGTCGCGCAGTATCTCTGACAAGGGCAACCGCTCGCCCGCCAGCTGAATCCCGAGCCACCGGCCGAGCGACGCCTCTCCCTCACCAGGCAGTCTCCCGCCTCATCGCTGATCCACCGAGGATGAGACACCACGGATCTTCAGTTCCGTCCGCGCTCCGATTATTTTTGAATTCCATTTGACTGAATAAATATTTGATGCGAACCTTACGTCACGTGAGGGCGCAAGGCATGGCATTGCGGGGGACCAATCAGGAGTTCGGGCGGCCGTACAACCGGCGCATCGTGCTGGAGTCCATCCGCCGTCATGGCCCGATCGCACGTAGCGACATCGCCAGGCATGTCGGGCTCACCGTCCAGACCGTGTCGACCATCGTTCGCGAACTGGAGGAACAGGGCTACATCCTTTCCGTACGCGAAGAGCCGAAGGGCCGTGGCCTGCCACCCGCGACGCTGCGCATCAACCCGGAAGGCGGCTATGCCGTCGGCATCCACCTGACGCCGCTTGGAATAGACGCCGCACTGATCAATCTCAGCGGCGACGTTATCGAGAGTTCACGCCGCGAAGCCCCCAACGCGGCGCCTGATCATGCGTTCGACCAGATTGGCGCCATGGTTCGCGACCTGACGGGCAAGCGGCCCGGCGGCCGCGTCATCGGCATCGGCATGGCGCTTCCCGGTCCGTTCGACGTGGACTCCATGAGCTTTGTCGGCCCGACCACGATGACCGGGTGGAAGCACGTGGCGCTGCGTGAACGGCTGACGGCCGCGACGGGATTGCCGGCGTTCTTCGAGAGCGACATGGCCGCCGCCGCGATGGGCGAGAGGCTTTATGGCATCGGAGCCCGCCATTCCGATTATTACTATCTCTATTTCGGCGTTGGGCTCGGCGGCGCCATGATGCATGACGGCAGCGTTCTGCGCGGCGCCTGGGGCAATGCGGGCGAGATCGGCCACATTCCCGTGGTCCCTGATGGCGAGCTTTGCCCCTGCGGCAACCGCGGCTGCCTCGAGCGCTACCTCTCGCTCGAAGCGCGGGGCCGCCGGGCCGGCGGCGACGCCGATTGGGTGGCACAGGTCGGCCCGATCTTCCGCAATGCCATCGCCATCATCGAGAACCTTTTCGACCCAGAGACGGTCGTGCTCGGCGGCCTGGCGGCGTCGGAGTTGCTCGAACGCCTGGCGGACGCGGCCGAACCGCTGCACAATTCGGTTTCGGCTCGCGCTGATCGCAAGACGCCGCGTGTCATCGTCGCCAGCGGCGGCCAGCATGCCGTGCTGCGCGGCGCGGCGGCACTCGCCGTCTCAGGGGTGTTGTCGCCACGCTTCGGCCAGATGTTCGCCGCCGAACGCGAGCGCGGCCGCGACATCCTTTCGGCCAGGGAGATTGCTGCATGAGCGAACCCCTGCTGGTGCTCGACAACGTGACCAAGAACTATGGCGCGATCGAAGCGCTGAAGGGGATCAGCTTTTCCATCGGCAAGGGCGAGGTGGTGGCGCTGCTCGGCGACAACGGCGCCGGCAAGTCGACGTTGGTCAAGATCATTGCGGGCGGTCTCGAACCGACATCCGGCCGCATGCTGTTCGAGGGCAAGGAGTTCCTGGCCCGTTCGCCGGCGGAAGCCAAGGCGGCCGGCATCGAGACCGTCTACCAGGACCTGTCGCTCTGCACCAATGTCGACGTTGTGGCCAATTTCTTCATGGGCCGCGAGATCACGAGGAAGGTGCTCGGCATTCCCGTGCTCGACGAACGCGCCATGGAGGCTGTCGTCGGCAAGGCGCTGGCCAGCGCCGGTACCCGCATTCCTTCACTGCGCACCAATGTCGAGCACCTCTCGGGCGGCCAGCGCCAGGCCATCGAGCTCAACCGCTTTGTCCACTGGGGCGGCAAACTCGTGCTGCTCGACGAACCGTTTGCCGCACTTGGCGTCGAACAGACGCGGCGCGGTCTCGACATGATCCGCCAAGTGGCGAGCCAGGGTATCGGCGTCGTCATCATAACCCACATCATGCAGCAGGCTTTTCAGGTCGCCGACCGGATCGTGGTGATCCGGCAAGGCGTCGTGGCGGGCGATGTCGCACGCAACAAGACAAGTCCCGATGCGGTGATCAACATGATCACCGGGGAGACGCTTGCCGGTGCCGGACCGGCGGGCTGAGGGACAAAGAGGGGTCCGGCTTAACAGGGAGCCAACGACATGAAGCGAATACTTCTTGCTGTCTTCGGTATCCTGGCACTGGCCTTTGCCACGCTCACGCCGGCATTCGCCCAGTCCAAGGGTATTGTCTACTACTTGGTGCCGACATTGCTCGACGAGTTCCAAACCGGATCGGTGAGCGCGCTGGAGCTGTTCCTGAAACAGACCGGCTACGAGATGAAGACGCTGAACGCCGACAACAAGACCGACGCGCAGCAATCGCAGATGAACGACGTGATCGCGCTGAAGCCGGCGGCGATCATCCTGGCCGCCGTCGATTTCAATGCGCTGAAACCATCGATCGAGGCCGCCCGCGCCGCCGGCATTCCGGTGGTCGAATTCGATCGCCAGATCACGTCGACACCGTCCGATTTCACGTCGGTCGCGGGTACCGTCGAGATCGGCTATGTCGCCGCCGATCAGGCCGAAAAGCTTCTGAAAGCCAAGAACGGCTCGGTGAAGGGCAAGGTCCTTCAGGTGCTTGGCGACCCCGGCGATCCTTACACGCTCGACATCCAGAAGGGTTTTGAAGAGAAGATGAAGGCGTTCCCCGACGTCAAGATCATCTCGCTGCCGGCCATGCAATGGGAGGCCAGCAATGCCGGCACCATCGTTGCCGACCAGATGCTGGCCAATCCCGACATCGACCTGATCTTCAGCCATGCCGCGCACCTGTCGGTCGCCGCCGTCGCTTCGCTAGAGGCCGCCGGCAAGAAGCCGGGCGACGTGATGCTGATGAGCTCGAACGGCGCGCCGGTCGGCCTCGACCTGATCCGCAAGGGCTGGCTCAATGTCGAAGTAGAGCAGCCGCTTTACGCACAGGCCGCGGCCGTCGCCATGTTCATGGACAAGGTCGCGAAGAAGCAAGAGATCAAGCCCGGCGAATACGACGTGCTTGGCCTGAAATCGACCGTCACCAAGGAAGCGTGGGGCCCGAACATCAAGATTCCGGGTGCCGCCATCACCAAGGAGAACGTCGACAACCCGGCCTTCTGGGGCAACCAGAAGCCGCCGACCGATACGGTCAAGTCGGTCGAATAGGCATGTCGCCTGAACGCTCCGGGCCATACCTGGCCCGGAGCCCATCCCTGCCCGCATGAAACGAGACGCAGACAATTCGCTGCGGCCTTGATTGCGCACGCCAACCGGATCGACACATGAACCCTCGCACGCGTCACGCCCTGGAGTTCGTCCTCGACAACCTCGTCTGGTTCATGCTGCTCCTTGTCCTGGTCGTCTTCTCGCTGTTCATCCCGAACTATTTTCAACTCGGCATCTTCGCCAACATCATCGAGGCGTCGAGCGTGCTCGGCGTCATGTCGATCGGCCTGGCGCTGGTCATCATTGCCGGCCACATGGACCTGTCGGTCGAATCCGTCGCCGCACTCAGCGCCATGGCGGTGGGCATCCTGTTTTGCGCCTCGGGCATCGGCCTCGGTGTCCAATTGCACCCGGAATGGCTGATGGTTCCGGTCTCGCTGCTGCTGGCGCTGGCCGTCGGCGGCCTCATCGGCGCCTTCAACGGCTATCTTGTGGTCAAGGTCAAGATGAGCGCCTTCATCATCACGCTCGCCTCCTACATCTGGGTACGCGGCCTCGTGCTGGTCATTTCGGGCGGCCGCTCGGCACAGGATCTGGCACCCGCCATCCGGTGGTTCGGCATCCAGCGCCTGATCGGCCTGCCGCTTACCGCCTGGATCGCGGTGGCCTGTTTCGTGGTCTTCTCGCTGATCATGGCCAAGACGCCGTTCGGCAGGCACCTGGTGATGATCGGCGGCAATGAAACCGCGACCTTCCGCGCCGGCATCCGGGTGAACCGCAACCTGATCATCGCCTTCGTGCTCGCCGGCGCCATCGCAGGGCTCGCCGGCTGGCTGCTGGCGATCCGCACCTCCGGCGCCACCGCCAATCTTGGCGTCGGCCTGCTGTTCAATGCCTTTGCAGCCGTGGTTATCGGCGGCGTCAGCCTGAAGGGCGGCGTCGGCACCTTGCCGGGCGTCTATGCCGGCGTGCTCCTGCTCTCTGCCATCAACACGGCGATCAACCTGATGGGCCTGCCCGCCAATTTCACCCAGGTCATCCACGGCCTGCTGGTTCTGGCCGCGGTGCTGCTCGACGCATTCAAGCAAACCATTCGCCAAAGACTGGCGTGAGAGGGCGTGAGGCGAGGATTGGCATGACAGGACGACTGAAAGACAAGGTGGCGCTGATCATCGGCGCCGCGCGCGGCATCGGCAAGGGCATCGCGCTGCGCTTTGCGGAAGAAGGCGGACGGCTCGTGCTGGCTGACAGCGAGGCGGAGGCGGGGCAAGCAAGTGCGGATGAACTGGGCGTCCCCTTCATCCGCACCGACATCTCGCAAATAAGCGACGCCGAGGCCGCGGTGGCGCTTTCGCTGAAACAGCACGGGCGCCTCGACATCATCGTGCAGAATGCCGGTATCTATCCCTGGCAGTTGATCGAAAACACCAGCGCCGACGACTGGGACCGCGTCATGGCGGTCAACCTGCGCGGCACTTTCAATGCCAGCCGCGCGGCCCTCGTGCCGATGAAGGCGCAGCGTTCTGGCCGCATGCTCTACACCTCATCGATCACCGGCCCGCACGTCACCAGCCCTGGCCACGGCCATTATTCGGCGACGAAAGCAGGCATTAACGGCTTCATTCGCGCGGCGGCGCTTGAATTCTCCGGCTACGGCATCACCGTCAACGGCGTCGAACCCGGCAATATCCTCACCGAAGCCATCCAACAGCATCGCGGCGCCGCCTATATCAAGAACATGGAGGATTCGATCCCGCTCGGCCGGCTCGGCAGCCCGCGCGACGTGGCCAACGCCTTCCTGTTCCTGGCCTCGGACGACGCCAGCTACATCACCGGCACCACCATTGTCGTCGACGGCGGGCAATTGCTGCCCGAGGGCAAGGATTTCCGGATGGTGCCGCCGTGAGCGGGCAGCCATACGCCAAGAAGCGTGTGCCTGTTGAGTTGCGATTCGGGCTCCAGCGCTTCAGCGAATTCCAAGCGTCCGGCCGGCTTCATGCCCTTACGGATGGCTGAGAGCAGGCAAGGCTTTTGTCTTGCCGGACAATCTGGCTCCTAAGGTCAGGCTATTCGGGAACCAACCCACGAAAGCCTTCATCGCCGTATTAGAGTTGGGGAGGACGGCAATGCGCGCCAACAGTGCGGCGGCATGAATGCGAGTGGCAAATTGCCGGCTCCACGCTTTTGAATAGCGTTTGCCGACGGCGATGCGCGCCGTCCGGTCCCATTGTTCGAACCTTGCCAATTCGCCAGCGAGAAGCCAGCTGGACTGCAGGGCCATGGAGATGCCTTCAGCGATGATGGGATGAGACTCGCCGGCGATGTTGCCGACCCGAAATATGTCGTCGGCAAATCGTGGGCGCATCCCCGGACGTATGGGACCGGCGGCAAGCCATTCACCTTCGAGGCTGGCGTCGCCGATCGTGGAAACCGCGGCCGGACACGATGCCAGTATGTGCGCGTGAACGGCTTGGGCCGCGGACATCGCACCGCCCTCTTTGCGCAGCCTGGTCAACACGTCGCGGCGTATGCAGCACGACAGCGATATCCTGTCCTGATCCGCCCACACCATGCCACCATAGCCGCCCGGAAACACCAGGAGCGGCATGAGGTCTCGAGCGAGCGACGCTCCCCTGAAATGGGCCTTGAAGCCAAACAGATCGGATGCCGCGCTGCTCTTCTGGAGATTGGTTGGCAACCTGCCCTGCCCCCAGGAGCCATGCGCCGCAATCACCACCTGCCCGCTAAGGCTTGTCTGACCCTCCCTGTTGGCGATCCGGACGATGGCACGATCGCCATTGCTGGCGATCTCCACCGCGCGCCACGGCTGAAAAACGTCGGCTCCGGCATTGCGCGCCGTGTCCAAGAGGATGCCATCCAGAACGTCCCGTCCAAGCGCCCGCCCGAAAGCATTTCCCGCGGCGCGCGGCATGCCCGCTATGATGCCAGGGCCCGACGCGAACAAGCCAACCCGCTTGACTTCCGGCCCTGCCTTGGCACGAACCGCCACGCCCGCCTCCAGACGGTCCAACAGCTCCAGATTGACCGCCGACATGAATTCGCCGCAGACCTTGCGGCGTGGAAACTCGCTTGCTTCGATGATGGCCACAGAACGACCTTGGCCGCGCAAGGCCAAGGCTGCCGACGAGCCGCTTGGGCCGGCACCTATGACGATGGCATCGTACATCGCGCAAGTCCTTCCTTGGGGAAAACGCGGAAGGCGTGGGTAAACGGGCCAATTCTGCGCTCTTCACACTGCTGCGCGGAACCGAGAGGCCACAAACCGGAAAGTTCCTTGCCAGCGAAACCTGCGCGGACGCTTGCCGCCGCATCGTGCATGGTGACCTGGTTTGCACCGACAAGGCGCAGGAGCGGGCATGCTTTTAAAGCGACAATGTTTCGGCTCGGCTCGGCGGCGAGGAATACTGGCGCCAGACGGCATAGGGCTTCGAACAGGATCTTTAAGGCGGTGTCGGAAAAATGGTGCAGGAACAGATTGGCCGAGACAACGTCGTAGGCGGCACCCCCGGGTTTTGCGATCCAGTCGAAGATATTGTCGGTAACGGTTTCAACCCGCCAGCCCAGAGCCGCGAAATCGGCGCGCCGCCGGTCGGTGACGAGGTCAACCTGGTCGAGCATGACCAGCTCCACGTCGATCCACTTCGTGGCGAGGCGCCTTGCAACCGAGAGCATGAATGCACCGTCGCCGGACCCGACTTCCAAGATTCTGATCGAACCCTCGCGCACGCTGGCCTTCAGGAGGTTGGACATGATCGCATGTTGAAACATCAGCGAATTTATCCAAATCAGATCACGTCGGGAGCCAATCGCCCTGGGATCGTCGGGAGGCAAATGATCGAGCAGTTCCGGCTGGATAAGACGGCTGTCGAGACCGGTGGCCATGTCAGGCACTGCCGGCGGTGTGGAACATCATCGTCTCGGCCGTGAGGCCGGGGCCAAATGCCATTGCACAGCCCACGTCATCATCCGTGAACCCGCGAAGCATCCGCTCCAGCACGAACATGACTGTGGCGGAAGACATGTTTCCGTTTTCGCGAAGCACATCGCGCGACGGCAACAGCGCATCGGGAGGAAGATCCAGCGCGCGCTCCACGGCGTCGAGAATGGAACGCCCACCCGGGTGAACAGCCCAAAGGTCGATGTTGGCGGCGATCCTGTTTCCCAAGATGGCGCCGATCCCTTTGCCAAGCGCATTCTGGATTGCAGCAGGAACTTGCCCCGACAGAACCATGTCGAAACCGTCGTCGTGCAAGCTCCAGCTCATCAAGTCGCGGGCGTCGGCGTCCACGATCGCGTGAAAACTGTCCAGGCCGATGCCGAACGGGCGGGAGGTCACCGACGCGGCCGCGCAGCCATCGCCCCAGAGCGAGAAAGACAGCAGTTTTTCGAGATCGGCCGTCTCCTTGAGATGGAGCGTACAGAGTTCGATGCAGACGATCACAACGTGGGCCGAAGGTTCCGACAGGACGATGTGCCGCGCCAGTTTGAGCGCATTGATTGCCGCATAACATCCCATGAAGCCGATGATCGTGCGCTCCACGGTGGTGGGCAGATTGCACCGGGCGATTATTTCCAGATCGATGCCGGGGGCGGAGAAGCCCGTACAGGTGGTGACAATCAGATGCGTGACACCTTTCCTGTCTTCGCCCTCCAGGAGTCGCTCCAATGCTCGCTCGGCCAGCGCGGGCGCGGCAGTGGAATACATTTCCATGCGTTTGGCGGTACCCGGAAACGCACCGCGCTTGAAAACACCCGCCAGGTCGACGCTCAGCCCCTCAGGATCACCAGCGGGTGCGAAGCAGGAATAGCGATGTTCGATGCCGCCCTTGTCGGCCATGCGATTGAAAATTGCGCGGCGGCGGGGATCTGCCAACTGGGAGCCCGCAAATTGAAGGAAGAATTCGTGAACGCCGTGATCAGGGACGGCCGTGGCAATTCGGTTAATGAAAGCTTGAACGGGCATTTTCCCTTGACCTGCAGCCACAAACCCGCGGTCGCGAGCCGAGAGGCCCAGTTGCCCCCGGCGGGAGCTGTAGCTCCACGGCAATGGCTATCTCTATTGAGATAAACGCCCGAGGCCTAAAAAACTTCCTGCGAAAATGCCGCTCACCCGTGAAAAAGCAATGCACCGCCCGCACGAAGGACAACAGGTGAGCTATTGCCCGTTGTCGACGTGGCGATTTCGTGGCGCCCGCAACCGGAAAACATCAACTGGGGGAAAGATATGGTGGGCGATGACGGGCTCGAACCGCCGACATCTTCGGTGTAAACGAAGCGCTCTACCAACTGAGCTAATCGCCCGCTCCGGGCCGGACCTTTAAGCGGTCGGGACTTGCTTCGCAAGGCCAAATGAGCGCGAGGCGCCCTGTTCGCAGGCCGGATTTGCGAACAAAATGCCGGCTGTCAAAAAACCTTCTCCTGTTTGGCGTTATGATGGTTTGGTGCGCTTGACACCCGGTAGCGAACCCCTTATCCAGCGCCCCAACGACGAACACGGCTGACACGTGCTCGTCAATGCGCGGGTGTAGCTCAGTTGGTTAGAGTGCCGGCCTGTCACGCCGGAGGTCGCGGGTTCGAGCCCCGTCACTCGCGCCATTTCTCTCAAGGGACACAAACCCTTGGCTTAGTAGAAATGTCGACGTTGTCTGTCAAAGATGCATGTATGGGGATGTGATCCAGAACCTTTCTAATCTGGGTTCGATCTGCCATGCATGGGCTTGCGGCCATGATCGTGGTGCCGGATGAGATTTGTCTCCTGTCAGCTCGGAACGTCGGCTGCCGGCTTGTTTCGGCTCCTGCGTTGACAGATATCTCCCTTGGCCTGACGTTTGCGCCAGGCAAACCGCTTGGGGCTTGCGCTTCCGCCTAAAAAAACGCTTGATTCACCTCTGAAATATCCTGGCCTGAGATAATCCGGCTACCATAACCATACAGCCTGAACGACCCGGGAGGACTTACAGTGTCTATCGCCTCAACCACCTCGATGAGCACGGTGTTCACGGCCATAAGCCTTGCTGGCCTTACAATGGTTGCTTCCACCATCTTTCCCGCCACTGCTTCGGCTGCTCGGCTTCAGCGATGCGCAAGGGAGGGCGGCATTTGCCGACTGCCATTTCCGGCTGAAGTGGTTTTTGGTGACGGGGGCCGCACTACATCGCGCTTTATCGACCGTGACGCGGTCCCCTGCTCAACTCGCGTTTTTGGCGACCCTGCGCCCGGCCACGAAAAGACGTGCTATATCGTGTTACGCGGTCGTGGCGAAGCCGATGGCGGTTACGATGAGCCTCGCCGCGAGAGATGGGTGGCCTGCGCCGACGAAGGCGAATTCTGCGATTTCTATGGCCGCAAGGTGGTCAGGTATGGCGCGCGCGGCCGGTTCACGCAGGACGTGTTCCGGGATGGCGTCGAATGCGACAATGAATCCTTCGGCGATCCCGCTCCCGATGCCGGGAAGCGTTGCTATATCAAGCAGTAGCTTCTCAACGCCCATCGAACACGAGACATCGGAGGCCGAACAGTCCGGCCTCCGGGGTGGCCTGCGAGCCCCGTGCAATTGCCTCAGCTCTTGGCCAGCAGCGCCTCGACCTCCTGCACTGTCGGCATAGACGGTGCGGTGCCTGGACGGGTCACGGAAATGCCGGCAACGGCGCAGGCGAAGCGTACCGCCTCCAGAGGCTCCACGCCGCGCGAAAGTGCCGCGGCAAGGCCGCCATTGAACGCATCGCCAGCTCCCGTCGTCTCAACCACAGGCCCCGCGCTGATGGCGGAAACATGCTCGGAGCGATCCTTCGTGTGCAGGAGCGCCCCCTTGTCGCCGAGCGTGACGATGACTGTGCCAACGCCCTTTTCCAGCAGCTTGCCGGCGGCGGCGCGCGCTTCATCGACCGAGGAGACTTTCAGCCCGGTCAATTCCTCGGTTTCGGTCTCGTTCGGTGTTAGATAGTCGCAGAGCGTGTAGACGCGGTCGGGAAGCTTTGCCGCCGGTGCCGGATTGAGAATGGTCGTCACCCCTGCCCCGCGCGCGATCTCCAGCGCCCGCAGCGCGGCGTCGATCGGCTGTTCGAGCTGCGTGACGAAAACACCGGCACCACGGATCAGCTCGGCATTGGCTTCGATATCGTCCGGCGTGATCAGCATGGCGGCGCCGGGACTGACGATGATGGCGTTGTTGCCGCTTCCCTCCTCGACGAAGATGTAGGCGGCACCGGTATAGCTGTCCGGCGTATCGATGGCGGCGCTCTTCACGCCGGCATCCTTCCAGGTCCGCTTGGCCATGTCGGCGAAGGCATCGACCCCGAGCCGGGTCAGGAACGTGACGTCGGCCCCCAACCTGCCGGCCGCCACCGCCTGGTTCGACCCCTTGCCGCCTGGTCCCAGCTTGAAGGAGTTGCCGAGGATCGTTTCGCCCATGCGCGGCTGGCGCTGCGCCCTGTAGGCCGTATCGGCGACGAAGACACCGAGGATGACGATCGGTTTGCCCGAGGCCATGCCGCTACTCCGCATCCGGCGGCACGACGCCCTTGCGGAAGGCAAAGCAGCCATAGAATCGGCGTTCGCCGGTCTGGATGACGCAATAAGCCTGCTTGGCGCGCTCGTAGAAGGCGTAACGCTCGACCGGCACCATCGGCCAGGACTTGCCCTCGGCGGCATCGATCTCCTTCTGCACTTCCTTTTGCACCGCTGGGATCTCGTCCGGCTTGCCGACGATCTCCATGCGGGCGGCCGAGTCGTCGACAAACGTGTCCAACGGGTAAAGCGACAGCACCGCCTTCACCACCTGTGCCGCCGAGGCATCGATGCGCAGCACCCGACCGAGCGCCGTCCGGCGCGCGACCGA
The DNA here is from genome assembly GCF_004791315.1 of Mesorhizobium sp. M8A.F.Ca.ET.208.01.1.1. Taxonomy (NCBI): domain Bacteria; kingdom Pseudomonadati; phylum Pseudomonadota; class Alphaproteobacteria; order Hyphomicrobiales; family Phyllobacteriaceae; genus Mesorhizobium; species Mesorhizobium sp. M8A.F.Ca.ET.208.01.1.1. Next base: position 1,440,451 of record NZ_SRUT01000001.1, read on the forward strand.
ATCGGACGGGAAGTTGGTGTCGGCGATGATCAGGTCGTCGCCATGTCCCATCGCCCGCAATGCCTGGAGCACGTCGGCGTTGAGCAACGGATCGATCCCTTTGAGCATGATGGTCCTCGTGAAGTGCGTTTGAGATCAGAGACGCTTGCCGGTCTCGGCGTCGAACAGATGGATATGGTCGAGCCTTGGCCGAAGTTTCAGCGTATCGCCGGGCTTGAAGTCATGGCGTTCGCGAAACAGCGCCACCATCTCGCCGTCACCAAAACGCAGGAAGACCAGGGTTTCCGAGCCGGTCGGCTCGACCACGGAAATCTTCGCCGGCACTCCATCGGGATGGATCTCGAGATGCTCGGGGCGCACGCCATAGACGACGGCGCGCCCCTCCTCGACGGCGTTGTTCGGAGCGACCGGGAACAGCGTCCCGGCGATGTCGACGCCGCCCTTGCGCCCGGTACCCTTGAGCAGATTCATCGACGGCGAGCCGATGAAACCGGCAACGAAAAGGTTCGCCGGCCGGTCAAAAAGCTCCAGCGGCGCGCCGACCTGTTCGATGCGGCCGTCGCGCATGACGACGATCTTGTCGGCCATCGTCATGGCTTCGATCTGGTCGTGCGTGACATAGATGGTGGTGGTCTTCAGCCGCTGGTGCAGTTCCTTGATCTCGGTGCGCATCTGCACGCGCAGCTTTGCATCGAGGTTCGAAAGCGGCTCGTCGAACAGGAATACCTGCGGGTTGCGCACGATGGCCCGCCCCATGGCGACGCGCTGACGCTGGCCGCCGGAAAGCTGGCGCGGATAGCGCTTCAGATAGGGGCTGAGGTCGAGGATGTCGGCGGCGCGCTTGACCCGCTCGGCCACCACGGCCGGGTCGGTTTTCCGCAGCTTGAGGGCGAAGGCCATGTTCTGCTCGACCGTCTTGTGCGGATAGAGCGCATAGTTCTGGAACACCATGGCGATGTCGCGCTTTGCGGGCGGCAGGTGATTGACGACGCGATCGCCGATGGCGATCGTGCCGCCGGAGACGGTCTCGAGCCCCGCCACCATCCTGAGCAGCGTGGACTTGCCGCAACCGGACGGCCCGACAAGCACGACGAACTGGCCATCGGCAATGTCGACGCTGACTTCGTGCAGAACCTTGACGATTCCAAACGCCTTGGCCACATTGCTGATCGCGACTTGAGCCATCGTTCCCCCATCGGCTCCAACTGGCCGTAGGCGCAGAAGCTAACCAACGCGACCGGTCAGGGCAAGTCGGTCCCGTATAGATAAAAACCCGTCCTCGTTGACACGGCGTTTGGTTGTGAGAATAGTGACGAGCGCCAATCCGAACGCCGGTACTCTATCCGAAAAAACGGAACGCGAGGCGACGCAGGTTGGGGTCCTGGTTTCGCTTCTGAACACGGCCAGCGCCCGGCACGATTGGCACTTCGATTCATGACTAACGTTCTGGGAGGAATAGTCCATGCGAGTAGGTCTTTACGACAAACTGGTCCGTGCCGGCGCGACAAGGCGCGACATATTGAAGGGCGCGGCCTCGATGGCCGCGATCGCGGCCGCATCCGGCGCCGGGCTTGGCGCCCTGACGCGCCCGGCTTCCGCCGCAAGCGAACTGCGCTCGAAAATCCTGCAGATCCCCGGGGTTGGCAAAGGCCAGCCGACCGACGCCGACTTCCAGAAGGTCGGCGAGCTTTGCCTCGAGGCGACCAAGGCCAATGTCAAGGAAGGCGAGTTCGCCGGCGTCGAGCTCACCTTCATGGGCCTCAACAACCAGAACCTGCACAATGTGCTGTTCCGTGGTTTCCTGAAGCCATGGGAGACCTATACCGGCGCCAAGATCAGCTGGATCGATCTGGCGCAGGCCGACTACAACGCCCGTCTGCAGCAGTCGATCGCCACCGGCACCGTCGATTTCGACATCATCGAGATGGGCGCGCCGTTCGAGGGCGACGTCTGCGGCAAGGGCCTGACTTCGGAGATGCCCGACTGGGTCAAGAAACAGATCGACTTCGACGATCTCGTCAACTACCTCAAGCCACCCGTCGGCACCTGGGATGGCAAGCAGTACCGCGTCACCATCGATGGCGACACGCACAACTTCAACTACCGCACCGACGTGTTTGCCGATGCCGACCTTGCCAAGCAGTGGAAGGATAGCGGGGCGACGAGCGAATGGGGCGTGCCGAAGACCTGGCAAGAGGTTCAGGCCGTGACCAAGTTCCTCAAGGGCAAGAAGTTCAAGGGCCAGGACGTCTACGGCTATCTCGACGCGCCCAAGCCCTGGGGCGGTTTCGGCTTCTACTTCCTCGGCAGCCGCGCCACCGCCTACGCCAAGCATCCCGACGACAAGGCCTGGCTGTTCGACGCCGACACGATGAAGCCGCGCGTCAACAATCCGGCCTGGGTACGCGCCATCCAGGACGTCATCGATGCCCTGCCGTCGGAACCCGCCGACCAGATCAATGCCGATCCGAACACCACCGCCTTCCAGCAGTTCCTGGCCGGCACCGGCTCGATGATCCCCTGGTGGGGCGACGTCGGCTCGAACGTCAAGACCAACGATAGCTCGGTTATCGGCGACGTCACCGGCTTCTCGATCCTGCCGGGCTCCGACGACGTCTACAACTCCAAGACCGGCAAGTGGGAGAAGCTCGCCAGCGGCCCGAACTATTCGCCCAACTGCGCCTATCTCGGCTGGGGCGTCTATGTCATGGCCCGCGTCGATAGCGACGAGAAGAAGAAGAAGGCGGCATGGTCGGCGGCCGCCCATCTCGGCGGCAAGGACCTGTCGATCTGGACGGCGATGTATCCGTCGGGCTTCCAGCCCTATCGCAACTCCCATTTCGACATTCCCGAATGGGTGGCGGCCGGCTACGACGAGGCTTTCATCACCTCGTACCTGAAGTCGGAAGGCGACAGCTACAACCATCCCAACGCGGCAATCGAGCCGCGCATCCCCGGCATCTTCCAGTACTACAGCGCCGCCGAGGATATCCTGGCCAACACCTTCGCCGGCAAGATGAAGGCGCAGGAAGGCGCCGACGCCATCGCAGCCGCCTGGGAGAAGCTCACCGACCAGATCGGCCGTGACAAGCAGGTCAAGCTCTACAAGGCCTCGCTCGGCATGTAAGCTGCCTTTGAACCGTGGTCCGGCGGTAACGCCGGACCACAGCCTTCCCTTCCAAACGGGCGAGATTTGTGGCTGACCAGACTTCTACCGCGACCCGGTGGCCGGCAGACGCCGCCCCCCATGATCTGATCCCGCCAGGCCGCCGGCGTTTGGGCTGGGCGCTGATGGCGATTGCCACGCTCGGCCTGCTGGCAACGATCGTGCTGCAGATCCTCTACAAGACCGAGGTCGATACGATCGGCTTCGAGACATGGCGGCCCGTGGTCTACGCCTATGTGCTGTGGGGCGTGGCGATCGGCATCGGCCAGGTTCTGACACGCGGCGAGGACGGCCAGCGCGCGCTGTTCCTGCTGCCCGCTCTTTTGTTCACCATCGCCATGGTGATCTTCCCGACGCTGTTCGGCTTCTACATCGCGCTCACCGACTGGAACCTCAGTTCCTTCAGCGGTCGCAGATTCAACGGGCTCGACAATTTCTGGCAGATGCTCGCCGATCCCTACTACCGCAACGCCTTGTTCAACATGGTCCTCTACGTGCTGGCGGTGCTGGTCGAATATGTCGTGGCCTTTGGCCTGGCGCTGCTGCTCAACGCGCAGATCCGTGCCCGAAAATTCTTCCGGGTGGTGTTCCTGATGCCGCTGATGCTGTCGCCCGTCGCGGTGTCGTGGATGATCGGCAAGTCGCTGATGGAATATCGCTTTGGACCAGCAGCGACGCTGGCGCGCCATCTCGGCTGGGAAGACCCGGCATTCTTCTCGAACCCGATCACCGCCCGCATCTCGATCATGCTGCTGGACGCCTGGACCTTCATTCCATTCATGATGATCATGCTGCTGGCGGGGCTGCAGGCGATGTCGCGCGAGGTGCTGGAGGCGGCGCGTGTCGACGGCGCCACGGCCTGGCAGACCTTCTGGCAGGTCACTTTCCCGCTGATGCTGCCGGTGTCGGTAACGGCGGTGATCCTGCGCATCATCTTCAAGCTGAAGCTTGCCGACATCATCATCACGGTCACCTCGGGCGGTCCGGGCGGCGCCACCGATTCGGTGTCGAGCTTCATCTACCGCGAGTACCGCGACCGCTCGAATGTCGGCTATGGCACCATGCTGGCGATGGCCTATCTCGTCATCATCGTGGTGTTCGTGACCTGGCTGTTGAAATTCGCCAGCCGTTTCGTGCGCAATGTGAATTAGGGCAAGATGAGCGTTCAGACCACCGACTACGTCGCATCCGAAATCCGCTCGCCGGCGAGCTTCGTCGCCAGCCGCGTCTTCATTTACGGCGCGCTCGCCTGCTGGGGCTTCATCTGCCTGTTTCCGATTTATTGGACCATCACCACATCGTTCAAGACGGCGGTGGATGTCACCCAGGGCCACCTGATCCCGTTTGTCGACTTCCAGCCGGATTGGAAAGGCTGGCGATCGCTTGGCCTGTCGCCGGACTCGATCTTCCAGACATCGACCGTGCGCGACGAGTTCCTCAAGCGTTTCATGAACTCGGTCATCACCTCGGTTGGGGCGTCGAGCCTGGCGATCATTATCGGCAGCCTCGCCGCCTATGGCCTGACCCGCTATCGCTACCATTTCGCCTGGTTCAAGAACGAGGACATCTCCTTCTTCTTCCTGTCGCAGTTGATTCTGCCGCCGGTGGTGCTGGCCTTGCCGTTCCTGGTGCTCTACCGCGAAGTCGGGCTGCTCGATACGCGTATCGGGCTGATCCTGCTCTACACGCTGATGGTGCTGCCGATCGTCATCTGGATCATGCGTGACCAGTTCAATTCCATCCCCGTCGAGCTGGAGGAAGCAGCCCTCGTCGACGGCCTGTCGATCTGGGGCGCCTTTTTCCGCATCGTCATGCCGATCGCGCTGCCAGGCATGGTGGCAGCCTTCATCCTGGCGATGGTGCTGTGCTGGAACGAGTATTTCTTCGCCGCCCTTTTGACCTCGACGGACGCCAAGACAATCCCGGTCATGGTTGCCAGCCAGACGGGCTCGCAAGGCATCAACTGGTGGTCGATGGCCGCCCTTGCCACCGCCGCCATCGCGCCGCTTGCCGTCATCGGCATCGCGCTGGAGCGCTACCTGATCATGGGCATGACGGCTGGTGCAGTGAAGTAGCGTTTTTTCCTTCTCCCCTTGTGGGAGAAGGAAAAACCCGCGTTAGCGCCTCAGGATCGCCCTGAGGTGATCCATGATCATGGCGACACCCTTTTGCCCCAACTCCACTGACGCCTCCTTGGCACTCGCCGTATACCAGCCCGTATTGTCCTCGAAACGCGCGGCATCCACCGCCTCCGGACATAGCGCCAGCATCAGCGATGTCTCGCCGATGCCGGCATGGTCGAAAGGATATTTGCCGTTCATCGCGGCCGGCATCAGCGGATGCACCTGCACCCAGTTGAAGAAATTCTCGCCCGCGGCATGTCCGGCATAGTAGTCGGCCATGGTGTCGGAGCCCCACCAGCCCTCGCCGCGCTGCTTTTCGAGAAAGCGGAAGATCGCCTGTCTGCCGGCGGTCTTGAAAGCGAGATCGGTCGGCATGCCGGCAGCGAAATTCTCGGTCTGGTGATGAATGATGGCGTGGATGTTGCGAAAGCCGATACGCAGCAGGCTGTAGAACAGTTCCTCGCCGAACGGCGCCAGTTGATTGCCGCCGACCTGCACCGAGCCGCTGCCTTCCGGCGGCACCACGGCATAGCTCGCCGCGCCATAGTAGAAGGGCGGCAGGATGACGATGTCGCTCTCCTTTTCGAACAGTTCCAGCGTCTTGATGACGGCCAGTGTGTCCATGCCGACAGCCATGTGCTCGCCATGATATTCCAGCACGCCGAGCGGCAGCGCGACCGGCCAATTCTGCGCGATCGCCTTGCGGATCTGGTGCGGCAGCATCAGTTCATAGCGCATGATCTATTCCATGTTGGTGTGGCGGGCGCGCATGGCTTCAGGCGAGGCCGCGGTCAATTCCCTGAGTTTCAGCACCATGATCTCGAACAGCAGGAACAACGCTCCCTCGAAAACCGAGCCCATCGGCAGCACCGACGTCTTTTGCGACCCCTGGTCGTTGGCCATGGTCTGCGCCGGCACCAGCAACGTCAGATCGGCCAGGCTTGCGGCGCTGCCGCCCGCCTGGGCGGTCAGGAGCACGACGGTCGCGCCTGCCTCACGCGCGATGCGCATCAGGGTGAGTACAGTCGAGGTTTCGCCGGGCCCGGAACTGACAAGGAAGACGTCGCCCTGCCCTACCGGCGGCGTGGTCATGTCGCCGACGGCCGAAACCGGCAGGCCCAGATGATAGAGCCGCATGGCGAAGCCCTTCACCTGCAAGGCCTCGCGGCCGCAGCCATAGACGACGATCTGCCTGGCACCAACCAGCATCCCGCAGGCGGCGTCGATCCGGTCGCCATCGACGCGCGCCAACACCGCGCCAAGCTCGTCGAGCGCGGTCTTGAACATCTGCGAGCCGGAGTTGTTCACGGCGGCGCCCCCGCCGTGCCGGCAATCGAAGTAGATTGGCAATTCCCGATCACGCTTTTCCCCGGAACAGCTTGATTTCGTTCATGCTAGCAACCGCGAAAATGCGTGTCCAACGCTCAGCGGTGCTTTTGCCGAGCCACGAGCATGATAGTGTCATGTCAGACAAATCAGCAAGGCAAACGGGCAGGACATGAAGACACGGCATTTCGACCGCATCGGCAATGGCGGCATCACCTTCACGGAGCTGGGCTTCGGCACGGCGCCGCTCGGCAATCTTTACCGCGCGGTCTCCGACGAGGACGCCAACGCGACGCTGGAGGCCGCCTGGGCGACCGGCTGCCGCTACTATGACACCGCGCCCCTCTATGGGCTCGGCCTGTCGGAAACGCGCCTCAATCCGTTCCTGCGCTCCAGGAAGCGCGACGACTATGTGCTGTCGAGCAAGGTCGGCCGCATCATGCGCGCCTGCCCGCCCGAGGAGCGCACCGGCATCGGCAAGTTCTTCGACACGCCGTCGCGCAAGGAGGTCTACGATTACAGCTATGACGGTGTCATGCGCTCGTTCGAGGCCTCGCTGGAGCGGCTGGGCGTCGACCGCATCGACATCCTGTTCGTGCACGATGTCGACATCTTCACCCATGGCAGCAAGGAGGCATCCGACCAGCGCATCGATGAGTTCATGCGCTCGGGCTATTATGGCCTGCTCGCCTTGCGCGACCAGGGCGTCATCAAGGCATTCGGCGGCGGCATCAACGAGTGGCAGGTTGCGCAGGCCCTGGCCGAGCGCGGCGATTTCGACCTGTTCCTGCTTGCCGGGCGCTATACGCTGCTGGAACAGGAGGCGCTGACGTCTTTCCTGCCGTTTTGCCAAAAACGCGGCATCGGCATCGTTCTCGGCGGCCCCTACAATTCCGGCATCCTGGCGACCGGACCGAAGCCCGGCGCCTATTACAACTATTCCGAAGCGCCGCAGGATGTCATCGACCAGGTGACGCGCATCGAGGCCGTCTGCAAACGCCACGGTATCAGGCTGATCGAAGCCGCCCTGCAGTTCCCGCTGTTGCACCCTTCGGTGGTTTCAGTCATCCCTGGCGGTCAGCGCCCGGGCGAAGTCGAGAGCAATCGGTCGCTGCTGGATGCGAAAGTCCCCGCAGCGCTCTGGGCCGATCTCAAGCAAGAGGGCCTGATGCGCGCCGACGCCCCGACAGTTTGAGGAGCTTCCGATCGGGAGATACGTGTCCAAAAATGAAAAGCCGGGCAAGCCCGGCTTTTCTGGTTTTTTGAAATAAAACGCGCTTAGTTGACGGCGTCCTTGAGGCCTTTGCCGGCCGAGAACTTCGGCACGGTGCGCGCCGGGATCTTCACTTCGGCGCCGGTCTGGGGGTTGCGGCCGGTGGACGCAGCGCGCTTTGACACGGTGAAATTGCCAAAGCCGACAAGCCGTACATCGCCGCCCTTCTTCAGTTCGCCGGAGATGACAGAAAACACTGCATCGACCGCCGACTGCGCGTCACCCTTCGAAATGCTCGCGGCGTCGGCGACAGCGGACACCAGTTCGTTCTTGTTCATAAAAATTCCCTTCCATGAGAACACCGGAACTTACGACTCATCCGGCAGGAAACGGACTTTAGAAAGAAGCGTTCCCGCAACCAAGTCGAAAAGGCAGGAAAAAAGCGGAAAAAGCCCGGAATTCCGGGGTTTTTCACATGAAAAAGCCGGGCGCGAGGCCCGGCTTTCTGTTTGTGCGCTGCAACCTTAGAAAAAACTAATGCGCAAGCGACTTTCCGGCATCGTCGGCACTATCGGTCGCGGCCGGCGGATTGACCGGTTCGACCCATTCGATCGGCTCCGGCATCCGCACCAGCGCGTGGCGCAACACCTCACCGACGCGTGAAACCGGAATGATTTCCATGCCGTTCTTCACGTTGTCCGGAATCTCCGCCAGGTCCTTGGCGTTGTCTTCCGGGATCAGCACCTTCTTGATGCCGCCGCGCAGTGCGGCGAGCAACTTCTCCTTCAGGCCGCCGATCGGCAAGATGCGGCCGCGAAGCGTTATCTCGCCAGTCATCGCCACATCGGCCCGCACCGGAATACCCGTCAGCACCGACACAATGGCCGTGGCCATGGCCGCGCCCGCGGACGGACCGTCTTTCGGCGTGGCGCCTTCCGGCAAGTGCACGTGGATGTCGCGCTTGTCGAACAGCGGCGGCTCGATACCGAAATCGATGGCGCGCGAACGGACATAGGAGGCCGCCGCCGAAATCGATTCCTTCATCACGTCGCGCAGATTGCCGGTCACCGTCATGCGGCCCTTGCCGGGCATCATGACACCTTCGACCGTCAGCAGCTCGCCGCCGACTTCCGTCCAGGCAAGCCCGGTGACGACACCGACCTGATCGTCAGCCTCGACCTGGCCGAAGCGGTAGCGCTGAACACCGAGATAGTCGGCGAGATTCGCCGCCGTGATGCTCACCGTCTTCTTCTTCGTCTTCAGGATCTCGGTCACCGCCTTGCGCCCGAGCTTCATCAGCTCGCGCTCCAGGCTTCTGACGCCCGCTTCGCGGGTGTAGGTCTGGATGATGGCGCGGATCGCGTCCTCACCGACGGAGAACTCCTTCGGCTGCAGCGCATGATCGCGGATCACCTTCGGCATCAGGTGCCGCTTGGCGATCTCGATCTTCTCGTCCTCGGTGTAGCCGGCGATACGGATGATCTCCATGCGGTCCATCAAGGGCGCAGGGATGTTCAGCGTGTTCGCCGTCGTCACGAACATCACGCTCGACAAGTCGTATTCGACCTCGAGGTAATGGTCCATGAACGTCGAGTTCTGTTCGGGGTCGAGCACCTCGAGCAGCGCCGATGACGGGTCGCCACGGAAGTCCTGGCCCATCTTGTCGATCTCGTCGAGCAGGAAGAGCGGGTTGGACTTCTTTGCCTTCTTCATCGACTGGATGACCTTGCCGGGCATCGAGCCGATATAGGTGCGCCGGTGGCCACGGATCTCGGCCTCGTCACGCACGCCGCCGAGCGCCATGCGGATGAATTCGCGGCCGGTTGCCTTGGCTATCGACTTGCCGAGCGAGGTCTTGCCGACGCCGGGAGGGCCGACGAGGCACAGGATCGGCCCCTTCAGCTTCTTCTGGCGGCTTTGCACGGCAAGGTACTCGACGATGCGGTCCTTGACCTTGTCGAGGCCGAAGTGATCGGTGTCGAGGACGTTCTGCGCGTAGGCCAGGTCCTGCTTGACCTTGGAGTTCTTGCCCCACGGTATCGACAGCAGCCAATCGAGATAGTTGCGCACGACGGTCGATTCAGCCGACATCGGCGACATCGTCCTCAGCTTCTTCAACTCGGCTTCCGCCTTTTCGCGGGCCTCCTTGGAGAGCTTGGTCTTCTTGATGCGCGCCTCGATCTCGGCGGCTTCGTCGCGGCCGTCCTCGCCCTCGCCGAGCTCCTTCTGGATCGCCTTCATCTGCTCGTTGAGGTAGTATTCGCGCTGCGTCTTCTCCATCTGGCGCTTGACGCGCGAGCGGATGCGCTTCTCCACCTGCAGGACGGAGATTTCGGCTTCCATGAAGCCCATTGCCTTTTCCAGCCGCTCCTTGACGGAAAGCGTGGCCAGCATTTCCTGCTTTTCAGGAATCTTGATGGCGAGATGCGAGGCAACCGTGTCGGCGAGCTTGGAATAGTCGTCGATCTGGCTGGCGGCGCCCACCACTTCGGGCGAGATCTTCTTGTTCAGCTTGACGTAGTTCTCGAAGTCGGTGACGACCGAGCGGGCCAGGGCCTCGACCTCGACCTCTTCCTCTTCCGGCTCGACCAGCGCCGTGGCTTTGGCCTCGTGGAAGTCGGGACGGTCGGTGAAGGAGACGATTTTCGCACGCGAGGCGCCCTCGACCAGAACCTTGACGGTGCCGTCGGGCAGCTTCAGCAATTGCAGCACGTTGGCGAGCGTGCCGATGTCGAAGATCGCATCGGGCTCGGGATCGTCATCGGCGGCATTCATCTGGGTGGCGAGCAGGATCTGCTTTTCCTGACCCATCACCTCTTCCAGCGCCTTGATCGACTTTTCACGCCCGACGAAGAGCGGAACGATCATGTGCGGGAACACCACGATGTCGCGCAGTGGGAGGACTGCGAAGACGCCGTCGCTGGGAGCCTTGGATATTTTGGCCATTGTCCAACCTTTCATGTCGCGGCCACCATCAGGCCAACCGCGAATCTTATATTAACGACCGGGGATCGTTCCGCCTACCACCGTTTGTGACGGGAGTTTTACAGCATAGAAATCGGGCACCTCGGCCTTCTGGTGTTAGGTGGATGCAAGCGGGGCAAAGATCAAGAGTTAACATCGTCCGCAAATCCACTCCATCGCTCAGGCCGTATACCCGTCACAGCAAAACGGCGCCGCAAGGGCGCCGTTCCACAAAAATATAGGGCCAAGTGCCATATCAGGCGCTGACATTGCCCTTCTTTTCCTTCTGTTCGGAATAGATGTAGAGCGGCCTGGCGCTGCCGGTCACCACTTCTTCCGAGATCACCACCTCGCGCACGCCTTCGAGCGCGGGCAGTTCGAACATCGTGTCGAGCAGGATCGCTTCCATGATCGAACGCAGGCCGCGCGCGCCGGTCTTGCGCTCGATGGCGCGCTTGGCGATCGCAGAAAGCGCGTTCTCGTGGAAGGTCAGGTCGACATTTTCCATTTCGAACAGGCGCTGATACTGCTTGACCAGCGCGTTCTTCGGCTCGGTCAGGATCTGGATCAATGCCGGCTCGTCGAGATCCTCCAGCGTCGCCAGGACCGGCAGACGACCGACGAACTCCGGAATGAGGCCGAATTTCAACAGATCCTCGGGCTCGACCAGGCGGAAAACGTCACCCGTGCGGCGATCCTCCGGCGACGCGACGATGGCGCCAAAACCGATCGAGGTCTTCCTGCCGCGATCCGAGATGATCTTGTCCAGGCCAGCAAAGGCGCCGCCGCAGATGAACAGGATGTTGGCGGTGTCGACCTGCAGGAACTCCTGCTGCGGGTGCTTGCGGCCGCCCTGCGGCGGCACGGAAGCGACGGTGCCTTCCATGATCTTCAACAGCGCCTGCTGAACGCCCTCGCCCGACACGTCGCGGGTGATCGAGGGATTGTCGGACTTGCGCGAAATCTTGTCGATTTCGTCGATGTAGACGATGCCGCGCTGGGCGCGCTCGACATTGTAGTCGGCCGACTGCAACAGCTTGAGGATGATGTTCTCGACGTCCTCGCCGACGTATCCGGCCTCGGTCAGCGTCGTGGCGTCGGCCATGGTGAAGGGCACGTCGATGATGCGGGCCAGCGTCTGCGCCAGCAGCGTCTTGCCGCAGCCGGTCGGGCCAATCAGCAGGATGTTGGACTTGGCCAGTTCGACATCGTTGTTCTTGCCCGCATGCGCGAGGCGCTTGTAGTGGTTGTGCACGGCCACAGACAGCACGCGCTTGGCGTAAGGCTGGCCGATGACGTAGTCGTCGAGAACCTTGAGGATCTCCTGCGGGGTCGGCACGCCCTCGCGCGACTTCACCATCGAGGTCTTGTTCTCCTCGCGGATGATGTCCATGCACAGCTCGACGCACTCGTCGCAGATGAACACCGTTGGGCCGGCGATCAGCTTGCGCACCTCGTGCTGGCTTTTGCCGCAAAACGAGCAATAAAGCGTGTTCTTGGAATCACCGCTGTTGTTGCCGACCTTGCTCATTTTCATGTCCTTTCATGGCCGCCCGCCGATGGTCTGGCTGAAAGGGCGCATACTCTATTTATCGCGGGAATCCGCCGCCGCCAGTCTTCCGGCTCCCCGCAACGTATTCCGTACGAAACACAAATCAGAAAACGTGGCAATGATTCGCAGCTTCCACACGCAAAGCTAAGCCGTCGAAAATCAACATAGCCTTAACGTAGGCAATCCCGACCTCCGAGGGAACAGCCAATTGTGGCCGAAATGACGCAAGACACGCCAAAAGCGCGTGATGGTGCCATCCAACTGCCACCCAGCCTTTATGCCAACGCTCCCTCAGCCGCCTCGCGCGACGAAATGACCTTGTCGATCAGGCCGAAATCCTTGGCCTCGTCGGCGGTCATGAAATGGTCGCGGTCGAGGGTCTTCTCGATCTCGTCATAGCTCTTGCCGGTGTGCTTGACATAGACCTCGTTGAGGCGACGCTTCAGTTTGATGATGTCCTGGGCATGACGCTCGATATCCGATGCCTGGCCCTGGAAGCCGCCGGACGGCTGGTGAACCATGATGCGTGCGTTCGGCGTGGCAAAACGCATGTCCTTGTGGCCCGCGGTCAGGAGCAGCGAGCCCATCGAGGCCGCCTGGCCGATGCACAGCGTCGACACGGCCGGCTTGATGAACTGCATGGTGTCGTAGATCGCCATGCCCGAGGTGACGACGCCACCCGGCGAGTTGATGTAGAGGTTGATTTCCTTTTTCGGGTTCTCGGCTTCGAGGAACAGGAGCTGCGCGCAGACCAGCGTCGCCATGCCGTCCTCGACCGGACCGGTGATGAAAATGATGCGCTCCTTGAGGAGGCGCGAGAAAATGTCGTAGGCCCGCTCGCCGCGATTGGTCTGTTCGACCACCATCGGAACGAGGTTCATGTAGGTTTCGACGGGGTTCTTCATTCGATATCTCTTGTCTCGCGGTGGGATTCCGGCGCCGGACAGGCTGGCAGCTCGGGCAGAATCGGTTCTGGATCGTCAAGATGTAAATAGGATGCCGGCTCATCCTTCTGCAAGGCCGACCCGTCCTAGCCATCTGGGTAAGTCGAATCAAGCTTCCGGGCAAGGATTAGCAGCAGCTGATGCCGCGCCGGCCCGAAATACCGAGCCAGCCCCGACAGGTAGCAGTTTCTTAACCTCGTCGCTTAACGAAATGCGCCGAAACCGCTTTTCTCCGCAACGGCTTCCCCTACAATTCTGCGTTGAACTTTTGCCTGCAGTCAAACGGGGGAGTGCCATGTCTGGGAAAACCGCACGCTTCGCCATTGCCGGGCTGACCCTGCTCGGCTCGATTTCGCAAACGGCGGCCGGCGGCCGCGCCGTCGAATGCTACGAGCCCGTCCGCACACCTGACGTCTATGACACGGTCTACGAGGACGTCATGATCAGCCCTCCCGGCCAGCAGGTCGTCGACTATGACCCGCCGATCTATGGCACGCGGGAGCGCGTGGTGATGACCGTGCCGGCCCAGGTTCGGTATGAAGTGGTGCCGGCAATCACCCGGACCGTCTACCACACCGTCAGGGCCGATGGCGGCGGCTATTCCTGGGAATGGCGCGTCATCCATGGCCGCCGCGTGCTGTGCAAGGTCTGGCACAAGGCACGCTACGAACGCGTCGCCGAGACGGTGGTGATCCAGCCCGAACGCACGCGGCGCGTCGTCATTCCGGCGCAGTATGACAGCATCGCCGAGGAGGTGCTGGTGCGGCCCGAGCAAAGGCGCGTCATCGATGTTCCCGCCTCCTACCGGACCGTCGCGCGCCGCGTGCTGGTGCGCGAAGGCTCGTCCGGCTGGCGGCGCGTGCATATTCCGAGGCATTGTGATGAATAGCCTCGGCTGGGTCGTCATCGTCTTCGGCGTTGCGGCAGCTTATGTCTTGTTGCGGTACGATCTGTATGATGCGGTAGCCCTAAAGTGGAAAAGTGCGTCTGGATCTGAAGAGTATTATGCCTACGCGGCCTTCTTGGTTTTTGTGACAATCGCCGGAGCAGCGCTTTTCTTCTACGCTGGCGGTTAGCGAAAGGCTGTGAGGAAGACTTCAGGTCAAGTGACTTCCGCCCGAAGCCATTTTTTCAAGCCTACGATATCGCCATTGCCCAGGGTCTTGGCAACGCGCCTGCCGACCGCCGCGCCGAATTTGTAGCCGTGACCGGAACAGGCTGAGACGACCAGGCACTTGCCTGTCTCATGCGCTAGGAATTTCTCGTCATCCGTGAAAGTGTAGGCGCAGGTGACCACTTCGGTCACTTTGTACTCCTCGATGCGGGCGATCGGCGGCGAAAACAGGTTGCGGATCGCCTCGCCCTCGCCCGGCACCGGCTCGCGGTTCCAATCGGCGTCGCTGGTTGGCACCTTGTGCAGCCCCGAACCGAACTTCATGCCGGCACCGCGGGTGAGCGGGATCATATAGCCGTCGGTCTTGCCGCCGACATCGAGAATGACCGGTGCCGTTTCCCAGGCAGCCTTGAGATCCGCCGGCGGTTCGACATAGGCGAGTGCGGTGCGAAAAGTCCGCAATTCGCCGCCGAGCTCGGGGAATAGCTTCAGCACCCAGGCGCCAGCGGCTACGACGATGCGGTCGGCCTGCATCGTCTCGCCACTTTCCAGCAGGATATGGCCGGCCTCGGCATCGATCTCCGTCACCTTGCTGTGCTCGTAGACGTTGGCTCCGTTGGCACGCAGCCATGTGGCCAGCCCGGCTGCTATTTTGCGGCAATGCAGTGCGCCGCCTTCCGTCGAGAAATAGGCATAGCGGAACGAGCCAGCCTCGAAGAACGGCCAGCGCTCGACGGCCGCGTCCGGTTCCAGCAGTTCGAAAGGGAAATTCCCCTCTTCCAGACCCTCACGATATTCCTCGGCTTCATCGCCGGGCTCGCGCGAAACGCAGACGAATCCGCGCGCATCGAGGTGGTTCTCGCCGAGATCAGCCCACATTTCGTCCCAGGCCTCATAGGCTTCGGTGATCAGCCGCCCATATCCGGTTCCAGCGCGGTAGGCGCGGCGGATGATGCGGTGGTGGTCGCCGGATGCCGCCAGCGGATTGGGGATCGGCCCCTGCTCGACGATCGACACGCCGTGGCCGGCCTTGACCAGCGACCAAGCCGTGGAGAGACCGGCAATACCCGCGCCGACAACGATCACATTCATCCGTTCAGACCTTCCGCGGCCCTAATGGCTGGCTCAATCAATCGGGCTGTCGCAAGCAACATACGGTCTGGAACCGGGCTGGCAAGCCGCGCTATGGGTCTGGCATGACCAAATCGACGCTCTCCTATCTGGCCTTTGATCCAGCCACTCGCCGGCTTAGGCTCGACCCGCGCGAACCAGCCTTCTTCCTCAATCCGTACGAGGCCTACGGCTTCCTGCACAACGCATCGAATGCGTTTTTCTGGGAAGAATTCGGCTTCTGGTGCTTTGGCGACTTCGGCGACGTCAACAGACTGCTGCGCGACCGCCGTTTCGGCCGCCAGAACCCGGCCGGCATTCCCGACAGCCGCGGTGCCGGCCAGGATAGGACCCATCTCAAGGCATTCGACGGTATCGAAGCCAATTCGATGCTGGAACTGGAGCCGCCGGTACACACGCGCCTGAGGACATTGGTCAACCGTGCCTTCGTCTCGCGTCAGGTCGAACGGTTGCGGCCGCGTGTCGAAGCGCTCGCCAAGGAATTGATCGACCGTTTCGAACCAGGCAAGGCCGTCGACCTCCTGCCGGCCTTCGCCTCCCCCTTGCCGATCACCATCATCGCCGAAATGCTCGGCGTGCCGGTCGAGATGGGGCCGCAACTGCTCGACTGGTCGCATCAGATGGTCGCCATGTACATCCATGGCCGCACACGCGAGACCGAGGAGACGGCCAACCGGGCGGCGGGCGAGTTCTCCAACTTCCTGCGCGGCTACGTGACCGAGCGCCGCAAGAGCCCGGGCGACGACCTGCTGTCGCTGCTGATCTCGGCCCAGGAAGACGGTGAGAGGCTGTCTGAAGACGAGCTGGTCTCCTCGGCCATCCTGCTGCTCAATGCCGGCCACGAAGCAACCGTGCACCAGACCGGCAATGCCGTCCATTCCATCCTGGCGCAAGGCGATGACCCGCGCCGCTTCTTCACCTCACCGGAAACGACTGCGGCGACGGTCGAGGAATGCCTGCGTTTCGACGCGCCGCTGCACATGTTCATGCGCTATGCCTATGAGGAGATCGAAATCGCGCCCGGCATCGTCGTGCGGCCGGGCCAGACGATCGGGCTTTTGCTCGGCATGGCCAATCATGACCCGTACGCCTTCGCCGACCCCCTTGCCTTCCAGCCCGGCCGACCGGACCAGAAGAACGTGTCGTTCGGCGCGGGCATTCATTTCTGCATCGGCGCGCCGCTCGCCCGGCTCGAACTCCAGGTTTCGCTGAAGACTTTGTTCGAGCGGCACCCACAACTCCATCTTGCCGAACAGCCCCGCTTCCGCGACACTTACCACTTCCATGGGCTGGAGGCGCTCTCCGTGCGCTTCTGACCATAGTGGGCTGGGGCTTGCTATGAGATTGTTTTCGAGAGGCGCGATCGCGCTCGCCGTGACGATTCTGCTCGGCTGCCTGGCTGGTGCCATGGCCCAGCAGCCGGAGAATATCCCGCAGCAAAACAGTGACGCCATCGCCAGGAAACTGGCCGGCGTGCTGCTCGAACGCCAGATTGGCGCGAAAGTGCCGGCGGAGAGGTTCGGCGCCTATGAGGTCGATTTCAACCTCGACGGATTTTCCGAGATCTATGTCTATGTGCAGGATCCCGCCTGCGACGGGGTCAAGTGCGGGTTGTTCCTGTTCGTGCTGGAGGGCGACGGCTATCGCGAGGTGCTGGGCGACATTCCGGGCGCCAGGCTGACGGACCCGGCCAAGGTCGGGCTCGGCGCCTTCAAGCGCAAAGGCTTTATTGACCTGCAGCTCAACCAGACGCTGGCCAGTTGGAACGGTGAGCGCTATGCCGACAGCTCGACTTTTCCGGCTTCTTCGCTCGACGGCACTGCCTTTATCGCGGCCTGCCGAAAAAACAAATCGAGCGAACAGCCCGAAGAGGGTGAGGCTGAACGGGTGACCAGCGAATGCCAGTGCCAGTTCAACCGGTTCCAGACGATCGGCTTTGCACAGGCCGATCTCGACACCTATGCGGCCTCTTTCGGCGAAAACTTTGTCTATCCGACCGGTGACAGGGAAAAGCCGTGGCAGGCGCTGGTCAAGGATGCGGAGGATGTCGGCACCGGCTGCGACGTCGTCAGCGGCAAAAGCCAGTGGCAGCCGGCCTATTTCAACCATGGCGACCAGCAGCAGCAGAAACTTGACTTCGATGCCTTCCTCGACGCCTGTCCAGCGCAGAACTTCATCCTGACCAACCGGAAGACCGGTTCGCCGGACCGCGCGCTTGGCCTGTGCGGCTGCCTTGCCCGCGAGCTGCCGACGCAGGGCGTCACGCAAACAGGGATGGATCTCCTGGCGCAATATTATCGCGACGAGATATCGGACGCGGACATCGATGCGCAGGACAGCGAATTGCTGGCCGCTCACGACAAGGCCTCGGACGCGTGCCTCGCCCAGTTCCCGGCGAAATGATCAAAGCTTGATCACATACTCCTTGCGAGTCGTTTCAAGCACTTCCCAGCTTCCCCTGAAGCCCGGCCGCAGCACGAAGCTGTCACCGGCTTTGACCGTGCGCGCCTCTCCGCCCTCTTCCGCGATCACCGAGACGCCTGAGAGAATGTGGCAGAACTCCCATTCGTCATAGACGATGCGCCATTTGCCGGGAGTCGATTCCCAGATGCCGGCATAGAGGCCGCCGTCGCGCTCCTCGACATTCCAGGTGCGGAATTTCGGATCGCCGGAGATCAGACGATCCGGCGCGGGCGCGCCGGATTCGGCATCGACGGTGTCAATGCCGACGGCAAGGAATTTTGGCTCGGCCATGGCAATCAAACCTTGGCAAGTGCCTGTTCGAGGTCGGCGACGATGTCGGAGACATCCTCGATGCCGATGGACAGCCGCACCGTGTCCGGGCCAGCGCCGGCCTTGACCTTCTGCTCGTCGGAAAGCTGGCGGTGCGTGGTCGATGCCGGGTGAATGACCAGCGACTTGGTGTCGCCGACATTGGCCAGATGCGAAAAGAGTTCGAGTGCCTCGACGAATTTGATGCCCGCCTCGTAGCCGCCCTTGAGGCCGAAGGTGAACACGGCGCCCGAGCCCAGCGGCGAATATTTCTTCTGCAGCGCATTGTTCTTGTCGCCGGGCAAGCCGGGATAATTCACCCAGGCGACCTTGGGGTGGTTGGACAGCCAGCCGGCGACCGTGATCGCGTTGTCGCAGTGGCGCTGCATGCGCAGCGGCAAGGTTTCGAGGCCGGTCAGGATGAGGAAGGCGTTGAAAGGCGAGATTGCCGGGCCGAGATCGCGCAGGCCGAGCACGCGGGCGGCGATGGCGAAAGCGAAATTGCCGAAAGTCTCGTGCAGTACGAGGCCGCCATATTCGGGGCGCGGTTCCGACAGCATCGGGTACTTGCCCGATTTCGACCAGTCGAAAGTGCCACCATCGACGATCACGCCGCCGATCGAATTGCCGTGCCCGCCGATAAACTTGGTCAGCGAATGGACGACGATATCCGCGCCGTGCTCGATCGGGCGGATGAGATAGGGCGAAGCCAGCGTATTGTCGACGATCAATGGCAGGCCGTGCTTGCGGGCGATGTCGCCGATCTTCTCGATATCCACGAAGGTGCCGCCCGGATTGGCCAGGCTCTCGATGAAGATCGCCTTGGTCCTGTCGTCGATCTGGTTCTCGAAGGTCGAGAGATCATTGGTGTCGGCCCAGCGCACCTCCCAGCCATAATTCTTGAAGGCATGACCGAACTGGTTGATCGAACCGCCGTAAAGCTTGTTGGCGGCAACGAAATTGTCGCCCGGCTGCATCAGATTGTGGAACACGATCACCTGCGCGGCGTGGCCGGATGCCACAGCAAGGGCAGCCGTGCCGCCTTCGAGTGCGGCGACGCGCTCTTCAAGCACCGCCTGCGTCGGGTTCATGATGCGGGTGTAGATGTTGCCGAAGGCCTTCAGGCCGAAGAGAGAGGCGGCATGGTCGGCATCGTCGAAGACGAAGGACGTGGTCTGGTAGATCGGCGTGGCGCGCGCGCCGGTGGCCGGATCGGGCTTGGCGCCGGCATGGACGGCGAGCGTATTGAAACCGGGCGTACGGGTCACGGAAACCTCCCTCAAGAACTTTCTCAAAATTCGCCGGGCATTCTTGGCGAAGCGCGGCCTGGAATGCAAAGAAGAAAATACCTTTCGGCGTGCGATCCGCGATGAACGCGCGGGAAACTCAATCGCTTCCCGGAAAAATTTTTGCGCGCCGGCAGTGGACTGGAATCTCTTGCCAAAAAGCAATCCCGGATCACGTCACTTCTGGCGGACGCCAAAACTCTGGAAGCCCTGGCGCATCAGCGGCTTCTTCGACGACAGCACCCCGGAATTGACCCCGGTCCAGCCGATCTCGCCGGAGAGCTTGCCGTATTCGATCTTGGGGCAGCGGTTCATCACCACCTTGATGCCGGCGGCCTCGGCGCGCGCGGCTGCCTCGTCATGGCGCACGCCAAGCTGCATCCAGATGACTTTCGGCAAGGGAACGAGCCGCAACGCCTCGTCGACGATGCCTGGCACCGCCGCCGGCGCGCGAAAGATGTCGACCATGTCGATCGGCTCCGGAATGTCGGCCAGCCTGGCATAGGTCATCCGGCCAAGGATTTCCTTGCCGGCCTGGCCAGGATTGATCGGAAACACCGAAAACCCCTTGGCCAGCAGGTATTTGAGCACGAAATAGCTTGGCCTGACGTCATTGGCCGACGCCCCGACCATGGCGATGGTCTTCACCGAATTGAGGATGCCGCCGATGTAGGTGTTGTCGTAGCTATCGTGATTCATGCCTCGTCCTCATACAACGCCTCGGTGAGAAAACCATCCGGGTCATTGCTGAAATCGCGCAGCATGCGGAAATGGTCCGTATCGCGAAAGTCGGCGGGCTCAAGCCCGAACCTGCTGATGCGGAACAGCCGCGCGCCGGGACAGGCCATCAGCAGCGGCGAGTGCGTCGCCATGATCACTTGCGCGGTGCCCGACTGGTCCATGCGCCGCAGCATCTTGAGCAGTTCGATCTGGCGCGAAGGCGACAGCGCGCTTTCAGGCTCGTCGAGTATGTAGATGCCTTGCCTGCGGCAGCGTTCCTCGAAGAAACGGATAAACCCCTCGCCATGCGACCAGGAGAGAAAGTCAGGCGGAGGCGGCCCGAACGGGTCTTCCAGCGCCGCCTGATCGAGATAGCGGGCGACGGAATAGAAGGATTCGGCGCGGAAGAACCAGCCGGCGGTGACCTTCGGCAGCCAATGGCCACGGAACGTGTTCGCCAGCGCGGCGCCACTCTTGTCGATGGCGCTGGAATGGTCGACCGGCCGGTAACCCTTGCCGCCGCCGGCCTCGTCGTAACCGGCCAGCGCCCCGATCGCCTCGAGCAAGGTGGATTTGCCGGTGCCGTTCTCGCCAACGATGATGGTGATCGGCGTGGTGAATTCGAGTTCGAAGGCGTGGCCGCGAAACAGCGGCAGGTTCCACGGGTATTTTTCCCAATCGTTCACGCGCTCGGGGTCGAGCAGGATGCGTTTGAGATAGGGTGCCTTCAGCCGCGTCAGCTGCTTGCGGTGGGCCATCACTTGGTCAGCATCGCCGGGGCTGCATCATTCGGGCAGCGAAATCGTGCCGTCTTCCGCGATTGGAAAGGCCGGATTGTGCGCCACTTCCCAGACATGTCCATCGGCATCGGCGAAATAGCCGTACCAGCCGCCCCAGAACGCGCGGCCTGCCGGCTTGACGATCTTGCCGCCGGCCTGTTCAGCCATGGCGAGCACCTCGTCGACTTCGGCATCGGAGCGAGTGTTGTAGGCGAGGTAGACCGCTGACGGCGCCTTGGTGAAGGCGACGCCGGAATCCTCCTCGGCGCTGGCGCGCGGGAACAGGCCGAGGATGGCGCCGCCCATCTGGAAGAAGGCGACACCATCGGTGATCCCGGCATGACGTTTCAGGCCCATCGCCTCGTAGAAACGCACCGCGCGATCGAGATCGTCGGTGGCGATGGTGATGATGGAGATGCGCGGTTCCATGCTCCCGTCCTATTCGTCCGTCCATTCCGGCTTGCGCTTGCCGATGAAGGCGCCGATGCCCTCTTCCGCGTCCCGCGCCAGCATGTTCTCGACCATGACGCGGCCGGTATAGGCATAGGCATCCGCCAGCCCCATTTCGGCCTGCGCGTAAAAGGCTTCCTTGCCGGTCTTCACGACCAAGGACGATTTGGACGCAATGGTTTGCGCGTATTTGGTGACAATCTGATTCAGGTACTCACGCGGCACGACGCGGTTGACGAGGCCGAATTCCTTGGCCGTTGCCGCATCGATCGTCTCACCGGTCAACAGCATCTCCATCGCCTGCTTGCGCGAGACGTTGCGCGACAGCGCCACCATCGGCGTCGAACAGAACAGGCCGATGTTGACGCCCGGCGTGCAGAAGGTCGCCTCATGCGAGGCGATGGCCAGGTCGCAGCTCGCGACCAGTTGCAGGCCGGCGGCTGTCGCCAGGCCATCCACCTCGGCGATGACAGGCAGGGGGTGGCGCACGATCGTCTGCATCAGCGTGGCGCAAGCGGCAAAGGTCTCTTCGAAGAAGGCCTTGCCGCGATCGGCGTCGGCGCGCCGCGCGGTCATTTCCTTGAGGTCATGGCCGGCGCAGAACACCTTGCCGGCCGCCGAGAGTACGATGACACGAACGGCCTTGTCGGCCCTGGCGCGGTCGAGTTCCGCCGTCAGCGCCGCCATGACCGCCAGCGACAAGGCGTTGGCGGGCGGATTGGCAAGCGTCAGGCGCAGCACGCCCTTGTCCAGCCTTGTCGTGACCGGGCCCTCTTCGGCGGCAGCAGGCTTGATGGCAAGGATTTCGGCCATGGCTAAGGTCTCCGCGACTCCGATCGTGTTGGCAGAGTATCTAATATCGGTTCGGGTTTCGTCCAACACCCATCGCTTGCGCCAGGGCGATGTATATGTTGCCAGAAACGCCCGGCTGCGCCCATACAAGCATGCGCAGAACGAGAGACCGACATGCCCGCCCAGACCAATCTCAAGCCGGTGCTGACCGCAGTGCAGATCAACGTGTTGATGGAGAGCGTCTTTCCGCAACTCAATGAGAGTTCCGCCGCCTATGAGGCCATCGACGTGTTTCCCGGCGGCTGTATCGTGCGGCTCAATGCCGGCGAGCGGCATTTGCGCCCCGGCGGCACCGTGTCCGGCCCTGCCCTGTTTACGCTGGCCGACATTGGCGGCTATGTCTGCGTGCTCAGCCATGCCGGGCCGGATGCGCTCTCGGTCACCACCAACCTCAACATCAACTTCGTCCGCAAGGCCGAGGCCGGGCCGATCGATGGCCATTGCCGCATCCTGAAGCTCGGAAAGAGCCTGATGGTGTTCGACATCGACATCGTCGCCGGCCCGGATGGACACACGATCGCGCATGCCACGGGTACCTACTCGATCCCGCCGAAGCGCACCAGCGATGTGGTAAAATAATACCTTTTACCTAGGTCGTTGTTTTTGCTATTGTTTCTTCGCCGTAGAGCTTTTTGATCTGCTTGACGTGCAGTTCCCCCTCGCCTATAAGCCCTCACGAAGCAGCGGCCCGCAAAAGGCCGCCGTTTTGTTATTGGCTGATGACAAGCGTCTTTCGCCAATCCAAGCAACAAGAAACGCCTTCCCCGTGAAGGTCAAAACCGAGAG
Organism: Mesorhizobium sp. M8A.F.Ca.ET.208.01.1.1; assembly: GCF_004791315.1. NCBI lineage: Bacteria > Pseudomonadati > Pseudomonadota > Alphaproteobacteria > Hyphomicrobiales > Phyllobacteriaceae > Mesorhizobium > Mesorhizobium sp. M8A.F.Ca.ET.208.01.1.1. The sequence continues at coordinate 1,463,629 of NZ_SRUT01000001.1, forward strand.
CAGAAAACATGACAACCTTTTCGCAGAAGCCTGCGGATGTGGTGAAGAAGTGGATCCTGATCGACGCCGAGGGTCTCGTCGTCGGCCGTCTTGCCACTGTCATCGCCAATCATCTTCGCGGCAAGCACAAGCCGACCTTCACCCCGCATGTCGACGACGGCGACAATGTCATCGTCATCAATGCCGACAAGGTGGTGTTCACCGGCAAGAAGTTCACCGACAAGGTCTATTACTGGCACACCGGCCACCCCGGCGGCATCAAGGAGCGCACCGCGCGCCAGCTGCTCGAGGGCCGTTTCCCCGAGCGTGTCGTCGAGAAGGCCGTTGAGCGCATGGTTCCGCGTGGCCCGCTCGGCCGTCGCCAGATGAAGAACCTGCGCGTCTATGCAGGCGCGGAGCATCCGCATGTCGCCCAGCAGCCAGAAGTCCTCGACGTGGCCAAGCTGAATTCCAAGAACAAGAAGGTCGCATAAGATGGCTGAGCTTTCCTCGCTCGCAGAACTGGGCGCCGCCACCGGGAACACGAACACCCAGGCCGCGGCCCCCGTCCATGTCCAGAAGCTCGACAAGTCGGGCCGCGCCTATGCCACCGGCAAGCGCAAGAACGCCATCGCGCGCGTCTGGGTGAAGCCGGGTTCCGGCAAGATCGTCGTCAACGACAAGGAATTCGCGACCTATTTCGCGCGTCCGGTCCTGCAGATGATCCTCAACCAGCCGATCATCGCGTCCAACCGTTCGGGCCAGTACGACATTGTCGCCACCGTCGTCGGTGGCGGCCTCTCCGGCCAGGCCGGTGCCGTTCGTCACGGCATCTCCAAGGCGCTGACCTACTACGAGCCGGCGCTGCGTGCCGTGCTCAAGAAGGGTGGCTTCCTGACCCGCGACAGCCGCGTCGTCGAGCGCAAGAAGTACGGCAAGGCCAAGGCCCGTCGCTCCTTCCAGTTCTCGAAGCGCTAAGCGTTTCGAATTTCCGATATCAAAGGCCGCCTCCGGGCGGCCTTTGTTTTTCGGGCCGCAGATTTCAGTGATCGACAGGTTGTGGGACGGCGCCCCTCCGACCTGCCGGGCAACAGTCACGAGAGGGAGATCGGCAGCTTCAGCCCTAATTGATGCTGGCCGTATGCGCCGGTTCGGCCGGCCGCTTCTCGTCGGCATAAGGCACACGATAGCCGTTCGCCGCCAGCCAGGCGATCGCCGCCTTCGGCTCGTCGGTCTGGATGATGGTGGCGCCGCGATCGGCCCAGAAGCCCCAGGCTTCGCGCGGCGAGCTGGCCTGGACCGCCAGTTCGTCGCCGCGGCCGCCGGCGAGGAAGCCGCCCGGCTTGTTGACGATGGCATAGGTGTCGGCCCAAATATGCCAATCGCCCCTCACCGCCTCGGCGCGCATACGCGTGCTAAACAGCGGCCCGCCGGTTTCGGTCAACGTCTCCGCGCCCGCCCGCCAGTTGATCAGCTCGATCGCGCCCGGCGCGAAAGCGTGGTCGACCGTCGAGGCGAAGCCGGCATCATGCACGGCGTCATCGGCAATGATCGGCATGAACTGAAAGCCACCGCCTGCCGCGGCCATGGCGGCTTTCACCGTGATGATCCTGTTCTGGTTCCAAAGGTTTTCCTTGACGATGACCTGCTCGGCCATGCCGAGATCGCGAGCCACCGCGATCATGCCCGGGAGGTCGCCGACTTCGAGCTTGTTGTCGAGATTGATGAGGATTCTGTCCCTAGTCGTCATCAGCATTTCGCGCAATGTCGAGACGGTCTCGTTGGTGACGGCATGGGTGCCCTCGATCACCAGCCGGCATCTCTTCAATTCGGCCAGCGTGTAGTTGATGACTTCGCCCTTGCAGGTCGTCGTACGGTCGAGCCAGCTGTCATGCATGACGATGAGCTCGCCGTCCTTCGAGCGCCTGATGTCGACCTCGACGATTTCGGCGCCGATCGCGATCGAACCTTCAACCGCCGCGAGCGAGTTTTCCGCATAGAGCGTCTTGCCGGCCTGCATGCTGCCGGCTCTGTGCGCGGCCACCATGACATGGTCGCGCCACTGGTTGGCATGTTCGAAGCGGTCGAGGATCTGCCTGGCGCGTGTTTCGCCGGCCAAGGCCTGGCCGGCGGAGGCCGCCAGCGCGGTGGAAAGCAGAAGGTTCAGCCAGATCGTCCGCATCGAGAATCGCTCCTTGCCGGATCGAGCCGGGGATAGGCGACCTCGGTGACATCCAGGTGAACGAAGCCGGCTAGCGGTTGGCCGGCGATGCGGGTCAGATGCGTTTCGAGAGCCGGCGGAACCGGGCCATTGCAGGCATTTCGACCAGGCGCCATGTGATCCACGACACGGCGATGGTGGCGGCGAGCATGACGACGATCGCTACAGTCCCTGTCCAGCCGGGCCCAAAGCCTGTCGCGGGCCCGCCACGCAGCACGATGTCGCCAATCAAGCCGAGGCCGAGCTTGCGCTCGACGAGCCCGGCGACGTTGATCAGGCGCGCCTGGACGAAGATGTGGACCATGTAGATCGAATAGGACAGCGCGCCGAGCGTCAGCATGAAGGGCGTCCTGAGCAACGCGCTGATCCAGCCGCCTTCATGGGCGAACAGAAACAACGCCAGGGCGAACACCAGGGGCGCGGCGATGCCGAAATCATTGTCGCCCGCCAGCGAGACAAAAAGAACGATGACGGCCACCATGACGATTTCGGCAAGAGTCCAGCTCACCCGCGGGCCGTTTGTGACCAGGACCTGTCGCGCCCCTGCAATGGAATCATGCTGAAACCAGGCCAGCAGGGCGCCGAGCGAGAAGCCGTAGAGGCAGCGGATGAAGCCGAAATCGTAGGACACATCCATATGATGCGTGGAGAAACCGAGCAGGAACAGCGGCGCGGTGACGGCGGCGGCGACAAACCATATCCAGGCGCGTGCGCCGGCGATGAGGACCACGCCGGCAAACAGGAGATAGGCGAAAAACTCGGCCGAGATGCTCCAGCTTGGCGCATTCCACGTCAACCGATCCTCGAAGCCGACACCTTGCAGCAGAAGGAGATTGGCAGCCAGGCTCCTGAGGTCGAAGCCGCCGGTGAAGGGAGCGGCCCCCGTGCCATGCAATTGCGGCAGCATCAGCCGCAACAATTCGAAGGCGGCAAAGGCGGCAAGCATGACCAGATGCAGCGGATAGATGCGGCCGAGACGGACCAGGGCAAAGCGGGCGACCTCTTCCGGCCGGCTCAGCCGATTGGCATAGCTGGAGGCGATGACGAAGCCGGAAAGGACGAAGAAGAAGTCGACGAAAAGATAGGACGAACCGATAAAGCTGCTCTGCGAGATCACTGATGCGGTCGGGAAATGAAACAGCGCCACCAGCAACGCGCAGATGCCGCGCCACGAATCGAGAACCTGGAAGCGATCGCCGGCGATCGTGCCGGCGTGGGTCGACACCACGGCATCCGACGGATTAAGAAACGCGGTCTGCGTCATGATGATACAAATCCTGTCTTGCCGTGGCGCCCGGGCGGCGCGGTTTCGTCTCCCCAAGCTGTGACTGGCATCTTCCATGCCGGTTCTGTAGTTGTTGCACCCCGATGAAAACGAGGACCCGTAATGGCGACCAAGAACATCGACCATGCCTTCACCGCCCGCTCCAAAACGGGTGGCGCCCTTGAGCCGACCTATTCGGGCGCGCTGTCTTTCATGCGGCGCAAATACACCAAGGACGTGAAGGGCGCGGATGCGGTGGTGTGGGGCATTCCCTTCGACGCCGCCGTCACCAACCGGCCGGGTGCCCGGTTCGGGCCGCAGGCGATCCGCCGCGCCTCGGCGATCCTCGACAACGACCCGCAATACCCGTTTTCGCGCGATCTGTTCGAGCACCTCGCCGTGGTCGATTATGGCGACTGCCTCCTCGACTCGGGCAACCATCAGAAGACGCCCGGCACGATCGAGCGCGAAGCGGCCAAGATCCTGAAATCGGGCGCCTTCCTGCTGACGCTGGGCGGCGACCATTTCGTCACCTGGCCTCTGCTCAAGGCGCATGCCGCCATCCACGGACCGCTGGCCTTGGTGCAGTTCGACGCCCACCAGGACACATGGCCCGATGACGGCAAGCGCATCGACCACGGGTCCTTCGTCGGCCGAGCGGTCAAGGAAGGCATCATCGATCCCGACCGCTCGATCCAGATCGGCATCCGCACCCATGCGCCCGACACGTTCGGCATCAAGATTCTCTATGGCCATGAGATCGAGGAGATGCGCGCCTCCGACATCGCCTACGCCATCGTCGATCGCACCGGCGGCAAGAAGACCTATCTGACCTTCGATATCGACTGCCTCGATCCGGCCTATGCGCCTGGAACCGGCACGCCAGTTTCGGGCGGCCCGTCCTCGGCGAAGATCCTGTCGACGCTGCGTCAGCTCAACCAGGTCGATATCGTCGGCGCCGATGTCGTGGAGGTTGCGCCGGCCTATGATCACGCCGATATAACGGCGATCGCCGGTTCGATGGTGGCCATGCAGTATCTCGGCCTGCTGGCCGAGCGAAAGGCACGGCTCGAGGAGCTGAACACCGGCAACCACAATGGCGCCGCGGTCAACCACGGTAACGGCATATAGTCTTGGTATATCAGGGAATTTGATCAGGCAATGAAACCGAAAATCTTCATCGACGGCGAGCACGGCACCACCGGCCTCCAGATCCGGGCGCTGCTTGCCGAGCGCGGCGATCTGGAGATCATTTCCATTCCGGTCGAGCGTCGCAAGGAAACGGCCGCGCGCGCCGAATTCCTCAACGCCGCCGATGTCGCGATCCTCTGCTTGCCGGACGACGCCGCTAAGGAAAGCGTGTCGCTGATCGCCAACGACACCACCAAGGTGATCGATGCGTCGACCGCGCATCGCGTGGCCGAAGGCTGGGAATATGGCTTCGCCGAACTGGACAAGGAGCAGGCGAGGAAGATCGCCACGGCCAAGCGCGTCGCCAATCCCGGCTGCTGGCCGCAGGGACCGATAGCGACGCTCAGGCCGCTGGTCACCGCAGGCCTGCTGCCGGCCAATTTCCCGATCGCCGTCAACGGGATCACGGGTTATTCGGGCGGCGGGCGCCCGATGATCGAGGACTATGTCGCCAAGGGCGAGGACGCCTCGGAGTTCCTGCCCTATGGCCTGACCCTGCAGCACAAGCACGTGCCGGAATTGAAGGCCTATGCGAAGCTGTCGCATGATCCGATCATGCAGCCGGCGGTGGGCAATTTCGCCCAAGGCATGATCACGGTGGTGCCGTTGCAGCTCGGCGGCCTCGAACGCGTGCCGACGGGCGCCGAACTTCACGCCGCCATTGCGGACCATTTCGCCGCGATCAAGGGCGGTGTGGTCGAGGTGGCGCCCTATGCGCATCTGGAGCGCGTGCCGGACATCGACCCGGAGATCTACAATGGCACCAACCGCATGAAGGTCTATGTCTTTGCCAACGACAGCAGAGCCCAGGCGCTGCTGCTGGCGGTCTACGACAATCTCGGCAAGGGTGCCTCGGGCGCGGCCGTCCAGAACATGGACCTGATGCTCGGCCTGTGATGGACGCACCGGCCTTTCCAGCGCGCTGGCAAGTCAGCGAACCCGAACTCATTGCCGAAACCTTCTCGAGCCGCATCTGGAAGGTGCGGCGCGAGGACGGCTCACCGGCGATCGTGAAGGCGCTGAAGCCGTTCGACGACGTTGCCGACGAGTTGCGCGGCGAGCATTTCCTTGCCTGGCGGCGCGGCGAAGGCGGCGATAAGACGACGCAGTCCAACGAATTCTGGATGTGATCGGTCGCGCTCAGCGTCCGACGGCAATCTCGTTGGGCAAGGGATAAGCGCCCTTGGTGCCCCGCCAATGGGCGGCGGCAAAGCCCAGCACAACAAGCGCAAACGCCTGATGGGTCAGCGCCATATGCAGGGGCACCTGCATCAGCAGCGTGCCGATACCGATCGAAGCTTGCACCAATACCAGAACGAACAACAGCGTCGCGCGTCGCGCATGCGTCGAGCCTGGCAGCCGCCGACGCGTGGCGATCATGTGCCAGAGCGCGACGGCGAAGACCGTATAGGCGCCGAGCCGGTGGATGAACTGCACCGTCTTCGGGTTCTCGAAGACGTTGCGCCACGCCGGATCGAGGATGAGCAGATCGCCGGGAACGATCCTGCCGTCCATCAGCGGCCAGGTGTTGTAGCTCATGCCGGCGTCGAGACCGGCCACCAGACCGCCGAGATAAATCTGGATCAGCGCCAGAAGCACGATGAAACCGGCCAATCTCTGCGTCGAGCGATCGGCCGCAGGCTCGGAGTGAGGAGCGAGACCCCGCGCGACAACCATGGTCGCGGTGAAGATCAGGGCCGCCAGCGTCAAGTGCGTGGCGAGCCTGTACTGGCTCACCGACACGCGGTCGACCAGGCCGGAGGCCACCATCCACCAGCCGATGGCCCCCTGCAGCCCGCCGAGAAGCAGAATGCCGACCAGCTTCGGTCCAAGGCCGCGCTCGATGCGGCGCGTCGCCCAGAAGACCAGAAGCGGCAAGGCAAAGACCAGGCCGACACTGCGCGCGAGCAGGCGATGCGCCCATTCCCACCAGAAGATCGACTTGAACGCCTCGATGCTCATGTCCTTGTTGAGCTCTGTGTATTGCGGGATCTGCTGGTAGCGCTGGAATTCCTCCTGCCACTCGGCGTCGTTGAGCGGCGGGATGACGCCATGGATCGGCTGCCATTCGGTGATCGACAGGCCGGATTCGGTCAACCGCGTGGCGCCGCCAACCAGTACCAGCGCGAACAGCACGAGGAGCACGACGTACAGCCAGCCGCGCACGAGTACCCGGTTGTGCAGGTCGCGGTCGCGGGCCTGATAGGACGCGGCGGCGGTGATGGCGGCCATGGCTATATCCCGGCAGGTTGAATGTCGCGGATTGGTGAACCATCGCACTCCTGCTGGCAAGACCGCGCAGCGCGGCACGCCGTCGCGCCTGATGTGGTAGGTTGCGCGCGTCCCCGCGTTCGGCCTAAGCGGTAGCCATCAACGAGGCCAAGCCATGCCCATTCGACTGAAAAAGCTTATCGGAATGTTCCTGCTTTTGGCGCTGGTCATCATCTACGCGCTGGTCGCGTCGATCTTCGCGGTCGCCCGCCTGTCGGAGTCGGGCGCGCTGGTGCAATTCCTGTTCTTCCTGCTTAGCGGTCTGCTCTGGGTGCTGCCGGCGATGGGCATCATCAAATGGCTGATGCTGGAGCCGAGGGCCAAGCGCTGAGCCCAGCCCGGACCGGGCAGTCCGTCAGATCGTGACGAGCATCTTGCCGGCGTTGGCGAGCGGCGTCGTCACGCCCGACAGCATCGTGCGGATATGGTGCAGGCTCTGGTAGCGGCCATTGACCGAAATGCGCGGCAGGGCATGCAGGAAACCGGAATGTTCGGCGCGCAGCACGCCGTGGCGGGTGGTCACGGCGGAAGCATAGCCGGCGTCGCGCGCGAAGCCCACTTCGCGGCAACCGACGGCGCTGGCGTAGCCGTAGGGATAGGCGAAATGGCGGGGTTCCTCGCCAAGCTCAGTTCGCAGCATGTCGTTGACGGCGCCGATCTCGCGCCGCGCATCGGCCTCGGAAAGCCGCTTCAGATTGCTGTGGTTGACCGTATGGGCGCCCATCGTCACCAGCGGATGTGCGGCGACGGTACGGATCTCATCCCAGTTCATCAGCGTGCGCAGGCGTGGGGCGTCCGCGTCGACTCCATTCGAAGCGGCCAGATCGCGCAGCACGCTCCGCAGGTCCTCCTCGCCGACCTCGGTGGTAAAATAGGCATGCAGGCGGGCGATGGCCTGATGTTTCCTGACGGGGGTCGCGCAATCGATCACGGTCGGGCCGTTCGGTGTGGTCAGGGTCAGGCGATCGCAGGCATTGACGATATCCTCGACCACATCCCACCAAAGGTGGGCGGTGCCATCGATCAGCCCTGGAGCGACATAGATGGTGAGCGGCGCGCCATGCTTCTCCAGCACCGGCAAGGCCTCGGTCATGTTGTCGCGATAGGCATCGTCGGCGGTGATGGTGGCGAACCGGCCGCCCTTGCCGCCTGCCTTGATGCGCTCCACGGCTTCGTCCATCGAGACGAAGGCATAGCCGTCCGCTCTCATGTCGGCGATCACGGCATCGAGGAAACTGGGCGCGATGTTGAGGTGCCGGTTGACGCTGTCGGGCTTTTCGGGTGTCGCCGTCACGCGGTGCAGCATCAGGATGGCGCCGATGCCGCCGACAAACGGCCTGGCCAGCGGTGCGAGGCCGGTATAGCGGGCGACGTTGAGCGCCAGTTTCCGGATTGCCTCCCCACCGTCGATCATTCATTCACCTTTTGCGCCTAGGCTATCCAAGCACGGAATACGCCCGAGCGCCCCCCAAATCGGGATCAGTACGCCTTAAGGATTGAGGTATGGTTGACGCAACCGCGTCATTTGATGGCAAGCGGCTCGCGGCGATCCAGGCTTCATCACGCGCACTGCCCGGGCATACCGCGGGGCTGTCGGTTTCAGTTGCCGCCGCCGAAGGACTCGCGGCGTATGCGGCGTTCTGTCGTTCGGCACTTTATGCGCCGGCGCAAAGTGCGGCATGGGTCTTGACCTGGGCCGCCGAGGTCAAGCCCGATCTGCTCATCGCCACGCTCGAACTGGAGGGCAGGCCGGCTTTCGCAGTGGCGCTGGAGGTGGTCAAGCGCGGCCCGTTGCGGGTCGCCCAGTTCATGGGCGGCCGCCACGCCAATGGCAATTTCGCCGCCGCCGAACCGCAATGGCTGGCGAGCGGCGACATCACAGCCATCCGCTCAATGCTCGCGGCGATCGCCGGGTCCCGGCCCGATATTGATCTCATCGCGCTGGAAAGATTGCTGCCCGATCTCGACGGCATTGCCAATCCGCTGGCATCGCTCGATCATTTCGCCAGCCCCAATCTTTCGCTGGCCGTCGACCTCAGCGGTGGATTCGATGCGCTGCTGCTGCGTGCCAGCGGCAAGCGCAAACGCAAGAAGCATCGTTCGCAGACGCGCAAGTTCGAGGCCGTCGGCAGCCACCGGCGCATCGAGGCGCGCAGCGCCGACGAGGTGGAGAGGCTGCTCGACGCGTTCTTCGAGATGAAGGAACAGCGCTTCCGCAAGATGGGCATTGCCAACGTCTTCGGTGACGACCGGACACGCGCTTTCTTCCGGGGGCTGTTTACGCAAGCGCTTGCCGAGGACAAGCCTTGCTTCGTGCTGCATGGGCTGGAGGTCGCCGGCAAGTTGCGCGCCGTCACCGGATCGAGCCGCTCGGGCCGGCGCCTGATCTGCGAGTTCGGGGCGATCGCCGAGGATGAACTCGCCAACACCAGCCCGGGCGACTTCCTGTTCTTCGACAACATCCAGAACGCCTGCCAGAGCGGGTTCGCGGTCTATGATTTCTCCGTCGGAGACGAGCCCTACAAGCGGCTGTGGTGCGATATCGAAACGCAGCATTTCGAGGTCCTGGTTCCGCTGACGCTCAAGGGCCGTGCGCTGGGACAGGCACTTCGCCAGGGCGCGCGGCTGAAGGCCTTTGTCAAGAACAGCCCGACGATCTGGAAGCTAGCCAAGATGCTGCGCCGCAAGGCAGCCGGACAGACGCCCCCCCTTCCCACGGAAGACGAACACTAGACCTCAGAAATTGAGAGCCTCGCGGAGCGCTGGGCCTGCCCTGACGCGCAGATCGAGATCAGCCTCGATGTGGTCGATGTGGTGCAGCATCAAGCGGCTCACCAGCCCGGAGTCGCGGCTTTCCAGCGCACCGACAATACCCGTGTGCTCCGTGTGGCCGCAGGCCGATACGCCAGACCGTCCGTAAAGCGCAATGACAAGCGACGAGCGCGCAACCAGTTCCTCCATGAAGCGCTGCAGGATGGCATTGCCGGCGACCGAGGCGAGCAACAGATGGAAATCGCCGGACGCCTTGATTTCGGAACGCCGCGCCGTCGGACCGCGCTCGGCGATGAAGCGGCCCTCCTCGTCGAGTTGCGCCCTGAAGGCGACAATATCGGCTGATGTGACCCGCTCGCAGGCGGCAGTGGCAATGCCCGGCTCGATCAGCCGGCGCGAGGCGAACACCTGGCGCGCTTCCTCGGGCGATGGATTGGCAACGAAGGCGCCTCGATTGCGCTCGGTTCGCACCAGCCCTTCGAAAGACAGCATCTGCAGCGCCGCGCGAGCGACGGTGCGCGACACATCGAACAGCGTGCCGACCTCGCCTTCCGACAGCTTGGTTCCCGGCGCCAGCCTCCGGTCGACTATGGCGTCGCGCAGACTGTCGCGAATCGCCTGGGCGCGATCCTGGTTGGCGCTGTCTGCGGCGGAATAGACCTGATCGGTGATGTTCATGACGATGATGGTTCCCGCCCTCTTCTAACGCGAGTCCTCGCTCGTGCACGAGAGGCAAAGTGAACACGAAGTCGAAAAAGATTGCATACGATTTTTGTGCAGATCGCGCGCGATAGCCCATAATTTGTGCAATGCACAAAGTAGCCTCGAAGGTAGGCAACCGGCAAGAAGCCTGATTTCTTTAAACGATTCAAACGCTTGGCCCCACATCCCCAGGTTGGCACGCATGATGCTTTGGTTAATGCACCAAACGGGGAAGCCTGAATGTCCAAAGCCGCCGAGATCGACATCGTGTCCGTTTCGAAAGTCTATGGAACGACGACCGCCGTCGAGGACATCAGCCTGAAGATACCGGCGGGCACCTATTGCTGCCTGCTCGGCCCCTCCGGCTGCGGCAAGACCTCGACGCTGCGCATGATCGCCGGTCACGAAAGCATCTCGTCAGGCGACGTCCGGCTCGGCAACATTGTTGTCACCGACCTGCCGCCGGCAAAACGCGGCACGGCAATGATGTTCCAATCCTATGCACTGTTCCCGCATCTGGATCTCGTCGACAATGTCGCTTTCAGCCTAAAGATGAAGGGCGTCGACAAGGAACAGCGCCGTGCCAAGGCGCTCGACATGCTGAAGCTGATGCAGATGGAGGCCTATGCGACGCGTCGGCCCGCGCAGCTTTCCGGCGGCCAGCAGCAGCGCGTGGCGCTCGCCCGGGCTTTGATCACCGATCCGGAAGCACTGCTGCTCGACGAGCCGCTGTCGGCGCTCGACCCGTTCCTGAAGATCCGCATGCGCGCCGAGCTGAAGAAACTGCAGACCTCGCTCGGCATCACCTTCGTCCACGTCACTCACAGCCAGGAGGAGGCCATGGCCTTGGCGGACCTGATCGTGGTGATGAATGAGGGCCGTATCGAACAGGCTGCACCTCCGCGCGACGTGTTCGAACGGCCGGCCACGGCCTTCGTCGCGCGCTTCATGGGCGACCACAATGTCATCTCCGGCCGGGTCACCGGCGAGCATGACGGCATGGTCGTCTTCGACGTCAATGGCGGCGGCTCGCTCGCTGCCTGCGGTCACGGCCGAAAGCCGGGCGCGCCGATCGATATCGCCATCCGCACCGATCATGTGCGCATCGGCGACGCGCCTGCGCCCGGCCTCGGCTTCACCGGCATCGTCTCCAACATCGAGTATCGCGGCCATTCGGTAAAGCTGTCGGTCAACGGCGCCGGCATCGACGACTTCACGGTGATCGTCGACGATTCGGATTTCTTCGCAAAGCCTGCCGCCGTCGGCGACGCCGTGCCGCTCGCCTGGGACCGGCAAGACGCGGTCGTTCTTGGCCGTCTCAATTGATGACCGCCTTCACTCAACACTCAATGACCAAACCAAAACAAACAGGGGAATGAACATGACAAAGACGACTGAAACAAAAACGGGAATTTCGCGCCGCTCGCTGCTGAAGACGGGGGCTGCTGCCGTCGGCTTCGCCGCCGGTTCCGGCGTCATCACAGGCTTTCCGACCATCTGGGCGCAGTCCAACATCACGCTGCGCCAGTTCGGTACCGGCGTGTCGAACCTCAATGCCATCGCCGACAAGTGCAAGGCCGATCTCGGCATCACGCTGGAGATGACCGCGACCGATTCCGATGCCGCCGCCCAGCGCGCCGTGACCCAGCCCGACAGCTACGACATCGCCGACATCGAATACTGGATCTGCAAGAAGGTGTTCCCGAGCGGCGTGCTGCAGCCGATGGATGTCAGCAAGCTGAAATATTACGACGAACTGGTGCCGCTGTTCAAAACCGGCAAGCTGACGCCCGACAGCGTCATTGCCCAAGGCACGGCGCCGCACACGGTCGGCTTCGTCGAGGCGCAAGACAGCAAGACCTTCGCCAAGGCACCGACCAACTGGTTCACCATGGTGCCGACCATCTACAACGCCGACACGCTGGGCATCCGCCCCGACCTCGTTGGCCGCGACATCACCACCTGGGCCGACATCATGGACCCGGCCTTCAAGGGCAAGACCGCGATCCTCAACATCCCGTCCATCGGCATCATGGACGCTGCGATGATCATGGAAGCTACCGGCAACATCAAATATGCCGACAAGGGTAACATGACCAAGGACGAGATCGACAAGACGATCGACTTCCTGATCAAGGCCAAGCAAGCCGGCCAGTTCCGCGCCTTCTGGAAATCCTTCGACGAGAGCGTCAATCTGATGGCGTCGGGCGAGGTGGTGATCCAATCGATGTGGTCGCCGGCGGTGGCCGCCGTGCGCTCCAAGGGCATTCCCTGCCGCTTCCAGCCGCTCAAGGAAGGCTACCGCTCATGGGGCGGCGGCCTTGGCCTCGCCGCCCATCTCAAGGGCGCCGAGCTCGACGCCGCCTATGAATACATCAACTGGTACACTTCCGGCTGGGTCGGCGGCTATCTCAACCGCCAGGGCTACTACTCGGCCAACATGGTCTCGGCCAAGAAGTTCATGTCGGAGGACGAGTGGGGCTACTGGATCGAAGGCAAGCCGGCCAAGGGCGAGATCAAGGCGCCCGACGGCACCGTCATGGAAAAGGCCGGCGCCGTGCGTGACGGCGGCTCCTTCGAAGAGCGCATGGGCAAGGTCGCCTGCTGGAACTCGGTCATGGACGAGGATCGCTATATGGTGAAGCGCTGGAACGAGTTCATCGCGGCGTAAAGGGAACAAGCGCCCTCCTCTACCCCTTCTCCCTGGCTGGAGAAGGGGAACGCGGCCCGGCCGTATCGCCAAACCCGAGAGCATTGATGACAGTCGCGCTCGAACGCCCCGCAATCGCCGCCGCGAAACCAGCCCGACGACGCCGGTTCTCCATCGGCGCCGTCGCGCCCTATCTGCAGTCGGCACCTCTGGCGCTGATCCTCGGCGCGTTCTTGCTGCTGCCCATCATCATGATCGTCGTCGTGTCGTTCTGGGACTACGACTTCGCCACAATGTACCCGGACTTTCTCACCACCAATTATTCCGACGTTCTCGGCTCCTGGGTCACCTGGAAAACCTATCTCAACACCATCAAATTCGCATTCATCGTCTGGGGGCTGACCCTGTTCATCGGCTTCTGGGTCGCTTATTTCCTCGCCTTCCACATTCGAACGACCGCCATGCAGATGGTGCTGTTCCTGGTCTGCACGGTGCCGTTCCTGACCTCGAACATCATTCGCATGATCTCGTGGATACCAGTGCTCGGCCGCAACGGGCTGATCAACTCGACGCTCGTGCATCTCGGGCTGGTGCCGAAGCCCATCGAATGGCTGCTCTATTCGGAATTCGCGGTCGTGCTGGCCATGGTCCACCTCTACACGCTGTTCATGGTGACGCCGATCTTCAACACGCTGATGCGCATCGACCGTTCGCTGGTCGAGGCCGCGCGCGATGCCGGGGCTTCGGGCGGGCAGGTGCTGTGGAACGTCATCATCCCGCTGGCCAAACCCGGCATGGCGATCGGCACCATCTTCGTCGTCACCCTGGTAATGGCCGATTTCTCGACCGTGCAGGTGATGTCGGGCGGCCAGAGCGCATCCGTCGCGCTGATGATGAAGAACCAGATGTCGCTGCTGCAATATCCGGCCGCCGCCGCCAACGCCGTGGTGCTGCTAGTGCTGGTGCTGCTGATGGTCGCCGGCATCCTGCGCATCGTCGACATCCGCAGGGAACTGTGACGTGAACCACGAAAAACGCTCTCTTGAATTCTACGCGCTGGCGGTGTTCTTCGCGCTGTTCGTGCTGTTCCTCTATGGCCCGCTGTCGGCGATCCTGATCCTCTCCTTCCAGGGCGAGACCGGCGGCCTCACCTTCCCGCTCAACGGCGTGTCGCTGCATTGGTTCGCCAATCTGTTCGAACGCCAGGCGGTCGGCGATTTCGGCGGCAGCTTCAAGCGCTCGCTGGTTCTCGGCCTTATGGTGATGGTCGTCACTGTCGTCGTCTCGCTGCTGGCCGGGCTGGCCTTCCGCCAGAAATTTCGCGGCGCCACCGCTTTGTTCTACCTGGCGGTCGCCAGCCTTGTGGTACCCTCCATCATCATTTCGCTGGGCATCGGCGTTGTCTTTCAGCAAGTCGGCTTCCGACCAGCCTGGTATACGTCAGCCTTCGGCGCGCATTTGACCTGGACCTTGCCGTTCGGCGTGCTCATCATGTTCGCCGTCTTCAACCGCTTCTCGCCTGCCTATGAGGAAGCCGCACGCGACCTTGGCGCCTCGTCCTGGCAGACCTTCGCCCATGTCGTGCTGCCGATGATCGCGCCAAGCCTGATCGGCGTAGGCCTGTTCGGCTTCACGCTGTCCTACGATGAGTTCGCCCGCACACTGATGACCTCGGGAACCTTCAACACACTGCCGCTCGAGATCTACGGCATGACCACCAATGTCACCACGCCGGTTCTCTACGCGCTGGGCACGGTGACCACCGTGTTTTCCTTCCTGGTGATCATGGCGACGCTAGGCGCCATCCTCTATGTCGGCCGCCGCCGGACCAGGGCGTGATCGTGCGGATACTGGTGGTAAATCCCAACACGACGGCGAGCATGACCGAGACGATCGCGGCGGCCGCGCGCAGTGTCGCCGGAGCCTGGACCGAAATCGTCGCGGTTACTTCGTCCATGGGGCCGGCCTCGATCGAGGGTTATTATGACGAGGCACTGGCGGTGCCCGGCCTGCTGATGGAAATCGCCACTGGCGAACGTGCCGGGGCGCAGGCCGCGATCATTGCCTGCTTCGACGACACCGGGCTTGATGCCGCCAGGGCCATGGCCGCCATTCCCGTCATCGGCATCTGCGAGGCAGCACTCAGCATGGCCTGCTTCATTGCCCAGCGCTTCACTGTCGTAACCACCACCGAACGCTCGCGTGTGCCTGTCGAGGGGTTGGTGCAACGCTATGGCATGTCGGGTCGGGCGCGCGTGCGAGCCGCCGATATTCCGGTGCTGGCACTCGAGGACCCGGCATCGGGGGCAGTCGGCAAGCTGCGCGATGAGATCGCCCGGGCCGTGGAGGAGGATCGCGCCGAGGCCATCGTGCTTGGCTGCGCCGGCATGGCGGATCTTGCCCACAGGTTGCAGAGCGAGTTCGGTCTGCCTGTCGTTGACGGCGTCGGAGCCGCTTTGAAGCAAGCCGAGGCCCTGGTGGCTCTTGGCCTCGCGACATCGAAGCGCGGTGCTTATGCGACCCCGCTCGCCAAACCCTATCGTGGTATGCTGAAATCGTTCTCTCCAGGAGCAGTCGCTGCCGAGTAAGCACCATGAAACCGATCACCCGCCCGCTGTCGCTGGGAGAATTGGCTGACCTCATCGACTGGGCGGCCGCGGAGGGCTGGAACCCTGGCGTTGACGATGCGGCGATGTTTCAGGCAGCGGATCCCATGGGTTTCATCGGCGCCTTTGCCGGCGGCGAAATGGTCGCCGGGATCTCGGCCGTGGCCTATGGGCACGATTTTGGTTTCGTCGGTCTCTACATCTGCCGGCCGGATATGCGCGGCAAGGGTTACGGCAAGGCGGCATGGACCGCGGGCATGAACAGGCTGGCCGGGCGCACCATCGGGCTCGATGGCGTCGAAGAGCAACGAGCCAACTACGAGAGCAAAGGGTTCAGGCCGCTCTACGAGACCATCCGTTACAGCGGGCGCCCTGCGGCCCTGACCATCGGCGCCAAACGGCCTCGCATGGTGACCGCGCAATTGGTGCCCGACATCATGAGATATGACGCGCTCTGCTTTCCCGCCTCCCGCCATTCTTTCCTGCAGCGATGGCTGCTGCCGCCGCACCGCGCGGTGGCAGCGATCGGGCCACGGGGAACGGCCGGCTACGCGGTAGCGCGATCCTGCCGCAGCGGCTTCAAGATCGGCCCGCTCTTCGCCGACGACATGCAGACCGCACTGGGATTGCTCGAAGACCTGGCAGGCGCCTGCGAAGGAGGCGACCTTCACATCGACGTTCCGGCCAGCAAGGTGGACTTCATCGCGGCGCTGGTGGCGGCAGGCTTCTCACCGACCTTCACCACCACGCGCATGTACAAAGGCCCGCCGCCGAGGCTTGACGCCAACAGGATATTCGGCGTGACGACACTGGAACTGGGATAGGCCGGGCGTGCCTTTGAGGGGCGGCTCTTTCAGGCTGCTGAACGCCGCCCCGGCACCGGATTGCCTGGCGGCTCGTGGCCGAGCGGCGTCACCAGCGTCAGGTCGGGATAGCCGCTCTCGATCAGCTTGACCGCAGCCTGCGTCACCTCGTCGTCGGCCTCCAGCATCGACAAGAACACCTCGGTGGCCTCCCCGCCCAGACGGCTGATGCCTTGTGCATCGGCCGGCCCGCACTCGACCACCACCAGATCATAGGCTGTCGTCAGCGACTGCATGATGATCGGCAGCCGGTCGGCGGCACGCATGGCACGCACCGGATCGGCGGTGCCTACCGGGATGACATGGCAGTCCGAATAAAGGTCGGCATGGATCACGTCGCTGAACTGCGCCTGCGACGCCAGCAGATTGGTGATGCCAGGGAAAAGTCCGCTGTCCAGCATCGGCCGCGAGGCAGCCCCCGAGACCGTGAGGTCGAGCAGCAGGACGCGCAGGCCGGCGTCGGAAACCTCGCGCGCCACCAGGATCGCCGACGCCGCCGCTTCATCGCCCTCGGGGGAAACGAATATGGCGCGCGCCGCCCCGCTGGCGATCAGCTTCTCGGCGGCCTTCTCGACGTCGATCTCGCCGAGCACGGAGCGCGGTCGCCGAACCTCCACGACGGGTTCAGGCTCGGCCATAGGTTCAGGTTTGGCCACGGGTTCAGGTTTCGCCAAGGATTCAGGCTCGGCGGCAGGCTCCGCTTTGGCGACAGGCTTGACCTCGGCGGCAGGTTGCGGCTGCGCCGGTGTTTGCGCGACCGTTTCGGGCCGTGATGCCTCGGAGGCGCGATTGGCGAATTCGTCGGCGATCGCCGGCTCCAGGCGGTTGGATGGCTCCTGATAAGCGGCTGGCGACATTGCCACCTCGTCGATCGGTTCAAGCCGCGCGCCGCTTGCCGGGCGCATGGCGCGGCCCGAGAAAAGTTCCCGCAGCAGCGTGAACACCGCCGCCAGCAGAAGGGAAGCCGCCGCGGCAGCGCCGACGATCGGCCCGACCTTGGGGAAGTACGGTTCGGAGGGGACCGAGGCCGGCGAGGCGATGCGAGCGTCGACCGGAACATAGTTGCGATCCTGACGCGACGCCGCCTCGCGATAATTGGTCAGGTAAAGTTCGAGTTGCTGGCGCTTGGCGGCGGCATCGCGCTGCAGCGCGTCGAGACCGACCTGCTGTTCGCCGGCCTGTGCCGAAGCAGCCTTGAGCGTGTTGACGTCGGCGACGAGTTGGTTTTCGCGCGACTTGGCGGCATCGGCCTGCATCGCCAGGCCCTTCATGATCTTCTGGGCTTCGCTGCGGATCTGCGCATCGAGATCGGCCAGCTGTGATTTGGCCGCGCGAATACGTGGATGATTGTCGAGCAGCGTCGTCGACAGATCGGCGATGTTGGCGCGCAGTTCGACCTGCCGTTCCCGCAAACGCTGGATCAGATCGGAAGACAGCACTTCCGGCAGTGAATCCAGCGATCCGCCATTTTGCAGTGCCTTGCGCACGCTCTCGGCCGTGCCTTCGGCCGCGGCGCGGTTGGCTCGCACCCGCGACAACTCGGTCGACAACTCGGCCAATTGCTGGGTGGCCAAGGTGGAATTGTTACCGCCCATCAGGAGGTCCGACTGGGCGCGGTAAGCCGCGACCTTGGCTTCGGCATCCCTGACCTGCTTGGACAGGTCGGCGATCTCGGGTGCCAGGAAGTCCGCGGCGGCGGTGTTCGATTCGCTCTTGGCCGCGCCCTGCCCCGCAATATAAGCCGCGGCAATGGCATCCGGGATGTCGGCGGCAAGCTTCGGATCCTCCGAAGAGAACTCGATAGCAATGATGCGAGTCTTTTCAACGCCGTAGACGTTGAGCTTCTCGCGCATTTTCTTCAGCACGCGTTCGTCGGCCGAAACATCCATCGGGTCGTTCTTCAGGCCAAGCAGGATCAGCACACGGCTCAGGGACGACATGTTGATCGTCTCGTCGAACTCAGACAATCGCGACAGGCCGAGTTTCTGGGCGACCTGCTTGAGGATTTCGTTGGACGAAATTATCTGGACCTGGGTGGCAACGCCCTGCTCATCGAGGATCGGCTTGTCGCTGTCCGGGGTGCTGCTGGCGGGCCGCGTATAGACGGATTCTCGCGGGGCGATCTCCACCTGCGTCTGGGCCTTGTAGTGTCGGGTCGCGAACGACGCAGCCGCGAAGGCAAGTCCCGTCACCACGAGAACGAAGACCAGAATCCGCAGCCAGTTCCGCCCCAGGCTGGCGAAGAGCTGCCTGAGATCAACGTCGACGTCTGCGGCCGCGGACTGAACGGACATGCATCCCTACTCCGAAACTGGGTCGGGACGCACCGTAAACAACTATGGTAACTCAGCCGTTAAGATCACGGTAAGCTTCCATTAGGGTTTACTGGCGGGCGATCGAAAAAATCGATAAAATCGCAAAACCTGCCCGTAAGAACGGCTATCGGCTCACTCCTTTACCGGCCATTAACCCTAACAGGATGATAACGGACCCGATCCCAGATGTTTGCTGCGACGCCGCAGCGGCCAGTCGAAGGTACCTGTCCGGTCATGAAAAGCACTGCTTCCCTCTTTCGCGCACTGCTTGCCGTGTCGATGCTCGCGGGCTGCTCCAGCTATCGGCCGACGCCGGCCGCCTTTCACGAGGTCCTCGACCAGCCGTATCGTCTCGGCGCCGGCGACCGTGTTCGCGTCACCGTGTTCGAGCAGGAGGGCCTGACCAATAGCTATAGCGTCGACCAGTCCGGCTACATCTCCTTCCCACTCGTCGGCGCCATTCCGGCACGTGGCCACACCGCGCAGCAGATGGAAAAGGAGATCGCCGACAAACTGCGGCAGGGCTATCTGCGCGACCCCGATGTCTCGGTCGAGATCGATCGTTACCGTCCGATCTTCGTCATGGGCGAAGTGGGCGCCGCCGGCCAGTATTCCTATGTGCCCGGCCTGACTGTGCAGAAGGCCATCGCCATCGCCGGCGGCTTCACGCCACGCGCCAACCAGGAGAGCGTCGACATCACCCGCGACATCAACGGCAAGGTGATAACCGGCCGCGTGGTCACTTCCGATCCGCTGCTGCCGGGAGATACCGTCTACGTCCGCGAACGCCTGTTCTGAACAGACACCTCGTGGCGGGCAAGCTCAGGATCGTCCACTGCTTTCGCTCACCCGTCGGAGGAATTTTCCGGCACGTGCGCGACCTGACGGAAGCGCAGGTCGCCGCCGGCCACATGGTCGGCATCGTTTGCGACTCCACCACCGGCGGCGAACTCGAGGAGCGCCTGTTCGAGCAGATGAAGGGCACGCTGGCGCTCGGCATCCATCGCACGCCAATGCAGCGCCATGTCGGCCCGGGCGACGTGACCTCGGCGCGGCGCACCTACAGGATCATCAAGGAATTGCGGCCGGACGTGCTGCACGGGCACGGCGCCAAGGGTGGCGTCTATGCCCGTCTGTTCGGCTCATTGTTGCGGGTATCAAGGTCTCGCGTAGCCCGCCTCTATTCGCCGCATGGCGGTTCTCTCCACTATGACGAGAACACAGCCACCGGAAAGCTGTTCTTCGCGCTCGAGTATCTCATGGCGCGCTTCACCGACAGTCTGCTGTTCGTCTCCGACTACGAGCGGCGGACCTATCGCAGGAAGGTAGGCGAGCCGCCGATCCCGAACACGCTGGTCTACAATGGACTTCGCGCCACCGAATTCGAGACGGTGACCGCCGGGTCCGATGCGGCTGATTTGCTCTATATCGGCATGATGCGGGACCTCAAGGGCCCAGATATCTTCATCGATGCGCTGGCCGCCGTCGCTTCCCGGCTTGGCCGATCACCGAGTGCCGTGATGGTCGGCGATGGCGACGACCTGCCCCGCTACCACGAGCAGGTGAAGCGCCTGGGGCTTGAAGGCAATGTCCGCTTCCTGCCGCCTATGCCGGCCCGGGAGGCCTTTGTCCTGGCGGCGCTCGTCGTCGTTCCCTCGCGTGCCGAGGCCATGCCCTATACCGTGCTGGAGGCACTTGCCGCGGCAAGACCAATGATTGCGACCTCGGTCGGCGGCATACCGGAGATTTTCGGTTCAGGCTCCCCCGCCCTGATCCGGCCGGATCCGGCCGAACTCGCCGATAAGATGAGCCAGGCGCTGGGCGACCTCGCCGCCTATCGCAAATTGATGCCCGATGAATCCACGCTCAGGGCGCGCTTCGGCGCCGACGTCATGGCCGCCGAAATCGAGAAGGCGTATTTCGCCGCGCTGGCAAACTAGTCCCAAGCTCTTCCAAAGCCATGGGTTGTTTCAAGGGTTTCTTAGCTCTCTTTTGCTAATCACCCTGGGGAAGCTTGCGGACTGTTCCATGAACGAGATCGACCCCGCGCACCGCTTTTCATCAGAAGCGGTCCGTAAATTCGACGGCCCTGCCGAAGGCGACAAGCCCGGCGGCATGAACGACGTTGCCCGACAGGTCGCGTCGCAATACCGGCGCGATACAATGTCGCCGATCATGGTCAGCGGCGTGCTGCGCATGGTCGAATTCGCGGTGCTGCTGGTCTCGGGGCTTTGCGTCTATTTCTACTATGTCGGATTCTTCAATTACCTGGCCTGGCAATATCCGCTGACGATCGCCGCCGCGTCGTTCCTCGCCGTGGTGCTGCTCGATGTCACGGATTGCTACCAGGTCGTATCCCTGATGCGGCCGATCGCCAATTTCGGGCGCATCCTGCTCGTCTGGGCCGGGACCTTCGCCCTGATGGCGTTGACGGCATTCGTCATGAAGATGTCGCAAGACTATTCGCGCCTGCTGTTCGGCACCTGGTTCGTCGTTGCCTTTGTCTGCCTCTTCGGCCTCAGGCTGGTGATGTCGAAGCTGATCCGGCGCTGGGCGCGCGATGGCAGCATGGAACGGCGCGCCGTCATCGTCGGTGGCGGCAAGGCGGCGGAAGTGCTCATCCGCTCGGTGGAAAAGCAGCCTTACAATGACATCCGCATCTGCGGCATCTTCGATGACCGCAACGACAAGCGTTCGCCAGCCCTCGTCGCCGGCTATCCCAAGCTCGGCACCATTTCGGAACTGATCGAATTCGCCCGCATCGCCCGCATCGACATGCTGATCGTGTCGTTGCCGCTGACCGCCGAATCGCGCGTGCTGCAATTGCTGAAGAAACTGTGGGTGCTGCCGGTCGACATCCGGCTGTCGGCGCATTCCAATGCGCTGCAGTTCCGTCCGCGCGCCTATTCCTACATCGGCTCGGTGCCGATGCTCGATATCTTCGACAAGCCGATCAACGATTGGGATTCGGTCGCCAAGCGCGCCTTCGACATCATCTTCAGCCTCATGGGCATCATCGCGTTCTCGCCCTTTATGCTGGCCACCGCCATCGCCATCAAGCTCGACAGCAAGGGACCGGTGCTGTTCAAGCAGAAGCGGCACGGCTTCAACAACGAGGTGATCGAAGTCTACAAATTCCGCTCTATGTACACCGACAGGTCGGACCCGACCGCCAAGCAGACGGTGACCAAGAACGATCCGCGCGTCACCCGTGTCGGCCGCTTCATCCGCAAGACCTCGATCGACGAGCTGCCGCAATTCTTCAACTCGCTGCTCGGCTCGCTCTCGCTCATCGGTCCGCGTCCGCACGCCATAGCGGCGCAGTCGCACAATTTGCTCTACAACGAAGTGGTCGATGGCTATTTCGCGCGCCACAAGGTCAAGCCAGGGGTCACCGGCTGGGCGCAGATCAATGGCTGGCGCGGCGAGATGGACACCAATGAAAAGATCCGCATGCGGACGGAGTATGACCTCTATTACATCGAAAA
This sequence comes from Mesorhizobium sp. M8A.F.Ca.ET.208.01.1.1, assembly GCF_004791315.1. Classification (NCBI taxonomy): domain Bacteria; kingdom Pseudomonadati; phylum Pseudomonadota; class Alphaproteobacteria; order Hyphomicrobiales; family Phyllobacteriaceae; genus Mesorhizobium; species Mesorhizobium sp. M8A.F.Ca.ET.208.01.1.1. The sequence goes on from NZ_SRUT01000001.1 coordinate 1,485,951, forward strand.
CTGGTCGCTGCTGTTCGATCTGCGGATTCTGTTCCTGACGCCGATCCGGCTGCTCAATACGGAAAACGCCTATTGAGCGCGATCAGCCATGATCTGCCGCGCGCGGCGATCAACGCCAAGCTGATCACGCTGATTTCCTCGAGCGCGGTCGTGCTCGGCATTCTTCTGTCGGGCTTCGTCATCAGCGAGCCGGCGCCTTACGAAATTTACATGGCCGCGCTTATCGCCATCTGGGCCCTGTTCGGCCTGCGGATTTCGCGCGCGGCCATGCCGCTGCTGGTGCTGCTGGTGACCATGAACATCGGCGGCATGATCTCCATGACGCAGATGGCGGACCTCGCCTATACGCCGCTCTATCTCGCCGTGTCGCTGTTTCTCGCCTTCAGCGCGGTGTTCTTCGCATCGGTCACCGCAACGCAGCCGAACCTCTACCGGCTGATCTTCAATGCCTATGTCGTCTCGGCCGTGGCCACGTCGCTGCTTGGCATAGCAGGCTATTTCCACGCCTTCCCCGGCACGGAAATGTTCACCAAATACGACCGCGCCGCCGGTGCCTTCCAGGACCCGAACGTGTTCGGGCCGTTCCTGGTGCTGCCCGGCATCTACCTGCTCTATCTGCTGTTGACCGGACCGGTCACGCGCATGCCGCTGCTGGCCGTGCCGCTGCTGATCATCAGCGCCGGTATTTTCTTCTCGTTCTCGCGCGGCGCCTGGGGCATGTTCGCGGTCTCGGCCATCCTGCTCACCGGCTGCCTGTTCCTGCAGAGCGCCAGCGGCATGTTCCGGCTGCGCGTGGTAATCATGACCATCGCCGCCCTGTCGCTGCTTGCCGTCGCCATCATCGTCATATTGCAATTGCCTGGGGTGGCGGAGATGTTTTCCAGCCGCGCCCACCTCGAACAGAGCTACGACACCGCCCGCCTCGGCCGCTTCGCGCGCTACTCGATCGGTTTCCAGATGGCCATGGAGCACCCGTTGGGCATCGGGCCGCTGGTCTTCGGCACGATCTACGGCGAGGACACACACGACATCTGGCTGAAAATGCTGATGGATTATGGCTGGCTCGGCTTCGTCTCGTTCCTGACGCTGTTCTTCTGGACGATATCGGCCGGATTCCGCATCCTGCTGCGCGACCGGCCGTGGCAGCCCTACCTGCTGTGCGCCTACGTCGCCTTTATCGGCAATATCGGGCTCGGCACCTTCATCGACATCGACCACTGGCGCCACATGTACCTGCTGCTCGGCTTGATCTGGGGCGCCATCGCCCTGGAATACCGCCACCAGCGGCTGTTGAGGCCGGTCTTGCCGGCCTCATTCAAACCAGCGATCGCGGCAAGATAATTATCGCGGAAATCGGTTGACCCGAGCCGGGTTATCACGATACATCGCGACCGGTCCGGAGTGTAGCGCAGCCCGGTAGCGCACTTGACTGGGGGGCGGTGGCTCTCAGGCGGATTTTCCCAGTGAATTCATGGTGTTGGTGGTTTCCGTGGGACTTTCCGTGGGATTTTCCGTGGGACTTTTTGTCTGCGCGGCCTCCAGGGCGTTGAGCACGTCCTCCAGCATGGCGTGGGCGTATTTGGTGGTCGTCTTGATGTCCTCGTGGCCGAGCAGCTGCTGGACGACTTTCAGATTGCTGCGGCGCAGCACGCGGGTGGCGGTGGTGTGGCGGGTGTCGTGGAAGTGGAAATTCTTGACGCCGGCCCTGGGCACGGCGCGGCGCATGGCGATCTTGAGGCCCGATTCGGTCAATGGATAGGGATTGCCCTTGACGAGTACGCGGTCCCCCGTCCTCACCGTCCTGGCGGCGAAGTATGTGAAGACCTTTTCTGGGTGATAGTTCTGCTGGGCCCATAGGATCTCGAAGGTGCGCTTGGTCATCGGGATCGAGCGCGGCTTGCTGCCCTTGCCGATGACGGTGAAGCGGCGGCCGAAGAAATCGACCCGGCTCCATTCCAGCCCCAGGATCTCCATGCGCCGGCAGCCATTGAGGAAGGCGAATTCGACCGCGACCTCGTAGCCGCGCGACAGCTCGGCCATGATGGCGGTTTCCTCGGCCACGCTCGCCTCGCGCACGCGCTCCCTGGGCTCGGCCAGCAGATGCTTGCCCCAGTCGATATCGCCGGTCCTGACGCCCCAGACGGCGCCGGCGCGCAGCACGATCTCGCGCAGCGGCTGGGTGACGGTGCGGTTGACGGTGGCCGGACTGACGCGCCGGCGCGCCTCGCGGGTGCGGTATTTGCGCCCCGGCTTGCGCTGCGAGGGCACGAATTCGCCGCGGCGCCTGGCCACCATGGCGGCGACCTTCTCGTCGTTGATGGCGTGCAGCGGCAGGTCGGGGCCGAAATGGGCGACCAGCCAGGCCATCGACCATTCGGTGTTCTTCCAGTTGCGATGGTTCTGGCCGATCTCGATCCAGTAGCGGCTGGTGGCGACGGCGACCGTCATGTTGGGGTCGGCGAAGGCCTTTTCGACGGCGATGGCGGCTTTCGCCTCGGCCCTCCTGGCCCGCTCTACGTCCTTGGCTTCGCGCTTAGACGTGCGTTCCGTCGAGCCTGAAAATCGACGACCCTGTAGCTGGAAGTCGTAGGTGTAGGTGCCATCCCTGGCGTCGGCCCTGATGTAGACGGACATGCGGTTTTCTTTCGCTTTTCCTTCCAGGCGATGAGGTCTTCAAGCTCGTAGCGCGGCGTCTCGCGCTTCGTCCCCAGGCCGATATTGATGTAGGGGATTTCCCCCGCCTTGCGCATGGCGCGCAATATATCGTCGCAGACGCCCAGTTCTGCACAGGCTTCGGCCGGTTTCAAGAGCGGCATGGCGACCCCGCATCGATGTTGGCGCGCGCCACGGTGAACGAGACGGCGACGACCCACGGGTTGGCGTCCCAGCCGAAGCCGCGCGCGGCGTTGAGGGTGTTCCACAGGCGGCAATAGGCAGCGCGATTATCGGGTCCGCCGTTGACATTAAAGTCGACTCCCTCGGCCTTTGCGTCCTCCTCGCTGATCTCCTGCAGCCGCTGGACGCGGACGTCGGTGACGGTCAGTGTCAGGCGCGACGCCCAGCGTGGCATGTGCATGGCCTGCCGGAACCGGCCGATCTTCGAGATTGCTGGATAGCCCCAGGTCTGGTGCGAGCCGTCTGCGTCGTACCTGACTGGCTCTTCGCCACCCATGGCGGACGGCGAGAGATCGTCATAGGCAGACTCGGTCGCCCACGCTTCGCGAACGTATAGCCGGTCGCCGACGGCATAAGGGACCCGGAAGTAGTGGTTTCTGGTCAGCAAGCCCTCGCCCACGATCAAATGAAGATCGCCGGCATGGCGCAGGTGCGGGAGGGTCGTATCTCTCGCCACCCGCCGCGTCTGCGTCTTCCTGCCGTCGAGCAGCGCGCGGACCATGGGGGCGGAAAAGAGAATGGGGCGGTCGGTCACCAGAGATCCTCCGAGTAGAGAGCGGGCGCGCTGGTCAGCCGGTCGCACTGGCCCGCGCCAAGGGCGAGTTCGGCGGCGTCGCGGCGGTTGACGTAGCGGCCGGCACTGGTCAGGAACCCCTGGCTATCAGGCCCGACGACGGTCTGGTTGAAATCCCAGAGCTTACGCAGGACATCGCCATGCCTGGCCGGCGCCGGCAGGCTGGCGATGATGCCGAAAGCCGAAATCGCGACGGAGACGATGCGCTCGGTCAAAGCAGCCTCCGTTGCCTGGCGCCCGGGCGGGCGCAGTCCTGGCAGGTGTGGGTCCATTCGCCCGAAACCTTGGCGATGACGAAGCCTTCGCCACGCGCGTCGGACACCATGATGTCGAACTCATCGGCGGCGTAGCTGCGGCGCTGGCTGACGCCGCATTCGCAGACGATCTGGGACAGGCCGGCGTGGCGTTCGATCATGCCGCTCTCCGGTCGAAGTCGGCGGCCTTGAGATGCTTGCCTTCCGGGTCGACGGCCATCAGCTCATGCGGCACGCGGCGCACTTCGGCCTCGGCCTCGGCGCGGGTATAGCGTCCGGCGGCGATCGTGTCGGTGGTATAGCCGCTGTAGTTCGGGCGATAATAGGCGTCGTGGTCTTTCGCCCAGATCATGAACACCGGCTCGGCGCCGAACAGGATCCGGCGTAGAAGTCCGGCGCGGGCGAAATCCATGCGACGCGTTGCGGCCGCCAGTTCGGCCTCGAGCCGTCCGCGTCGCTGGCGCTCGTTGCGCTTGGTGCGCAGTTCCGTCGGCGGCGTGCAGAATATCTCGCCGCACGACAGGTTGAGCAGCGTGAACTTGTCGGCGGCTACCAGCCACATGCTGTTGAGGTTGTAATAGGCGGTGCCTCGTCCGATCCGCCCGCCATTGTCAACGAACCAGACGGTCGCGCCGTGTTCGATTTTCAGGCCATCTCGCGCAGTATGGTTGTAGGCGTATTTGCTGACCGGGCGGCCTAGCGTCTTGTCGGTGTGCCAGCTTTCGGCGTAGCTCTTTTCGATGCGCTGCAGGGCGGTCAGGCCGGCCACGTCGTTCTGCTTGACCGTGACTGGGGCGAGAGTACGCAGCCAGTCGACGATTCGACGGGCCTCCAGATGGAACCGCAGCCGGTCGAGATAGTCCATGCGGGCCAGCTTGTCGAAATCATAGCGGCGGCCGTTGCGATTGTTCATCGGCCAGGTCGTTGCCCAGAATTCCACCTTGATGCAACGCCCGGCAATCTCGATCGACGCGCGCAACGTGCCGCGTGCCGCAAGCCGGTGGTTGGCGTTGAGGATGCGATAGTTCTTCCTGACCGAAGGATCGGCGCCGACATGCCAGCCGCGCGCCCGCATGGCCCTGATCAAAGGCGCGAACAGGTCGGCCCGGAAAGTCCTGTCCTGGGCGTCCTCCTGCCAGATGCCGATATGGGTGTCGTGCAGGTTGACTGTGATCTTCGCGCGCATCGTGCTCATAGCGCCGGCACCTCGCGCGTTTCGGGCATGCCGTTGTGCTCGATGCCGTCGAGTAGGCGTCCGGCGGCTTTCTTGCCGAGCAGCAGCATCGCCTGCGGTTCAATCCCTGCGGTTTCGTGAAAGCAGTGAACCGTGCCGTCCTGTGCAACCAGGAAGGCCACCGGCTTACCATTTCGCCCGCGCGAGGTGTCGTAGCAGTCTGTGAGGCGCGCAGGCGCCCAGGCACCCCATTGCTTGAAGAAGAAGGGAGTGCCGGCTGCGGAGCAGTCGTTCCTGATCCAGCGCGGCCATTGCGGATACATCGGCCGCGCGTCTGGGCCGCTCTCTCCTCCGACAATGATCTGGTCAAGCTTGGCGCATTGTTCTGTCGCGCCATGAACGCCGTCCGGCGCATCGTGATACTTTAAGCCGCGCAAAGCGTCGATGAAATAGTGGCCGGTGCAGATGCTGGTGAAATCGATCGGCCCGAGCAGCGGTTCGGCGGAGACGAAGCGGATCGCCGCCGGCGTCGCCAGCAGATCGGGAATGCGGAGGTCGGCTTCCTGCTGGCGCTCGGCGGAGACGCCAAGCCAGACGTTGGGGAGAGGCCAGCGCAGCGTGTAAGTCGTCCAGTTGCCGACCATGCCAAGCGCGGCGCTGATGCGCTTGTTGACAACCTGGTAGTCATCGTCGCTGGTGCTCCAATGCTTCCTCTCGATCTTCGAGCGGAAAAACATGTCGATTGCAGCGATTTTGACGTGATGGATGCGGGCCGCCCCATCCGGCCAACGCGTCATGTATTCCCGCATACGCCTGGCGCGCTTGGTCAGCACCTGGAACGTGTGCTGCGGCGCCAGCGCCATGACGGCGAAAACCCTGTCGATCCACTCGTCGGGCACGTCCTCGTGGAAGAGGTCGCCCATGGAGTTGACGAAGATGCGGCGCGGCCTGGCCCAGCGCAGCGGCTGGGTCAGGATATGCTCTGGCGCCAACGCAAGCTTGCCGGTCCAGACGGTGTTGCCGTTTACCTTCTTCGTGGTGCCGGCGTATTGCTTGGCTGAGCCCATGGCCTCGATCCGCGCCGCCATCTTCATGGCGTAGCAGTGCGTGCAGCCGGGCGAGAGGACGGAACAGCCGACGATCGGATTCCACGTCGCGTCGGTCCATTCGATGGAGGATTTGTCAGCCATGGGTGGCGACATAGGCGGCCACGATGCTGGCGGTGAGGTCGGTTGACTTAGACTCCATGACGATACTCCTGTGGTTGTGGTGAGGTGGAAAACTGGGAGAGAAGCTTCAGCCGACCGTCGCCGGCTCCTTCTGTGGGCGAGCTGATTGCAGTGCCATGGCATGGCCCAGATAGGTCGACGCCATCGTTTCGTAGTGGGTTTGGAGGCCGCGAAGTGCGCGAGCCAGCGTTCCATCCGAGCAATCGGCAAGGAATGGCGCGCGAAGACCGAAACCAGCGCTTTTGACCTCGTACCAAGGGCGACCAGTGGCGGCGTAATTGTCGCGCCGCTCAACCAACAAAGTCGAGAGCCGGTTGAAGCCGCTGGATTTGATGCCGGTGGCCTTGAGAAGCGCGTCGCTGCGCGACTTGTGGACTGTCCACGAATAGCCGGGCATGAGCTTCGTCAGTTCGGCGCGGAATTCCTTCGGCGTCATACCTTGTCGGCCTCCGCTTCGAGGACGGCGATCAGCCGCTCGACATAGTCTTCCGCGCTTTCGCCGGCCGGCGAGGTTTCAATCGTCTTCTCGATGGCGCCGCGCAGTTCGGCGATGAAGGCGCGGGCCGCCGCCGCATGGCTTCCGCCGGCCGCCTGCATCGCGGCAAAAGCCGCGACCGCCAGCGGGTCTTCGGCGCTGACGTGGAGCATGGCGTCGGCCAGTGCGTAACACTGGCGCGCCTTTTCGCGCTCCTTGGTGTCGGGGGAAAATCCGGTCCACTGCACGGCGAGCCCGACCAGCGCCTGGCCGGCGAACCAGTCGCGCAGTGTCAGGCCGCCATCGGAAATGGCGCAACTCTTGATAGGCTTGGGAAAGACAGGCCCGTTGCTCATCCGCGCACCTTTTCCAATGCGCCCGCCGCTTGCGCGAGCTGGGCCTTGTAGAGTTTCGAAAAATCGAGCGCCGCCTGGTAGAGCGGCTTCAGCAGCGCCTCGGTGGCCTGGCGCTCGGGGTCCTTCCACAGCGTCGGGTGGATCAGGGCTCCGATGCTCTCCATGTTGCGGCTCTCCTGCATGAACCGCGCGAGCGTAGGCTCGATGCTTGCGAACAGCATGGCCGCCGCGCACATAGCGGCGTTGGCTTCTTCCAGCGCGAGGAGGGCTTCGTCGCGGGTCATGGGGCAAAACTCCAGGCGATCAGGCCGATGCCGACCAGAGCGGTGGCGATGGCGAGGCCGAGCGCGATCCAGTCGCCGGCGCGCAGGACGCCGCCGGCCGCCGCGACCGCGTCGCAACTGGCCTCACAGCCGCATTCTGGCCATTGCGCGCAGACCAGCCGCAGCTCGCCGTTGGGCGGCACGGCGATGGTCTGCAATGCCGGCGGCGCGTCGAAGGCTTCGCTCGGCCAATGCGGGAAGGCGTCGCGCTTCATGGCCGCAGACCCATCCAGACGCCGAGCAGCGTTGCTGCGCCCAGGCAGGCGAGCAGCAGCGGCGCCGACCAGGTCGGGCGCGGCGCCGCCGGGATTTCGGCGCGGGCCGGCTGCGACGCCGGGCGCTGCCCGAGGTCGAGGTCGAGATCGACAATTGCGCCGCTGAAGCGGCCGACGCACCGGCTCATCGCGCCACCCAGAAGGTGGCGAGGATGATGGCGGCGAGCAGCAATGCGGTCAGGCGGCGGTGGCCGACCAGCCAGTCGGTGAAGGCGTCCAGCGCGGCGTTCATTGCAGGTCACCCCTTTGGGGCGGAGGTTCGGCGGCCGTGCTTTTATGTAGATATGGCGCGCAATGCGCCGGGCGTCGGCGTCCAGCGCCACAGCCCCGCCCTCCATAGCGCGGTGCCGAATGCTTGGCCGGGCTGTAGGCGATCATTGTTTTTCCCTTTCCTTGGCTACGATCGCCTCTTCAATTTCCTTCGCCACGTCATCGAGAGATCCGCTTGGGTTTGTCGACCCGATCAGGACGACCTCTTTTCGTCTGATCGCGGCGAGCACGTCCTTCAGTTCTTCGGGGGGCAAATCGGTTCCCATTTCGGTCGTCTCCTATTTCGCAAACAGTTTCAGCGTCTCTGCGACCGGCAGTTCCTTGCGGTCGGGCGTCGTTGCCTTGGCCAGCTTTTCGACCGACGAGCCTCTGGCCATGAATGCAATGGTTCCCATGACCGAGACCTGCGCCGAAAAACGCGCCTGGCGCTCGCGGTCGAGCTTGGAGAAATCGGCCTTCATCTGGCGCTCGACCGAGCGCTGCGCGCGCCGGCGAACCTTGTCCATCGCCTGCACGCCTTCATCGACGATCTCTGCATCGGACAGCCGCTTGACGCCCTTGCCGGTGACGCAGGCGAAAACCGCGTCATGGTCGCGCAGCATGCGCCGAAGCGCGGTGCGCAACGGACCAAAGGCGCCGCCGACGGGCCGTGAAATGACGGCCGACAATTCGTCATAGGCCAGCAATTCGCCTACCGATGCTTTTTCCAGTCTGCCAAGCAGTAGGCGGGCGTCGGCAGACATCTGAAAAATCGGCTTCATTGTTGTATCCTTGGCTGGCGTGTTGAGGTGCGGCGCGTAACGTGGCGATGCGCGACGCCGCGGCGCGGGGCGCTGTGGTGGGAAAAGAAAGGGGGGCGCTGGCGAGATGAAATGCGCGGAGTCGCGAGACGCTGCGACGCGCCGCTTTGAGTGGCGGAGCGCCAAGAAGCGCAACGAAGCACCGAAATGAAAAACATTAGACTTCGCTCCACTCGAAGCCGGAAACAGTGAAGCGGCCAAGGAAGCCGCCTTTTTCAGGCCGGAAGCGGCCGATACCGATCAGCCGGCCAGCCTCGATGACCGCCTTCTCGAACACTGCATTGGGAATGACCTCGTCGAGGATGGCGAAGCGGGCGATGCCGACCCACTGCTGAACGTAAGGGAAGCGGCGCTTGACGCGCTTGCCGGAGCCGCGGACCCCGTCGGCATTGGCCCATATGGTGATCTGCTCAAGATCCTTGCGATGAACCCCGATCGGCACATCGCCTTCGCAGATCTGGCCGGCGACGAAGAACTTGGTGTAGGTCGACTTGCCCCGGCCGGCGATGCCGATATTGAGCCGCTTTACTGCCTCGTCCACCGCCATCTTGAGAGCCATGGCTGGAATGCAGACAACGTCATCGGAATTGAAGGTCGACTTCTCTTTCCAGAGGCGCTTGTCGTATTCCTCCGCACCCTCCTTTTCCTTCTTCGGAAAAACTTCAGGGTCGACGATCTTCGACTGGCTGTAAGGGGTGACCGACTGCATCGAAACAAGGCAGATGCGCATTTTTGCTGTCTCCGCTCGCGGGCTGCGAGTGGGGCCATATTCGCGATATTCGCGATATTGGTCAAGCTATAAATCGCGATAAACGCGAATTTGTTGAACCGCCATTTGTTGCTAACGCAAAAGTGACCTAGCGGCGGCGCTGTTTCGCGGCGTTGCGGCCAAAGATTTCCACAGCTTTGGCCACCAATGAAACGAGTTCGTCGCGCTCGGCATCATCAAGATCGCTCAGCAGTGGCCTCAGCATCTCTGCCAGGCGCTGGGCCGGGTCCGGCTCCAGGCTTCGCTCCAATCGCTCGATGATCTCCCGGTTCAAGCTGTTGCGTCCTCTCGCCGCGTGCAGCCGTGCTTTCAGCTCGTGCGGCAGGCGAAGATGGAAACTTGGCGATTCAAAAGGCTGTGGCATGCCAGCCTTATGAATGAAACGAGGCGGTGCCGAAATCGTTCCACTTTCAGCGGGAAGCAGCGAAATGTGGTACTACTTTTCCCCGCTAATCACACGCCATTGTTACAGGTTGAGATATCCCGTTAACGCATACCAAAGAATAGTGCTATGCAAATAGGCACCTGGGGCGTGTTGACATTCAGTAAGGAAATAGTTCCTAATCAAGCATCGCGCCTGGGGTGGTGAGAAATGATCCAGTACATGCCGCGTGCCAAGACGCGGAGCGAGGAAATTCTCAAAAGATTGCTGGCCGACAAGAGGTCGGATGATCGGGCCAGCGAGATCGAGCGCAATGCTGCCTCGATCGCTACCGCGATGGCGTCGATTCACGGGGGGGAATGGCGGGTTCTGATCGACCATCAGGCTGGCTACGTGACGGTGATCCGGCATTAGGCTCGCGCAGCTGCTCTATAATACCCAGTAACGCCGTGACGTTTCCATCTGTTAGCCCTTCAATACGCGTAAGCATCTTGCGGATATCGTCAGCGCCGCGAATCGGCTCGGGCGGCGTATGGTGATCCTGACCGAAAAACGCTTGGATGCGTTCCATTTCATGAACCTTGATGGAGCGCGTCTCCTTAGCCGGGTCGGTGTTGGCCATGCGGGTTATGGCGTCCGGCTTCAGGCCGAGGAAGGCGGCAAGCTCACCCTTTGTGCCATGCGGTCGCCGGGCAAGCTCCTCTTGAAGATAGAGGCGGAGTTCGTGCTGCGGATCACTCATACAGCGATATTCGCGATTGCCGCGAATTTTCCTATCGCGAAGTTCGCGAAATCATCTTGACATAAAATCGCGAAAATCGCAAATATGGCGATCATGAGCGAAGCGCACCTCGATCCGGCCAAATCAATCATCGCCAAGATTGGCATCGATAACGTTGCCAAGGTGACGGGCAAGCACGTTTCGCGCGTATATCGTTGGATGTCGCCCAAGGAGCGCGGCGGCACAGGCGGCCTCATCCCGCAGGCCGCGCAGCCGGCCATCCTCAAGTTCGCGGTCGAGAATAGTATCGACCTGGCCCCGGCTGATTTCTTTCCGGTCAGCGAGGCCGCCGAATGAGCGACTTTCGCGGCCGCCTCGTCCCGCGCCTCCCTGCCGCCTCCCAACCCTGCGCGGAACCTGCCGCGCCATCCTTCTCCTCCCAGGATGGCGCGGCCTTTCATCACTACACCGAGACCTGCCCCGACGCCGCCGCACCGGGGCCGGGCGCGCTGGCGGAGGCGGGGGCCCCCGCCGGCGTCGTTTTCTCCGTCACCCTGTCGCCAGCCGTCGCGCTGATCCTCAAGCTGACCGGCGAGGCCCTCGGCGTCGACGCCGGCGAGGTCATCGCCCGCGCCATCTGCGTCCATGCCGACCGCGTCGGCCTGCCGACGCTGGCCCGCAGTGGCCTGGCCGACGATGGCGGCGACCACGCCGATTTCATGCGCATCGAGCAGGGCCGACACGCCCGCCTGGTCAGCGCGAAGGAACCGAACCGGGGGATGCGGCGATGAGCTTTTTCCATTGGGCATGCGGGCCTCCTTTGGGGTTTTGATCTCAGCACTTTGAATCCATCGCATCGGTCCCGCCACGGGATTTGTCGCCGGGAAATCCCGGCGCGGGATTTTTATTGCCGCAAGGACGGCGGAGGGGGAAAAATGACCACGGCCCGCGAGCTACGCATAAAATCAGCGCAGAACCAGATCATCGCGCTGTGCGGCGGCATCGACGAATGCGCCGAGATCACCTCGATGGGGCGCTCGACCGTCGGCCGCTGGAACGATCTCGGCGATTCGACGCTGATGCCGCTCTCCGCACTGATGAAGCTCGAGGCGCATTGCGGCCAGCCGCTGGTCACGGCGGCCTTGGCCGAAGTGTGCGGCCGCAGGTTGGCCGAGCCAAACGCCGAGACGGTCAGCCAGGGCAATGTCATGGCGCGCCATGCCGACGCCATCATCCATGCCGGCGAATTGATGGCCGCCGGCGCCGCCGCCTTCGCCGACGGCAAGGTGACGCCGAACGAGGCCACCACCATCGACCGCGCCGCCGGGCAGCTCGAACTGGCGCTGGCGCAATACCGCAAGGCGCTGGCCGGCATCCGCGCCGCCGGCGGGCTTTCCGTGGTGTCGGGAGGGGCTGCGTAATGGGCTCCAATCAATCAGGCTACACAGAGACCGAAATCGATAGCATTGCCGGCTGGCTTCGCGGAGGCCTGTCGGCGTCGCAGATCGCGGGCAGGCTTTCGGTTTGGCGCGGATCGACGGTGACGCGCAACGCCATCGTCGGCATCGTGCACCGCAACGCGCGTCTGAGGGCGATCGGCTTTGCCCGCTACGGGCATGGCGGCGGCGGCAATTTCGGCGGCGCAAGACAAGCCGCGCGGGCGCAGCACCCCTCACCAAGATCGCCCAGCGCTTCGGCTTCGCCTCAGCGGGGCAATCTATCCTCTCCCCCAAGGGGCGAGGAAGACGTGCGCCGGCGCCCCTCCTCGCCCCCTGGGACAGACAAGGCCCGGCGAGCTTGCGAGCCGCTGGCCGCGCTTGGTGAGGGGCCATCTGCCGTCGTGCCGCTGCGCATCGTCGACGAGATTCCGCCATCAGCCTATGACCGCGCCGCGCGCCACCTGCCGCTCGAAGCGCTCGGCCATGCGCAGTGCCGGTGGCCGGTGAACGACGCGCCCCAGGGCGGCCAGCATCTGTTCTGCGCCGCGCCAACAGCCGACGAGCGCAGCTATTGCCCGCACCATGGCCGCCGCGCCGTCGGCTCGGGTACGCCCGCCGAGCGCCAGGCACCGCGCCAGTTGCTTCGTCTCACCGCGTAACCCGTTTGTGCCGCGCGCCGGGCTTTCGGCGCTGCTTCAAAGGAACGGCCATAATGGTTCGCGACATTGACGTGGAAAAGCTTGCGCGCCCCGGATCGATCGATCCGGGCCCGGCGCCCATGCTGCAATGGCTCAAGATCGCCGACCTGGTCGTCGACGAAACCTATCAGCGCGACCTGAAGCCGGGAAACTGGACCGCGATCCGGCGGATCGCCGACCGGTTCAAGTGGTCGCGCTTTTCGCCTGTCTTCGTGGCGCCGGTCGAGGGCGGGCGGTACGCCATCATCGATGGCCAGCACCGCACCCATGCGGCTGCGATCTGCGGCTTTGCGGAAGTGCCTTGCCAGATCGTGCAGATGAGCCAGGCCGAACAGGCGGCGAGCTTCGCGGCGGTCAATGGCCTCGTCACCAAGGTCACCATCTGGAACATCTTCAAGGCCGCACTGGTGGCCAGGGAAAAATGGGCGGTGGCCTGCGCCGACGTATGCGCCGACGCCGGCTGCCGGCTGATGACGAACAACGCAACCACCGACCAGAAGAAGCCGGGCGAAATCTTTGCCATCGGCCTCATCAGGGGTCATGTCCGCGCCGGCACCGCAAAGACGGCGACGCTGGCGCTCAAGGGCGTGCGCAATTCGGAATTCGGCAAGACGGCCGATGCCTATTCCAACGACATCCTGAAGCCGCTGCTGGCCGCCGTCGCCGACCGGCCGTGGCTCGTCGCCCAGGGCGCGGACCTCGCGCGCTTCATCGATGACTTCGACATCTATGCCGTCCTCGACAGGGCGGGCGACTTCGCCAAGGCCAAGCGCCGGCAAGGCTTTGCCAACATCAGCAAGTTCGACGTGTCCTGCGCCGAGATCGGCGAGGGGCTGGACAAGGCTTTCCCGCAACGCATGCAAATTCCGAAGGTGGCATGATGCGCCAGCCGCTGCATTCCCTCTCCGGCGGCCTCGCCGTCGGCCTTGCCATAGCGGCGATCGCGCTTGCGGCCGGCTTCGTGGCGAAAGCCTTCCCCCACGATGCCCTGCCCTCCGCCGCCAAGCCGCAGGGCTGGTCCTATCCCTTCGCCTGCTGCGCCAACTATGACTGCGAATCGGTGCCCGACGCGGCGATCGTCGAGGGCGCGCGCGGCTACGAGATCCGCAAGACCGGCGAGCTGATCCCGATGACCGACAAGCGCATCAAGGACAGCCCCGACGGCCAGTTCCACTGGTGCGCGCACCGTTCCGGGCTCGATGCCGGCAAGACGATCTGCCTGTTCGTGCCGCCAAGGGGGTCGTGAGCGATGCTGTCCGCGCCCGCCGAAGTGCTTTTGTCCTGGATGACCGGCCTTGGCCCTGTCGGCCAGCCGGTCGAGCCGCTGATCGCGGCGGCAATGGACGATCTCGAATACACCAGCAAGCCGCCGCTCTACCGGCTGGCCGGCGAACTGATGCGCGCCGGCTGCGTCAGGAAGCTGGCATCGGGCAGCGGCGGCTCGTTCGGCCTGTTCGTCGTCATCGTCCGGCTGGAGGCGCTGGCCGATCGCCATCTGCCGATCATAGCCGCGCCGCTGGAGCGGGTGCTGCATCCGCGCGCGGGGGCCTATATCGACCGCGCCAAAAAGCTCGACGAAATCCCGCCCGACCGCCGCTCGCTGACGGCCAGGCTGTTCGGTGACCCGCTGTTCGAGCGCTCGGCGCTGGCGCTGCGCATGGCTCGCATTCCAACCCCAACGGAGAAAACCTATGAGCCGCGTGCTTAGAACCTTTCGTGAAATGCTCGGCCTGCTGTCGCGTGGCGATTTTTCGAGCCACTGCGACAAGCTGCTGAACGAAGCCATCCTGGCGGTCGAGGAATGCCCTGCCGACAAGTGCAAGGCCGAGATCATCGTCAAGATCACGCTCGATTACGAGCTTGGCCGCATCGACATCAAGGCCGACGCCAAGTCGAAACTGCCCGACACCGTCAAGTTCATGAAGACGCCATTCTGGACGATCGACGGCCAGCTGTCGGTCGAGCACCCGAACCAGATCGACATGTTCCGCGCGCCGCGCGCGGCCTCCTCGCGCCAAAACGAGGATGAAGACGCCGACGAGGAAGCCGCGGCCTCCTGATCTCTGCAATTCAACCTCTGAAAGGACCCTCACATGCCCGATCCTGAAAAAGCATCGCTCGATGCCCATGGCATCGACATAATCAGGACGCTCGCCACCGAGGCGGCCGAACCGACCATCCTGCAAATTGACACGGCCGGCCTGTCGGCTGGCCTGCCGGACGGCGTTCCGGTTGCCTTCGACCGCAAGTCGCAAACCTTCAAGTCGGTCAAGGCGCTGGTCGACGAATTCCGGCTCACGCCAGACCGGCGCAAGGGAACAGCCACGGTCGAGACGCTGGCCAGCTTCATTGCGCTGGTCGATCTGCACAAGGACGAAAACTCGGTTCTGTTCGGCAAGACGGTCTGGCCGGATCCAAAGCTCACCGCCGTGCTCGACTATGACAAGGAAGGTGTTCCGGCGCGCAATCGTTCGCATCGCATCGTGTACGCCTTCCCGCTGACCGAAGAGTTCAAGGCGTGGGTCAATGGCAATGCCAAGCCGATGCCGCAGGACGTGTTCGCGGCCTTCCTCGAGGATCATGCCGCCGAGCTTGCCGCGCCAATGGACGGCGAGCGCAGCGAGTATGAACGGCTCTTCAACGAGAAAATGGCGACGCCTTCGGAAGTGGTGGCGCTATCGCGGCATCTCGAAGTGTTCGTCGCGGCTCGCGTCAAGAACGGCGTGCGCCTGCAGACCGGCGAACGCACCGTCGAATTCACCGAAGAGCACCAGAATTCCAAAGGTGAGGCGGTGATCATTCCTGGCGTGTTCATGGTCTCGGTGCCGGCCTTCGTCGACGGCGAGGCCGTGCGCATCCCTGCCCGGCTTCGCTACCGGATCGTCTCCGGCGACATCAAATGGTTCTACCAGCTCTATCGCTGGGAGTTCTTCCTGCGCGAGCAGGTCGGCCATGACCTCAAACAGGCTTCCAGCGAAACCGGCCTGCCGGCCTTCGAAGGCGCGCCGGAGGCCTGATGCCGAAGGCTGTCGCCCTCGCCACCCCCAAGCCGTTGCCGTCTCTGGTCAAGGAGGCGGCGGCGGCACTCGCGCGGGCGACAAGCGCCGCGGAGGTGCTCGACGCGCGCGACATGGCAGCGGCAGTCTATGACGCCGCCAAGCGCTCGGCGCGGTTGCAGAAGGCCAAGCGGGCGCATGACGACATCATTGCCGCCACCCACCGTGCCCAGGCCGATGCGCTGGAAATCGAGGCGCAGGCCAAGCGGCGGCTGGCCGACGAATACGATGCCGCGCAGGATCGCGGCGAGGTCGTAGGGCGCAAAGGCGGTGGCGACAGCACCGTTCCGTCCCGGAACGCTGCAACAGCCGCCGACGTCGGCCTTAACCGCAAGGACATCCACGAAGCGCGCCAGGTGCGTGATGCCATCGCCAAGAATCCGGCCATCGTGCGCGATGTGCTCGACGACATGCTGGCGAGCGGCGACGAGCCGACGCGGACGGCGTTGAAGCGGGCGATCGCGCCTGCGGTGAAGACGATCCGCGCCGAGGCGCAGGCCGAAAAGAAGGAACGGCGCAGCGTTCGCGAGATTGAGCTAGGCGCGAAGCAGGCAGCCCTGCCAGCGAAGAAGTACGGCGTCATCTATGCCGATCCGGAGTGGAGCTTTGCGCCCTACTCCACCGAGACCGGCATGGACCGGTCGCCCGACAATCATTACCCGACCAGCGATCTCCTGACGCTGATGCAGCGCGACGTCGGCGCCATCGCCGCCAAGGACTGCGTGCTGTTCCTGTGGGCGACGGCGCCGATGCTGGTCGAGGCGATCTGCGTGCTCGACGCCTGGGGCTTTGCCTGGATCGAGCGTGATCCGAACACCGGCTATCTGGCGCCGAACAAGGCGCATGCGCGCTACGTGTCGCATTGGGCCTGGCTGAAGAACCGCGTCGGCACCGGCTATTGGGCGCGCGGCAAGCACGAAATCCTGTTGATCGCGACGCGCGGCAACCCGGTCGCGCCTGCCATGGGCGACCAGCTCGACAGCTGGTGCGAGGCCATGGCGGTGGAAGCCGACGTCGGCCGGCATTCGGCCAAGCCGGATGTTTTCGCGTCCTGGATCGAAAGACACTGGCCGAACACGCCCAAGATCGAGCTCAACGCACGCCAGGTGCGGCCCGGCTGGGATGCGTGGGGCAATGAGGCTGGCGAAACGCCGGAACTGCCGATCTCCACCCTTGAGGGGGAGATGGCCGGCAGGCCAGAGGGGGGCGCTGTCCCGCCGGACTGTCCTAATTTGCTTGAAGCCGCGCGGGCGTTTCGCGCCAAGGCGGTGCCGGCATGAGCGCGATCCGCCGCGAGGAGATCATCGGCGATTGCCGGCTCATCCTGGGCGACTGCCTCGAGGTGCTGCCGCTGCTGGGGGGGGGCATCGACGCCGTGGTCACTGATCCTCCCTATGGGATTGCATTCGCGCACGGTGCCGGCGGCGACGGCATTGGCGGTGGCAAATATGTCAGCAAGTTCAACGGTGTCGCAATCGCTGGCGATGACCGGCCGTTCGATCCGTCGGCCTTGCTTGGTCTGGCAAAGACAATCGTCTTGTTTGGCGCGAATCATTTCGCGGAGCGTCTTCCCTCGTCCTCCAAATGGCTGGTCTGGGACAAGCGCAAAGGCTTCACCCGTAACGATTTTGCCGACTGCGAGATGGCATGGACAAATCTCAAAGGTGTCGCTCGGCTGATCAATCACTACTGGAACGGGATGATGCGGGATTCCGAAAAGGGAATTCCGCGCGTTCACCCAACCCAGAAGCCTGTGGCGGTGATGGAATGGGTTCTTGGTGAGGCCACGGCACCAAACGAAGCAGTTCTCGACCCCTTCATGGGCAGTGGCACCACGGGCGTTGCCTGCGTCAAACTCGGGCGAAAATTCATCGGGATCGAGATCGACGAAGGTTATTTCGATATCGCCTGCGAGCGCATCCGCAAGGCCTATGCGCAGCCCGACATGTTCGTGACGCCTGAGCGCCCGCCCGAACCGACGCAGGAGGCGCTGGAACTGTGACCAAGCGCGCCGAATACGACCCCGACAAGAATTCCGCCGGCTGCTACGCAGCCGCGATCGAGGCCAAGCGGCTGCGCGGCGACAGGCACTATCCCGTGCCGCAGGAGCGCGCGCCGGATCCCGAGACCGAGCGCCAGCTGAAGCGGCTGAAACGCGCGCTCGACCGCAAGCTGCGGGAGGCGGGAAAAAATGCCTGATCCGTTCGATCGCGACCGCTTCGCCGCGACCGTGAGGCGGCGGCTCGAAGGGATTTCGGGCCGGCAGGCGGTCGAGGCCTGGCCGACCCTCAACACGGCGATGATTTCCCGCGCCAGGCACGGCGAAAACCTGACCATCGGCAGCTTCCTGGTGCTGAGCAAGGCCTTGCGCCTGCGTCCACTGGATTTCCTCGCGCCGGGCGTGAAACGCCGCCGCGTGACGCGAAAAACCCTGTTGCGGCAAGCCGTTACAGCGTCTGTCCCATGTGAAACAAGGAGCCAAAACTGATGGCACGCATCTATCTCGCTTCGTCCTGGCGCAACCCCAACCAGCCAGCAATGGTCGATCAGCTGCGGCAGGAAGGGCATCAGGTCTACGATTTCCGCAACCCGCCCCATTCGACCGGCTTCGGCTGGAAGGACGTGGCGCTGGAGGCGCCTTTCACGGCTGAACAATACCGCACGGCGCTGTTGACGCATCCGCGTGCCGCGCAAGGGTTCAACGCCGATTTCTCGGCCATGCGTTGGGCGGACACCGGTGTCCTGCTGCTGCCTTGCGGGCGGTCCGCGCATCTCGAACTGGGTTGGATGGCCGGTGCCGGCAAGCGCACGCTGATCGTGACGCAGGACGGCGAGGAACCGGAGCTGATGGCACTTCTGGCTGACCAGATATGCATCAACGCCGATGAGCTGATCGAGGCGTTACGCCAGTGACCGATTCCATGCTGCCGATCCTGCGGCAACTGCACGACGCCGACGGCGACCGCGCGCGGGCGGACGTGCTGCTGCGGATGCCGGATTCGATCCTGCTGAAGTTCCACGGCGTGATTCTCGACGCCTGCCGGCGCGCGGGCTTTGCCGCCGGCGAACAGTTCGTCGACCTGCGCGCCTCGCTGATGCTGGCGGTGCGCGACGCGGACGGCATGCCGCCGCCAGGCCTCGCGGACGCGGCCGATGCCTTCCGGCGCGGCCTGGCTGAATTCGCGGCGGGGGTGGCCCATGGCTGAAGCCGCACTGCGCAAGCTCGACCGTGGCCTGCCGCGCCTCGACATGCGCTCGCCCGCGCTGATCGCCAAGCAGCAGCCGGACCGGTCGGTTCTCCAGCGCCTGCGCTGCGCCGAGGAAAGCCGCGGCAAGGCGGAGATTGCCGCCGCCGCTCTCATCACCGCCGCGCGGCGGGACGCCGAGCGCATCGTGCGCGCGGCCAAGCAGAAGGCCGACAGGCAGCTCGACCAGGCCGCGCGGGAGGGCGCCAAGATCGTCGCCGACGCACGGCATGAAGCCAGCGCCATCGTGCACGCCGCCGAAATCGGCACGCCCATCGAGGCCCCGAAAGTTTCGATCCATTCGATCATCTGCACCGTTGCCAAGCGCCATGGGGTGAGCCCGCTCGACATCACCGGACCATCGCGCGCCATGCCGATCGTCGAGGCGCGGCACGCGGCGATGGTCGAGGCCTATCTCGTGCGGCTCGACCTCTCGACACCGCAGATCGGCCGCGACTTCGGCGGCCGCGACCACACCACCGTGCTGCATGCCGTGCGCAAGGCCGGCGTCTATCGCGGGGAGCGCAAGGCATGAACGTTTCTTCTGCCTCACCCGCCGAAGGCGCTCCGGCGGGGCGGGCTTCGCCCGACGTCGGGTCGGACTTGCGGCCCGCGGCTGTCGCCCACTCCTCCGATACGATCAGGCTGCGCGCCGTGCGCCAGGCGCTGGCGCAGGTGGCGCCGGGCAAGTGGACGCGCGTGCATGACGAGGCCGGCGCCTTCATCGAGGCCGAGGGCGAGATGGGCGAACTGTTCCGGCTGGCCCGCTTCGACGAGGCGACCGTGGACGAGATCGATTTCGTCGTCGACGCCCCCGAGAGGGACCGTTTCCTGCTGCGCCTGCTCGACCAGGCCTTCGCCACCATCCGGGCGCTGAAGGGCCAGCCGGAGCAAGCACCGGCGCCGGTGCTGAAAAACTATGCGGCCGAATGCGCGCTGATGTGCCGGGAGCCGGCGTTCAAGGTGTTTCTGGAACAGCGGCACGGGCTGGAAGCGCCGCTGACCGACGACCGCGCGGCGCAAAAGACGCGCTCGCTGCTCGGCGTCACCTCGCGCAGCGAACTCAACGAAGGCGGCCGGGCGGTCGAGAGATGGAAAGCCCTGCGCGCCGATTTCATGGCATGGAAAAAGGCGGGACGATGAACGTGGCTCTACGTCCCGCCCTCGACATCCTCTCGCTGTGCACCGGCGGCGCCGGCCTCGATCTCGGCGTGCAGTGGGGCGCCATCTCGCCTTGTTCGCATGATGGGTGAAGGATGAACGCGCCAACCCGTCCCGTTCTTCGCTGGCATGGCGGCAAGTGGAAGCTTGCGCCCTGGATTATCAGCCAGTTTCCGGAGCACAAGGTTTATGTCGAGCCTTTCGGCGGCGCCGCGAGCGTGCTGCTGCGAAAGTCACCCGTTAAGTCCGAGGTCTACAACGATTTGGACGGTGATGTCGTTTGCCTCTTTCGCGTGCTTCGCGATGCCGATTCCGGCGCGCGCCTAATCGCCGCATTGCGACACACGCCTTTTGCGCGTGAGGAATTTGACGGGGCTTACGTGGCAACCGATGAGCCGATCGAGCGTGCACGGCGATTGATCATTCGCTCGCTCATGGGCTTCGGCACCAACGGGCATGCGCGGCGCACGGGGTTTCGCTGCAAGGGCTACCGTGCCGGTCAATTGCCTCAACACGATTGGGGAACATATGCCGATGCGCTGCCGGCAGTGATCGAACGGCTGCGCGCGGGCGTAGTAATAGAGAGCGACGATGCGCTTGCTGTCATGGCTCGATACGACGAGCCGGATTGCCTACATTATGTCGACCCGCCTTACGTGGCCGAGACGCGAGATCCTGGAAGAGACTATCGACATGAACTCTCGTCGCAAGATCACTCCAGACTGCTCGAGGTCTTGTGCGATTTAGCTGGCATGGTTGTGCTCTCCGGCTACGCCGATCCGCTCTATGACAATGCGCTGAAAGGTTGGCGGCGGGTTGAAACCAAGACCTTTGCTGACGGCGCGCGCGAGCGCACAGAAGTGCTGTGGATCAATCCAGCCTGCGCCGCCGCATTAGACGCGCGCGCCGCCGGTGCCTGCTCGCCGCTATTTCAATTCGGGGTGCCCGTATGAGCCACGACGCGACCGGCTGGGCCATAAAGCAGCGCGGGCTGAAGCCGGCGACCAAGATCGTGCTGTGGCAGCTGTGCGACCGCTTCCATCCCGACAATGGCTGCTTTCCCTCGCAGGAGACATTGTCGAGCGATTGCGAGATGTCGCGATCCTCGCTCAACGAGCATCTCGATGCGCTGGAATCGGCCGGCCTGATCCGCCGTGAACAGCGTCGCGACGGCCCGACGCACCGGCAGAAATCGACGCTCTACCGCTTCGCCTTCGAAGCCGGCTTCGAAGCGGGGAAACCCGCAGAAAACAAGGAAAGTCCGTGTCCGGAATCCGGACACGGGGCCGTGTCCGGAAAAGCGCCGGAGCCGTGTCCGGAAAATGACGAAA
The DNA here is from genome assembly GCF_004791315.1 of Mesorhizobium sp. M8A.F.Ca.ET.208.01.1.1. Classification (NCBI taxonomy): domain Bacteria; kingdom Pseudomonadati; phylum Pseudomonadota; class Alphaproteobacteria; order Hyphomicrobiales; family Phyllobacteriaceae; genus Mesorhizobium; species Mesorhizobium sp. M8A.F.Ca.ET.208.01.1.1. Next base: position 1,507,378 of record NZ_SRUT01000001.1, read on the forward strand.
GCCGTGTCCGGAATCCGGACACTAACCTTGTAAGGGAACCAGTAAAGGAACATGAGAGAGAGGCGCGCGAGGAGGATCGCAAGAAGGTCGAACGCGACGGCTGGGCGCTGCTCAAGGACTGGCCAGGCTTTGCCGGCATGCCAAAGGAACCGGCGCTGAAGGTGTGGCTGGGGCTCGACGCCGCCGACCGGGCCGAGGCGGTGCGGCTGTTCCCGCACTGGCTGGCGCTGCTCAAGGCCCAGCGCAAGACGCATGTGCCGGCGCCGTCGAGCTATTTTTCGCAAAAGCTGTGGCGCGAGGTGCCGGAGCCGGCCGACGAAAAGCCGGTGGCGATGGTGGCGCCGCCGTTCGGACCGGTGTGGAGCGCGGTGCGGATGCGCACGCTGCTGACCGTACCGCCGGCTGACGCACCGCCGGCCAAGGGTTTCATGGCGGCGCTGCTGGCGCAGGACGATGCCAAGGGGCGACAGGCCAGGCTGACCCGGCAGGCGGCGCATGGCTGGCCCTCGGTGATCCGCATGCAGGAACAGGCCGAGAACCGGCGCGGCATCACCGTGGCGCCCGAATGCGAGGCTCTTGCCGCGCTGATGGAGCCGGTGACGGTGCGCGGCGACGTCTGGGGCGCATGGCTTGCCGAGCACGAAAAGCGCGGCTGGCCATGGCTGCCCGACCCCGGCCAGATGCCGGTCGTCTACTTCCCGGTTGGCGGACCGGGCGGACTGGAACAATTCGAACAGGCATTGCGAGGGGACCATGATGCACTCAAAGCGGCCGAATGAGGCGACCACGATCAACCTCGATCGCTGCTATGCCGAATCGGACAGGCAGCGCGGTGTGTCGCGACGGTCGCAGGCGCTGCTCGCCGCGGCGGGCGAATCAGGTCCGGTGATGGGCTGGTATGTCATCCGCGTTGCCTCCAACGGCGAGAAAGCTGTGGAAGAATCACTTGGCCGTGTCGGTATCGAATGCTGGCGGCCGATGGAAAAGCGCCTGCGCAAGGCGACGCATGCCAAGCGCCAGGTGGTGTTTCATGTGCCTGTCTTCCCCGGTTATCTGTTCATCAGGGTGATCAACCAGGACGCGACCTGGTCTGGTGTCCTGTCGCTGGAAGGCGTGCTGTCCGTGCTTGGCGGCAATGGCAGCCCGGTCATGGTGCGCGAGGCCAAGCTGTTGGAATTCAAGAAGAAGTTGGGCGAGAAGTCGAGCGACAAGGACGTGGTCGAAGCGGCGTTCCCGATCGGCGCCGAGGTGCTGATCGAGGAAGGTCCGTTCCGTTCGTTCACCGGTGTGATCGAGAGCGTGATCGAGGAGCACACGGCGACAGTGCTGGTCGAGATCTTCGGACGGTCGACACCAGTGGAGCTCTCCCTTGCGCAAATCACCAAAAGAGATTAGCGAGTCCGTCCCAGGATGATCCGTTGACCTGAAGCGAAAGCTTCTAAGACCGAGTGGCAGCCGAAAGGCCGAGCCCCGAACGGACCCAGGCGAAGCATCCAGCTTCACCGCATTGAAAAAGATTCCGACCGACCGCTCGTCGCACCGCCCTTCCAACGTTGTGCGGGCACCGCGCCCACCACCGCACGGCACAAAGTCGCGGGTCCTCCCGGCCCCAAAACCGTATGCGGGACGGCGTAGGCGCGGGGGGTGTCTAGTCTGACGGGTTTTTTGCAGCCTAAAGACGGGTCTAAACAGCAGCCTAAAGAGCGCTAAAGATATGCAGCCCACGATGTCGAAGGGCGACTTCGCGCGGCATATCAACGTCACGCCTGGTCGCGTCAGCCAGTACATTGCCGCCGGCATGATCGGCCGGGACGCGCTGGAGGGCGAAGGGCGCTCGGCCAAAGTGATCGTCGCCCGGGCCATGGAGCAGATCCGGCAGCGGCGCGACATCGGGCAGGCTTTGGGCAACGGGCTCTCGACCCGGCTCGACCTCGACGAGCCGGACGGGGCCAGCGATGTCGGCGACCCTCGCGCCGGCATCGCCAGGCCGCTCGACGACGGCGCGCCGCTCAAGCCGCAGAACGTCGACGACCAGATCAAGCTCGAGCGGCTGGAAAGCGAACGCCGCCGCAACCGCGTCGCCGCCCAGGAAGAGGCGCAGCAGCTCGGCCGGCTGGTCGATGCCGCGACCGTACGGACCGAGGTCGCCAGGGCCGTGCAGATGGTCGAGGATTTCTACACCGGCATGCTGGCCGATCTCGCCACCGCCGCCGCGGCCAAGCCGAACCTGCCGCAGCGCGATTACCTGCACATGTTCCGGCAGATCCGCAACGAGAAGAAGGCAGCGCTGGCGGCCCGCGAACAGCGCCGCGCCGCGGCCCTGCCGGAGCGTGTCGACGTGATCATCGAGGGCAACGCCGCGTGAACGATGGGCACAGCGGGCAGGACTCAAACCTGCACTACGCCGGTCCTTCGGATATCACCATCCCGCCCGGCTTGCCGGATTGCTCCGACTTTCGCGTCTGTCAGTTAGGTGCGTTTTCCGCCACCGCTGCGCGACAGAGGACCTAGCACGTTGCGGGCCGAAAAGCCATGACCGCGCACTTCGTCCAGGTCGCCAACGCCGAGCGGATCGCGGCCGAGGTGCTGGCCCAGGTGATGGCGCCGCCGCCGCCGGTGGATTATCTGCGCTGGGCCGAAGACAACATCGTCTTTTCCGAGCGCGAAAGCCCCCTGCCCGGCCCGTACAACCGGGACCTGTTCTTCTACTTCGACGAGATCCTGCGGGCGCTGTCGCCCGACGATCCCTGCCGCATCGTGTCGGTGCACAAGTCGGCGCAGCTCGGCGGCACGGTGCTCGCCAACATCTTCTGCGGCGGCTCGCTCGTCATGGACCCGGGGGATTTCCTCTACGTCCATCCGACCGAGAACAACGCGCAGCGCTGGTCGAAGATGAAGCTGGCGCCGATGCTGAAAGGCACCACGGCGCTGTCGAAACTGTTCCCGATGAAGGCCCGCGACGGGTCCGATTCGGTGCTCTACAAGGAGCGCATCGACGGCCGCGGCGCCATCCAGATTTCCGGGGCCAACTCGCCGGCCTCGCTCTCCCAGGTGACGATGAAACGCCAGGTCCAGGACGACCTGGCCAAGTGGGAGATGAACAACGCCGGCGACCCGGAGACGCAGGCCGACAGCCGTTCCCAGGCGCATGAGTTCGCGAAAATCCTCAAGGTGTCGACGCCGCTGGTCGAGCCGGGATGCCGCATCACCAAGAACTACGAGGACGGCAGCCAGGAGAAACTCTATCTGCCGTGCCCGCACTGCGGCCACATGCAGACGCTGGAGTGGGAAAACTTCCTCGCCCATCTCGACGAAGAGCAGCCGGAACGCTCGCACTTCACCTGCGCCGATCCGGAATGCGGCGGCATCATCGAGGAGCACGACCGGCCGGCGATGCTGCGTGCGGCGCGGCTCCTGGCGGAAAAGGGCGAAGAGGTCTGGCGCGCCGCCAATGCCAAGGCGAAGCGTTTCCACCGCTCGTTCCATCTGTGGTCGGCCTATTCGCTGCTGCAGTCGTTCGAGCGCATCGCCCGCGCCTGGCTCAATGCCCGCGGCGACCCTGCGTCGGAACAGACGTTCTTCAACGACGTCGTCGGCCGCGCCTACAAGACGCTTGGCGAGGCGCCGCCCTGGGAAGGGCTTCGCGACCGGGCCGGCGAATCGCCCTACCCGCGCGGCACCATTCCGGTCGGCCATCCGCTGGTCACCTGCGGGGTCGACTGCCAGGGCGACCGGGTGGAATGGCAGGTGGTAGCGTGGGGGCGCGATTTCCGCCGCGCCGTGGTGCAGTACGGGGTGTTTCCCGGCCACATCTCGTCGAAGGAATGCTGGACCTTCCTCGACGCGCTGCTCGGCCAGAAGTTCGTCAACGGCTACCGGCGCCCGATCGGCATCGACCTCTTGGCGATCGACGGCAATGCCTGGACCGAGGATGTCTGGGGCTGGGCCAAGCGGCACCCGTCGTCGAAGGTGATCATGGTGCGCGGCGTCGCCTCGGAGGCAGCGCCGCTGATCGCGCGGGTCAAGAAGGAACGCAACAAGGCCGGCAAGCTGCTCGCCTATTCCCGGCGCTTCTACAATTTCGCGACCTCGGTCCTGAAGATGGGGCTTTACCGCAACCTGGTGAAATCAGACCCGCTGGAGCGCGGCTACGTCGCGCTGCCGCGCGGCCTCGACGACGAGTATTTCAGGCAGCTGACCGCCGAAACGCGGCGGGCGAAGCGCCTCAAGACCGGCTTCATCGCCTATGAATGGGTGAAGGATCCGGCGCAGGCCAATGAAGGCCTCGACACGCATCTGCAGGCCGAGGCGGCGGCGATCAAGCTTGGCCTGCGCGCCATGCCCGACCGGCTCTGGGACCGCTACGAAGCCGAGCGCGAGACGCCGGCGCCGGAAGGCGCGCAGATGGACCTCGAGGATCTGATGGCGCCGGCGACCCTGCCTGCGGCGCAGCCTGCGCCCACGGCGGCGCCGGCGAAGGCACCGGCCAAACCCAAGGCGAGAGTTCGCCGCAGCAAATGGATGCAGTGATGGCCGATGCCGCGACGATCACCACCAGGCTGGAAGCGCTGAAGAAGGCGCGCGACACCGGCGTCCTCACCGTCAAGCATGGCGAAGCGCTGACCACGTTCCGCACGCTGGCCGAGATCGAGAAGATCATCGGCCAACTCGAAGGCGATCTCGCCGCAGCCAACGGAACGCCGCGCAAGCGGCTGCGCTATGGCTACCAGTCGAGCAAGGGGCTCTGATGCTGAAAGAGCGTTACCGGGTCGCGGTCGGTGCCAATGGCATGGTCGGCTCGCCGCGGCTGATGAAGCCGCAGCAGGTGCAGGCCTTCGACGCCGGCCAGTCGGGCCGCCGGCTGAAAATGCTGCCGACCGGCGTGCAGGACATCAACACGCTGATGCGCTCCTACGGGCGCACCGTCGTGGCGCGCTCGCGCTATCTGTCGCGCAACAACCCGCAGATGGCGGCGGCCAAGCGCGCTTACGTCGCGGCGCTTGTCGGTGACGGCATCAAGCCATCCTCGCTGATATCAGATCCGGTGCTGCGCGAGGCCTTGATGCAGGCCTATCTGGTCTGGACCGACGAGAGCGATGCCGATGGCCTGACGGATCTTTACGGTCAGCAGGCGACGGTCGGCGGCGAGATGTTCGATGCCGGCGAATGCTTTGCGCGCTTCCGCCCGCGCTTCGCCAGCGACGGCCTGTCCGTGCCGCTGCAGGTGCAGCTGCTGCCGTCGGAGATGCTGAACCACGCCGACAATGTCGACCTGCCGAATGGCCTCAAGGTGCGCAGCGGCATTGTCTTCGGCCCGATCGGCAACCGCGTCGCCTACCGCTTCTACAAGCAGCGCCCCGGCGACATGAACTTCACCGGCGAGATCACCAGTGTGCCGGCCGAGGAAGTCATGCATGTGTTCCGGCCTCTCGAAGCCGGGCAGATCAGGGGCATCCCGCACACGCTGTCATCGATCGTGCGGGCGGCGGTCATGGACGCCTATGACGACGCTGAGCTCGAGCGCAAGCGCATGGCGGCGCTGTTCGGCGCCTTCATCACCTCGACCGCGCCGGAAGAGGATGTGCTCTCCGAGCCGGCCGCTTCCGCCACCGCCGCCGGTGTCGAGGGCGGCGTGGCGCTCGAGCCTGGCGTCACCGTCGACCTCGAGCCCGGCCAGGACATCAAGTTCGCCGAGCCCGCCGATGTCGGCGGCAATTACGAGGCGTTCCAGTATCGCGGCAACCTCCAGGTCGCGGCCGGCGCCGGCGTTCCCTATGCCGACATGACCGGCGACCTGCGGCAGGCCTCCTACGGCTCGCAGCGCGCCGGCATGGTGAAATTCCGCCGCGAGATCGCGGCGACGCAGAACCATGCGATGATCTTCCAGTTCTGCCGGCCGGTCTGGCAGCGCTGGCTGGCCGAAGCGGTGCAGAATGGCGCCGTGCCGCTCGCGGCCTCCGTCTATGTCGGCTCGGAGCGCACATGGCAGGCGGCCAAGTTCATCCCGCCGAAATGGGACTGGATAGACCCGCTGAAGGACATGCAGGCGGAAAAGCTCGCTGTCGACAGCGGCTTCAAGTCGCGCTCCGACGTCGTCGAGGGCATGGGCGTGGATCCGGAGGAGAACGATCGCCGCATCGCCGCCGACAAGGCGCGCGAGAAGAAACTCGGCATCTCGTTCGCAACGGCGCCGGCGCCAGCCCCGGCCGGCAACACCGACCAGCCGCCGCCGGGACATCAGCAGCCAGGCAATCAGCAGCAGGGGGATCAGCAGAATGCCGCATGAGCTCAACCGCCTGTTGCGCGCTTTCGCCAGCGACGCCTGGTTCATCGATCCGCGCAAGGCGGACCAGATCGCGGCGATGCTGCTCTTCCGTAGCGAGAGGGGGCCGCGCAGCGAACCCTACCGCGCGGCACCCGCGGATCGTCCGGCCCCGTCGGAGCAGCGCGGCAGCGTCGCGTTGCTGCGCATCGTCGGGCCGATCCTGCCGCGTTCCGAGGCGATCACCGACGTCAGCCAACCGGCTGCGCTGATGACCGATTTCCGCCGCGCCTTCGGCCAGGTCGCCAATGACGGTTCCGTGTCGGCGATCGTCATCGAGATCGATTCGCCCGGCGGCCGCGTCGACCTGGTGCCGGAGACGGCGGCGATGATCCGCAACGCGCGACGCGACGGCCGGCCGATCGTCGCGGTCGCCAACACGATCGCGCTCTCGGCCGCCTATTGGATAGCAAGTGCGGCCGACGAGATCGTCGTCTCGCCGTCCGGGGCGGTCGGCTCGATCGGCGTCTATACGGTGCATGAGGATCTGTCGGCCGCGCTCGAAGCGGGCGGTGTCAAGGTCACCATGATTTCGGCCGGTCCGCGCAAGGTCGAGGGCAATCCCTTCCAGCCGCTCGACGAAGCCGGTCGTGCCGCGATCCTCGGCAACGTCACCACATTCTATGGCATGTTCGCAGGCGATGTCGCCAAGGGCCGTGGCGTTGCGGTGTCGGTCGTCAAGGCCGATCCGGAAGGAAACGACAAGAACTTCGGCGGCGGCCGCGCCGTGCTGGCGCAGGAAGCGCTGAAGCTCGGCATGGTCGACCGTGTCGCCACGCTGGAAGAAACGGTCGCGCGCCTCGCCAAGGGCGGCAAGCGCGGCGGCATGAGCGCCCGCGCTTCCCGCCAGATCATCTGAAGTTTCGGCCGTCGGCGCTCCGGGCGCGGTACGGCATCACGAACGTATCGATTCCCGGAAAATCATGGAGAACCATCATGCAGAAAGTGCTTATGGCGCTTCTCGACAAGAGGCGCGCGCTGAAGACCGAGGCCGACGCGATCAATGCCGCGATCGACAAGGCCGATGGCGAGATCACCTCCGAGCAGGAAAGCCGGCTGAAGGCGATGCAGGAGGAAGGCACCAAAGTGTCGGCCGACCTGGACGCCTTCGCCGCCACGCTGCCGGAAGACGCGGACAAGGTGCGGACGGATGCGGTCGCTGCGGCTGTCGCGGCTACCTGGAGGGAAGCCCGCGACCTCCATTCCAACATCGCCGCCACCTGCCACATCGGCAACCAGTCGGCCAAGGCTTCCGCCTTCATCAAGGACGGCAAGTCGCTGGCCGAAGTCCAGGAGGCGGTCGGCGATGCCAAGGCAAAAGGCTCCGGCAGCGAACTTTCGAATAAGGGCAGCGGCTCGAACGCCGACGGCCCGACCTGGGACAAGGCCATCGCCCGGCAGAACGCCCGGCTGCCTTCCTGACGGGCCATAGCGGCGCCGTCACCTCTCCAACGGATCACAAGGATCAACTCCCATGACCAGCAGCTTCACTGAAGTCTACCACACCGCTGCCTTCATCCTTTCGGAGGCAAACGGCCACCGCTCGCGCGCGTCCGGCACCGTCGCCTCGGGACAGACGCTCGCGGCCGGCGAAGTCGTCCAGCTTTCCGCCGGCAAGCTCATCGCCGCCAACGGCGCGCTCAACACCGCCGGCGACGTCGTCACCGCCGTCGAGGGCATCGTGCTCGCCGCCGTCGATGCGTCCGCCGCCGACGTCGACAACGTCGCCTATATCGCCCGCGACGCCGAGGTGAACGACAACCTCATCACCTATCCGACCGAGACCACGCTCGGCGGAGAGAAGGCGGCGACCGTCGAGAGCCTCGCGGCGCTCGGCATCATCGTCCGCTGACGCGGGCAACTTCACCTGATCCCTCCCTCCCGGCCCGTCGGCCCGACGCGCCCTTCCAAAGGAAACCATCGCAATGCTTGACATCTTCGCAAGCGACGCCTTCAGCCTGGTCGGGCTGACCGACGCCATCAACAAAATCAAGTTCGTCCCCGGCTATATCGGCCAGCAGGGCTGGTTCAACTCCACCGCGATCTCGACCACCTCGGTGGCGATCGAGGAGAAGAACGGCATCCTGTCGCTGATCGCACCGACCGGCCGTGGCGCGCCCGGCACCACGCTGGACAAGTCGAAGCGCACGCTGCGCACGATCGCGGTCCCGCATTTCGAGATCAACGATTCGGTCATGGCCGAGGAGGTGCAGGGCATCCGCGCCTTCGGCCAGGAGAACGTCACCGAGACAGTCATGGGCAAGGTCGCCGAGCGGCTGTCCATCCACGCCGATTCGATGTCGGCGACCGAAGAGTTCGCCCGCGTCGGCGCGGTCAAGGGCGTCGTCACCTATGCCGACGGCACGACCCTCGATCTGTTCTCGACCTTCGGCGTCTCCCAGGCGGCGGAGGTCAATTTCGACCTCACCAATGCCAATCCGGTCGCAGGCGCGCTGCGCAAGAAGTGCGCCGGCGTCGTGCGCAGCATCGCCAACAGCCTCGACGGCGTGCCGTTTCTCGGCGTCATGGCGCTCTGCGACGATTCCTTCTTCGACGATCTCATCGCCCATCCGGAAGTCGTCGATTCCTACAAGAACACGTCGATGGCCAACGTGCTGCGCGACGGCTACGTGCTCACCAATGGCCAGAAAATCTACGGCGCCTTCGAGTTCGGCGGCATCATCTGGGTCAACTATCGCGGCCAGATCGGCTCGACGCCGTTCATTGCCACCGACAAGTGCCACATCTTCCCGATCGGCGTGCCCGGCTTCTTCCGCACCTACTATGCGCCGGCCGATTACAACGAGACGGTCAATACGATGGGCCAGCGTCTCTACACCAAGCAGTACGAGATGCCGAACGGCAAGGGCTGGAGCCTCGACACGCAGATGAACGCGCTGCAGATCTGCACGCGTCCGACCGCGCTGATCAAGGGCAAGTCCGCCTAGTCAGCATCCATGTGGACTGCCGAGAAAATCTGGCCCGGCGAGACGGTGTTTGTCCTCGCCGCCGGGCCTTCCACCCGGGCGCTCGACCTGTCGCGGCTTGCGGGGCGCCGGGTCATCGCGGTCAAGTCGGCGTGGAAGGAATATCCCGCCGCCGACGTGCTGTTCTTCGCCGACGGGCGCTGGTGGCGCGAGAAGCAGTTGCGGCCCTCGGCCGAAGAGTTCGCCGGGCTGATCGTGACGTCGGCCAAGGAGATCGGCGATCCGCGCGTGAAGGTGATCGGCCGCACGGTCAATGCCAAGCAAGGCTTTGCGACGCGGCCCGACCAGGTGACGCTGGAGCGCTCCTCGACCACCGGCGCGATCAACCTTGCCATGCATTTCGGCGCCGCGCGCATCGTGCTGCTCGGCGTCGACGCCAAGCCGGCACAGGACGGCCGCCGCCACAATCACGGGCTGAGATGGCCGTGGCCGCCATCGAAGAGCTGCTGGGCCGACCAGGTCAGGGAATTCGCCATGGTGGCGCCGTCGGCCCATGGCGTCGAGATCGTCAACGCCAATCCCGACAGCGCGGTGACCTGCTGGCCGCGCAAGACGTTCGAGGAGTGTTTGTGAACAAGCAATCGATCTGGATCGGCTTCGATCCGCGCGAGGCGGACGCCTTCGCCGTCTGCCGGCATTCGATCCACCGGTATCTGATCGCGCCGGTTCCGGTGCGCGGCGTGGTGCTTTCGCAGGTGCGGGCGCGCGGCCTCTACACCCGGCCGACCAGCCGGCGCGAGGGGCGGCTGTGGGACGACATCTCGGGCGCGCCGATGGCGACCGAATTCGCCTGCTCGCGCTTCCTGGTGCCGCATCTGGCCGGCTCCGGCTGGGCGCTGTTCATGGACGGCGACATGCTGGCGCGCACCGACCTGCAGCGCCTGTTCGCGCTGGCCGACCCCGACAAGGCGGTCATGGTGGTCAAGCACGACCACCGGCCGCGCGAGACGGTGAAGATGGACGGCCAGGCGCAGACGCTCTATGCGCGAAAAAACTGGTCGAGCGTCATGCTGTTCAATTGCGACCATCCGGCCAACGCCGCGTTGACGCCGGAGCTGGTCAACACACTGCCCGGTCGCGACCTGCACCGCTTCTGCTGGCTCGACGATGCTGAGATCGGCGCCCTCGACCCGCAATGGAATTTCCTCGTCGGCCATTCCGATCCGGAGATCGACCCGGCCATCGTGCATTTCACCGACGGCACGCCGGCGATGGCCGGCTACGAGGACTGCGCCTATGCCGACGAATGGCGGGCGGAACTGGAGAGGTGGGCGGCGTGACGCTGATGGGGTGCTTGCAGCATCAACCGATGCATCGCTTTGGCAAAGGCTGGGTCTGCGGTCGCTGCGGCGTGCCGGTTTCTCCATCTTCGCTGGGCTGGCCATCGCTTGGGCAGCGGCTGATGGGAATAGACCCCTCACCAAGCGCGGCCGGCGGTTCGCCTTCGGCTCACCGGGCCTTGCTATCCTCTCCCCCAAGGGGCGAGGAAGAAGGTGCTGCCTGATGGGCTATGGCGACCAGCTGATGGGCTCCGGCCTGGCGCGTGGCGCGGCGGCGCGGGGTAAGCGCGTGGCGCTGGGCGATGGCCGGCGCATCCTGTGGGAGCCGGCGAGCTTCGAAATCTATCGCGGCAACCCGAACCTCGCCGCGCCCGGCAGCGAGGGCGCCGCCGATCTCGAATGGGTGCCCTTCTACAAGGGCCACCGGCAATACAACAAGCGCCTCGCCGGCCGCTGGAAGTGGAACCTTTCGTTCCGCGCCGTGCCGGGCGAGGTCTTCTTCGACGCGGCCGAGCGCGCCGCCGGCGCCCGCTTCGGCGCCGGCTTCGTCGTCATCGAGCCGCAGAGCGCGCAATGGAAGCCGGTGGCGCCCAACAAGGATTGGGGCGTCGCCCGCTACCAGGCGGTGGCCGACCGGCTTGGAGAAAAAGGCTTTCGCGTCGTGCAGTTCCGCAGCCGGCAGAACGCGGTGGCGCTCACCGGCGTCGAGCAACTCGACACCGCCTCGTTTCGCGATGCGCTGGCCGTGCTTGGCCATGCGCGGCTCTATATCGGCGGCGAAGGCGGCCTGCACCATGGCGCGGCGGCCGTCGGCATTCCCGCCGTGGTGCTGTTCGGCGGCTTCGTGCCGCCATCGGTGACCGGCTACGCCGGCCACGCCAACCTGACCGGCGGCGCGCAGGCCTGTGGCTCGCTCACCGCCTGCCCGCACTGCCGCCGGGCGATGGCGGCGATTTCTGTCGATGACGTGTCCGGTGCGGCGCAGAAGCTGCTGATCTCCCCCCAAGTGGGGGAGATGCCCGGCAGGGCAGAGAGGGGCGCTGTCCCGCCAACGTCTCATTCCTTCACGCCCCCCTCTGTCGGCTGCGCCGACATCTCCCCCACAAGGGGGGAGATCATCCCCGCCGCTGGAGCTTTATAAATGGACAAGCATTCTCCTGCCGGCGCCGAATACAGCGTGCAGCGCCGCGTCGCCGGCAATCACGACATGCGGCTCGACGGCATCAGCGACCTGGTGCTGCGCGCCCGCAACCGCTCGGTGTTCGACATCGGCTGCAACCGCGGCATGGTCGGCTATGAATTCGCCGCCAACGGCGCCAGCCTGGTGCATGGCTGCGACATCTACGAGCCGGGCATCGCGGCCGCGCGCGAAATCTTCGCCGACCTGCGTGCGGTCGACAGCCGCTTCGAGGTGGTCGACCTCACCGGCGGCGCGGCGGCGCTAAAACCGTTCGGTGCGAAAAAGTATGATTTCGTGCTCTGCCTCGCCACCTATCACAAGCTGAAGCGCATCATGCCGGCGGACGAGCTGACCGCGCTGATGCAACATTTCGGCAAGATGGCCAAGGGCTATTTCGCCTGGCGCGGCACATCCGACAAGCCGGATGAAAACGAGCAGGAGATGGCGGCGCTAGACCGCGACCTCGGCGCGATCGGTGTGAAGCGCATCCACACCTCCTATATCTCCGCCGAATTGGGCGTTGCCGCCATCTGGGCGAGGGCCTGAACATGACAATGCTCCAGGTCGAGGCCGAGATCGACGCGCTGGCGGACCTGTTCGCCGCCGAGGGCGTGCGCTCCTTCCTCGAGATCGGCTCGAAGTTCGGCGGCTCGCTTGCCCGCATCGCCACCCGCCTGCCGGCGGGCGCTCGTATCGTCGCGGTCGACATGCCCGCCGGCACGGTGGCCTGGCCGCAGAGCGAGGCCGAGCTGAAGGCGACGATAGCGCGGCTGCGCTTGCAGGGTTTCGACGCGCATCTGGTGTGGGGCGATTCGACGGCTCAAGGTGTCGTCGACCAGGTGCGGTCGCTCGGTCCCTTCGACGCCGTCTTCATCGACGCCAACCACACGCTGCCCTTCGTCGAGAAAGACTGGGCCAATTACGGGCCGATATGCCGCATGGTCGCCTTCCACGACATCGCCTGGCAGCGCGCGCCGGAGTGGAAGGAAGGCAAGCGCATCGACGTCCCGGTGTTCTGGGAGCGCATCAAGCAGAGCCACTGCCACGCGGAATTCAAATTCTGCCCTACGGCCAAGAACAACGGCATCGGTGTGCTATGGCGCGCCTGATCGTCTGCACCTGGCTGTGGGGCGAGAAGTACAGCCGCGACTATGTTCGGAAGCTCGAGGCGGGCATCGCTCGCCACTACGGCCAGGATTTCAATTTCCTGTGCGCCAGCCCGCCGGCGGAGGATCGGCACCTGACCGAGGTGAATGGCTGCTTTGCCCGGCTGCGTACCTTCGATCCTGCATGGCAGGCGCAGAACGGCATCGAGCCAGGCGACCGCATCGTCGTTATCGACCTCGACACCGTCATCACCGGGCCGCTCGACGATCTGTTCGACCGTGGGGGCGAGCCCTTCACCATCCTGCAGGGCGTCAACGCGGTCAATCCGTGCCCGTTCAACGGATCGCTGTGGATGCTGGAGGCCGGCTACCGGCCCGACGTCTGGCATGAATTCTCGATCGAGCTGGCGGCGAAGGTGCCGTTCCACGAATTCCCCGACGACCAGGCCTGGCTGGCCGACATGATCCCCGACGCCGCCGCCTTCGGGCCAGAGGATGGCGTCTACGCCTTCCAGAAGCGCGGCTGGCCCAAGGGCGAGGCGCTGCCGGGGAACGCCCGCGTGGTGGCGTTCCCGGGCTGGCGCGACCCGAGCCAATATGTGCGGCTGGACTGGGTGGCGGAGCACTGGCGGACATGACTCCTGTAAAACAGTCAAAGCTCTACTTGTCTGACGGGATCCACAACGGCAACTGCTATGCGGCATGCATCGCTTCGCTGCTCGACCTGCCTCTGTGGATGGTGCCGCCATGGGAAGACATGTTCGGTCGCGGCGCCTGGTACCAGCGAACAGACGAGTGGCTGAAGCTGGTCTTCCGAAAGACCATCGTGAGGATGAACGGTCACGAGGTCGGCGAGATGCCGGAGTTCTATATCGCCAACGGCCTTAGCCCGCGCGGCGTTTACCACTCCGTGATCTTCAGCGGCGGCAAGCTCGTCCACGATCCGCATCCGAGCGATGCCGGCATCGCCGAGGTCGAGTGGACATGGCATTTCGCGAGCGTCGATGCCTGATTGCAATAGTCGGCGCGCGGCCCCCCTCTCTGCCCTGCCGGGCATCTCCCCCTCAAGGGGGGAGATTAGCGCTTCATCGGTGGCCTTGTTCATTCCGGGGCACCTGAAGAAGTTCAAGCTGGCGCTGTTCGAGCGCATCGGCGCGACTATCCGGGCAGCCGGCGGCCAGGTCATCAAGGGCGATTTTGGCGCGCTTGCCGCCCTGCCCGCCTCCATCGTGCCGATCGTCGGCTGCACGCCGGAGCTCGCCCCCTTGATCGAGGGCTGGAAGGCATCGGGCCGTCGCTGGATCTATTGGGATCGGGGCTATGCGCGCCGGGTGTTCGCCACCGACCTGCCGGTCGGCGCCAATGGCGGCTTCTACCGCTGGCACGTCGGGTCGTTCCAGATGCGGGCTGTCCGGCCCGTGCTCGACGACCGGTGGAGGGCACTGGAGGTCGACGTCTGGCCATGGCAGCGCAGCGGCCGCCACATCGTCGTCGCCGAGCCGAGCGAGACCTATCAGCGTTTTCACGGCATCGAGGGCTGGACGATGCGAACCGTCAAGCGGCTCAACGAACTGACCGACCGGCCGCTCTCGATCCGCAACAAGGAAATGCAGCGCCAAGTCGCTGGTCAAGGTGGGCGCAAGCTGCACGAGGATCTGAAGGGCGCGCACTGCCTGGTCACCCATGGCTCGAACGCCGCGGTCGAGGCGGCGATCATGGGCTGTCCGGTCTTCGTTCACCAGGACAGCGCCGCGTCGCTGGTCGGCCGCTGCGACCTGGCCAGGATCGAGGAACCGCTCTATCCGGACCGCCAGCCCTGGCTGAACGCGCTGGCCTATTCCCAGTTCGACGAGCGCGAGCTGGTCGACGGAACGCTATGGAGGCTTCTGGCTTGATTGCCTCACGCCGCGCACCGGCTGCAACGCAGCCTGCGGCTCCGGCGGGGCGCGCCATCGGGCGCGGCGCCCGGTCGGGCTTGCGGCCTTTGGCCGGAAAGGAAGCCCATGGGGCTGGTTGATTTCGGAACGCTGCTCTTCGACCCGAACTATACGGTGTTCGGCGAGACCGCCGTGCTGACGCTCGATGATACGGCCGGTACCACGGCAGACCTGACGGCGATCGATGAGACCGCTGGCGTCGAGGTGCTGGAAGGTCCGCAGGTCTCGACCATCCGCCCCTGCGCCACAGTGCGCACGTCGGAACTCGCCGAAAAGGGCATCGCCGTTGCCGACCTACCGGGCGCCGGGCTGGCGCTCAACGGCAAAGCGTGGACTGTCTATTCGCATCAATATCTGCCTTCGCCGAAGGGCGAAGCGGTGGCCGAAGTGCGGCTGCTGCTCGAGGAGGCGTGATGACCGTGTATGAGGACAGGCGCGAGGCGATCCTGGTCCGCCTTTACGACCTCATGCAGACGGTCGATCCCAGCTTCGATCCGAAGCGCAATGTCAGCGAGCTCTCCGACACGGCGCGCTATGTCGTGCTGCTCGACGGGGCCGAGCATGGCGTCGGCACGATTCCCGGCCGACGCAGCGCCAATGAGCCGCCGCCACAACTGATCGAGATGACGCCGGAAGTTCAGTTCCGCATGGCGACCAAGGTCAAGGACGCGACCAATGTCGGCACAACCCTGAACTTTTTGCGCAGCCAGCTGATCGGCATCGTGCTCACCGACCCTGCCTTGCTGGCCCTGACGGCCAGGAGTCAGGCGGCCCACTACGAGGGCGCGCAGCCGGCGACCGCCCAAGGCCGTTCGACCGAAGGCGGCATCGGCGTTGCCTTCACCTTCACCTATCTGCTGCGGCCAGGCCGCGAAGCCTGAGTTTATCAACCGCCCGGTGACGGGCAATTCACCGAAAGGAAGGTCCATGACCGACTCTCCCAGCACCGACAATTATTTCCAGGGCACTGGCTATGCCTTGTGGACGCCCGAAGCCGGCGCCCAGCGCGATCTCGGCAACATTGTCGAGTGCGAACTGACGCCCTCGCAGGACAAGCTCGAGCACAAGAAGACGCGCGGCGGATCGAAGAAAACCGACTTCACCCAGTACAACAACCAGGCCATGCAGATCCGCATCGTGCTCGACGAGATCACAGCCGAGAATCTCGGCCTGTTGTTGATGTCCGATGATCCGGTCGACAACACCGACGGCTCGAAGACCATCCGGCTGATGAACAAGAGCGTGATCAAGGGCGCGCTGGAATTCATCGGCGACAACAGCCAGGGCCAGAAGGTGCATGGCGTGTTCCCGTCGGTCTCGTTCGGCCCGACCGGCAGCTTCTCGCCGATCGAGGATGCCGATTTCGGCCAGATCGAGATCACCGGCGACCTGCTCGCCACCACCTACACCGATGGCTCGTCCGATTTCGGCACGATGACCGTCACGCCGCAGGCCTGACGCGCATGGTCGGTCTTCTGGACATTGCGCCGCTGACGGAGAAGGTCACTGTCAGCGGCAAGCAGATAGAGGTGTTCGGCGTCTCCGCTGTCGGCATCGCTTCACTGATCACCGAGTTTCCGGAAATCAAGAAGCTGATGTCGGGGAAGGAAGTCGATGTTTCGAGCCTGCTCGCCATGAGCGGGTCCGCCATTGCGGCAATCATCGCCGCCGGCGTCGGCCATCCCGGGGAGGAAGCCTACCAGGCAGCCGCGGCCCGGCTCCCGCTGGAGGCGCAGACTGACATTCTCGGCGCCATCATCAAGGTCACGCTCCCAAACGGAATCGGCCCCTTCTTCGAAAAACTGACAGCGCTGCTGGCGGTCAAGGACGGGGCCGGAGCATTGGCAAAGGCGCCGGCTACGAAATCGCGGAAGTAATCACCCGCCTCAAGCGTCGCCACGGATACGAGTGGGATATCCTCTGGGCAATGACCCCGAGGCAGTTGCTCGGGGTGCTGCGGTTCGCCGAGGCCGACGCGAAACGGGAGATGGGCGAAAACCTTGCCCTGCAGGCAACCGCTGCCAGGGCCGAGGCCAAGGCGATCATGTCCGCGCTGCGGGAGCTCTCTAGTGATCGGCCGGCTTGAAGAAGTCGACGCCACTCAGTTGCGGAGCTCCTGACATCGCCTTGCCGACTGTACCCTCGGCGGCGACGTCACAGCGCTCGTCGGTGAGCACGCTGGTGCAATACTGGAACAGCGGTCTTAGATCATCACGGTCACGCCATGGCGGCATCAGCGTCACGTTGCCGCCGGGCAGATGCAAAAGCATGAATTGATCGCTGGCCGCCACGACGCGACCCTTGGCAATCACCACGTCGCGGCCGATGAGATCCGGCCACAACACCATGAACTCGGTCGGGTCGATCAGTACGCGCTCGCCGGCAACTGCCGGCGTCGCAGCAAGCGCAAGTAATACCCCAATATATCTCATTTGAAGCCCTCCCGCCGCAAATGAAGCACGGAACATAGGCGGTGTCCAATGGCGCGATTCCGCTACCAGAAAAAGGACGGCGAGTTCGCCCAGGCCATGGCGGCGATGAAAGACCCTGTCGCCTTCGCAGGCACGGCCGCGATCACCGAAGCGGGCGACATCGCCAAGCGCGATGGGCGGGCGGACATTGCGGCCGCCGGCTTCTCGAAGCGATGGCAGAATGCGCTTCGCGTGAACGTCTATCCACGGCGGCAATATTCGATCGACGCGGCGGCGCTGATCTTCCATAACATCCGCTACGCAGGCGTGTTCGAGGAAGGCGCCGTCATCTCCGGCAAGCCGCGCCTATGGCTGCCGCTGAAGGACACGCCAAAGCGTGCCGGGCGGCAGAAGATGACGCCGGCGCTGTATGTCAAGACCATCGGCCCGCTGGTGTCGATCGAGAGGCCGGGCAAGCCGCCACTGCTGGCGGGCAGGATTGCCACCAGCCGCCGCAGCAAGCCGGGCCAAGACGGAAGGCACAAAGTCAGCCTAGCCGCACTCAGGCGCGGCGGTGCCGGAGCCCCTTCGACATTGGTGCCGCTGTTCATCGGTATCGACCGCGTCAGCATCAAGGATCGGTTCTCGATCCGGCAAATCACCGAGCGCGCCGCCGCCAGGCTCGGCGAGCTTTATCTCAAGAATTTGCGAGTGTCCTGATGGCCAGCAAGACCATTGTCCAGCGCATTGCCCTTGAAGGCGGCGATGCGATCAAGGACCAGTTGAAGGCCCTCGGCGATGCCGGCGAAAAGGCGTTCAACCAGATCCAGGCCGCAGCGCTCAAGGCCAATTTTGGTCAGTTCAGCGCCAGCCTGAAGACGCTCGGCGGCGACATCGCAACTGTCGGCCGTCGGCTGGCCCTGCTCGGTGCCGGGTTGACCGCAGCCGCCGCTGGCGCTTCTGCCGGCCTGCTGGAACTCGCCAAGTCGGGCGCTGAAGCCGCCGACCAGGCAGGCAAGGCCGCAGAAAAGACCGGTCTGCAGGTCGATGCCTATGGCCGCCTGTCCTTCGCGGCAAAGCAGGCGGATGTCGACAATGACCAGTTCGTCGCCGGCATGTCGCGCCTCAACAAGGCGATCGCCGAAGCGGCGGCCGAGGGCACAAAGGCCGCCGGCACGCTGGCCGACGCACAATCCACCATCGCTCAGGGAGCAGGCTTCACCACCGAGACCTTCAGCGACCTCGGCGTGACAGTTACCCGGTTCGGCGGCGCGGTTAAGAAGGCGGCCGGCCAGGTCAAGCAGAGTGGGAGCGTGTTCAAAGACCTTGGCATCAAGGTCAAGGATTCGCAGGGCAATCTGCGCGCCACGGAAGACATCATCGGCGACCTGGCCGAAGCGTTCTCCAAGATGCCTGACGGGCCGCGCAAAAGCGCGCTGGCCATCGAACTGTTCGGCAAGGCCGGCGTTCAGCTTATTCCGTTCCTCAATCAAGGTCGGGAGGGCATCAAGGAACTCGGCAAGGAAGCCGAACGGCTCGGCATAGTCTTCACCAAGTCGCAAGCCGACGTTGGCGACGCGCTGGGCGACACGCTGGACGAGGTCTCGGCGGCCACCAAGGGTATTCGCGACCAACTGGGCCTGATCTTCGCGCCTGGCGTGACAGCGCTGGCTGCCGGCCTGCGTGACGCCATCGTCGAGAACAAGGATGCTATCCTCGCCTTCGGGCGAGCGCTCAACGCGAAACTCCTCTCCGGCATCCGTGATCTGCTGTTCGCGCTGATCGGCGCCGACAACCGTGTTCGCAATCCGTGGATCCTGATCTGGCGCG
This sequence comes from Mesorhizobium sp. M8A.F.Ca.ET.208.01.1.1, assembly GCF_004791315.1. Lineage (NCBI taxonomy): Bacteria > Pseudomonadati > Pseudomonadota > Alphaproteobacteria > Hyphomicrobiales > Phyllobacteriaceae > Mesorhizobium > Mesorhizobium sp. M8A.F.Ca.ET.208.01.1.1. The sequence continues at coordinate 1,526,431 of NZ_SRUT01000001.1, forward strand.
ATGCCATCGTTGGCTTTGGCCGCGACGTCTTTGCCGTCCTGAACAATGTCGTCCTGCCGCTGTTCAAGGCGGTGCGGGATGCAGCCGGTCTGGTCGCCGATGCCCTGAACAAGGTTTTCGGCACCAAGATCACAGGTGGCCAATTGCTTATTGGCGCGGCGCTGCTGCAGTTGCTCGGCGTCTTCCGGGTCATTGGATCGGCGGCGACCACGCTCATTGCAACATTCCGGCTGTTCGGCTCGGTATTGGCCTTCGTGTTCAGCCGTGGGTTGATCGGGTCGGCAAGCGCCTTCTTCGGCGCGCTCGTCACCGGTGCAACCGAGTTTATCGGCCTGATCGCCGGACTGGTCGGATGGCCGGCGTTGATCATTGCCGGGCTGGTTGTGGCGGCGGCTGCCGTGATCGTCTTCTGGGACCAGATCAAGGCAGCGGCGCAACAGGCCTGGGATTTCCTCGTCTCTGGCGCGCAGCAGGCATGGGCAACCATCTCCACCCTTTTCACATGGGACAACATCATCGCAGCGGCTCAGGCGGCTGGCGCTGCCTTCGTCGATCTCTGGGTGCTGCAGTTCCAGCTTGTCGGCCAAGCCTTCCAGGCCATGGCGGCGCTGTTCACTTGGGACAATGTGATTGCCGCCGCCACTCTGGCTGGCGAGCAATTCGTGTCGCTGTGGCAGTTGCAGATCGACCTCGTGCGCAGTCTCTTCACAAGCCTCGTCGAGGAAGCTCCGGGCCTGTTTGTCGATCTCTGGAGCGCACAGATCGACATCGTCAATTCGGTCTTTTCCAGCGTTTCCGAAATCGTTCTGGCCATCCTTTCGGGCATGGCTTCGCGGGCCGCCCCTCTGGTTGCCTCGCTGTTGCCGGCCTGGGAAAACCTCAAGGTCCGCATTGGTGCGATCTGGGACGTCATCGCCAGCTACGCCGGCAGCGCCATCAGCCGCATTGGCAGTTTCATCGATAGCCTGATCACCCGCATCTCGAACGCGATCAGCCGCTTGAAACAATTGGCTGGACTTGGAGGCGATTCGTCGAGCAGTTCGAGCGGCGGCTCCGGCTTCGCATCGGGCGGCCACGTTACCGGCAAGGGCGGCCCGCGCAGCGACAGCATCCTCGCCTGGCTCTCCAATGGCGAGTTCGTGATCCAGGCCGCAGCCGTGAAGAAGCTTGGCGTCGGCTTCCTGAGCGCGATCAACCAGGGCGTTGTGCCGTCGCTCAAGAGCCTTCGCGGGTTCAAGATCGGCGGCTTCGTCAACAGCATCAATCGGTCTATGGCTATCCCTCGGTTTGCTGGCGGTGGTCATGCCCTGGCAGACCTTGCGCCGTCCGGGATGGCAAGCATGGGCAGCTTCGGCACGCTCAAGCTCGATTTCGGCCTCACCCCTGATGCCGTCTTCGACATGATCACCGACAATTTCACCGCAACCCGCCTGCAGCAATTCGCCCAGAAGCAGGCGACGGCCAGCGCCGGCCGGAGGCCTGGCTGATGATCTCCGCCGACAACCTGACAGAACTGCGCCTCGACCCGATCGGCGTGCCGCCCTACAGCGCGCGCAATATCACGCAGACGCTGGAGCCGATCGACGGTGCCGCGCAGCTTGCCCGCACGGTCAACGGCACTCTGATCGACCTGGCCGACGGCAGCTATCGCAAGTTCAAGTCGAACATCTCCTGCACGGACCAGCAGCAGCCGGCGCTGTCGGGAATCTGGCCGGGCATGGTGCTGACCGTCGATTGCGTGGTCGAGCTTTCCTACCTGACCGCCACCGGCTCGCCGGAACGCGATGTCGCCGGCAACACCGCCGAGCCGGCGACGCGGACGGAAGGCAATTTCACCTTCTACCGGCCGCGCCTGTCCATGCGCGTCGTCGGCTACCGCGCCAGCATGGTGGAATGGGATGGCGACGAGGCGTGGTCGCTTGACCTCGAGGAAGTTTGAGAATGGGCAACCTGCAAGCTGCTATTAACGCCGGTCAGGCAGCGGGCAAGCTAGCACTCTACTTCGGGTGTTGGGAGCGCGCCGGCCATTTTCTGCATCTTCCAAACGGCAGGACAATCTACGGTGAGGAGCGGCAGGTTCCGGAGATCCCTTGGTCGGTCGGTTTGATGGATGGCGGTCTGCTGAAAAACGGCAAGCGGCCAGACGTCTATGATGGCAAGGTTTTCTGGACCTGCGGCGGCTTGCAGTTTTGGTACGCCTTTTACTGGTGGGATAATTCCGTCGATCGGCGCGGCGCCTCAAACTCGGGCTTCTATGTCCGAGGTTTCGGATGGCCGGAAGCTCAATCAGCTTTCGACTATGCATGCGCCGAATTCCCCAAGGTAGTCTCTCGGCAGACGCACGCGCTCATTCTGCAAAACGCCACTCCACCGACATCCCGTGATGCGCAGACAGGCATGAACTGATGTGGTTTTTCGCCTGGGTAGACGAGACCGAGACCACCTTCGGCCTGGAGCACCAGGTCGAGGATGAGGAGATCGTGTCGATTTCGCTGACCCACAAGGAAGGCGCGTTCGCCAGCCTCGACATCACGGTGAAAAACCCTCGCACGGGCCTGCTGGCGCCGGGCCGCAAGCAGTGGGCGTGGCTGTCGTGGCAGGACGAGAACAATCCGACCGCCGGCGTGGTCCCGCTGCTGTTCGGGCGCCTCGTCGGCGTGCCGCAGGCCGTGCAGGGCAATGCGGTGACGCTGAATTTGCTGGCGCGGCCGTCCGACTATGACGCGCTGAAGCGCGCGCTGGCCGAGACGATGAAGGTGGCGCCCAACTGGGACCCGATGTTCTTCAACGCCGATTCGCGGGATGATCCCGATACGGTGCTGGAGGGCTACACCAAGGCCTGGCACATCGGCCGCGCCGATCTCGGGGTGACAGCTTCTGACATCCTCGATGGCGAGGACGGGCTGATCGAGTTCGGCGACGCGTTCATTCGGGAAAGCCTGTCGATCGATCCCGGCGAGCCGCCGCTGACCTCGATCAAGGTGTCGGCCGAGATCAACTGGGCGCAGGCCGCGACCGGGACCGTCGACTTCACCAGGCAGCTCGTCACGGCGTTCACCACGGCGGGATCGGGCAACGGCTACGCCATCCAGTCGCTGACCGGCGACGGGCTGATGCAGGATTTTCCGCAACGGGACGATCGCCTCGGCGGCGGCTGGACGTTCGGCGATTGCACGATCACCCGCACCGACGGCTTCGTCGTGCCGCAGGACTATCACCAGATCGTCATGACCAACGGCACCGGGCAGTTTCCGGTGTGGACCATGAAGCCGGTTTTCGTGGTCGACTATGACGTTTCCCGCAAGCGGCAGGAGACGGTTTCCTTCACGCTGGTCGCCGACTGCCAGGCGATCCTGACCGATCCCGAAGGCCAGGAGGTAACGGAGGTCAAGGTGTCCGGCGACGCCGACGAGCCGGTCGACGAGGCGACAACGGATTTTCCCGATGGCGCGCCGCCGATCGTCGATGTGCGCAAGCGGGCCTATCTTACGACCGAGCGCGGCCGGCGCAGCATCGACTTCCTGGTCTGCCTTGGCCGCCGCAAGATCCTCGAACGGTCGCGCGCCGTGCAGATCAGCTTCTCGGCACCGCTGACTGCTGACCTGGCCGAGACGCTGTCCTGCCGCTGCAATGCCCACATTGTCGATCCCCGCATTCCGGGGGGTGCGGCAACGGGCAAGATCGTCGGCTACGCGATCACGGCGTCGAACGGCTCGCCGATCGCTTCCGTCACCATCGGCTGCACGGTCGGCAAGGGCAATACCTTCACCACGGTTCCGGGCGATCCGGCCTATGTCGAGGAAGGCTATGTCGAAGACGGATACCAGGCCTATCTCGGCCGGACTGTCATGCCGGTTGCCGGCGAGATCACGCTGTCGGAAGACTATCTGCTGATCCCGCCCAACGATGACGGCGTCGACTTCCTCGCCATGGAACCGGCCACGTTGGTCGAGCAGATCACCATCATCAACCCGCTGCCGACGCAGGCCGCGGTGCTTGGCGCCTTCCAGCCCGATCTGTCGGCGGCGATCGAGGCTTTGAACCAGGTGTTCACCGAGGTCGACGGCGACCTGAAAGTGTTGAAAGGCGGACCGTTCATCACCGACTATCCGCTCGAGGTCAGTGCGCTCGCCGTGCCCAAGACGATCGACCTGGAGGCCGCGTGATGAGCGGACGCGCGGCATCGACGCAGCCAATCTCCCCCCTTGTGGGGGAGATGCCCGGTAGGGCAGAGGGGGGCGCTGCCCTACCGACATCTCCGCGCGAGGCGCCCCTCTCTGGCTTGCCAGCCATCTCCCCCACAAGGGGGGAGATCATGCGCACGATCGGCGGCTCCTGATGGCCGACAGTCTTCAGGTCACGGGGCTCGCCAATCCGTGGCGCGCCGGACGCAATTCCAGCGGCGCCCGGCTGGGGATCTTCGACAGCGGCAACAACGGCGCCGACGTGCTCAAGCGGGCGCTGGCCAAGGTCAAGCCGGACGATGGCGGCGACGCGCATTTCCGCTTCGGCAAGGCGTCGCGCTTCACGCTGACGACGCCGGAGCAGCCGACCAACCCCGGCGCCACGATCACATGGCCGCCCGACGATCCGTCCGACGATCCCAAGGACGGCATCGTTATCGATGATTTCGACTATGTCGACCGCAGCGTCGAACTGATCCGAGTGACGCAGAAAGACGAGCCGGACAATTACGTCATCGTCGAACGCGGCCTCAAGTACCTGTTCCGCGACCGCCAGACCGGCCGCTACAAGCGCTTCAATTTCGACTGGTCGAAGAAGCCTTCCGAAACCGAAGACCACAGCCAGGCTTAGGAAACACTGATGACCATCACGCTGCGTTCGGTGAAGGGGTCCAACCTCACCCCTGATGAAGTCGACGGCAACTTCACCGACCTCGACGATCGCCTGACGGATGTCGAGGACAATCCGCCCGCCGCGGTCGGCATTTCGAACATCACGGTGGTCGGCACCCAGATGACCATCTATCTGGAAGATGCCACCGTGCTGGGGCCGTACACGCTGCCGCAGGCCAATTTCCGGCCGTCGATCGTGGGCGCGCTCGATGTGCCGACCGATGGTGTCTACGCCGTCACCAACGCCGATTCCAACCGCTACTGGCGCTATGACGGCAGCACCGACGCAACCATCGAACTGCCGGCGACGGCAATCACCGACATGGAGGTCAGCTTCCGGCAGGTCGGTGCCGGCCTGCTGCTGTTCCCCGATTCGACCGATGTCGTCGTCAACGGCTACGAAGGCTTTCTCAACAAGACCGCCGGTCCCGGTTCGGTCGTAACATGCAAATTCGCTGGGGATGGCGTCTGGGACCTGATCGGCCGCCTCGCTGAAGACGTGACAGCCTGATGGTCGCCTATGGCTCGAAGGGCAATCCGGTCGCGCAGGACCCGTTCCAGCAGATCGTCGAGGTCCATTGGGGCGGCACGCCGCACTTCATTTCCTTCCCCTTGCTCATCCAGCGCCGCTCGGTGGTCAAGGACTATCCGTTCCCGGCGCAGGCGATCGGCGAGACCAGCCAGACGCAGCAGCCGGTCGACTGGACCGTCGACGCGGAATCCGCGCCGACGCCTGGCGCCGGCCCGAGCGGGCAAACGACCTATGTCACCGGTTTCCAGTACGAATGGGCATCTTCCGAAACGACGCCGTCGCCCGGCTATGGCGGATTCGGCAAGCGCGATTCCGGTTCCGCATGGGGCCCGTTGAAGATCGACACGTTTGAAGGCCTCCCCAGCCTTCCGGATGTCCGTTCCCTTGCGCATTGGGCGGTGCTGTTCCTGATCGGCGGCTTCACCAACACCGTGTTGAGCTGGTGGCCGCGCGCCGAATACCAGTCGCTGGGCGGCGCGGCGCTGCCGGGCCAGGCCATCCCGCACCATGACAGCATCGGCTTCCAGGCATCGGCAGCCGCTACGCTGCAGATGCGCGGCGTGCAGTTCCTGACCGGCCCCAACACCGGCGGCGAGTTCGACCTGCAGCGCAGCCCTTACACGGATACGCCGTTCAACGTGAAGACCGGCACCACCGGGCCGTTCACGCCTAGCTCCGGCGAAGGCATAGACTTCATTTTCGAAACGCTGGCGATCGACGTTTCTGCGATCAGCATCACCCACAAGGGCAAGACCTATCGGGGCATTGGGGCTGCGGTGCAGCCCGATGGCGACACCGTGGCGCCGACGACGCCGGGCGTGCTGTGGATCTTGTGCGAAAAGGAAACCACCACGTCATGATGCCTGGTATCGCTGCACAGCCGCTGGTGCGCCGCTTCGGCGGCGGTATCGATCCGGCCGACATTCTCGCCGATCTCGACTTCCTCGCGGAAACCTATGCCATCCATGGCGCCAGCGCGGTGGCCGCCGATTTCATCGACAAGCCGGGCAGGGTCGGCGCCAGTGGCCTCGAAATCCTCGACAATGACGTCGATGGCGTTGTCTCGGCGATTGGCGAGCTACTGACCGACTTTTTGACGATGGACTGGACCATCGTCATCGAGTGGCAGGAACTGACGACAGACGGTGCGACCTATCTCCTGTACATGTTTGAGGCACCGGGTGGCGATAACCACTGGCTGGTCATAGAACGCAGCACCGCCTTTACCGGCCTGCGTGTCGACGCTCATGAGGGCAGCAACATCACCCGTCATGTCGAGATTAACACCTCTCACGGCCCAGGCGTTCATAAGATCGCGGTGACGCGCACCAATGGATTCCTCAGCATCTCGTGCGACGGCAGCGCGGTGGATACCGTGGTGGCGACGCCAATCATGAACCCGATGGCGACCGCCTCGTTCGGCGGCGATCCGACCGACCAGTCCTACAATGGCACCTTCATCCGCAAGGTGAAGCTGATGACACCGCAGGCCGACGCTCTGCTGCCGGCACTGTCGGCCTGATTTCTCCGCAACTCTTTTGAAGGATACCGCCGATGGCCACGCTCATCGTCACGCTTTCGCGCATCAATGCCACGCGCGATTATGACCCGCCGGTGGCGCAGGGCTCGGGCTGCCGCACCGAAACCGTCGCCATGCCGGGCACCGGCGCGCTGACCGCCGCCGGCGAGGAGATCGTCGAACTCCTGGCCGATGCCGACTGCTGGGTGGCGATCGGCGCCGCCCCCGATGTCGACGGCGTCGACGTCCGCAAGATCAAGGCCGACATCCCCTACACGTTCGGCATTCAGAGCGGCGAGAAAGTCGCCGTCAAGGCGGCCTGAGATGCCCGGTCTCACCCTTGGTCTTGGACTTGGCGTACAAGCTGCGCAAGCCGCCGCCGCTGCCGAATCCGCGCCGCCTCCCGGCACCCTCGATTTCTCCCATGCTGAAAACAGCGCGCTGCTGATCCTTATAGAGGACGACTGACATGACCATCGACGTCAAAGACGCCAACGGCAATATCGTCACCATTCCGACACCGTCGACGGCAGGCCGAGCATCTGCAGCCGCGTCCAAGCCGGTGACGCTATCCAATGAGGACTACGCCGCGATCGACGGTATCGAGACGGCGATCGCCTCGACCAACACCAAGCTCGACACGCTGCACACCGATCTGGCCACCACGCTCGCCGGGCTGGTCGACGGCCTCGAGGGCATCCTCGGCACCACCTCTGGCGCCGCCGTCATCACCGATGCCAACGGCACGGTGCAGCAATATCTGCGCGGTTTGGTCAAGCGCTGGGTCGACGCGCTCGGCACCGGCACTGCCGCGGCGGCGCTGCGCACCACGCTTGCAACCGATGTCGGCTTGCCGGCCGGCACGGCGCTGCTCGGAAAGGTCAAGACCAAGTTTATCGCCGCCGTCGGATCGACGCTGACCCGTGCGGCCAATACCACGGCGTATGTCGCGGGCTATTCAATTTCCAACAACGTGACTGCTGGCTCGGTGACCGCAAACACGGTGACGATCTCCGATCTCAACAATGAGCCGGTGATGATCGAGCGGGTCCGCATCGTCACCACAGACACCGGCATCGGAACGCATTCGGTGCGCATGTGGCTGTTCAACTCCGATCCGACCGCCAATTCTGGCGTCCAGGCCGGCGATGGGGCGGCCTATTCCCAGAAGAAGGCCGGTCTCGTCGGCTCGCTGAGTGGCACGTTTCGGGCCATGCAGGATGGCGCCTTCGCGGTTCTTATCCCCGATGAAGGCAGTCGCATCACCACGGTGCCCGGTTCCGGCGCGCAGACCTTGTGGTGGCAGCTACAAGCGCTCGATGCCTTCACGCCGATATCGGCATCGACCTTCATCCCTACCTTCGAAGGCTTCCAGGGCGGAACGAACTGATGCTTGTTGAATTTTTGGGCCGGCGCGGTCCCGGCCGCGCCGTCATTGCCAACGATCCCGGCGGCGGCAGCGGCGTCACCGATGGCGGCTTCGTCGACCAGCCCGTCGTCACCACCACGGCCTCGGGCAACACCACGGTCAAGGGCAAGACCAAGCCCGGCTCGTTCGGCAAGTTCGTGATGCCGCTGGCGACGATCGCCGCCGGCCGGCAATATACGTTCCGATACACGCCGCATTTCGCGCAGCTGGCCCAGCAGGGCAAGCTCGCCATGGTCGGCATCGGGCTGAAGACCAGCAACGACTTCCATCTCTTCGGCTTGCGCGGCGACGGCTCGACCGGGCTGCACAGCTATGAGGTCTACGGCACGCCGCCGAACGGCTGGAATGCCCAGACCGGGCACAGCGTCGTCGACGGCGGCGCGGCAGTCTCCGGCACGCAGGCGGGGCCGAATTATCTGCGCCTGGTCGTTTCGGCCGACGGCACCACCGTCACGCTGAAATCCAGCACCGATGGCGCGACCTGGAACACCGAGCGTTCCAGCGTGGCGATCTCGCCGTTCTCCAACGTCTCCGGCGTCGCCACCTTCGGCCTGGCGCTGTGGTTCAACAATGCCGATGCCGGGCCATTCTCGATAGACATCGACCAGTTTGCTGACGCTGCAGCGCCGGACAGCGACCCATATCTCGCCAGCGTCAAACTGCTTCTCGGCCTCAATGGGACGAATGGCGCAACGACAACGACCGACGATAGCCCGGCCGCGCACAGTTCGCCGACGTTCGTCGGCAACGCACATCTCGATACCGGACAGGCGAAATTCGGCGCGTCGTCGCTCGCCCTTGATGGGTCAGGCGACTATATCCAGTACCCCGATTCCAACGACTGGTTCTTCGGCACCGGTCAGTTTACGATTGAAGGCTGGTTCAGGTTTGGGTCTCTCGCCAACAATCCTTGCCTCATCGGACAGATGGGTGGCGCCGACACATGGATGATCTATCTCAGCGGCGGAAACACCATTCTCTTCCGGGACGCAGTGGCTAACACGAGCGGCGGGTTCTCGGCTTGGACGCCAGCGACTGGCACATGGTACCACATCGCGGTCGACCGTGATGCGTCGAACGTCATGCGGGTCTATGTCGATGGCGTCATGAAAAGCAAGGTGACGTTCGCATTCACGCTTTTCAACACCGGAGACCCCCTGTCCATCGGTGCTCGCTACGGTGGCGCAAGCTCCTATGACTTCAACGGCTGGATCGATGAGGTCCGCATCACCAATGGCGTAGCCCGGTATGCGTCGGATTCCGGCTTTGCCGTGCCGACGGCGGCCTTCCCGAGGATCTAAAAGAAAGGGCCGGCGCGACGAACGCCGACCCCTCTCTTGATCGGTGGGAAGTTCGGGACCGAAGCTTAGGCCACGAGCCTTCCACCGTTAACGCGCCTCATCGGGTTCAGTGACAGGAGCGCGAACTCACGGCACGCATGTGCTGCCGGCGACACCGTTGGTGCCGAGTTTCGTGCAAAGGCCGCTAAACTGGCTAGCAACCCAGCTACCGATGGCGATGACCGCGACGATCGATGCCGCTGCGATAATGCCGATCAGGATCGAATATTCCACCATGGCGGCGCCGTTCTCATCGTCCCGGAACTGCCTGGCTGCGTCGACAAGCCGATTCATGGCTGTCTTCCTGATCAGCACTTGCCGCCAGCAGAGCCGTCAGCCTTCAGCCCTGTGCCGTTCAGCTTCGTGCAGAGGCCGGTGAACTGGCTGCCGACCCAGCTGCCGATGGCGATCACGGCCACGATGGAAGCTGCGGCGATGATGCCGATGAGAATGGAATATTCGACCATCGCGGCGCCGTTTTCGTCTTCACGGAACTGCGAGGCCATGCTGATGATTTTGGTCATGTACGCTTCCCCTTTTACACTGGTCAAAGTGGACGGGGTGTAAGCGCCCAACAGTGCTTTCCCGCCTCGTCCTAGGCCAATCCTGTTCCTTGCCGTGCTGTAAAGTCAACTGCCGTTTAACGAAGCATTAACCCACGGATGCTTGCGTCTCCTCCGCTCCAGAACTTAAGTATCTGCTAATGCAATAGATTTCGCCGCTTAACCATAGGGTGACGTCGGCTACTCTTCTGTAGCGTCGCCAACCGGCAGATATACCCCGTTATTCATTCATCGCTAATATTCGAAAGGAACCGCCATGGCCGTCTCGCGTGAGAAGGAAGCGCTTGCCCGTGTGCTGGCGCACGAAGGTGGTTATGTGAACCACCCAAAGGACCCCGGCGGCCCGACCAACAAAGGCGTCACCCAGCGCGTCTATGACGCCTACCGGCGCGGCAAGGGCCTTGGCGCCCAGTCGGTGCAGGTGATCTCGATGCGGGAGGTCGCCGACATCTACGATCGCCAGTACTGGGATGCGGTCAAGGGCGACGACCTGCCGGCCGGCATCGACTACGTGCTGTTCGACGGCGCGGTGAATTCCGGCCCGAAACAGTCGATCCTGTGGCTGCAGCGAGCGCTGGGGCCGGCCTATGGCGGGCGCATCGACGGCACCATGGGGATGACCACCATCGCCGCCGTCCAGGCCGTCAACGATTGCGACGCGCTGGTCGACCGCATCTGCGACCAGCGTCTGGCCTTCATGCGCCGCCTGAGCACTTGGGCGGTGTTCGGTCGTGGCTGGGCCGCTCGGGTGGCGGAAGTCCGCTCCATCGGCCGCGCCTGGGCGACCAACGACGTCCCCCAGGTCGCCAACTTCTATGACGGCGCCGGCGCCAAGGCGTTCGCCGAGGATGCCGAGGCCGCGCCGATGACAGCACCCGCCGACGCCGCGGCCGGCGCCGGCATTGGCGGTGGCGTGGTCGCTGGCACGCTGCAAAGCGTGCAGGACCAGCTGCTGCCGTTCAGTTACGCCAGTGAATGGATCGGCAAGGTTATCGTCATCCTGACCATCGTCAGCGCCGCGCTGGCGATCGGCGGTCTCGCCTGGGCCTGGTACGCACGCAGCAAGGCAAAGCGCCTGGCCGAGGCCGTGGGGCGAGTCTGATGGCCATCCGCTATATCAGGCGCGAGGCGCTTCACCTGTTCGTCGCCTGCGCCATCGCGGCCGGGCTCTTCATGATGTGGGCGTGATGACCGAAGAACCCGCAATCCGCAAAAAGACCAGCTATATCGGCGTGCCGGCCGTCTTCAAGCTCGAACTGGCGTGCAAGCATCTCAATGACGCCTATGGCGGATTCGGCTGCTATGTTGTCGGCAGCGCCTTGGAGCGCCCCGACTGGCGCGATGTCGATGTCGTCCTGATCCTCGAAGACAAGCAGTTCCGCCGCGAATTCCCCAACGTGCAGGATTTCAGCACGGGGCTGTTTGAGTTCGATACGAAGTGGCTGCTGCACACCGTGGCGCTTTCGGAATGGATGTCGGCACAGACCGGCCTGCCGATCGACTTCAAGATCCAGCCGCAGACATGGGCCAACGAACGCCATCCCGGAAAGCGTCACCCGCACGGTCTGCGCTTCGCCAACAGGAGGCGCAGGTAATGCGGGCCAAACTCGTTGCTCTCCTGGTGGTGGTCATCGCCTTCCTGGCGCTTGGCCTCACCGCCTATCACTACAAGCTCGCCGCGCGCGACGCCGTGGCGGCGAAGGAAGCCGCCGAGCGCAGCCTGGCGACGGCGATCGCGGTCAACGCCGACAATGAAAAGGCGATGACCGCGCTTGAGAACGCCAAGGCCAAGGGCGAGCAGCTCGCCGCCGATCTCGCCGCCGAGGTCGACGCGGCCAACCAGACAACCCTTGGCATTGCCAAAACCCTGGCCGAACTGAGGTCCAAAGATGCGGATGTCGACGCTTATCTCAAGCAGCCTGTGCCTGGCGCTCTGCGCGGCGTGTACGACCACGCCGCCGCCGGTGGTCGTTAAATACGTCACCGTCGAGCGCCGCATCCCCGCACCCCTGCTGCGCCCGCCGCCGCCGGCCTGGTCGAAGCCCGGCGGCCCGGCGGTGACCGGCGACTTCGTCGAGCGCGGCGACGTCAACGAGGCGGGCCTGCGCGTCTGCACCGCGCAGGTCAAGAAAATCGGCGAATGGGACAAGCAATAGGGGCAAGACAATGAAGCGCGCCGCCGCCATCCTGCTGATCCTGATCGCGCTCACCTTGGCGATGATCACCCTGCTGACCATCCGCCCGGCGCGCGCCGACCCGGTGCCGTGCGGGCCGGTCAAGACGATGCTCGACCGGCTGGTGGCGCTCTATCAGGAATTCGTCGTACTGACCGGGCAGGCCGCAGGCAGCCAGGTGCTGGTGACGCTGTCGCCATCGGGCACCTTCACCGTGCTTGCCGTCAGGGACGGCCGCGCCTGCATGGTGCTGGCCGGCGAAAAGGGGCAGTTCGATAATGGGACATGAATCAACCGGTCAGGGATGGGGGAAAAAGCATGGCGTCACTGGCACAGGACACGCGCGACCGGGTGATCAGGGTGGAGGCCAAGCTCGAGGCGGTGCTGACCGAGCTTCAGAAGGGCGCCGATGGCCGTGGGCGCCTCTATGAAAAGGCCGAGGAGATCAGCGATGATCTCGCAACGGTCAGCGCCGACGTCGGCAACGTCAAGCGCGACACCGAGGATCTCAAGCGCCGCATGTCGGCGGTCGAGCCCAGCGTCGAGGACTATCTGAAGAAACAGCAGCAGGTGATCGGCGCCGGCAAGCTGGGCAAGCTTCTGTGGTCGGCCGGCGGCGTCATCCTGGCTGCCGCCGCATGGCTGGTCGGCCGCTATTACGGCAACGGCAAGTAGCCGGCCCGGCTGATCGTCCCTATCCGAGAAATCCAAAAGCCGCTCCGGTTCGCCTGGGCGGCTTTTTCTATTTCGGCGGCTGGGTAGGAAATTTCAGGATCGTCGCGCCATCCTCCGGCTCCAGCGGCTCATGGCCTGGCCCTTCATGCCAGAAGACCTGGCGCAGATCGCGCTGATCGACGAGTTGACCACAGGCGGGGCATGGATAGAAATTCTCGCGTTCGTCGGCGGGCTCGCCGCCATGGCACCTGCCGGGGATGGGTGGTCCGAGATCGGAAAGCTTGGTCATAACCTTTCAAACATTCAATTCGGCTAAAATGTTCCGGAACTGAATCGCCGGCAAACGGCTTCTAATCGCGTCCGGAGTAGCGTGCATGCGTACAGAGCGTCTGAAGTTCATCAAGCCCATGGAGCCGGCGCAAGTCATGGGCTCACCCATAAGCGACGATTGGCTGCACGAAATCAAATATGACGGCTTCCGCACCCAGCTTATTCTCGATTGGGCCGGCGCCCGGGCCTTCTCCCGCAACGGCCACGACTGGTCGAAGCGGTACTGGCCGATCGTCCAGGCGGCCGAGAAACTTCCGGCGAAAGCGTTCATCATCGATGGCGAGATGATCGCGCCGGATCCGGACGGCAGGCCGAACTTCCATCAGATGCACTCGCGCATGGCATGGAACGCCGAGCTGCTCGCCTTCGTGGCCTTCGATCTGCTCTACCTGGATGGCGAGGATCTTCGCTATATGCCGCTCTTCGAGCGGAAAGATCGGCTCTGGGAGCTGATCAAGCCAGCAGATGGCATCATCCAGTTCAGCCAGCACGTCGACGGCAATGGAACCGAGTTTTATAGGGCGGTCGAAAAGATGGGACTCGAGGGGGTGGTCTCGAAACGCCGGGAGAGCATCTATCGCAGCGGCAAAACCGAGGCGTGGGTCAAGGCGAAGTGCTGGGAGGTCGGCGACTTCGATCTGTTGGGCATCAAGCGGCGGCCGGGGAAACCGGCGGTGGCGCTGGTCGGGCGCGACGGCAAATATGTCGGCTCGCCGGCGATCTCGATCACCAAGGAGATCCGCGAGCGACTGCTGAAGCGCGTCCGCGGCGCCTCGCCGGCCCCGGTCCCGACCGCCATTGCATCCGGCGACATCGAATGGCTGAAACCCGGCCTCACCGCCACGGTGCGGTCGCTGCGTGGTGAAGCCAAACTGCGCCATGGCTCGGTCAAGGCGATCAAGGAAGGAACTTAGTCCTAACTCCGGCATTTAAGCGTGATGAGCACGCGCGGCACCGACTTCCTCGACCAATGGATTCGAAACGAGGTTCCCGAAACGGTCGGGGCCGATGTCATCTCGGTCGCCGAGCTGACGCGGAAGCTGTTTGCCGATGCCAAGGTCCTCGGCATCAGCGAGAAAGAGATCGAGGAAGACACCGGCAGCGCCTATGAGGCGATCCTCGACGCGATCGTGCATCACGACGCCGGCTTGGCGGACTGACGTAGGCGTCCTATATGGCCGCGATGCCCTTCAAGCTTCCGGAAATCACCTATCCGCTGTCGATCGACACGATCGGCAAGATGCTGGCGCTTGGCCATGAGGCGGAAATCCATTGTCTCAACACCAGCTGCGGTCACGCGTCGCGGCTCAACCTGGTGGCGCTCGGGCACCGCGTCGGCTTCGACCATTCCTGCCTGGTGCAGGACATCGCGCGCTATTTCTACTGCCCGCAATGCCGCGCCGCCGGCCGCCCCGACAAGCGTATCGGCATGATCAGCCGCGCGCTGACCGCCCCGCACTCGCAATGGCCGCGCGAGCGCGAGGAATGGCACCAGGAGGTTATCCGGGCAAGGGCGCGCTAGGGCTCGATGGCGCAATAGGCGGTTCCGGTATCGGCCAACCATACGATGCGTTCGGCGGCGAAATTCCTGTAGCCCCAGCCGCCGAGCGTTTCGCACCACTGCTTCTCATCCGGATCCCAGAACACAACCACGACATTGTTTTCGTCGTCCTTGGCGATGTAGACGCGCAAGTCGACAGGCATGACTTGCGCGGCCGGAAGCCATGTCATCGCCTCCGGCATGTGCCCTGCCTTGAGCCTCTCCAGCGCCGCCTCGGCGCCGGCAGGATCGCCGCCATCGTCAACCATGACATAGGTGACGGGATCGCCCGGCTTCGCCGGCCCGAAACAATCCTTTGGCGTGTAGTGGCGCAGGAAACGCGCTTTGCCGACCCGGATTTCGGCTTCGCCCCACTGTCCCATTGTCGCTCTCCTTCAATTGCACCATGGCCGGCGCTTGCCGTTCCAGCGCCGCGCCAGTCCTTCGGCGATCAGCATCTCGCCGACGTCCGCCCCGCCGACCTCGATCGTTGCCAGCAGCCTGCCGTAGCGGTCGACCATGCGGCCGTGGTCGCCTTCATGCACGGTGAGCGGCCCGCTTTCGAGCAGCGCCGCCATCCGCGCTTTCGCCTCGAGCCCAAGCCGCAGCTCGGCCGCGCATTTGTAGTCATGAATCTCCGGCGCGTCGATATTGGCGATTCGGATATGGCGCCCGTCGAGGATGACGGTGTCGCCGTCGATGGCGAAGGCGGCGGCCAAGAGAGCAACCATCAGCATGGCGTCGTCACCTGGCTGCGGAGAGAACGGCTGGCGAACATCCGTGGGACTTTCCGTGGGACTTTTGGTCTGATCGCACCGTCATTTGTCGGGTATGATCGGCTTCTGTTCTCATACGCGGTTTTAACGCTTGCGCCGCAACCCTTGAATATATATGGCATTCCTCGGTCCGGAGTGTAGCGCAGCCCGGTAGCGCACTTGACTGGGGGTCAAGGGGTCGTCGGTTCGAATCCGGCCACTCCGACCATTACGAAGCAGGACTTGCCCCCAAAAGTCCGCCCTGCCGCATCACCTAATTCTCGAATTGCCCGTTTTGCCCAGCTCAGCTCCTGATTGAATCCGGCGCTAACCTTGGCACACATCCACCCATTGCGCGCCAGTAAGCTCAACCATGCGCTGCGGTGCAACGCGCACCGCAGCGTTGGTGGCGCCGGCGGCGGGTACCACCTCGACGAATTCACGCAGCGAGACGTCGCAATAGACCGGCAGCGGTGACGGCAGGCCGAACGGACAGACACCGCCCACCGGATGGCTCGTGGCAGCGACAACCTCTTGCGCGTCCAGCATGCGCGGTTTGCCGCCGAACTGGTCCTTGAACTTGCGGTTGTCCAGCCTGGCGATGCCGCTGGTCACGACCAGCATGGTGCGCTCGCCGACGCGAAGGCAGATGGTCTTGGCGATCTGCGCCGGCAACACGCCATGCGCCTCCGCCGCCAGCGTCACCGTCGCCGAACTTGCTTGCGTGACAATGACCTCGATGTCAGGCGCGTGAGCAGCAAAGAAGGCACCAACGGAATCCAGGCTCATATCGAAAAACTCACGGTTCCCGCTGCATGGCAGATGCGATCGGCGCGGATTTGGATGTCGCACCTATAAACACGTGCGATTTGCAGATCGGCAAGCCCGGCCTGCCGGAGAATGCCGGCATCGACAAGAAACCCGCCAAGCGGGCTTGGCGGGTTTCTTGGGCATGCCTGCCGCCGACCTATGCCTGGGGCCGGCCTTGTGCGGCCAGTGTCGGTGCGGAAGCAATGGGAGCGTCCTGGGGCAGACGAAGCGCGGACGCAATACGACGCAGCTTCGCCGGGTCGGCCGTTCGGCCGCTCTCGATGTCCTCGATCTCGTCGACTGAGAGGCCGCAGGTCAGGGAAAGCGCTTCGAGGCTGTATCCGCGCGTTTCCCGCATTGCCCTGAGGGTATTGTAATCGGGCCCGATCTCGTTGGCTAATGGTTCGGAGAGGGCGTGGCTTTTTGCATTGTTGGGCATTGGCAACTCCGTTGGCTGAAAGCGTTTGATCAAAATGGGATGTTGCCTGAGACGAGCAGGAAGATGCCCTCTCGCCGGCGATTTGCCAAGCGCCAAACCGACCGTCACGGGATCGTGAAGCGGATGTCCATGCGGCTGCCTCGTCCTGTCCCGATCAAGTTGTTTTGAACGCGTGAGCGGCTTTTGCCCGGCAGTTTCGCTCCATCCGGTCGTTATCTCGATGTCGCCGGCGTGAAACCATCCCGTTCCAGCCAGCCTTTCCCAAAAGGATACCCCTAATGAACCTCAAGACATCCCTCTTCGTGCTCGGCACGATTTCCATGCTTTCCGGCGTCGGTGTGGCCAGCGCGCAGGCGGCGGACGCATTGCGCGTGCGCGGCACGGTGGTCAGTTTCGAGCCGTCGCTGCTGACCGTGAAAACCCGTCAAGGCGATACTTCCGCGATCAAGCTGAAAGACGGCTGGAAGCTGTCAGGCGTTGCCAAAGCGTCTGTAAACGACATCAAGCAGGGCGATTTCCTCGGCATCGCCTCTGTCTCCAAGGCCGACGGCGGCAGCGGCGCGCTGGAAGTGGTGGTCTTTCCGGCTGCCTTGAAAGGCACTGGCGAGGGGGACCGCCCCTGGGACCTTGAGCCGAACAGCCGCATGACCAACGGCACCGTCGCCGACGTCACCGACATAAACGGGCGGGCGGTGACGTTGACCTATGACAATGGTCAGACGAAGAAGATCTCGATACCCGACGGTACGCCCGTCGTCACGTTCGCGCCGGCCGCGGCGGCCGATCTCAAGCCAAGCGCGACGGTTTTCGTTACCGCTCAGCGCGAGGCTGACGGCACGCTGAGTGCCAGCCGCGTCGTTGTGGGAAACAAAGGTGTGGTCCCGCCTATGTAGGCCAAAACGGACGACACGGCTTTCGGCCTGCGCCCTCGCAACGGTGCAGGCCCTCCGGCTTGCCCGGCAACAGTCCAGAAACAAAATTCTACAGTCGGGAAATACTGACGAAAAAATTCAGGAGCGTAATTCCATTCGCGGCGATCGGGATATCGGCCCGATTGATACCTGCCTGCGAAAGAAGGAAACGATCCAATGAAGAAGTCCCTCCTCTCGGCCCTCGGGCTTGCAGCTGCAATCGCTTTCGCGGTGCCGGTGGTCGGCGCGACGAGAGCGGACGCGGCCCCGATGGCAAAGCATCATCATCATCATCATCATCATCATCATCATCATCATCACCATCACCATCACCATCATCGCCACCACCATCGCTATCACCACCATCACCACCACCATCATCACCACATGAAGAAGATGACAAAGAAGACCTACTAAGCATACCAGACTGCCAGAGAAGACCGGTCTTGGCTTCCTGTTCGAGGCCGGTCTTCTCCGGTCATGCAATGCCTGGCCCGGACGACCCGGGCTAATCCGACTGCCGGATGGCGGCGACGGTCCAGCTGTAGCGACAACAAGCAAGTGCCTTTGACGCGACGCCAAACCGCGATACGGCAAGGGGTACTTCCAACCGGCACGCTGCGCCGGATAAGGCTTCGCCAACAAGGCCAGGGTATCCCCGATGACGGCCAAGGCCGATCTTTCCCGGACAGACCGCATTGTCCTGTCGGTCGCGCGATTGTGGCTGACGCTGCGCCATCCTGTCCTTGTCGTACGATTTGTCATGAAACTGGGCTATCTGCCCAATCCGGCCGCGCCCGTGCGCTATAACGAGCTTTTGCTCTGGCGAAAGATCCTCGATCGCAACCCGCTATTCGTGACGCTGACCGACAAGCTCGCGGCCAAGGCTCATATCCGGGAAACCTGCCGCGATGTCGCCGTGCCAAAGACGCTCTGGTCCGGGCGCGACCCTGCCGACCTTCCACCTGACCTGCTGACCGGAGACGTCGTGGTCAAGGCAAACCATGGCTGCGCCATGAACATTTTTGTCTCCAACGGCGAACCCGATCGCGCCGCCATCGTGCGCAAGGCCAGCCGCTGGCTCAAAAAACGCTACGGCCGGCGCAATGGCGAATGGGCCTATTGGCCTGTCGTACCGGCCGTTTTCGTGGAGGAGCCGCTGGCACTCAGCGGCGGGACGATCGCCACCGACATCAAGGTCCATCTCTGCAGCGGGGTGATATCCCATGTCTGGGTGGAGGATAAGCACGCCAAGCGCTCGCTGCTGTTCGACCGCGACGCCAATCCGTTGCCCGGCCGCGATCCAGACTATCCCGGGGAGGACCAGGCCTTGCCTGTCAATGCGCGGCTCGTCGCCTATGTCCGCCAGGCGATCTCGATCGCGCCCGGCATAGCCGGCGACCTCGATTATATCCGTATCGATTTTCTGGTCACCGACGATCGTCTCTATGCCGGCGAGGTCACCGTCTACTCGGCCGCCGGATATGGCACATGGACAAACCCGGCGATCGCCGGGGAAATCGAACGGCTGTGGCGGCTCGATCAATCCGCATTCTTGCGTCGGAAGCACAAACGGGCCGTACGCCTCTATGCCGACGCGCTTCGTGCCAGATGCCGGAGCGGCACTACAAATCGCTGATATGAATGAGAATGGCGGCCGGCCTGGAAAGGCGAGCCGCCATTTCTCAGGATTCCTTGTCCTGGGGTGGCAGTCAGCGCCGGCTAAACAGCAGGCTGGCGACGAGACCGAGCACGACAAGGCCGACCGCAGCGGCGGCCGCCGGATGGTCGCGTGCCGATTTCTCGATCACCCTGCCCTGTCTGCGGATTGCCGGCATGGCATCTCGCAGGCGCTCCGCAAGATCCGAATATGTATCAAGAGCAGCATCACGGCCGTCTTCATAATAAACGCCACCCCGCTTTGACACTGCCTTGCGCAACGCCGCGAGTTCCCTCGAGAGAGCCGCGACCTGCTTTTCGAGGTCGATGTCCGAAAGGGTCGAAAATGAAGCCATCATGCGTTTCCTTGTCTTGCAGAAGGAAACGTAACGCCTCACCCGACCGCCGGTTCCGGTTTCGAGGCGTCAAAGCACCCGGTGCTCGCGGTCAGCGCACCTGGTCAAGCAGACGCTTGCATTCCAGGAGGTCGAACAGCGCCTCCTGCAGCAGCGCGCGATTGTCACGCGAGAGTTTCGACGCGTCCGGCGCGACCGGACCTTCCTCGTCGCTCTTGCCCAGGCCGAAGAAGCGGCGGCTGGGCTTGACCCTTGGCTGGCCAACCAGTTCGTCATCTCCACCGCGCGGCTGTGCGGCCGGCGTCAGCGGCACCTGGTCGGCCTGCTTGCGTTGCGAGATCGCCTCGACCGCGGCCATATCGCCATTGCCGATGGCGACCAGGAAATGATTGCCGTTTTCGCGTAGCAGCTTCTGCACGCCCTTGATGGTGTAGCCCTGGTCATAGAGCATGTGGCGGATGCCCTTGATCAGTTCGACATCCTGCGGCCGGTAGTAGCGGCGGCCGCCGCCGCGCTTCATCGGCTTGATCTGGTTGAAGCGCGTCTCCCAGAAACGCAGCACATGCTGCGGCAGGTCGAGATCTTCCGCGACCTCGCTGATAGTGCGGAAGGCGTCGGGGCTCTTGTCCATGGGCGAAATCCTCACGCTGGAGCGTGGCCCGGAACGGTCTTCAGACGAGATCGCGCCCAACGAGGAGAAGAGCTTGTTCCGCCAGCGCGGAACAGATCATACGCCAGAACACCAATCCGGCCATACCGCCGAATCGGGCCTTATTTCAGCGGTTTGTGAAGCAATATTCAAGCCCGCCGTCATCGCCGCGCCGGTTTTCAACCGGGCAATGAAGGCTATTTGCCGCCCTTGGCCTTGCTGTTCTGGTGAGAACGCAAGATGCGGTTCTTCAACACGTTGGACGATTTGAAGGTCATCACCCGGCGCGGCAGGATCGGAACTTCCTCGCCGGTCTTGGGATTGCGTCCGATGCGCTCATTCTTGGAGCGGACATGAAATGTCGCGAAGGACGACAGCTTCACTGTCTCGCCGCGCACGATCGCTTCACAGATTTCGTCCAGCACGGCCTCGACGAGTTCGGCGGACTCAGTGCGCGACAGGCCGACCTTTCTGTAGACGGCCTCGGCCAGGTCGGCGCGAGTAAGTGTTTTTCCCCCCATGCGACCGTCCCATCAGTTCAAACGTAAAATCGGCACAACAGCGGCAGAGCCTAAGTAATTGATCCGGCAAGGTCAAGGACCGAAACCGGACCGTTCTCCACTTACCAGCGAACCAGAACGGCGCCCCAGGTGAAGCCGCCGCCCATCGCCTCCAGGAGCACCAGGTCACCCTTCTTGATGCGGCCGTCGGCGACGGCCACCGACAGCGCCAGCGGTACGGAAGCAGCCGAGGTGTTACCGTGCAAATCGACGGTCACCACCACCTTTTGCTCTGCTATCCCGAGCTTTTTGGCTGAAGCGTCAATAATCCGTTTATTCGCCTGGTGGGGCACGAACCAGTCAAGGTCTTCGGCGGTAATGCCAGCGGCCGAGAAGGTCGCCTCGATGACATCGGTGATCATGCCGACCGCGTGCTTGAAGACCTCGCGGCCTTCCATGCGCAAATGACCGACCGTTCCCGTCGTCGACGGTCCGCCGTCGACGAAGAGCTTCTCCTTGTGCGCGCCGTCGGAACGCAGGCTGGCCGCCAGCACGCCCCGGTCGGCGATCGTGCCGGCCCCCTCGCCCGCTTCCAGAACCAGCGCACCGGCGCCGTCGCCAAACAGCACGCAGGTCGAGCGATCGCTCCAGTCGAGAATGCGCGAAAAGGTTTCCGAGCCGATGACCAGCACGCGCTTTGCCAGGCCACCGCGGATATAGAGGTCGGCTGTCGCCACCGCATAGACGAAGCCGGAGCACACCGCCTGCATGTCGAAGGCAAAGCCGTGATGCATACCGAGCCGGTTCTGGATTTCGACGGCAGTGGCGGGGAAGGTGTTGTTTGGCGTCGAAGTCGCCAGCACGATCAGATCGACGTCGTCCGGGGTCAATCCGGCATCGGCAAGGGCGGCGCGCGCCGCGGCCTCGCCCAGGGAAGCCGTCGTCTCGTCGTCAGCCGCGATATGGCGCTGGCGGATGCCGGTGCGCTGGGCGATCCACTCGTCGGAGGTCTCGACCATGCCTTCAAAATCGGCATTCTTCATGATGCGGCGGGGCAGCGCGGAGCCCGTGCCGCGCACAACTGATCTGATCAAAATTCTTTCCTATTCCTTTGCGTCGGTAACGACGTCGGATTTCCTAGATGTCAGGGCATGCGGGTTGCGCGCATGGAACAGATCGAGGTCGGCCTCGATGCGGTCGAGCAGATTGTTGCGCACCATGTCGTAGCCGAGTTCGATCGCCGCGGCGAAACCATCCGAATCGGCGCCGCCATGGCTTTTGACGACGATGCCGTTCAGCCCCAGGAACACGCCGCCATTGGAGCGGCCGACATCCATCTTTTCGCGCAGGCGGTCGAAGGCGCCCTTGGCGAAGACATAGCCGATCTTGGCCATCAGCGTGCGGCTCATCGCGGCCCGCAGATAGCCGCCTATCTGGCGGGCGGTGCCTTCAGCCGTCTTCAGCGCGATGTTGCCGGCGAAGCCTTCCGTCACCACGACGTCGACCGTCCCCTTGCCGATGTCGTCGCCTTCGACGAAGCCATGGTAGTTCATCGAGGCCATGTTGGCTTCGCGCAACATGCGTCCCGCTTCCTTGACCTCTTCCTGGCCCTTGATCTCTTCCACGCCGACATTGAGCAGGCCGACCGTGGGCCGGGCGATGCCGAATACGGAACGCGCCATGCCGGTGCCGAGAATGGCAAAATCGATGAGTTGGTGCGCATCGGCGCCAATGGTGGCGCCCACATCAAGAACCACGCTTTCGCCACGCAATGTCGGCCACAATGCCGCAATCGCCGGGCGTTCGATGG
Source organism: Mesorhizobium sp. M8A.F.Ca.ET.208.01.1.1 (assembly GCF_004791315.1). Taxonomy (NCBI): domain Bacteria; kingdom Pseudomonadati; phylum Pseudomonadota; class Alphaproteobacteria; order Hyphomicrobiales; family Phyllobacteriaceae; genus Mesorhizobium; species Mesorhizobium sp. M8A.F.Ca.ET.208.01.1.1. The sequence goes on from NZ_SRUT01000001.1 coordinate 1,549,278, forward strand.
TGGCCATGGTGCGCAGGCAGAATTTCGACATCGCCATCAGCGCGCCGGTGTTGCCGGCGGAAATGCATGCATCCGCGGCGCCCGATTTGACCGCCTCAACCGCCTTCCACATCGACGATTTCCAGCGGCCGTGGCGCAGCGCCTGGCTCGGTTTGTCGTCCATCCTGACCGCGATCTCGCAGTGGAAGAACTCGCTGATCTCGGCCAATTTGGGGAACTTGGCGAGTTCGGGGCGCACCAGTTCCTCACGTCCGTAGATGACGAAGCGGATGTCGGGACGGCGGGTCGCGACCGTCATGAGCGCTGGAATGACCACGGTTGGTCCGTGATCGCCGCCCATGGCATCGATGGAAATCCTGATCACGCGGTATTCATCTCACGGTTAGGCGGCAAGTCGTTTTAGTGATCGCAAAGGCTCGGCGAAAATAGCGGTTTTAGGCTGTCGCACAACCGGCTTTTCCGTCGCGGGCGAGGTTTTCAGGATTTTCCCAGCAAGGATCGCAGTTTTTGCTGAAATTCATTCTCCGCCGATCCGGCGTCGTCACCGGCATCAAGCGACGCGCCGGGCTTGCGCGGATAGGGGTCGATCGCCAATCCGAAGAACTGTTCGGCAAGCGCCCCGACATCGATGGTGTCGCCCGAAAATGTCTCGGGGCTATCGGGCCCATCCGCGTCGAGCAGAATTTCGCCGCCGCCATCGAATCCCTGCCGTCCGAGCTTGGAGTCCTCGGGCAAGAGCAGCGCCTCGACCGGCTCATCGATATGTGCCTGGACGGGGTCGAGCGTGACGATGCAGGCCTGGGTGATGTCTGCCTCGACACGGCCGCTGACCTTGACGCCATTGCGCTTCCACGACGCAACGAGCAGTTCGGCGCGATAGGCTTCGACCGACAGCAGCCCGTGCGCCTCGGCGAGTGCGGCGCGTTGCGCGGGGTCGGCCTCGATCACCACGGGCAGCCCCTTCTGTGGCAGCCGGGCGACATTGGCGAAAAAGGATACCGGACTTTGCATATCGGCGTGTTTCATCGATCAGCCTCCGTTGGCTCCTGGAAATGCCACAGTGCCGGCAACGATCGATTCGGTCGGCTGCGCATTCAGTTGCCGGCTGGCGTCGGCGACATACCCTGCCAAACGCGATGCTTCCGACCAGGCGTCGGCGTCGGGACGGACATTACGGGCAAGTGCCGCGGTCAGACCATCATGATCGCCTCGTTCCAGCGCATCATCATAGGCGGCGGTGCGGCCATAGAACATCTTCGCCAGTTTCTTCATGCGTTTTGGCACACCGACGTCGCCAATGCCCAGTTCCCGCAGCGAATGATCGACATCGAGGAAGAACTCGTCGATCAGCACCTGCGCGATCTCCTGGGCAACGCCGTCCTCGCCGCGCAAGCGGTGCTGGACCAGGAACATGTGCAGCGAAAGCATCTCGAAACGGCCGAGCGGCGTGTCCGGCACATTCCAATGGGAATAAAAAACAGTCTGCCGCGCCGCCGCCACGATTTGTGCGTAAAGCGCGTCGGTGATGGCGCGGTTGGCGTGGCGTTCGCGGCCAAAAAGGCGCTGGAACATGGGGATGGTCTCCGGGGACCGTTTGTTGAATTGGCCTTGTTGCATCGGCAAGCAAGCTGGTTTACCGGTTTTGCGGCCCAGCGCAAGTTGCGGCGATATAATGGAGAATTGTTGTTGCGCGCGCTGAATTTCAAGTCGACCTTCTCGTCCAGGCCCGCCGGCGCGATCTCGCTACTGGTTGTCATATCGGCGCTCTCGGCATGCCACACCAACAAGATGATCGGTGACCTCAGTCCGAGCGAAACGTTCACGCAAGGGTATGTCTATGACCAGCAGGCCGTCGATTCGGTGCCCGTCGGTTCCAGCCGCGAACAGGTGCTTCTGGCGCTTGGCACGCCATCGACGACGGCGACGTTCGACAACGAGGCGTTTTATTACATTTCGCAAACCCGCAAACGCTATGTCGCCTTCGACAAGCCCAGGCTCGTCGACCAGAAAGTGCTCGCGGTCTATTTCGGTGCGGACGGCCGCGTCACCCAGATCGCCAATTACGGCTTGAAGGACGGCAAGATCTTCGACTTCATCTCGCGCACCACGCCGACCGGCGGCAAGGACCAGAACTTCCTCAGCCAGATCATCAACGGCGCCAGCAAGCTGGCCCCCAGCATGCCCGGCGGCACCCCCTGATTTCTAGATTCCTGCTTCCCTAGAATCCTGCTTCCCTGACCTTGGGGAACGGAAATGTCTCAGGCGACCGAAAACCCGTGGGAGCGATCTCACGGGTTTTTGTTTGGCCAATGAGGAGCCGGCTTGTCAGGGATGTGGCAAACCATATCAACCGGCCAGGCTTGGGGCTTGGACATGAGCGGTGACGACCGTGCGGTGCCGGATGGCTGGATGACGACGGGGACACCCGACCGGCAGACAGTGACATCGGACTGGCTTGCCATCGATCCGCCGCCGATCGACGGCGTCAGGATCAAGGAAATCAGGCCGGTCGCAACGTCCAACCCGCGAGGATCGCTCCTCGCGGGTTCTTGATTTCAAGCGTTGAGCTATTTCAAGTTTCCGGGCTCCCGCTCAGCCGTGCGCGAGCACCGCCAGCAGCAGCAAGGCCACGATGTTGGTGATCTTGATCGCCGGGTTGACCGCCGGGCCGGCGGTGTCCTTGTAGGGATCGCCGACGGTGTCGCCGGTCACCGACGCCTTGTGCGCCTCGGAGCCCTTGAGGTGCTTGACGCCGTCCTTGTCGACAAACCCGTCCTCGAACGACTTCTTGGCGTTGTCCCAGGCGCCACCGCCCGAAGTCATCGAGATGGCGACGAACAGGCCATTGACGATGACGCCGAGCAGCGAGGCGCCCAGTGCTGCGAAAGCCGAAGCCTTCGAGCCCGAGATCAGCAGCACGCCGAAATAGACGACGAGCGGCGCCAGCACGGGCAGCAGCGACGGGATGATCATCTCGCGGATCGCCGCCTTGGTCAGGAGATCGACGGCGCGCGCATAGTTGGGCTTCGAGGTGCCGGCCATGATGCCCGGATCCTCGCGGAACTGCTTGCGCACTTCCTCGACGATGGCACCGGCCGCGCGGCCGACGGCCGTCATGGCGATGCCGCCGAACAGGTAGGGAATGAGGCCGCCGAAGATCAGGCCGGCGACGACATAAGGGTTGGAGAGATCGAAGGAGATTTCGCCCATGCCCTGGAAGTAAGGATACTTGTCGCCATTGGCGGCAAAGAACTTCAGGTCGTTCGAATAGGCGGCGAACAGCACCAATGCGCCGAGGCCGGCCGAACCGATGGCGTAGCCCTTGGTCACCGCCTTGGTGGTGTTGCCGACCGCGTCGAGCGCGTCGGTGGAGTGGCGCACTTCCTTGGGCAGGCCGGCCATTTCGGCAATGCCGCCGGCATTGTCGGTGACCGGGCCGAAGGCGTCGAGCGCCACGATCATGCCGGCGAGGCCGAGCATGGTGGTGACGGCGATCGCCGTGCCGTAGAGGCCGCCGAGCTGGTAGGTGGCGATGATGCCACCAACGATGACGATCGCCGGCAGCGCCGTCGATTCCAGCGAGACCGCGAGGCCCTGGATGACGTTGGTGCCATGGCCGGTCACCGATGCCTGGGCAATCGAGTTGACCGGACGCTTGTTGGTGCCGGTGTAGTATTCGGTGATCACCACGATAAGGCCGGTCACCACGAGGCCGATGAGGCCGCAGATGAACAGGTTCTTGCCTGTGATGACGATGCCGGCGACGGTGCCGACCTCGCCCCAGCCGAGCGTGGCCGAAGTGGCGACGCCGAGGCCAACGACCGACAGCAGGCCGGTCACGATCAGCCCCTTGTAGAGCGCGCCCATGATCGAGCCGTTGGAACCGAGCTTGACGAAGAAGGTGCCGACGATCGAGGTCAGGATGCAGGCGCCGCAGATGGCGAGCGGATAGAGCATCGCCGCACCAAGGATGGCGGTGCCGCCAAAGAAGATGGCGCCCAGCACCATGGTGGCGACAACCGTCACCGCATAGGTCTCGAACAGGTCGGCGGCCATGCCGGCGCAGTCGCCGACATTGTCGCCGACATTGTCGGCGATGGTGGCGGGGTTGCGCGGATCATCCTCGGGAATACCGGCTTCGACCTTGCCGACCAGATCGCCGCCGACATCGGCACCCTTGGTGAAAATGCCGCCGCCGAGGCGGGCGAAGATCGAGATCAGCGAGGCGCCGAAGCCGAGCGAGACCAGCGAGTCGATGACGATGCGGTCGTTGGGCTGGAGGCCGAGGAACTGGGTGAGGATGAGGTAGTAAATCGAAACGCCAAGCAGGGCCAGGCCAGCCACCAGCATGCCGGTGATGGCGCCCGACTTGAAGGCGATGTCGAGGCCGGCGGCAAGGCTGTTGGAAGCCGCTTGCGCGGTGCGCACATTGGCACGCACCGAAACATGCATGCCGATGAAGCCGGCGGCGCCCGACAGAACGGCACCGATCAGGAAGCCTATTGCGGCGGTGATCGACAGCAGCCACCAGGCGAGCACGAGCACGACCACGCCGACGATGGCGATGGTGGTGTACTGGCGTGCCAGATAGGCCTGCGCGCCTTCGCGAATGGCGGCGGAGATTTCCTGCATGCGCGCGTTGCCCTGATCGGCCGCAAGGACCGAACGTGTCGCCCATATGGCGTAAAGGACAGACAGCAAGCCGCAGGCGATGACGGCGGAAATTATGGTCATTGCCGGGTTTTCCTCGATTGTTGGCCCAAAAGAACCCCTCCCTGGGCCGTTGAGACAAAGACGGAATCCCGTGCATGGAATCCCCCTCTTCGCATCGGTGTATGCGAAACAGGGCTGCGAACGTCAAGATATTGTTCGATTTTTGCCCGGCTTTCGCCCAAAAGGTCCAGGCGGGCGAGTGTGGGTCGCGATCGCCCGGCGGTTAGATCGATTGAAATCGATCCCGACCATCGGGCATGGTCAGTCCGCTTCCCTGCCCATGCGCCGCGCCGCGTAGCGCTCGACCGCGGACAGTCCATCATAGATCAGCACGGCAAGCGCCGCGACGATCAGACCGCCCTGCAGGATGAAGGCCAGATTGTTCGACAGCAAGCCGGCGATGATCACTTCGCCGAGCGTCCTGGCGGCCACCGTAGAGCCGATGGTGGCGGTGGCGAGGCTGATCACCACCGACAGCCTGATGCCGCCAAGGATGATCGGCGCGCTGAGCGGCAGTTCGACCTTGGTGAGCCTTTGCCAGCCGGTCATGCCGGCGCCACGCGCCGCCTCGACGACATTGGCCGGCAGCGTCGTCAGCCCGGTCAGCGCGTTCTCGAAGATCGGCAGCAGGCCATAGAGAAACAGCGCAATCAACGTCGGCTTCTCGCCGAAGCCGACGGCCGGCACGGCGAGCGCCAGCACCGCCACCGGTGGAAAGGTCTGGCCGATATTGACCAGGCTGCGCGACAGCGGCAGGAATTCAGCGCCGGCAGGCCGGGTCACCAGGATGGCAAGCGCCACAGCGACGATGGTGGCCGCGACGGTCGCGATCAGCACGGTGCGCAGATGCAGCAGCGTAAGCGTCAGCAGGCTGCCTTGATTGTAGATCGCGGGAGCGTTGTTTTCGGTCAGCGGCTTCAGCAACGGCTCGAACCAACCCGGGCTGGTGATGAAGGCAACGAGCAACACCACCAGTGCAAGCCTGAGCAGCAGAGGCAGCCAGGCTTTCATGCCGGCCTCGCCGCCCGCTTGATCAGGCCATCCACGGTGACGCGACCGAGCGGCTTGCCGTCGGCGCCCTTCACCGGCAGCGCCGGTCTGCCGGACCAGAGAAGTTCCGCGAGCGCGTCACGCTGGCTGGCGTCGCCGGGGATCGCCTCGCCTTCGGCCCCGCCCTGCTCCACGGCGTCGCGCACTCGCCCGAGCGACAGCAGCCTGAATGGCCTTTCGCTGGCGCCAACCAGCGTCTCGACAAAGGCGTTGGCCGGCCTCGCCAGGATCTCCGCCGGCCTTGCATATTGCACGAGCTTGCCGGCATCCATCACCGCGATCCTGTCGCCCATATGCACGGCCTCCTCCATGTCATGGGTGACGAGGATGATGGTGGTGCCGAAGCGCTTCTGGATCGCCAGCAGATCCTCTTGCGCCTTGGTGCGGATGATCGGGTCGAGCGCGCCGAACGGCTCGTCCATCAAAAGCACGTTGGGCTCGGCGGCGAGCGCGCGGGCAACGCCAACGCGCTGCTGCTGACCGCCGGACAGTTCGTGCGGATAGCGCGGCCCGAACTCCTGGGGGTCGAGCTGGTAGAGCGTCATCAGTTCATCCACGCGGGCCTTGATGCGCGCCTTGTCCCAGCCAAGCAGCACCGGCACGGTGGCGATATTCTGCGCCACGGTGCGATGCGGAAACAGGCCGTGGCCCTGGATGGCGTAGCCGATGCTGCGGCGCAGTTCGTAACCGGGCACCGATCGATTGTCGGCGCCGTCGAGCTTGATGACGCCTGACGTCGGTTCGACCAGCCGGTTGATCATACGCAGCAGCGTCGTCTTGCCGGAACCCGAGGTGCCGACAATGACGGCGACGGTGCGCGGCTCGATGACCATTGAAACGTTGTCGACGACCGTCGCCGCGTCATAGCGCTTGGTGATGCCTTCGATCTCGATCATGCCGTTTCTACCCTGCGCTTGGTGGCGGTCATTTCGATCACCGCGTCGAGGATGATGGCGGCGGCAAAGGCGAGCGCCACGGTCGGCACCGCGCCGAGCAGCACCAGGTCCATCGCCGTCTGACCGACGCCCTGGAACACGAACACGCCAAAACCGCCGCCGCCGATCAGCGCGGCGATGGTGGCAAGACCGATGTTCTGCACCAGGACAATGCGGATGCCGGTCAGGATCACCGGAAAGGCCAGCGGAAACTCGACACCGAACAGGCGCTGGCGATCGGTCATGCCCATGCCCCGCGCCGCGTCATTGGCGGCACGCGGCACGCCGGCGAGGCCGACCACGGTGTTGGCCACCACCGGCAGCAGCGAATAGAGAAACAGCGCGACGAAGGCGGGGGCGGTGCCGATGCCCCTGATACCGAGCGCGGCCGCGCCCGGCACATGGGTTGCGACCCAGCCGAGCGGCGCGATCAGCAGGCCGAACAGCGCGATCGAGGGGATGGTCTGGATGATGTTGAGAACATTGAGGACGCCAGCCCGCAGGCTTTCGACGCGGTGGCACAGGATGCCGAGCGGCAGGCCGACGATCACCGCGGCAAGCAGCGAGCCGAGCGCCAGGGTCAAATGTTTGGAGCCTTCGGCCCAAAAGCTGTCGGCGCGGTTGGAATATTCCTTGAGGATCGAGAGGCTGTCCCAGCGTCCCGACATCAGCAGCAAGCCGATGGCTAGCGCCGCAACGACAAGCACGCCAACGCGCGCCGAGGGCGGCAGGTTGAGCCGGGTCAGCACGTCGGCGAGCAAAAGCGTGAAGGCGAAGATGAGAATCCAAAAGCCGGAGGCCGGCGAGATCCGGGCAAAGGTATTGCCGGCCGGAGTGAGGAATGTGCCGGCGACGCCGATGAGCAGGGCCAGCGCGACAAGCGCCACGACGCTGGCTGCAAGGCGCAAGATAAGCGGCGTCCTGAACAGGGCGACAAGGGCGGCCAGAACGAGGGTCGCCAAAAGCAGCGGACCAGTCGTTGCCGGCAGAGCTTCAAGAATCGAGCGTGCCTGACCGGGAACGATGCGGTTGACGCGGAAGGTGGCGAATGGTGCGAGAAACGCGGCGTAGGCAGCGAGCGCGGCGATGACGACGCCGAGCTTGTCGAAACGGGGGGTCATGACGCGCGTTTGCCTCGCACTGACGTCACTTATCGACGCGCAGCTACTTCAAAAACCCGTTCTTCTTCAAAAAGTCCTCGGCGACGCCCTTGACCGGCTCGCCGCCAACCTGCACGCGCCCATTGAGCTCCTGGAGGGTGACGAGATCGAGCTTGGCGAAAACCGGCTTCAGCAGCGTCTCGATCTCCGGATGCTCCTTCAGCACGGATTCGCGGATGATCGGCGCTGGCTGGTAGACCGGCTGCACGCCCTTGTCGTCGGTCAACACGACGAGGCCTGACGGTGCGATGCCGCCATCGGTGCCGTAGACCATGGCGGCATTGGCGCCGCTGGTCTGGTTGGCGGCCGCCGCGATGGTCGCGGCCGTGTCGCCACCCGAGAGGGTGATCAGCTGGTCAGGCTTCAGCGTGAAGCCATAGGTGGTCTGGAAGGCCGGAAGGGCTGCCGCCGAATTGACGAACTCGGCGGAGGCGGCCAGCACCACCTTGCCGCCGCCGGCGACATACTTGCCGAAGTCCGAGAGCGTGCCGAGTTTGTTCTCGTCCGTCACTTCCTTGCGCAGGGCGATCGCCCAGGTGTTGTTGGCCGGCGCCGGCGACAGCCAGACGATCTTGTTGGCGTCGTAGTCGAGCTTCTTGGCCGTCTCATAGGCCTTGGCGGCATCCTTCCACACGGGATCATCGGCCTTCTCGAAGAAGAAAGCGGCATTGCCGGTGTATTCGGGATAGATGTCGATCTCGCCGGCGGTGATCGCCTTGCGAACCACCGGCGTGCCGCCGAGCTGGATGCGATCCGTGGTCTTGATGTTGTTGGCGTTGAGAACGAGCTGGATAATGTTGCCGAGCACGCCACCCTCGGTGTCGATCTTCGAGGAGACGACGACCTGAGCGCTCGCGGAAGCCGCCGTGATGGCGAGCGCGATTGCCGCGCTGGCCAGAACCTTGACTGAAAACATTATGAGAATCCCTTGCTGTGAACCGGAATGCGGTGGCCGCATATGAGCATGGCTTCAACGGCCAGTCGGGGCACACGGTTTCATAAGAAAGGGGATCGACGCAATATTTTTGTTCCGTACGCGCCGATGTCGGCCCGGCGGCAACAGCGGGCTGGCGGTCGGCCGCCATCGGGTGGATAATGCCGCGGGGGTGCGGGGGCAAACACGGAGAGCGTGTCATGGCCATACACAAGGTCGGTTATCTCATCGGCAGCCTCGCCCGGGAGTCCATCAACCGCAAGCTCGCGAAGGCACTCGTTCAACTTGCCCCTCCCGAGCTCGAAATGACGGAAATCGGCTTCAAGGATCTGCCGCTCTACAGTTACGACTATGACGCCAATTTCCCACCGGCCGCCCAGGCTTTCAAAAAGGCGATCGCCTCGGTCCAGGCCGTGCTGTTCGTCACCCCGGAGTACAACCGCTCGATCCCCGGCGGACTGAAGAACGCAATCGACTGGGCCAGTCGCCCCTACGGCAAGAATTCATTCGCGCGCAAACCGTCCGCCGTCATCGGAGCATCGCCGGGCGCCATCGCGACAGCCGTCGCGCAACAAAGCCTGCGTAGCGTGCTGAGTTTCTGCAACTCGCCACAGATGAACGCGCCCGAAGCCTATATCCAGTTCACGCCGGGACTGATCACGGACGAGGGCGAGGTGACGGTTGAATCCACCGAGGACTTCCTGCGCAACTATATGGCTGAGTTCCACATGTTCATAGCCCGGGTGCTTCAGGTTCTGCCGCCGGACGCATAGCTGACGGATAAGCGTCAAGCCGGCCGCAAGCTTGTAATCTTCAGCGCGCCGAGTGCCACGAAGCAAAGCACGGCGACCGGAAAGATCATCCAATTGAGCATCGTCCAGCCCCAGGCGTTGTAGACCATGCCCGACATCAGTGACGCGCAGGCGACTGAGCCGAACAGGACAAAGTCGTGGAAGCCCTGCACCTTGCCCTTTTCGGAAGGGTGGTAGCTGGCCGCCACCATGGCGGTGGCGCCGATGAAGGCGAAATTCCAGCCGAGACCGAGCAGGATCAACGCTGTCCAGAATTGCCACAGCGCCAGGCCCGACAAGGCAACGACGGCACAGCCGATCAGCAACAGCAGGCCGGTGGCGACAACGCGCTCGGCGCCGAAGCGATGGATCAGCGAGCCGGTGAAGAAGCTTGGCCCGAACATCGCCATGACATGCCAGGAGATGCCCAGCGTCGCATCGTCCTCGGAAAGGCCACACCCAACCATGGCGAGCGGCGCGCCAGTCATGACGAAGCTCATCAGCGCGTAGCTGCCGACCGCGCAGAAGAGCGCCGCGACGAAACGCGGCTTGGTGACGATTTCGGAAAGGGGCCTGGCATCGCCGTCGGCAACGTCGACCTTGCTCGCGGTCTTCGCCGGCAAGCGCAGGAACGACAGGATGATGGCGCCGACCGCCGCCAGCGGCAAGATCGAGGCGAAAGAGCCGGCAAACATGACAGGCGCGAACAATTCGCGCGTGAAGATGACGATCTGCGGCCCGAGAATGGCAGTGATGATGCCACCGGCGAGCACGAAGGAGATGGCGCGCGCCTTGAACTCCGGCGGCGCGTTGTCGGCCGCGGCAAAACGGAACTGCTGGACGAAGGCGCCGCCGACGCCGATGACGAGCAGCGCGAACGCGAACAGCCAGAAGCTGCCATGGAACAATGCCAGGGTGGCGACCAGCCCGCCGAGCGCTGTGACGACGGTTCCGGTCATGAAGCCGCCGCGCTGCCCCAGCCAACGGATGATGGCCGCAGCCGGCAAGGCACCGAGCGCCACGCCGAGGTTGAAGCCGGTGATGGGCGCCGTCGCCAGGGATTTGTCGGCGCCGAGCAGATATTGCCCGGCCAATGCGCCCATGGAGATGGCGATGGGGGCCGCCGAGCCGATGATCGCCTGCGAGGCGGCGAGGATCAGCGCGGTGCGCCGCGCCTCTTTGCCCGCCTCGACGGCGATGGCGGTCACGAAGCGTCCTTGCCGCGACCCTCGCCACGCACGCGGCGTGACACACGGTCGAGCACGGCATTGACCAGCTTCGGCTCGTCTTCCTCGTAGAAGGCCTTGGCGATATCGACATATTCGGTGACGATGACCGCGACCGGCACGTCATCGCGCTTCATTAGCTCGTAGACGCCCGCACGCAGAATGGCACGCAGCGTGGAATCGAGGCGCGACAGCGGCCAGTCGTCGGTCAGCGCCTGGCGGATGATCGGATCAATGGTCTTCTGGTTCTCGACGACGCCGGTCAGGATGGCGCGAAACCACTGCGCGTCGGCCTCGCGGTAGAGCGCACCGTCGACTTCCTTGCCGAGGCGGAACGCCTCGTACTCGGCGGTGATCTCGAACACGCCACTGCCGGCGACATCCATCTGGTAGAGCGCCTGCACGGCGGCCAGACGGGCAGCACCGCGCTTGTTGGCGTGGCGCACCGCGGGCTGTCCTGGCGAAGCGGGTTCGCTCACGATCGCGCTCCCAATTGTTCCTTCAGCGCGATCATGGTCAGCGCCGCACGCGCGGCAAAGCCACCCTTGTCGCCTTCCGAGCGCTTGGCCCGCGTCCACGCCTGCGCATCGTTCTCGGTGGTCAGGATGCCGTTGCCGATGCAGACCGAGTCCTGCACGGACAGGCCCATGAGCGCACGGCTGGATTCATTGGCGACGATATCGAAATGATAGGTATCGCCACGGATAATGGTGCCGAGCGCGACAAAACCGTCATAGCCCGTCCCGCCTTCGGCCATGCCGTCGAGCGCGAAGGTGATCACCGCGGGAATTTCGAGCGAACCGGGAACAGTGACGACGTCATAAGTCGCGCCCGCTTCCTCGAGCGCATTCGTCGCGCCGTCGAGCAGCGCGTCGGCAAGGTCGTCGTGAAAGCGCGCCTCAATGATGAGCAAATGCGCTTTCGCCTTCGGGCGAATGAAGGCTTTGCCGTGTTGGGATATGCCAGCCATAGAAGTCTCCGGGGGTTGCCGGTGACTTAGGCCGAAGCCGGATTGATCGCAAGCGGAAGATTGCTGGGAGGTGGGTCAGGCCTATCGCCTCTTTGGGCAAGGTGTCGAGACCGGGCAGTCCGTACCAAGGCTTTCAGCCCAGGCACGAACGGCTTCGTGATCCACCACACGGCCGGCATTCACATCGGCCAATGCTTCCCGCGTGAGCCGCTCTTGCTCTTTGGAGTTCCCGCTTTCCATCACAGTCACTTCCTCATTTGAACAGCTCTGCGATGTCGGTCATTGGCCGGAAGAACTTCATCGGCTGATCCGGGAATGGCAGAAAACTCTCGCGTTGATAAAAACCGCGTGCATTTTCGTCCTTGGCATCGACCACAATCGCGAACGAAGCAATCTCGCTCCTGACGCAACGGGACAGAGCGTCAGCCAGGAGATATCGGCCGTAGCCCTGCCCCCGATGCCGCCTGTCGACAGCGAGGCGTCCTAGCAACGTGGCCGGAATGAGCGGATAGCGGGGAAGCTTGCGAACGGTTTGGGCAGGCCATTCGCCGATGGCTACGGCGGTTGCGGACAGCGTGTAATACCCGGCCACGGACCCGTCCGGCAAAACAAGAACAAAGGGTGCCGCGACGTTCTTGCGCGCATCCTGCCCGGCCTGCACCCTGAAATACCGATCGAGCGCCTCTATGCCGCTCTCGAAAGATGTCCTGTCGTGCTGCAGATCAAGCACTTCGACCCGAAGAGCCCCCTCGGCCGAACTGCTCACCTTTAGGTACCGGTGGCTTGACGATAGTGGCGCACCGTCTCACGCAGACGATCATTCACGGGTTGCGGATTGATCAAAGCATCCACGAAGGCGCGACTATCGCGGACGGAAAGATCGAGGCGCTGATGCTCCTCGATCGCTCGGCGGGCTGCTTCCTGGATGCTGGTCAGCACAAAATCCGTCACTGTCCGGCCCTGAAGTGCGGCTGCGTGCTCGATAAGATTTTTCTGATCGGCCGTGAGGCGCGCTTCCAAACGCTCGCTACGGACGCGGCTGCGAGGTGTATTCAAAGCGGGTGAAGTCATCTTCGTCTCCTGGCGACAATGTACGGCCAATGGCCGTAAATTTCAAGATTTATCTCACGCGCAGGCGTGGAACATCAGGGCCGCTCGCCGTCCCTGCTGCGCGACCAAGATCATGATGTCGCTAAACATATCTTCGATGGAACCGTGGTCGCGCCCGGCGTGCCGAAGATCGCTTACCAGTTCCCATACGGGCCTATGTCGATAGCGCCGTGGGTACGCGCTACATGACCCAACCCAATGATGGAAATGTTTCGCACATCTGGATCGTCATGCCGCGCGTATTTCAGGCAGACATCTTGCGCGAAATACAAGTCATCGTGCTGCGATATGCTGAGGATAGCCCGGAGCCGCTCATGCACATCACCATAGAGCAGGTCCTTGTAAGTCTTCGAACTGTCTAGACCCCCAACCTCTTCGTAGACAAGGTTCTTGGGACGGTTGATCAATTTGCCACCTCAAAGACGGCTAACAGCATACCCTTCAATGACCGCTCAAAGCCCCTCCTTCGCGGCCTCCGCCAGGCGCGCCGCGTACCGCGCCATGGTGTCGATCTCGAGATTGACGCGGTCGCCGGCCTTGCGCTCGCCCCAGGTGGTGACGGTCAGCGAGTGGTGGATCAACAGCACGTCGAAACGGGTTCCCTCGACCCTGTTGACGGTGAGCGAGGTGCCGTCGAGCGCAACGGAGCCTTTCGGCGCGATGAATTTCGCCAGATCGCGTGGCGCTTCCAGCGTGAAGCGCACCGCGTCGCCCTCATCCTTGCGCTCGACGATCTCGGCGGTACCGTCGACATGGCCGGAAACGATGTGGCCGCCGAGCTCGTCGCCGATCTTCAGCGCCCGCTCCAGATTGATCCTGGTGCCCGATTTCCAACCCGCCGCCGTCGTCAGCCTGAGCGCCTCCTCCCAGGCCTCGACCTCGAACCAGCGCGCGTTCGACCCGCTGTCGGGCAAGGCAGTGACCGTCAGGCAGACGCCACCGCAGGAAATCGAGGCGCCAATGGCGATGGTCTTGGGATCATAGGCGGAGTCGATGCGCAGTCCCACCCCTTCCCGCAGCGGCTTGACGGCGGCCACGGTGCCGATATCGGTGACAATCCCGGTAAACATCGATCTCTATCCCTGAAAATCCCTGATCCATTCGGCGTAGCCGTCTTCGCCGAACCGCATCTCGCGCAGCTTGCGAAAACCTGCCGGGATATGGTCGGCGTCGATGGGCGACGCAATGCCGTCACCGCCGATCGCTTCCGGTCCCTGGAACAGCACGATGCGGTCGACCAGCCCGTCGGCCAGGAAAGCGCTCGCCACCTTGGCGCCGCCCTCGACCAGCACGCTTGCCATGCCGAGCGCCGCCAGATCCTCGAGCAGTTCCGGCAATGCCACGCCGCCGTCGTGCGTCTCCGTGCCGATGAAGCGCACGCCGGCGCGCTCGAGCGCCGCCCGGCGCTGCGGATCGGCCTCCAGGCAAGCCGCAACGTAAAGCGGTACGCGATCGACGCCCGACACCAGCTTCGAGCCCTCCGGCAGCCTGATCTGGCGGTCGAGGACGATGCGCGCCGGTGAACGGTTCTCCAGCCCGGGCAAACGCACTGTCAGCGCCGGATCATCTTCCAGCGCCGTGCCGATGCCGACCAGAATGGCGTCCGCCTCGGCGCGCATCAGGTAGACTTCGCGGCGCGCCATGTCGCCTGTTATCGCGACTTGGCCGGCGCCTTCCCTGCCGATCTTGCCGTCGCTGGAAAGCGCAATCTTCAGAATCACTTCCGGGCGTTTTTTCAGAGAGCGAATCAAATAGCCCGCCATTTGTTCGGCCGCTTCGCCGGCCAGGACCTTTTCAACCACTTCGACGCCGGCGGCGCGCAGAATGGCATAGCCCTGGCCGGAGACCCGCGGATCGGGATCGCTCGCAGCTCCCACGACGCGCGCAACGCCGGCGTTGACCAGCGCATTGGCGCAAGGCGGCGTGCGGCCGTGATGGGCGCAAGGCTCCAGCGTGACATAGGCGGTGGCGCCGCGCGCGAGTTCGCCGGCCTCCGCCAGCGCCTCGGTCTCGGCGTGCGGCCGGCCACCAATCGCGGTCACGCCGGTACCGACGATCATCGGGCCTGAGCCGTCGTCACGCACGATGATCGTGCCGACGGATGGATTGGTCGAGGTGCGGCCGGCGTGCTTGCGCGACAGCCGCAAGGCCGCGGCCATGAAACGGCGGTCAAGGGCCGCTTGTTCGGCCTCGCTGCGTTGCGGTGCTGCCATGCTCAGCCGGCGTCCTCTTCGCTCTTGTCCTCGTCCCCCTTCAACTCGCCGAGCAGTTCGTGGAAATCCTTGGCCTCACGGAAATTGCGGTAGACCGAGGCGAAGCGCACATAGGCGACATCGTCGAGCGACTTCAGTGCATCCATGACCAGCCGGCCGACCTCACCCGAGGCCACTTCCGTCTCGCCCGAGCTTTCGAGCTGGCGCACGATGCCGGTCACGGCGCGATCGATGCGTTCGGGGTCGACGTTGCGCTTGCGCACCGCGATCTCGACGGAGCGCAACAGCTTGTCGCGGTCGAACGGCACTTTTCGCCCCGATTTCTTGACCACCACGAGATCGCGCAACTGCACGCGCTCGAACGTGGTGAAACGGCCGCCGCAATCGGGGCAGACACGCCGCCGGCGGATCGCCGCGCCGTCCTCGGCGGGACGCGAATCCTTCACCTGCGTATCTTCGGACTGGCAATAGGGACAGCGCATGGAGAGCCTTGGGTTCGCGAATCTGGTGAGGTGAAAGGCTTAGAGCCTTTCCGGTGCGGATTGAAGCAGTTCTGTTTCTTCGATCGCCTGCCGCGCCTCAGAGATAGCGAGGCGCGAGGAAGATTGCCAGCGCGGCAAGCAGCCAGACGGCAATGCCGCCGGCAACAGCCAGGCGATAGTCGACCTTGTCGATGAACAGCCAGCAGGCGCCGAGGAAGGCGAGATAGGCCGGAATCGTCTTCATTCCGGCAAGGCAGGCATCGCGGAACCCGCCCGGATCACCCTTGGCGCCGACGGCGAGCAACGCGATGACGGCAAAGGTCGGCGCCAGCGGCAGGATGCCGGGCAGGACATTGCCCCGCTTGGACGCCCAGACGATCAGGGCCGTCACCAGTCCGCCGACCACGCCTTTCCAGACGATATCCATGAGCAGCGCCTATGCCGATCCGGTCGTCCGCCTCACGGCGCCACATCCTTGGTTGGGAAGCCGCAGGACGTTCCGAGATTGCGGTAGGCCTTGGTGAAGCCGTCCATCGGAATGCTGGCGACAGCCTGCTTGCCGAAGGTCACGTCGAGCGAGGTGGCCTGGCGCATGGCACGCAGCAGCGCGAGACTGGTCTTAGCCTGATTGTCGACCGTCCAGCTGGGGCGGCCGATGACGCCATCGTTGGAGTAGACCGTGGCCGAAACCTTGACACCGGGATCGCCGAAAGTCGCCGCGATCTTCTTGCCGGTTGGCAGGGTCTTGTTGTCGATGGTGATCAAGATCGCCGGATAAGCATCGGGCGGCAGCGCATCGCCGGTCGAGATCGACAGTGTCAGCGTGGCCGAATTGCCGCTCGCATCGAAGAATGCCGTGGAGGCCGCGCAGGTCTTGTGCGCGTCCTGGCCGGTGTCGAGCGTATCGACCATAGTCGTCCAACGGCCGAAAGTGCTGGTGGCGGGCATGTCCGGAGCGGGCTGCGTCTGCGCCAAGGCAGGCCCGCAAGCAGCCAGCCAGCCGAAGGCGCCGAGTGAGGCAAGACAAAAATCGCGCATCATCAATCTCCAGTTCCATGCGCCACCCGATCAGGGGTGACGCACCGCCGGTGGATAAAAGATGACGCTTCGCGCCCGGTCAACCGAGATAAGGATGGTCAACCGAGATAGGGATAGAGCGGGAACCGATCGGTCAATGCCACGACCTTGGCCTTGACCGCCGCTTCGACCGCCGCATTGCCTTCGTCGGAATTGGCGACCTTGAGCCCATCCAGCACCTCGGCGATCAGCTTGCCGATCTCACGGAATTCGGCCTGGCCGAAGCCGCGCGTGGTGCCGGCCGGCGTACCCAGCCGCACGCCCGAAGTGACGAAGGGCTTTTCCGGGTCGAAGGGGATGCCGTTCTTGTTGCAGGTGATGTTAGCGCGGCCAAGGGCCGCCTCGGCGCGCTTGCCGGTGGCGTTCTTGGGCCTGAGGTCAACCAGCATCAGGTGGTTGTCGGTGCCGCCGGAGACGATGTCGAGACCCGTTTCCTTGAGGCTGGAAGCCAGCGCCTTGGCATTGGCGGCGACGCTTTCGGCGTAGACCTTGAAGCTCGGCTTCAACGCTTCGCCGAAGGCCACTGCCTTGGCGGCGATGACATGCATCAGCGGGCCGCCCTGCAGCCCGGGGAACACCGCCGAGTTCATCTTCTTGGCGATATCCTCGTCATTGCACAGGATCATGCCGCCACGCGGACCACGCAACGATTTGTGCGTGGTGGTCGTCACCACATGGGCGTGCGGCAAGGGCGAGGGATGGACGCCGCCAGCGACGAGGCCGGCGATGTGCGCCATGTCGACCATGAGATAGGCGCCGACGGCGTCCGCGATCTCGCGAAAACGCTTCCAATCCCAGACACGCGAATAGGCGGTGCCGCCGGCCAGGATCAGCTTCGGCTTGGTCTCGTGCGCGGTCTTTTCGATCGCGTCCATGTCGAGCAGGTGGTCGTCCTTGCGCACGCCATAGGAGACGACCTTGAACCACTTGCCGCTCATGTTGACCGGCGAGCCGTGAGTGAGATGGCCACCGGAATTGAGGTCGAGGCCCATGAAGGTGTCGCCGGGCTGCAGCAGCGCCAGGAACACCGCCTGGTTCATCTGGCTGCCGGAATTCGGCTGGACGTTGGCGAAATTGCAGCCAAACAGCTTTTTGGCGCGCTCAATGGCCAGTTCCTCAGCCACGTCGACGAACTGGCAGCCGCCATAGTAGCGCTTGCCAGGATAGCCCTCGGCATATTTGTTGGTCATGATCGAGCCCTGCGCCTCGAGCACGGCGCGCGAGACGATGTTTTCCGAGGCGATCAGTTCGATCTCGTGGCGCTGGCGACCGAGTTCGTTGCGGATGGCGCCGAAGATCTCCGGATCGGCATCTTCCAAAGTGGTTTCGAAGAAGGATTCGAATTTGTTCGACGCCGCCGCTGCTGTTGCCATGGCCTGAGTTCCCCTGGGGTTGGAAGGGTAAATTCGTGCATGCCGTCGTCCCAAACCACTGGACGGTTCCGGGCGACATGCATTGCGTTCGACGGGCCATTAACACAGTTGTTTTAGCCTCGCCACGTTTGCGGCGCGAAATTTGCTGGCCGGTTTGCGGCAAACGATCGGGCGGACCGCTATTTCCTGTCCCGCCGCTGCTTCAGCAAGGCCTCGGTCAAGGTGATTTCGGAAAATAGCGCGCGCATCGTGTGATCATTGATCTCTTGGCTCCGGAACATGTCGCGCAGCGCGGAGCGTTCGGCTTCGATGCCCGCCGCCCTGAGTTCCAGCTCCAGCCTGCCGGCCTCGCGGGCCTCGGCGCGGGCCTCGGCGGCTTCGTCGGAAGCCGCGATGCGTCTACGGTAACCTGCCACGATGCTGTCGGCGACAGCCAGCCGGGCCGCAACCGCCTTGCCCTCGCCTGGCTCGTTGGCGATGCTCTCGATCCGGGCGATCGCCGCATTGGCGGCGCCGACGCGCGCCCGGCGTTCCTCCGCGGCGGCCGGATCCTCGCCGGGCTCGACCAGCCCCCGCGCGATCCTGGGCAAGGCAAAGCTGGCAATGACGAGCGAGCAGATGATGACGCCGGCGGCGAGGAAGATCACCACATCGCGTGCCGGAAAGGGCGAGCCGTCCTGCAAAGCCAGCGGCAATGACAGGATGCCAGCCAATGTGATGGCGCCGCGCACGCCGGCCACCGAGCCGGCGAGCCGGACGCGAAATCCGAACGGCGAGGCCTCGCGCTTGCCGAGGCGCGCCGCGATCGCCTGGGCGATGTCGCCGACCCAGATCCACAGGAAGCGCAGCCCGATCAGGCAGAGCGTCAGGATCAGCACCGTCGCCACCGGCTCGATCAGCCAATGCCGGCTGGACAATTCCGGTGGGACCTTGCGGATGATGTCGGGAAGCTGCAGGCCGAGCAGAATGAACAGAGCGCCATTGAAGACGAAAGTGAGCGTCGCCCACAGCGACAGGGTCTGCATGCGCGCCGACACGCCGAGATGGCGATACATGCCGGAGACCCCGGTCAGCAGGCCGGCGGTCACCGCCGCCAGGATGCCCGAGGCGCCGACATGTTCGGCGCCGAGATAGGCGACGAAAGGCAGCAGGATCATGACGAGAACCTGCGCCTCGGCCGGCACGCCGCCGATGCGGTTGAGCAGTTGTAGCGCCTTGGCGGCGATGAACAGGGCCGCGACACCGGCCAGGATGCCGGCGGCGACGGCATAGAGGAAGCTGAGCGAGGCTCCCGCGAGGGAGAAGCTGCCGGTCAATGCCGCAGCCACCGCAAAGCGGAACATGACCAGGCCCGACGCGTCGTTGAGCAGCGACTCGCCCTCCAATATATGCATCAGTCGGGACGGAACCACATTCCTGTCAACGATCGAGGACACCGCCACGGCGTCGGTCGGCGACAGCACGGCGGCGAGCGCGAAAGCGACGACGAGCGGAATGCTCGGCACCAGCCAGTGCAAAGCATAGCCGAAGCCGACAATGGTGAAGAAGACGAGCCCGATGGCGAGGTCGAGGATCGGTCCGCGCAAACCGATGAGCTCACGTTTGGGCGCCGCGAAGGCGTCACCGAACAGAAGCGGCGGGATGAACACCAGCAGGAAAAGTTCGGGATCGATCTCGACATGCAGGCCTCTGGCCGGCCAGGCAAGGGCCGCGCCGATGGCGATCTGCAGCACCGGCAGCGGCACCCGAACCAGCCGGACGAGCGCGCCGGACAGTGCCACGAAGACGAGCACGACGAGAATGAAGAGAGCGACGTCCATGGCACGATTCCGGCTGTTTGCCGACCATGGCCAATGGCTGGAACTTCGTCCAGCCGGTCGAAGGCTCGATCTGACGGCGTCCGCAACAAAAAAGCCGCTCTGAGAGCGGCTTTTTTTCAAAAGTATCAGCCAGTTAGAGAGAAGACGTGATCTGCAGCTCGCTGGCGCCATCGAGCGCATAGACGTCGTCGCGGAACTGGACGACGCCAGGTCCCGTCGACCATGCCGAGAGATAGAGGAAATGCACCGGCACCGGGTTGGTGACCTGGATCGGTGTGTTCTGACCAGTCTTGATAGCCGCCTCGAAATGCTGGCGATCCCAGCCGGGCGTGTCGCGCAGGATCCAGGTGACGAGATCGCGCACGTTCTGGACGCGCACGCAGCCCGAGGAATCGAAGCGCATCATCTTGCCGAACAGGCTCTGCTGCGGCGTGTCATGCATGTAGACTCCGTCCGGGCTCGGGAAATTGATCTTGACCGAGGCCATGGCGTTTTCCGAACCGGGATCCTGGCGGAAACGGTACTTTTCGGCATCGTCCGTCGACCAGTCGACATTCATCGGATCGACTTCACTGCCATCGGGCGCGAACAGGCGGATGTGGCTGTTCTTGAGATAATCGGGATTCTTCCGCATCAGCGGAATGATGTCCTTGCGCACGATCGAGACCGGTGCGTTCCAGTACGGATTGACGATGATCTCGTTGATCTTGGAATTGACGATCGGCGTCTGGCGATCGATCTTGCCGACGATCGCGGTGTGGCGAAGCACGACGCGGTCGTTCTCGACCGCTTCGATCTGCGCGGCCGGAATGTCGACCAGCACGTAGCGGCTGCCCAGCGTACCGGCCTTCTCCTTCAGGCGCTGCAGATTGGTCTGCAGCTGGCCAAGCCGGATCTGCGCCGACACGTTCATCGCGGCGTAGGTGTATTTGCCCATCGAGCCGTCAGCCGGCAGGCCATGGCGCAACTGGAAGCGCTTGACCGCCGAATCGACATAGGAATCGAAGGCCGTCGAAATGCCGGCACTCTGCGACAGGTCGCCAGCAACCATCAGGCGCTTGCGAAGCGGCACCACGTCCGGATCGTCGACGCCGAGCTGAAGCTTCTTGGTCGCGGGTACGTCCGTCCAGCCGCCCTGCGAGACGATGTTCTGATACTGCGCGACCGCCTGCTCGGTGAAGGCGACGGTCTGCGGGCTGAAGATTGGCAGCGTCGAGGCCACCTTGCCGCCTTCGCTGGCGCGCGCATCGAACTGATCATCCCAGTTGCCGCGGGCCGAGGATTTCAGGATATCCCCGATCACATCCTGCGCATTCGCACGGCCGGCCACCATGGCGGCTGCGAGCGCGGAGGCTCCGGAAAGGAAAAAACGGCGGCTGGTTCTCATGGACGTTCCAGACATTCTTGTAGCGTTCGATCACTTGCTGCGTCGATCATCGCGCGATCTCGCCCGCACTCTAAAATCGGCAATCTTAACAATTAGCCAACCATGGTCCGTATCACATCGGCGACAAAGGCATAGGCGCGACACGGTTGCGGGTGGACGCATGGTCTTCACCACAGCATCACTGCCACTCTCGGTTCCATTGGAATATGGCGGCAACGTGGCCTTGGCCCGTAATTTGCTTTGGCCGGACGCAAGAAAGAAAAGACCGGTGCTTTTCGGCACCGGCCCTGACTGGAGGTCGCTGTTTCGGCCGCGCTTCTGCGGCGCGGCTCGGTTTCCTGGGTGGTCTTACATCCGATAGGCAATCGTGTCGTTCCAAAAGCGGTCGAGGCGCTGCAGGGCGCGGTTCATCTGCTTGAACTCGTCGGTGTTGATACCGCCGACCTGTTCGATCGAGCCGACATGACGCTCATAGAGACCGGCGACCACATCAGCCACTTCATTGCCCTTCGGCGTCAGCGAAACGCGGACCGAACGGCGGTCGATGCGCGAGCGCTGGTGGTTGATGAAGCCGAGATCGACCAGCTTCTTCAGATTGTAGGAGACGTTCGAGCCGAGATAGTAGCCACGCGAACGCAGCTCGCCGGCGGTCAGCTCGGAATTGCCGATGTTGAAGAGCAGCAGCGCCTGGATGGCGTTGATGTCGGAACGGCCGTTGCGGTCGAATTCGTCCTTGATGACATCAAGCAGACGGCGGTGCAGACGCTCGACCAGCTGCAGCGATTCCATGTACAGGGAACGGATAGCCTCGCGGCGATCGTCGGAAACGTTGGCGGTCTTCGCCGCCGGACGCGAATTGATCATTGTCTTTGCCTCTCGTTTGTCGCCCTGGTGATTTTTTGTTTTTCACCTTGATCGCGACACTATCGAATACTCATAAAATTCGACTTAAACGCTAGGGCTAACAAGAGCTTACCGGTAAGAGGTTTCGGAAGAGGCTTAACGAACGGTCACCCGAGCAAGGATGATTAACCTAAAGATTTAGGCAATGACCGCGGGGCCGGATAGAGGCGATCGCCAAGTCGCCAACGCGCACAATGGCTTAGTGCCGTGCCGGCCGTTTCTGCAGGTAGATGACGACGCGAAAGACGATGTAGAGCAGCGCCACGCAGGCATGCGAGACGAGGATCAGGAGACGATGGCCGAAAAGCTCGGGAAAGCCGGCATACATGACCGTCTCGGTGACCGCGCATATGAACCAGATCACCGGCCCCCAGGACGCCAGCATCCACAAGCCGGCCGCGGCGAAGGGAAAGAACACGGCGAGCATCACCGCCGCCACCTGCCAATGCACCGGCATAAGGTCGAAGCGCCACAGCGAGCCCGGATAGAATCCGATCAGCTTGATCCAGTACAGGACGCCGAACATCAGGCAGTAGCCTGCAATGACGCGCTGGAACCAGGCGAAGATCACCTCGACCGCCGAGGGCTGCAGGACGACGCGTCTCGATGTCGCCTCGCTCACAGCCCAAGCTCCCGATCGCCGAGCGGAGCGAAATAGGCCTCGACGTCCGCCTCGGCGACCGCATCGATCTTTGCCGGCCGCCATTGCGGCTTCGAGCCCTTGTCGATGATGGCGGCACGGATGCCTTCGTAGAAATCGTGGCCGGCCAGCATGCGGTTCAGGATGCGGAACTCCATCCTCATGCAGTCGTCCATCGACAATGTCTGCCCGGCGCTGATCTGCCGCCAGGCGACGCGAAGGCTGGTCGGCGAGCGCATGCGGATCGTCGCCAGAGTTTTGGCTGCGAACTCGTCCTTGCCGGCGCGATCCAGGCTGTCGATGAGATCCGGCAGCGACGGCTGGGCGAAATGACGGGCGATCGCCTCCAGGATCGGCCTGTCCGTCTCCCGCTTGGCTGGGACAAAGAAACCGCGCAGCACCGATTCCGGATCGCCCGTCAGCGCCAGCCGGTCGAGGAAGCTTGCCTGGTCTTCGGTCTTGATGGTGTGGGTGGCCAGCCCCGACCACAGGGCATCGCCATAGCGGATGCGGTTGCCTGTCAGCGCCAGGTACATGCCGAAGGAACCACCGAGATCGGGCAGCAGATGACTGGCGCCGACATCGGGGAAAAAGCCGATGCCGACCTCAGGCATCGCGAACTGCGCATTTTCGGTCATCACCCGATGCGAGCCGTGAAAGGAAATGCCGACTCCGCCGCCCATGACGATGCCGTCGATGAGGGCGACATAGGGTTTCTTGAAACGCGCGATATAGGCGTTGAGCCGATACTCGTCGGCGAAGAACTCGACCGGCGGCTTTCCGGCCCGGCCGGCTTCGTAGATGTGCAGGATGTCGCCTCCAGCCGAAAACGCCCTGCCCTCGGCCTTGACGGCGACGACGTCCACGCCGTCGTCGCGCTCCCAGGAACGCAGGGCCTTGTCCAGCGCCTTGACCATGCGATGGGTGACGGCATTGAGTGCCTGCGGCCGCGTCAGCGTGACGACGCCGGCCCTGCCCATCCTTTCGAAGCGAATTTCGTCGCCTCCACCAAAATCCATCGCCAGAGAATCCTTGTCCCCGCGCCTGCGGGACTGAAGTGCTAAAGGCGGCGCATGGGTGCGTCAATGGCAGCAGCCTGTCGGCCGCGGTCTTGGCGGCACGCGGTGGCCGATGCTAGACGTTGGCAGCCATTACGACAGGCTAAGAGCCGGATAGTGAGCCATATGCCGCAGTTTTTGCGCCTCGTCCTTGTACTGGGTTGCCTGTCTGCGTCGTGGGCAACCAATGTCCCCGCCAAGGCAACCGACCTCGGCGATCTTTACCAATCGCAGACCATCGTCACCGGCCAGGGTGAAGAAAACCGTCAGCTCGGCTTCAGGACTTGCCTCGACAAGGTCCTCGTCCGTGTTTCGGGCGATCAGCGGCTGCTTGCCAGACGCGAAATGGACGCGCTGCGCGACAAGGCCGGCAGCTTTGTCGACTCGTTCCGGTACCGCGACCGGCTGGAAGGCATTCCGATCCATGACGAGCAAGGCACGCATGACCGGCCGCATGACCTCACCTGCCTCTACAAGCCTGATGTGATCGACAAGGTGCTGGCGTCGCTCGGCGGCAAACCCTGGCTTGGCGAGCGGCCGACGCTCACCGTCTTTCTCACGACCGAACAGGGCGCTCGGCATTTCGCACTGACGGCCGAGGAAAAGCGTGGCGAGACGATGCGCGAATCCTTCGTCAATGCCACCGGTCCAACACTGATGCATGTCGTCTTTCCGAAGGCCGCGCAGCTTGGGGACCTGAGCGAAGAAGCGTTGCGCGCGGCCGACATGGCAAGGCTCGATCGGCTGGCCAAACAGGCCGGTGGCGCCAGAGCGCTCGCCGGCAGCATCGTATGGAGCGACAAGGAATTCGGCTGGATCGCCGATTGGCGGCTGGCCGATCACGGCAAGACCTATCGTTGGCAGGTGCGTGGGGTCAGCTTCGACGAGGCGTTCCGTGTCGCCATCGGAGGCGCGGCGCAGATCCTTTCGGGTAATGGGCAGCCCTGACCCAATAGGCGTGGTGGGACAGCGCTGTGGCAGCTTTGACCCCTGGCACAAACGTGTCGCATTGGTCAGCACCAGGGGCTCGTGGTAAAAGCCGTCGATCCGGAGTTTTGGCCATGAACAAATTCACCCCAGCAAAACCTGCCGGCGCGCGCAGCGTCGACGACGTCACCGGCAGCCGCCGCCTGCGCCGCATGCGCAAGGCCGACTGGTCGCGCAGGCTCGTGCAGGAGAACCGGCTTTCGGTCGACGACCTGATCTGGCCGATCTTCGTCGTCGAGGGCAGAAATGTCCGCGAACCGATCGCCGCCATGCCCGGCGTTTTCCGCCTTTCGGTCGACCTTGCCGTCAAGGAAGCCGAACGCGCTGCCAAGCTCGGCATTCCGGCACTAGCCACTTTCCCCAATGTCGATCTCGGCCTGCGCGACCAGACAGGCTCGCACATCCTCGACCCGGAAAACATCATCAACCGCGCCACCCGCGCGATAAAGGACGCGGTGCCCGAGATCGGCATCATCACCGATGCCGCGCTCGACCCGTTCACCAGCCATGGCCATGACGGCATCCTGCGCGACGGCATCATCGTCAATGACGAAACCGTGGAACAGGTCGCGGCGGCTGCCGTCATCCAGGCGGCGGCCGGTGCCGACATCATCGCGCCTTCGGACATGATGGACGGCCGTATCGGCGCCATCCGCGACGCGCTCGACGCCAACGGTTTTCAGGACGTGGCGATCATGTCCTACGCCACCAAATTCGCCTCGGCCTTCTACGGCCCCTATCGCGAGGCGGTCGGCACCGCCGGCCTGCTCAAGGGCGACAAGAAGACCTACTATATCGACCACGCGAATTCGGACGAGGCGGTGCGCGAGGCCGAACAGGACATCGCCGAGGGCGCCGACATGCTGATGGTCAAACCCGGCCTGCCGTATCTCGACATCATCCGCCGGCTGAAGGACGAATTCCAGATGCCGACCTTCGCCTACCAGGTGTCGGGCGAATATTCGATGATCAAGGCGGCGGGTGCAAATGGCTGGATCGATGGCGAGAAGGCGATGCTGGAATCGCTGCTCGCCTTCAAGCGTGCCGGCTGCGATGGCATCCTGACCTATTTCGCGCCCGAAGTGGCTGTGATGCTGAAGGGCTAGCCCCGACTTCCCGGGCAATGCCTTTCAGTAGGTGTCACCACTCTTTCGATCGGTCGGCGGTTCCTTCGAATTCCCGCTGACAAAAACCGGCAGCTGCAGCTATGATAGTCGCACGGCCGGGGGCGGCCGGCAGCCCGCACCTCGGACAAAGAGGTATGGCGAACGCCTCCAGAGGATGCTCCCTGACCCGTTTCACCGTCGGGCGAAGGCGTCGGCAATGCGGGCACTGACGAAGGCTTCGCCGTGACCCGAGGAAACGGACATGCTTGCCTATAGCGATGCCAAGACCATGGCGAAAGCCATGCGGGAGGCGCTTGCCGCCCGCGACCTGACGATCAGCCACAGTGACGCCCTGGAGATCGTCGCGCGCCAGTTTGGACTGGCGAGCTGGAATATTCTGTCGGCGAAGATCGAAGCCCCGCCTGCCGGCCAAGACAAGATCGTCTTCGAGCGAACCGCGCCGATCGTTCGCATCTTCGACGTCGCCAAGGCGCACGAATTCTACCTAGGCTTCCTCGGCTTCACCGTGGACTGGGAGCACCGCTATGGGGAAAGTTCCCCTCTCTATACCCAAGTCTCGCGTGGCGACCTTGCACTGCACCTGTCCGAACATGCGGGCGACGCGACGCCTGGCGGCAACATGGTCGTTTATATGACAGGCATCCGCGACTTCCACAAAGAGCTTGCCGGCAAGGAGTATCGCTACATGAATCCCGGCCTGGAGCATGAAGACGGCCGGCTGACGGTGGAGGTCATCGACCCGTTCAGCAACCACATCCGCTTCATGGAACTGACGGGCGAATGAGCTGATATCGCGGCGGCCTGGGCGGCCGTCACTGGCCGTCCGGGCCGATCGCTAAAAACAGTCCCGACATCGCCTGGCGGCAAAGGTCCGGATACATACTTTCGATCCGAAAATACCGCTTGCAGTTCGCAATCAGTTTGCTAAAAGAAAACCACTTGCAAATTACAACTGGTTATCGAGGAGGTCTTCATGTCAAAACTTCGTGTCAACGCGTTTACCCTCTCGCTCGACGGCTATGGCGCCGGTCCTGATCAGGATCTGCAAAATCCGCTCGGCATCGGCGGAGGATCCTTGCACAAGTGGTTTGTCGACACCCGCACCTTCCGCAAGATGGTGCTCGGACAAGATGGCGGCACCACCGATACCAACGAGGCGTTCGCGGCGCGCAGCTTCGAGAATGTCGGCGCCTGGATCCTGGGTCGCAACATGTTCGGGCCGATCCGCGGAGAATGGCCTGACGACAAGTGGAAGGGCTGGTGGGGCGACAACCCGCCCTACCATGTGCCGGTTTTCGTGCTGACGCACCACAAGCGGGCGTCTATCACCATGGAAGGCGGCACGATTTTCCATTTCGTCACCGACGGCATCCATTCGGCGCTCGAGCAGGCGAGATCGGCGGCTGGCGGCAAGGACGTGCGGGTCGGCGGCGGCGTCGATACGATCCGCCAATATCTCCAGGAGAGGCTGATCGACGAGATGCACCTGGCGATTTCGCCGGTGCTGCTTGGCCGGGGCGAGAACCTTTTTGCTGGCCTCGACATGCCCAAGCTTGGCTACGCGTGCACCGAACAGGTGGCGACAGCGCTGGCCACGCACGTGGTTATCAAGCGGGCTTAAGCTCGGCGCCGCCCCTCATCCGCCTGCCGGCACCTCCCGTATAGTGACGGGGAGAAGGAAGGGTCACTCAATATTTCTCCGGCACGTAAAGCTCGCGCGGCAGGACCTGGCGTTCGTATTCCGGGTTGAAAACGCGCTCCGGCAGCGTGATCTCCTCGTGCGGCACCTCTTCATATGGCAGCTGCTTGAGCAGATGGTCGATGCAGTTCAGGCGTGCCCGCTTCTTGTCGTTGCCCTCGACGATGTACCAGGGCGCTTCGGGAATGTTGGTGCGGGCGAAGGTTTCTTCCTTGGCCTTGGTGTACTGCTCCCAGCGCACCCGCGACTGTAGGTCCATCGGCGACAGTTTCCACTGCTTCATCGGATCGTGGATGCGCATCAGGAAGCGCATCTGCTGTTCCTCATCGGTGATCGAGAACCAGTATTTGACCACGGTGACGCCGGAGCGCACCAGCATGCGCTCGAACTCCGGCACGTCGTGGAAAAACTCCTCGACCTGATCGGGGCTGGCGAAGCCCATCACCCGCTCGACGCCGGAGCGGTTATACCAGGAGCGGTCGAACAGCACGATCTCGCCGCCTGCGGGCAAATGCGGGACATAGCGCTGGAAATACCATTGCGACTTCTCGCGTTCGGTCGGCGCCGGAAGCGCCACGACGCGACAGATACGCGGATTGAGCCGCTGGGTGATACGCTTGATGACGCCACCCTTGCCGGCGGAATCGCGGCCCTCGAAAATCACCACCAGTTTCTTCTTGTGATAGGCGACCCAGGATTGCAGCTTGATCAATTCGGACTGAAGGGTGATCAAGTCGCGAAAATACTGCATGCGATCGATCGAAGGCGGATGCGAGTTCTTGTAGATCTTGGCGATCTCCATCGACAGCGCCGGTTCCGACAATTCGAGTTCATAATCTTCGTCGAGCGTGTCGGCGAGTTCGGCTTCAAGCCAGTCCTTGGCAGGGGAATTCTGTCTTAGCTCGGTCATATCAACTGCTCCGCTTGCAAGCCTGTCGGTTCCCTGGGGCGTCCCCAAATTGCTGCCAGCGGCCGGGAATGGAAACACCTGAGCCGACTTCAATATAGGCCGGCGGTGACGGTTTTATTGCAGCCCGGGCGCGATTTGCCGCCGGTGCAAATTTCGCGACGCATGATCGATCGGCGTCATCGCATGGCGACAAGCCTACCGAATTGTCCTACAAATCCCCGGTCGCGTTCCAGGCCTGCCCTTGGCGGCACGCCTCTTCAACAAAATCGTGAGGATCTGACATGGAATACCGCACCCTTGGCCGTTCCGGCCTGAAGGTTTCGACACTGACGCTTGGCACAATGACCTTCGGCGGCGCCGGGCCTTTCGCCGCGGTCGGCAACAGCGATCTCGCCGAAGCAAAGCGGATGATCGACATGTGCATCGACGCCGGCATCAACCTCATCGACACCGCGAATGTCTATTCGAACGGCCTGTCGGAAGAGATCATAGGCGAAGCGCTCGGCGGCAAGCGCAAGAACGACGTGCTGATCGCGTCCAAGGCCCGGATGCGGATCGGCAAGGGCCCGAACGACGAGGGCCTGTCGCGCCATCATCTGATCCGTGAATGCGAGAGAAGCCTGAAGCGATTGAAGACCGATGTCATCGACATCTATTTCGTCCACCAGTGGGACGGCCTCACCCCGCTCGAGGAAACCGTTGCCGCGCTCGACACTTTGGTCAGCCAGGGCAAGGTGCGCTACATCGGCTGCTCCAACTATTCGGGCTGGCAGGTGATGAAGGCGCTTTCCATCAGCGACAGCCGCCACCAGCAACGCTTCGTCACCCAGCAGATCCACTATACGCTGGAAGCGCGCGAGGCCGAGTACGAACTGCTGCCGATCTCGGTCGACCAGGGGCTGGGCGTGCTGGTCTGGAGCCCGCTCGCCGGCGGCCTGCTGTCGGGTAAATACCGCCGCGACAGCCCGACCGCCCGCCAGCTCGCCGGCTGGTCCGAGCCGCCGATCCGCGACGAGGACCGGCTGTGGCGGATCGTCGATGTGCTGGTCGAGATCGGCAGGGATCGTGGTGTTTCGGCGGCACAGGTGGCGCTCGCCTGGCTGCTCGGCCGCCCTGCCGTCTCCTCGCTGGTGATCGGCGCCCGCAATGACGTCCAGCTGAAGGACAATCTCGCGGCCGCCGCCCTGGTGCTAGGCACCGAGGAACGCCAGCGTCTCGACGCCGTAAGCCGGCCGCCCCTGCTCTACCCCTACTGGCACCAGCAACTGACAGCGAAGGATCGCTTCGGCCCCGCCGATCTGGTTCTCGACCGCAGCGATATCTGATCAGCGTCAGGTCGAGAGCGAGGGCTAGCTCTCGATGAACCGCCAGAGTTCGGGATCGGGTTCGATCTGGCCGCCGAGCACGAAATATTTGTAGAGGACGAGCAGGGAGATCGCCTGCTCGTCCCGTTCATTGGAAAATTTGCGGCAGTAGGCATTGGCCGTGGCGATGATGCGCTCCGCCGCGGCCGGATGCCGTTCGAAATAATCTACCTTTTCACGGAGATCGGAGAAGTCCGAGTCGAGCGGCGCATAGTGGACTCCAGCCTCGAGCTGGCTCTCGCCAAACCATGTCTCGTAGGTCGGCGGCGGCATCAGACAGAGCGAGTTGGAGTTCATGATCCATTTGAGGTTGGTCGCCACGTCATTGCCCTCCAACGAGACGATGTAGCGATAGCGCAGGTGCTGGCTGATGCTGAGGAAGGGCTTGCTGTACGCAGCCGGTGCATTGCGCTTGTGCGAACCGACGTCGCAGAACGGCAAGTCGCGCGCGACATCCAGGAACCGTGTCCGGATCGGATTGTTGAGGTCGCCGCGCCAGACCACAGCCGGGCGTTTGTCGGTGAAGACGACGGCGTCGGTGGGCATGTGAAAATGGCGGAACTTATTGAACTTCATCACGACGGCGTTGCCGTTGTCGGCGCGGATCGGCCGGTCCTTGACGAGCGTCGGCAGCTCGGGCACGCCTTTTACGTCGCCGAACTTCAGGTCGATGAGCAGTGACGGATCGAAATAGCGGGCAAATTCCTTCAAGTCGTAATAGTACATGCTCGGTTCAAAAGGCAGCTGGTCGATACGCACGGCATCCGCGCTTGGCGTAAAAGCGTCCTGCAGCTTGTTGTAGTGATTCAGCCGTCGGCGCACGGCCTCATCCGAGAGCCTGGCCTGTTCCAGGCGGCCCGCCAACCGTCGTCGGAAGATCGCCTGGGGTGCGATATCGCGGATCACGTTTCGCGCGTAGTAAAAGACCTTTGCGGTCGTTCGTTTTATGGTGGCCATCGTTCTTTTGATCAGAGATAAACGCGATTAAACAAATGACGGCCGGGACGGTTCCCTCGGCATGATCGCATGATTGGGCCACGCAATCCAGCGCTGCCCGAACACGTGGCAGCCGGCCGAGACGAGGTGCCCGGCAACTAGCCCGTTATGTAGCGCCACACCTCGGCATCAGGTTTGATCTGGCCCGAGAGCACGAAGTATTTGTAGAGCACCAGCAGAGAGATCGCCTGTTCGGTCCGCTCGTCGTCGAATGTCCGGCAATAGGCATTCGCGGCGGCGATGATGCGCTCCGCCTTGGCCGGATTCCGCTCGAAATAGGCCACATGGTCCGCAAGGTTCGAGAAATCCGCCTCGAGCGGCACATAGTGCACATTGGCTTCGAGCTGCCGCTCCGCGAACCATGTCTCATAAGTCGGCGGTGGCATCAGGCAAAGCGACTTCGAGTTCATGATCCATTTGAGGTTGGTCGCTACATCATTGCCTTCGAGCGAGACGATGTAGCGGTAGCGCTGGTGCTGGCTGATGCTGAGAAAAGGCTTGGCGTATTCGGCCGGCGCGTTCGGCTTGTGCGAGCCGGCATCGCAGAACGGCAGGTCGCGCACTGCCTTGAGGAATCTTGTCCTGATCGGGTTGTTGAGATCGCCGCGCCAGACCACGGTCGGCAGCTTATCGGCGAACGCAATAGCGTCAGCCGGCATCTGGAAGTGACGAAACTTGTCGAGCTTCATGATGACGGCGTTCCGGTCGTCATCGCAGATTGGCCGATCCTTGACGATAGCGGGCACCCTAGGCACGTTCCTGACGTCGCCGAATTCGAGGTCGATGAACAAATCCGGATCGAAATAGCGGGCGAATTCCTTCAGGTCGTAATAGTACATGGTCGGCGTGAACGGCAGCTTGCTGATGCGCTTGGCATTGGCGCTTGGCGCGAAACAATCCTGCAGCTTGTTGTAGTAATTCAGCCTGCGGCGCGCCGCCTCACCGGAAAGCCTCGCCCTTTCGAGCCGGTCGGCCAGCCTTGCGCGAAACAGCGTTTGCGGAGCGACATCGCGCACGACGTTTCTCGCATAATAGAAAACTCTTGCGGCGGTCCGCGAAATTGTGGCCATCGGTCACTTGATCAAAACAAACAGGCAGCTCTCAATTCATTGGCGCCCCGCATTTCCTACATCATTGTGGCGCCCATCTGGCAAGCCCCCGCATCTCTTCCAGCAAGCACCCAGGCATTGTCGCTTCAGCTGTTGTGTTTGACGGCTAATGCTCCTAGGCAGGTTCAGGGCCGCAAGGCAGTGATAAAAGGAGCCGATATGGCGCGAGCACCCAACTACGATCAGGAACGCAAGGAGCGTGACCGCCAGAAAGCGGCCAAGAAGGCTGAAAAGCTGGCCGCCAAGGTTGCCGCCCGCGAACGTTCGAAGCCCGAGCCCGAGCCCGAGACCGAGACGGAGACCAAAACCGAGGAGTAACGGCATGCGGCCCGCGAATGCGGGCCGTGCCTCAATCCGAATTGTCGGTATCAGCCTATGTCAGGCTGGCGCCTTGTCACTGATGAAAACATCCACCTCCCGCGCCGCGGCGATGAAAGCGCGTCGGGCATTCATCGCCGGTTTGTCGCCGGCGAGTGCGTCGTGGCAGGCCTGCAGCGCCGCACGATGCTTGGCGCTGCGCTTGCCGGGCCAGCTGTTGAGCAGGTAATCGGAAGCTTCCCTTGCAGAACGCAAGAGCTGAGTGCTTCCCGCCGTGACGGACTTGACGGTCACGGGTGTTTCAAACCGATTGTTTTCCATTGCCGCTCTTACGCCATCGGCTTGCTTGAAGCGAGGCCGAAAGTGCTCTTCACGTCAGATGCGGCCTGTTTTCCGGCGAATGCTGCCCTGCATCGACCGCACTAGGCGGCGACGACGGCAAATCCCCTGGCGCGAAGGCCACGTCGGTCGTTGGCAAGCGACGTCACCAACCGGTCACGGCTGCCGACGATGTGGGCCGACAGCAGCCGCGTGGCTTCATCGGCCTGGCCAAGGCGTGTCGCGGCAAGGATGGCGCGATGTTCGAGCCAGGCACGGCCAAGGGCCGTTTCGTCACGCACTTCCAGCCAGCGGGCGCGCGACAGCCGCGTCATGGCGTCACGAACCGCCCGGAACAGAAATTCGTTGCCGGAGAGCCGCGCCAACTCGATGTGAAAATCCATGCCGACACGATGCCATTCCTCGCGCGGGGTAGTTTCGTCGCAGGAATCGAGCATTGCCTCGATGACATCGATGGCGCTCTTGTCGGCTTGCCCGCACGTCAGCCGCAGCGCCGCGACCTCGACCGCCTCGCGATAGACCGCGATCTGCTCGAGCTCGGCCAGGTTGATGGGCGAGACCGTCCAGCCGCGCCCGTCCCTGCCGACCAGCCCCTCGGTCTCCAGCCGCAGAAGTGCCGCCCTGACCGGCGTGCGCGAGGCGCCGAAACGGCCTTCGATCCAGCGTTCGGTCAGCCGCTCTCCCGGCCCGACCTCAAGCGCCAGGATCATCTCGCGAAGCTGCCGTTCGACATTCTGCATCTGCGACATCGCGCACCCTTTCCAAAGCCGCATTGACAGAGGCGGGCTTGAAGTTCATGACGGATACCAGTTTGGTATCCCAAAATGGTATCCGCAACAAGCGCTGATGCCAGGCAGGCAGGACATGACACAGGAAGACACGCGGCAGAGCGGTTACAACATTCACTGGCGGCGCAATCTCGCCGTCTGTTTCGCGGGCTCGTTCAGCACGCTCATCGCCATGACCCTGCTCTTGCCCTTCCTGCCGCTCTATGTCGAACAGCTCGGCGCACAGGGTCATGCGGCCATCGTGCAGTGGTCCGGCATCGCCTATGGGGCCACCTTCTTCGCCGCGGCAATGGTCGCGCCGCTGTGGGGACGCCTGGGCGACCGCTACGGCCGCAAGGTGATGCTGGTCCGCGCCTCCTTCGGCATGGCGATCTGCATGTCGCTGACGGGCATGGTCGAGACGGTCTGGCAATTGGTTCTGCTGCGCCTGCTGATCGGCTTCGCCGGCGGCTATTCCTCGGGTTCAACCATATTGGTGGCCATGCAGACGCCGAAGGAGCGCTCCGGCTGGGCGCTTGGCGTCCTGTCGGCGGGTATCACGGCGGGCTCGCTGGTCGGCCCGCTGCTCGGCGGCGTGCTGCCGCCGGTAATCGGCATTCGCGCCACCTTCCTGTTGTCGGGCGGCGTGATCTTCCTCGCCTTCCTGGCGACGACGTTCCTCATCAAGGAGAGCCCGCGCCCAAGGCCCGCCGAGGCCGCGCCGGCGGCAAAGCCGAAAAGCGGCTGGTCTCAGATCCCGGACAAGCGCCCGGTCGTGGCCATGCTGACCACCGGCATGCTGCTCGCCTTCGCCACAATGTCGATCGAGCCGATCATCACCGTCTATGTGCAGCAGCTCATCGAGGACCAGGGCCGGGTGACGCTCGTCGCCGGCGTTGTGATGTCGGCGGCCGCGCTCGGCACCATCCTGTCGGCATCCTGGCTCGGCAAGCTCGCGGACCGGATCGGACACTGGAACGTTGTCGTGGGAGCGCTGGCCGTCTCGGCGCTGCTGCTCATCCCGCAGGCTTTTGTCACCAACAGCTGGCAGCTTATCGGCCTGCGTTTCCTGATGGGCCTAGCGTTGGGCGGTCTCCTGCCCTGCATCACCAGTGTCATCAGGCACAATATCCCCGACGGCGTTGGCGGCAACGTGCTTGGCCTGGCGATCTCGGCGCAGTATGTCGGGCAGGTCGCGGGACCGCTGGCCGGCGGTTTTGTCGGCGGCCATTTCGGCATGCCGTCGGTGTTTCTCGGCACATCGGTGCTGATGGCCCTCGGTGCCGTCTACAACTGGATTGTCCAGTCGCGGCGGACGCGGCATATGGCGCTGGAAGCGGGCAAGCCCTGACGCTTGGCCGACCTGCAAAAAGAAGGAGCACGCCGACCATGAACCTCGCCGATCCAAACGGCAGCCGCCTCCTCGTGCTTGCCGGCGGCCTCGTCGGCGCCGCGGGCGTGGCGTTGTCGGCAGCGGCGGCGCACCGTGGCGGCGCCTTCACCGGCACGGCCGCGTCGTTCCTCCTGATGCATGCGCCGGTGTTTCTCGCCATTGGCCTTGTCGGCGCGAACCGCTGGCTGCGAATGGCCAGCCTGGCCCTGCTCGTCGGTCTCGTGCTTTTCGCGGGCGATCTTCTCGCCCGCGATTTCCTGGGATCGAGACTGTTTCCGATGTCGGCGCCAATCGGCGGCACCTTGCTCATCGTCGGCTGGCTGGCAATAGCAATTTCTGCCCTGGCTCGCCCACGTTCCTGAGATTCAAGCCAGCAGGATCAGCGCCGACGTTCGGGTCGGATCAGCAGATCACGATTGCGCGCGGCCGGCCTCTTCAGACATCTGGACTCTGGCCGCTCGGCGGCGGGCGAGATACCCCAGTAGTTGCGGTAAATGTCTTCGAACAGATGCTGGATGGGGTGCATGTTTTTCTCCTTCCAATTGAATCGATCCAATCGCAAGCACAAAAAGGGCAATGCCGATCAGCTCCGCTTGCGCCCTACGAGGAAGCGCAAGTCGCGAATCCACGGACTGGTTCTGTCGCGGCGCTTCTGGCTGTTTGTCGCCGACCCGATATTCCAGTCGTTGCGGTAGATGTCTTCGAACAGATAGTTGATGGGATGCATCATTCCCTCCGAGGTCAATCAACAGGCTAAATCCGCCAATTTGGATCGATTCAAAGATAGGCCTTTCATTGGCGACGGTCAAGCAAAATTTGAATCGATCCAACGAAAGTGCTAGATGCGGCCCAAGAACGTGCTAAATGCATGTCAGGAGACCCGCGCAAATGGCGTCACTTACCGCAGGCAATCGACGACCCGTCCGGCTGGCCGATATCGCCAAGGCCGCCGGGGTTTCGCACGGCACCGCGTCCAATGTATTCAGCCGGCCCGAGATCGTGCGCGAGGAAGTTCGCGAACGGGTTCGCGCAGCCGCCGAGGCCATGGGGTATGGCGGGCCCGACCCAAAGGGCCGGCTGCTACGGGCCGGCAAGGTCAACGCCATTGGCGTTGCCACCGCCGAGCCCCTCTCCTATTTCTTCGACGATCCGTTTGCGCGCGTCATGATGACGGGCATCTCACAGGCTTGCGATGCGACCGGAGCCGGCATCTCACTGGTTTCGGCCGCCAACAACGAACAGCTTGCCTGGAACATCCAGAGCGCGCTGGTCGACGGCTTCATCGTCTTCTGCATCGAGGGCGGTTCGCGCCTGGTGGAACTGGCACGCGAGCGCAAGCTGCCCTTCGTCGCGCTCGACCTCGATTCCGAGGACGGATCGGTCGCCGCGATCGGTGTCGACAACATCGCCGGCGCCGGCATGGCGGCCCGCCATCTCACCGATCTTGGACATCGCCGCTTCGCCGTCCTGGCGCTGCCCTTCGCCGACGACCGAACGGGCATTGTTTCGGCCGAACAGGTCCGGGCCGCTACCTATGCAGGGACGCGCAACCGCCTCACGGGCTATCTCCGGGAGCTTTCGCGGGTTGGCGTCGATATATCCAAAGTGCCCGTCTACGAGACCGCCAACGACGTGGCGAGCACGAAGGCGGGGCTCGAAACCATCTTCGCCTCCGACGCGCCGCCCACCGCCATCCTTGCCATGTCGGACAGAATGGCCCTGGTGGCGCTCGAATGGCTGAGCGCACGCGGGCTCAATGTGCCCGACGATGTTTCCGTCGTCGGGTTCGACGATGTTCCGGAAGCAGCGGTGTCCAAGCCGCCATTGACCACGATCGCCCAGCCGATTGCCGAGATAGGCCGCCTTGCCGTCAGGGCGATCCTGGAGAGCGATGGGCCGGTCAGCAGGCATCAACTGCCGGTCGAACTGATCGTGCGGGGCTCGTCGGGTCCGCCCCGCGCTTGAACCGCCGCCGAACCGCCTATCGGTTGGCTCTTGCCATGGCGGAGAGGCCCAAAGGCGCACGGACCGGCGCGGGATCCTTTTGGGCCGTGCGGGCCTTGGCCGAGCCGCCGATGGTCGACAGCCATTCGAGATAGAAGGCGAGCGCGAACT
The DNA here is from genome assembly GCF_004791315.1 of Mesorhizobium sp. M8A.F.Ca.ET.208.01.1.1. Classification (NCBI taxonomy): domain Bacteria; kingdom Pseudomonadati; phylum Pseudomonadota; class Alphaproteobacteria; order Hyphomicrobiales; family Phyllobacteriaceae; genus Mesorhizobium; species Mesorhizobium sp. M8A.F.Ca.ET.208.01.1.1. The sequence continues at coordinate 1,586,244 of NZ_SRUT01000001.1, forward strand.
GCATGGCGATGCCGGCCGATATCAGCAGGCTGTCATAGACGAACCCGCCTGGATTGATCAGCTTCATCACCTGAGCGACCATGGCGATCACCGTGCCGGCGATGAAGACCGGCAGCGATCGTTTGCCCAGTATCGCCAGCGGATGATCAGGGCTGGTGCGGAACAGGCTGGAGAGCGCCGGCAGAGCGACGACGAGGTAGCTGACCGCCAGGATGTGCAGCAGCCGCGGCAGCGACAGGAAGGTCTTGTCGAAGCCGCCGATCACCACCGGCAGGTTGAACCAGGTTATCTGCCCCCAGAGCGGGCTGTGCACCCAGACCAGCGCCGCCAGCACATAGGCGGCGGCCGCGCCGACCAGCCAGCGGTTGACCGGAATGACACCGCCGCGCCTGACATGCAGCATGGCGACAAGGCCGATGTTGAACAGGAACTGCCAGGACAGCGGGTTGAGGAACCAGAAACCGGGCTCGGGGTAATTGGGCGGCGCGATCTGCCAGATTCCTGCAACGAGCCACAGCGTGCCGGATGCGACAAGGGCCGCGACGGGCCGGTAGCTGACGAACAGGACGAAGGCCGGCGCCATCAATAGCAGTGCTGCATAGACCGGCAGGATGTTGTTGTAGCCGAGCTGGTGGCCGAGCGTGACAATGCCGACCAGCACTTGCGGTGGGTTCTTCATCAGCGGCTCGATGTTGATCAGCTTCACCAGTTCCGGCCGCTTGGCAAACACCGCCACGGCGCAGAACAGGGCCATCACCACCATCGTCGTGACGATATGGGCGACATAGAGCACGCCCGCCCGCCGCCACATCTTCAAGGTCGCGAGAAGCCGGCCACCCGGGCGGAACTTCGTGCCGTAGGCGAGCGCGACCGAGATGCCGGAAATCAGCACGAATGCCTCGGCCGCGTCCGAGAAACCGAAATTCTTGTAGGTCAGCGCCTCGAAAGCCGTGCCCGGCACATGGTCGATGAAGATCGTGAGCAGGGCCAGCGCGCGCAGTACATCGATACGCGTGTCGCGTTCGGGGATACGCAAATTGCGATCCGGCAAAACAGGGGTAGTCATCGACAAAAGGCCTCAAAGCTGGTTGTTCATGTCCAGCAATGCGACCCCCGACGCACCGCTTCGATTCCTCCCACCGGAGTGTATCGGCGCAGAAACGGGCTGGAATGCGCCTGGTTCAATCAACTTTCGCGGAGCATGAAAATATTGCGTTTTGAAGCCGGCAAATTGAGCGGAACCTCATATAATCAAAGGGATGCGAGATGACCGGCGACAATGTCGAAAGCGGCCCGCTAACGCTGGATCTGACCTTTCCGTATCGCCTCCTCCGCCCCGGCGAAAAGAGCCGTGAATGCCTGTTCCTGCTGCATGGATCGGGCGTCGGCGAGACAAGCATGGTGGCGCTGGCGAGACGCTTGGCGCCCGATGCCGTCCTGATCGCGGTGCGTGGCCGTGTCCCCCAGGAGGACGGTTTTCGCTGGTTCGAGCGAATCACGCCGACCACTTTCGACCAGGAAAGCATCCATGTCGAAACCACCGCCTTCGCGGCCTTCGCAAACGAAGCCGTCGCGCGCCATGGGCTTGATCTCGATCACGCGACATTCCTTGGTTATTCGAACGGCGCCAATCTGGTTTCGAGCCTGATGCTGCTCCATCCCGGCATCGTCCGCAGCGCTGCGCTGTTGAGGCCGATGCCCGTGCTCGACGAGGTCCCGGCGACGGACCTTGCGGGAACACGAACGCTGATCATTGCCGGAGCCGCCGACGAGACCTACGGGTCTTTCGCGCCGGCGCTGGTGACGCTGCTCAGCCGGCACGGCACCGAGATCGACGCCCGGATTGTTCCATCGGGCCACGAAATCGGCGAGCCGGACGCCGCGATCGTCGGGCGATGGCTGCCGGGATCGGCGTGGACGCGCGCGCCATCACGATAGGCAATCAGGGCAGGCGGTGCTGCCGATGCCATCAGCCGACGTGATGCTGGCTTTGCTCGCCCAGATGGCGGGAGCCTACCCCCTCCCCATCCGGTTCCAGGCATCCAGCCCGGCGATCTTGTAGGCCTCGGCCAGCGTTGGGTAGTTGAAGGTGTTGTTGACGAAGAAGTCGACCGTGCCGCCGAGATTGATCACCGCCTGGCCGATGTGAATGAGTTCGGTGGCGCCCTCGCCGACGATGTGCGCGCCGAGCAGGCGCCGCGTCTCGATCGAGAACAACAGCTTCAGGAAGCCGGTGTTGACGCCCATGATGTGGCCGCGCGATGTCTCGCGAAAGCGCGCGACGCCGACCTCATAGGCGGCGCCGCTCTCGCGCACCTGCTCCTCGGACTGGCCGACGGTGGAAATCTCCGGCACCGCGTAGATGCCATAGGGGAACGTCTCGGGCGGCGGCGGCAATGACACGCCGAAGGCATGACAGGCAGCCACCCTGCCCTGCTCCATCGAGGTGGAGGCAAGGCTCGGAAAGCCGATGACGTCGCCGGCGGCGTAGATATTGGGCACGCTGGTCTGGAAGGTCCGCGGATCGACCTTGATACGGCCCCTGGAGTCGGCCTCGATACCGACCACGTCGAGGCCAAGGCTGCCGACATTGCCTGTGCGGCCAGCGGCGTAGAGCAGAACCTCCGAACGAATGGTACGGCCGTCGGCCAGTTCCACCTCGGCGGCTTCCGGCTTGGAGCGTATTTCCTTGACCGCGCTGCCCAGCCTTATCGTCATGCCACGGTCGCGCATCTGGTGGATGAAATCGTCGACGATCTCCCGGTCGACGAAATCGAGGATGGAGTTGCGTGGCTCGACCAGCGTCACCGGTACGTCGAGCGCGGAAAAGATCGTGGCGTATTCGACGCCGATGACGCCGGCGCCGATCACCGTCAGCGTGCGCGGCAGCCGGTCGAGTTCGAGCATCTCGTCGCTGTCGAAGACACGGGTCTTGTCGAAGGGCACGTCGCGCGGCCGATGCGGCCTGGTGCCGACGGCGATCAGCGCATTGGCGAAGCCGACTTCGCTGTAATCGCCATTGTCCGATGTCAGGCTGACCTTGTTGGGGCCGAGAAATTTTACCGCCGCGCGCGCACTTTTGACCGTGTTGCGCATGAACTGGTGTTGCAGCACCTCGACCTCGTGGTCGAGCGTCTTGTGCAGGCGCTCGATCAGGTCGCCGACCGAGATGTCCTGCTTGACCCGGTAGCCGCGTCCATAGAAGCCGCGCTCGCGCCAGCCCGAGAGATTGAGCACCGTTTCGCGCAGCGTTTTCGAGGGAATGGTGCCGGTGTGCACCGAGACGCCGCCAAGACGCCGGCCGCGGTCGACCACCAGCACCGATTTGCCGAGTTTGGCCGATTGCACCGCCGCGCGGCGACCCGAGGGGCCGCTGCCGATGACCAGCATGTCGTAATCCATATGTCCCCGTCCCTGCCCCTCGGCGCCCATTTTGTTGCGCCGCAACAAGCTAACGCCATCCGAGCCGCGAATTCAACCGATTCGGACTGTCGGCCGTCTGGCTCCGCCGTGCGAGCCGGCGAAAGGCCCGATCTTGATTCCGCGGCGAGCCTTCACCATTTCATCATCGAGCGGTCCGCACCCTATGTCGGACCCTGTTACGAGGAAATGACATGAACGCTCGCGTTCTCGACGGCGAAATCATCAACACCCGGCTCGACGATGTCAGGGCTTATGAAGGCGTGCGCACAAGGCGCATCCTGGCCTTCGTGCTCGACTATATCATGGTTGCCCTGCTCACCATTCCGTTCGCCATCCTGGTGTTCTTCCTCGGGCTTTTGACCCTCGGTCTTGGCTGGATGCTGTTCGGCGTCCTGGTGCCGGCAGTCGCCATCCTCTACATCTGGAACACGCTGGGCAGCGCCGACCAGGCCACCACGGGCATGAAGATGATGGGCATCCGCCTCGATCGTCTCGACGGCAGGCCGATCGACGGCCTCACCGCGGTCGTCCATTCCGTATTGTTCTGGGCCGGCAACGTCATCCTGTCGCCGCTGGTCCTGCTGGTGACGCTATTCTCGGACCGCAAGCGCACGCTGCACGATCTTTTGCTCGGCACCGTGGTCAGCCGCACCGGCCGCTAAAAACCGGCCCTCAAGAGAAGTCGCAGCCCCTTGAGCGCAAATGTGAAGGTGTTCAGGCAACCACACCTTCACAATCCTGTTGAATTTTTCGCCGCCCGAGCCAAAGGTAGAGCGATTCGAAGGAGTGTTTCCAAGGCTCGATGACGCAGCATCCGACCCAGTCGCCGCAGTTCTTCCTGACCGCGCCGTCGCCGTGCCCCTACCTCGACGGCCAGTTCGAGCGGAAGGTGTTCACACATCTGGTCGGGGACAAGGCCTCGGAAATGAACGACCTGCTTACGCAAGGCGGCTTCCGGCGCTCGCAGAACATCGCCTACAGGCCAGCCTGCGAGACCTGCCGCGCCTGTGTATCCGTGCGCATCCTGGCCCAGGAGTTCACCGCCAGCCGCAACATGAAGCGCGTGCTGCAGCACAATTCCGATCTCGTCGGCGCCATGCACAATGCCGAGCCCTCGACCGAACAATATTCGCTGTTTCGCGGCTATCTCGATGCCCGCCACCGCCGCGGCGGCATGTCCGACATGACGGTGCTCGACTACGCCATGATGGTCGAGGATACGCATGTCGACACCAAGGTGATCGAATACCGGCGGCGCGGGCCCGATACCTTCATCACCGGCAAGGGTCAGGGCGAACTCATCGCGGTGGCGCTCACCGACAAGATGGCCGACGGCCTGTCGATGGTCTATTCCTATTTCAATCCCGATTTCGAAAGCCGCTCACTCGGTACGTTCATGATCCTCGACCATATCGCCCGTGCCAAGGCGATGGGACTGCCCCATGTCTACCTTGGCTACTGGGTCAATGGTTCGCGCAAGATGAACTATAAGATGCGCTTCATGCCGCAGGAGCATCTCGGCCCGAAAGGCTGGGAGCGCTATACAAACGAAGCGGTCTGACGCTGAGTTTTCCCACGATCCACGCTTAAACTGTTTCAAGGCAGGGGATGCTGGTCTTTCAGCCGCTCGGTTGGAGAGAGTGCGCGCTTGCGCCGATCGGCCACCGCCTGCAATTCAATTGCGAAAGTTCCTGCATGTCCTCTCACCACGATCACCAGAAGGGCCTTTTGATAACCGCCATCGGCGGACTGATACTGACTGTCGACATACCGTTGATCCGCCTTGCGGATGGCGGCGCGTGGACGATCCTTTTGCTGCGCACCGGAACCACTTTCATCGCCGCGATGATCATCTGGTCGGTCTGGCGCGCGCTGAGCCGCAATGCACCGCCGCTCATCCCCGGTTGGGACGGGCTGATCGTGGCGATATGCTATGGGCTGACCTCGATCACCTTCGTCACCGCGGTCTTCCACACCTCGACCGCCGATCTGGTGTTCATCCTCGCCTTCAACACCGTGTTCGCGGCGCTTCTGTCGTGGATATTCCTGCGGGAAAAACCGCGGACGGTGACCATCGTGGCCATGCTGGTGATGATCCTCGGCGTGCTGGTCATCGTCGGCGGTTCGGTCGGCACCGGCAAGCTGTTCGGCGATTTCATGGCGCTCTGCTCGGCCTTCTTCATCGCGGTCGCCATCACCATCTCGCGCGCCAGCGGAAAGGATATGGGATTCACCTCGCTCATCGGCGTCCTTCTGCCGCTTGGGCTGGCCGCCTTCATGGTGACGGGCGAAGGCTTCCACGTGAACGCGCCATGGTGGATCATCTTCAACGGCGCCGTCATCATGCCGATCTCGTTCTTCTGCCTCGCCGCCGGGCCGAAGTATATTTCAGGACCGGAAGTGGCGATGTTCTACCTTCTCGAAACAGTGCTCGCGCCGATCTGGGTGTGGATGATCTTCGCCGAGACGCCGACACGCAACAGCCTGATCGGCGGTGGCATCCTGATCGTCACGCTGGTCGCCCATTCGCTCTGGCAGCTGCATGATGGACGCAAGCGTCGCGGCGACCTTGCGGTGCATCATCCGGCGTAGGGTTCGAGGTCAGGCGCTGGCCTTCTTCGCGGCGCCTGGTTCGGGCAGGACCTCGATCCGCCGACCGGCCTCGATCTCGGCGACCGATCCGGCCGCCGTCTCATCGGCCAGTTCCACCTCGCGCAGCCACTCGCGCCAGATCGCGACCAGCAGCGCCATCAGCACCGGACCGATGAACAGGCCGAGAAAACCCATGGTCTTGACGCCGCCGATCAGGCCGAAAAAGGTCGGCAGGAAGGGCAGTTTTATCGGTCCGCCGACGAGCTTCGGACGCAAGGTCTTGTCGACGATGAACAGCTCGACCGTCCCCCATATGAACAGCGCCAGGCCGGCCATCGGCGAGCCGCTGGCCGCGAGGTAGATCGACACCAGCGTGAAGGACAGCGGCGCCCCGCCGGGGATGAGCGCCATCACGCCGGTCAGCGCGCCCAGCGTCACAGGTGACGGCACCCCGGCCAGCCAGTAGGCGACACCCAGCACCAGGCCCTCGCCGATGGCAATCACGGTCATGCCGGTCACGGTCGAGGAAATGGTCGCCGGCACGACGCGCGAGATCCGCTCCCAGCGGGTCGGCAGGATGCGTTCGCCGAGGCGGTCGATCTGGCCGGCGAAATTCTCGCCATCACGATAGGCGAAAAACAGGGCGATCATCATGAACAGCAGCGTCAGAAAGAGGCTGAAAGCGCTGCCGCCGGCGGCGAGCGCGCCTCGGTAGATGCTGCCGATATTCGCGCCGCTGACCAGCTGGATCAGTTCGCCGATGCCGCCGGGATGGCCGAGATTGGTCGTCCACTGCTCGTTGAGCCACTCACCCACGACAGGCATGGTGGCGATCCAGTGCGGCGTCACCGCACCGTGGCGGTTGGTCTCGATCGCCCAGCCGACCCATTCGCGCACCTCGTTGATGGCATAGGTGCCGGCGAGCGCGATCGGTATGACCAGGAAGGCGAGGATGAACAGGATGGCAAATGTGGCGGCGATGGTGCGGTTGCCGCCAACGCCGACCAGCAGGCGACGGTAGAGCGGCCAGCTGGCGAAGGCGATGACGAGCGCCGCCAGCACCGGGAACAGGAAACCGTGGAAGAAATAGACGCCGGCGGCGACGATCAGCACCAACAACCAGCGCGCCGCCGACAGCGGCGGGATGACAGCCGAACGGAGCGGCGTCGACAGCCCGAACAGGCGCTGCTGCCGTTCCGGTTTCTGGATCTTTGCTTCCTTCAAACGCGCTGTTCTCCCCGACCATCCGGTCAGTTATGCGCCGATATAGTGCAGCAATCGTGACGATAGTCCAAACGGTGTTGGTGAAGCTGCCAATCTCCCCCACGAGGGATCGGCAGCTTCAACCGAACTTCCCAGTCCTCGGGAAACCTTTCGGCACCATACGCCCTGCCGATGCCCTCGCGCCGATCCACTCGGCCAGTTCCTCGCGCGACCGGGTGAAAGTACGGTCGGCTGAATCCTGCCAGGAAAGACCGGTCTCCATCGAGAACGGCTTGAGGTCGAGAAGGCCGCCGTCCTTGTATTTCTGCAGCCGCACACCCTTGCCGCGGCCCATCTCCGGAATTTCCGAGAGCGCGAACACCAGCATCTTGCGGTTCTCGCCGACGATAGCGAGATGATCGCCGACGACCGGCACGCAGCGCTTGGCTTCGTCGGGGGCCTTGACGTTCATCACCTGCTTGCCCTTGCGGGTGTTGGCGACCACCTCTTCCTCCGGAACGATGAAGCCGTTGGCGTCGAACGAGGCGAGCAGCAGCTTGCGTTTGGGATCGTGGACGAAGGCGGTGACGATGTCCTGGTCATTGTCCATGTCGACGATGATGCGGATCGGCTCGCCATGGCCACGGCCGCCCGGCAGCCGGTCGGCGCCGATCGTGTAGAACTTGCCGCCGGTGGTGAAGACCAGCACCTTGTCGGTCGTCTGGGCATGGAAGGCGAGCTTGAGGCTGTCGCCCTCCTTGAAGGTCAGCGTCGAGAGATCGGCCAGATGCCCCTTCATCGCCCGCAGCCAGCCCTTTTCCGAAACCACCACGGTGACCGGCTCGCGCTCGATCATGGCGTGGGCGATGTCGGTCAGGTCGTGCTCTGGCGCATCGGCGAACTGGGTGCGGCGCTTGCCGAGCTCGGTCTCCGGGCCGAATTTGTCGCGAACCTGGGTGACTTCCCACTTGATCGTCGACCACTGCTTGGCGTCGGACGCCAGCAGCGCCTCGATCTGCTTCTTCTCGGCGGTCAGCCCATCGAATTCCTTGCGGATCTCGAATTCCTCAAGCTTGCGCAAAGCGCGCAGCCGCATGTTGAGGATCGCTTCGGCCTGGGTGTCGGTGAGCGACCAGCGGGCCATCATGACCTGTTTGGGCTCATCCTCCTCGCGGATGATCTTGATCACCTCATCGATGTTGAGATAGGCGATCAGGTAGCCGGCGAGGATTTCCAACCGCCTCTCGATCTCGCCGAGGCGATGTTTCGAGCGACGGATGAGGACGTCGCGGCGGTGATCCAGCCATTCCTGCAGCACGCCTTTCAGCGAGAGCACATTGGGCACCTTGCCGCGCGACAGCACATTCATGTTGAGCGGGAAACGGCTTTCGAGCTCGGTCAGCTTGAACAGCGATTCCATCAGGATGCCTGGGTCGACGGAACGGCTCTTGGGCACCAGCACGACGCGGATGTCCTCGGCGCTTTCGTCCCTGATATCCTCGAGCAGCGGCAGCTTGCGGGCCATCAACAGCTCGGCGATCTTCTCGATCAGCCGGGCCTTCTGCACGCCATAGGGGATTTCGGTGACGACGATGCTCCAGGTGCCCCTGCCCTGGTCTTCCTGGCTCCACTTCGACCGCACGCGAAAGCCGCCGCGGCCGGTCTCGTAGGCTTCGAGGATGGAAGCGCGGCTGTCGACGATGATGCCGCCGGTCGGGAAATCCGGGCCCTGGACGAAATCCATCAGCTTCGCCACCGGCGCATCGCGATGCTCGATCAGGTGCAGCGCGGCGTCGCAAAGCTCGGCCGCGTTGTGCGGCGGGATCGACGTCGCCATGCCGACCGCGATGCCGGACGAGCCGTTGGCCAAGAGATTGGGGAAGGCACCGGGGAGCACGACCGGCTCCTCGTCCTCTTCATTGTAGGTCGGCCGATAGTCGACCGCGTCCTCGGTGATGCCGGCAAGCAATTCGGTCGCCACGTCGGTCATGCGCGCTTCGGTGTAGCGCATGGCGGCCGCGTTATCGCCGTCGATGTTGCCGAAATTGCCCTGGCCGTCGACCAGGGGGTAGCGCATCGAAAAATCCTGCGCCAGCCGCACCAGCGCGTCATAGATCGACTGGTCGCCATGCGGGTGGAACTTGCCCATCACCTCGCCGACGATCCGGGCGCATTTGGCAAAACCCTGGTCGGGATTGAGGCGCAGCAGGCGCATGGCGTGCATGATGCGGCGATGGACCGGCTTCAGCCCGTCACGCACGTCCGGCAGCGCCCGGTGCATGATGGTCGACAGCGCATAGGCCAGATAACGCTCTTCCAGCGCCTTCTTCAGATCGACCGGTTCTATATGATCGCCACCGCCATTGTCAGGCGGCAAAAGCCTTTTTCCCATGGGCTGGGACTAGCCGAGCGGGTGATTCGCGGCAAGAGGCGCGCACCCGACCAATCGATTTGCGCTCGTTTCTGCAACAGGAACCCGCACGGTCGAGCTTGCCGTCCAACATCAATCTGTTACATGCCGCATCTATTGCGAAGCACGCTGGCGGCCCGACCTTCATGCCAAATTCACTGCATTCTCCAATAGCGCTCGGATCGGGTTTGCCTTTCACCGCGATTTTCGACCATTGTGCCGGAACACGCCTTTTTCCCGTCCAGTTCGTCACGGAATGGTGATGGCGCAAAGAATTGAAAAACAATTTCAGGACACTCTCAGGGACCTTGCGATGACAATCAAACGCTCAACTATCCGGAAATTCGCTCTTTCGACCTTCTTGCTCACACTGCCGCTGAATGCGGCCCTTGCCCAGGATGCCGCGGTCGCGGACCGGCTGAAGGCAGCACTCTCCGCACAGGGTGTCGACATCTCCTGGACCGGCGTGACCGGCGACAACACCAGCATGGTGCTGCAGGGCGTGTCGGTGAAACCGGCCGCGGAAAAGGAAGCGCTGGCGATCGGCGACGTCAAGCTCGAGAACGTCACCGAAGCCAATGGCGGCTATGATATCGGCACCGTGTCGACCTCGGCCTTCGAACACAGCAAGGACGGCGTCACCCTCGATCTCAGTCCCTTCGTCATCCACGACATGACGGTACCGGCCGACGGCTCCACCAGCCCGCTTGGTTCGCTGATGATGTACAAATCCGCCGAACTGTCGAACATGACGGTCAAGGTCGCCGACAAGACCGCCTTCTCGATGGACGGCCTTGCCATCGAGATCACGCCGCCCGCCGACGGCAAGGCGATGGAATTCACCGCCAATACCGAGAAGTTCACGGCCGATCTCTCGCTGGTCGACGATCCCAAGTCCAAGGAGGTCATCAACGCGCTCGGCTACCAGAACATCTCGGGCAATCTCGAGATGGCCGGCACCTGGCAGCCATCGGACGGCAAGATGGAACTGTCGAAATACGACATCTCCGTCGAGAACGCCGGCACGCTCGGCATGACCTTCGACCTTGGCGGCTACACGATCGACTTCATCAAATCGCTGCAGGAAATGCAGAAGAAGATGGCCGCGCAGCCGGAAGGCGCCGACAATTCAGCGCAAGGCATGGCCATGCTCGGCCTGTTGCAGCAGCTTTCGTTCAACAGCGCCTCGATCCGCTTCGACGACGATTCGCTGACCGGCAAGGTGCTGGACTATGTCGGCAAGCAGCAGGGCATGTCGGCCAAGGACATCGCCAACCAGGCCAAGGCGATCGTGCCGTTCGGCATGGCGCAGCTCAACAATCCGGAACTGACGGCTCAGGTGACCGCGGCGGTCAGCAAATACCTCGACGATCCGAAGAGCCTCGAAATCTCGGCCGAGCCGCCGGCATCGGTGCCCTTCGCGCTGATCATGGCGGGCGCCATGTCCAACCCGCTCGACCTGCCGAAGACGCTCGGCGTCAGCGTCAAGGCGAACGAGGACTGATTGGAGTTAGCTACCTTCTCCCCGTCATTATACGGGGAGAAGGTGCCGGCAGGCAGATGAGGGGCAGCGCCGCCCCCTGCCAACTGCAATTCGACGCCCGATCCGATTGCCTGTCAGAAGGCGTCAACTGCTGAGGCCGTTCGCCAATCGCCTGCGTCCGCGCTGCCCCTCATTGTCCTGCCGGACATTTCTCCCCGTATAGAGACGGGGAGAAACGGCAGTCGCAACGCTGCCGTCAGTCCTTCTTGGTCGGCGCGACGCGTAGCGCCAGTTCGCGAAGCTGCTGCGGAGAGGCTTCCGACGGCGCGTTCATCAACAAATCATAGGCCTGCTGGTTCATCGGGAACATGGTGATTTCGCGCAGGTTCTTGGCACCGACCAGGAGCATGACGACGCGATCGACACCGGCCGCCATGCCGCCATGCGGCGGCGCGCCATACTGGAAGGCGCGATAGAGGCCGCCAAAGCGTTCCTCGACCGTGGCGCGGTCCAACCCGACCGTCTCGAACGCCTTGACCATGGTTTCGGGCAAATGGTTGCGGATACCGCCGCTGGCGATCTCGAAACCGTTGCAGACCATGTCGTACTGGAACGCCTTGATGCCGAGCAGGTCCTCGCCGTTGAGCGCATCGATGCCACCTTGCGGCATGGAGAACGGATTGTGGGCGAAGTCGATCTTCTTCTCCTCCTCATTCCATTCGAAGAACGGGAAGTCGACGATCCAGCACAATTCGAAGCGTTCGCGATCGACAAGATTGAGTTCCTCGCCGGCACGGGTGCGCGCAGCGCCCGCGAAAGAAACGAACTTCTTCGGATCGCCGGCGACGAAGAAGGCGGCGTCGCCGTCGGCAAGGCCGAGCTGCAGGCGGATCGCTTCCGTGCGTTCCTCGCCGATGTTCTTGGCGAGCGGGCCGGCGCCTTCGAGCTTGTCGCCCTCCTTGCGCCAGAAGATGTAGCCCAGCCCCGGCTGGCCCTCGCCTTGCGCCCAGGAGTTCATGCGGTCGCAGAAGGCGCGGCTGCCGCCGGTCTTGGCGGGAATGCCCCAAACCTCTGCCTTCGGGTCGTTGGCCAGGATGTTGGCGAATACCTTGAAGCCGGAATCGCGGAAATGATCGGAGACGGCCTGCATCTCGATCGGGTTGCGCAAATCGGGCTTGTCGGAACCGTATTTGCGCATGGCGACATCATAAGGGATGCGCTGGAACTTCTGCGTCACCGGCTTGCCGTTGGCGAAGGTCTCGAAGACGCCGCGCATCACAGGTTCCATGGTCGACAGCACGTCGTCCTGCTCGACGAAGCTCATTTCGAGGTCGAGCTGGTAGAATTCGCCGGGCAGACGGTCGGCGCGCGGATCCTCGTCGCGGAAGCAGGGCGCGATCTGGAAATAGCGGTCGAAGCCCGACACCATGATCAACTGCTTGTACTGCTGCGGCGCCTGCGGCAGCGCGTAGAAAGTGCCGGGATGGATGCGCGACGGCACCAGGAAGTCGCGCGCACCTTCCGGCGACGAGGCGGTCAGGATCGGCGTCGAGAATTCGGTGAAGCCGACCTCGCCCATGCGCTTGCGCATCTCTGCGATGATTTTCGTGCGCGCCACGATGTTCCGATGCAACGTCTCGCGGCGCAGATCGAGGAAGCGGTATTTCAGGCGGATGTCCTCAGGATAGTCCGGCTCGCCGAAAACGGGGAGCGGCAGTTCCTTGGCCGCCGACAGCACCTCGATCTCGCGGGCGAAAATCTCGATCTCGCCGGTCGGCAAATTGGCGTTGGTGGTCTCGGGCAAGCGCGCCTTGACCTCGCCGTCGACGCGGATCACCCATTCGCCGCGTACGGTCTCGGCGACCTTGAAGGCAGGCGAATCGGGATCGGCGACGATCTGGGTCAGGCCGTAGTGGTCGCGCAGGTCGATGAAGAGCAGGCCGCCATGGTCGCGCACGCGATGCACCCAGCCCGACAGCCGGACGGAATTGCCGACGTCGCTCTTTCTCAACTGGGCACAGGTATGGCTGCGGTAACGATGCATTGTCATGGATAAAGTCCGGGGTGCTGGGTGGCAGACCGAAGCATTGCGGCCCGGCCTCAAAATTTGCGCGAAAAGCGCATGGGAGGCCGGATTTGTCAAGGCAAGCGGTCATACAGGCTCGCGGCTTCGACCGTTCACGCGAAGTGGATTTGGGCGCCCTGACGTTCGAAATCGGCAAGGATGGCAGCGGGCGCGGTCTTCTCGACGACGAGATGGCTGATCATCCCGGCGGCAGCGACGCGGTAGGGCGCCGTGGTGGCCAGCTTGTCATTGGTGACGGCGATGAGGATGCCGGCGCTGTTCCCCGCCATGGCCCGCTTCACCTCGGCCTCGGCCGAATCGAAGGCGGTCACGCCTCGCGTGGCATCAAGGCCGCAGGATCCCAGGAAAAACAGGTCGGCGCCAAGCTGCGCCACGGCCGCCAGCGTATCGGCGCCGACACAGGTGCCAAGGTCGCGGACATACCTGCCGCCGAGCACGATCAGTTCGACCAAGGGGTGATCCGACAGGACCGAGGCGACGCCAAGCGAATTGGTGGCTACGGTCAGCTCGATGTCGCGCGGGATGGCCCTGGCGATCGCCTCATTGGTCGTGCCGCCATCCATGAACAGGCTTTGTCCAGCGGAGAGCAACGCCACCGCCGCATTTGCCAGACGCGCCTTCTCCTCGATCGCATGGCCGCCTCGCTGGCTGATCGTTGCCGCTGCAAGGGGCGCGGAAGCGACCGCGCCGCCGTAAACGCGACGGCATTCGCCGGCCTTAGCCAGCTCCCTCAGGTCGCGGCGTACGGTGTCTTCCGAAACACCGAAGCGGCTTGCCAGTTCGCCGGCCAGGACACTCCCCTCCGCCGCAAGGCGGTCACGGATGAGCTGGTGCCGTTGATCGGTGAGCATTGCCGAACCCTGTTTTCTTGCCCTGCACGTTCTTGCATGTTTTGCACGTTTATGCAAGAAGTCGACATGTCTGGCTGCTGGACAAGGCAGCCGCCCGTTTTTCATTGAAAGCACCGCGATGAACTTCGGCCTCAACCTTGCCCCTCAACACCGGGTCTATGCCGGGTTTGCGACCTATTCGTTCGCCATGGGCAACATCTTCCCGCGGCTGCCCGACATCAAGCATGCCATGGGCATCGCGGACGGCACGCTGGGGCTCAGCCTGATCGGGACGCCGATCGGCACCCTGACCGCACTGACGCTGGCCACGCCCCTCCTGGAGCGCATCGGCTTTCGCCGCGCGCTGCTCACGCTGGTTCCGCTGCTGGCGCTTCTCTACGCCATCGCCGTACATGCGCCGGAACCCGTCGCACTGTTCCTGATGCTGTTTCCCATCGGCCTGATGATCGGCAGCGTCGAAATCATCCTGAATGTCGAAGCCGACAGGACGGAATTCCAACTCAAACGCCGGATCATGAACCGCGCTCATTCGTTCTGGAGCGCGGGCTTCTTCGGTGCCGGACTGTTCGGCGGCGCGATGGCGCATCTTGGCCTGTCGCCGCAACTCCATCTGGCGCTGGTCGTGCCCATAGTGGCTATCTCGATGGCGATTTTTCTCGGCGGCTACGAGCCGGCCCCTGCCCGCTTCGCCGTTACCAGTGACAAGGCGCCCATGTTCGCCCGTCCGACATTGCCGATTCTCGTTCTCGTCGCGGTGACGCTTTCGGCGATGCTGCTGGAAGGCGCCAGCATCGACTGGTCGGCAATCTACATGCGCGCCGTGTTCGAATCCGGCCCCTTTGTCGCCGGCTTCACAGTGGCGCTGTTTGCATTCTCGCAGGCGACGACGCGTTTCTTCGCCGACAGCTTCGTCGACCGCCATTCGCCAAGCGGCGTGGCGCGCGTCCTCCTGGCGACGATGGCCGCCGGCGTTTTCCTGGTCTTCTTCTCGCCCGCGCCATTTGTCTCGATGCTCGGCTTCGCGCTTCTGGGCGTTGGCAGCAGCGCCATCTTCCCGCTGGCGATCTCGGCCGCCGCTCAGCGAAGCGATCGCCCCGCGGCGATCAACGTAGCGGCATTGTCACAGATCTCCTTCACTGCCTTCCTGCTCGGCCCGCCGCTGCTTGGCTTCGTCTCGGACCATTGGGGCATCCGCTCGGCCTTCGGCATCGGCATCCCATTCATCATACTCAGCCTGCTGACCGTCGGCTCGCTTGGCGCCAGGCGATCTTCTTCCGCCACCTCCGCAAGCGCAGGCTCCAGCGGGACGCGGGAGGAGGCATTGGCGCGGGCCAACGAGGCATAGGCGGCTCGCCTACCCGTCCAACCGGACGCTGGCGCGGCCTGCCCAAGGCAGGTCGCCTTCGCGAGAACGAAGGATTGTCCGCTGGCATTGACGGTCGCTTTGGTTCAAGAAGGGATCACCGATACGTGATCGCCGCTTCATGTCCTCCATCCGCCCGCTGATTCCGCTCCTTCTCGCCGCAGGCATCCTGCTCGGCGGCAATGGGCTGCAGAGCACGCTGATCGCGCTGCGCGGCGCGCAGGAAGGGTTTTCGGCGTCCGACATCGGTCTTATGGGCACCTTCTATTTCGCCGGCTTCCTGCTCGGCTGCCTGGCCATCACCCGCATCATGAAGGCGGTCGGCCATATCAGGGCGTTCTCGGCGCTGGCGGCGATCGCCTCGGTCGGCACCTTGCTCCTGGTACTGGTCCTCGATCCGGTGATGTGGTGCGCGGTGCGCTTTGCCGGCGGCTTCTGTTTCGCCGGATTGTTCACCATCGTCGAAAGCTGGCTGAATTCAGGCGTCACCAACCGCGACCGCGCCCGTGTGCTGGCCATCTACCGGATGGTAGATACCGGATCGGTGACATCAGCCCAGTTCCTGATTCCGGTCTTCGGTGCCGGCGGCTTCAGCATCTTCGCCATCATGTCGATCATGATCACGCTGTCGCTGGTGCCGGTCTCGCTTGGCGACCGTTCCAACCCGACGCCGCCGGAAGAGGTCAAGCTCGATCTGGCACGCGT
Organism: Mesorhizobium sp. M8A.F.Ca.ET.208.01.1.1; assembly: GCF_004791315.1. Classification (NCBI taxonomy): domain Bacteria; kingdom Pseudomonadati; phylum Pseudomonadota; class Alphaproteobacteria; order Hyphomicrobiales; family Phyllobacteriaceae; genus Mesorhizobium; species Mesorhizobium sp. M8A.F.Ca.ET.208.01.1.1. The sequence continues at coordinate 1,602,360 of NZ_SRUT01000001.1, forward strand.
CTGGCGGATTTCGCCGCTTGGCTGCTTCGGCTGCATCGCCGTCGGCGTCACCAACAGCGCGTTTCGCACCTTGTCGCCGGTCTATGCCGAGCAGATCGGCATGTCGGTCGCCGACGTCGTCACTTTCGTCAGCGTCGGCATTTTCGGCGGCGCGATCATCCAGTATCCGCTCGGTTATCTCTCCGACCGCTGGGACCGGCGGCGGGTGCTGCTGATGACGACTTGCTGCGCGATGCTTTCGGCACTGGCGCTGGTGTTCATTGCCGGCAGCAATCCGCTGCTCAACTTCATCGCCGTCTTCATCTTCGGCTGTTTCGCCATGCCGCTCTATTCGCTGTCGGCGGCGCATTCCAATGATCGCGCGGATGCCGGCGAGTTCGTGCTGATCAATGCAGCCCTGATGCTGTTCTATTCCTTCGGCGCTATTGGCGGCCCTTTCGCGGCCTCGGCGGCGATGCAGTATTTCGGGCCAAGCGCGCTGTTTGTCTTCAGTGCCGTGGTCTACGCGGTGTTCATCGCCGTTATCCTCTACCGCATGCAGGCCCGGTCCGGCGTGCCGGCCGGCAAGCGCAGCCGCTTCACCGCGCTGTTGCGCACCTCGACCATTTTCGCGCGTCTGGCCAGGAGAAATAGTGATCCAGACAGTCCGGAAGGGCCGTGACGGTGGCAGCACAGCTTGACGAAAGCCTTCCCGGCTGAAATCTAGGAAGACCCTACTCCTGCCAAAAGCGATTTGATGCACGTCATCACCACCCAGAAAGAACTCGAGACCGTTCTCGCCGCTTTCGAAAAGTCGGATTTCGTCACCGTCGACACCGAATTCATCCGCGAAACGACCTTCTGGCCAATCCTGTGCCTGATCCAGATGGCCGCGCCCGGCGTGACGGCGCTGATCGATCCGCTGTCATCAGACATCGACCTGGCTCCGTTCTTCAAGTTGATGGCCAACGAGGCGGTGGTCAAAGTCTTCCACGCCGCCCGGCAAGACATCGAAATCATCGTCCATCTCGGCGATCTCGTTCCGCACCCGGTGTTCGACACCCAGGTGGCGGCGATGGTCTGCGGCTTCGGAGACAGCGTTTCCTACGATCAACTCGTGCAGCGCATCACCGGGGCGCGGCTCGACAAGTCGTCGCGCTTCACCGACTGGCGCCATCGGCCGCTGTCCGACAAGCAGCTCGACTATGCGCTGGCCGACGTTACCCATCTGATCGAGGTCTATCAGCACCTCAACGCCGAGCTGGCGCGGGAAAACCGCGCTCACTGGCTGAATGAGGAGATGGACGTCCTGACCTCGCGCGAGACCTACGATCCGCACCCCGAGGATGCCTGGAAGCGGCTGAAGATGCGACTTCGCAAACCGCAGGAGCTGGCGATCGTGCAGACCGTGGCGGCATGGCGCGAACGCGAAGCGCGCGAGCGCGACGTGCCGCGCGGCCGCGTGCTCAAGGACGACGCGATCTACGAGATCGCGCAACAAGGGCCGCGCGATGCGGCGGCCCTTGCCAAACTCCGTACCACGCCAAAGGGCTGGGAACGCTCCTCGACGGCGACCGCACTGCTCGGCGCGGTCAACACGGCTCTCGCCTTGCCCAAGGAGCAGATGCCGAAATTGCCGAAAAACTTCCAGCCGCCCGAAGGCTCGAATGCGGCCGCGGAACTCTTGAAAGTGCTGCTCAGGATCGTCGCCGAAAAACAGGGCGTCGCCTCGAAGGTGCTGGCCTCCAGCGACGATATCGACCGTATCGCCGCCGAGGGCGAGGACGCCGATGTGCCGGCGCTGCAGGGATGGCGGCGCGCCGTGTTCGGCGAACAGGCGCTGAAACTGGTGCGCGGCGAGATCGGCATCAAGTTCGACAAGCGCAAGATAGCCGTGTTCGATCTGTAGAAATCGGCCTCTCTTCCGCCTCGGGAGAAGAGCGCCAACGCCGCTTCTGCTCAAACCACCTGGAGCAGGTGAAGAGCGAACCAGATCCAGCCCAACAGGATAATGACCGCACCGAGAAAGAAAGACCGCCTGCGCAGGCGCAGATCGTTGCTGGTCAGGTGAACCCAGGCGTGGAAGCAGCGCGAGGCGACAAAGATCCACATCAGCGCCAGGGTCAGGTAATTGACGCCGTTGGTGACGTGCAGCGCCAGGCACAGCACGTAGAAAAGAACTGGCAATTCGAACTGGTTGTTGAGATTGGCGGCGACCGTGACGCTGGACGCCGGCTCGGTCGAACGCACTTTGTATTGGCCGGTCTTGGCTTCGCCTGACTTGACCGCACCGTCTCGGCGACGGCCGAGGACGCAGTAGACGATGTATATCAGCAGCACATGCGCCAGGACCGGCCAGAAGATGGTGGTCTGGCTCATGAAGTGGCCCCTGCCCTTTTCGGCTTCAATTCTGACGTCTTTGGCCCGCCAGCCAGAAAGCGGCAATGACGATGACCGGGAGGGCGAGAAGCGCGAATTTGGTGACGATCAGCGCCGAGGCGAAAGACAGCGAGTCCGGGTTGGCATAGAGGAAATCGGACAGAAGCCGCGCCACGGCGATATTCTGGACATAGTCGGCGAGCGTGTAGGGCAGCACCAGGACCAAGGCGAAGATCGCCTGCATCTGCCCCGGCAGCACGCGGAAAGCCTTCAAGCGCCGGCCAGTTGCCACGATCAGGCTGACCAGCGTCAGCGACAACAGCGCAGGAAACAAAAGATCGAAGGTCAGGTAATGCCAGACCAGGATGATCTCGCTGCCGCGCCGGCCAAGCGCCGTCAGCCAGGCCATGCCTTCGTCGGGCGTGAATCCGAAATAGCGCATGTCGAGCGAGGCCAAGCCCCCGCTCAACTGGCGGAAATAGAACAACTCCATCCCGGTCATGGCGATGAAAACCGCTGCCGAGAGAAAGCAGAGCGCTCCGACATGGCGCGACAGGCGCAGCACCATGGCGGCCAAGTTGCGCCAAAGCCCGGAAGAATCAGGCTCCGCCGGGATAGTTGGGGCTTTCGCGGGTAATCGTGACGTCATGGGCGTGGCTCTCACGAAGTCCGGCGTTGGATATGCGCACAAAGGTGGCGCGGTCGCGGAAATCGGCAAGGTCGCGGCCACCAACATAACCCATAGCGGCTTTCAGCCCGCCTGCAAGCTGGTGCAGCACGCCAGACACAGGTCCTTTGTAGGGAACCTGCCCTTCAATGCCTTCCGGCACCAGTTTCAGCGTGTCGCGCACCTCGGCCTGGAAGTAGCGATCGGCGGAGCCCCGCGCCATTGCGCCGACCGAGCCCATGCCGCGATAGGCCTTGAAGGAGCGGCCCTGGTGCAGATACACCTCGCCCGGACTTTCGTCGGTCCCGGCAAGCAGCGAGCCGATCATGGCGGCGCTGGCGCCGGCGGCGAGTGCCTTGGCGAGATCGCCGGAATATTTGATACCGCCGTCGGCGATCACCGAGGCGCCGGATTTATGCGCCGTCTCGACCGCCGACATGATGGCCGAAAGCTGGGGAACGCCGACCCCGGCCACGATGCGGGTGGTGCAGATGGAGCCCGGACCGATGCCGACCTTGACGGCGTCGGCGCCGGCGTCGATCAGCGCCTGCGTGCCTTCGGCGGTGGCGACGTTGCCGGCCAGGATGCGCACGGAATTGGAAAGCTTCTTGGCCCGCGTCACCGCGTCCAGCACGCGCTGCGAGTGGCCATGCGCGGTGTCGATCACCAAAAGGTCGACGCCCGCCTCGATAAGACGCTCGGCGCGTTCGAAGCCGTCATCGCCGACGCTGGTGGCGGCCGCGGCGCGCAGTCGCCCCTGCGCATCCTTGGTGGCATGCGGGTTGAGCTGCGACTTCTCGATGTCCTTGACGGTGATCAGCCCAACGCAATTGCCCGCCTTGTCGACCACGACCAGCTTCTCGATGCGGTGCTGGTGCAGGAGCCGCTTGGCCTCGTCCTGGTCGACATTCTCCTTGACCGTGATCAGGTTCTCCCGGGTCATCAATTCGTAGACCTTTTGCGCAGGATCGGAAGCGAAGCGCACGTCGCGGTTGGTCAGGATGCCCACCAGCCGGCCGGTCTTGTGGCCGCCGGCGCCGCCATTCTCGACCACCGGAATGCCCGAGATCGAGTAGGTGCGCATCAGTGACAGCGCGTCGGCGAGCGTGGCGTCGGGACCGATGGTGACCGGGTTCACCACCATGCCGGATTCGAATTTCTTGACCTGCCGCACCTGCTCCGCCTGTTCGGCGGGCGAGAAATTGCGGTGGATGACGCCGATGCCGCCGGCCTGCGCCATGGCGATGGCAAGCCTTGCCTCGGTGACCGTGTCCATCGCCGCCGACAGGATCGGCACGTTGAGGTCGATGTCGCCGGCGATGCGGGTGCGGATGTCGGTCTGGCCGGGCATCACTTCGGAATGACCGGGCTGTAAAAGCACGTCGTCAAAGGTCAGCGCCAGTGCGCCGGTGGACGTTTCGATGATTTTTGCCATGGCCAGCCCTTTGAATGCGAAAAAGCGCTGGACCGGAATGGGCAGCGCCGACTCGTTATTCCCTTTCAGGATTGGCGGTGGCTGGTAACACGTCCCGGGACGGATGAAAAGCCGATCATTGCGTTGCACAACAGGATCACGACGAGCCCGGCAACGCCACCCCTGGTTGCGATCGCACAAAAGTGACAGCAAATTAATGCGACATCGGTGTCCAGCCGTGATACCCGCCCTGCGTGCCGGCAAGGTCGGCAACATCTGGAATCAAGCCCGGACGCGTTTTTGTGAACCGCACCATTCCGCTCATACTGGCGGTCGCTCTTTTCATGGAAAACATGGATTCGACCGTCATCGCGACATCGCTGCCGGCGATCGCCATCGACATCCATACCAGCCCGATCGCGCTCAAACTGGCGCTGACCGCCTATTTGGTGTCGCTGGCGATCTTCATTCCGATCAGCGGCTGGATGGCCGACCGCTTCGGCGCCAAGAACATCTTTCGTGCGGCGATCGCGGTGTTCATTGCCGGTTCGGTTGCCTGCGCGCTGTCCGGTTCGCTGCCGGCCTTCGTGGTGTCGCGCTTCCTGCAAGGCATTGGCGGCGCCATGATGACCCCGGTCGGGCGCCTGGTGCTGGTGCGCGCCACGCCCAAGAGCGACCTGGTCGCCGCCATGTCCTGGCTGACCGTTCCAGCACTCGTCGGCCCGCTGGTCGGTCCGCCGATCGGTGGCTTTATCACCACCTATTTTACGTGGCACTGGATCTTCCTGATCAACGTGCCGATCGGCCTGATCGGCATCTGGCTGGCCACACGCTTCCTGCCGGAAACCGAAGCAACCGAGACGCCGCCGCTCGATTTCATCGGCTTCGTGTTGAGCGGGCTTGCCGCATCCGGCGTCGTGTTCGGCCTGTCGGTGGTCAGCCTGCCTTATCTGCCGCCGGCCACCGGCTTCATCACGGTCGCGGTGGGGCTGCTGTCGGGCGCGCTCTACCTGATGCATGCGCGCCGCGCCAGAAATCCGCTGCTGGCGCTTGAGCTGTTCCGCAACCAGGTGTTCCGCTCGTCGGTGCTTGGCGGCAGCCTGTTTCGCATCGGCATCGGAGCGGTGCCGTTCCTGTTGCCGCTGATGTTCCAGATCGGTTTCGGGCTGACCCCATTCCAGTCCGGCATGATCACCTTCGTCTCCGCGATCGGCGCCATCGGCATGAAATTCGTCACCGCGCTGATCTTCCGCGTGGTCGGCTTCCGCCGCGTGCTGATCGTCGGCTCGCTGGTCGCTGCCGCATCGATCGCCATCTACGGCCTCTTCACCCCCGAAACGCCTTACGCGCTGATGCTGGCCATTTTGCTGGTTGGCGGCTTCATCCGTTCGATGTTCTTCACCGGCGTCAACGCGCTCTCCTATGCCGAGGTTTCGGCCGAGGATACCAGCAAGGCGACGCCGATCACGGCGGTGTTCCAGCAGCTCTCGATCGCGCTCGGCGTGGCGCTCGCCGGCGGTGTTCTGGAAGTCTCGACCTCGATCCATGGCGGCCCGCTGACGCTGGGCGATTTCCATACCGCCTTCTTCATCGTGGCGGCGGTATCGGCGGCGGCGTCGCTGTCGTTCATGCGGCTGGCACCCGATGCCGGCAACGCCGTGTCAGGCCATGGCCGGCTGACGACGCCCAAGACGCTGGAACCGGTGAGATCGCCTGGAGAGTGAAGCGGCCAACTCAGCCGTCTGCGTCCCCCGGCCCTTCGCCATGGCTCCGGGCGCTCGAGCCCTTCGGAACGTCCACTGGACGTTCCGATCCGCCTGACGGCGGACCAGCCTCTCGCCCCTTAAAATCCTTGGCCAAGAGATAAAGCTCCACCGATTCATCGCGCGACGCCGGTGGCTTGACGTGGTGGACGGAGCGGAAATTCTTCTTGAGCATCGAGAGCAGTTCGTTTTCGGCGCCGCCCTGGAAGGTCTTGGCCAGGAAATGGCCGCCGGGCTTCAGGACCGACAGCGCGAAATCGGCCGCCACCTCGCACAGATGCATGGTGCGGATGTGGTCGGTCCGCTTGTGGCCGGTGGTCGGCGCCGCCATGTCGGACAGCACGACATCCGGGTCGCCGCCCAGCGCCTCGGCCAGCTTTTGCGGAGCCTGCGGATCGAGAAAATCCATCAGCAGCACCGGCGCACCGGGCACGGCGTCCATTTCCAGATAATCGATGCCGATGACATGCGGGTTTTCGGCCGTCGATTTCGTGCGCGCGGCCGCGACCTGGCACCAGCCGCCTGGCGCGGCGCCCAGATCGATCACTTTCATGCCAGGCTTCAAGAGATGGTGCTTGTCGTCGATCTCGATCAGCTTGTAGGCCGCGCGCGAGCGATAACCGTCGGCTTTCGAGCGTTGGACATAGGGATCGTTGATGTGACGCTGCAGCCAGCGGCGTGACGATTCCTTCAGACCGCTTTTCTTCTTGATCCGCGTCTTCAGCACGCGAATGCTCGCCGAACCTGGTTTTTCCGGTTTCTTGGTCATTGCCTGATTTCTTGTTTGAGCATGATCATGCCCTAGCACGCCCATCGTTGCGCCAGACGCCGTCATCAGCCATCAGTTCGCTCAATATGCCTTCGCGCAAGCCACGGTCGGCGACGCGCAGCCGCTCCGACGGCCAGACGGCGCGGATCGCTTCGAGGATAGCACAGCCGGCAAGCACCAGATCGGCGCGGTCGGCGCCGATGCAGGGGTTGGCGCAGCGCTGCTGGAAATCCCAGCCGACCAGTCTCTCCACCATGCGGTCGACGCTGTCGCGGTCCATCCACAGGCCGTCGACCCGGCGGCGGTCGTAGCGCTCGAGATCGAGATGGACGCCGGCCAGCGTCGTCACCGTGCCCGAAGTGCCGAGCAGATGGAAATTCGGGCTGGCCTTGAGATGGCTCAGCCGGTCGCGGCCATCGAAAGTGGCCAGCCTGCCGGCGACGTCGTCGACCATGGCGGTGAAGATCTCGCGCGTCACGGTGCGGCCACCGAAGCGTTCCGCCAGTGACACGACGCCGACCGGCAGCGATGTCCATGAGACGATATGGTTGGCAAGGCGCGGCGAGCGGCGACCGCTGAGATCGATCAGCGCGATCTCGGAGGAACCGCCGCCGATGTCGAACAGGACGACGCCTTGCGTGTCGCGCTCGACCAGCGAGCCGCAGCCGGAAACCGCAAGGCGGGCTTCGGTCTGGCGATCGATGATCTCGAGTTTCAGGCCGGCTTCGCGTTCGACGCGATCGAGGAACTCGACGCCGTTTTCGGCGGTGCGGCAGGCTTCGGTGGCGATCAGCCTTGCCTTCCTTATCTTGCGGCCGCGCAATTTGTCACCGCAGACCTTCAGCGCCTCGACCGCGCGGTCCATCGCCGGTTGGCCGAGCCGGCCATTGGCGGTGAGCCCCTCGCCCAGCCTGACGATGCGCGAGAAGGCGTCGATGACGCGGAACTGGCCGTGACGGGTGGGAACGGCGACCAGCAGCCGGCAATTGTTGGTGCCGAGATCCAGCGCCGCGAAAACCGGAAGCTCGTGCACCGGCGGCCTGCGGTTGCCTTGTTCGGGGCGTGGCGCTGGAACGACGGGCGAGATCACCGCAGCGGCAACAGGCTTCAGGTCGACTGCCGCGGTAGCGGCCTTGCCTTGCAGCGGCGATCGATTGTCCTCGGGGCGCACATCGTCGCGCGCAAAAACCTTGCGCCCGCGCCTTCGCTTGCGCCGTTTCTTGGGCTTGCCTTTCTGGGTTGCGTCGCCCGCCTGCCCATTCACGGAGCGAGGCTCCGTCGGGCGGCGTTGCTGCCAACCGGCCGTCCCCGGGCCTGATGACCCCGGAGAAGCGCTGGACGCGCCCACCTCCGGCGCGCCTGCGCCGGTGTCGCGGTCTTCCACTGTCGTTCCTTCCGGCGCCGCGCGAACCGGTGACGGACGCAGCAGGCGCTTTGGCATGTTTCAAGTTGCCGCCAGACTAACAGTGCCGCGCCCGATCACCAAGAGCCGCTTGCCGAATTTTGCCGGCTGGGCGCGCAACCCCGCCTTTTTGCTGCGCTCCGTAATGTACCCGCAAGGCTGGATTGATAACGCGACGCCAGCGGAGACCGCGCCCGTCGAGCCGGTTCCCTCGCCGCTTGGAGGCGTTCTCGCGCCGCGTCCGGTGCAGGCGGGCCTTGCCGGCATCAGGCGCGACAAGTGTTCGCGGTTGAATAGCCGGCTTCAATGAGGCATTTCTGAAATGAATGGGGAATTCGGGGCGCGGTCGGCCTCTCGACAGAAAAGGAAGCGGACAGGCAACGCATGACGGTCGGGCAATGAACTGGAAACGCTATTTCTGGCCGGTCGTCGGCATCGGCGCGGTGATTTTCTCGCTGCTCCTGCTCTGGCATGAATTGCGCGGTATCTCGCTCGACGACGTCTGGGACGGGCTGGCGGCCATTCCGGCTCGCGGCTGGATGCTGGCAGGCTTGAGTTCGGTGGTGGCCTATGCCGCGCTCGCCGGTTACGACCACATCGCGCTGCTGCATATCGGCAGGCGCGTCTCCTGGCTGTTCGTGACGCTGTGCTCCTTCACCACCTATGCGCTGTCGCACAATATCGGCGGCTCGGTGTTTTCCGGCGCCGTCATCCGCTACCGCGCCTACGGCACCAGGGGCCTGACCGGCCACGAGGTCGGCGTGTTGGTGGCGGTCTGCTGGATAACCTTCGTGCTGTCGACGATTCTCGCCGCAGGCCTCGTGCTGGTGTTCGAGCCGCAGATTATCGACCGCTTCTCCGGCATCGCCCATCACGGCCTGTCGGAGGCGGCGGGCATTGCGATGCTGGTCCTCGTCGCGGCCTATATATTCGGCAGCTGGCTGCATCTGCGCCCGCTGAAGATCGCCAGCTTCCAGTTGCACTATCCGGCGCTGCCGATCGTCGCCAGGCAGTTGCTGATCGGCCCGATCGAGTTGCTGGCGGCGGCCGCGATCATCTTCTTCGCCCTGCCCGAGATGCACAATCCCGGTTATTTCGTCGTGCTCGGCGTCTTCCTCGTTTCCTTCTCGGTCGCCCAGATTTCGCATGCGCCGGGCGGCCTCGGCGTGTTCGAAGTGGTGTTCCTGGCCGGGCTTTCCGACATGGACCCGGTCGGCGTGCTGGCCGCGCTGCTGGTGTTCCGGCTGTTTTATCTGATCGTCCCGCTGTTTCTGGGCCTGGGTATCGTGCTGTTCTTCGAACGCTCGCAATTCAGCCGCAAGGAGAGCTGAGCCCGGAGTTCGCACGTCATTGGAGGGGCGGCGTTTGGAACCAGTGATAAAAGCTGGCGATTGAACCGCGGAGCAGGCTTGACTATTTTCCGCTGGCGGCTACAAGGCAGCGCTCAAGCGGCTCAGCCGTTCGGCCTGCGTGGTCCATGACCGCGCCTGCTGGGGAATAGGTTAACGGTAGACCCACGGACTCTGACTCCGTTAGTCCTGGTTCGAATCCAGGTTCCCCAGCCAGCACCTCTCAATGAAAGCACCCAGCTAAACAAGAAATCGGAACCGGAACGCTCTTCCGGTGCGAATCCGGACCATCGCTCCCAAGCTTCGTCGACGAAATCCTGCATAAGGCCCGCCTGGATGGTCACTGACACCGAGTTCATCCGCGAAAGCATCAGCCAAGGCTGCGTGATGCTTGCCGATAGCGAGTTTTTGATCGACAGGCTGGTGAAGTATGTCGGCAACGGGCGAGTCCGGTGGCATGTCGAGTTTCGTGGGCATCGCGTCGAGTTCACGACCGGCCAGTTGAAGCAGCAGCCTACCTTCCGAAGGAAGATGCTCGAGCAGGCCGGCGTGCTGCCGCCCCAGCGTGCCGGGGCCAACTACAGGCGATGGGCTATCGATCTGCGGAAGAACGCCATCGAGCTTCCCTGGCGGGATAGACCGGTCGATGCCGGTTTCGCTATCGACAGGCTTGTCGGCCATGGGGACGACCGCTGGACTGTCGAATACCAAGGCAAGGCAATCAAGTTCACGACGACCAAGCTGCGCAGGCAAACCAGTTTCCGCAAGAGGATGCTGCTCAAGGCCAAGGTGCTGCCGCCTCAGATGGATCCGGCTGCCTATCGGAAGTGGGCGGACTGGTTGATTCAAAACGCCACGGAGGCTGCACCGCAGGCCGGCGATGCCGTGATGACCGAGAAAAGTTGGCTTGACGACCTGCCGGAGCTAGCCGGCTGGCAAAGCGACGCGCCGTTCGAAGGCGAGTAACGCGGCGCCGGTCGCCGATCAGATCGTACCGATGCCAGAACAGCGATGGCCTCATCGCGTTTGCCATGCCTACCGATTTCGACACACATTCATGGCGAAGAATCTGGCCAAGGCTTGGCTCGCGGCCAACCTGCTTGAATGAGACCACATGGACCGCTTCAATCTTGGCGCCTACCGCCGCCCCATCTCTACCCGCTCGGCAGAAACCCAGCGCTGGTTCGATATTGGCCTAAACTGGTGCTACGGCTTCAACCACGAAGAAGGCATCAAGTGCTTTGAGAAGGCTCTGGAGACCGATCCTGCCTGCCCGATGGTCCACTGGGGCATCGCCTACGCGGCCGGGCCTTTCTACAATCTGACCTGGAAGGAGCATGGCGAGGCCGAGGCTGATAGCGCGGCGAAGCGTTGTTTCGAGCACGTCCAACTGGCACGTGCCGGTGCGGCTGCCGCCAGCGACATCGAAAGGCAACTGATCGAGGCGTTGGCCTGCCGCTTCCAGAAGCCGCACCGGGTAAGCCCCCAGGAATTCGAGCAGTGGGACGATGCCTATGCCGCTGCGATGCGGCGGGTCCATGAAAACTTTCCCGACGACCATGACGTGATGGCGCTGTTCGTCGAAGCGCTGATGATGCGCACGGTGCGGCGGCTCTGGAACCTCAAGACCGGTGAACCGGCGTCAAATTCAGACGTGATCGAGGCACTGGAGGTTTGCGAGCTGTCGATCCGGCTCGCCGATGAGGCCAGCATCGCGCAGCACCCGGCGATCGTCCATCTGCACATCCATCTCCTGGAAATGTCCACCATGCCGGAACGCGGCATGCGCTCAGCCGATCTGCTCGGCGAGATGTGCCCCGATGCCGGGCACATGAACCACATGCCGGGGCATATCTATGTGCTGTGCGGCGAATATGAAAAAGCCAAGCTTGCCAGCGAGAAGGCGGTTCGGGCCAACGACCTCTATCTCGCCTATGCCGGCGAGCCGACCTATTATCTGCTCGGCTGCTGTCACGATCTGCACCTGATGATGTTCACCTGCATGTTGTCAGGCCAGTACCAGCCGGCACTGTGGGCCGCCGACAAGGTACGCAGCCTGGTGACGCGTGACGTGGTCGCCATCCAGGACCGGCCCAAACTCACCCAGACCGTGGAAGGCTATCATGCGATGAAATCGCACGTGTTGGTGCGCTTCGGTCGGTGGCAGGAGATCATCGATGAACCAAGGGTCGCCGAGCCCGGCCTCTATGTGCTGACGGCGGCCATGCAGCACTACGCCAGGGGCGTCGCGCATGCGACGTTGAGGCGATTCGCCGAAGCCGAGCGCGAGCGCGAACTGTTTCACCAGCACCTCGAAGGCATTGCACCCGAGCGGCGTTTCCTCAGCAACCCGACCCGCGCCTCGCTCGCCGTCGGTGCCGCCTTGCTCGACGGCGAGCTTGCCTACCATCAGGGCCGGCACGAGGAGGCCTATGGCCATCTCAGGCACGCGGTCGAGCTGGATGACAATCTTTCCTACACCGAGCCGTGGGCGTGGATGCACCCGCCGCGCCATGCGCTTGCGGCGCTGCTTCTCGACCAGGGGCATGCGGCGGAAGCCGAGCAGGTTTATCGCGACGATCTCGGCCTGAGCGCCACGGTGCAGCGCTGTGCCCAGCACCCGGACAATGTCTGGGCGCTGCACGATCTGGTGGAATGTTTGAGCCGGCGTGGCGAGACCGAAGAACTGCCGGCACTGCAGGCAAGGCTTGCCACGGCGATGGCAAAGGCGGATGTGCCGATCAGCTCGTCCTGCCTGTGCCGGACGAGCCTGCAATCGGCACTCAGCTGTTGTCATTGAGCCTACGCCCTTCCAGGGCAGTTCATTTCCATCATGGAATGCTGAAGGGCACCGAATCCTCAACCGTTCCGTCGATGGCCAAATCAACACGATAGGTGCCCGCCGGCCATCCCGCCGTGGGTTTGGTGAGCTGAGAATCAGCCTGATTGTTCGCTCCGACGTCGAGATCGACCTTGTCGATAGTATAGTTTTCCGGTGCGACGCCGTGGGAATCAACCGAGACCCAGGAAAATGTGATTTTCGATGTGGGCGCGATATCCACCAAGTCAGCCGACACGTAAATCACCGGTGTGTCGACGGGGAAGCTGCTCTGAGGTGTTGCGCCGTCCTTCGTCGCGGAAAGGATGATGTTGGCGAAGCCGGCCGCCTGGGCCGGCATACCGAAGCTGACCGCCGCCAAGGCGGCAAGGGCTAGAACTAGAGCTGATTTCAAGATCTATTCCTCGTCGGACTTGGTTGCTGGCTGGCAAATCAGGGGGCGAATCGGCATAAAGGGCGGAAGCCTCAACCCAGCCATTTGTCGTAGTCGGCCACCAGCAGGTGCAGCGGCGGCGTGTCTTCCTCGATATCGGCGAAACGGCCGATCGGCTCACGGAAGACGTTGTCCGTGCGATCGTCATTGACGGTCGATACCTCGCCGATAAGCACGTCCTTGCCCTCTGCCCAGAAGGCGTGCCACACGCCAGGCAAAAGCGTGACGCTTTGGCCCGGGTAGAGCTTCAACAGCCCGCCCGCCGGCAGCCTGTGGATGGTTCCGTCGACAGGCACCGACACCTCGGCCCTGGGGTCGATGCCGCCGTCGCGGTCATGCATGAACAGTTCCAGCACCAGCTTGCCGCCGCCGCGGTTGATGATGTCCTCGGCCTTGATGTTGTGGCGGTGCATCGGCGACATCTGCTCCTTGCGCGAGATCATGATCTTCTCGGCGTAGAGCATGCCCATGCCCTTCTTCATGTCCTCGTAGCGGCCGTTGCGGACGGTGAACAGGAACAGGCCGAGATCGTCGAACTTGCCCTGGCCGTAGTCGGTGATGTCCCAGCCGAGCCGTGAGGTGAAAATGGCCGAGGAATCGACCTGGCGCGCCTTCATCTCTTCCGGCGACCAGTAGGCGAAGGGCGGCATGATATAGCCGAACGAGCGGATGAAGGCGTCGGCTTCGCGGATGATGTCGTTGATGGCGGAGCGTTTCATGATCGTGACCCTTCGTGTCGATTTTGCCGATAAATCGCATAGCCGAACGCCGGTGCGGTGTCGATCCATTCTGCCTGTTCGAGCCCTGCGCGTTCCCGCCCATGGCCCACCGATCGGGTTGGCGTGCGGCGTGACATCGCGTGCTTTCCGGCTCATAACCCCTGCGAATTTTCAAAGAGATAGCCGATGCCGACCATCCATGATCTCGATACGCCGTCGATCCTGATCGATGCCGCACGCGCCGAAGCCAACATCGCCCGCGCGCAGGCCCATGCCAACAAGAACGGATTAAAGCTCAGGCCGCACATCAAGACCCACAAGCTGCCTTATTGGGCGAAGAAGCAGGTGGCGGCCGGGGCCGTCGGCATCACTTGCCAGAAGATCGGCGAGGCCGAGGTGATGGCCGACGCCGGGCTGACGGATATCTTTCTTCCCTACAACATCCTTGGCCGCGCCAAGCTCGCCCGGCTGAAGGCGCTGCACGGCCGCGTGACGCTGTCGGTGACGGCCGACAGCGCGCAGACGCTGGAAGGGCTCGCCGCGACCTTCACCGATGCCGGGCATCCGCTGTCGGTATTGGTCGAATGCGACACCGGCATGGGGCGCTGCGGCGTGCAGACGGCCAATGAAGCGGTTGCGCTGGCGAGGGTGATCGACAAGGCGGGCGGCCTTGCCTTTGGCGGACTGATGACCTATCCGGCCGCCGGCCGGGCAGTGGAGGCCGAGGCCTGGCTTGCCGACGCCAAACGGGCGCTGGCCGCTTCAGGGCTCGCCTGCGAGCGCGTCTCCAGCGGCGGCACGCCCGATATGTGGCGTTCCGCCGATGCCTCCGTCGTCACCGAATACCGGCCCGGCACCTATATCTATCTCGACCGCTACCAGGTCGCCAAAGGCGTCGGCGGCCTCGACGATTGCGCGCTGACCGTGCTGGCAACCGTGGTCAGCCATCCGACAGCGACGCGCGCGATCCTCGATAGCGGCAGCAAGGCCCTGTCCAGCGATACGCTGGGGCTAAAGGATTTCGGAGAGTTGATGGGCGTCCCGGGGGCGCTGGTGACGGGCTTGAGCGAGGAGCACGGCACGGTCATGCTTTCCGGCGACGGCAAGCTGCGCATTGGCGAGCGCGTGCGCGTGGTGCCAGACCATTGCTGCGTCGTCACCAATTTGTTCAACGAGGTCAACCTGATCGACGGGGAGACGGTGCTGGACACGCTGCCGGTGGCAGCGCGCGGACGGATGGGGTGAATATTTAAGCCGGACGTTCCGCCTGCCGCGCCGCCACCCGCCGCATGGCAATAACCCGTCGGCGCCGGATTTCGGTGCGCATGGCCATCAGATGCAGCGCGAAGAACAGCACGGTGAAGCCGACGGCCATCACCAGCAGCGGCCAGAGCAGGCTGGGATCGATGGTCGGACCACCGAGCCTGAACACCGAAGCCGGCTGGTGCAGTGTGTTCCACCAGTCGACCGAGAATTTGATGATCGGAATGTTGATGAAGCCGACCAGCGTGATGATGGCGGCGGCCCAGGCGGCGCGGCTGGCGTCATCGAGCGCGCGGGTTAACGCGATGATGCCGAGATACATCAGGAACAGCACGAAGACGGAAGTCAGGCGGGCGTCCCAGACCCACCAGGTGCCCCACATCGGCTTGCCCCAGATCGAACCGGTAATCAGCGCCAGCGCGGTAAAGACGGCCCCGATGGGGGCCGCTGACTTCAGTGCCACATCGGCCAGCGGATGCCGCCAGACCAGCGTGCCAAGGGCAGAGACTGCCATCAGCGTGTAGCACATCATGGCGAGCCAGGCGAAAGGCACGTGGATGTACATGATGCGCACCGTGATGCCTTGCTGGAAATCCTCGGGCGCGGTGAAGCTAATATAGAGGCCACCAGCAAGGACGAGGGCGGCGAGCGCCGCCAGCCACGGCACAAGCTTGTCGGCCAGCCGGACAAACCGCGTCGGATTGGCAAGATCGGTCCAGCCGCTCAGGCGTGAGGTGGTGTCGCTCATGCGGCTTTACATAGACCGCCGACGCGTTTGAGGCAATCGAGCGGCGGTGTCGCGGGCCTCGCCTTCTCCCATTCGGGAGAAGGCGAGAACCATCAACTGCTCAGGCGGCCTCGCCCTGAACGGAGCGGCTGAGGCGGCGGACTTCCTCGTCGTTGAGCAGGCCGCCGGCGCGCAGCAGGCTGGCGAAACGGCCGTTGCGCAGCGACAATTCGGCAAAGCCACCCATCTCGACCACCTTGCCCTTGTCCATGAACACGACCAGATCGGCGTCGCGGACGGTGGTCAGGCGGTGGGCGATGATGAAGGTAGTGCGGTCGCGGCGCAATTCGTCGATCGCTTCCTTGACGCGATCCTCGGTCTCGACGTCGAGCGCGCTCGTCGCCTCGTCGAGCACCAGGATCGGCGCATCCTTCAGCACGGCACGGGCAATGGCGATGCGCTGGCGCTCGCCGCCAGACAGCTGGCCGCCACGTTCACCGACCACCGTGTCGTAGCCATTGCTCTTGGCCAGGATGAAATCCTGCGCCGCGGCTGCGGTGGCTGCGGCATGGATCTCGTCGTTGGTCGCATCGGCACGGCCGACCCGGATGTTGTCCTCGATCGAGCGGTTGAGAAGCCCGGCATCCTGGAACACGGTGGCGATCGAATGGCGCAGCGACTTGCGGGTCACGGTGCGGGTATCGATGCCGTCGATCAGGATACGGCCGCTGGACGGCGAGAAGACGCGCTGCAGCAGGTTGATGAGCGTGGTCTTGCCCGCACCCGTCGGCCCGACGATGGCGACGGTCTGGCCGGCCTGGACCTCGAAGGACACGTCGCTGACGCCCTGCCCCGAATTGGCGAACTCGAAGCTGACATCCTCGAAACGGACATGGCCGGTGACGTTGGCCAGGTCGCGCAGGCCGTCCGGCTCGGCGGTATCGGCGGCCGAGTCCTCGAGCTTGTAGAAATCCTCGAGCTTGGCGCGGGCCTCCGAAATCTGGTTCGCGAAAGCCGACATCTGGTCGAGCCGCGAGATCAGCAGCGTGGCGAAGCCGGTGAAAGCGATGACGTCGCCGATGCGCAGCTGGCCGTGGGTGACCAGATAGGCGCCGATCAGAAGCACCACCATCATCGAGATCGTCGACGACAGGCGATTGAGCGCATTGGCGATCGCCCACCAGTCGAGCACCGGGTTCTGCGCGTCGAGCAGGTTCTTGACGTAGCTGCGCAGCGCGTCGGCTTCGTGGCCAAGACGGTTGTAGCTCTGCAGCACGGCGACGTTGCTCACCGAGTCAGTCACGTGCGCGAAAACCTTGTGATAGTGGCGCTCGACGGCGGCCTGGCCTTCCTTCGTGCGCTTCATCACCAGGCGGCCAATGCCGACATAGAGAACGCCGAGGACGAGCAGGACCATCGACATGCGCACGTCCATGCTGAGGGCCGTCGGAACCAGCAGGACGAGCGCAACAGCGGTGGACAAATGCTGGCGCATGAATTCGAGCCAAAGGCTGAACAGCGTCTCGACGGCGCGCAGCAGCGTGTGGAGAGCATTCGAGGTGCCGCGCTGATGATGCCAGGCGAGCGGCATGGTGATGACGCGCTCGAAGGACTGGCAGAGCACTTCGCTGCGCCGGGCGTGCGCGAACCGGTCGGCACCGCGCGCCACCAGCACGAAAGCGAGAACGTTGAAGGCGCCGATGCCGGCCCACACGGCAAGCGTGGAGAAGACCGAGCCTTTCGTGGAAATCGCGTCGATGACCCGGCCGAACAGGATCGGCTCGAGGATCGCGATGGCTGCCAGAGCGACGTTGGCCGCACAGATCAGCGCGACGCGCTTCTTGTCGGCAGCCAGATATCCCAGCGCTCTCCAATAGATCTGCAGAAGTGACACTTCAGCTACTCCGCCAACTCTCTATTGTGCCCAACACCAATATTGTGCACTGCACCATTTCCTGACACGTAACGGTTGATGCGTCGCAAAACAATGCCCGTCTATCGCTTCCGTTCCCATTTAGCGAACAAAAGATGACGACGATACGAAATCTGACGTGATCACCTAACAGTTTGAGATAAAAGGTGAAATGTCAGCCTTGCGGCAAAATCATGGCAGTAGCCGAGCACTGCCACATTTTTAATCACGGCAGGCTGAAGAGGCCCGGTTTCAAGGCGCCCAGCCGGCGCCGCCACGGATCACGCGCAAGTAACGAGGCGCTGCTTCGCGCGTCCCGAAGGACGCGCGATCCGGTGATCCAACCTGTTGATTTTACGCCGGTATCTTGACCACGACCTCGGTCTGGCCACCGGCCTTGGGCTCAAAGGACGCCGATTTTGTCTTCGAACCATTGACTTCGAGCGAGATCGTCTTGGTCTTTTTGTCGCGAATGACCTGCACCTTGATCTCGGCGCCCAGCATCTTGAGTGAAGCCTGATAGCCCTCCCAATGACTGGGCAGCTTCGGCCGGAACGTGATCTGCTTGCCACGCCGTTCGATGCCCAGGATGCCTTCGACCGCGGCCCGGTAAAGCCAGCCCGCCGAGCCGGTGTACCAGGTCCAGCCGCCGCGCCCTCCCTTGTCGTCCCCGGCATAGATGTCGGCCGCCACCACATAGGGTTCGACGCGGTAATGCTCGGTCGAGGCCTCGTCGAAGGCGTGGTTGACCGGGTTCAGCATCGAGAAGCAGCGATAGGCTTCATCGGTCTGTCCCATCTCCGCCAATGCAATGACGAACCAGGTGGCGGCGTGAGTGTACTGGCCGCCATTCTCGCGCACGCCAGGCGGGTAGCTCTTGATGTAGCCGGGATCCTTGTCCGTCTTCGAGAAGGGTGGCGTGAACAGCTTTACGATCTTGAGATGATCGTCGACGAGCAGCCTCGTCGCCTGCTGCATCGCCGTGGTCGACCGCGCCGGGTCGCCCTCGCCCGAAAGCACGCTCCAGGACTGAGCAATGGAGTCGATCTTGCACTCCTGCGATGTGCGTGATCCCAAAGGCGTGCCGTCGTCAAAGCTGCCGCGCCGGTACCATTCGCCGTCCCATGCCGTGCTTTCGAGTGCCCGCTTCAGGGCTTCGGCATGCTTTGCCCAGGCCTGCGCGCGCTTGGTGTCGCCCTCGGTCTTGGCGACCGCGGCGAAGTCGCCCAGCGTCTTCAGCAGGAACCAGCCCAGCCACACGCTCTCGCCCTTGCCATGCTCGCCGACACGGTTCATGCCGTCGTTCCAGTCGCCGCCGAGGATCAACGGCAGGCCGGCTGGACTGCTGCGCTTGATGGCAAGGTCGAGCGCACGCGCGCAGTGATCGTAGAGCGACACCGTCTTCTTCGAGATTTCCGGAGTGAAGAAGGCGTCGTGCTCGCCTTCACCCAGCGCCTGTCCGTCGAGGAAGGGCAGTTGCTCCTTCAGGATTGTGGCGTCGCCGGTCACCATGAGATAGCGGGCCGTGGCGTGGGCGAGCCACACCACGTCGTCGGAGATCAGGGTGCGTACGCCGGCGCCGGTGCGCGGCAGCCACCAATGTTGCACGTCGCCTTCCGGGAACTGCCGCCGCGCGGCATTGAGGATCTGGTCGCGCGCCAGCGTCGGATCATGCGCCAGCAGGGCGAGTGTGTCCTGCAACTGGTCGCGGAAGCCGAAGGCGCCGCTTGCCTGATAGAAGGCCGAGCGGGCGCGGATGCGGCAGGCAAGGCTCTGATAGGGCAGCCAGTGATTGACCATGGCATCGAGTGCCTTGTCCGGCGTCTCGACCTGGATGGTGTCGAGGAAGGCGCGCCATTCGCGCTCATTGTCGGCCAGGCGCTGGTCGAAATCCTTGCCCCGGTGCTTCTGCACCAGCGCGCTCGCCTGCGCCGGAGACTCGGCGTCGCCGAGCAGCCAGATCAGCGTGACGTCGCCACCAGCGGGGATTTCGATGTCGCGGGCGATCGCCGCGCAAGGATCATCTCCGGCTTCGACGCGACCCGACAGGGCCGAACCGCTCAGCACTGCCTGCGGCAACTCGCTGGACCCGTGCCGGCCGAGGAACTCGGCCCGGTCAGTCGTCACCGAGTGGACACCGGTGTCGGCGGCGAGGAAGGCCACGCGCTCGCTGAAATCGAGCCCGTAGGGATTTTGCGCGAGCAGCGCGCCAGTGGCACCGTCACGGGATGGCACTATGGTTGCCGCGGTGCGCGACCGATGCCCGCCAAGAACCCATTCGGCATAGGCATAGACGCGCAGCCGGGCAGGTACCGGGCCGGAATTCTGGATGCGCAGCCGCGTGATCTTCACCGGATCGATGGGATCGACGACGTGCGTCAAGTCCATCGACAACGGTCCGCGCTTCGAGCGGAAGGTCGAGAAGCCCTGGCCGTGCCAGGCTTCGTAGGTCATCGAGGGATCGCGCACCACCGCGGCGATCGGCGAGAACGCCCTGCCGCTGGCCTGGTCGTAGATATAGATGCCCTCGCCCGGTCGGTTGGAGACCGGGTCGTTCGACCACGGCGTCAACTGGTAGTCACGGCTGTTGCGGCTCCAGGTGAAGGCCGCGCCCTCGGCCGAGGTATGGAAGCCGAACGAGGCGTTGGAGACGACATTGATCCAGGGCTGCGGCGTGGTGCGTCGGCCAGCCAGGCGCACCACATAGTGCCGCCCGTCACCGTCGAAGCCGCCGAAACCGTTCCACTGGCTGAGGCCGGAGCCATCGGCGCTGACATCGGCCACCGCCTGCGAGGCGAATGCATGCATCTGTACGGGCGCAGGAATTTCGCGCGGGCCTGGAAATCCTGCCGGCTGCAGGCCATCGCGCGCCTGCAGTGCGGCCGCCTCGGCTCGTTCGATCTGGTCGAAGATGGTGCCGTTGCGCGTATGCAGCACAACCCGGGCGACGGCGAGCAGCGTCTTGTAGGTGGTCTCCTCCATCAGGTCGCGGCGCACCGCGAAAATGTGCTGGCGGGGTCCGAGTTCCTTGCCGCGCAAGCGGCTGTTTTCGCACAGCGTCTCGACCGCGCGCTGCAGATCCTGGACATAGGACGAGGCCTGCTCGTTGACGACGACGAAGTCGATCATCATGCCACGGGTGCGCATATATTCCTGGAAGCGCAACGCCTGGGCAACGATCTCCAGATCGGCGACGTCGCCGATCCTGACCAGGAAGATCGGGTAATCGCCCGAAATGCTGGTCGGCCACAGGCTCGACTGCTTGCCCAATCCGGAAGCGATGGACTCGGCCGGCAGCCGCAGGAACGGATCGGGATAGATCAGATAGCGCGCCAGTTTCTGCACATTGGCCGCATCGGTCAGGCTGAGGCCCATATGGCGGGTCTGCACCTGGCTGCGCGTCCAGGCAAGCATGGCCTGGCGGGCAAAGCTCTCCTGATGGTCGAGCCGGTTTATGGCCTCCTCCAGCTCGGCGCGGTTGGCCCCGACGACGGTCCAGAAGGTCAGCGATATCTTCTTGTTGGCGGGCACGCGCACCTGACGGCGCAGCGAGGCGATGGGATCGAGCGTGAAGCCGGAATGGCCGCCCAGCCTGGCGCCTGGATCGAAGGCGGCGGCATCGACGATGGTGCGGCCACGGCCGATGAAGGCGCGCCTGTCGGTCTCGGCCTCGGCATCACGAGCCGGCCCCGACGGATCGGTGACGAAATGCACCAGGGCGACATCGGGCTCGCTGGTTTCGCGCTTGCGTCGCGTGGCGAAGATCGCGCCATTGTTGGCGGCGATTTCCGTTTCCACGAACATTTTCGAGAAGGCCGGATGCGCGTTGTCGGAAGCCTCCGATCCCAGAACCAGCTCGGCAAAGGACGTCACTTCGATGTGACGGTCGGATGTGCTCTCATTGTAGAGCGTTATGCGGCGGCCTTCGCCATTGCCTTCGGAAACGACGATGCATTCGACCTCCGAGCGTAGCGTGCCGGCCGATTTGACGAAGCTCGCCTTGTCATCGGAAAACAGGGTCTGCGTCTTTTCCTCGGGCGCGCGCCTTGGCTCCGCCGTTGCCGACCACCAGTCGCCGGTGCTGACGTCACGCAGGAAGATGTATGAGCCTAGACGGTCCTCGACCGGATCCGGCTGCCAGCGGGTCACTGACAGATCGCCCCAGCGGCTGTAGCCGGAGCCGGTCGCGGTCACCATGACCGAATAGCGGCCGTTCGACATCACATTGGTCGAACGCAGCGCCCGCACGGGATCGAGCACAATGCGGGTGTCAGGGCTCTCGGTTTCGGTCTCGTCCTTGGAGCGCTCGTCGGCCTCGGTGCGGACGGTGGCGGTCGGAATGTCGCGCGGCGCCCTCTCCTGCAGCAGCAGTTCGGCTGATTCGATGACTGGATCGCTGTGGAAGCGATCGCGCAGGCGACCTTCGAAAATGGCGTCGGCGACGGCGGCGATCGACATGCCCGAATGGTGGGCATAGTAATTCAGCACGACCGCGTGGTTGGTGCCTTCCGGCACGCGCTGCGGGGTGAAGTCGACCGCATCATAATAGCCATGGCGGCCAAGCGCGCCGATCTCGCGCAGCCGGGCCAGATTCTGCACCGCTTCGCGCGGGTTGAACTGCGCCGCCATGATCGTCGCGTAAGGTGCGATCACCGTGTTCTGGCCAAGGCCGCGCTTCAGCCCCAGCCCCGGCACGCCGAAATTGGTGTACTGATAGGTCAGTTCGCGGTCGCGGGCATTGTAGGCTGCTTCCGAGATCCCCCACGGCACGTTCTTCTGGCGGCCGTACTGCATCTGGCGCTTGATGATCAGCTTGCTGGTCTGGTTGAGGATCGAGCCTTGCGGTTCCTTCATCACCAGCGGCGGCATCAGGTACTCGAACATCGAGCCGGACCACGACATCAGCGCGCCCTGGAAGCCGATCTCGACGATGGGGCGGCCGAGCCTGAACCAGTGCTCGGTCGGCAGATCGCCCTTGGCGATGGCGAACAGGCTGGTCAGCCGCGCCTCGGAGGCGAGAAGGTCGTAGCAGCTTTCGTCGAGCTGATGTTCCTCGACCCGGTAGCCGATCGACAAAAGCTTGCGCTCCGGCCGCATCAGGAAGGCGAACTCCATCTCGAAGGCGAAACGACGGGTGCGCTCGCGCAAGGTGAGCAGCTTGGCACGCAGAGCCTCGACCGCGTTTTCGTCGCTGTGGGCGTCATGGACGTGCGCCTCGCAGGTGGCTTCGAGCCTTGCCGCCCAGTCGACAATGACGTCACTCTGCGGCGATGCGGCCTCGGTGTGAATGGCGGTGGCGAGCTTGCGGATTTCACCGGCCAGCACCGCCAGGTTGATGGTGCGGATCGAGGCCATTTCCGGTTGTGCCTTGATCGTGTCGACGGCGCGCCGCATGCCGTCGAGGCGATCGACGAGGCGTTGGCGCAATGGGCGCAACTGACGGCGATCGTCAGGCAATTCATCTAGGCTTTCGCTCAGGATGGTCACGGTGTCGAGAATGCCTTCGAAATCACCCTGCAGGTGGACGGAAGGGGCTTCCGCCCATTCGGCGCAGGCCGCCGCCACCGCCACCAGGTGACCGGCGAGATTGCCGCTGTCGACAGCCGAGATATAGAGCGGGTAGAGCGGCTTCAGGGTCGTGGTGTCGTACCAGTTGAAGAGATGGCCGCGGCTGCGCGGCATGCTCTCGATGGTCGTCATGGTGGCATCGATGCGGGTGATGGCATCGGACAGGCTGATCCAGCCGAAATCGCGCGCCGAGACGACCGAGAGCAGGTAGACGCCGACATTGGTCGGCGAGGTGCGGGGCGCCACGACGGGCGCGGGGCTCTCCTGGAAATTGTCCGGCGGCAGATTGTGATGTTCGGCCGTCACGAAGCTCTCGAAATAATGCCAGGTGCGCCGCGCCACGGTGCGCAGGGTGTGAATATCGGCCTGCGATATACGCAGCCGGTCCTCGGTTTCGGCGGAGCGGCTGATCCAGCTGGCGATCGCCGGCGAGCCGATCCAGAACAAGGCAAAGAAGAAGGCGACGAAGGCACCGGTGGAATCGGCCAGCACCGGAATGGCGAGGCCGACAAAGCCGATGATCACGGCGCCATACATCATGCCGTAATAGGAGCCGACGTCGTTGTCGCCCGCCTTGTGCGCCTGCGAGGCGGTGCGCCATTCCAGGAGGTTCTGCCGGCTGACGAACAGCCGGTAGAGCGTGCGCACGATGGCGTCGCCCATCATCCAGGCGTTGTGTGCCATCAGCACGATCTTCAGTGCCACCATGGCGGTGCCGAAGGCGACGTCGCGCGCCAGCGCCGAGAAATGGCCGCGCGGCGTCTGGTCGCCGCTCTTGGGCAGGATGGCGTTGACCACGTCGAAGGTCGGCGCCATGAACAGGCTGAGGATCAGCAAGGCCTGCCACTGCGCGGCCTGCGTGAAGGGCAGCAAGGTCCAGCCGGCGATGGCCGCCATCACCCAGAAGATCGGCGTCAGCGAGCGGCGCAGATTGTCGACCATCTTCCAGCGCGACAAGGCCGGAACGCCGGAACGGGGGTTGAAGATGTATCCCAAAAGTTGCCAGTCGCCGCGCGCCCAGCGATGGTGGCGCGAGGCGTCGACCGAGTAGCGGGTCGGGTAGTCCTCGACCAGTTCGACGTCGGTGACGAGTGCGGCGCGCGCCAGAGCGCCTTCGAGCAGATCGTGGCTGAGGATGGTGTTTTCCTCGATGCGGCCCTGCAAGGCGGCCTCGAAGGCATCGACATGATAGAGGCCCTTGCCGGTGAAGGACCCGTCGCTGAAGACGTCCTGATAGAGGTCCGAAACAGCGAAGACGTAAGGATCAAGGCCGCGATTGGCCGAGAACACGCGCTGGAAGAACGAGGCTTCGTCGCCGCTGGTGAGTGAAGCGGTGATACGCGGCTGCAGGATGGTGTAGCCGGCGGTTACGACACGCCTGGTGGCGTCGAAATGCGGGCGGTTGAGCGGATGGCAAAGCTTGCCGACAAGGCTCGATACGGCATCGCGGGTGGTGCGGGTATCGGCGTCGAGCGTCATCACATGGACGACTTTTTCCGGCAGCGGCACTTCGAGCGGCAGGAAGGTGGTATCGCTGTCGCCGCGCAGCAAGAGGTCGAGCTCGTGCAGCTTGCCGCGCTTGCGTTCCCAGCCCATCCAGCACCCTTGAGCCGCATTGTAGAGCCGGCGGCGGTGCAGGATATAGAAGCGCGGGGCGCCTTCGGAGGGATAGCGTGCGTTGAGGCGAGCGATTTCGGCGCGGGCGAAGTCGAGAATCTCAGTGTCCGCCGCATCGATCTCGATCTTGCTGTCGGGCCAATCCGAAAGCAGCGCGAAATGGATCTCGTCCGCCAGATTGGCAAGATAGTGCACTTCGATGTTGCGGATGTTTTCCTCGACATCGTCACGCGAGCCGATCAGCGACGGCACGACCACCAGGGTGCGCGCCTCGGGCGGCACGCCGTGCCTGTAGTCGTAACCGATCAGGCGAGTCGGCTTGAGGAACAGCGAGACCACGGTGTTGAAGAAAGCGAGCGCGCCTTCGCTGGCCGGCACGGCAAACAGAGCCAGCATCAGCACGATCGACGGCACCGACAGGCCGAGATTGGAAAGGGCGTTGCCGGACAGGACGAGCAGCAGGGCGGTCAGCGCGAAGACGGGGAGCACGATGCCAAGCCAGCCCGTCTTGGCGAAGGTCCGCTTGACCGTCTGGCTGACCGTAGGCCGGTACTCGATCGCCTTTTCCAGCTCCAGCCGGCGCGGGCCAACGAGATAGAAACCGACGTCGGTATGAGCGGATGCTGCCTGGGCATCCACCCCTTCAACGCCCTCCGCGACGGTTTCACCGGCGGCGTGACCGGCCAGTTCGATGGCTTTTTCGGCGACACGGTACTCCGACAGGTTCGAGCGGCGTGCCAGTTCCTCGATCGCGGTGCGGTACTGATCGCGCGAGAAGAAGTCGAGCGCGGCGAAATCGGTGCGCTCGCGCAGCACGGTATCGATGCGGCTGACGCCTTCGAACCACACCGTCCAGTCGACGTCGTTGATGAGGCGCAGACCGCGCACGATGTTGCCGGTGGTCACATTGCCGCTGGACAGCGTCTGGTGCTCGGAAATGATGATTTCCTCTGCATCCGAGCCGGTCTTTTCGAGTTCGCCTTCCAGCCACTCCAGCGCCTTGCCGGCGTTCTGCGATCCGTCACGCAGGCGATAGAGAAGCTGAGTGGCGAAGGTGGTGTCCTGCGCATGCGCGCTGAAGTTGGCGAGAATTGCCTGCCGATCCGGATTGTCGTCGGTCGCAAGCACCTTGTCGGCCACGTCGTTGGCGATCTGGCGCATCTGACGGGTGCGGTTGACCCTGACCGCCAGGCGGCGGAGGTTCTCGATCAGCACGAAGCGCAGCAGTGACGGCAGGGCCCAGAGTTCGCCGATCTTCAGCGGCTCGACCGACTGAAAACCCTGGACGATGGACTTGAACATGGTCGCCGAGACGGAACTGTCCGAATGCGCGACATAGGTCCAGGCCAGCGCCAATGCGCGCGGCACGGTGCCGCCGTCGGGCAGTTTCAACGTCGGCAATTGCCGGTAGAAGCGGCGCGGCAGGTCGCGTTTGACCTGGAAAATGGTTTCCTCGATCAGGTAGTTGTTGTCGAGCAGCCATTGCGCGGCCGGCGTGATGGTTTCGCCCCTCGCCTGCGCGGCGTTGGTCGACCGGTAGACTTCGAGGATCTTCTTGGCGCTGTCACGGATGCGGGCCTGGAAGTCGAATGGTATCAGTCCGAACAGGTCCGTCAGATCGCCCTTGGCCAGGCTTTCGCCGAGCAGCCGGAGCCGTTCCTCCGGCAGGAATGTCGATCTTATCGGCTCTTCCGTGATGGCTGGGAAGCTCGCGCTTGTCTTCTCGATCTGGGCTGGGTTCGTCTGAATATTCATTGAAAATTCCGTAAGCGGGCACTCAGCGGCATCACCGCCACGGCAATGGCCCTAAAACCGGTTCAAATGCAATCGGTTGCATCAACCCCTATGCCGAAAGTTTGTTTCCGCACCACGACAGGGCGTCACCTTTCGAGCAAACTCAAAGACGAGCGCCCCTCGCTCCCGTCAAGACCGATCGACGGGGAGGATTCGGGCTTTTTCGTGATGCCACCGCCAGCTTACGCTATATTTCGCCGGCGTCGCGATCATGTTTGGAAACAGGCGGTAACCGTTGGCGCCAAACGCGTCAGGCGGCAGCGATTATCCGGATCACGAAAAGGATCGCATCCGGTGCGGGCTGAACCCGCAAGACAGAGGCATCAGGTCCGAGCAGCAGGGCGTCGAGCGGCCCGAGACGAATGGGCGCGGCGCCGGGGAAAATGGCATGGCCCCTGTGACAAAGGATGAGGGTGGGACCGGCCTCGGTCGCAATTTCCACGGGCGTCGAAATCGCCAGACGCTCGACCTGATGCAACATGTGGCCGCGGCGGGTCATGACGTTGAGATCGGTGATCGGGCCGGCGATCAGCGCGGCACGCGTCGGCTGGTCGGCCGGAAAGGAAAATGGCTGGGAAGCCGCTGTCATCCGCTCCGGCGGACGGCCCGCGACATCAAGCACGATCCCCTCGCCTTCCAGCACCGACAGGGTGCGGTCGATGCCGGCAAAACTGGAGAACGGCCCGCTGCCTTCGACCCGGGCCATCGAGACGCGCCAGTCGAAATCGTCGAGCCCGGCGCCATCGGGCGAGACGGCGATCTCGGTCGTCGTGCCGCCGCCGTTCTTCCACGGCATGACGGGGTAATCGGCGGCGCGCAGGATGCGCATCACGTCAGCCGCTACCCGAGAATGCCGGGCAGGTTGAGCTGGTGCTCCTTGGCGCATTCGATGGCGATGTCATAGCCGGCGTCGGCGTGGCGCATGACGCCGGTCGCCGGGTCGTTCCACAGAACGCGCTCCAGACGTCTTGCCGCGTCAGGCGTGCCGTCGGCGACGATGACCATGCCGGCATGCTGGGAGAAGCCCATGCCGACGCCGCCGCCATGGTGCAGCGACACCCAGGTGGCGCCCGAAGCTGTGTTGAGCAGCGCGTTGAGCAGCGGCCAGTCGGAGACCGCGTCGGAACCGTCCTTCATCGATTCCGTCTCGCGATTTGGCGAAGCGACCGAACCCGAATCGAGGTGATCGCGGCCGATGACGACGGGCGCCTTGAGCTCGCCCTTGGCCACCATCTCGTTGAAGGCAAGACCCAGCCTGTGCCGGTCGCCGAGACCGACCCAGCAGATGCGCGCCGGCAGGCCCTGGAAGGAAATGCGCTCGCGCGCCATGTCGAGCCAATTGTGCAGATGGGTGTTGCCGGGAGTAAGTTCGCGTACCTTGGCGTCGGTCTTGTAGATATCCTCCGGATCGCCGGAGAGTGCAGCCCAACGGAACGGGCCGATACCGCGGCAAAAGAGCGGACGGATGTAGGCCGGCACGAAACCGGGGAAGGCAAAGGCGTTCTCGAAACCTTCGTCCTTGGCGACCTGACGGATGTTGTTGCCGTAGTCGAGCGTCGGCACGCCGGCGTTCCAGAACGCCACCATCGCCTCGACATGCTCGCGCATGGAGGCGCGGGCCGCCTTCTCGACCGCCTTGGGGTCGCTGACACGCTTTTCGCGCCACTCGGCCATCGTCCAGCCCTTCGGCAGATAGCCATTGATGGGGTCGTGCGCCGAGGTCTGGTCGGTGACCATATCAGGGCGGATGCCGCGCTTGAACATTTCGGGCACGATCTCGGCGGCGTTGCCAAGCAGGCCGACGGACTTCGCCTCGCCGGCCTTAGTCCAGCGCTCGATCATTTCCATGGCCTCGTCGAGCGTCTCGGCCTTCTCGTCGACATAGCGGGTGCGCAGGCGGAAATCGATCGAATCGGGATTGCATTCGATTGCCAGACAGCAGGCGCCGGCCATGACGGCAGCCAATGGCTGGGCGCCGCCCATGCCGCCAAGGCCGCCGGTCAGGATCCATTTCCCCTTGAGATTGCCGCCATAATGCTGGCGGCCGGCCTCGACGAAGGTTTCGTAGGTGCCCTGCACGATGCCTTGCGTGCCGATATAGATCCAGGAGCCGGCCGTCATCTGGCCGTACATCATCAGGCCCTTCTTATCGAGCTCGTTGAATTTCTCCCAGGTCGCCCAGTGCGGTACCAGGTTGGAGTTGGCGATCAGCACGCGCGGCGCGTCCGGGTGGGTGCGAAACACACCGACCGGCTTGCCGGACTGCACCAGCAGCGTCTCGTCCTGGCCAAGCGTCTTCAGCGACGCAACGATTTGATCGAAATCGTTCCAGGTGCGCGCCGCCCGGCCGATGCCGCCATAGACGACCAGTTCGTTGGGATTCTCGGCGACATCAGGGTCGAGATTGTTCATCAGCATGCGCAGCGGCGCCTCGGTCGTCCAATACCGGGCGTTGAGCTTGTCACCGCGCGGCGCGCGCACTTCGCGGATATTGTGGCGAGGGTTGTTCATCATTGTCCCTTTCGGATGAGGCGGCGCGTCAGCGCCCGGCCCAGTCAATGGCGGTTTGGAGAATCTGCGTCAGCGTGGCACGGATCGGCGCGGCGAACGCCGCATCGTAGGGTACCGGCCAATTGTCCGGCGTGCCCTTCCCTTCGGGCTCGCGCATATAGCCGCGGTTGGAGAGTTCCATCTGCAGCGCATGCACGCCCTGAAGAGGCTGACTGAAATGGCGCGTGATCCACCCGCCCTTGAAGCGGCCGTTGACGACAAAGGTTTCGCCGGTTTCGGCCATGATCTGGCTGACCGTCGCCTGCAGCATCGGATCGGCGCTCTTGCCGTCATTCGTGCCGAGATTGAACACCGGCAGTCTGCCCTGGAACAGCCGTGGCAGCACCGAGCGGATCGAATGGCAGTCGTAGAGGACAATCTTGCCATGCAAGGCGCGCAACCTGTCGATCTCGGCCCGCAAGGCGGCGTGATAGGGTGCAAAGAACTTCTCGCGGCGCTCGTCGATCTCAGACGGGCCCGGCTCTTCGCCGTCGCGATAGAGCGGATCGCCGTCGAAGGTTTCGGTCGGGCATAGGCCGGTGGTTGCCTGACCGGGGTAGAGCGAGGCGCCGGAAGGATCGCGGTTGACGTCGATGACGGTGCGCGAGATCGCGGTGTGCACGACCGTGGCGCCGAGACCGGCGGCGAAATCATAGAGATTGTCGATCCACCAGTCGCAATCGCGACGACCGAGCCATGGCGACACCAGCCGGTTTTCGAGGCCGGCGAGGTCGATGCCGGTGTGTGGGATCGACACAAGCAGCGGTGCCGTGCCTTGTTTTATTGTCAGCCAGGAAGGTGTCATCGCGCAATCCCCGGCAGCGCCACCGCGCCTGCCGCCTCCACGGCCGCGCCGCTGCGCACCATGGCGATCGCCTTTTCCATGTCGGGGTGGAAGTGCCGGTCATTGTCGAGATGCGGCACCTCGGCGCGAACCAGCTTGCGCACGGCTTCGAGCGCTGCGCTCGAGGCCAGCGGCTGATGGAAATCGCAGCCTTGGGCGGCGGCCAGCAATTCGATTCCGATCACCGCAGTCGCATTCTCGACCATGCCGATCAGCCGGCGCGCGCCATGCGCGGCCATCGAGACGTGGTCTTCCTGATTGGCCGAGGTCGGGATGGAATCGACGCTTGCGGGATAGGCTTTCTGCTTGTTTTCCGAAACGAGTGCCGCCGCCGTCACCTGCGGGATCATGAAGCCGGAGTTGAGGCCGGGCTTGGGCGTCAGGAAGGCGGGCATGCCCGACAGCGCGGGGTCGACCAGCATGGCGATGCGGCGTTCCGACAGCGAGCCGATCTCGCAGACGGCCAGCGCGATCATGTCGGCGGCGAAAGCGACCGGCTCGGCGTGGAAATTGCCACCGGAGAGTGCCGTGTCGTCCTCGGCGAAGATCAGCGGATTGTCGGTGACGCCATTGGCCTCGGTTTCGAGCGTATCGGCGGCCTTGCGCAGGACATCGATCGCCGCGCCCATGACTTGCGGCTGGCAACGCAAGCAATAGGGATCCTGCACACGCTCGTCGCCGACCCGGTGCGACTCGCGGATGGCGCTGCCGGCCATCAAATTGCGTAGCGCATCCGCGGTCTCGATCTGGCCGCGATGCTTTCTCAACAGATGAATGCGAGGATCGAAGGGTGCGTCGGAACCCTTTGCCGCGTCGGTCGAGAGCGCGCCGGCGACAAGCGCCGACTGGTAGAGCACTTCGGCCTCGAACAGAGCGGCCAGCGCATAGGCCGTCGAAAACTGCGTGCCATTGAGCAGCGCCAGACCTTCCTTGGCGCCCAATGTCACGGGCTCCAGCCCGTGCGAGACGAAGGCGACCTTGGCCGGAAAACGGCCATGCGGGGTAAAGCATTCGCCGACACCGATCATCACCGCCGTCATGTGCGACAGCGGGGCAAGGTCGCCGGAGGCGCCGACCGAGCCTTGCGCCGGCACCACCGGGATGACGTCGTTGACGAGCATCGCTTCAAGCAACTCGATGGTTTGCGAGCGCACGCCGGACGCACCCTGCGCGAGGCTTGCAAGTTTCAGCGCCATCATCAGCCGGGCAACGGCGACTGGCATCGGCTCGCCGACGCCCGCGGCATGCGACAGAACGATGTTGCGCTGCAGGGTCTCGAGATCTTCGGCCGGGATGCGCACACTGGCCAGCTTGCCGAAGCCGGTGTTGATGCCATAGACCGGCTCGCCCTTGGCAACGATCCTGGCAACGGCCTCGGCGCTTGCCTTGATCTTTGGCCGGCAGGCGTCGTCCAGTTTGGGCACGGCGCCACGGTAGATGGCGCGCCAGTCGGCCAGCGTGGCATTGCCGGGCTTCAAGGTCAGTTCGGTCATTGTCCTCTCCAGATGCGTGCATGCAGCGGGTTGAAGCCCATGCGGTAGACGAGTTCGGCGGGGCGCTCGATGTCCCAGATCGCCAGGTCGGCGGATTTTCCGGCTTCCAGCGTGCCGGCCTCGTCGAGCAGGCCCAGCGCACGCGCGGCCTCGCGGGTGACGCCGGCAAGGCATTCGTCGACCGTCATGCCGAACAGGGTCGCCGCCATGTTCATGGTCAGAAGCAACGAGGTCAGCGGTGAGGTGCCGGGATTGTTGTCGGTGGCGACCGCCATTTTCACGCCGTGCTGGCGGAAGAGGCTAATCGGCGGCTTCTTGGTCTCGCGGATGAAGTAATAGGCGCCGGGCAGGATCGTCGCCACGGTCCCCGCCTTGGCCATCGCCATGGCGCCCGCCTCGTCGGTGTATTCGAGATGGTCGGCCGAAAGCGCACCATAGCGGGCGGCAAGTTCAGCGCCGTGCAGGTTGGACAACTGGTCGGCGTGGAGTTTGACGGGCAAGCCAGCCGCCTTGGCGACATCGAAGACCCGCGCTATCTGCTCGGGCGAAAAGGCAATGCCTTCACAGAACCCGTCGACGGCATCGGCCAAGCCTTCTGCGGCGACGCCGGGAAGAATCGTTTCGGCGACGAGATCGATGAAAGCGTCCTTGTCGCCCTTGGCTTCGGGCGGCAGCGCATGGGCTGCGAGACATGTGGTGCGGACCGTCACCGGGCGTTCATTGCCCAGCTGTCGCGCAGCGCGCAGCGATTTCTTCTCGTTTTCGAGATCGAGTCCATAGCCCGACTTTATTTCTACGGTGGTGACGCCTTCCGCCATCAGCGCATCGAGGCGCGGCAGCGTCTGGGCGACCAGGTCGCTCTCGCTGGCGGCACGCAAGGATTTGACCGACGAGACGATGCCGCCGCCTGCCCTGGCGACTTCCTCATAGGAGGCGCCGGCCAGCCGCATCTCGAATTCGTTGGCACGGTTGCCGGCATGGACGAGATGGGTGTGGCAGTCGATCAGGCCGGGTGTGATCCAGCGGTCTTCGCAATCGATGATCTCGCCTTGGGCAAGCCCCGAGGGCATCTCGGATTCCGGACCGGCATAGACAATGCGGCCATCACGCGCGGCCAGCGCACCATGCTCGACGATACCAAGATCGGCAGAATTCTCGGCCATGGTCGCCAGGCGCGCATTGCGCCACAGGCGAAGCCCCCCTGCCCGGCTTTTGCTCTCTACAGCCATCATCTTTTCCGTTTCAATCGGTGGCGATTATGTATATACATATTGAAACGCACTGCAAGTGCCATCATCGCATGCGAGACCGGGAAGTGGAGAGAAAGTGACCTATATCTTTGCGGAACAGGCGCTTCTCCCCAATGGCTGGAACGACAATGTGCGTATCACTTTCGCCAACGGGCGCATTACCGCCGTGGAGCCGGGGGGCACCGCGTCGGCAGGTGACGAGCGCCATGCCATTCTCCTGCCGGGCATGCCCAATCTGCACAGCCACGCGTTCCAGCGCGGCATGGCCGGGCTTGCCGAGTTGCGCGGCCCCTCCGCCGACAGTTTCTGGAGCTGGCGCGAGGTGATGTACCGCTTCGCGTTGTCGATGACTCCAGACCAGGTCGAGGCGGTGGCGGCGCAGCTCTATGTCGAAATGCTGGAGGCCGGGTTTTCCCGTGTCGGCGAGTTTCACTATCTCCATCATGACCGCGACGGAAAACCTTACGCCAACCCTGCCGAGATGGCCGAGCGCATCGCTGCCGCGGCCGGCGAAACGGGTATCGGCCTGACGCTGCTGCCGGTGTTTTACGCGCATTCCTCCTTCGGTGGTGCCGCGCCAAACGAGGGCCAGAGGCGATTCGTCAACGAAGTGGACGAGTTCGCCCGGCTTGTTGAGAAAAGCCGCGAATCGGTTCGCGCGTTGAATCAAGCTGTCGTCGGCGTCGCCCCGCACAGTCTACGCGCCGCGACGCCAGACGAACTCACGGCGGTTGCCGCCATGGCGCCAGACGGGCCGATCCACATCCATGTCGCCGAGCAGGTCAGGGAAGTCGAGGACTGCCTGGCCTGGTCCGGCGCGCGTCCGGTCGAATTTCTGCTTGGGGCTGCCGATGTCGATCAGCGCTGGTGCCTGATCCACGCCACCCATATGACGGACGCCGAAACCATCGGCATGGCCAAAAGCGGCGCCATCGCCGGCCTTTGCCCGATCACCGAGGCCAATCTCGGCGACGGAACCTTTGCCGCGCCGTTGTTCAGGGAACATGGTGGCCGCTTCGGTGTCGGCTCCGATTCCAACGTGCTGATCGGCCTGCCCGACGAATTGCGCCAGCTCGAATATTCGCAGCGCCTCGCGCATCGCGCCCGCAATGTGCTTGCGGTAGCCGGCGGCTCGACGGGCCGCGCGCTGTTCGACGCAGCGATCGAAGGCGGCAGCGTCGCGCTTGGCGCCGGCGCATCGCAAATCGCGCCTGGTTCATCCGCCGATCTCGTCTCGC
Organism: Mesorhizobium sp. M8A.F.Ca.ET.208.01.1.1; assembly: GCF_004791315.1. Lineage (NCBI taxonomy): Bacteria > Pseudomonadati > Pseudomonadota > Alphaproteobacteria > Hyphomicrobiales > Phyllobacteriaceae > Mesorhizobium > Mesorhizobium sp. M8A.F.Ca.ET.208.01.1.1. The sequence continues at coordinate 1,636,329 of NZ_SRUT01000001.1, forward strand.
TCGACGCCCGCAATCCCTCGCTGGCGGGCAAGACGGGCGATGCGATCCTGGATGCGTGGATCTTCGCCAATGGCGGCAAAGTGGATTGCGTCTGGGTGCACGGGCAAAAGCAGGTCAGCGGCGGCAGGCATGCGAAGCGCGAGGAGATCGCCGAGCGGTTCCGCCAGGTGATGACCGCGCTTTCCCGAAGCTGAAGGCAAGCCGATGAGCCTTGTCGTGACAGAGGATATCGAGAGCGGCGAGAACATCTCGCTGCATCAGCGCATCCTGTCGGACATCAGGGAGAAGATCCTGTCGGGCGCATGGCCGCCAGGCCATCGCATTCCGTTCGAGCATGAACTGACCGCCGAGTATGATTGCTCACGCATGACGGTGAACAAGGCGCTGTCGCAACTCGCCAAGGCAGGGCTGATCGAGCGGCGCCGCCGCTCGGGCAGTTTCGTGCGCCAGCCGCAATCGCAAGCGGCGGTGCTGGAACTGCACGACATCAGGATCGAGGTCGAGGCGCTGGGCCTTCCCTATCGCTACGAGCGGCTGGAACGCGTGCAGCGGCGCAGCAATGCCGGAGACAGGGCGCTGCTTGGGCTCTCGGCCGCCGGCTCGGTCCTGGGGCTTGAAGGGCTGCATTTTGCCGGCGAACGGCCTTTCGCTCTCGAGCAGCGGCTGATCAACCTGTCAGCGGTGGCCGAGGCAGCGGACGAGGCGTTCCTCGAAATCGCGGCGGGGCCGTGGCTGATCGGCCGCGTGCCCTGGAGCGAAGCCGAGCACCGCATCCGCGCCATGGCCGCCGACGATACGATCGCCGATTCACTCGACATCGATACCGGCGCGCCGTGCCTGGTGGTCGAGCGGCGAACATGGAGCGCCGAGCATCCAGTGACGCATGTGCGCTTCATCTATCCGGCGGAAAGCCACACGCTGGTGGCAAGGTTCACGCCGTCGCAGGGGTGAGTGCGCCCTCGCTTTCGTCATCCTAGGGCGAAGCAAGGAACGAAGTGACGCGCGCAGACCCTAGGATCCATGCCGTGACGCTAAAGCTTTGCAATGTTTACAGAATTCTGCACCGCCGCGTTCCTCGACAAAGGTCACGGCATGGATCCTCGGGTCAAGCCCGAGGATGACGAACATCGGTGGGCTGGAGGGACAGCGCCTCCCTCTGCCCTGCCGGGCATCTCCCCCACGAGGGGGAGATCGGCAGCTGCACTGTCGGCTTAAATCGCAGCCGTAATAATGATCTCGACCAGATATTCGGGGCCGGCAAGCTTTGCCTCGCCGGTGGCGCGGGCGGGCGTGTGGCCCTGCGGTACCCACTTGTCCCATTCGGAATTCATCTCGGCGAAGGTCCCCATGTCGGCCAGCCAGATGATCGCCTGGACGATCTTGGTCTTGTCGGTGCCGGCCTTGGCCAACAACCCATCGATGGTCGCAAGGATGTCGCGGGTCTGCGAGGCGACGTTGCCGCCGGGTTCGCCGACCTGGCCGGCCAGATAGACTGTGTTGCCGTGGATGACGATCTGGCTCATGCGCGGGCCAACATCGATGCGACGAATGCTCATTGCGAGGTTCCTTCCGTTGTGGTCGCGCCTCTTTAGAGTCGCCGTCCGCTTCGAGCAAGGCCGCCTGAACCGAAACCGTTTGAGCCAATCGCTCCATCCAGGGCCAGGCGCGTACACGGCGAGTTGACCACCGCGTCGCAATTCCGCCGGATTGGCTTGTTGACTAATGTAATAACATCACATATCCAAGCCGCCTGCCTGCAGCCGCGTTTGGCCAACGGAACGATATGACCCAGACCTGCCTGACATTCCGTGACCTGACGCTGGGCTACAACAGCCACCCGGCGATCCACCATCTCAATGGCGCGATCCGCAAGGGTTCGCTGACGGCCGTGGTCGGCGCCAATGGTTCCGGCAAGTCGACGCTGATGAAAGGTATCGTTGGGGTGTTGAAGCCGATGGCCGGCGAGGTTATCCGCGCGCCGGGCGTGCGGGCGGCCTACCTGCCGCAGCAATCGGAGCTTGATCGCTCCTTTCCCGCCCGCGTCGTCGACCTGGTCTCGCTCGGCCTGTGGCCGAAGCGCGGCATGCTTGGCCGCTACACCCAGGAAGATCGCGAGGCCGTCAGCCAGGCTTTGATGGCCGTCGGCCTCGGCGGCTTCGAGAAGCGGCCAATCGACACGCTGTCGGGCGGCCAGTTGCAGCGCACGCTGTTTGCCCGCGTGCTGTTGCAGGATGCCGACCTGATCCTGCTCGACGAGCCCTTCAATGCGGTCGACGCCAAGACGGTCGGTGACCTCATTGCCCTGATCAAGCGCTGGCACGGCGAAGAGCGCACCATCATGGTGGTGGTCCATGATCTGGATCTTGTGCGCCAGAATTTTCCCGAAACACTGCTGCTTGCCCGCCAGCCGGTAGCCTGGGGCGAGACCCGGGAGACATTGAAGCCGGAGAACCTGTTGCGCGCGCGCCGCTTCCACGAAGCCTGGGAAGAGAACGCGCCCTGGTGCGAGCCTGACGAGCACGCTCATGATCATGATCATCATCATGACGGCCACGATCACGACCATCACCATGGCGCCGGACCGAGGGCTGCCTGATGGACGCGCTCTACGGCCTTTTTATCTCGCCATTCGCCGATTTCGGTTTCATGCAGCGGGCGCTTTTCGGCTCGCTGATGCTGTCGCTCGGCGCCTGCCCGATCGGCGTCTTCCTGATGCTGCGGCGCATGAGCCTGTCGGGCGACGCGATGGCGCACGCCATCCTGCCGGGGGCGGCCGCCGGCTTCCTGTTCTACGGCCTCGAAATCCTGCCGATGACCATTGGCGGCCTGATCGCCGGCATCATCGTGGCGCTCGGCGCCGGCGCCGTCTCGCGCTTCACCATTCAGCGCGAGGACGCCTCGATGGCGGCCTTCTACCTGATTTCGCTCGCCATCGGCGTGCTGATGGTGTCGATCCGCGGCTCCAGCGTCGACCTCATGCATGTGCTGTTCGGCACGGTGCTGGCACTCAACAACGAGGCATTGACGCTGATCGGCGGCATCGTCGCGGTGACGCTGGTCAGCCTTGCCGTCTTCTGGCGGGCGCTGGTCGCGGAATGCCTGGACCCGCTGTTCCTGCGTTCGGTCAGCCGCATGGGCAGCCCGGTGCATTTCATTTTCCTCGGTCTCGTCGTCCTCAACCTCGTCGGCGGTTTCCAGGCGCTCGGTACCTTACTTTCAGTCGGATTGATGATGCTGCCGGCGGCAGCGGCGCGCTTCTGGACGGCGCGCGTCGAGCCGATGTGCGCGCTGGCCGTGCTGATCGGCTTTGCCTCCTGCATTGCCGGGCTGCTCCTGTCCTATCATGCGTCGTTGCCGTCAGGCCCGGCCATCATCCTGTCGGCCGGCGTCGTCTATTTCGCCTCTATCCTGTTTGGCACGCGCGGCATTCTGCGCGCCCGCATCGTCCATCACCGTCACAGAACGGCCTGATCCCCCGCCCCAAAGGAGACCCAACCATGCTGAAATCACTCTGCGCCGCCCTGGCGATGAGCGTTATAACATTAACAGCCTTTGGAGCTTCATCGGCCTTCGCCGAGCCGCTGAAAGTGGTCGCCAGCTTCACGGTCATAGCGGATTTCGCCAAAAATGTCGGCGGCGACCGCGTCGACATCACCACCATTGTCGGGCCGGACGGCGATGCCCATGTCTATGAGCCGAGCCCCGCCGACGCGGTGGCCATGGCCAAGGCCGACATCGTTCTGGTCAACGGCCTGCATTTCGAAGGTTTCCTGCAGCGGCTGGTCGATGCCAGCGCCACCAAGGCCTCCATCATCACCTTGACCAAGGGCGTGACGCCGATCGACTTCAAACCTGAATTCGCCGACGCCGACGCGGCAGAGGGTGCCGGCACCGGCGGCGGCAAGACCGTCACCGATCCGCATGCCTTCCAGTCGATCGCCAACGCCAGGATCTATGTGAAGAACATTGCCGAAGCCTTCTGCGCGGCCGATTCCGAAGGTTGCGTCTCCTACCAGACCAACGCCGCCGCCTACACCAAGAAGCTCGATGCGCTGGAAGGCGAAGTGAAGGCGGCGATCCAGTCGATCCCCGAGGCAAAGCGCGTCGTCATCACCTCGCATGACGCCTTCGGCTATTTCGAGCATGAATACGGCCTGACTTTCCTTGCCCCGCAAGGCATCTCGACCGATTCCGAGCCGTCGGCCGCCGATGTCGCCAAACTGGTCGAGCAGGTGAAGCAGGACAAGGCGTCGGCGATCTTCGTCGAGAACATCACCAATCCGCGCCTGATCGAACAGATTGCCAGCGAGACCGGCATCAAGGTGGGCGGCACGCTCTATTCGGATGCGCTGTCGCAGCCCGATGGCCCCGGCTCGACCTACATCGACATGATGCACAACAACATCCGCCAGATCAAAGGCGCCATTCTCGGCAGCTGAGAAGAGCGTTCTCGAAAGGCGGAGCCAGTCTCCGCCTTTTTTCATTCCCCTCTGGGCAATCCGAGTCAGAATCTTCGCTGGCAACGTCCATCTGCGCTATGATGTCGATCCGCGCGGGACGCGCATGAAGCGCAGATTGAGGCCGGCACTGCCATGACAGATTTCACGCCCTTCCAGTCGCTGCTCGGCGGTGCCCTCATCGGCCTGTCGGCGGTGCTCCTGATGGCGTTGCATGGACGGATTGCCGGGATGACCGGTATCCTAACAGGGGTCATTCCGCCGCTTGCCCCGGATTGGGGCTGGCGAGCCGCGTTTCTCATTGGCGCAGTCGTGGCGCCGCTCCTCTATCGGACTGTTGGCGGACATATTGCCTTCAGCGTGCCGCTGCCAACGCTGTCCCTCGTTGTCGGTGGCTTCGTGGTCGGCATCGGCGTGCATTTCGGCGGTGGCTGTCCGAGCGGGCATGGCATTTGCGGCATTGCGCGCCTGTCGCCACGCTCGATGGCCGCCGTCGCGACCTTCATGGTCACCGCATTAATCACCGTCTTCATCATCCGCCACGTCGTCGGGGGCTAACCATGAACAGGCTCGTTTCGGCATTCCTGATCGGCGGGATTTTCGGCCTCGGCATCGCTGTTTCCGGTATGATAAATCCGGCCAAGGTGCTGAATTTCTTCGACATTGCTGGCACCTGGGACCCCAGCCTGATCTTCGTCATGGGCGGCGGCTTGGCTGTCGCCTTTATCGGTTACCGACTGGTGTTCGGCCGGTACAAGGCCCCGGTGTTCGAAACCGAGTTTGCGCTGCCGACGAAGCGCGTTATCGATCTGGAATTGGTTGGCGGCGCCGCCGTGTTCGGTATCGGATGGGGCATTGCCGGCTTCTGTCCGGGCGGCGCCATTCCGGCGCTGGGCCTCGGCTATTCACAGACGCCGATCTTCGTCGCTTCGGTGATCGCAGGCATCGTCGTGGCGCGTTTTGCCCGGGCGCGCATCGCTCAGCCGGCCACGGCATAGGAATTGGTTGCCGGCCACGTCAGGGAGTGGCAAAACTCCTGCCAAATCAGATTGCGAGGACATCGTCATGGAATACCGCGAAATCAGCGAAGACTATTCGGTCTCGGGCCAGATCCAGCCCGAAGACGTCGCCGCCATCAAGGAAGCCGGCTTCAAGAGCGTCATCTGCAACCGGCCGGATGACGAACAGCCCGGCCAGCCTTCGGCGGACACGCTCAAAGCCACGGTTGAAGCCGCCGGTCTCGCCTTCCGCTACATCCCGGTCATCAGCGGCCAGATCACGCAAGAGAATGTCGAAGACCAGGCCGAGGCGCTGGATGAGCTCGAGGGCCCGGTGTTCGCCTATTGCCGCTCCGGCGCCCGATGCACCAATCTGTATGGGCTGATCCAGCAGTCGAAGGGTTAGATCGGCAGCGCGCCGGTCTCCTTCAGCGTCTCCAGCACGATCGCCGTCTTCACATGCTGCACGGATTCATGCGGCAGGAGCACGCCGTTGACGAACTCGGACAATGATTTGAGGTCGGGCGTCACCACCTTCAGGATATAATCCATCTCGCCGGTCAGCGCATGCGCCTCCTGCACTTCCGGCAGTCGCGCCACCAATTCGCCGAAGCGCCGCGCGTTGTCACGGTTGTGGGTGGCAAGGGTCACCGAGATGACGTTGACCAGTGAGAAGCCGAGCATGTCGCGGTCGAGCACGGCCCGATAACCCTTGATATAGCCGTCTTCCTCCAGCCGCTGGCGACGGCGCGAGCATTGCGACGCCGACAGGTTCACACGCTCCGAGAGATCGTTGTTGGTGAGCCGCGCATCGCCCTGCAACAGTGCCATTATCTTGCGGTCAAAATGATCAATGTGCGTCTCATCCATGGTTTTTCCCCACAACATGCACACTTCACGCATGAGATGATCATTTCAAGCGTTTGAATGCAAGCACCATGCACCGGCTCCGCGCTATGATGGCGCCAGATGGCCTTTTCAGGCCCAGCAGCTTCCGGAGGAATATCATGGGTCCCTTCCCGCACGACGCCCCGCCCGCCACGATCAGCAGGGACAACCCTGCCGGCACCGATGGGTTCGAGTTCGTCGAATTCGCGCATCCCGAGCCGCAGAAGCTGGCCGAGCTCTTCACTCGCATGGGCTATGTGGCGGTGGCCAGGCATCGCACCAAGGACATCACCGTCTGGCGGCAGGGCGACATCAACTATGTCGTCAATGCCGAGCCCGGCTCGCACGCGATGAAGTTCGCCGACAAGCATGGCCCTTGTGCTGCCTCGATGGCCTGGCGGGTGGTCGATGCCAAACATGCTTTCGAGCATGCCGTCTCCAAGGGCGCCACGCCTTATGAAGGCGACGACAAGGCGCTCGACGTGCCTGCCATTGTCGGCATCGGCGGCTCGCTGCTTTATTTCATCGACAGCTACGGCAAGAAAGGCTCGGCCTATGACGCCGAGTTCGAATGGCTCGGCGCGCGCGACCCGCGGCCGCAAGGCGTCGGCTTCTATTTCCTCGACCACCTGACCCACAATGTCTATCGCGGCCAGATGGACAAGTGGTGGGACTTTTATCGCAATCTGTTCGGCTTCAAGCAGATCCATTTCTTCGACATCGACGGCAAGATCACCGGCCTGGTCAGCCGCGCCATCACCTCGCCATGCGGCAAGATCCGCATTCCGCTCAACGAATCCAAGGACGAGACCAGCCAGATCGCCGAATACCTGAAGAAGTACAATGGCGAAGGCATCCAGCACATCGCGGTTGGCACGGACGAGATCTACGCCGCCACCGACAAGCTCGCCGAGAACGGGCTGAAGTTCATGCCCGGTCCGCCCGAGACCTATTACGACATGTCGTATGACCGCGTGAACGGCCATGGCGAGCCGATCGAGCGGATGAAGAAGCACGGCATCCTGATCGACGGCGAAGGCGTGGTCGATGGCGGCATGACCAAGATCCTTCTGCAGATCTTTTCGAAGACCGTAATCGGGCCAATTTTCTTCGAGTTCATCCAGCGCAAGGGCGACGAAGGCTTTGGCGAGGGCAATTTCCGCGCTTTGTTCGAGTCGATCGAGCAGGATCAAATCAAGCGCGGCGTGATCAAGGTACAGGCGGCGGAATAGGCCGGTCTAACACAGGAACACTTGCCGCTCGGTCGATTATGACCTAAATTCTAGTCATAAAGGATCGAGCACATGAATGTTTCCATCGCCGAAGCCAAGGCCAAACTGTCGGAACTTGTCAGCCGCGCGGAAGCAGGTGAGGAGATCGTTCTTACGCGCCACGGCAAGGTGGCGGCGCGCATTGTACCTCCGGCGGTGGCCGAACCTCTGCCGCGTATCGGCGCTTTGAAGGGCAAGATCTGGATTGCGGATGATTTTGACGAACTCGGTCCTGAATGGGACGAGTACGTAAAATGACGGTCGGCCCGTTCCTCGCCGACACCCATATCATCCTCTGGTCAATTTCGGACGATCGACGTCTCAGCGAGCACCACCGCACGATCCTGGCTTCGGAAGCGGTGGTGTTCGTGAGCGCGGCGAGCGTTTGGGAAATTGCCATCAAACGTTCGATCGGAAAGCTCAACGCGCCGGACGATCTGCCGGCGCTGCTTCCAAGGATGCGATTTCAGCCGCTCACCGTAACCTTACAGCACGCGAACGCCGTTGGTGGCCTACCTCGCCACCATGGTGATCCGTTCGACAGACTGCTGATTGCGCAGGCGCAAGTGGAAAATCTGACCATCCTCACATCCGACCCGCATTTCGCCCATTATGATGTGGCTGTGACATGACTAGCGAAGGACCTGGTCTCACAACCGAAGCCTCTCAACCTCGTCCCGCCTAACCCTGACATCATAATCGAGCAGGAACTCGTCGAGTTGCGGCGGCGCGACGGAGGTGTCGGACAGCATGGCGTGGACCTGGCCGCGATGGTGGATGTCGTGCAGGAAGACGTGCGCCAGGATATTGCCGATCTTTTCCGGGATCATGCCGTCCTCGCGCCGGTCGGTGATGACGCGGCGATCTAGATCGCTCTCCGACAAGCCATCGCAGAAGGCAATCAGCCGCCGGTCGGCCGCGACCTGCGCGGCAAAAAGCTCCTGTGGTTCGTCGAAAGGCACGAAGTCATCATGGGCAGCGGCACCGACGCCGCCCTCTTCGAGAAAGTCCAGATAGAGATAATCGACCGCAAGCACATGGTTGAGCGTGGCCTTGACCGACGGGAAAAAGCTGGTGCGCTCAGCCTCGAACTCGCCGGGCTTCAGAGCAAGCACTGCGCGATAGAGCCGGTCGTTCGACCAGAGATTGTTGCCCGCCATGCGGCGCAGATGATCCAGAAGATTCATCGCTGAAAATCTGTCCTAGCCTCTATCTCGCGTAGTTCTCGACCTTCTGCTCGATGGCACCGAAGATCGAATGCCCGGCCTTGTCCTTCATCTCGATGCGTACCGTGTCGCCGAAGCGCAGGAACGGCGTCTTTGGTTCGCCGCTCGCGAGGGTCTCGATCATGCGCAGTTCGGCGATGCAGGAATAGCCTGCGCCGCCGGCCGACACAGGCTTGCCCGGGCCGCCGTCGAGCTTGTTGGACACCGTACCCGAGCCGATGATGGTGCCTGATACCAGCGGCCTTGTGCGGGCGGCGTGAGCGATCAGTGCCGGGAAGTCAAAGGTCATGTCGACACCGGCATTGGCGCGGCCGAACGGCTTGCCGTTGATGTCGGCGAGCAGCGGCAGGCTGACCTTGCCGCCATCCCAGGCGTCGCCCAGTTCGTCCGGCGTCACCGCGACCGGCGAAAAGGCCGAGGACGGTTTCGACTGGAAGAAGCCAAAACCCTTGGCGAGTTCCGGGCCGGTCAGCGCGCGCAGCGTGACATCGTTGACCAGCATGACCAGCCGGATCGCGGCGCGCGCTTCATCGAGGCTGGCGCCCATCGGCACATCGTCGACGATGACGGCAATTTCGGCCTCCATGTCGATGCCGAAGGCTTCGTCGGCCATGCGGATCGGATCGCGCGGCGCAACAAAGGAGTCCGAGCCGCCCTGATAGATCAGCGGATCGGTCCAGAAGCTTGCCGGCATCTCGACGCCGCGCGCTTTGCGCACCAGTTCGACATGGTTCACATAGGCGGAGCCGTCGGCCCATTGATAGGCGCGTGGCAGCGGCGAATGCGCGTCGTGCTCGTGGAAGCGAGCCGCCGGCATCGCACTGTTCTCCAGCGATTCGGCGATTGTCGCGAGATGCGGCGAGATCCTGCGCCAGTCGTCGAGTGCCGCCTGCAGCGTGCGCGCCAAGAACGAGGCGTCTGTGTACTGTGTCAGGTCGCGCGAAACGACAACGAGTTTTCCATCGCGCGTCCCATCCTTCAGTGTGGCAAGCTTCATGCGGTTCCCTCTCCTGAGGCGGCCTTGGCGCCGCTTTGGCTTTTCTTACGCATGATCTTTTTCCGAAAACCGGTTTCCACTTTTCGGGATCATGCTAGCTCCACAACAAGGCCGTCGCGAGCGATCGTCAAGTCGCCGGCCCATGTTTTCCTGACGGCAGCAGTCCAATCGGTCTCGCCAATCTGGGGGTCGTCGGCCGGAATGAGGTGGTTGAGCACCAGTCTCTTCACGCCGCCATCGCTGGCGATGCGGCCTGCCTCTTCGGCAAAGCTGTGGCTGGCGAGCAGGTGTTCCCTGAGCCGCGCGCCATTGCCGGTCCTGGCAACCAGCCGCTCGATCCCCTCCTCCAGCATGGCTTCGTGGACGAGGATATCAGAGCCTTCGGCGAAATCGGCGAGCGGTGGGAAGAAGGCTGTATCGGCCGAAAACACCACGCTCTTGCCGCCATGCTCGAAGCGCAGCGCAAAGCAGTCGGTCACCGGCGGATGGTCGACGCGCAGCGCCGTCACCTTCAGGCCGCGCTGCTCGACCACATGGCCTTCGCCGAATTCTTCGACAGAAACCAGCTCGCGAATATCAGGCCGGCCCTCGTCGACGATGCGGATTTCGATGTCGAATTCCATCGCCTGACAAAAGCGCCGCCAGTAATGGCCGGTGCCGGGCGGGCCGAACAGGCTGACCGGCGTCGCCAATCCGGCCGTCCAGGCGGTGTGGATCAGCGGACCCAGTTCCAGCACATGGTCGGAATGCAGATGCGTGATGAAGATCAGGTCGAGCGCCTTCAGGCTGACACCGGCATCGACAAGGCCGCGCGTGACGCCGAGCCCGCAATCGACGACGATGGCCCGCCCGCCGATCTCGAGCAGCGACGAACTCGGCCACGGCCCGCCCGGCCGTAGCGCAGGGCCGCCTTTGGAGCCCAACAGCACCAGCCGATCCGGCATTGAATTACCGCTCAAGACCAGTCGCCCTCGGGCGTGCCGTTGAAGCGCTTCTTCAGGTCGGCCCAGCAGTCGATATAATTGTCCTGCCGGGTTTCCAGTTCGGCACCGTATCGGGTCAGCATCTGCGGATAGCGGGTCTCGAACATGAAGGCCATGGTGTTGTCGAGCTTGACCGGTCTCAGGTCCGCGCGCGAGGCCTTTTCGAAGCCAGGCGCATCCGGGCCGTGGGCCAGCATCAGATTGTGCAGGCTTATGCCGCCGGGAACGAAGCCTTCCTCCTTGGCATCGTACTGGCCGTGGATCAGACCCATGAACTCGCTCATGATGTTGCGGTGATACCAGGGCGGCCGAAACGTATCTTCCGCCACCAGCCAGCGCGGCGGGAAGATGACGAAATCGATATTGGCCGTGCCCTCCTCGCCGCTCGGCGCGGTCAGCACGGTGAAGATCGATGGATCGGGATGGTCGAACAGCAGCGCGCCGACCGGCGAAAACGTCGCCAGATCATATTTGTAGGGGGCGTAGTTGCCGTGCCAAGCCACCACGTCGAGCGGCGAATGGCCGATCTCGGTGACATGGAAATTGCCGCACCATTTCACGATCAGCCGGCACGGCGTCTCCTTCTCCTCGAACCAGGCGCAGGGCGTCTTGAAGTCGCGTGGGTTGGCCAGGCAATTGGCACCGATGGGGCCGCGATCAGGCAGTGTCAGCTTGGCGCCGTAATTCTCGCATACATAGCCGCGCACTTCGGTGTCGGCCAGTTCGACCTTGAAGACGAGGCCACGTGGCAGCACGGCGATCTCGCCGGGTCGAAGCTCGATGACGCCCATCTCGGTGACCAGCCGCAAGCTGCCCACCTGCGGGACGACCAGCAATTCGCCGTCGGCATTGAAGAAATGATCATCGACCATCGAGCGATTGGCGACATAGACATGGGCGGCCATGCCGGTCTGCCCGAGCACGTCACCGGCCGTGGTGATGCTGCGCATGCCCTGGATGAAATCGGTCGGCTCCTTCGGCATCGGCACCGGATTCCAGCGGTACTGGCCAAGCGCCAGTTCGTGGTCGCCGACATTGGGGGCAGTCTTCCACAGCGGGTAGCCGGCTGCCTTGAAGCGGCCGGTGTGCTTGACACTTGGCCGGATGCGATAGAGCCAGGAACGCTCATTGGTGCCGCGCGGCGCGGTGAAGGGCGAGCCGGAAAGCTGCTCGGCATAGAGGCCGTAGGCCGGCCGCTGCGGCGAGTTTCGCCCCTGCGGCAGCGAACCGGGCAATGTCTCGGTCTCAAAATCGTTGCCGAAGCCCGGCATATAGGAAAAGGCCATCGCTTCCTCCCGGATTGACCAAACTGGTTTCATTTGTAACCATCGAAAATGTAACTATCAATGGCGACGCGAGACATATGCGAGCGCTGAAACATGACGAGCAAAGCGACCGATCCCGAGATCCTGGAGCTGGAAAGTTTCCTGCCTTACCGGCTCTACCGGCTTGCCGATGCGGTCAGCCGGGAATTCTCGAAAATCTACAGCGACCGCCTCGGGCTGACCCGACCGGAATGGCGCACGCTATCGGGCTTGGGACAACGCGGCACGATGACCGCGACGGCGCTTGGCGAGCAATCAGCCATGCACAAGACCAAAGTCTCGCGTGCCGTCGCGGAACTCGAACGGCGGCGCTGGCTGACCCGCGCGCCGGATGAGAGCGACCGGCGCGTCGAGCATCTGACGCTGACCAAAGCGGGCCTTGCCGCATATCGCGAAATGGTGCCGTTGGCGAAGGCGTTCGAGTCACAGTTGCTAGCGCGGCTCGATTTATCGGACCGCTCCCTAATTCTCGCAGCTATCGCGAAACTCGAAGCGCAATTCTGAAATAGCGGGCAAGACCATTTTCATTTTCGCTATACGGTCATAAAGTCGAGGTATTTCTTCCGCTTGGAGAGGTCGTGATGGACCACCTTGATTGGAAGACATTTGTCCCTTGGGCGATCAGCATCGCGACCGTTTTGCTCGGTATCTGGCAATATTCTGACAAACAGGCCCAGGCAAATCGCGAGCCGTTCCTTAAAGAGCAGACCAGGCTGTTGTTTGAAGCCAGTGAAACCGTTTCAACCCTAGCGAATACCACAGATCCGGCTGTCTGGAAGAACGCTCGTTCACGCTTCTGGACTCTCTACTGGGGTCCGTTGAGTTTGGTCGAAGATGTTCGTGTCGAGAATTGCATGGTAAAGTTGGGGGAGATCATACCGCCGACGAAGCAGGCTGAAATCCCTGCCCTGCCTTTCGACGACCTTCGGACCGCATCTTACGAATTGGCCCATATCGCCCGCAATCTCATGATCAAGAGTTGGGATGCCAAGCTTGATATGAAGGTCACAAACTCATTCAGCATTTGCAAGATGGGTAGGCGGCCGCTTACCAATCCATCACCACCTTGCCCGAACTGCCGCTGCGCATCGCGTCGAAACCCGACTGGAAATCATCGATACCGATGCGATGCGTGATCAGCCCGGTCACATCGAGCGGGCCTTGCACCAGCGCGATCATCTTGTACCAGGTCTCGAACATCTCGCGTCCATAGATGCCCTTCAGATGCAGCATCTTGAAGATGACCTTGTTCCAGTCGATCTCGAAGCCGGTCGGCGCGATGCCGAGGATGGCGATCTTGCCGCCATTGTTCATGGTGTCGATCATGTCGCGGAAGGCGGGCGCGGCGCCCGACATTTCCAGCCCGACGTCGAACCCCTCGGTCATGCCGAGCGCCGGCATGACGTCGCGCAGTTTTTCCTTCGAGGCGTCGACGACGTGCTGGACGCCGAGCTTCTTCGCCAGCGCCAGCCGCACCGGGTTGATGTCGGTGATGACGACCTTGCGTGCGCCGACGCACTGCGCCACCAACGCCCCCATGATGCCGATCGGCCCCGCGCCGGTGACCAGCACATCCTCGCCTACCAGGTCGAAGGACAATGCGGTGTGGACGGCATTGCCAAGGGGATCGAAGATGGCCGCGATCTCGTCCGGCACGTCGTCGGGGATCGGCACGACATTGTGCTGCGGAATGGCCAGATATTCGCCAAAAGCACCCGGACGGTTGACGCCGACGCCGAGCGTGTTGCGGCACAGATGCCCTCGCCCAGCGCGGCAGTTGCGGCAATGGCCGCAGACGATGTGGCCTTCACCCGAGACGCGCTGGCCGACCTTGTATTCGGTGACCGCCGCGCCGAAATCGGCGACGGTGCCGACGAATTCATGGCCGGTCACCATCGGCACCGGCACCGTCTTCTGCGCCCACTGGTCCCAATTGTAGATGTGGACGTCGGTGCCGCAGATCGCGGTCTTCTTGACCTTGATCAGCACATCGTTGGGGCCGATCTCCGGCACCGGCACCTCTTCCATCCAGATGCCCGGCTCGGCCTTGGCCTTCACCAGCGCCTTCATCATGTTCGACATTCTTTTGTCCCTTGAATCTCTTGATCCGGAATCGCTTTTCGACGCTCAGGAAATCACGCCCAATTCCTTGCCGACGGCACCGAAGGCCTCCACCGCGCGGTCGATGTCGGCGCTGGAATGGGCCGCCGACATCTGGGTGCGGATGCGTGCCTGGCCTTTCGGCACCACCGGGAAAGAGAAGCCGATGACATAGATGCCGCGCTTCAGCATGCGCGCGGCCATCTCCTGCGCCAGCGTCGCATCGCCCAGCATCACCGGTATGATCGGATGATCAGCCCCGGCCAAAGTAAAGCCAAGCTTGCCCATCTCGGACCTGAACCGCGCCGCATTGGCATATAGGCGCTCGCGCAAGGCATCGCCATTGCGGATCAGCTCGAACACCTTGATCGAGGCGCCGGCGATCGCCGGCATCAGCGTATTGGAAAAGAGATAGGGCCGCGAGCGCTGGCGCAGCCAGTCGACCACCTGCCTCTTGCCCGAGGTATACCCACCGGAAGCGCCGCCAAGCGCCTTGCCGAGCGTACCGGTGATGATGTCCACCCTGCCCTCGACGCCGCAATGCTCGGCCGAGCCACGGCCATTCCTGCCAACGAAGCCGACCGCATGGCTGTCATCGACCATGACCATGGCATCGTACTTTTCGGCGAGATCGCAGACGCCCTTCAAATTGGCGATGATGCCGTCCATGGAAAACACCCCATCGGTGGCGATCAGCCGGAAGCGGCAATCCTTCGCTTCCTTCAATCGCGCTTCCAGATCGGCCATGTCGTTGTTGGCGTAGCGGAAGCGTTTGGCCTTCGACAGCCGGACACCATCGATGATCGAGGCGTGGTTGAGCGCGTCGGAAATGATCGCGTCCTCCTCGCCCAGCAGCGTCTCGAACAGGCCGCCATTGGCATCGAAGCAAGAGCCATAAAGGATCGTGTCGTCCAGGCCGAGAAAGGATGAAATCGTCGCCTCGAGCTGCTTGTGCTCCTCCTGCGTGCCGCAGATGAAGCGCACCGACGCCATGCCGTAGCCGTAGCGGTCGAGCGCCTGCGTGGCCGCAGCGCGCAGGTCCGCGCTGTCGGCGAGGCCGAGATAGTTGTTGGCGCAGAAATTCAGCACTTTCTCGCCGCCCACCTCGATTTCGGCCGACTGCATCGAGGAAATCACCCGCTCGGACTTGTAGAGGCCGGCGGATTTCAGCCCTGCAAGCTCACTGTCGATATGGGAGAGAAATGCTGCGGTCATGATCAGGCCTCGTTTGACGTGGGCAGACTGTCGTCCGGCCCGCGCAAAAAATCCATCGCAAAAGCGACCGGATCAGGTGGCCGGGCAGCATCAGGGGGACGCGATGGACATTGCCCAAGCGACCATCCCGCACGCATGGATTGACGAATGCTCAAATGCGGGCCGGCCGCGAAAGAACCCGATAACCATTTCGCGATCTTTCCGCGCCTCCCCCTTGCCGGCCAGCCGTCGACTTCCGGTCCTGTTAACGTTTGCAGTTCAATGGTGCTCATACAGAAATCCGTTGGCGAGAGGGCCGCCCCCGAACATGTCTCAGCAGCCGGTGCAAACCGTTTCAGGCAAGCTCATACTGCTGATCAAGGCTGGCTACTGGCTGGCGCTGCTGATCATTGCCGCCATGGTGGCAGCCTCCTTCGCTTTGCTGCAGCAGACGATGGCCACGCAGCAGCACAACAACACCTTGCTCGACATCGTCGGCACGCAGAAGACATTGTCGCAGCGCATCGTCTTCCTTGCCAGCGCGACAGGCGTCGCCTCGCGCGACAAGCAGCCGGCGCTGGTCAGCGCGCTGAAGCAGGCCACGGCGGAGTTCGAGACGAACTACGATCTGCTGCTCAAGCAGACAGGCGCGGATCCGCAATCGCCTGCCAAGCTCGATCCGAAGTCGATCGAGAGCGTGCTTTTCGCCAAACCCTTCCATCTCGACTATTTCTCGGTTGGCCTGATCGCCAACGGCGATCGTCTGATCTCTGCACTGGAATCGCAGCTCAACCTTGGCGACAATGGCGGCTACAAGGGCGGCGCCGAACGCGTCAACCTCGATGCCTCTGTCGCCAATGCCACGCTGTCGGGCTATGCCGCGCTCGGCCAGCGCATCAGTGCCGACGCCGACGAGCGCTCCGAAAAGTTGCTCACTCTCCACCGCACGCTGTTCTATGCCACCCTCGGCGTCATCCTGCTGGTGGCGCTGTTCATCTTCAGGCCGATGTCCAACGCGATCCTGCGCAAAACGCGTGAATTGGTCGACGCTCGCAATTCGATGGCCTTCATCGCGGTGCATGACGGCCTGACGGGCCTGCACAACCGCACCTTCCTGACCGACCATTTCGAGACGCTGATCAAAGGCGCGCATCGCCGGCGCGAGCGCCTGGCCGTGG
This sequence comes from Mesorhizobium sp. M8A.F.Ca.ET.208.01.1.1, assembly GCF_004791315.1. NCBI lineage: Bacteria > Pseudomonadati > Pseudomonadota > Alphaproteobacteria > Hyphomicrobiales > Phyllobacteriaceae > Mesorhizobium > Mesorhizobium sp. M8A.F.Ca.ET.208.01.1.1. The sequence continues at coordinate 1,652,946 of NZ_SRUT01000001.1, forward strand.
TCCAGCTCGACCTCGACCGCTTCAAGCAGATCAACGATACGCTGGGCCACGCCGCCGGTGACTATGTCCTGGTGGTGACGGCACAGCGCATGCGCGATTCCTGCCGGGCGTCGGATCTGTGCGCGCGGCTTGGTGGCGACGAATTCGTGATGATCCTCAACGGAGCCGGCAGCACCGAGGACATCAACATGCTGGCACGGCGCATACTGGTGCACATCAACGAGCCGATCGTGTTCCAGGGCACCACCATTCTTCCGGGCGCCAGCGGCGGCATCGCCGTCTATCCAATCGACGCCGACAATGCGCAAGACCTGCTGGTCCACGCCGATCTGGCGCTTTATTCCGCCAAGAAGATGGGTGGCGGCAACTTCTCGTTCTTCTCCGAGGAACTGCGAAGGGAACTCGACTACCGCAAGCAGCTCGAACACGACATCAAGGTCGCCATTTCCGAAAAAGCGTTCCAAGTCTATTTCCAGCCACAGGTTTCGCTAACCGACGGCACCATCAGCGGCATAGAGGCCCTCGTGCGCTGGAACCATCCCGAGCGCGGCATGATCTCGCCGGGCGAATTCATCCCGGTCGCGGAGAAATGCGGCTTCATGCCGGAGATCGGCCGCATCGTGATCAGCAAGGCGATCAACGAAGCCGCCGAATGGAACCGTGCCGGCATTGCCTTCGGCCGGCTTGCCGTCAACGTCTCGGGCACCGAGTTGCGTGAGCACGATTTCGATGCGTTTCTGTTCGACACGCTGGAGAGAGCCGGGCTGCCGCCGCAGAAACTGTCGCTGGAAATCGTCGAATCCGTCATCCTCGACGACGAGAAGACAGGCATCGCGGCCAAGCTGCGGCACATCCGGGCGGCCGGCGTCCATCTGGAACTCGACGATTTCGGCACCGGCTATGCGTCGCTCAGCCACGTCAATCCCAACGAGATCGACCGGCTCAAGATCGACCGCCGCTTCGTCCAGAACATCCACGAAAATGGCGACAACTCCAAGATCGTGCGCGCCATCACCGAACTTGCACGGGGTTTGGGCATCTCCATCGTCGCCGAGGGCGCCGAAACCGAGGCGGAGCTCGACTCGCTGATGGCGATCGGCTGCGACCAGGTGCAAGGCTATTCCATCGCCTTCCCGATGCCGCATGACAAGGCGCTGGAATGGCTGACCGCCCGCATGCCGAAGAAGGCCAGGCTGACGGTATTGCAGGGAAGCCTGGCGTAGGCGGAGCCGGGCCTGGCTTGACAACCAGCCGATGAAGTGGCGGCCTGTCCTGATCGCAAACGGGTAGTGGCCCATGACATTCTTTCGGCTTGCCCTGGCAGCCATGTTGATGTCGGCGTTGCCGGCCCATGGCGCGGATCGCACCATCTACCTCACCTTCGACGACGGTCCTCTGAACGGCACAAGCAACATCCTCGACGTCTTGGAGGCGGCGCAGGTTCCGGCAACGCTGTTCATGGTCGGCATGCATGCCGAGGCCAGTGCGTCCAACAAGACGTTGGTGCGGCGCGCCAAGGCGATGCCGCTGGTGACGATCGGCAACCACAGCTACAGTCACGCCTACAATCACTACCGGCATTTCTATGGCGATACGGAAGGCGTGGTTGCCGACATGCTCATGGCCAATGCCGTTCTGGGCCTGAAGTCCGCGGTGCACGCCCGCCTGCCGGGGCGCGACGTGTTCCGGCTGCCTTCGATGTCGAAGAACGACAATTCGCTTGGGCAAGCGCAAGCCGGGCGCGAAGACCCCGACTATGAGTTCGTCGCAGCGTCCGGCTTTTATCTCTATGGATGGGACCACGAGTGGGTGCACAAGGACAGCGGCGAGCCGGTCCAGAGCGTCGATCATCTGGTCAGCGAGATCGATCATTTGTTCGGCTACGGCCACTTTGCCAAGCCCGGCAAGCTGATCCTTTTGATGCATGACCAGATGTTCCAGGACGGCTTTGACGGCAAGACGCAACTGACCAAGCTGATCACCGCACTGAAACTGCGCCACTATGCGTTTGGAACAATCCCGAGCTATGATAACTAAGCCATCAGGTCGGCACTCCTAGCTCTCCACATTCTCCCGCAATACGGCCAGCACCCGCGCAAACTCCGCGAGACGTTCGTCGGGTAGTCCTGTGCGAAGCCGCTTGTCGAAGACAAGTGCTGCTTGCCGCAACGTTTCGAACAGCGCTTCTCCCGCCTCCGTCAACCGGACCAGATGAACCCGGCGGTTGAGGGGATCGCGCTGCCGCGTCAGCAGGCCCTGCGCCTCCATCGCATTGAGATGATGGGTCAGCGTCGCACCCTGGATGCCGATCATGCCGGCAAGTTCGCGTTGATTGGCGAGCTCGCTCGACTTGACCGACAGCAGCGTGAGCCAGACCGGCAATGTGCCGCCTGCTTCAACCAAGGCGGCGTCGAAAGCCTGTGCGACAAGCTTGGCGGTACGGCCAAGGTTCATACCAACCGGCGGGCGTTCAAACGGTGTCATGATCTGACAGTAGAGCAAGCAGTGGGAACGTGAAACTCGGCTTCATGATTGACATCTAACCGTTAGATATCTAACTTTGTCTTATTGATGGCATCGCGGCATGGTTGCGGCGCGCAGGCGGCGGGCGAATGAGAGGAATGCAGTCATGCAATATGTTTATATCGTCGTCATCGGCCTGCACGTCATGGCCGGCGTATTCTGGGCTGGCACGACCATTGCGGTTGCCCGCGATCCGGACATCCGGGCAGAGCGGTTCTTCCGGCCGCAAATGGGCGCGGCCGGTTTGGCTTTTCTGACCGGATTGCTGCTCTGGTATTTCTTTCATGAGGGTGCTTTCGGCTCGATGGAGAAGGTACTGGCGCTCGGCATTTTGACGGCGCTAATCGCCGCCGGTGTGCAAGGCGCGCTTGTGGGCTCCGCCAGCAGGCAGCTCGCTGGCGCCGATGCAGCGACCCAAACGGAGCTGCGCGCGAAAATGACCAGGGGCGAACGCATCGCCGGCGGACTGCTGGTCATCACCGTACTTTGCATGGCGACCGCCAAATTGTTTTAGAATCGCACGGCCGGTGAAAGCCGATCATGCGCGGCGCGCAACGGACCAGAGCGGCAGGTGGCTCTCCTTGCAAAGGCCGTTGCGCGCCACCTGATCGTAATCAAATCCTGATCCCGAACCTGATCCCGTCATAGATGGCGGCGTGGATGTTGCGGGAGGCAACCGCGTCGCCGATGCGCAACAGCACGAAGCCCCCTTCGGGGTTGCGTTGGGGAAAAACGTCGCCTCCATTGACCAGACGTTCGTAGTCGACCGCCCCAGTGTTCTTCGACAACGGCTTCAGCGACAGATACAGATCGTCGAGCGGCAGCGTGCCGTGTTCGACCACAACCTGGTCGACCCTGCGTTCGCCGTGCCAGCCATCGGCAAAGTCCGAAGCGAGTTCAGCGACCAATTGATTGCCCTCGCGCCGCACCGAGCGCAGGCGCGTGTTGATGGTGATGGTGACGCCCTTTTCCTGGAAGGCCCGCATGTACGGAACGTGGTTCATGCCGCCCATTTCGGGGGCGAAGAACCGCTCCGGCGAAACCAGTTCCAGCTTCGAGCCGCTGTTGGCAATCAGTTCGGCCGCGCCCATGCCCTGATGGCCGCCATTGTCGTCAAAGAGAAGAACATTCTCGGCCGGCTTGACGCTGCCGGCCATGATGTCCCAGCTCGACGTGACGAGATTGTCACCGGAGGCCAGCGGCGGGTTCTGCGGCAGTCCGCCGGTGGCGACGACCACCACGTCAGGGGCCAGGGCCAGGACGTCGTCCTTCTCTGCCCATGTGTCGTAGCGGATCTCGACGCCGAGCCGGTCGAGTTCGGCCAGACGCCAGTCGATGATACCGATCAATTCCTTGCGGCGCGGGTTCTGGGTCGCCAGACGGACCTGGCCACCCGCTTGTGATGATGCTTCCAGGATCGTTACTTCATGGCCGCGCTCGGCCGCGACCCGCGCCACCTCCAGTCCGCCTGCCCCTGCGCCGACGACCACGACTTTACGCTTGGGCCCTTCCGTCTTGGCGATCACGTGCGGAATATCCGCCTCGCGGCCGGTCGCCGCATTGTGGACGCACAGCGCCTCGCCGCCCTCGTAGATGCGGTCGAGACAATAGGTGGCGCCCACGCAGGGACGGATCTCGTGCTCGCGGCCCTCCATCACCTTCTTGATGATGTGCGGATCGGCGATGTGGGCACGCGTCATGCCGACCATGTCGAGCTTGCCGGTGGCGATCGCGTGGCGCGCGGTGGCGACGTCGGAAATGCGCGCAGCGTGGAAGGTCGGGAATTTCGTCGCCGCCCTCACCTCGCCGGCGAAATCGAGATGCGGCGAAGACCGCATGCCAGTCACCGGGATGACCTTGGTCAGTGCCGCGTCGGTCTCGATCGAGCCACGGATGATGTTGAGGAAATCGACCTTGCCGGAGCCGGCCAGTCGCCTGGCGATCTCGACGCCCTCCTCCTTCGACAGGCCTTTCTCGAAATCCTCGTCGGCGACCATGCGGATGCCGACGACGAATTTGTCGCCAACCGCCGCCCGCACCGCATCGAGCACCATGTTGGTGAAGCGCAACCGGTTGTCGAGCGAACCGCCATACTCGTCGTCGCGATGATTGGTGGCCGGCGACCAGAAGCCGTCCATCAGATGGCCGTAGGATTCGAACTCGATGCCGTCGAGACCGGCTGCCTGGCAGCGCTGGGCGGCCGATGCATAGTCGGCGACGATGCGCTCGATGTCCCACTCCTCTATGGCCTTGGGGAAAGCACGATGCGCTGGCTCGCGCACCGGCGAGGCCGAGAGCACCGGCAGCCAGTCGGCCTTGTTCCAGCCGGTACGGCGGCCGAGATGGGTGATCTGGATCATCACCTTGCAGTCATGCTCGTGGCAAGCGTCAGCGAGTTCGGCCAGCCACGGCACGATGCGGTCGTCATAGACGTGCAGATTGCCGAAGGCGGCCGGGCTGTCGCGCGAAACGATGGCCGAGCCGGCGGTCATGGTCAGTGCCATGCCACCCTTGGCCTTTTCGGCATGGTAGAGCCGATAGCGCTCCTTCGGCATGCCGTCCTCCGAGTAGGCCGGCTCGTGGCTGGTCGACATCACCCGGTTCTTCAGCGTCAAATGCTTGAGCTGGTAGGGTTGGAGAAGCGGGTCGTTGCTGGTCATCGTCTTCCTGCCGTTTTAATTTGTGCTAATGAGCGGCAAATCCAAGGAAACCCGCTCATGATCGATACCAAAAATCTCACCCAGCTCGGCACGCACGTCGAGACGCCACAGAGCCCCGAAGCTGCGGTCCTGGAAACCGTGCCGTTTTCGCGCGGTGACGGACCGCCGGCGATCGTGCGTTTCACCGTCCCGGAATTCACCTCGCTCTGTCCGGTGACCGGACAGCCGGATTTCGCCCATATCGTCATCGACTACGCACCCGACGCGGCCCTGGTGGAATCGAAGTCGCTCAAGCTGTTCATGACCTCGTTCCGCAACCATGGCGCTTTCCATGAAGACTGCACGGTGATGATCGGTCGGCGCATCGTGGCCGCGACCAAGCCGTTGTGGTTGCGCATCGGCGGCTACTGGTATCCGCGCGGCGGCATTCCGATCGATGTCTTCTGGCAGACCGGCGCTCCGCCCGAAGGCGCCTGGCTGCCGGACACCGGCGTCGCCCCCTATCGCGGGCGCGGCTAGTTCGGCCATCATTCGCACTGGTACTGGCTGAGCGCCCATTCGCCGGTCACCGACAAAAGGTCCGATATCTTCCATTCGCCGTCGACCTTCTTGAACTTCCATTCAAGGCGGTGCGGGTTGCCGGCGACGACGAAGGCGACGATGACCTTGGCCTGATCGCCATTGATTGATTCGAGCGTCTTCAGGCTCTTGTCGATCTCGGCCTTGTCATAGTCCGCATTGTCGAACGCCATGTTGGGGTCCAGGCACTCGCCCTGCCCGGATTTGCGCAAGGCATCGCTTTTGTCGAGCACGGTTTTCGCCGGGTCGATGAAATGGCCGCGCTGAGCCGGATCGATCTCCAGGCCGACCTGATCGTAGAACGGCCGCACAACCGCTGTCGGCGATCCCGGCTGGATGGGGGTGGCGGGCCCGCTCGGCGGCCATGCGACAGGTGGCGTCGCCGGCTCCGCAGCTCCGCCAGGCGCGGTCGCCGGCGGCGTGCCGCTGTCATCGGGCGCGGTCCCGGCCGGAGCATTTGCCGGCGGCGCGCCTAACAGGCCCTGAGCAGCCGCGCCGTTCAAGCCAGCCGCCAGCAGGCACATGGCCGACAATAACAGGAGCGCGCGACCGGCCATTGCATCACTCCGGATCTTGGCCTGCCATGCATTCGAGCTGGCTCAGCGTCCAGGCGCTGGTCTTCGATGCAATGTCCGATATCTTCCACTTGCCGTCGACCTTCTTCAGCGACCAGTGCATTTCGCGCTGCGAATCGTCTCCTTCCGGCAAGAGACTGAAATTCGCCACCACTTGTGCCGCGTCGCCATCCACCGTCTCGGACAATTTCAAGGTCTTGGAGATGGTCTTCTGGTCGAAATCCTGCGCGTCGAGGCCCGGGTCGAAGTCGATGCAGGCGACCTGGTCCGGATTCTTCTTGGTCGCCTGGTCGTTGAGGTCGAACAGTTTCGTCACCGGCTCGGTGAAGCGATCGCGGTATTGCGCGTCGGCCTCGAACTTGACCTGCGGGACATAGAAGAACTTCACGGCGTCGGACGCCGGACCGGCCAATGCGGCGGCTGGTGCGGCAATCGACAAGACGGCGGCGAGCAGCAGTTTCATGGATTTCCCCGAATGTTTGGCTGCGGAAAGCAATCAATACCACGCATCGTGCATATCGGCTTTTTTGCGGCTCATGAAGCCTTCGGGTGGCTCGTCTACTTGCATAGATCACATCCAACGATCCTTAGTCTCCGAAAGTAGCGATCGGCGCGTTGAGTTGGGAGCGCTCAGGCCTGACGCCGAGCCCTGGGATCTGCGGGACGCGTATATGCCCGTTCTCGATCACGATCGGGTTTACGGGATCGGTATGCCCTTCGATGTATTCCTGCGCGATCCAGGCTCCCTCAAAACGTCTCGGCTCGACGGTAGCGGCGAGGTGCACGCAGGCCGCGGCGATGACGTCTCCGCCCCAGGCGTCGTCGCAACTGTGCGGAAGAGATCGTATCGCACACAGGTCGCGGACCGTGGCCATCTTGGTGAGGCCGCCGAGGCGGGTGACCTTCAATCCGAATCCATCCGCGATACCTGACGAAACTGCCCGCAACACGGCATTCAAATCCTCGGTATTCTCATCGAGATAGATCGGATGTGTAACGCGTCCCTTGAGACCCGCCACTTCCTCCATGGTGTTGCAAGGCTGTTCGAACACGAATGGGATTGCCTGGCAAAGCCGATCGATGTGCAGCGCCGCGGCAGCGGTCAGGCCACGATTGGCGTCGACGGCTATCCGGGCCTTGAAGCCAACGGCCTCCCATACTTTGTGCACGGTGGCGACGTCCTGTTCGAGATCCCGCCCGCCGATCTTGATCTGAAGCCGTGCATATCCGGCGTTGACCTTATCGGCGGCAATACGCGCGGTCTCGTCGGGAGCACCGACGATCGTCGAGTAGTAAGACGGCACACGATCGGTGAGCGCACCACCGAGAAGGGCTGAGACCGGGACGCCCAGCCGCTGGCCGGTGAGGTCGAGGAAAGCTATATCCAAGGCCGCCTTGGCATAGTTGTGCCCGTTCAGCCGCTCGTCCATTCTTTTGGCGAGGCGGCGCATGGACGTTGTATCCTCGCCGACAAGTCCAGGCGCTATTTCGGCAATTGCCGCTCTCGCGCCCAGCGCATGTTGGGGCTGATAAACAGGGCCGATCGGGCACGTCTCACCCCAGCCTGACAGTCCATCCTCGGTGGTCACTTCAACCAGCGTGCTGTCCAAATTCCGCACGCTATCACTGGCCATCCGGTAGGCACCGCCTTTGACAGGCAGAAGCACCTGATAGACTTTGATTGACTGGATACGCATTCAGACATCAGCCCCGTTCATGCCTTGCCTGGTCCGGCGCCTTTCGCGATCATCAAAGACCAAGCGCCACCTTGCGCCCGTCATGAATGGCAAATGCCGCCTGTCTGGAGGCGGTACAATCGCCGATGGAGGTATGCGCAATTCCGCGCCGTTCGAGCTCGATGGACAGGCTGTGCTGCGCCATGCTGGTGGCGGCGAAGACCAAAGCGTCGGCCTCGACCTCCTGCTCGGTCCCGTCGAGCAGCGAAGCAATCCTGGCCATCCTGCCATCCCAGTGCACGATGGCGCTCTCGGTCACGAACCGCACGCGCAGTTTGGCGAGCGCTCGGCGCAGCGGCGCGTCGACGGCCATTCGCTGAAGCTCTTTGCCGACCAGGGCGTCCGGGGTCACAAGCGTCACATCGTGACCGTCCTCGGCGAGTTTCCAGGCGGTGCCGCAGCCTTTCCAATTGCCGCCATCGTCCAGCAACAGAACATTTTTTCCCGGCCTCGCCTCACGAGCCATCACCGCCTCGGCCGAGAGCACCGGGCCACCGCCCGGAATGCTGTCCCACTGCGGCAAGGCCCGCTGGAAAGCGCCGTCTGGCGGCATCGAGCCGGTGGCGATGATGACGTGATCCGCGCCTTCGTGCTCGACATCATCGGCTTCGACATACTGCCCGTAACGGATGTCGACCTGAAGCTGGCCGAGCTGACGCTCGTACCAGCTAATCAGATCCAGAATCTGGGCACGGCGCGGCTGCAGTCCGGCAAGACGGAACTGCCCCCCAAGGCGGTCGGAAGCCTCGGCCAGTGTGACGCGATGACCGCGCTCGGCCGCGGCGCGCGCCGCTTCGAGGCCGGCCGGGCCGCCGCCGACGACCAGCACGCGCTTCGGCTGGGCGGCCGGAGCGAAGCGATCTCCGCCCCACTCCCATTCCCGCCCCGCCGAGGGATTGACGACGCAGCTGATCCAGTAATCGCGGCTGCGCCGGCCCCAGCACATCTGGTTGCAGGACAGGCAGCCGCGAATGTCCTGCGGCCGTCCGGCGGCAGCCTTTGCAGCCAGATGCGGATCGGCGATCTGCCCGCGCACGATGGAAACGAGGTCAGCGCGGCCTTCGCTCAGCACGCTCTCGGCGTTCTCGGGGGTACGGATATGGCTTTCGGCGGTGATCAGCGCGTGGCGCACGGTGGATTTGAGCACCGCCGCAAGATCCGCGCCGAGCTTTTCGGGATAAACAAAGGTCGGCATGATCTTGTAGAAATCGAAGTAGGAACCCGTTCCACAAGTCACATAGTCCATCAAGGCATCGCGGTCGTGGAGGTCGATTATCTCGGCCAGCGCTTCGCGCTTCAGCGCCACTTCGACTTCCGGTTCGTCATTGACCGCAAGACCGATGATGAAATCATCGCCGCATTCCCGGCGAATCCTGGTCATCACCTCACGGCTCACCCGCGTGCGGTTTTCAAGGCTGCCGCCCCACCGGTCGTCGCGGCGGTTCGACCAGGGCGTCCAGAACTGGTCCAGCATCGAATGGTACGCCGCCCAGACCTCGACGCCGTCGAAGCCGGCCTCGCGGCAGCGGCGCGCCGCCTGGACAAAGCCGTCGATCGTTTCCTCAATCTCGGCTTCGGACATCCGATGCGAGCCGTCGGAGTCGTGATAACTCGGCAGGCCGGAAGGCGACCAGCCGGCATGGAACGAGTTGTCCGCGTCCGCGTGCTGACCGACATGATAGAGCTGCTGGATGGCGACGGCGCCGTTGCCGCGGATCGCCTCTGTCACCTTGCGAAAATGCGGGATGACGCGGTCATCGGAAGGGCTGAAGTTGCCGCGTGTCAGCACGGCGGCCCGATGCACGGGCATCGGCTCGACCACGATCATGCCGGCGCCGCCGATGGCGCGTTCCGCGTAATAGCCGACATGCCGCGCGGTCGGCAGCCCCTCCACCGCCATATTGGCGGTGTGGGCTCCGAACACGATCCTGTTGCGCAACGTCTTGCCGCGCAGAGTAGCCGGCGTGAACAACCGGTTGAAGACCCGCCCAGACATGCACCGCTCCTTCAAAGCCTTGGCGGCGGCACCCGGGCGCCAGCGCTCGCAACCCAAGTCGCTCTTTGCCGGAAAGCCGACACCTCGGGGGTGCCGGCTTTGCCACGATCCTTGAAGCTAGGCGTCCAGCCAGACGTTCTGGAGATCCATTTCGAAGGTCTGGTGGACACCGTAGTTCTTCACCTTCTTGTTCGTATGGCTGTAGAGCTTCTGCCAGAACGGCTGGATGATGACGCCGGAGTCCTGCAGGATCTGCTCGACATCCTTCATCACCTCCTTGCGCTTGGCGACATCGATCAGCGAGAGCGCCTGCTTGAGCTTGGCGTCGAAATCGGGATTGGAATAAGCCGATTCGTTCCACGCCTCGCCGGTGCGGTAGCCCAGCGCCAGCACCTGGACGCCCAGCGGGCGCATGTACCAGATGGTCATCGAATAGGGATATTTCGTCCAATCGTTCCAGAAGGTGGAGCCCGGCAGCACGGTGCGCTTGACCTTGATGCCGGCGTCACGCAACTGGCCGGCGATCGCATCGCCGGTGTTCTTCTGCCAGTCGTCCTCGATGGTAATCAGTTCATGCTCGAAGTCGGCCTGACCAGCGTCCGCCATCAGCTTCTTGGCGCCGGCGGCATCGCGCTCCTTCTTGGGGAGCGGATAATATTCAGGATGGATCGGGCTGACATGGTGGTTCTCGCCGACCGTGCCGCGCCCATTATAGCCGAGCTGCAGCACCGCATTGTTGTCGACTGCCATCTGCAGGGCATTGCGAACGCGCTGGTCGTCATAAGGCTTGTGCGTGATGTTGGTGCGGGCAACCAGCGTGGTGGCGGTCGCGACCTCCGATTTCTGCAGCCCCATCTTGTCGAGAATGTCGATGAAGTCGGCGGGCGACTCGAAGTTGAGGTCGATTTCACCGGAATCGAATGCATTGACCGTAGCGTTGAAGTCGGTGCCGTAATCGATGAATTCGATCCCGTCGAGCGGCGCCTCGCCTCCCCACCATTTGCCGTTCTCGCGGCGCTTGACCACCGCCTTCTGGCCGACGTCGTAAGACACCAGCTCAAACGCTCCCGTGCCGATCGGCTTCTTGATCGGATCGGCGCCATCGGCGTCGAAATTGCGGTGCACGACGAGTGCCGGATAATCGGTGAAATTGGGTATCAGCGAAATGTCGGGCTCGCTGAGCTTCAGCTTGACCGTGTTGTCATCGACCTTGGTGATGGCGCCATCCCTGGCCTTGCCGGTCTTGGCATCGATCAGCGCACCGACGCGCGCCGCCATCGAGTTGCCGGCGACGCCCTTCTCGCACCAACGCGTCACATTGTGCACCACGTCATCGGCGTTGAAGGCATCGCCATTGTTCCAGGTGACGCCCTTGCGCACATGCAGCGTGTACTCGGTGGCGTCGTCGTTAATGTCCCAGCTTTCGAGCAACACGGGCTCGAAGGTAAACTGCTTGGTATAGCGCACCAGCGGCTCCAGCCAGGTCCGCGAGATGTTGGCCAGTTCCACCCAGTCGTAAGTGCGCGGATCCTTCTGCGCCTTGACCGACATCGAGACGTGCAGCGTCCCGCCCTTTTTCGGCTCCTCGGCCAAAACCTGTGTCGGCGCGGCAAGGCCGATCATGCCATAGGCAAATGCCGTTGATGCCCCAAGCGCGCTGGCCAGCGCCAGGAATTCGCGCCTGTCGACACGGCCTGCTTGCGCCTCCGCGGCCATCGCTTCGATAGCCTGCGGCACACGATCGCCGTTGCTTTTGAAAATCGTCATGTCCATTCCTCCCTTGTTGTTCCCGTCGGGTCTTTGCCCGTTCCCTCAACTAACGCTGTCGGGCAATTTTTCCTCGCGCCGCGCGATCAGATCCTTGAGACCATCGGCGATGCCCTCATCGAGTTTCGGCTCCTCATAATCGGCGAGCATGTTGCGCGCTTTCTCGCGGCCGCGCGTGTCATGGTCCTTTGCTCCCTCGGCCTTCCACTGTTCGAACGAATTGAAGTCCATGATACTGGGCATGAAGAACGCGGACTCGAAATGGTCGAGCGTGTGCTGGGTGCCGAGGAAATGGCCCTGCGGCCCCACCTCACGGATTGCCGCCATGGCCTCCTTGAAATCGTCGAACGGCAGCCCGCCCGCATATTTGTACCAGCCGACAAGCTGTTCGCAGTCGGTGGCGAATTTTGAATAGCCGCAGGTGAGACCCGCTTCCAGCCATCCTGCCGAGTGCCAGATATAATTGGCGCCGGAGAGAATGGCGGCATGCATCAGCATGTTCGCTTCGTAACCCGCCTGGGCGTCGTTGAGCTTCGAGCCGACATGGAAGCCGGACGTGCGCCACGGCAGTTTGTATTTCCGCGCCAGCGCACCCATCAGATACATCATCTGGGCGGCCTCCGGCGTGCCGCCCATGGGAGCGCCGGTCTTCATGTCGACCGTGACCATGAACTGGCCGTAGATCTGGGGCGAGCCCGGACGGATGAGCTGGGTGAAGGCGACGCCGGCAAGCGCCTCGGCATTGACCTGCGCGACCGCGCCGACGGCGGACGCCGAGGTCGAGGCGCCACAGAGCGCGAAGGGCGCCAGGATCAGCGGCTGGTTGTGGCGCGCATACACCCTCATGGCGTCCAGCATGGTGGCGTCCCAGACCAGCGGCGAATTACAGTTGGTGATGGCCACCAGCACCGGATTGTCGCGGACGAACTCCTCGCCGAACACGATGCCGGCCATCGCCATGGTATCTTCCGCCCGCTCCTTGGAGGTCACGATGCCCATGAACGGCTTGTCGGAATATTTCAGCGCCGAATGGATGATGTGCAGGTGCCGCTTGGGCACGGCAATTTCCATCGGCTCGCAGATGATCGAGCTCGACGAGTGCAGCGCCGGGGCCATGTAGGCGAGCTTGTGGAAATTATTGAGGTCGGCGAGCGTGCCGTAGCGCCTGTTGTTGTCGAGGTCGCGCACATAAGGCGCGCCATACATCGGCACGAAGATCGAATTCTTGCCTCCGACGCGCACGGTGCGCTCGGGATTGCGCGCGTTCAGCGTGAACTCGGAGGGAACCTTGGCGACGAGTTCCATCAGCAGCGCGCGATCGATGCGGACCCGCGTTTCCCGGACGTCGGCGCCGGCCGCCTTCCATAAGGCAATGGCCTCGTCGTCGCGGAATTCGCAGCCGACCTCTTCCAGGATCGAAAGCGACTCCTCATGGATCAGTTCCACCGCCTCGTCCGGAACCATCTGATAGACGGGAATCTGCCGTACCAGGGTCGGAAAGGAGGCAATTGGTGCGCTGCGGAGCGCCTTGCGCCCGAGACGGCCGCCGCCACGGCGGTGGGTCTGTTCGGTCAATTCAGCGGCCGGTGCGTTCATGGAGCCTCCATCCCTTCGATCCTGATCAACTTAGCGAGGGGAAATATAGATGTGACGCTGGAAAATCCTGATCTCTTGTATAAGCTGTGCTTATGCGAAGCCTGCGCCATCTATTGCCCTCCGCCGGCAGCCTGATCGTCTTCGAGGCGGCAGGCCGGTTGTCGAGTTTCACTGCCGCCGGGCGCGAGCTCGGCATGACCCAGGCCGCCGTTTCCTATGCGGTGCGCGGGCTGGAAGAACAGCTCGGCGCCCAGCTCTTCCAGCGCCGCCATCGCCAGGTGCTCCTGACGGAGGCCGGCGAGCGCTTCCATGCCGATGTGTCGCTCGGCCTGTCGCATATCCGCAAATCCGCGGAGGACCTTCGCCTGCAGGCGACCGGCGGCCATGTGACTTTAGCTGCCTCGACCGCCTTCGGCTCGTTCTGGATGATGCCGCGCCTGCAGCAGTTCCGCGACGAACTGCCGGGCGTCGATCTGCGCATCCAGACCGCCGATCGCGACCTCGACATCATCGCCGAGGGGATTCCGCTCGGGGTGCGCGGCGGCGTGCCGCGCGACTGGCCGGATTATCATTCGCTGTCGCTCTCGGACGAAGAGATCTTTCCGGTCGCCGGCCCCAGCTATCTGGCGAAATTCGGCAGGCCCGAGACCGTGGAACAACTAGCGACACACCGCCTCATTCATCTGGAGGAGCCATATCGCGAGGCCCCGAACTGGGACGAATGGTTCCAGTCGGCCGGAGCCAGTCTCCGCAATGCCGAGCGTGGCTTGCGCATCAATGATTATGCGATTGTGATCCAGGCCGTCATGGAAGGGCAAGGCATCGCGCTCGGCTGGCGCCACCTTGTCGAGCGGCTGCTGTCGACGGGGCTGCTTGTGCCGGTCACCGACCACGTTATGAAGACAGGCACGGCATTCTACGTCATCTGGCCGAAGAACCGCGAGCTCAGCGACAATGCGCGCAAGGTAAGGGATTGGCTGCTGGCGCAGGCGTGAAGTCGTTTCACCGTTTCGGCCGCAGTTCGCCCTCGCCCGCACGACACGAATCCGCCTATGCTATCGTCATGCCCATCCGCCAGCTTTCCGAAACGATGATCAACCAGATCGCCGCCGGCGAAGTCATCGAGCGTCCGGCGAGCGTGGTCAAGGAACTGGTCGAGAACGCGCTCGATGCCGGTGCAAGCAAGGTAGAGGTCGTCACAGCGGGCGGCGGGCTGAACCTGATCCGAGTCACCGATGACGGCTTCGGCATTCCCGAACAGGAACTGGCGCTGGCCATCGCGCGCCATTGCACCTCCAAGCTCGCCGAGGATATCCATGACATCCGTTCGCTCGGCTTTCGCGGCGAAGCATTGCCGTCGATCGGCTCGGTGTCGCGACTGTCGATCCGCTCGCGCACCGCTTCGGGCGACAGCGCCGCCGAGATCGGCATCGACGGCGGCCGCGTCCTGCCGGTCAAGCCGGCGGCCGCCAATCGAGGCACCACGGTCGAGGTGCGCGACCTGTTCTTCGCCACGCCGGCGCGGCTGAAATTCATGAAAGGCGAACGCGCCGAGAGCTCGGCCATCAGCGACATCGTCAAGCGCATCGCCATCGCCTTCCCCACGGTGCGTTTCACGCTGGCCGGATCCGACCGCACGACGCTGGACCTGCCGGCGGCCGAGGACAGCGCGGACGGCAGCCTGCGTCGTGTCGCGCAGGTGATGGGCGCCGACTTTCCCGACAATTCCATTGCCATCGACGCGATGCGCGAAGGCGTGCATCTGACCGGCCATGTGTCGATCCCGTCCTTCACCCGCGCCAACGCGCTGCAGCAATATGCCTATGTCAATGGCAGGCCGGTGCGCGACAAGCTGATCGCCGGCGCCATTCGCGGCGCATTCGCCGATGTCCTGCCGCGCGACCGCCACGCCGTGACCGTGCTGTTTCTTTCGCTCGACCCGGCCATCGTCGACGTCAATGTCCATCCGGCCAAGGCCGATGTCCGCTTCCGTGATCCGGGTCTCGTGCGCGGGCTGATCGTCGGCGCAATCCGGCAGGCGTTGGCCGAGGCCGGCATCCGCTCCGCCACCACGGGTGCAGCCGGCATGATGGCTGCGTTCCGTCCGGGCGCCGCATCTTATGATCACGGTGGCCCGACAAATGGCCATCGCAGCTACGAAGCGGCTTTCCATGCGTCCGGCCCCACGGGCTTCGACCCTTCGCGCTCGCCGCAGCGGCCGCTCGACATGCAATTCGCAGGCGCAGGCTTTGAACGCGGCAACGCAAGAACCGGCGGCTTCGGCGAGAGCGACCAGGCGGCATTCGATGCCGGCCCGCTCGCCAGCGCCGATGCGCGTGCGGGGCAGAATGAGGCAACCGAGACGCTGCTCGGCGCGGTGCTGGGTGCGGCACGCGCCCAGGTGCACGAGAACTACATCGTCGCCCAGACCAGGGATTCACTCGTCATCGTCGACCAGCACGCGGCGCATGAACGGCTGGTTTACGAGGCGCTGAAGAACGCCCTCCACTCGCGGCCGGTGCCCTCGCAGATGCTGCTTCTGCCCGAGATCATCGACCTGCCGGAAGAGGACGCCGAGCGCCTCGCCATGCATTCCGAAACACTCGCCCGCTTCGGCCTCGGCATCGAGCGTTTCGGCCCGGGCGCGGTTGCCGTTCGCGAGACGCCGTCGATGCTGGGCGAAACCAATGTCGGTCAACTGGTGCGCGACCTCGCCGACGAAATCGCCGACAACGATACGGTCGAGACACTCAAGGAACGGCTGGACACGATCGCGGCCACCATGGCCTGCCACGGCTCGGTGCGCTCCGGCCGGCTGCTCAAGGCCGAGGAGATGAACGCGCTGCTGCGCCAGATGGAGGCGACGCCCGGCTCGGGCACCTGCAACCACGGCCGGCCGACCTATATCGAACTCAAGCTGGCGGACATCGAGCGGCTGTTCGGGCGGCGGTGAACCGGTTTCAACGGCCCAGTCCTCACTTGCTCTGCTGATATTTCCTTGTTCGTGAATTGAAGACGTAATCGACCGCGGTTCCGGCGCCGCCGCCTCGAAAATTCACGGAAATAATGTCCTTGCCTCGCTCCACCCATTTCTCGACGTTCATGTAGATGGTCGTCATCAGCATGCCGGCACTGCAAGCGTCGTCATCGGCGAAGGCAATTTCCTGGACAACCTTGCGGCTGCTCTTTTTGATGACCTGCATTTTTTCCATGCAAAGGCCGGCGCTGGTATTCGTGTAAACTCCCGAGAACCTGTCGGTGGCTGTCTGCGCCCAGAACGGAATCTCGACGGTGCCGTCGATCTTTCCCTCGCCGGTGTCATCCAGGCTCGCAATTTTCTTGAGGGTGACGGGATATCTATCCGTGCCCTTGCTCCAGCTTCCTGTCGCAACGCCTTCATTGAGGTCAAGGGAGAACGGGCACCTCGTGGTGTCGACAGGGGGTCTCGGTCCCTGCACCATTATCCGATAAAGCTCCTTATCGTCTGTAATCTCGCACAGTACGAACCTGGTACCGCTGACGATGCCATACAGCGCAATCGGGATTTGCTTCGCGTCGTAGAAGTAGCTTCCATCGACCCTTGGCGCGCTGCCCAAGCTGTCATATGTCTGTATGGAGAAATGGATAGGAGACGACCCGAGGAAACCCTCGTAGTTTTCCACGTGATACCAACCCGCAACGGCTTTTGCGTTGAGCAGCAACAAGCAAACGACCGTTGAGATAAAACGTCTTCCCATCCCAACCTCGCTGCGCTCCGCGATGACAATCCGCCAAGACCACGTGACGGTTGCCTTGCGTTGGGGCGGCCGTCAACTGGCGATGAAATCCGCGGTTCTTGATACGAGTCAGGGAAAGACCGCAACCTTTTGATTTAGCGTTTCAAATTCACCACGATAACGCCGCCGAGCGCCAGCGCGCCGCCGAGGATGCCGAGCAGCGTCGGCACTTCGCCCAGCCAGAAGAAGCCGATCAGCGCCGACATCGGCGAGACCAGGTACAAGAAGTTCGAAGCACGCGCCGCGGGCAGGCGCGACAGCGCGGTCGCCCAGGCCGCATAGGCGATCAGGCTTGGCACGATGCCGAGATAGATGACGGCGCCGAGGCCGGCGGTGTTGGCGACGGCGGCTTGCTGGAGAGCGGCGGGCAGGAAGGGCGCCAGGCAGAGCGCGCCGAGCACCATGTTGGACGCCGCGATGGTCAGCGGATGATGGTGGGCAAACAGCGGCTTCTGGACGATGGTGTTGACGGCCGAGCAGAGTGCCGAGCCGAGCACCAGCAGCGCGCCGGCATTGAAATGCAGGCCATGCCCGTCGGCGATGGCAATGATGCCGATGCCGGCGAAGGAAATGACCGTACCGATCCAGGCTATGCCGGAGAAACGCTCGCCAAGCAGCGCCATCGCCATGATGGCGGTGAAGATAGGGCTGACATTGATGATGAAGCCGGCGGCTCCAGCCGAGACGGTCAGTTCGCCGAAATTGAGCATCGCGGTGTAGAGCGCGACGAAGATGGCGCCGCCGAAGGCGAGGCGCCACAAATCACCGATCCGGGGCAGTGCCGGGCGCTTGACGGCAAGGTAGATCGCCGCCGGCACGGCGGCGATAGCAAAGCGCAGGGCGCCAAGCTCCAGCGGCTGGAAGGTGGCGAGTCCGGCACGGATCGCCGGGAAGGCGGAAGCCCAGCCGATCACCGTCAGCGCCACGGCGATGGCGGCCGTGGTGTCCATCCGCTGTGTCGAATTCAACGTGCCTGTCGTCGTGCTCATCTCTGTGCCCTCGGAATCTTCGAGTTTCGAGAGCAGAAAACGCCTTTCCGGGTCGATTGACAAACGACCAAATCGAGGGTCACCTGTGAGCATGGATCACAGCTCGAACACTATGCTGCCGCTGGAGACATTGCGCGCCTTCGACGCCGCGGCGCGCACGGGAAGCTTTTCGGCCGCCGCCGAAAAGCTCAACCTTACCCATGGCGCCGTCAGCCGGCAGATCGCCAAGCTCGAGGACTGGCTTGGTCTGAAGGTGTTCGAACGTGGCGCGCGCGGCGTGACGCTGACCAACGAAGGCAATCGCCTGCATCTCAGGACCACCGAAGCTTTCGCCCTGATCTCGGTCGATTCGGACCGCTGGGTGGAGCCGCGTGGCACCGCGGTGGTGCGTCTGGCCTCCATTCCATCGGTGAGCGGCCTATGGCTGATGCCGCGCATGGCAACGCTGGAAAACGACCCTACCCGCCTGCGCATCGTGCTCGACGTCGACAACCGTCAGGCCGATCTCGCCGACGAAGGCATCGATCTTTCGGTCCGCTGCGGTCGCGGCCGCATCCCGGGCCGCGTCTCGGTGCAACTGTTCGAGGAACATCTCTTCCCGATCGCCTCGCCAGACCTTGCACGGGAGATCGGCGGTGGTGACCCGGCCCGGCTGCTCAAATTCCCGCTGATCAACGATTCCGACGCGTCGGGCTGGCGTGCCTGGTTCGCCGCGCAGGACGTGGACTACCGGCCGCGCCCGCAGGACCGCCGCTTTGAGGACTACAATCTGGTACTCGATGCAGCAGCCCATGGCCTCGGCATCGCGCTGGCCCGGCCGCCGCTCACCGAGCACCAGATAGAATCGGGGCGCCTCGTCGCCGTCGACGATCGCACCACGCTCAATCCGGTTTCCTACTGGCTGGATCGTCCGGTCGGCCGGCCGCGCGCGGCCGCCGCCGATCTCGCCAGGCGCATTGCCGAACAGGCCGGGCTTGCTTCGGCAAGGCTGGAAGCTTTCCTGCAGGATGACGATTAGGCTCGAAGGCATCCGGCCATCGCCGGCCCGCTTTCAGGACATATGTACTTCAGTGCAATTCCCCAGGGGAAAATGCGTGGCGGCTCCCTGTCGGAAATCGCGTGAACCCTGCCTAACGGAACAGCAAGAGCACGATCATGGTGGTCACGGCCGAGACGATGGCCGTCACGATCGATATGGTCCACAGCGACAACGGAGCTGGCTCGGATCGTGGCGCATGGCCAGCCGGACGGATGGAGGCGCCGCGCGGTTGCGGCGCGTTGGCATTGGCCGCGACCAGGACCGCCGCGGAAGCGACGGCCGGCGAAAATGTGGACAGGGCCGGCGCCAGTTTGGGTGTGCTGTCGGTGGCCGTTGTCTGCGACGGCGCGAAGCCGCGCGAAGCCTGATCGGTATCCGCCCCTGCCCCACCCGCCGAGGCTCGGGCCGGTGCATGGTGGACGGCGTCAGGTTCCATGACGGCCCGGTAAGCATCCTCGATCTCGGAGGACGACAGGCGTTGCGAGGTTTGAGCGGCCGGTCGCGGCAGCGAACTCTGCAGCACCTGGGTGGCGAACTGCGCCGATTGCACCATAGCGGGCGCCGGCGGCTGGACGAGCTCCTTGACCAGCGCCGCGGTCGCCGGATCGGCCTTGGGCGAAGGAACCGGCTGGGGCGTGAGCGCTTCTTTCAGCAAAGACGGCACGCTTGCATTGGCGATGTCCATGGCGCTTCCTGACAACCATTGTGCCATAGGGCAATATTACATGAGCATTGCGCCAAGCTTGACCTTGCCGACGATTTATGGCGATTGAATCCCGATGAACTCAAGTGCCATTGCATGATGAACCGTTTCGAAGGCCCCGGCGGCAAGGAAGCCCGCATCCGCTACCTCGATGGCGATTTCCAGGTCACCAGCCCCGGCTCGTTCGTGCGCTGCGCGGTGACGGGCGAAAACATCCCATTGGACGAGCTGAAATATTGGAGCGTCGCCAGGCAGGAGCCTTATGTGAACGCCACTGCCTCGCTGCGCCGCGAAATCGAGATGCACCCGGAGTTGCGCAAACGGGGCTAGCCTTTCAGCTTGCGCTGCCGCCAGGCATCGAGCGTCTCCTCGATGATGCGTTCGGGCACGTGATCAAGCTCGAACACGGTGTCGATTTCCAGCACGTCAAGACGGTCGAGAAAATCCCGCGGGGCGCCGTGGCGCAACCGGGCGGCGTCCTTGGCGGTGGTGATCAGCCCTAGGCCTTCGGTCCGCGCCGTCGCGGCCAGTTCGGCGAGCTCGTCCTCCGCGTAGAAGTGATGATCCGGAAAGGGCCTGGACAGGATCACTTCGCCGCCGGCCTCGCGCACCGTGTCGAAGAACTTTTCGGGATGACCGATACCGGCAAAGGCCAGAAACCGCTTTCCAGCAAGCCCGGCCTTGCTGCTCGGCTCGGTGTGGGCCTCGAAGATCGGCCGGCCGGCACGCGCTGCCCGGCGGACCACGGCATCGGCAGCGGTGCCCTCGCCCATCTTGAGCAGCCCGCTGGTGAAGACCAGCTGGTCGACGATCTTGGCCCTGAGAGGACCGCCCGGGATGACGCGGCCATTGCCGATCCCGTAACGGGCATCGACGACGACCAGCGCATAATCGATATGGATGCGCGCGCTCTGGAAGCCGTCGTCCATGATCAGGAAATCGCAGCCGTGTTTTTCCAGCAGCAGCCGGGCGCCGGCGGCTCGATTGGGCGTCACCGCCACCGGAGCATGTTCGGCCAGCAGCAGCGGTTCGTCGCCGACATGTCTGGCGCTGTCATGGCTGATATCGACGACATGCGGCTCGGCAAAGGAGCCGCCATGGCCGCGCGACAGGAAACCGGGCTTCAGCTGCATGCGCCTGGCCTGTTGGGCGAGCGCGATCGCCACCGGCGTCTTGCCGGTGCCGCCAACGGTGAAATTGCCGACGCACAAAACCGGCGCGTCGATCTTCTCGCGCCGGGCCCTGCGCATGCCGCGGCCGGCGGCCAGCGCGTAGACGGTCGACAGCGGCGACAGCGCCAGGACCTTCCAGTCCGGCTCTTCCCACCAGAAGGGCGGTGCTTCGGTGGCCACGCTAACGCCCGTTCGCGCCTTTCAGGCGCGCCTTGACCACCAGCGGCTGGATATATGGTTCGAGCGATTTGAGCGTACGTGCCAGTGCGCCGCGCATCTCGTCGACGGTCGCGATCCCCGCCGCCATCATCTCGTGGCGCGCCACTTCGTTGGTCAGGAGGAAATTGACGGCGCCAGCCAGCATGTCGCGGTCGCGCACCAGCTTGGCGCCGCCGCTGTCGAGCAGGCGCTGATAGGCCTCGCGAAAATTCTGCACGTTGCGCCCGGCCAAAACGGCGGTGTCGAGCATGGCCGGCTCGAGCGGATTCTGGCCGCCTTCGGAGGTCAGCGAGCGGCCGACGAAAGCGATTTCGGTCAAGCGGAGGTACAAGCCCATTTCGCCGATCGTATCGCCAAGCAGGATATCCGTGTCGGGTCCGATACGGTCGCCCTTGCTGCGCCGCGCGACCTTCAGCCCCATGCCGGAAATCTGCGCGGCAAGGGCTTCGGCCCGATCGGGGTGACGCGGAACGACGATCGTCAAAAGGCCGTGGTGACGCTTGTGCAGCGTCGCGTGGACTTCCGCCGCGACCACTTCCTCGCCATCATGGGTCGAGATCGCCGCCCAGGTCGGCCGATCGCCGATCTGCCGCTGCAAAATGCCGAGCGCGCGATCGTCGACCGGAGGCGGGTTGGTGTCGACCTTGAGGTTGCCCGACACCGTGACCGGCCGGGCGCCGAGCGCGCGAAACCGCTCGCCGTCGACGTCGGACTGGGCAACGACATGGGCCAGATTCTCGAACAGCGCCTCGGCGATGTTGGCCCGCTTCTTCCACGACGTGAACGAGCGATCGGAGAGCCTGCCATTGACCAGCACCTGCGGCACGTGGCGAGCACCGAGTTCGAGGATGGTCATCGGCCAGATCTCGGATTCGGCGATGATCGCCAGATCCGGTTTCCAGTGATCGAGGAAGCGGCTGACCGCCGGCTTCAGATCGAGCGGCACATATTGGTGGATGATGCGGTCGCCGAGCCGCTCGTCGACGACCTGGGCGGAGGTTACCGTGCCGGTCGTCAGCACGATGTTGACGCCGTAGTCGAGGATGCTTTCGACCAGCGGCACGACGGCCAAGGTCTCGCCGACGCTCGCGGCATGGATCCAGATCACCGGCCCCTCGGGGCGCGGCCGGCCGGCGACGCCGTAGCGCTCGCGGCGGCGGTTGCGGTCTTCCTTGCCGCGCGAAGTGCGCCAGGCGACATAGGGTCCGACCAGCGGATAGGCGGCCGCGCCGGCAAATCGATATGCCGACAGCATGGTGCGGGCCCAGCGGCCGCTCATCGAGGACCGTCCACGAGACGGTAGGCCTCGGCGGTCGCGGCGTTGAGGGCGGCCGTCACTTCCAGGCGCTTGCGTTCCATTTCGGCGTCGTCGGCATCCGCCGCCACGAAGATCGGCGCGCCGATGGTCACGGCGGAGCGGCCGAAGGGCAGGTTGATGGTGGTCTTGTCCCAGCTCTTTTCCAGCACCTTGCGGCGGCTGGTGGCGATCGCGACGGGCAGGAGCGGCCGGCCGGAGAGGCGAGCCAGGAGAACGATACCGAGCCCTGCATCGCGCGGGGTACCGTGGGGAATGTCTGCGATCATGGCGACGTTCTTGCCTGCGGTGAGCGACTTTTTGAGGGCGATGAGCGCCTTGGCCCCGCCCTTGTCCAGATGCCTGGCATTGTCACGTCCACCCGAACCGCGCACCGCCTCGATGCCGAACTTCTCAAGCATCAGCGCGTTGAGCTCGGCATCGGCGCTGCGCGACACCATGGCGACCAACGGCTTGCGCTTGGGGTAATAAGCCGGTGTCAAAAGATGCTGGCCATGCCACAGAGCAATGATCCCCGGCTCGAACTCGGCGTAGGCGCCACCCGAAAAGCGCGCCGATCCGGCGACCAGGGGGCTGGTCAGGCGAACCAGCCGCACGAACTGCGCGAGCAGGCTGGCAATGGCGTTCTTGACGAATCGGGACTGCGCGAGCGGCTCGCGAATGCGGCGCCAGAAGGCTTTGGTCGTGCGGCTGCCGCCCCTGCCCGTGGGCGCGGCCTCGCTGGCTGGCTGTTTCGCCAGATCATGCTCCATCGAGGTCAACCGGCGGCCTTGCTATCAGGATCCAGCAGGCGGTGCAGATGAACGACGAAATAACGCATATGAGCATTGTCCACGCTGGCTTGCGCCTTGGCTTTCCACGCAGTGTGCGCGGATTGATAGTCGGGATAGACGCCGACGATGTCGAGCGCGTCGAGATCCCTGAACTCGGTACCGCCAAGCTTCTTGAGTTCGCCGCCGAACACCAGATGCAAAAGCTGTTTCTTTCCGTCTTCCGCGGCCATGTCGGTCCTTCACATATCGTGAGTTTGTGACAGGTCTAGACCAAAGCCGCCGACTTTGGAACCTTCGAAAACGCTTTCAGGCATCCAGCCCGGCGATGACATCGACAAGCACCGCCAGCAGGTCCCCGCTTCCGGCTGCGAGCGCGCCGTGGCGGATCACCTCGCCGGCGTAGAGCGGCGCCCGGCCATTCGCATCCAGCAGCTGGCCGCCCGCCTCGCGCAGAATGAGATCGGCGGCTGCGATGTCCCAGTCATGCGCGTTCGGCTTGACGAACGTTGCGTCGAGCGTCCCGTTGGCGATCATCGCCAGGCGGTAGGCGAGCGAGGGGATGTAGGGTGCCCGCTGCAGCCGCTTCTGCCAGCCGGCAGGCACCAGGTCGATCAACTGCTTCAATCCTGAAATTTCAGCCTTGTCCCCAGGCTTGCGCACCGCGATGCGCTTGTCGTTGCGGAAGGCGCCCTGAGCGGGCAGCGCCGAGTAGGTCTCATCCATCGCCGGACATTCGAGCACCCCGGCGAGCGTGCGGCCATTCTCGACGACGGCAACGCTGACGCACCATGTCCGCTGGCCTTCGAGGAAGCCGCGCGTGCCGTCGATCGGGTCGACAACGAAGGTGCGGCGCGCCGAAAGCCGTGCCGGATCGTCGGCCGTCTCTTCCGACAGCCAGCCATAATCCGGCCGTGCCGCAAGCAGCGTCTGGCGCAGATACGCATCGGCGGCATGATCAGCTTCGCTGACCGGCGAGGTGCCGCCCTTCATCCAGACCTGCGGATTGTTGCCGAAGTAGCGCATGGCGATAAGACCGGCCTCGCGGGCGGCGTCACGCAGCAGCGGCAAGTCCTGATCGGCACCGGCAGTGGTCAGGTCATGCTCCGGCAAGGGTCATGCCTTCTATCAGGAGCGTCGGGGCCGCGGTGCCGAAATTGCGGTCGAGGTCATTGGCCGGCACCATGTTGAGGAACATCGTCTTCAGGTTCGAGGCGATGGTGACTTCGGCGACCGGATAGGCGAGCGCGCCATTTTCGATCCAGAAGCCCGAGGCGCCGCGACTGTATTCGCCGGTGAGCATGTCCACGCCTTGGCCGAACACTTCGGTGACGTAGAAGCCGGTCTTGAGCGAGCCGATCAAATCCTCCGGCGAGCGCTCGCCCGCCTCGATGGCAAGGTTCGTCGACGACGGCGAGACGGAGGAGCCGCCGCGCGCGCCGCGACCGTTGGTGACAAGGCCGAGCTCCCGCGCCGCCGACGTCGACAGGAACCAGTGGTTGAGGACACCCTTTTCAATCATCAGGAGCCTCTCGCCCTCGACGCCTTCGCCATCGAATGGACGCGAGGCCTGGCCACGGCGCCGCAACGGCTCGTCGGTGACGGTGATGGCGGCAGCGGCCACCTGCTTGCCCATCATGTCGCGCAGGAACGAGGTTTTTCGCGCAACGGAAGCACCGTTGATGGCGCCGGCGATATGGCCGGCAATGCCGCGCGCGACGCGCGGGTCGAACACCACGTCGACCGGTCCGGTCGCCGCCTTGCGCGCGCCAAGACGACGCACGGCCCGTTCGCCGGCCATGCGGCCGATATCCTCGGGCGCGTCGAGATCGGCAAAATGCTGGCGCGAGGAGAATTCATAGTCGCGCTCCATGCCGGTGCCCTCGCCGGCAATGACGCTGGCCGAGCGCGAAAAGCGCGAGGCGACATACTGGCCGAGAAAACCGTGCGAGGTGGCCAGAACCATCCCGCCCAGCCCGGCGCTGGCATTGCTGCCGGACGAATTGGTCACGCCCTTGACGGCGAGAGCCGCCGCTTCGGCCGCAAGGGCCGCTTCCTTCAACTGGTCGGCCGACACTTCGGTCGCGTCGAACAGGTCCAGGTCGCGCGTCTGCCTGGCGAGCAGCGCAGGGTCGGCAAGACCCTGGTAGGGATCCTCGGGAGACACCTTGGCCATGGCAACGGCACGCTCGGCAAGCGCCTTCGGATCGGACGCGGCGGTGGCCGATACGCTGGCCACACGCTGGCCGACGAAGACCCGCAGCGAAACATCGTCGCCCTCGGATGCTTCGGTGTTTTCGACCTTGCCAAGCCGCACCGAAACACCGGTCGAGCGGCCACGCACCGCGACGGCGTCCGCGGCATCGGCGCCAGCGCGTTTGGCGGCCTCGACCAGGGCCGCGACGCGGTCCGTCAATTTCGCGGCGTCGAGCTTGTCGGTCATGCACTTGATCCTGTTTCTTCAGCCTGTCCGGAAGGCAGGTGCTGCCGCACCATCTATTGTTCCAATGCCGCTTGTGCAATGGCAGAAGGGCAATCAGGATGTCGCGACCAAATCGCCATCGAAGCGCCCGCCAGGAGCGGACGCCGCAGCTTTTGCCTATCTGGAGCCTTCGCCATGACGCCTTTCCATCTTGCCTTTCCGGTTCGTGATCTCGATGAAACCCGAACTTTCTATGGCGAGGTGCTGGGCTGCGCGATCGGCCGCTCGTCGGCGACCTGGGTCGATTTCGACCTTTATGGCCACCAGATGTCGGCGCATCTGCGGCCGCAGGCCGCGCAAGCCGCCAGTGACGGCAAGGTCGACGGCGTTTTGGTGCCGATCCCGCATTTCGGCGCCGTGCTCTTGATGGATGACTGGCAGCGCCTGGCGACGCGGCTGGAAGCGCGCGACGACATAGACTGGCTGGAGCGGCCAATGGTCCGCTTCAGGGGCGAGCCCGGCGAACAGGCGACGCTGTTCATTCGCGACCCGTCGGGCAACGCCCTGGAATTCAAGGGTTTTCGTTCACTGGAGCAGGTTTTCGCGCATTGAAATGAGGGGCTGGTAGCGGCCTCTCGTTCAAGATGCCGCGACGGGTGTCCAGATAACGTCCTCGATCTTCTGCGCGCCGGTCGCCAGCATCGCCAGGCGGTCGAAGCCGAGCGCGATGCCGCTGGCCTGCGGCATGATGGCAAGGGCAGCCAGGAAATCCTCGTCCAGCGGGTAGCGCTCGCCATAGATGCGCTCTTTCTCATCCATCTCGATGATAAAGCGCCGGCGCTGCTCGGCCGCATCGGTCAACTCGCCAAAGCCGTTGGCGAGTTCGACACCGCAGCAATAGAGTTCGAACCGTTCGGCGACGCGTCGATCCCCGGGGCTCGGACGGGCGAGTGCCGCCTCGGCGACCGGATATTCGCACAGGATGGTCGCCCGCCCCTGCCCGAGGAACGGCTCGATCTTTTCCACCATCACCCGGCTGAACAAATCCGCCCAGTTATCATCAGGCGCGGTGCGCAGGCCGGCTTGGACCACTGCGGCATGAAGCTTCTCCCGGTCCGTGTCGCCGTCGACGGCGACCGTGGCCAGCAGGTCGATGCCGGCATGGCGGCTGAAGGCATCCGCCACGGTCAGCCGCTCCGGTTCGGCGAACGGATCGCAGTCGCGTCCACGGAAGGAAAAGCGCGTGGCCCCTGCCCGTGTCGCGGCCAACGCCAGCAGATCGGCGCAGTCGCGCATCAGGCTTTCGTAGGTTTCGCCCACCCGGTACCATTCGAGCATGGTGAATTCGGGATGATGCAAAGGACCGCGCTCACGGTTGCGGTATACCGGACCCAGGCTGAAAATGCGCTGCTCCCCCGCGGCGAGCAATTTCTTGCAGGCGAATTCCGGCGAGGTGTGGAGATAAAGCGGCGAGCGGACGCCATCCGGCCCGACCGCTTCCGTGACGAAAGCCGCCAGATGCGCCTCGTTGCCGGGTGAGACCTGCAGCACCGCCGTCTCCACCTCGATGAAGTCGTTGCGGGCGAACCAGTCGCGCAAGGCCGCCGTCAGCCCATTGCGCAGCATCAAGCGCGGGCGGCGATCTGCGTGGACATGCGGCGTCCACCAGGGCGACGCGACGGTCATGAGCGGATTGAAGGCATGGCGGTGGGGCCCATATCAGTTCGCCCCATGCCAGTTCGCATTGGGGGGCTGGCGGTTCGCGCCAAGATGCGCTAGGCCCCCATCCAGCGCCGCGCAAGCCGGCAAACGCCCGTCAACTCTCGCAGGATTTAAAACCGTGGTGAAAGTCATCGCCAGTTCGCTCCGCAAAGGCAATGTCGTCGACAAGGACGGCAAGCTTTATGTGATCCTCTTTGCCGAAAACATTCACCCAGGCAAGGGCACGCCCGTGACCCAGCTCGACATGCGGCGCATCGGCGACGGGGTGAAGGTGTCGGAGCGCTACCGCACCACCGAGCAGGTGGAGCGTGCCTATGTCGAGGAGCGCGAGCACACCTTCCTCTACGCCGACGGCGAAGGCTATCACTTCATGAACCCGGAAACCTACGACCAGGTGGCGGTGACGGAAGCCGTGGTCGGCGACGCAGCCCCCTATCTGCAGGAAGGCATGCCGGTGCAGGTGTCGCAGTTCAACGGCATCGCGATAGCCCTGGTGCTGCCGCAGCGCGCCACCTTCGAAGTGGTCGACACCGAGCCGACGACCAAGGGGCAGACGGCCTCGTCCTCCTACAAGCCGGCCGTGCTTTCCAACGGCGTGCGCACCACCGTGCCACCGCACATCGCGCCTGGCACCCGCGTGGTGGTGATGACCGCCGACGGGTCCTATGTGGAGCGGGCGAAGGACTGAGGGTAAGCCCTCGGCACTGCTTCACCGCCGAGGCGGCACAAACAACCCTCACGGTCTTGCAGACGTAGTCGCTGATAGCGATCACGCTTTGGCTGCAACCCTTCTTTTTTTCGCTTTGGCGGCGCGCTGTTCAACTGCGGCCTCCACCTCGCGCTTCAGCCGATCCTTGATTTCAACCGTCTCGTTCATCAGGGCGTCGATCTTCAGGAAATCGAGCACCCGGTATTTGGACACCGCCGGGCGGACCAGTATGTCGGGCTGGCACTGTTTCAGCTTGTTGGCGATGATCGACTGCATCATCAGCTGCGTGGCGCCGAACATCAGGTCGACTGAGGTCGGCTGTTTGCGGTCGGCCTCTTCCGGCGCGCCGACCACGTCGACGCCGATGATGATGTCGGCATCCTTCTCGATCAGGTCGAACGGCACGGGGTTGTAGATGCCGCCGTCGATCAGCAGCCTGCCGTCGCGCGTCACCGGGCGGAAGACGGCGGGAATGGCGGCCGAAGCGGCAAGGGCCGAGTGCAGGTCGCCGTCGTCGAAGACAGCGAGCTTGTGGCCGAAATAGTCCGTCGCCGTCACCTTCAGCGGGATTTTCAATTCGGCGAAGGTTTCAGGAATGGCCTCGGGCAGGAACGCCTTGAGGATGCGCTCGACATTGAACTGGCTGACGCGGATGCCGTTTTGCATGGCCTCGGCGATCGTGCCCGGCCGCGCCCGCCACATGCGGCTCGCCACCTCGGCGCGGCGGCCAAGGATCGAGCGGGCATAGTCGTGGATATCCTTGCCGGTCATGCCGGAGGCCATGCCGGCGCCCATGATGGCGCCGATCGACGAGCCGGCTATCGCCACCGGCTTGATGCCAAGCTCGTCCAGCGCCTCGATGACATGGATATGCGCCAGGCCGCGCGCGCCGCCGCCGCCGAAAGCTATGCCAAAGGTGGGGCTCATCCCTTGCCTGCTCCCGCCAGTGGAGGCCCGACCACCATGATGGTCGGCTCCGCCGTCAGTAGCTTCTTCGCCGCCGCCTTGACCTGATCCAACGTCACCGCGTTGATGTAACCGCTGCGGCGCTGCATGTAGTCGATGCCGAGATCGTCGAGTTGCAGTTCGACCAGCGTCGCGGCGATGGAACTCGACGAATCCAGATTGTTGATCGCATAGGCGCCGATCAGATATTTCTTGGTCGCCGCCAGTTCGGCCTCGGTCGGGCCGTCCTCGGCCAGCCGCTTGACGACGTCGCGCACGATGCCGAGCGTCTCGGCGGCGCGGTCGGAACGCGTTCCGGTGGTGACGATCAGTGCGTCGGCGTGGTCCTGGTTTACCAGCGAGGAATTGACGCTGTAGGCCAGCCCGCGCTTTTCGCGCACCTCTTGGAACAGGCGCGAGGTGAAGGTGCCGCCGCCAAGGATTTCGTTCATCAGCGCGGCCGGGAAGAAATCCGGCGACGTGCGCTTCACGCCGGGCCACGTGAGCTGCAGCGAGGTCTGCGGCAGGTCGTAATTGACCTCGATATGCTGCGCCAGCCTGGGCTCGATATCGCCGACAGGGGCGAGCGCCTGGTTCGGCGGCAGATCGCCGAACACCATGTCCAGCTTCTTCTTCAGCGTCTCGGCGTCGATGGCGCCGACCACGGCGACATGCAGGCCGCCGCGCGCGAATACCGCCTTGTGCAGGGCCTTGAGATCGGCCTGAGTGATGGCGGCGACGCTCTGCCTGGTGCCCTGATCGGAGCGCGAATAGGGGTGGTCGCCATAGACGGCGCGCGCCCATCGGTTCTGCGCCACCGTGTCTGGGTCGTTTTCGTTGGCGATGATGCCGGACAGGACCTGGGCGCGGATGCGGTCGATAGGCGCCTGATCGAAGCGCGGCTCGTTGACCGCCAGCCGCAACAGGTCGAAGGCTTCGTCGCGCTGTTCGGCCAGCATGCGCATGGAGCCGTAGATGCCATCGCGGGTCTCGTCGAAGCTCATCTCGGCGCCGGCATCGTCGAGCCTGATTTGGAAAGCTTCCGAATCGAGAGTGCCGGCGCCTTCGTCGAACAGACCGGTCATCAGATTGGCCAGCCCTTCCTTGCCCGGCGGATCCTGAGTCGAGCCGCCGCCAAAGACGAGGCGGATGGCGACAACCGGCACGGAATAGTCCTCGACCAGCCAGGCCGTGACGCCCTTCGGCGAGGTGACGGACTGGATCTCCATGGCGCGGGCGGAAAGCGCCGGCAGGACCAGGAAGAGGATGGAGAGGAAGAGGGTCGCGAGGGCGTGCAGGGCCTTCCTTTCTCCCCTTGCGGGAGAAGGAAAAGCGCGGAGATGCTCGTTCATCATCATCAATTCCCCGCCTGTTGCTGCGGCAAGAGATAGCCTGACGTCGAGCGGGCCGGCACAAGATAGCGCGCGGCCACGGCCTTGACCTCGTCGGTTGTGACCTTGCGGATGCGATCCGGCCATTGCTGCACGTCCTGGACATTGCCGCCGGTGGCGAGCGTCGAGCCATAGATGTTGGCCATGGAATCCTGCTTGTCGCGGGCAAAGATCATCGACCTGACATAGCGGTCCTTGGCTTTTTCGAGCTCATCCGATGTGACGCCGTCGCTGGCGATGCGCGCCACCTCCGCATCGACCGCGGCTTCGACGTCGGCCAGCTTGGCGTCGCCGCGCGGCGCGCCATAGACGGTGAAATTGGTGTCGTCGAGCATGGTGCCCTGGAAGTAAGCGCCGGCGCTGGAAGCGATGCCCTGCTTGACGACAAGCGCCTGGTAAAGCCGGCTGCGGTTGCCGCCGCCGAGAATCTCGGCGAGCAGATCGAGCGCTTCGGCCTCACCCGGCTTGGCGGTGTGATAGGAAGGCACGACCCATTGTGTCGAGAAACTCGGCACGCTGACGCGGGCGTCGGAGAGCGTGACGGTGCGCCTGGTATTCTGCTCCGGTTCGACCGGGCGCACCCGCGGCGGCAGATCCGGCCCGCGGGCCACCTTGCCGTAGGTCTTCTCGGCCAGCGCCTTCACCGTTTCCGGTTCGACGTCGCCGGCCACGATCAGCACGACGTTGTTGGGCCGGTAGTACTTGTTGTAGAAGGCGACGGCGTCGGTGCGGTTCAGCTGCTCCATCTCCTGCATCCAGCCGATGACCGGGATACGATAGGGCTGGTTCTGCCACAGTGTGGCATCGACCTCCTCGTCGAGCACGGCCTGCGGATTGTTGTCGATGCGCGAGCGGCGCTCCTCCAGGATCACGTCGCGCTCGGTCTTGATGACGTCGTCGGTGAGGATGAGGTTGCGCATGCGGTCGGCTTCGAAGCTCATCATCAGCTCGAGATCCGACGGGGCCACCGTCTCGTGGAAAGCGGTGTAGTCATAGGAGGTGAAGGCGTTGTTGGAGCCGCCAATGTCGGAGACGGCGCGATCGAACTCGCCGGCCGCGTGATGAGCTGTCGCCTTGAACATCAGATGCTCGAAGAAATGGGCGATGCCGGATTTGCCCGGCGGCTCGTCGGCGCTACCGATCTTGTACCAGACCATATGGGTGACGATCGGCGCGCGGTGATCGGGAATGACGACCACTTCCATACCGTTGTCGAGCAGGAAATCCGTGACCTTGAACTCGGCCGGCAGAGTCTTGGGCGACGCAGAACTGTCGGCCAGGACAGGCCCGGCGATGAACAAGGCCAGCGAGGTCGCCAGCAGCGCCGGCCGCAGCCATTCAGTCCTGGATGTCATCGATGGCTCCGGTTTTCATGCAGCGACGATAGGCAAGGCGCTGGCGACAAGCAAAGTGAATTGTTGGTCATCTTGCCGGCAAAGGCGGCGGCAAAGAGGCCACTGCTGAAGCGGTCCTGTCAGGCAGCCTCGATGAAGCGGATGACGGTCTCGCCATAGTTGCGCTCATCGAGCACGGAAAAGCCCGGGCCTGGCTCGAAGGGAACCGCCGCCGTCTCCTCGACCACACAGAGCGCGCCGGGGCGCAGCCAGCCGCCATCCTTGGCGGACCGCAGGGCGCGCTCGCCAAGGCCCTTGCCGTAGGGCGGATCGGCAAAGACGAGACCGAACGGCGCCAGCGTGCCCGCCTCGCCAAGGCCGGTTGCATCGCGGCGGAAGATCTTGGTGCGTCCGGTCAGGCCGAAGGCCTCGACATTGTCGCGGATCAGGCCCCGGCCTTCGGCCGATTCCTCGATGAACACGCCATAGGATGCCCCGCGCGACAGGGCTTCCAAACCAAGCGCGCCGGTGCCGGCGAACAGGTCGAGCACGCGCGCGCCCTCCACTTGCCCGGCGAAGCGATGCGCCAGAACGTTGAAGACGGCCTCGCGGGTCCGGTCGGTCGTCGGGCGGATAGCGCTGCTGCGGGGCGTCGCCAGCGGACGCCCGCGAAACTCACCGCCGACGATTCTCATCTTGTGCGGGGACCCTTGGGGCCGCCGCGCGGCCGCTCACCGCCACCGGCGCCTCCTGGACGCTCGCCACGCGGCTTGCCGAATGGCTTCGCACCGCCTGGTTTGTCGGCGGGCTTGCCATATGACGGCTTGAACGAGGCCTTGCGCGCTTTGTTCTCGGCCGCCTTGGCCGCATCGGCCTCCGCCCTGCCCTTGCCGATCGGCCGGGCTCCCGGCGCCATCCAGACATTGGCCTTGCGCTGGCCTGGCGGCTCGATCGGCCGTTGCTCGCGTTCGGATTTCTTGCCGCCGCGAGGCTTGTCACCGAATCCGCCGCGCGGCTTGTCGCCGAAACTTCCACGCGGCTTATCGCCAAAGCCGCCACGCTCCGGTCGCGGACCGCGATCGCCGAAGCTCTTTTCTGCTCTCTCGCCTCTGTCGGGACTCGTCGACAGTTTGCCGAGCGCCTCGTCGCGGCTGCCTTCCCGGCGTTTGCGGTTCTTGATCAGCCCGCCCTCGCCGATCGGCCGTCGCTCGCCGTCTCGCGTAAACTTCGGCCGTTCGGGCTCGGCCTCGCGGACTTCGGTGCGCCGCACGGGCTGGTTGGAAAACGGTTTTGTTATCTCGGCGTCGAAATTGGCGCCGGATTCCTCGACCAGGCGCTCGCCAAGCTGGTCGCGCAGCACTCGGCCCTTGATCTCCAGCACATGACCTTCGGGGAGATCCTCGAGCTGGAACGGGCCGTAGGAGATGCGGATCAGCCGCGTGACGTCGAGGCCGAGCGCGCCGAGGATGTTCTTGACCTCACGGTTCTTGCCCTCGCGCAAGCCGATCGTCAGCCAGGCGTTGGAGCCCTGCTCGCGATCGAGGCTGGCTTCGATGGCGCCGTAGAAGACGCCGTCGACGGCAATGCCTTCGCGCAGGCCGGCGAGCGCGCTTTCCTCGACCTTGCCGTGGACGCGCACGCGGTAGCGGCGCAGCCAGCCGGTGGCCGGCAGTTCGAGCACGCGCGACAGGCCGCCATCATTGGTCAGCAGCAGCAGGCCTTCAGTGTTGATATCGAGCCGGCCGATGGTCATCAGCCGCGGCAGCTCGGCCGGCAGCACGTCGAAGACGGTCTTGCGGCCTTCGGGGTCGCGGTTGGTGGTGACGACGCCGGCCGGCTTGTGGAACAGGAACAGGCGCGTGCGTTCGATCGGCGGGATTTCCATGCCGTCGAGATGGATGATGTCATTGGGCATGACGTTGAACGCCGGCGAGGCCAGCACCCGGCCATTGACCTTGACGCGGCCGGCGGCGATCAGTTCCTCGGCATCGCGGCGCGAGGCGAGCCCGGCGCGTGCCAGCCGCTTGGCGATGCGCTCGCCGGCTTCTTCGGTTCCTTCGGCTGGTCGCGGACGTGGCTTGAAACCACCGCCCGATGCACCCTGGGGCCGATCACCGAAATCACGCTTGGGTCTGTCGCCTCCAAAGTCGCGCTTTGGACGGTCAGCAAAATCCCGCTTCGGACGATCTGTGAAATCACGCTTGGGACGGTCAAAGCGCTTTTCGCCGCCGTCGGCCGAAGCAGAAAACGGACGGTCGCCGCGCGGCGCGTAGGGTTTGCGCGGGCCTTCACGCTTCTCATAGGGCTTGCGTTCGCCTTCGGCCGCCATGGGACGGTC
Source organism: Mesorhizobium sp. M8A.F.Ca.ET.208.01.1.1 (assembly GCF_004791315.1). Taxonomy (NCBI): domain Bacteria; kingdom Pseudomonadati; phylum Pseudomonadota; class Alphaproteobacteria; order Hyphomicrobiales; family Phyllobacteriaceae; genus Mesorhizobium; species Mesorhizobium sp. M8A.F.Ca.ET.208.01.1.1. Next base: position 1,687,222 of record NZ_SRUT01000001.1, read on the forward strand.
GCCACGCGAGGCATAGGGTTTGCGCGGCCCTTCACGCTTCTCATAAGGCTTGCGCTCGCCTTCGGCGGCGATCGGACGCTCGCCGCGCGGGGCATAGGGCTTGCGCGGCCCCTCGCGCTTTTCATAAGGCTTGCGCTCGCCTTCGGCCGCCATCGGACGGTCGCCGCGAGGCGCGTAGGGCTTGCGCGGGCCTTCGCGCTTTTCGTAAGGCTTGCCTTCTGGGCGCGGTCCCTTGCTGAACGGCCTGTCACCGCCCTTGAAGTCCCGCTTCGGCCGGTCCCCATCGGCGGCCATCGGCCGATCGCCACGCGGGGCATAAGGCTTTTTCGTACCAAAGGACGGCTTCCCGCCCTTGCTGGCGTCGCGGCCACGTGCACCTGCCGATTTCGGGCCACTCCTGCCCGGGCCGCCTTTGCGCGGAGATTTCTTGTCGTTGTCGTCCATGTGGCCTTTGTCCGTTTGCGCTGCTACAGCGTGGCACATCCGTTCGGCGCGCAACGAACGCTGTAGCATTTTTGATTTGGCGCATGATCATTCCCGAAAATCGAGTCCGATTTTCGGGTTGATGCGCTCCATAACAGGATCACCGCCGGGTGGCGAGGATATAATGGGAAGACAAACCGCTTGAAGAGGCCGGATTTCATGGCGCTGGCGCTGCAGGAGGCCGAAGCTGCGGCCTTGCGCGGCGAAGTGCCGGTCGGCGCGGTGATCGCCAATGGCGGCACGGTCATTGCCAGTGCCGGGAACCGCACGCGCGAGCTTGCCGACCCGACGGCGCACGCAGAGATGCTAGTGATCCGTGAAGCCTGCGGCAAACTCTCGAGCGAGCGGCTCACCGGCCACGATCTTTATGTGACACTGGAACCTTGCGCCATGTGCGCCGGAGCCATCTCCTTCGCCAGGCTGCGCCGTCTCTATTTCGGCGCCGCCGACGAAAAGGGCGGCGCCGTGGTCAACGGCGTACGCTTCTTCACTTCTTCGACCTGCCATCACACACCCGATATCTATCCGGGTATGGCCGAAACCGAAGCGGGCCTGCTGCTGAAGGATTTTTTCAGGGGGCGTCGAGACTGAGCCAAGGCCGCGCACGACAGGGCGGCGCGACTGTTCTTACAGCGACGGCAACCAGTCGAACCAGCCGCCCTTCTTGCCCTCGGCCTTTGCCTTGAGGCGGCGCTCCTTCTTGTACTCGTCTTCGCCGAGTTCGTTCTGCGGCGCGGCATCGGAGGCGACACGGTAGGGCAATGGCGGCTCGCTGAGATATTTACGCGTGTTGGGGTCGCCCTGCTTGCTTTCGGCAAGGCGGCGCTGGATCTCGGCAGCGCGGCCCTTGTCGGAATCGGCGGGTTTCCACGCCGGCGGGTGGCTGGATCCTGATTCAGCCATCGCCCTTTTCACCGAAGCCGGATCCGTCTGCACGTCGTCGACGATCTCCGCCTGGTAGGCTGGGTCATTCTGGTGCGCGGTGGCGTCGGCGCGCAGGCGCGCGCGGCGCTGCTCGGGCGATTCGGGCCAGCCGGCGTTCGCCGTCTGAATGCTTTCCTGCGGGGCAGGCAGCGCTTCCTTCTGGCCGGGTGCCGGCTTCACCAGAGTGGGACGCGGCTTGTAGTCGATCGGGTCCTTGTGCTTCGGCGCGAAGGAAACGGCGCCTGTCAGATCGCCGGCCAACTGTTCGGCAGCGGTCTTGTCGGTGCCATAGGTCGGAGAGCCCATGCAGCCGGACAAAGCGAGGCCCGATACGACAAGCGGCGCCAACAGCGCAAGGCGCGCGTTATATCTCTCGGTCATGCCAAAAAGTCCCACTCTAGACAGCCTCTCGATCGCACCGGCTTTGTATCCGGTCCCCATCGTGCAAGCACTTGCGACGGAAATCCGGCGACAATTTGTCTTCCGGAGTTTCGCGTGTTTACCTCAACCACTCGTTAAGGGCAACGCGCGGCCAGATCTCCACCGTTCGGCGTGGCATTTGTGCACTTCTTTGATCTGGTGCCTGTCGTTTGTCCCAAAACCGCTGCGCACTTTTGGGCGACAGGCACGCGTTTGATCTGGTGCCTGTCGTTTGTCCCAAAACCGCTGCGCACTTTTGGGCGACAGGCACGCGCTTGATCTGGTGCCTGTCGTTTATCCCAAAACCGCTACGCACTTTTGGGCGACAGGCACGCGCTTGATCTGGTGCCTGTCGTTTATCCCAAAACCGCTACGCACTTTTGGGCGACAGGCACTAGAGCCTTCCCAGCGCCTTCAACTCGTGCAGCACGGCGGCATCACGTGCCGAAACATCCGGGAATTCCGGATCCTGCCCGACATCGGCCGTGTAGCGCCAGGAACGCGCGCATTTGACCAGTCCGCGATCCTCCGCTTTCTCGACCACCACGGCGACGCCCTTGACATCGTCGAGGGCAAAGGCGGTTTGCGGCGCCTGGCCATGGGCAATGACCAGATCGCTGGTGATCGCCATTTCAGCCATGTCGACGTCCGATATCGCCGCCTCGAGCGCCGCGTCGTTGATCGTGACCACCGGTACAGCCTCCAGCGAGGAGCCGATCACCTTCTGGGCACGCGCAATCTCGAGCGCGCCGGTGACGACGCGGCGCACCTGCCTGACCTTGCGCCATTTCTCCGCCAGCGCCTCGTTCTTCCAATTCGCAGGGATGTGCGGGAACTGGTCGAGATGTACCGAGACCGCATCGGGATGACGGTCGAGCCAGGCCTCTTCCATGGTGAAGGGCAGCATCGGCGCCAGCCATCTCACCAGGCAGTCGAAGAGATGGCGCACCACCTGGACCGAGGCCTTGCGCTTCACGCTCGACGGGCCATCGCAATAGAGCGCGTCCTTGCGAATATCGAAATAGAAGGCCGACAGCTCGACCACCATGAAATCGAGCAGTGCGCGCGTGATGCGCTTGAACTCGAAGGCGTCGAAGCCCTGGCGCACCACCTCGTCGAGCTCCGCCAACCGGTGCAGCATCAGCCGCTCCAGCTCCGGCATCGTCTCCAGGGGCACGTCCTCACCATCGTCATGGGCGAGCGTGCCCAGCATCCAGCGGATGGTGTTGCGCAGCTTGCGATAGGCATCGATGTTGGTCTGCAGCACGTTCTTGCCGAGCCGCTGGTCTTCCCAATAGTCGGTCGTCACCACCCAGAGCCGCAGGATATCGGCGCCGGACTGCTTGATCACATCCTGCGGCACGACCGTGTTGCCGAGCGATTTCGACATCTTGCGGCCATCCTCATCCATGGTGAAGCCATGGGTGACGACGGTGTCGTAAGGCGCCCTGCCCCTGGTGCCGCAGCTTTCGAGCAGTGAGGAGTGGAACCAGCCGCGATGCTGGTCGGAGCCTTCGAGATAGACATCCGCCGGCCACTTCAGGTCGGGCCGGTCTTCCAGGGTGAAGACATGGGTCGAGCCCGAATCGAACCAGACGTCAAGAATGTCCATCACCTGCCGCCATTTGGAGGCATCGTGATTGCCGAGGAAGCGCTCCTTGGCGCCAGGCGCGAACCAGGCGTCGGCGCCCTCCGCCTCGAAGGCGTCCATGATGCGCTGGTTGACCGCCTCGTCCTTCAGCACGTTGCCGTCCTCGTCGGCGAAGACGGCGATCGGCACGCCCCAGGCGCGCTGGCGCGACAGCACCCAGTCGGGGCGCTCCTCGATCATGGCGCGGATACGGTTCTGGCCGGCGGCCGGGACAAAGCGCGTCTCGTCGATCGCCTTCAGCGCGCGGCTGCGCAACGTGGTGCCATCACCGAGGTCCTTGTCCATGTAGACGAACCATTGCGGCGTGTTGCGGAAGATGACCGGCTTCTTCGAACGCCATGAATGCGGGTAGCTGTGCTTCAGCCGGCCGCGCGCGAACAGCGCGTTGCGCTTGATCAGTTCGTCGATGACCGCCTGGTTGGCGTTGCCCTTCTTGCCGTTGTCGTCGATGACGCGCGCTGGTCCGCCTTCGCGGTCCGGGCCAAAGCCCGGCGCGTCCTTGGTGAAGAAGCCGGCATCGTCGACGGTGAACGGGATCTCGGTGTCGATGCCGCGTTGGCGCAGCGCCGGCGCGGCACCCATCCAGGCATCAAAGTCCTCGCGGCCATGGCCGGGAGCCGTGTGCACGAAGCCCGTGCCGGCATCATCGGTGACATGCTCGCCGGCGATCATCGCAACCGGGAACTCGTAGCCGCCACCGAGGCCCTTGAAGGGATGCGAAAGCACAAGATTTCCAAGCTGTTCTGCGCTGATGCCGTGAAGGCGCTTCAACGTGACCTTGGCCTTGGCCTGGCTTTCCTCGGCCAGGGCATCGGCAAAGATCAGCTTCTCGCCCGGCTGCGGGCCAAACGCATTCTCGGCCGCCGTCACCTCGTAGAGGCCATAGGCGACGCGCGGCGAATAGCTGACGGCGCGGTTGCCAGGGATGGTCCATGGCGTCGTCGTCCAGATGACGACATGGGCATCCAGCAGGTCAAGCGAGCGCCCGCTCAGGTCCGGATCGAGCTCCGCCGGCTGCCCGTCCACAACACTGGCGAGGACGAGATTGGCCACCGGAAACTTCGCCCAGATCGTGTCGGACTCGTAATCCTGGTACTCGATCTCGGCCTCGGCGAGCGCCGTGCGCTCGACGACGCTCCACATCACCGGCTTCGAACCGCGGTAGAGCTGGCCAGACATGGCGAATTTCAGCAATTCGCCGGCGATGCGCGACTCGGCGTGGAAGGCCATGGTCGTGTAAGGGTTCTTGAAGTCGCCGATGACGCCAAGCCGCTGGAACTCGCCACCCTGCACCGAGATCCAGTGCGCGGCGAATTCACGGCATTCCTTGCGGAATTCGTTGACCGGCACCTCATCCTTGTTCTTGCCCTTGGCGCGGTACTGTTCCTCGATCTTCCATTCGATCGGCAGGCCGTGACAATCCCAGCCGGGCACATAATTGGAGTCATAGCCGCGCATCTGGAACGAGCGGGTGATGACATCCTTGAGGATCTTGTTCAGCGCGTGGCCAATGTGGATGTTGCCGTTGGCGTAGGGCGGGCCGTCATGCAGCACGTATTTCGTGCGCCCGGCCGCGCTCTCGCGCAGCTTGCGGTAGAGGTCCATGTCCTGCCAGCGCTTGACAAGCACGGGCTCCTTCTCGGGCAAGCCGGCGCGCATCGGAAACTCCGTCTGCGGCAGGTAAAGGGTCTTGGAATAGTCGATCGTTGATTGGTTTTGGTCGGTCATTGGTCTGCCATGTGCATGCCGGGCCACGTGGCTTGCGGCTTGGAATTTTACTTTATACGCATGCCGTTTTCCCAAACCGGGCCACTTCTGGGCGACATGCCTTGATGATCTGGAAAAGCGCGAGAGGCCGCGCGCAATAGTCCCGGCTGCTCCAACAGCCTTCAGGCTGCCGGGAACACCGGGCTGGTAATTCGTATCGTCGGCGCGCGAAGGCGCGAAAAGCTCGTCATTGCTGGGCTTTTAGCGGAGAAGAGCGCAGGAATAAAGCGTCTCGTTCGATTCACTTACATCTTGAAGTCGAAGCGATAGGTGGTCGACACGCCGACCATGAACTGGTTGCGGTCGCCGCGCTCCTTGACCAGGCTGGAATCGGCCGCCGGACCTTCGAGGCGCGAATATTCGCCAAACAGGCTGGCGGTCATCGGATCGGTCACCTTCCAGGTCACGGCGCCGCCGAGGCCGACGGATTTGAGGCCGCCGCCGGGATTGTACTGGCTCAGCCCCGAGGCCACGGCTTCCTGCGCGTTGACGCCATAGTAGGCATCGAAATAGTTCGCCGAGGCAAAAGACACGCGTGGGCCACCCGAAATCCTGACGGTTGGCGTGACGTCGTAGAAAGCATCGGCGGCGATATCAGCGACAAAGCCATTATGGGCACGGATGCCGTGCCGCAATTCGGCACGTGCGCGCATCCAGTCCGTCGGGTAGAATTCGAAGAAGCCGCCGACCTCGCCGCCCCAGCGCACCGGGTCCAGCCCCTTGAGTTCGTCGGCATCGCCATCGTCACGCGAGAACAGGAACTTGCCGGTCAGGCCCGCGCGGACGCCGCCATCGTCGACGAGCGCCAGCGAAATATTGTCGTTGCGGGACGTGAAACGCGCCTGGGGACCGGCCTTGCCCAGCGAAATGATGGGCTGGGCGCTCAGCATGTACTTCTTGCCGCCCTCGAAATTGGGCGCCACCATGCCGGTCGCGCCGACCATCAGATACCAATCGCCGGACAGCCAGCCGAAAGCGCCATCGCCGGCCTCGGCCGCGCCTGACGTAGCCAGCATGACGGTAGCCAAGGCTGCAGAAATCTTCCCGACCGGACTCATGGCCACTCCACTAACGCGATACGGCGACAGCTTTGACGAGGCTTTGGTAAAATTTGATTTAAGGACGAGACAACCGGCTCGCATTGCCTGCACCATCGCGTCCGCGACCGGCTGGACGCGGGTTGGCGCCGAGGGTAACGTCCTTGCATGCTGGCGGCCCTCAATGGAGGCATGGACATGACCTTGCACGGCGATACTCTGAAGAACGCGATCGGCCAGACGCGCGACAAATGGGGATGGTTCGTCGGCCTGGGCGTGGTGCTGCTGATCCTCGGCGGCATCGCCTTCGGCAATCTGTTCATCGCCACGGTGGCTTCCGTCTATGTCGTTGGATGGCTGATGCTGGTGGCCGGCATGATCGAGATCATGCATGCTTTCGGGGTCAAGACCTGGGGACGCTTCTTCTACTGGCTGCTCAGCGGACTGCTTTATGCGGTCGCCGGATTCTTCGCTTTCGACAATCCGCTGCTGGCCTCGGCGGTGCTGACCTTCCTGCTGGCCGTCGCGCTCGTCGCTTCCGGCGCGCTGCGGGCCTGGGTCGGCTACAGCCACCGCCCGGAGCGCGGGTGGGGCTGGATTGTCGCGGCGGGTCTCATCAGCGTGCTCGCGGGCCTGATCATCGCCATGGGCTGGCCGGTCAACAGCCTGTGGGTGCTCGGACTGTTCCTGGCGATCGACCTGATCTTCCAGGGCTGGACCTTCATCGCCGTCGGTCTTGCATTGAAGAGGTAGGAACTCGCCTTCCCCATTTCGGGGTCATGCTTCAGAACGCCACCGCGGCGTCCAGGCTGGACAGCGGCTTGACGCCGCCAAGCAGCGCGCGTGCCTCGGCTTCATCGCGCTTCATCTGCGCCACCAGCGCATCGAGCCCGTCGAACTTGATCTCGCTGCGCAGGAAGCCGAAGAACGACACTTCGCAAGTCTCGCCATAGAGATCGCCGGAAAAATCGAAGACGAAGGTTTCCAGGAGCGGTGCGCCGTTGTCGTCGACGGTCGGGCGGCGGCCAAAGCTGGCGACGCCGTCGTGCAGCGTGCCGTCGGCGCGCCGGAAGCGGACGGCGTAAATACCTTCCTTGAGCGTGGCTGCCGCCGGAAGCCTCATGTTGGCGGTGGGAAAGCCGAGCGTTCGCCCGAGTTGTTGGCCGCCGACAACCTCGCTTTCCACCGTGAAGCGATAGCCGAGCAGACCGGCGGCCCCGGCCGCCTCGCCCTCGCAAAGCAAGGCACGGATGCGGCTCGACGAAACCACCTCGGCGCCTTCGTCGCGAAAGGCGTCGACGAGTGTGACACCGAAGCCATGGCGCTCGCCGGCAGCCATCAGATAGGCCGGCCCGCCCTGGCGGTCCTTGCCGAAATGGAAATCGAAACCGGTCACGGCATGGGTGATGCCCAGCGTCCTCTCCAGCACATCGGTGACGAAGGCTTCCGCCGACAGCGAGGCGAAATCGCGCGTGAAAGGTTGCTCGACGAGCGCGGCAAAGCCCAGCAGCGACAAGAGCCGCGCCTTCATCGGTGGCGGCGTCAGCACGAAAAGCGGCAAATCAGGCTTGAAAACCGTTCGCGGGTGCGGTTCGAAGGTCAGCACCAGGGCCGGCACGCCACGCCGCTTGGCCTCCGCCAATGCCCGTTCGAGAACGGCCTGGTGGCCACGGTGGACGCCATCGAAATTGCCTATCGCAACGACGCCGCCTCGCAGATCGGCGGGCAGCGGCGCGGTTGTCGCAAGATGCTGGAACGCGACCATTGCCACCTACTGCAGCCTTGCGATGACGGCCACCGGACGATAGCCGTGCCGCTCCAGGAAGAGCCCAAGCCTTGCCGGATCCGGCCGGGATGGATCGCCGTAGTCGCGGGCGTGAATGCCGCCGGAGACATAGAGGACGTCGAAACCATTGTCGGCCGCGCCCTTGACGTCGGTCATCATGCCATCGCCGATCGCCAGTATTTGCGAACGCTCAACCGGCCGGCCGAGGATCTCGGCCACCTCCTTCATCGCGACCTCGTAGATCGGCGCATAGGGTTTTCCGGCGATCAGCGTGCGGCCGCCGAGCTGCGCGTAGTCGCGTGCGAGTGCACCGGCGCACCAGATGATCCGTTCGCCGCGCTCAACCATGATATCGGGATTGGCGCAGATGAATGGCAAGTTCCTGGCGCGCAACCGGCGCAGCAAGTCGGCATAATCCTCGGGTTTTTCAACCTCGTCGTCGAACAGCCCGGTGCACACGACGCCGGCGGCCTCGAATTCCTCGACGAGTTCGACATCGAGGCCATCGTAAAGGGTCAAATCGCGGTCGGCGCCGATGTGGAAGACTTTGCGTGGGCCCTCCGCGATCAGGTCGCGGGTCACGTCGCCCGAGGTCACCACACGGTCATAGGCTGACGGCGGAACGCCGATCACGCTCATCTGTGCCACGACATCGGCACTGCGGCGTGGCGAATTGGTGATCAGAACGACAGGAATGCCGGTCGCCCTTGCCGCCGCCAGCGCGGCCGCGGCCGCCGGAAAATGCCACTCGCCATTGTGCACCACGCCCCAGACGTCGCAGAGAATTGCCGAATAGGCTTTCGACACGTCTTCGAGCGAGCCGACGATTTCGGGCGAATCCGCCATGCCGTTTCCTTCAGTATGATCGTTGCGGGTGCGGCGGCCGACGGTTCGCCGCAGCCGGTTCGAATTATCCGAACCGGCCCATGCTGTCACCAGCTTTCACCCGCATCGGCACGAATTGCGGCGCAAGCCGCGGCCTTTGATTGGTTAGCGGTTGGTGAAGCGCCAACCAAGCAATAGAGCGGTTTCCCAAACCCGTCCTTCAGCGTTCTGTGGGAAGCTCGCGCCGACCGAGAATCCGTCGGCGGGGGCCGCTTCAAGACATGCATGAAATCTGGCGTAAGTTCCGCCGCGACAGGCGCGGCAACTATGCTCTTATGACGGTTGTGGCGATGGTGCCGCTGATGGGCGGTCTGGCGCTCGCTGTCGACTTCACGGAAATGAACCGCGAAAAGCAGATGTTGATGAACGCGCTCGACGCCGCCAACTTCGCTACGGCCCGCCGGCTGACGGAAGGTGCGACCGACGACCAGTTGAGAGCCTATGCGCTCGACTTCTTCAACGCCAATTTGAACGATATCGATCCCGCCAGCGCCACGCTCAACGTCATCTTGCCAAGCAACACCAGCGGCGGCGGCCTGCTCACCATGACCGCCCAGCTCAACTACAAACCCTATTTCTACCCCGCCTTCGCCCAATTCGTCGGCAAATCGGCGACCGATGCGAACCAGAGGCTCAGCTTCAACGTCACCTCGCAGGTGCGGCTGAAGAACACGCTGGAAGTTGCCCTGGTGCTCGACAATTCCGGATCGATGACCACGCTTGGCACGGGCTCGGGGCAAAAGCGCATCGATCTTCTCAAGACTGCTTCCAAGCAGCTGGTCGACACGCTGGCCCAGCAGGCGATCATGATCAAGCAGGTCGACAAGCCGGTGCAATTCGGCCTCGTCCCTTTTGCCGCCTCGGTCAATGTCGGCCCCGGGAATGGCAACGCATCGTGGATGGACACCGAAGGGTTGTCGCCGGTGTCGAACGAGAATTTCGACTGGTCGACGCTGAACGCCGCCAACAAGTACGCCCAGCAAACCAACGGCATCTGGTACAAGCGCGGGACCGGCTGGGGAACCGGGGAAGGCCAGATGCTGACCCGGTTCTCGCTCTACCGCGACATGCAGGTCGTCACCAACCACGAGCGGGTCGTCAACAGCAAACGGGTCGTGTGCGACCAATACAATTCGAACAACACCTGCAAAAGCAGCCACGACGAATATGACTATATCGATTCCTATGGTCCGTTCGCCAGTTGGCAAGGCTGCGTCGAGGCCAGGCCCTACCCCTACAACATCAACGACGCCACGCCGTCCGGTGGCTCGGCCAACACAGGCATCGGCGTCGGCGATCCGGCAACGATGTTCGTGCCCATGTTCGCCCCCGACGAACCGGGCAATCACTGGAAGCTCACCCAGGATCCCGACGAGGCCGCGCCGGCAACCTATGGCGCCGTCAACAGCTGGTGGAACGACGATCCATCGAGCAGCAGCGGCCAATCGCGGCTGCGCAACATGGCCAAGTATTTCCAGCCGCCGCCGATCGATGCGCCGGCGCTGCCCGCCGGGAACGGGCCGAATTACAGCTGCACCACCAACCCGATCACGCCGCTGACCGATGTCAGCGTCGCCGACGGGCTCACCTCGATCAAGGCGGCGATCGACCTGATGCAGCCGAATGGCGGCACCAACGTCCCCGAGGGCATGGCCTGGGGCTGGCGGGTGGTTTCGAGCAGAGAGCCGTTCACGCAAGGGCGCCCGGAAACCGAAAGAGGCAACGACAAGGTGGTGATCGTGCTGACCGACGGCGCCAACACCTATTACACACCTTCCTCGCTGGGCTACTCGGATCCCGCCAATTCGAAATCGACCTATGCGTCCTACGGCTATCTCAATCCCGGTTACAACGGCACTTCGGTCGGCCGCCTGTTCATGGGCACGTCGAGCGCCATCGGTCAGTTGGACTATTCGAACGGCAACTACACCAACGCGCTCAACGAGCAGATGGCCACGCTTTGCAACAACGCCAAGGCAGCCAACATCATGGTGATGACGGTGGCGCTCGACCTGTCGACGACGAAGGCCAGCGACAAGCTGGCGATCGATGCGCTGAAATCCTGCTCGTCGAATTCGCGCTTCCGCAAGGATGCGACGGATCCGAGCAAACCGGCGAAGCTGTTTTGGAATGCGACCGGCGCCAGCCTGGCAAACGATTTCAAGGAAATCGGCAACGAACTGTCGAACCTGCGCGTGGTCGGCTAACCAGGATCGTTCCTGGCGCAACGCCTGGCGGCGTCAAGCCCTTGCAGACGCCCGCCGTGACGGGCACAGATTGACCGCCCGCGCGGTCCCTCATCCATCGCGGCACGCTGGGGAACGAACAATGCCCGACACCGCCAACCATCTCGCCTTCGCGCTGGTCTGCCTCGGCATGGTGCTGACGCCAGGCCCCAACATGATCTACCTGATCTCGCGCTCGCTGTCGCAAGGGCCGAAGGCCGGACTGATCTCGCTTGGCGGCGTTGCGGTCGGCTTCCTGTTCTACGTGCTGTCGGCCGCGTTCGGCATCACGGCGCTGCTGATCGCGGTGCCCTATGCCTATGACGTGTTGCGCTTTGCCGGCGTGCTCTATCTCCTGTGGCTGGCCTGGCAGGCGGTGAAACCCGGCGGGCGCTCGCCGTTCCAGGTGCGCGACCTGCCGAAGGACCGGCCGCGCAAGCTGTTCGCCATGGGATTGATGACCAATCTGCTCAATCCCAAGGTGGCCGTTCTCTATCTGTCGCTGCTGCCGCAGTTCATCAGTCCCGGCAAGGGCCATGTCCTGTCGCAGCTCCTGGTGCTGGGCGCGACGCAGATCTCGATCAGCCTCAGTGTCAATGCCATCATCGCGCTGACCGCCGGCTCGATCGCCACCTTCCTCGCCGGACGGCCGCTATGGCTGGTGATCCAGCGCTGGATGATGGGAACCGTGCTGACGGCGTTGGCGCTGAAGATGGCGACTGACGCGCAGCGTTGAGGCATCACATCGGACGGCGCGGGGGCCGGATCTGCGCGGGCTCGACCACCTTGCGGTAGAGGTGCCAGGTCGCGTGGCCGAGGATCGGCATGACGACGGCGAGACCGGCAAACAGCGGGATAGAGCCGATCACCAGCAGCACCGCGACAATCAGACCCCAGAGCGTCATCTGCAGCGGATTTGCCATGACCGCCCGGGCCGAGGTCTCAATCGCCGAAACGGCGCGACGTCACGATCAAGCAAAAGCGGGAAGGCAACGACCGTGGTCGCCAGCACGACCACCGCGAAGACCAGGCCGGCCGCGTTGCCGAGAAGGATCAGTGTCCAGCCCTTCTTGGTCGTCAGCACATCGCGCAGGAAGGCCCCGACCGAAGCCGGCGGCTCGCTGCCAAAAAGGCTGGTGTAGATCGACTGCGCCGTGAACAGCCACAGCAGGAACAGCGCGAACAGCATGATGCCGATGGCAGCTATCGAGGGCAGCGCCGGTGAGCGGCGCACGTCGAGGGCGTGCCGCCAGTTGGTATTCATGCCGAGCTCGCGCCGGCGGCTGATCTCGTAGAGCCCGATCGCGGCGAACGGGCCGACAAGGGCAAAGCCCGACATCAAGGGATAGACGAGTTGGATGGCGTTGGAGCCGGAGGTCCACCGCGTCAGGATCAGGCCGACAACCGGATAGATCAGGCACAGGAACACGTAATGCGAGGGCTTGGCCCAGAAGTCCTCGGCGCCAAGTCTCAATGCGTCCCAGAGGTCTGGCGTGGAAATGCGGCGGACCGCGGGTTGCACATGCATCCCGTGCGCGTCCGCCATGACATGAAAGCCGGCCATAACCTACCTCCGTTTTTCTCGGGGGGCGGTCACCGCCTAGGGTGGCCGCCCGTAGCTGCCACTTCAAGAACGCTGGCATTATATCCGATCTTCCCGGGATTGTCGCCGCGTCTCGTTATGCTTGCTGGGCGGCCTTGGTTTGGCGAACCACCGAGTTCATCTCAGAATCAATGCATTTTAGCTATTGCTTAAATTACTCGTAGAGACCCAAGGTGTATCACCTGAGCTTTTCAAACCTTGGCGAGGGGCGATGTTCACGTTGAAGGGCTTCTGGTCTTCGGAGCACGGCAATTTTGCCATGGCGACCGCCATAGCGCTGCTGCCGATAATGGCCGTCGTCGCCGGCACCCTCGACCTGACAGGCACGAGCGATGACGCCGCGCAATTGCAGAACTCGCTGGACGCGGCTGGGCTTGCCGTCGGCACGAAGTACCTGCCCAGCATGAGCGCGGGTGATGTCCAAGGGCTTGGGCTGACATTCTTTGCGGCCAATATGAGCGTCGCCGATCAACAGGAATATTCAGACAGCATCTCCGCTTTTTCGGCCACAGCCAGCGGCGACCCGAGCGCCTATTACATCTCGCTTTCGTCAGGCATCAACCGTCCGAGCTTCATCAATGGCGCGGCCCCCTGGCCAGCTCACCGGTCGGCGACGGTCAAGATGCACCCGGGCGCACAGGCCTGCGTGCTGGCGCTCGATCCGCATGCGTCGGCCGCGGCAAGCCTGCAGGGCTCGACCGACGTCGCCATGAGCAATTGCGTGATCGCGGCAAACTCGGACGCGTCCGATGCCGTCAGCAGAGGCGGTTCCGCTCAGGTTTCGGCGGGTTGCGTCTCGACCGTCGGCGGCACTTCCGGGCTTTTACCGCCCAGTGCCAATCTCGCCTGCGGCGCGCCGCTCGAACATCAATATGCGTCCTTCGATCCCCTGGCCGACATCGTGCCTCCCCCCTACACATTCTGCCTGCCGGTCCCGAACGGCAAAACCTACACGCTGTCGCCCGGCACCTATTGCGACAAGACATTGTCGGGAAATATCACGCTCAACCCGGGCGTCTACATTTTGCGCGGCGTGACCTTGAAACCGGGCGGCAACGGCAGCCTGACCGGCCACGGCGTCACCATATTCCTGATGGAGGGCGCACAGATCTACATAAATGCCAATGAAAAGGTGGACCTTTCTCCGCCCACCAGTGGCCCCTACGCAGGCATCACCATTTTCGAGAACCATGGCAACACATCGGCCTTGACGCTGAATGGCGGCGCGAATTCCGTGATCAGCGGGTTCGTCTATGCGCCTGACGCGGCCATTTCCTTTGCCGGCAACTCGGATATGAGCGGTCAGGGCGACTGTCTGAGGCTTGTTGGCCTGACCGTGCAGATGACAGGCAACTCGTCCATCAAAACCGACTGCACGGCCGTGTTCGGAAATCGCGAGATGTATGCCGGCCGCCTCATCACGCTTGTGAAATAAGCGGCTGACCGCCATTCGATTTCAGATTTTCATCACCCTGCCCGGCAAAAGCCATGATCACGACTATCTCAGGCAGGCATGACCACTTCAAGACTCGAAAGCGACCGGATCGCGAACCTGAATAGGCGCACCTGGCTCAAGACGGCCGGCCTCGCGGCCTTGCTCGGGCTGGCCGCCTGCGGCACCGTTTCGCTGCCGACCGGGCAAGGCGCCGGGGTCTCCTCCTCGGCAACCGGCACGCTGGCCAGCCTGCGCGCGACCGCCGGGCTGGGGCCGCTTGTTTCCGACGCACAGCTTGAGCAAGCAGCACTCCAGCAGGCCGGCTACATGGCGCAGCGTGAAAACATGAGCCACACCACCGGCTGGGGCAAGGATTTCGCCTCGCGCATGAAGGACAACGGCGTACACGGCGCCGCGGCCGAGAACATCGCGGCCGGCCGCTTCGACCAACAGAAGCTGTTCGATATCTGGATGCATTCGCAGGGACACCGCCGCAACATACTCGATCCGGACTTCAGCCGCTTCGGGCTTGCCTATGTCCGCGACGGCCGCGACCCCAACCTGCGCTACTGGTCTCTGGTGCTCGGCAGGTAGCAAAGATATCGCCGGCGGACATCCCCTGGCGAGCGGCCGCTCCATCAGTCCATATGGGCGGCAGGCGCGCCGCCGCCGGCCGGTGCCGTTTTCGGCTTGCGCAACAGAAGCACGAACGGGATGGCGGCCAGCGTCATCATCATCAGTATTTTGAAGTCGTTGACGTAGGAGATCATCATCGCCTGGAGATTGACCATGCGATCGACCTGCGACAGCGCCGTCGGGTCGCCGCCGGCAGCCGCCGGCGAGACAGCCCAGAGATTGGGATTGAACGGGTTGATGAAGGCCGAAAGCTCGGCGTGGTTGATCTGCGTGTTGCGCACCAGCAGCACCGTCACGACCGAGACGCCGATCGACGAGCCAAGATTACGCACCAGGCTGAACAACGAGGTTGCATCGGTGCGGTAGCGGGCATCGAGCGTGGCGAAGGCAACCGTCGACAGCGGCACGAACACCATTCCCATGCCCAGGCCCTGGATCACGCCGGAGCTGAGAATCAGCCAGTTGTCCATCTGTGGGGTGAAGCTGGCCATGGTGTAGAGCGACTGCGCGGTCAGGAGGAAGCCGATGACGACCAGAATTCGGGCATCGATCTTGCCCATGATGCGCCCGACGACGAGCATGGAAATCATCGTGCCTACGCCACGCGGCCCGATGACGATGCCGATGGTGACGGTCGGATAACCGAAGATGGTCGACAGCATCGGCGGCAGCAGCGACATAGAAGCCAGGATCAGCACGCCCATGACGAAGATGAATGCAAGCCCGGTGACAAAATTGCGGTCGAGGAAAATCTTCGGATCGATGAAGGGATGTTCCGATGTCACCGTGTGAATGATGAACACCCAGAAACCGGTGATCGAAAGACCAAGCTCGATCCAGATCTCGACCGAGGAAAACCAGTCGACCTCGCCACCGCGATCGAGCATCAGCTGCAACGCGCCGACGCCGAGCGATATCATGGCAAAGCCGAAGAAATCGAAGCTGCGCACCCGCCGGGCAACAGCCGGCAGATAGGCGGCCATGCCAAGGAAGGCGAGGATGCCGACCGGCAGGTTGATGAAGAACACCCAGCGCCAGTTGAAATTCTCGGTCAGCCAGCCGCCAAGGGTGGGGCCGAGGATCGGGCCCAGCATGATGCCGGCGCCCCATATGGCCATCGCCTGGCCATGGCGCTCCTTGGGGTTGATGTCGAGCAGGAAGGTCTGCGACAGCGGCACGATCGCGGCGCCGAACACACCTTGCATCAGCCGGAAAAGCACGATGGTTTCCAGGCTCCACGCCAGGCCGCACAACATCGAGAAGATGGTGAAGCCGACCACCGCCGCCAGGAACAGCTCCTTGCGGCCAAAGCGATCGGCGAGCCAGCCGGTGACCGGCGTCATGATGGCGGCGGCGACGATGTAGGAGGTCAGCACCCAGTTGATGTTGTCGGGCGAAGCGCCGAGATCGCCGGTCATGGTCGGGAGCGCGACGTTGGCGATCGTGGTGTCGAGCGCCTGCATGACCGTCGCCAGCATGAGCGCCACCGTGATCAGGCCACGATGTGGCACTTCTTTGAACGGTTCAGGCGTGCTCATGGCGAAGAACTTCCAGACAGTAACAGAAACGTGTACAACGGGTTTCCGGGCGGCGAAGCCTTCCGTCGAGAGACCTTCATCGCGGTGGGACGCGATTGTCGATGTGGGGGTTACATCGACCGAATGTCTCCAGCTGAGCGGACGCTGCCGCCCGGAAACTTGAGGACCGACGGGACCGTGTCGAAGATTTCAGACCTTTGGACAGCTGCCATGCGGCTCGCCCAAACACTGATCCTTCCCACCCCTCCATCAGACCAATCCTGCAAACTCGCTTCGACCCGCCCGGTCCCTGCGGGCTTCCGCTGTCTTACCGCGCGGGCTCGCCGGCCGTGGCGTGGCCGAAGATCGACGGCCAGCCGCGCGCTATGCCGGTGTCGACGGTAACCGAAGCACTCATGCCGGTGCGCAGCGCCATCCTGGCGTCGGGATCGGTCAGTTCCAGGCGGACCGGGATGCGCTGGGTGACCTTGACCCAGTTGCCCGTGGCGTTCTGGGCCGGCAGCAGCGAGAAGTCCGCGCCGGTGCCGGCACCGATAGCCTTGACGGTCGCCTCGAAGGTCCTGCCCGGATAGGTATCGACCACGATCTCCGCCTTCTGACCCGGCTTCATGTTGGTGAGCTGGGTTTCCTTGAAATTTGCGTCGATCCAGGTGTCACCGGTCTCGACCAGCGCAAACAACGGTGTGCCGGAGCCGACATACTGGCCGACCTTGAAGGATGAGGCTTGATAGACAAGACCATCGGCAGGTGCCCTTACCGTGGTCTGCGCCAGGTCATAGGCAGCCTTGTCGCGCGCGGCGAGTGCCGACATCACGGTCGGATGCTTGTCCGTCTCGATATCGGGATTGCCGCCAAGTGCCGCCTTGGCGCTGACGATGCCCTGATCGGCAACGGCAAGCTGCTGCTTGGCCTTGTCGAGATCATTCCTGGCCTCATCCAGCGAAGACTTGGCATTGATCCCTTTCTGGGCAAGATCGGCGGCACGGTCATATTGCGACTGCGCATAGGCAACTTCGCTGCTGGCGGATTTTTCCTGCGCCAACGCCTGGCTGTAGGCGGCGCGTAGTTGCTCGACATTGAGGCGCGCGGCAGCCACCGCTGCGTCGGCCTGCCCAAGCGCGATCCGGTAGGGCTCCGCGTCGATGGCGAACAGGAGATCGCCCTTCTTCACCGTCTGATTGTCCGATATGGCGACCTGGACGATACGACCGGCCGTGTCGGAGGCGATCGACACCTTGGCCTGCTGCAGATTGGCGTTTTCCGTTTCCTGGTAGCGCCCACCCGTCACCCAGACATAGCCGCCGCCGACGATCAATGCCGCCGGCAAGGCGAACATCAGGAAGAAGCGGCCGATGCGGCGCTTCTTCTTCGGCGCCGGGGCCGGCTGCACGGGAGGAGCGACCGCGACGGGAGCGGCGGCCGGCTGGGCAGGCGCTTCCATCTCCACCTTGGGAGCGTTTTCTTCGACCTTGGCTACCGCGTTCATGCTGCCGCACCTTCCGCACTCTTGATCTTTTCGAGCGACGAAGCTTCGCCGTCCGTCAGATTCTGTACGATCACATCCAGCGCCCGGATCAGGACGCGTCGATCTTCGGGCGAAACGCCGCTGAGCGATTCCTCATAGACCTCGCCAGCAAGGCTCTTGACGTCCGCATAGGCCGCGTTCGCCTTCTCGGTCGGGAAGATCATGCGCACGCGCCGGTCGGCCGCGTCGGAGCGGCGTTCGATCCAGCCGCCCTCCTCCATCCGGTCTACCAGGCGTGAGACGCTGATCGGCTCGATTTCGAGCAGTTCGGCGAGCCGCGCCTGTGCTACGCCCGCCTCCTTGGCAACGCGGACCAGAAGCCGCCATTGCGCCGAAGACAGGCCGAGCCCACTGGCGCGCGCCTCAAAGCGCTTGCGCATCAGGCGCTGCACGTCGTGGATCAAAAATCCCAATCTGTCGATGCCATCTGAAACCATGAGCGATAGATATAATAAGCGTGCTTACTATTCAAGATGCCACAGCGCGATGAAAGCCGGCAAAATGCGCATGGCAGGCCTGCAATCCGATCCTGGTTAGCGGCAGATGAACGTGTACCCGTGCGTAACAACGCTCGGAGGGCACGTCTTCACAGGCGGTTTCGGACAACCATGGTGACGACGAAGAACGCGCCGAGCGAGCTGGTGATGATGCCGATCGGCAGTTCCTGCGGCGGCAGCAAGGTTCGGGCCAGGAGATCGCTTGCCAGCAGCAGCACCGCCCCGAACAGCGCACAACTTGTGATCAGGCGCAGATGCAGTGGACCGGCCAGCGGCCGCGACAGATGCGGTATCATCAATCCGACAAAGCCGATCACGCCGGCGACCGAGACGAGGATTGCCGTCGAGAAAGCGGCCACGAGAAATGTCGTCCTGCGCATGCGCGCCACCGGCACGCCTAGACTCTCGGCGGCGCTCTCACCGGCGAGGAAAGCGTCCAGGCTGCGATGGCTCCACAGCCCGTAGGCCGCGATCGTGCCGGCGCCCACCGCCCCCAGCCACGCATTGTCCCAGCGCGCCAGCCCGAGCCCGCCCATGGTCCAGAACAGGACCGAATGAGCCGCGCGCTGGTCACCGGCAAAAACCAGATAATTGGTCAAGGCCGTGAACATGAAGGAAACGGCAAGACCGGCGAGGATCAGCCGCTCAGGACCTTGCCCCCTCACCCGCGCCACCAGCAAAAGCACGATGGAGGCGGCGAGGATGCCGCCAGTGAACGCAGCCACGGGCAAGGTCCAGATGCCGAAACTGTCGCCGAACACGGTAATGACGGAAACCGCGCCGGCGGCGGCCCCCGACGACAGGCCGAACAGGAAGGGGTCGGCAAGATCGTTACGGGTCACCGTCTGCAAAAGCGCGCCGACGATGCCCAGCCCGCCGCCGACACAGATCGCCAGGATCGTGCGCGGCAGCCGCAGGTCGACGACGATCTTGCCGACCGGGCCCGATATCTCAGGCTCGTCCAGTCCGACGGCACGGCCAAGGGCGGCGATGACATCGCTCAGAGGTATCAGCGTCGAGCCATAAGCGATCGACAGCAGCGCGAGAGCGACGAGCGCCACCGCGCCCGCCGTCATGGCCAGCGTGAAGGCCCTGTGCCCTGAAAGCGCGCCGGATTTGTGCTCTCGGGCAAGATCCATCAGAACGCTTCCGGATGCATCGCCCTGGCGATCTGGCCGATGGCTTCGATGTTCGCCGGTCCTGGTGTCAGCTCGGCATAACGAAGCGCCACGAAGCGCTCGTTCCTGACCGCGTCCGTCTCCTTCATCGCCGGGTGCGCCTTCAGGAAATCGAGCAGTTTCCTGTAGCCGCCGCCGTCCTGATAATCGAGCAGGATGAGGAATTGCGGATTGCGCGCCGCCACCGTCTCCCAGTCCGTGTTGCCCCAGCTCGTTTCCAAGTCGGCCATGATATTGTCGCCGCCGGCCGCCGAGATCATGGCGCTGGGGATGGCGAATTTTCCCGCGGTAAACGGCTTGTCCTCGCCGGAATCGTAGAGGAACACGCGTGTTCCCTTCGCGCTGCCGACCTTGGCGCTGATCTCGGCGAGTTGCGCCTTCCAGCCGGCAACAAGCTGTTCCGCTTCTGCCTCCTTGCCGAAGATCTTGCCCAGCTTTTCGACGTCGCCATAGAGCAGGTCCATGGAGGCGACCGGGCGGCTCTTGTCGAGGTGGACGCAGCTTTCGGTCAGTACCAGCGTCTTGATGCCGTGCGGAGCGAGCGTGTCGGGCGTCACGTCGCCGCCGGGCTTCATGCCGTAGTACCAGCCGGCGAAGAAGAAGTCGGGCTCGACGGCGACGAGGTTCTCCAGGGTCGGATATTTCGGCGCCAGTTCGGGAATGGCACCCTGTTCGGCCTTGAATTCGGGGCCGACCTTGTACCATCCACTGATGCCCGTCAGGCCGACGATCGAAGGCTGCAGCTTCAGCGCGAAGGCCATCTCGGCCATGTTGAGATCATGGATGACGGCGCGCTTCGGCGGAGCGTCGAAGGTCAGCGGCTTGCCGCAGCTGTCGACGGTGACGGGGAAGGCGAAGGCCGTCGAGGCCAGCAGCGAGAGGGCGAGCGAGAAGGCAAGGCGTTTCACGGATTTGCTCCTTAGTTGAACTGTGTCGGACGATGAGGGGCGTTGATCAGGATGGCGGCGAGGCGCGGTTCGGAAGGTCGAACACCGTCAGTTCGCGATCCTCGGTGGGATGGCGCAGGCGAAACACGTCGACGCCGAAAATCTCGCGGATCAGCTGTTGCGTCAACGCCTCGTGCGGCGGCGCCAGCGCCTGCAGCCGGGCTTCGTTCATCACCGCGACCCTGGTGGCGAAGGGTGCCACCAGGGTCAGATCGTGCAGCACCGCGATAACGGTCATGCCGAAGCCGGCCACCAGTTCGAGCAGCTGCGCGCGGGCGCGCGGGTCGAGGTGGTTGGTCGGTTCGTCGAGAAAAAGGATCTTGGGCTCCTGCGCGATGGCACGCGCAAGCTGGGCGCGCTGGCGTTCGCCACCAGACAGCGAGCCGATGCTCCGGCCGAGCAACGACAACAGGCCGGTCCGGCGCAGCGCGTCCACCACAATGTCGCGTTCCTCGCTCCGGCCCCTCAGGCCGGCATGCGGGACGCGGCCAAGCTCGACATAGTCGATCACCGCCAAACGCGGATCCGGTTGGTCGCTCTGGCCCACGACGGCGATATGCCGGGCCCGCTCGGCGGGCGAAATCCTGTCCAGGCGCCGCCCGCCAAGCTTCACCTCTCCGAAGCTCGGCCTGAGCATGCCGGACAACATGCGCAGCAACGTGGTCTTGCCGGCGCCGTTGGGGCCAATGATGGCAAGGCGGTCGCCTGATGTCACCGACAGGCTGACCGCATGGACCAGATGCCGGCCATTCGCTATCGCGCCCAGGTCGCACGCATCGAGAAGCGGCGTTGTCATCGACTGCCTTCCGCCAGCTTGCCCGCCCCCGGAATGCGGGCAAGCGTCTTGCCGGCCAGGCGCGGCGGACGTTGTCCGGAATTGCACCAGCCGTCGGCAAGCGAAGCGTAGAGCCGGGCGAATCGCACGAGGTCGGCGGCGTCGGCCTGCGCGTCGATCGACCCGAAGAGATAGGCGGCCTTGCCTGGTGCCTGGAAAGCCACCGTCAGGGGACGCGCGCAACCCGCCATGCAAGCCACGCCCTCGACCGTGAAACCATGCGCCACGTCAGGCTGGGCCGAGAGGCGGGAGCGCAACTCGGCGCACAAACCTTCGCCCGACCTGACGCCGGTCGGCACGTCGCGGCAAAGGGTGCACACGATGATCTGGTGCATCGGGCTGGGCTGAATACGATCGATTGCGCCGTCCAACTTCACGTCACTTTCAAAACTGGCGACGGAAGGATGTTGGTCGACCGGCCGACAAGACCGATGTCCACGTCTCCTCCCGGCACACCCCGTCCGGTCAACTCAGTGATGGCAGGTCTCCTGGCTCACGGGTCTCTGCGCAATCCTGCCTTCCCAGCCTTGCCGGCCAGTGGCGTTCCGGATCTTGCTCGCCGCTTACAGTTGCGGGGGCAGCCGCGGCCTCGACCCAAAAACCGGGTCTCACCGCGTTCCCTTTTCACCCCTCGCCTTTCGGCTCGGGGACCATCACGAGTCGCAGCCTATGCCGCGAGCGAATTCGAGGCAAGGCGATACCTCGTTTTGTTATAACAGAACTCATACGAGAGCAAGCCTGCCGTCGGCATGGGCGCGGACGGACTTTGCGTCCACGCCTGTCAGCGTTGCCGTTTTCGATTTTGCGCCATGCGCAATTTCGATCAAACTGGCCGGGCAACGAGGCGCCAGAGTGAAGACGCCACATGCGAGGAGCACATGAACCCGACCGAGAAAGCGCTATGGTTTGTCGAAAGCCATCTGCCGGAGGCTGTTACGCTCGACGACGTCGCCCACAGCAGCGGCGTGTCGCGCTTTCATGTGACGCGCGCCTTCGGCGCCGCCACCGGCCGTTCCGTCATGGGTTACATGCGCTCGCGCCGGCTGACCGAGGCGGCGCGCAGGCTCGCCGGCGGCGCGCCCGACATACTGTGCGTCGCGCTCGACGCCGGCTACAACTCGCATGAGGCTTTCACCCGTGCCTTCCGCGACCAGTTCGGCACCACGCCGGAACTGGTGCGCGCGCAAGGTTCGACCAAGACACTCGATCTCGTGGAGCCTATCTTGATGGACCATACCCTGCTCACCAGCCTTGAACCACCGCGCTTCGAGACCAGCCGACCCTTCCTCATCGCCGGCTTCGGCGAGCGCTACAGCTGCGAATCGAGCGCCGGCATTCCGATGCAGTGGCAGCGTTTCAGCCCTTATATCGGCAACATCCCCGGCGAAGTCCCAGGCGTTTTCTACGGTGTCTGCCTCAATGGCGACGATGCCGGCAATTTCGACTATGTCGTCGGCGTCGAGGTGTCGGACTTCTCCGACCTGCCGAAGGAATTCTACCGGGTGCATGTGCCGGCGCGGAAATACGCCGTTTTCACGCATCGCGAGCACATCTCGACCATCCGGCGCACG
This sequence comes from Mesorhizobium sp. M8A.F.Ca.ET.208.01.1.1, assembly GCF_004791315.1. Taxonomy (NCBI): domain Bacteria; kingdom Pseudomonadati; phylum Pseudomonadota; class Alphaproteobacteria; order Hyphomicrobiales; family Phyllobacteriaceae; genus Mesorhizobium; species Mesorhizobium sp. M8A.F.Ca.ET.208.01.1.1. The sequence goes on from NZ_SRUT01000001.1 coordinate 1,710,165, forward strand.
ATCAACACGATCTGGAACAGCTGGCTCCCGGCCTCCGGCCATGAAATCGCCGACGCGCCGGAATTCGAGCGCTATGGGCCCGAATTCGATGCCCGCACCGGTAATGGCGGGCTGGAGATCTGGGTGCCGGTCAAGGCATAGAGGCGCCGCTACAGCTCCAGATCCCAGTTCTGGCCAACCAGATCCTTGCCGAAGGAATGGTGAGGCTCTTCCTCGGTCAGCTTGAAACCGGCCGCCTGGTAGAGGTGCCGGGCCGCGGTCAGAATGTCGTTGGTCCACAAAGTCAGCGTCTTGTACCCCCTGGCGCGGGCAAAGCCGATGCATTCCTCGACCAGCCGTTTGCCGATGCCGAGGCCCCGCGCCGACGGTTCGACATAGAGCAGCCGCAGCTTGGCCACCTGATCCGACTTGCGCACGACGAAGACCGAGCCGACGACCTCGCCTTCCCGCTCGGCGATCCAGCCGCGCTCCCATTTCGGATCGAATTTCTTTACGAACTCGCCGAGGATCTCAGCGACCAGCGCCTCATAGGTTTCGTCCCAGCCATAGTCCTGCGCGTAGAGCATGCCCTGGCGGCGCGTGACCCAGCCGATGTCGCCAACCTCTAGCGGCCGCAGGATGTAAGGCACCTTGGGTTCGGGTCTGTCGCCGAGCAGGTCCTGAACGATGCGCATGGCCTTGACCAGCCGATCCTGGTCGACGGGCGCCAGTCGATCGAGCAGCGCTCGCACCTGGTCGTGCGAATCCTGGTTGAGCGGCGCGAAGGCTTCCCTGCCCGCCGGCGTCAGCGCGATCGAGGCGCGGCGCGCGTCCGCTTCGGTGGCTTCGCGCTCGACCAGACCGCGCTCTTCGAATTTTTTGAGCAAACGGCTGACATAGCCGGGGTCGAGGCCGAGATCGCGCACCAGGTCGCTGGCGACGAGCCCGTCGCGATGGGCAAGCTCATAGAGCACCCGCGCCTCGGTAAGCGAAAAGGTGCTTTTCAGCCAGCCTTCGTCGAGCACACCGATCTGGCGGGTGTAGAAGCGGTTGAAGGCGCGCACTGCGTCGATGCGTTCCTTGCCGGGGTGGTCGTGGATCGTCATGGCAGTCCTCCTGTCGTGGACAGGATCAATCATTTAGTTGACTTAGTCAATAAAGTCATTGCAACGAGGCGCTTCACAACTTCGTCATTCTAGGAGAAGGAGCGAAGAGGAGCGCAGCCCCTAGAATCACGACATCGCAAATGCAGGCGCCAATGGCGAACGCCGAAACGTCACCCCATCGGCAGCACCGGCCAGCGGTCGACGATCCTGCCACGGGAAAGCACCGCGATCGGTCCGAGCTGCTGCAGCACGGCTTCGCTCTGCGTCGGCCGCAGGAATGCATGGTCGCCGGGCCTGACAACGGCCTCGGCGGGCAGGCCCATGAATTGCTGGTTGGAGGACAGGCCAAGCAGGCCGTTCGTCGTCATGCCTTCGGGAAACACCGGTTCGGCCATCCATTTGCCGCCATAGAGATAGCAACCCTTGCGCGGAAACCGGCCGAGCGCCTGGAGCAGACGCGAAACCGCCGGCGGGCCGGGCAGCATCGGCTCGACCACTTTCAGGATCGGCGTCGCAATGAAGGCCGCCGGCTGAAAGCCATCGAGGCCCGGCGTGTCGAAATCGCCGGGCAGCACGAAGGCCGAGCCCATCGACACTTCATTGGCAGCGCCGCCATGATGAAGCAGCGCTGTCTTGCTGCCGCCAATGTTCAAGATATGGCGCTGGTCCATGCCGAGGCGCGCCACGAAAGCGGCGGCTCGTTCCGAGGCTTTCGCCAATGCCCTCGCCGGCCCGCCGAACAGGCCGGGTATATTCGGCGCATGCGCTTCATAGGCCATGACGCCTTCGCAGCGCAGCCGTTTGTGGGCCGGCAGCGCCTTCAACGCCTGCGAGAGGGCTTCCGGTTCGGCGAAGCCGCCGCGATGCAGTCCGACATCGATTTCGAAAGCAATCCGCAGCTCGACGCCGAGTTCGTCGGCGAGCGCGCCATATTCCGTCAGCCTCTGCTGTGTATCGATCAGCCAGCATACCCTCGACCCGGCTGCGTTCCCCTTGGAAAGCGCCGCCCTTGCCGCGCCGACCGGCATCGGCTTGCCGTAGAGGAGGTCCGCATCCGGAAACGCGCTCAGCACCGCCTCGCTGATCGGCGGGTGGAAGGTCATGAAGCGGTGGGTACCAAGCGCCTTGCCGATATGGGCAAGCAACGGCAGGCAAGCGAGCGACTTGTCGACCAGCCGCACGGCGAGGCGGGGATCGAGCCTTTGCTTCACCAGGGCGATGTTGCTGTCCAACCGGTCGCGGTCGAGCAGCAGGCAGGGTTGGAAGATGCCCGCCTGCTTCAGCGCATCCGAAAGCGAGGCGAAATAGGCTTTCATTGGTCGATGCCGAAGAGATCGGCGATATAGGGCGAGACGAAACGGTTGTGCGGGTCGATGTCGCGGCGCACCGCAATCGCATCGTCCCAACGCGGATAAAGCTTTTTCAGGTCGGCCGCTTTCAGGCTGTGCATCTTGCCCCAGTGCGGCCTGCCGCCATATCTGCGGAAGATCGGCTCGGCCGCGCGCATGAATGGCAACGGATCGTTCGCCGCGTCGTGGTGGATGGCGATGGAACAGGTGAGCCTCTTGTGGAAGGGCGAGAGCCAGAATTCGTCCGATGCCACCGACCGCACCTCCATCGGGAAATAGACTTCCGGAAAATGCTTCTCGGTCAGTTCGATGATCTCGGCCAGCGCCTTCGGCCCCTCCTCGAAGGGAAGATGATATTCCATTTCGTTGAACCTGGTCTGCCGGTCGCTGGCATAGACGTTGAGCCAGTCCTGCACATAATCCTCGGCCGGCACCTTGGCGACCGCGCCCAGGATCAGCCGGCGGCGCAGCGACGGCAGCCAGGCAAGCCCGGTGCGCAAGCGGCGCAGCGTGCGCAACGAGCCCTCATCATCGTCGGTCGGGCGCGTCGTCGTGGCCTCGGCGCTGAAGTCGCTGGCGATGAACTGCGCGTAACCGGAAAATGGAATGTAGTAGAATTCGGCCGAGCGATGCGCGGCCATCATCGTTTCGAAATCGCGCAGCATGTCGCCGATCGGCAGCACCCATTTGCGGCGGCGCAGCCGGTAGGTCGCGATGTTGTTCAGCGTCACTTCGCTCAAGACGCCGAAGGCACCGAGCGTGACGCCGATGGCATGGATCGTCTCCTGATCCCCTTCCCGCTTGAACTCGCGGACTTTGCCAAGCCCATCGACGATCTGGACCGTTTCCAGCTGCGTGTGATAGGCACCGAGCGTCGGCCCCGAGCCGTGAGTAGCCGTGCCCAGCGCGCCGCCTATCGCCTGGCGGTCGATGTCGCCCATGTTGGGCAGGCCCTGGCCGATGCCTTGCAGGATGTGCATGAGCGGACCAAGCCGCGTCCCTGCCCGCACGCGCGCCTGATGTTTTTTCGCGTCATGCGAGACCAGCCCTTCCAGCTTCTCCAGCGACAGGATGGTGCCTTGCGACTTCACCAGCGGCGTGAAGGAGTGACCGGCGCCGACGACGCGGACCGGACCGGGCGCGGTGCGAATGAGATCGCCGAGCTCGCCAGCATCGGCCGGGCTGGCAAGCAGCCGCGGCTCGGCGGTGACGAAGCCCGACCAGTTGCTCCAGCTGCTCGACATGCCGCTCACGCAATAGCCCGGCGACGCCGCGCCACGAGGACAAACAGGCCGAGCAGCGCCACGCTGGCGACGGCGCTCGCGGCGGCGAATGCCGGAACCGGGCGAAAATCCTTGCCGTCGATGAGCAGCGACGCCGCGACCGGCCCGATCGCCAGGCCGAAAAGCTGGGCGGCCGGTACCAGCAGCACGGCGGTGCGCGTCTCGTCGGCGGTGATCGCCAGCCGGATCTGGTAGGGCACGATGAACAGCAGGATGAAACCCATGACCAGGGCGGCGACCCAGAATGTCGTAAGGCCAGGTCCGCTGGCAAGCACGAGGGAGGCGGCAAGCGCGACGATGCCGATCGCCGCGATGGCAAGGCGATAGTCGATGCGCGCCTCGAACACGGTCGCCGTCATCGCGCCCAGCACCTGCGCCGCGAGGCTGGCCGAGACGATCAGCCCGACGGTGCGGCCATCGATGCCGAATTGGGCGCCGAGAGGTTCCAAAAACGCCCAGACCGCGCCGAAGAACATGAAGTAGCAGAAGACCGACAACAGCGCGGTGATAGAGGGACCCGTCAGCACATTGGCGAGGTTCTCGTCCTTCGGCAGGTCGGCATAGTCGGCGGGGACCGCGAAGGCGATTACCAGCGACGCTGCACAGACGACCGCGAGAACGAGGAAGCCGCCCGCCGATCCGGCGGCGGGGATGACATAGAGCGCCAGCAGCAAGGCAAAAGCGCATTGCGCCAGCGTCTGCATGGTGACGAAGAAACCGCCAATGCGTTCGGCGCGCCGCGAACGGGCGATCAGTTCGGTGGCGACCGCGACAAGGCCACCTTCGGCAAGGCCGGCCAGCGCGCGAGTCGCCATCAGCGTGTTGGCGCCGGCGGCATAGACCGTCCAGACATTGGCCAGCGCCAAGAGCAGCAGGAGGACCGCGCTCTTCCAGCGCATCTTGCGGGCGGAGAGCAGCATCGCGACGATCGCCGAGCCGATCGCGATGGCGATCATCTCGGCGGTGGCGACCAGTGCCAGCTCGTCGCCGCTGACATGGCCCTCGGTATAGAGCGCGCCAAGTAGGACGGGCTGCAGGCCGAGGATGAGCAGGCCGACCGACCCGATCCACAAGGCCGAGGCAAGCTGGCCGCCGGTCGGATTGCCGACCAGCCAGTCACCATCGCCCTGAAGACCGGTGTTTGTCGAAGTCAAAGGCGCCTCCCAACGTCCTTGCCGCGCGGCAGAAAAGCTGACAATCTGTCAGCATTTAAGAAACTGATACTTGATCATATTTTTTGTCAACCGGAATTCGGGAACCGTGCGAAAGATCGGTGCATGACGGAAGCAACACGAACGGCCACCGAGCCCAGGCGCAGACCCAAGCAGGAGCGCAGCCGCGAACGCATCGACGCCATCCTGTCGACCACCATGCGGCTGATCGGCGAGAAGGGCATCGACGCCGTCACCATGAAGGAGGTCGGCATGCTGGCGGGCGGGCCGATCGCCACCGTCTACCACTACTTCCCCAACAAGTCGGCGATCCTGGCGATGCTCTATGAGCGGTTCTCGGAGGTCAGCCGGGCGCGCTTCGGCGCGATCATCGCCGAAATCCAGGGGCTGGGCGACGTGACCGGCGCCGCGGACCGCCTGCTCAACGACTACTACAGCCGTGTCGCGGCTGACCCGGCCATTCAGGACCTGCAGAATGCCATCCAGGCCGATAAGGCGCTGCAACATCTCGACATCGCCGAGACGAGACATCAGTCGAAGATATTCTGCGACCATGTCGGTCCGATGCTTCAGGCGGAGCAGCGCGAGGCATTCGCACGCCTGGTCTTTCTCATCTTCCAGCTTGCCGGCGGCGTCGTGCGCCTGGCCCTGACGCAAGATGAGGAAGAAGGCCGGCGCACGATCGAGGATTACCGGTCGATCATCCACACCCAGTTGCGGGTGTTCTTGTAAGCCTGATGATCGTCGTGAAGCCACGCCGAATAAGAGGGTGACTGCCGACATGAATGTCAGGACGCCGGTTATGTAAACTCGCGGATGAGGCCTTCGAAGCCGTCGGCAAGATTGGCATTGCCGGCGGCGAGAAAGGCAGAAAGATTGCGGGCGCCGCCGGGTGTCTTGTTGGCGTCAAGCAGCACCGCCCTGCCCTCGTGCATGACAAAGTCGAACTTGCCATAGTCAAAGCCAAGTTCGCGCCTCAGCGCGCGCAGCTCCTCGGGAACCGGAACCGGCTCACGACGGATCGTGTCGTCGCCTTTGACCAGGCTTTGTGGCGAAACATGGCGGGTGCAGCGCTCGCGCTCCCCGCAAAATGTCCAGAAGCGGGCGCCAAAGCCGTCCGGTTCCGGCTCGGGAATGAACTTTTCGACGACGAGATCCCTTCGGTCGAACACCGCAGGCGCAACATCCGAAAGGGACGTACAGACGTGGTAGCCCTCGATAAGCTCGACGCCGGGAAATGGCTCCGGCTTTCCGGCACGTCGCGATCGCCGGTTAAGCGACTGCTCACGCATTCCCAGATTGTTGAGATTGCTCTTGACGATGACCGGCCCTGGCCAGTCGTCATCCCTGCCGATCACGGCGCCGCTGACACGGCGCTTGGAGATGTCGGCTGCCCCAACGTTCAGGCAGAAGGGAAAAGCGCGCGCGTATTCGACATATTCGGGTGGCGTCACGGTCGCATCGACATGCAGCACCGCTATATCGGCCTCCGGCTTCGCCGACGTTCCTGAGAGTATGCGGACGGAATGGCCGCGCCGTTTCAGTTCTTCCAGCAGATCAAAGAGCATGTAGGGACTGTCGCGGCGCAACAGCGGGCCGCGCCGGCGTTCGAACCTGTCGAACTCATGTGTAATAACCGCGATGCGTGTCATGCGCCCCCCGCACTTGGTTTCATTAGCGTCCTCGATTATGCATTTGAATACAATGCCGGCTTGGGGCCAGGGATGACTGATCATTGGAATGCCATTCGAGGGCACTGGAAGTTGCTCGGACCGCCGCTGCGCCCCCCCACGGAAGCGGTGGAAACCTACCATCGCGAGCTCGACCTTTCGGAGGCGCATGTCGTTCTGCTCGGTGTGACTCCGGAACTCGCCGGGCTCGGCGCGACCATGATGGCCGTCGACGAATCCTCCGACATGATCGCTGGAATCTGGCCAGGCGACACTGCGTCGCGAAAGGCTGTCAAAGGCGACTGGCTCGACCTGCCGGTTTCCGATGCAAGCGTCGATGCGGTGATCGGCGACGGCTGCCTGTCGGTGCTCGGGCTTTCAACCGCGCGCCGAGCGCTGTTCGCGGCAATCGCCCGCGTGCTGCGCCCTGATGGCCGCGCGGGCCTGCGTCTCTTCGCCGGTCCCGAGACACCGGACGATCCGGCAGCGGTGCAGGCGCTTGCGCTTTCTGGCGGTGTCTCCACTTTCCACGAGCTCAAATGGCGCGTCGCCATGACCGCGACAGGCCGCGCTACCGACCATGCGATTCCAGTCAGGACGATCGCGGAAAGGTTCGATGCACTCTTCCCTGACCGCCAGGAGCTTTCCGCGCGTACGGGCTGGGAATTGCCGGTCATCGCCACTATCGATGTCTATCGGAACTCGCCGGCCATCTACAGTTTTGCGCCGCCCATGGCGCTCATCAGCGAGGCGGAAGCGTTCTTCAGTAACGTCCGCATTGTTCCAACCGGCAGCTACGGGCTCGCCGAGCGATGCCCGCTTCTGGTGCTGCGGTCGCCGAGGGGCTGAACGACCTAATGAAATTCTTCGCTTTTGCGACCGGTAACCGCCGCATTCTTCGCCACGATGCAGCGAGAGCAAAATTTCGCGCGATCGAGCACTTGCGCGCGCCTTGACTCTCGCGGGTCGGCGGCCTATCTCAGCGCCACGTTAGCACTCGCCATTGGTGAGTGCTAACCACGTGTCCGGCACCGCCGGATGGAGGAACTGTTCTCACCGTTCTCATTCGAGGAAGAAAAAATGGCAAAGTCGAAGTTCCGCCCGCTTCATGACCGTGTGGTCGTTCGCCGGGTCGAATCCGAATCCAAGACCGCCGGCGGGATCATCATCCCGGATACGGCGAAGGAAAAGCCGCAGGAAGGCGAAATCATCGCCGTCGGCTCCGGCGCCCGTGACGAAGCTGGCAAGCTGGTCCCGCTGGACGTCAAGGCCGGCGACCGCATCCTGTTCGGCAAGTGGTCGGGCACCGAAGTCAAGCTCAATGGCGAAGACCTTCTGATCATGAAGGAATCCGACATCATGGGCATCATCGGCTGATTATCGGCCTCACCCTCAACTTGAATTTTTCGGGCTCTATCCGAGCCCCTGCCAGGAGCTAAAACATGGCTGCCAAAGACGTAAAATTCTCCCGCGACGCCCGCGAGCGCATGCTGCGCGGCGTCAACATCCTCGCCGACGCGGTGAAGGTCACGCTCGGCCCCAAGGGCCGCAACGTCGTCATCGACAAGTCGTTCGGCGCCCCGCGCATCACCAAGGACGGCGTCACCGTCGCCAAGGAAATCGAGCTTGAAGACAAGTTCGAGAACATGGGCGCGCAGATGGTCCGCGAAGTTGCTTCGAAGACCAACGACATCGCCGGCGACGGCACCACGACCGCGACCGTTCTGGCGCAGTCGATCGTCCAGGAAGGCCACAAGTCGGTTGCCGCCGGCATGAACCCGATGGACCTGAAGCGCGGCATCGATCTCGCCGTCACCGAAGTGGTCGCTGCGCTCGGCAAGGCCGCCAAGAAGATCAAGACCTCCGAGGAAGTCGCCCAGGTCGGCACGATCTCGGCCAATGGCGACGAGTCGGTCGGCAAGATGATCGCGGAAGCGATGCAGAAGGTCGGCAATGAAGGCGTCATCACGGTCGAGGAAGCCAAGACCGCCGAGACCGAACTCGAAGTCGTCGAGGGCATGCAGTTCGACCGCGGCTACCTCTCGCCCTACTTCGTCACCAACGCCGACAAGATGGTTGCCGAGCTCGAGGACGTCTACATCCTCCTGCACGAGAAGAAGCTCTCCAACCTGCAGGCCATGCTGCCGGTCCTCGAAGCCGTCGTGCAGACCTCGAAGCCGCTGCTCATCATCTCGGAAGACGTCGAAGGCGAGGCTTTGGCCACGCTGGTCGTCAACAAGCTGCGTGGCGGCCTGAAGATCGCCGCCGTCAAGGCGCCGGGCTTCGGTGATCGCCGCAAGGCCATGCTGGAAGACATCGCCATCCTCACCGGTGGCCAGGTCATCTCGGAAGATCTCGGCATCAAGCTCGAGAATGTCGGCCTCAACATGCTCGGCCGCGCCAAGAAGGTGTCGATCTCCAAGGAGAACACCACCATCGTCGACGGCGCCGGCAAGAAGGCCGAGATCCAGGGCCGCGTTGCCCAGATCAAGCAGCAGATCGAAGAGACCACCTCGGACTACGACAAGGAGAAGCTGCAGGAACGTCTGGCGAAGCTCGCCGGCGGCGTTGCCGTGATCCGCGTCGGCGGTGCGACGGAAGTCGAAGTCAAGGAAAAGAAGGACCGCGTCGATGACGCCCTCAACGCGACCCGCGCGGCCGTGGAAGAAGGCATCGTTGCTGGCGGTGGCGTTGCCCTACTGCGCGCTTCGGCCAACATCAAGTCGACCGGCGCCAACGCCGATCAGGCCGCTGGCATCAACATCGTGCGTCGTGCGCTGCAGGCTCCGGCCCGCCAGATCGCGTCGAACGCTGGTGCGGAAGCTTCGATCGTTGCCGGCAAGATCCTCGAGAACAAGGGCGCGACCTTCGGTTACAACGCCCAGACCGGCGAATATGGCGACATGATCACCATGGGTATCGTCGATCCGGTCAAGGTCGTGCGCACGGCTCTCCAGGACGCGGCCTCGGTCGCCGGCCTGCTCGTCACCACCGAAGCCATGATCGCCGAAGCTCCGAAGAAGGACTCGGCTGGCGGCGGCATGCCTGGCGGCATGGGCGGCGGCGGCATGGGCGGCATGGGCGGCATGGACTTCTAAGAAGTCCATAAAGCACGCCCATGAATCCAAGTTGCTCAAGCCCGCTAGCGGGCTTGAGTGGCGGCATGGACTTCTAAGAAGTCCATAAAGCACGCCCATGAATCCAAGTTGCTCAAGCCCGCTAGCGGGCTTGAGTGGCGGCATGGACTTCAATCCAGCCAACTTGGCTTTATGCATACGGAAAGGGCGGCAGAAATGCCGCCCTTTTTCGTTTTGGCAGTTAACTCGGCCGGCACCTGCCTTTCTTAAGCAGCGCTCTCGGCCTGCTGCGCCACCTTGCCGGCGAGCACGGCCTGCTCGATGAGTGCAGCCACTTCGTCGGCCACGGCGTTGAGTGACGAGCGGTCGCGGGTGGCGCGGGCAATCACCATCAGGCCTTCCAGCGACGATTCGACCAGCAGCGCCAAAGCATGCGCGCGGCGCTCGGGCACCCCTGCCCTGACGAAGGCCTGCCGCAGCAGGCCGATCCACTGCTCGAAAGCTGAGCGGCAGATCTCTTCGAGCTCGGGCACGTCGTTCGGCGCATCGAGCACGACGGGCGCGATCGGGCAGCCGAGCGAAAACTCGTTGTCCTCCAGCATGCGGGCGACAGACTGGTAAATGTGGTGGACTGCGACCGCCGGATCGCTTTCCGTCGCCAGTTGGGCGCCCAGCCGCTCGGTCACGTCGGCCACGCTGGCGCGAGTCACCTCGATGACCAGTTGGTCCTTGCCGCCCGGGAAATGGAAATAGAGCGAGCCGCGCGGTGCGCGGCTGGCAGCCAAAATGTCGTTGAGCGAAGTGCCGTGATAGCCGCGCCGCCGCAAAAGCAGTGCCGTCGCCTCGATCATCCGCGTGCGTGTGTCTGTCGCCATGTCAACCTCTGTCAGGAGCGCGCATTATAGGGCTTGCCCCGAATATGACAATCGGTCTACATAATATGTAAATCGGTCTACATATTTGAGAGGCGACGATGCAAAGCTATCGGCTGGAAGGACAGGACGGCGGCCTCGACAGGCTGGCGATGCGCGAGGACGCGGTCGTCCAGCCGGGTCCGCGTCAGATCCTGATGCGGGTACGCGCCACCTCGCTCAATCGCCGCGACACGATGATCCTCAACGGCACCTATCCGCTGACGCCGCGAGCCGGCATCGTGCCGCTGAGCGATGGCGCCGGCGAAGTGGTGGCCGTCGGCGATGATGTCACCCGCTTTGCCGTCGGCGACCGTGTAACCGGCAGCTATTTCGCCCGCTGGATCGACGGCCGCATCAACGCCGGGCTGATCGACCAGCTCGGCTGCACGCTGGACGGCATGCTCGGTGAATACGCTGTGCTCGACGAGCAATGGGCGGTGCGGCTGCCTGAGCACCTCGACTGGCATGAAGCCGCGACATTTACCTGCGCGGGGCTGACGGCCTGGAGCGCGCTGACGGGCGCGGACGCCCCAAAACCCGGGCAATGGGTGCTGGTTATCGGCTCGGGCGGCGTCGCCCTGTTTGCGCTGCAGTTTGCCAAGCTGATGGGCTGCCGCGTGGCGGCCGTCACTTCCCGCGCCGAAAAATTCGGCCGGTTGCGCGCGCTCGGCGCCGACCTCGTCATCGCAACGGCCGAGACGCCCAATTGGGGCATGAAGCTGCGCGAGGCGACAGGCGGCATCGATTTGACTGTCGAGACCGGCGGGCCTGCGACCTTTATGCAATCGCTGATCGCAAGCTCCCTCTACGGACGCATCGTGCTGCTGACGGTCCAGGACCAGAAGGGCAGATCGGTTGAGATCCCAGCCGCCGTCTACCAGCGCAGTCTTGTCACCATCGGCCGCGTCTTCGTCGGCAGCCGCAGCGGCCTGGAGGCGATGCTTGCCGCCGTCGCGGCGCATCGCTTGAAGCCCGTCATCGACAAGATCTTCCCATTCGCCGAAGCGCGCGAGGCGTATCGGCATTTCATGCAGGGCGACGTGTTCGGCAAGGTCGTCATCGACGGCGCGTGAGCCCCCTATTCACCAACCAGAGGAGAGAAAGCAATGACAGTTCGCGACGCATCGGCCGAATGGCACGGCACGCTCAAGGAGGGATCCGGCCGGCTCAGGCTGGGCAGTGGCGCCTTCGAGGGCGCCTACTCGTTCCCGTCCCGCTTCGAAAACGGTCCGGGCACCAATCCGGAGGAACTGATCGCGGCCGCCCATGCCGGCTGCTTTTCGATGGCGCTCACCGCCGTGCTTAGCCGTGAAGGTCATATCGCAAGCGATATCCACACGATCGCAAAGGTGCATCTGGGCGCCACCGCGGCCGGACCGACGATTACCCGCATCGAGCTTGAGACGGAGGCGAATGTCGCCGGGCTTGCCGCAGCCGACTTCGAGCGGCTCGCGCAGTCGGCCAAGGCTGGATGCCTCGTCTCGCGGGCTCTGGCCGGTGTCGCAGCGATCACGCTGAAGGCGAACCTCGTAACTCACTAAGGACGGAAGGAGAAAATCCAGTGACCCAGGAATTGATCATCGACATCGCCATGGCCAACCGCTCCGGCGAAACGGCTGAAATCATGCGGCGCTATAATGACGTCTTCCAGCGCCACGACCCCTCGGCGCTCGACGAATTGGTGGCGCAGGACTGCGTGATCGAGAACACCACGCCGGCGCCGGACGGCGCACGCCGCGCCGGCAAGGCGGCCTGCGTCGAGCTGTGGTCGGCGATCGCCACCGCGCCCGGCACGCGCTTCGACCTCGAGGAGACTTTCGTGGCCGGCGATCGCGCCACGATCCGCTGGCGCTACTGGATGGCCGACGGCAGTTCGCTGCGCGGCGTCAACCTGATGCGCGTCGCGGAGGGGCGCATCATCGAGGCGATGGGTTACGTCAAGGGCTAGGCCAGTCGATCACCTGTCCGCCAGCGCCAGCTTGGCGCCGAGCATGACGAAGGCGCCGGCAAAAGTCCGGCGCATCCAGGTCAGTACCATTGGCCGCGACACGACATGGCTGCGGATCGAGGCCGCGAAGATGCCGTAGCCGACGAAGACCACGAAGGTCAAAAGCATGAAGACCGAGCTGAGCTCAAGCATCTTCGACAGTGCATTGGGCTCGGTGGTGCTGACGAATTGCGGCAGGAAGGCAAAGAAGAAGATCGACAGTTTCGGATTGAGCACGTTGACGAGGATGCCGGTGGCGATCACCTTGCCGGCCGAACGCGGCGCGACATTTTCCTCGACGCTCAGGCCGCCCTTCTCCTTCAGCGTGTTCCAGGCCATGTAGAGCAGATAGGCGACGCCGAGATATTTCAGGGTCTCGAAGGCGACAGCACTGGTGTGCAGCAGCGCCGCAAGGCCGGTGATGGCGGCCGCCATATGCGGAATGATGCCGAGCGTGCAGCCGAAGGCGGCAATGATCGAGGCCCGGGCGCCGCGCGAAAGCCCGGCGCTCAGCGTGTAGAGAACGCCGGTGCCGGGCGAAGCCACGACGATCAGCGACGTCAACAGAAATTCGATGCTCACGATGATCTCCTCCGGCGCCCTGCCCTGACGCAACCTAGCCAGCAAGCCAGGCGTGCACAAGCGACAGTCATTCGCTGCTAAGAGGTAGAAAATCCGAGCGCCCGGCGCGCCATCAGGCACTCGTCATCGCCAGGCATGCAGGCGCGGCAGACATCCGGTCGCAGTTCATAGATGGTGCAAGCGGTCGACTTGCCGACTTCGCCGGACAGGGCCGAACAGCGCACGCCGTCGCAGCGCATGCCCGACAGGTCGGCGGCCACATGTTTTTCCGGGATCCGGTCGAGCTGCGCATCGTCCTCGGTCGAAAAGCGCGGCCATTCGGCCGAATAGGAGCAGCAGGCCCCGCAGCTCTGGCAATCGAAGACAGGAGCTGACGAAGGCGGACTGCTCGCGGCTAGCACGGCAAACGGCCCCGAAGCGGCAAGGTTGCGATCGGCATCCCGAGGCAAGGCGCTACTTCTTCTTGCCCGTCTTGCCCTTCGGTGCGTCGACCGGCGACTTGAACAGATCGGTCGCTGCCTCGTCGGCCTTGGCCGCCTTCGGCGCCGCAACCGGTTTGGCCGGCTTTGCGGCGGAAGCCGGCGCTGACGGCTGGTCCTTGGCGGAGAATTTTATGGCCATGTCAGTCCTCGTCGGCGAAACGCGATGACGGTGCGCGCGGATTGCGCAAGCGGCCGATCAGGGCCGAAACCGCCGTGATGTTCATCTCCTCGGGCGACCAGTTCCGCGCTTCCGCGATGTGATGCGGCGCCAGCTCACGATGCGTGCTGCCGCTGTAGGCGGCGTCCTGGTAGGTCACCCGCTCCTGGGTCTTTTTGTCCTCGCGGACATATTCGATCAGGTAGTTCGGGGCTTCGGCGCGGCCGCGCACACCGACGCGCACCTGGGCATCGCCATGGGCGCGCTTGCAGCGTTCGAGTTTTTCCAGCACGCGCCGGACATATTCGACCGGCTTGTCCAGGGTTTCGACCATGTCGGCTATGGTCGCATCGGCCGCGATCGGCGTTGGCGGTACGCGCTTGGTGGCCATCAGCGTTTTCCGGCTCGTTTCGGCAGCGCCGCGAGCGCGGCGGCGGCCGCCATCTCGTCGGCCTCCTTCTCCAGCCGCAGTTCGCGCAGGCGCGCGGTCTTGGCTTCCCGTGCTTCGCTGACGGCATCCCGTTCGGAAATGATGCGGTTGAGCGACATCGACTGGGTTTGCGTCTTGCTGAACAGCGACACGGCCGGGTCGACGGCTGGCTTCGAATGGGCGGTCAAGATCTTTCTCCTGTCAGGAGCCTGGTACCGATAGGGCGAGACCGGGTCTTCGGTCGGGACCAGTACAAAGCGATGCGGCAGCGGATTCAGAATGCTGCAGCGTCCCTTAGCACGTTCAGCCCAATGCGCAGCGCATTTTCGGCGGCAACAAGCGTAAAATGAAAAAGGCCAGGCACCGCCTGACCTTCCCTGGGAGCCGCCGCGCATCCAACTGGATGCACAAGCTGGCTCCTGATGGGCAGCACAAACCTTGGAAACTCAGGTTTCCCGTGGCAATGCGCCCGAATTCGCCGTTCACCAGTGCCAGTACATCCGTGGTCACCGCGACGGCTGAATTCTTACTTCACGCCGCCTTCAACTGGTCGGCGGACATCTTGCCCGACTTGTTGTCGCGGACCATCTCGTAGCCGAGCTTCTGCCCCTCGACGATGTCGCGCATGCCGGCGCGTTCCACGGCCGAGATGTGGACAAAAACGTCGGCGGAGCCGTCGTCAGGCTGAATAAAACCAAAACCTTTGGTGGCGTTGAACCACTTAACTGTGCCGGTGCTCATGACGAACCCTTTCCATGGCAAATATTCGTTCGCCGCCGTGCGGATGCACAACGTCGTTTGTCTCGATTTTTGATGTGGGAAGTTCGTCAAAGGCGCGCTCGAAAGCGCGGATAACAAAAGTCAGTCAAACAAATATCGACGAATTTCTTCTACGCGTGTTTCGGACGCCTGTCAAATGTTGCGCCATCGAGCCGAAAATCCGCCAAATGAAAACGTCTCAAGTGGTCGATCCCGATCCCTGGGGAAGGCCGCTTCGCAGATAGGCCCTATTCGTCCGGCCCCGGCTCCGGCCATGTCTCCCTGGCTGCGTCGGCATACCATTGGCGCATGGCCGGCGTTGCCAGAACCGCGTCGACATAAGCCCTGGTGTCGGGCGCCAGATCGCCGCCATAGGTGTCGAAACGGGTGACGACGGGCGCGTACATGACCTATGGCGACGTGAAGGACAAGGTCAAGAAATCGTTCTGATCGCTGTGGAAGGGCCGCGTCGAGCGGCCCTTTTCAAGTCTTCAGCGATTTGCTGAAGGCGTTGGTGAAAATCACGTCGCCATCATCGTCGCTGGCTTCACCCAACACGACGTCCAGGCTGTCGTCGGTGACACGTGCCAGAGCAAAGCCACCCATATAGGCCGCTTTCGGCTTGAAGAGATCGAGGCTGTCGCGTTGATAGATCATCGGCACCTCATGCTGATGACCGTGGAAGATGGCGATAACGTTGTAGCCCTTCAGGGCCGCCAGCAATGCCCGACGGTCCGCATCGCTCCACCAATGCGACGCTCCCTTGCCTTCGTTGTCAAACGCCCTCCTGGCGGGGTCCCACCGCTCCGTCGAAAAAACGTCCCAGCCATAGTGCTGGAACAGGATGACCGGGCGGCCGTCGGCGGCATAGGTCGCCAGATCCTGCTTGAGCCAAGGCAGGCTGTTGTCGGCGCCATGGCCGGTGTCGCCGGCGAAGCGATGGGTCTGCACCAGATGCAGGCCACCCCAGTCCCATGAATAGCAGTCGGTGTCGACATCGTAGCTGGTGGCCGGCACCGGCGGCTTGAAGAACACGCCGGCGCGATGATTGACCTCGACATAGTCGCGCATTTCGCGCCGGTACCAGTCGACATGGTGCGGCGGCCCGTTCTGGTCGAGGTCGTGATTGCCGAGGCCGACATAAACCGGAACATGCACGCGGTCGGGGCCCATGCCTTGCTGATAGCGCTGGCTGAACTGCAGGAGTTGGGTGCCTTCGCTGGGCTCGGTGATCTGGCCGCCGCCATCGTCGGTGATGTCACCGCCGACGACAAGGCCGAGCGGCGTGCCGATGCGGCTACCGGCAGGCCGCAGGCCGGTGGCGATGGCGTTGATCTCGGCCGGCCACTCCTTGTCACCGATGGCGTTCAACGCCGCGACGTCGCGCAGCAGCGCCGCGTCCGTCTTGCCTTCCAGCTGGCAATTGGGGCTCAAGCCGCTCGCCATGCGGCAGGCATGGACATCGGCGACGAACAGGAAGGTGGCGTCGACAGGCTGGATGCGCTGCCCGGTCTGACCGAACGCCGGGCGTGAAAGCGCACCGGCCGTGGCAAGACCGGCGGCCTGTAGCAGAAACCCACGGCGCGAGAGCAATATGGAGGAAGGGCGATTCATCATCGGGATTTCAGCATGGAGGGCGGGCGGCAGTAAAGTTCAGTCCTCGCCACGGCGATCGCCGCATGAAAGAGCCGCCATCGAGGTTTTTCGCGACAGCGAGACCGGTCGGCTGGCAATGATCCCGTTTGCCGATCTGCGAAAACTGTTTCCGCTCAAGGCGGGAGCCAAGAGCACGATCGAGTTCGTCGAGCTGTCGCCCAGCAAGCAGCCGAATGCCACCAAGACACTGACGCTGGCCAAGGAGACGTTCAGCCTGGGCGACTGCAAATACAATGTGCTCGCCGTCGGGGAGACCTTCAAGGACGGAGCCGGAGAGACACTCGGCGCCTTCACGGCACTCTATTCACCCGATCTGCAGGCCGCTCTCGCCCGGCGCTACGATGAAGGCACCAGCGCGGAATCAGTGAACGGCTACGAGACGATCAAGCCTTTGGCCGACTAGATCTAGGAACCGGCTGTCCGCGCTCGCCGCGGCATCGCCGCAAAGCCGGGCTGTAGCCTGCCTCAAATGCCGCCGTACCGCCGCAGCACCCTGCGACGTCGCCTCGCCCCCGGATCGCCCTGCGATGATGCCGCTTGCGCGGCGCTCTCGAACGCCGCAAGGCAATCGCGCAACGGGCTGGCGTCCTGCGCTGCCTTGGCCATCGACATGGCACCGGAATAGGCGGCGACGGCAACCATCGCAAACTGCCGGGGGTCCGTGCCTTGCTCTCTGCCCTCCTGCTGGTCGGCGCTGATCTTGTCGGCGATCGCCTGGCGCCATGCAGCGAAGATGCCGGCAAGCGCAATCCGGAACTCGGGATCGGCGAGCGAGAGCTCATGCGCCAGATTGTTGAGCGGGCAGCCGCGCACGAAACCTTGCCGTTCCAGTTCCGCCGCCACGGCTTCGAACACCTGACGCACGCCATCACGCGCCGAAGCCGCCGCTTGCACCGGGGCGATCCACGTTTCCTCGACCGCCGCCGCCACACGCTCGTCGATGACCGCCAGCGCCAGTGCCTTCTTGGTGGGGAAATGATGATGCAGCGCGCCAGCGCTGACGCCCGCCGCCGCCATCAGGTCGCCGAGGCTGGAGGCATGATAGCCGCGCGCCTGAAACGCGTCTTCCGCGACATCGAGCATTTTCCGGCGCATGCCCTCAGGGTCGTTGATGCGTTTGCCTCGGGCTCGCCTTGGCTGGATGTTGAGCTCTGCTGACATTCTCGAAGGATAGCATGTTGACAAAACAGGGCAACCGGTCTGTTTATAAACCGGGTGATCAACCTGTTTTGGAGAACGCCGGATGAACCCGACCCCGAATGCCACGCCGAAGCCGGCGGCGCTCGCCTCGCCGATCGTCGAATTGCGCCAGTACACGTTGAAGCCCGGCCGGCGCGAAACGTTGATCGAGATCTTCGACACGGAGTTCATCGAAAGCCAGGAAGACGCGGGGATGACCATCATCGGCCAATTCCGTGACCTGGACCGCCCCGACATGTTCGTCTGGATGCGCGGCTTCGACAGCATGGATGCCCGCAAGGACGCTCTGGGCGCGTTCTATGACGGCCCTGTATGGGCCGCACACCGCGATGCCGCCAATGCGACGATGATCGATTCCGACGATGTGTTGCTGCTGCGACCGGCGTGGCCGGATGCCGGCTTCGATCTGTCGGGGCTGCGCCGGCCATCGGCGGCCAAAAGCACAAGCGATCGGAATGGGTTGCCCGGTCTGGTTGAGATTTCGATTCATCATTTGCGGCCGGGCACCGGGGCCGATGTCGCCGGGCGCTTCCGAGCGGAGATGGTTGCGCGGCTTGCCCAGAACGGCGCGCCTCTGCTCGGCGCCTTCGTGACGGAGCCGGCCGCAAACACGTTCCCGCGACTTCCCGTGCGCGCCGGAGAAAACGTCTTCGTCGCCGTTACCGGCTTCCACGACGCCGATGCCCATGCCAACCATAGCCTCGCTGCTTCGTCGGCGTGGCGGGCGCTCATCCAGAGCATGCAAGCCGTCAGCACAAAGCCGGCAGAGACGTTGCGGCTGGTGCCCACGGCCCGATCGCTGTTGAGATGATCAGCGGCCGGTCAACATTTCCGCGATCGCCGAGGCGACAAAGGCCGGGTCCTCCCAGTGCGGATTGTGACCGCAATTTTGCGCCCACACGAGACGGGATCCGGTCAGCGCCTCGGCCAAAGCCTGTTGGTGCGCTTCGCCGAAAAGCGGATCGCAGGCGCCGGCGATGATCAGCGTCCGGACCCGCACCGCCCGTGCCTCGGCTGCCAGGTCGGTCATGCGGACTTCATCGAGAATGCCGCGCCAGCGGGCAGCTGGCATGGCGGAAGCTTCCTTCGCCAGGCCGGCGAGAAACGGCTGCGGTACCGAGGCCCCACATGCATGCCACCAGGCGAAGAACGGATCGGTTGGCGATATCGGGTCGCGCAAGGCCCGGATGCCGACCGGCAATGGATGGTCCGGCGTGAAGCCGGGCTTCAACGCGCTGGCCAGCACGACCAGGCCACCGATCAGGCCCGGATGCCAAGCGGCCAAGGCAATCGCCACCATGCCGCCCAGAGAATGACCGACGACGACAGGCCTTTCCAGCCGCAGGTGCCGGATCAACCCGGCAATGTCCTCGGCGAAATCCGCGACGCGGCAGCCGTCGCCCGCTTGCGAGGCACCATGGCCGCGCAAGTCGGGCATGATCAGCTGGCGGCCGGCCAGATGCGGCGCCAGCAGTGAAAAGCTGCGGCTGGTGTCCGTGAAACCATGAATCAGCAACAGCGGCGGCCCGGCGCCGGCGATCTCGACATAGGCGATGTCGAGATCGCCGGTATGGACCCATTGCTTGCGGGCGGCCCAGGCGTCCTGTTCCACCTCGGCAACGGGCAAGGCGTCCGGCAGTCTCACAGGCCGAGCTTTTCCTTGACGGCGGCAAGACCAGGCTTGCCATCGAAAGTGGTGACACCGGCGAGCCAGGCATCGAGGCGGTTCTTGTTCAGCGTGATCGCCTTCAGCGCCCCGTCCTCCGGCTTCATGCCGTCATTGATGAGGTAGCCCATGCCGACATTCTCGAAGTCGATGTCGAAGACGAGATTTCCGAGGAGCCGCGCGACGTTCGGACATTCCTGCAGGTAGCCCGTGCGGACCTGCGTCGTCACCGTCGCGGCGCCGAAATTCGGGCCGAAGAATTTGTCGCCGCCGGTCAGGTACTTGAAGTCGTACATGGTGTTCATCGGATGCGGCGCCCAACCCTGGAAGACGATGAACTGCTTCTCCTTGATCTCGTAGCCGACCTCCGACAGCATGCCGGCTTCGCTGGACTCGACCACGTGCCAGCCATCGAGGCCAAAAGCCGGATCGGCGATGGCATCCATCATCAGCTGGTTGGAGCCGGGCTCGATGCCATACATCTTCTTGCCGAACTTGTCGGCGAACTTGTGCAGGTCCGAGACGTCCTTGACCCCTGCCTCCCAGACATAGGTCGGTACGGCAAACGTGTATTTGGCGCCGACGAGATTGACTCGCACATTCTCGATCGAACCGTTCTTCTTGTAGGGCTCGTAATAAGTGACCATCGCCGGGTCCCAGTAGCCCAGGAACAGGTCGAGATCGCGGTTCTTCATGCCTTCGTAGATGACGTTGATGCCGAGCACCTCGCTCTGTGGCTGATAGCCCAGCGCTTGCAGAAGCACATTGCCCACACCCGTGGTGAAAGCGAGATCGTTCCAGCCGGGCTCGGCCATGCGGACTACGCGGCATTGCTCGGCGTCCGCCGCCTGGGCCGCCTGCGAGGCCAGGGCCAGCGCGGCAAGCCAGGCTCCGTTTGCAAGGATGCGCAACATTCCGTTCTCCTCATTGCTCAAATTGACCAATCGGTCTTTTTATTGTCCCACTGGTCAATGATTGATCTCGCGGGACGAAAATGTCAACGTGGATTCGTGATGCATGGAACGATCCCGTGAAACTGAAGCGCCTCGGCGACATACGCCGCAAGGAATTGCGGCAGGCGGCCTTCGCGGTTCTGGAGCGCGAAGGCATTGCTGGGGCCACGCTGGAAAAGGTCGCCGCCCAGGCCGGTGCCTCCAAAGGCATTGTCCTGCACTACTTCCGCAACAAGCAGGAACTGTTCGAGCACGCCATGCGCGAGGCCAACGCGGTCCTGGGCGACGCGGTGGTCGCAAGGCTTCGCCAGGCACGGACGTCGATGGAACGCCTGGATGCGGTGATCGAGGGCAATTTCGAGGAGCATCTCTTCCTGCCGCCTCTTTGCCATGCCTGGCTTTCGCTCTGCGCCGAGGTGCCGCGCGATGAAAAGCTGGCGCGCATCCAGAAGGTGATCCACGGGCGCATGCGCTCGAACCTGTTGTCCGGCCTGCGCGGCCTCGCCTCACCCAGCGAGGCCGACGACATCGCGCTTGGCGTCACGGCCTTGATCGACGGACTTTGGCTTCGCCTCGGCCTGCAGCCAGGCAGCGTCTCGCGCGAACAGGCGATCCGGCAGGTTAAGAACTATGTCGCCGCGCGGCTGGCCACTCGGGATCGCTCGACCGCCCGCGCGTGAGCAGTCGGCTGCCGAAGTTCATACCCTGGGATAGCCTGATGGCTTGACCCCGTCGCGCACATGCGGTGCGATCCCTCTGTTTGATGCCAAACACATGGTGAGGTGAGCGATGAGGCTTCACGGCAAGCGGGCGTTGATCACCGGTGGATCGGACGGCATCGGCCTGGCGATCGCCGAGGCATTCCTGCGCGAGGGCGCCGATGTGCTGATCGTCGGCCGCGACGCGGGCAAGCTCGAAGCCGCTCGCCAGAAGCTGACGGCTTCCGGCCCGGTCGGCACCGTTGAGACATTGTCGGCCGATCTCGCCACCAGCCCCGGCATAGCAGCGGCGGTCGAGCCCGCGAAAGCTTCCGGCCGGCCGCTCGACGTTCTCGTCAACAATGTCGGTGTTGCCTATCTCGTGCCATTCGAGACCGTCAGCGAGGCGCAGTTCCAGCACTCCTTCGCGCTCAATGTGTCGGCGGCCTTCTTCCTCACACAGGGGCTGCTGCAGCATTTCGGCACCGGCGCATCCGTCATCAACATCTCGTCCTACTTCGCCGACAAGATGATCCCGAAGCGTCCGTCCAGCCTCTACTCCCTGTCCAAGGGCGCGCTGAATTCGCTGACCAAATCGCTCGCCTTCGAACTTGGCCCGCAAGGCATCCGCGTCAACGCCATCGCGCCCGGCACGGTCGACACGGCCATGCGGCGCAAGACCGTCGACAACCTGCCGGTCGAGGCAAAGGCGGAGCTGAAAGCCTATGTCGAGCGCAGCTATCCGCTGGGCCGCATCGGCCGTCCTGACGACCTCGCCGGGATGGCGGTCTATCTTGCCAGCGACGAGGCCGCCTGGACCAGCGGCGCGATCTTTGCCATCGACGGCGGCTATACGGCAGGGTGAGGACAGCTAATCTCCCCCCTTGTGGGGGAGATGGCCGGCAGGCCAGAGGGGGGCGCTGTCCCGCCAGCCTTCCGCTCCTGTTCGAAGGTCGCGGAAAGGATTGTCGATGCGCAATCCCGGGCCGCCGTGTCCGTTATCTCATCTTCCAGGCGCCGCGATCCTTCGCGCCCCCCTCTGCCCTGCCGGGCATCTCCCCCACGAAGGGGGAGATTGACCTTTCCTTCAACCGATTTGCATCCGCACCCGCGTCATTCTCCGCTTGAAGCCATTTGTGCAACGCGATACGCCCTTGCGCAAATCGACAGAGCGGAGATTTCCCGTGAGCGCTGAAAAGACTAGAACTGAAACCGATACGTTCGGCCCCATCGAGGTTGCCGCCGACCGGTATTGGGGCGCGCAGGCGCAGCGTTCCCTCGGCAATTTCAAGATCGGTTGGGAAAAGCAGCCGGCTTCGATCGTGCGCGCGCTGGGTATCGTCAAGCGGGCGGCGGCGGAAGCCAATATGGAACTCAAGCGGCTCGATCCGGCCATCGGCAAGGCGATCATCGAGGCCGCGCAAGAGGTCATCGACGGCAAGCTCAACGATCATTTCCCGCTGGTGGTCTGGCAGACCGGCTCGGGCACGCAGTCCAACATGAACGCCAACGAGGTGATCTCGAACCGCGCGATCGAAATGCTGGGCGGCGTCATGGGCTCGAAAAAGCCGGTGCACCCGAACGACCACGTCAATATGAGCCAGTCGTCGAACGACACCTACCCGACGGCCATGCACATTGCCTGCGCCGAGCGCATCGTGCACGACCTCTTGCCGGCGCTGAAGCACCTGCACAAGGCGCTCGCCGCCAAGAGCCGGGACTTCAATCACATCATCAAGATCGGCCGCACCCACACGCAGGATGCCACCCCCCTTACCCTCGGCCAGGAATTCTCCGGCTACGCGGCGCAGGTCGCCTCGTCGATCAAGCGCATCGAATTGACGCTGCCCGGCCTGCAGGAACTGGCGCAAGGCGGCACCGCCGTGGGTACAGGCCTCAACGCGCCGGTCGGTTTCGCCGAGCGGGTGGCCGATCGTATCGCCGCCATATCAGGGATCGCCTTCGTCACCGCGCCGAACAAGTTCGAAGCGCTCGCCGCCCACGATTCCATGGTTTTCTCGCACGGCGCCATCAATGCGGCGGCCGCGGCACTGTTCAAGATCGCCAACGACATCCGTTTCCTTGGCTCCGGCCCGCGCTCGGGCCTCGGTGAATTGTCGCTGCCGGAAAACGAGCCCGGCTCCTCGATCATGCCGGGCAAGGTCAACCCGACCCAGTGCGAAGCGCTGACGCAGGTCTGCGTGCAGGTGTTCGGCAACAATGCCGCGCTGACCTTCGCCGGCAGCCAGGGCCATTTCGAGCTCAACGTCTACAATCCGCTGATGGCCTACAACTTCCTCCAGTCGGTGCAGCTGCTGGCCGACGCTTCTGTCTCGTTCACCGACAATTGCGTGGTCGGCATCGAGGCGCGAGAGGACAACATCAAGGCGGCCCTCGACCGTTCGCTGATGCTGGTGACGGCGCTTGCGCCCACCATCGGCTACGACAACGCCGCCAAGATCGCCAAGACCGCGCACAAGAAAGGCACGACGCTGCGCGAGGAAGCGCTGGCAACCGGACTGGTCAGCGAGGCCGACTATGACCGTCTGGTGCGGCCGGAGGACATGACCCATCCGGGGTAGGTCCCTGCGGACAGGCCCAAGAGGTCGTCATTCCAGGGCGATGCAGGAGCGAAGCTCCGTCGCGAAGACCCTGGAATCCATGCCGCTACTTCAGTCGAAGGGCACAACGGTGTAGATCCTGCACCGCTTGCGACTGTTTTGAGGTCGCGGCATGGATCCTCGGGTCTGCGCGCGTCGCTTCGCTCCTTGCTTCGCCCGTGGATGACGACGTCACGAGCGTCTCGGCTAATCTCCGAAGCAAGTGCTCGCAAACTTCGGAACCGAGGATCCCGTTTTGCGGCAGCACAATTTACTTCTCCAACCCAATCCCGCGACACGATTTTCGCGCGCGGCCGCCAATCCCGAAAACATCCTTCCTGTGAACAATGTGTCGCCGCATAGCCGACTTTGGTGAACAGTCGGCATCGTCTATGTGAGTGGTCATTCAACCCATTCGGAGAGCCACCATGTCCATCAACACTTCCGCCGCCGGCGCCGGCACCGCGTCCAACAGTTCTGTCACCATCCTGCTCGGCCGTATCCTGCTCGCAGTCATTTTCCTGCTGTCCGGATTCGGCAAACTATCAGCCATTTCCGGCACCGCCGCCTATTTCGGCGGCCTCGGCCTGCCGGCACCGACGGCGACGGCCGTCATCGTCGGCCTGATCGAGCTGCTTGGCGGCCTTGCCGTCCTCGTCGGTTTCCAGACCAGGATCGCCGCCTGGGTGCTCGCCATCTTCACGATCGCAACCGGGCTGGTCGCCCACACCGGCTGGGCCGACCAGATGCAGATGATCCAGTTCCTCAAGAACCTCGCCATCACCGGCGGCTTCATCCTGCTCGCCTCCTCGGGCGCCGGCGCCTATTCGATCGACGCCAAGCGCGGCTGACGCTTTCCCCTCCCAAGGACCCGAAACAAGCGGCGCGGAATTTTCCGCGCCGCTTTTTCGTTGTGTGATCACAGGCGTAGACTGCAATGGTCGCCGGTGACCGTGCCGGCAAGGGAGGGTGCCATGGGTCGCAATGCATTGCTTATGGTTTCGCGGCTGCTGTTTGCCGTGCTGTTCGTGCCGTCCGGCTTCCAGGCGCTCGCCAATATTGCTGGGACCACCAGCTATTTCTCCGGTCTTGGCCTGCCGCTGCCGGCGCTCGCCGCCTGGGGCACCGGCCTTTTTGAGCTGATCGCGGGACTGCTGATCCTCGTTGGGTTCCAGACGAGGATCGTCGCGCTGCTGCTGGCCGCCTTCTGCATTGCGGCCGGCTATATCGGCCACTATGGCCAAGGCGCCGGCGATGCGACGCTCGCTTTCCTGCACCAGCAGATGCTGATGAAGGATATCGCGATATCGGGCGGTTTCCTGGCGCTTGCCATGGTTGGCGCCGGCGCATGGTCGGCCGACGGGCGAGGCTTCGGCATAGGCGCCGACGCGACTTGACTATTTGACCGACACGCTCTGGCCGCCCTCGACCGCCAGCACCAGACGGCGATTGGTGACGCGCGCCAGTTGCGCCAGCCGGCCGGCCGGCCGCTCGCCGTAGAGATCGGAAAGCGAAGCCGGCAGCACCAGCGCCAGCACGCCGTTGGCGCGGCTTTCCCATTTCAGCCTCGGCATGATGCCGGGCATCGCGGCCGTCAGCAGGTAGACGACGCGCATCATCGCCGCCAGCACGCGCGCGCGCTCCAACAGGCGCGGCGGCGCCAGCGCCTTGATTTCGGGCGCCACCAATTCATTGAAGACGCCGTCATGACGGTAGGCGTTGGTAAGCGCCAGGTAGGCGCGGCCGGGATGATCGACGCCGATGAAGGACGCATGCGCGATGATGTTGAGCGACTGCTTGCCGCGATATTCCGGATGAGCGCGCCAGCCGATATCGGCAAGCAGGCAGGCGGCATGGCGATAGCGCGCTTCGTCTTCCGTCTCGTCGATGCCGAAAGCCTTGAAGGCCTTGCCGGTCCATTCGACCAGATCATGCGCGTGGTGGACCGAACGCGAGCGCAAAAGCGCAAGCTCCTCGGCGGCCGAGATCAGCGGATCGGCCTTCTGCTCGGCCGCCTCGAGCAGTGAATAGAGAAAGCCTTCGCGCACGCCTTGCGCCGAAACGACGATCCTGGACGGTTGCATCGCCGTCATGATTTCCTGCAGCACGAGCGCGCCGTATGGCAGCAGCGAGCGGCGGTTCTTGGAGACGCCCTCGATACCCCTCACCTTTTCGACCTCGCCCCTGGCCACCTGCTTGAGGAAGGTTTGGGCACTGTCGGCCGATATCTCGTAGTGGTGCATGACGCCGAGCGGGTAGTTGTTCATCTCCATGTGCAGCCTGGCGAGGTTTCGCCAGGTGCCGCCGACGGCGTAGAAAGTCCTGCCCTGCGCGCCCTTCAAGAGCTTGGCCCGGGCCAATTCCTGGCGCGCGATCTTCTGCGCCTGGACGAGCGAGTTCTTCGCCATATCCTGCAGGCGCAGGCCGCCGAGCGGCAGCGTGATGCCGTCGCCGATCGCCTCGCCATCGATGTCGATCAGTTCCAGGCTGCCGCCGCCAAGGTCGCCGGCAATACCGTTGGCCGGATGAAAACCTGAGATGACGCCGAGCGCGGAATAATGCGCTTCCTGGCGGCCGGAGAGCACGCGGATCTCGGTCTTGAGCACCTCCTCGGCGCGATGGATGAAATCGGGACCGTTGATCGCCTCACGGGCGGCGGCGGTTGCCAGCACGTACATGTGTTCGGCACCGGCCTGGTCGGAGAGCGCGCGGAAACGGCGAAACTCCTCCATCGAACGCGCCACCCCTTCGGGGTCGAGCTTCCCTGTCGAGACGATGCCGCGGCCGAGGCCGGCCAGCATCTTTTCGTTGAACAGCACGGTCGGCGAACGCGCCAGCCCCTCATAGACGACAAGACGGATCGAATTGGATCCGATGTCGATGATGGACAGCGGTCGGCGGTCCTGCAGCCGGCCCTGGGAATTGAACAGCATCAGGTGGTGGCGTTCTTCTTGCGGCGCTTGAACTGCGCGATTCGCTTGGGCGCATGCGATTTCAGCGCGTCACCCCGTCCCGACAGGCTCGGATTGGTCATGAAATATTCCTGCGCGTTGAACGGTTCCTCGCCCTCCTCCAGCACCACGCGCCGGGAGGTTCCATCAGCCAATACGTCGAAACTTTGCTGATTGTCCATGATGTTGCCCAGCATGATCTGGCCCAGAATCTGTTCATGCACAGTTGGATTGGTGATCGGCACCATGGTCTCGACGCGGCGGTCGAGATTGCGCGGCATCAGGTCGGCCGAGGAGATGTAGATAATCGCCTCGTCCGAGGGAAGGCCATGGCCGTTGCCGAAGCAATAGATACGGCTGTGCTCGAGGAACCGGCCGACGATCGACTTGACCCTGATGTTCTCCGACAGGCCCGGCACTTGCGGCCGCAGACAGCATATGCCGCGCACGACGAGGTCGATTTCCACACCGGCGCGGCTGGCATCGTAGAGCGCATCGATGATGATGGGGTCGACGAGCGCGTTCATCTTCATCCAGATGCGCGCCGGCCGCCCCTCCAACGCATGGGTGATCTCGGCTGAAATGTGCTGGAGGATGCGGTTCCTCAGCGTGAAGGGCGAGATCGCCAGTCGCATTTCGGCGGTCGGCTCGGCATAGCCGGTGATGAAATTGAACAATTGGGCGACGTCGCGGGCAATCGTCGGATCGGTGGTGAAGAAGGACAGGTCGGTGTAGATGCGTGCCGTCACCGGATGGTAATTGCCGGTGCCGAGATGGACGTAGTTGCGCAGCTTGCCGTCCTCGCGCCGTACCACCAGCGACATCTTGGCATGGGTCTTGAGTTCGAGGAACCCGAACACGACCTGCACGCCGGCACGTTCGAGATCGCGCGCCCAGCGGATGTTGGCTTCCTCGTCGAAACGCGCCTTGAGCTCGACCAGCGCCGTCACCGACTTGCCAGCCTCGGCCGCGTCGACCAGCGCACGCACGATCGGGCTGTCGTTGGAGGTGCGATAGAGCGTCTGCTTGATCGCCACAACTTCGGGGTCGGCCATTGCCTGGCGCAGGAACTGCACCACCACGTCGAACGACTCGTAGGGATGATGAACGACGATGTCTTTCTCGCGGATGGCGGCAAAACAGTCGCCGCCATGCTCGCGGATGCGTTCGGGAAAGCGTGGGTTGTAGGGCGTGAACTTCAGGTCGTCGCGGGGAACGGAGACGATCTCGGAGATCTGGCTGAGCGCCAGCGGCCCGGTGAGCACGCTGATGCGGCTCGACGAGACACCAAGCTCGCCGGCGACGAAATCGCGCAATTCCCCCGGCATCAGCATGTCGAACTCGATGCGGATAACCGAACCGCGGCGGCGACGCTTCAGCGCCGTTTCGAACAGCCGCACAAGGTCTTCCGACTCCTCTTCGACCTCGATATCGCTGTCGCGGATGATGCGGAACGTGCCGGAGCCCTTGACCTCGTAGCCGGGGAACAGCTTGCCGATGTAAAGGCCGACCGCCTCCTCCAGCGGAATGAAGCGGACATGGTTCTTGCGGTCCGGAAGGCGGATAAAGCGCTTCAGCGCCACCGGCAGGCGCAGCAATGCGCTCATCTCCTCGCCATTCTTGCGGTGGCGAAGCTGCAGCGCCATGGAGAAGCCGAGATTGGGAATGAACGGGAACGGATGCGCCGGGTCGATCGACAGCGGGGTGAGCACCGGAAACACCTGGTCCTGGAAATGCTCTTCCAGCCAGACCTTTTCGTCCTTGGTCAGCGCATCGCGGGTGATGCTCTCGATGCCTTCCTTGTTGAGCAGAACCGTGAGTGCCGAAAGGCTCTTCTGCTGGTCTTCCTGCAGCCGCTCGACTTCACGCAGCAATTGTTCGAGCTGCTGTTCGGGGGTGCGTCCGTCCGGGCTCTTCAGCACGATGCCCTCGCGCACCTGGCCGGCAAGGCCGGCGACGCGCACCATGAAGAACTCGTCGAGATTGGCGGCCGAGATCGACAGGAAGCGGACGCGCTCCAGCAGCGGGTGATGGGTGTTCAGCGATTCTTCGAGAACGCGGCGATTGAACTGCAGCCAGGAGAACTCGCGGTTGACGAAACGGTCCGGATTGCCTTCCGGGCTCGCTGCCGTGACGTTGTTGAATTCGCTCTGTACCGGCTTCAATTCGTTCATGATTCCTGATCTTCCGCCCGCTTTAGCCGGTTAACCGGCTTAACTTATCCTGTGGCAGGCTTTTGCGACAGTTCTCTGACAGGCTTTTGCGACAGTTTGATTTCATCGAACTTGCAAACAGGCTTGATATGATCCAGATGCAGAGAGACTGCGTTAAGGAGACGACGATGGCAGGCGGTTCCATTCCCCATTTCCAGAACGATGCGGGCCATCCGGCAATCGATATCGGGGTCAAGGAATTCATGTGCACGGGCGCCAACCCGCCTTTCGATCATCCGCATGTGTTTCTCGACATGGGCGACGACAATGAGAAAGTCTGCCCCTACTGCTCGACCCTCTACCGCTATTCGCCAAAGCTGAAGGCGACGGAAACCCTGCCCGCGGGCTGCCTCTACATCGACCAGGCCGCCTGAAGCCTTTCGCGGCAAACCGGATGGACGACACGCGCTCCCGGCAAGTCGTCATCGCCGGAGCTGGCATTGCCGGACTGACCGCGGCGGTTGCCTTCGCCGAACGCGGTTATCCCGTGCAGGTGTTCGAGCAGGCGCAGCGCCTTGAAGCGGTCGGCGCGGGCATCCAGCTCTCTCCCAATGCGACACGCATCCTTCGTCAACTCGGCGTGCTCGACCGACTGCTGTCGGCGGTGGTAAGGCCGGAGGCCGTGGTATTGAAGGACGCAAGGACGTTGCGCCAACTGGCGCGCGTGCCGCTAGGGGAAGCCGGCGAGAGCCGCTGGGGCGCGCCCTATCTCGTCGCCCACCGGGCCGATGTGCAGAGCGCGTTGATGGCACGGGTTGCCGAGATACCTGATATCCATCTCACCGTCGGGGCGCGCGTCCAAAGAATTGCGACTGGCAGCCATGGTGTCACGGCGACCGTCGAGATCGGTGGCAATACGGCGGAGGAACAAGGCTCCTTGCTGGTCGGCGCCGATGGCGTCTGGTCGTCGGTGCGCGAGCTTGTCGATGCACAAAGGATGGCATCGCCAAGAAGCCGTTTTTCGGGAGAGTTGGCCTGGCGCACCACCGTCGCGGCAGACAGCAGCGCCGGGCGGGCCTTCGCCGCGATCGGTGCAGCCGATTGCGTCACGACTTTCCTGCATACGGGTTTCCACATGGTCGTCTATCCCGTCAGTAAGGGCGACGCATTCAACCTCGTCGCCTTCACCAAAGGCGAGCGCATTACCGAGGGCTGGTCCGGCCATGCCGATCCCGGCATACTCGCCGCCGCCATGCGCGGCACCGCGCCAGGACTCGTGAAGCTGGTGGAAATAGCCGGCCCGTGGCTGACCTGGCCGCTGCATACCGTCGAACAGAGACAGCCTTGGACAATGCCAGCCGGCATCGCGCTGATCGGCGACGCCGCGCACGCAATGACGCCGTTCGCGGCACAAGGTGCCGCGATGGCGATCGAGGACGCCGCGATGCTCGCCAGCCTGGTCGCCGACTTCCCCGGCGACCTGACGCAAAGCCTCACCATCTGGGAGAAGCTGAGACGACCGCGCATCGAAAAGGTACTGAAACGCGGCGCGCTCAACCGCCTCGCCTGGCACGCCCAGGGACCGGTGGCATTGGCGCGCAATCTGGTCCTGGCGACGCGGCCAGGAGAGAAGCTCGCGGCGGATTTGGATTGGCTTTACGGCTGGGAACAGCAGCAGGTCATCCGTCGCTGAAAGGAGCTGCGGCAAAGCTAATTATACAGCCGCATCGACAACCCAAGCGATGCCGGCAGCGGGTTCCACCAGCCGGTGCGCAGGCCGGCAGTGCGCAGTGCGGCCGCAGCCCAGGTGTTGCAGCCGATCAGCGCGTTGAAACGGCCATTGGCCTCATAAAAACGGTCGAAATTGGAATAGGCGGCATTGTCGATGACGATCGGGCCGCTCGGTCCCTGCTGAAAACTCGCTTCGACAAAGTCGAGCAACGCGGCAAAACGGTCCTCGCCCACGTCGAAGCCGGCGACATCGGGGCGCGGCTCGGAGATATCGCCGGCGACGTCGACATGCATCACCGAAGCATCGAGTGTCAGCGCCTTGAATACCGGCAGCGCCTTCACTTGCGACCATGTCGGCGTTTCCAGGTAGAAGGCGCGCCCGCCCCAGCCGAAGACGAGGTAGCGCACTTCGGGGGCGTCCGAAGGCAGGCCGGCATCGGCAAGAAAACGGAAGCGCCGGCGCACCCCGTCATCCACCGGAATGGCGATGTCGGTGTGGATTGGGTTCTTCAGCACCAATATGCGCCGCGTGCCCTCGCCTGCGGCAGCCGTGGGCCAGAGCGGCCGCGGCACCAGCGTGCCGAGCGACAAAGCGAGCACCACCGCGGCAACCAGCATGACCAGCAAACGCAGGAGTTTTTTCATCGGTGCGGCTTCGCGATTCCGTTCGCGGCTCAATGGAGGCGATCACTATCCGATTGGCCAGACGCTAAAAAGCCCGGCCGTGGCGTGGCCGGGCTTTCTCGAGTCGGCGTAAAGCGCTCAGTGCAGAATCTGCGACAGGAACAGTTTCGTGCGTTCGTGGCGCGGATGGTCGAAGAACTCGGCCGGCGTGTTCTGCTCGACGATCTGGCCCTGGTCCATGAAGATCACCCGGTTGGCGACTTTCCGCGCAAAACCCATCTCGTGGGTGACGCACAGCATGGTCATGCCTTCCTCGGCCAGCCCCACCATGGTCTCCAGCACTTCCTTGATCATTTCAGGGTCGAGCGCCGAGGTCGGCTCGTCGAACAGCATGATGCGCGGGTTCATGCACAGCGAGCGTGCGATCGCCACGCGCTGCTGCTGGCCGCCGGAAAGCTGGCCCGGATATTTGTTGGCCTGCTCGGGAATCTTGACACGCTTGAGGAAATGCATGGCGATTTCCTCGGCCTGCTTCTTCGGCGTCTTGCGCACCCAGATCGGCGCCAGTGTGCAGTTCTCCAGGATGGTCAGATGCGGGAACAGGTTGAAGTGCTGGAACACCATGCCGACCTCGCGGCGCACCTCGTCGATCTTCTTGAGATCGTTGGTGAGTTCCTTGCCGTCGACGATGATCTTGCCCTTCTGGTGCTCCTCCAGCCGGTTGATGCAGCGGATCATGGTCGACTTGCCGGAGCCGGACGGGCCGCAGATGACGATGCGCTCGCCGCGCATCACTTTCAGGTTGATGTCCTTCAGCACATGGAACTCGCCGTACCATTTGTGCATGGCGACGATGTCGATGGCGACATCGGTGGTGGAAATCTGCATCTTGGCGGCGTTGACCTTGATCTCTTCCGCGCTGACGGCGTTTTCGGTGGCCATGGCTGGGTCCCCTTGTTCTTTTGTTTAGCGTTTGTAGCCGGTGTCGAGCCGGCGTTCCGTGTACATTGAATAGCGCGACATGCCGAAGCAGAACAGCCAGAAGACGAAGGCCGCGAACACAAGACCGGATTTCGCGGTCTGCGCCGTTGCCCAGTTGGCATCGGAGAAGTTCTGCTTGACGATGCCGAGCAGGTCGAACATCGAGATGATGAGGACCAGGCTGGTGTCCTTGAACATGCCGATGAAGGTGTTGACGATGCCGGGAATGACCAGCTTCAGCGCCTGCGGCAGCACTATCAGGCCCATCTTCTGCCAGTAGCCGAGGCCGAGCGAATCGGCGCCTTCATACTGTCCCTTCGGGATCGCCTGCAGGCCGCCGCGCACGACTTCGGCCATGTAGGCGGCGGCAAACAGCGACACGCCGATCAGCGCCCTCAGATATTTGTCGAAGGTGACGCCGGCCGGCAGGAACAGCGGCAGCATGACGCTGACGAAGAACAGCACCGTGATCAGCGGTATGCCGCGCACGGCTTCGATGAAGATGACGCACAGCATCTTGACGATCGGCATCTTCGAGCGCCGGCCGAGCGCCAGCACGGTGCCCAGCGGCAGCGACACGGCGATGCCGACGAAGGACAGGCTCAGCGTGATCAGCAGCCCGCCCCAGCGTGAGGTTTCGACATGCGGCAGGCCGAATATGCCGCCGACCAGAAGGAAGAAGGAAACGATCGGCAGCACCAGGAACAGCAGGATCGCGTTCAACCCCTTGCGCGGCACACGTGGCATCAGCATCGGCACCAGCAGTGCCACGAACAGGATGGCGACCAGGATCGGCCGCCAGCGCTCCTCGACCGGATAGGTGCCGAACATGAACTGGCCGAACTTGGCGTTGACGAAAGCCCAGCAGGCGCCGCTCCAGCCGTCGGGCTGAATACCGCCTTGCGCGACGGTCGCGCAGACCGTGCGGTCCGGCCCGGTCCACTGTGCGTTGATGAACGCCCAGTTGATGACCTGCGGCAGTACCCAGGCGACGATGACGATGCCGAGGATGGTGAGGATGGTGTCGCCGACCGAACCGATCAGGTTCCTGCGCACCCAGGCGACGGGACCGCTGACGCTCGCCGGCGCGGGCTGCGCCAGCGCCATTTCGGTCCGCACCCAGGACATGTCATGTTCCTGCATGGCTCTACCTCTCCACCAGCGCCATTCTGGCGTTGACCACGTTCATCACGGCCGAGGTCACCAGGCTGAGTATGAGATAGGCGATCATCATGATCAGCACGCCTTCGACCGCTTGTCCGGTCTGGTTCAGAACCGTGCCGGCTGTCGCCGTCAGGTCGGGATAACCGATGGCGATCGCCAGCGAGGAGTTCTTGGTCAGGTTGAGATACTGGCTGGTCAGCGGCGGAATGACGATGCGCATGGCCTGCGGCACCACGACCAGCCGCAGGATCGACCCGGATCGCAGACCAAGCGCTGCCGCCGCCTCGGTCTGGCCCTTGCTGACGCCCCTGATGCCGGCGCGCACGATTTCGGCGATGAAGGCCGCCGTGTAGCAGGACAGCGCTAGGTAGAGCGACAGGAATTCCGGCTTGACCTGGAAGCCGCCGGTCAGGTTGAACGTCGACTGTTTTGGAAGATCGAAGCTCAGCGGAAAGCCGCTCAGCACGTAAGCGAGCAGCGGCAAGCCGACGACCAGCGCGGCGGAAGTCCAGAACACGGGAAATTGCTGGCCTGTCGCCATCTGCCGCTGACGCGCCCTGCGAGCGACGAACCACGACATTGCGATGCCCACGACAAGGGCGACCAGGATCAGCCAGGAGCCGTCGCCCCAGACCGGGCGCGGAAAATAGAAGCCGCGCTGGTTGAGGAAGGAGCCGAAGGGCAGATGATAGGAGTCGCGCGGCGCCGGCAGCACGGCGAGCACGCCGGAATACCAGAAGAAGATGACCAGCAGCGGCGGGATGTTGCGGAAAATCTCGACATAGACCGTGCAGATCTTCTGGATCAGCCAGTTCTGCGACAGGCGACCGATGCCGATGATGAAGCCGATAATGGTGGCGGTGATGATGCCGGCGGCGGCAACGATGATGGTGTTGATCAGGCCGACGATGATGGCGCGGCCATAGGTCGAGTCCGACGTATAGGCGATCGGCGTGTCCGATATGTCGAAGCCGGCGCGCCCCTTGAGGAAGCCGAAGCCCGAGGCGATGTGCAGGCGATGCAGATTGTCGATGACGTTCTGCACGATCCACCAGATGGAGCCGAACAACAAGACGACGACCAGCGTCTGGAAGAAGAGACTGCGTATTCTCGGATCATTGACGAAGGAGCCGCGGCTCGGCTCCTCGCGTAGGATTTCCTGCGATGCCATGTCACGTCCCCTGTGAAAGAGAAACCGGAAGGCAGGTGCCTGCCTTCCGGATCACATTTCGATCAGCGGATCGGCGGAGCGTATTGCAGGCCGCCCTTGGTCCACAGCGCATTGATGCCACGGGCGATCTTCAGCGGGCTGCCCGAACCGACATTGCGGTCGAACATTTCGCCGTAATTGCCGGTGGCCTTGACGATGTTGACGACCCAGTCGTTGGAGACGCCGAGATCGGTGCCGATCTTGGTGTCGGCCTCCTGGCCGAGCACGCGCTTGATCTCCGGGCTGGCGGAGTTCTTCATCTCGTCGACATTGGCCTTGGTGATGCCGAGTTCCTCGGCGTCGAGCAGGGCGAAATAGGTCCACTTGACGATGTGGTACCACTGGTCGTCGCCCTGGCGAACGGCAGGTCCGAGCGGCTCCTTCGAGATGATCTCGGGCAGCACGACGTGATCGGCCGGCGAGCCGAGCGTCAAGCGAATGCCGTAAAGGCCCGACTGGTCGGTGGTGTAGACGTCGCAGCGGCCGGCATCATAGGCGGCGTTGACCTCTTCCAGCTTCTCGAAGACGACCGGATTGTACTCCATCTTGTTCGCCTTGAAGTAGTCGGCGAGGTTGAGCTCGGTGGTCGTGCCGCTCTGCACGCAGACGGCGGCGCCCGAAAGCTGCAGCGCCGAATTGACGCCCGGCAGCTTCTTGGCGTTGATCATGAAACCCTGGCCGTCATAGTAGGTCGTGCCGATGAAATTCAGGCCAAGCGCGGTATCGCGGTTGATCGTCCAGGTGGTGTTGCGCGACAGGATGTCGACTTCGCCGGACTGCAGTGCGGTGAAGCGCTCCTTGGCGCTGAGCGGCGTGAACTTGACCTTGGTGCCATCACCGAAGACGGCGGCGGCAACCGCGCGGCAGAAATCGGCGTCGATGCCTTGCCAGTCGCCCTTGTCGTCCGGCGCCGAGAAGCCGGCCAGACCGGTCGAGACGCCGCACTGGATGAAGCCCTTCGCCTTGACTGTATCGAGCGTGCCGGCCGACGCGGCCGACGCCATCAGTCCGAGCGTGGCGACGCCGAGAATGCCGATAGCAATGTGTTTCATAACCCACAGACCCTTTTCTGTTTTTTCAGGCAGACCCTGATCTTTTCTCCCGTGTGAACGAAGCTCCCATCCCGGCCCATTCCCGGAACCCCGCGTCGCAAATCGGCGCGCCGCCTCCCATTCACGAACAGCATCGAAGGCGATAATTCTTGTGAGGTCAAGGAAAATGACCGAATTGCAACGGGTTTGAAAATCGATTGCCCGAAATGCCTGAATTGCAGACAAACGCGCCCGCGATTTAGTCACAAGCGCGAATTGAATCGGCAAAGCTCATTTGACGCGGATGTGAGCCGGCTCCGTGAAATCCATTGCGGACAATACCTGAGTGTTACTGCCTCCAGCACGAAATGCATTGACGTCGCGGAATACCCCCGGCCGGCGATTGCCGGTCAATATTGCTCGTGAACAAAGCCGGTACGCAGGTCAAAGCGCGGGAAAGACGAGCCAGACGCCGATCGCAACCATCAATGCGCCGGAGATGCGCGGGATCAATTGCCCGGCCGGGACCATCTTCTCCAGGAGAACAAGGATGGCGATGCCGGCGATCCACAGGACGTTCATGACACCGCCGACAAACAGCAGGGCCATCAGCGCCCAGCAGCAGCCGAGACAATAGGCGCCGTGGCCGATGCCGAGCCGAAGCGCGCCGGGCGGGGTGGTGCGGAAGCCGCCATGGCTGGTCAGGAATGCGATCGGCGCCTGGCATTGGCGCAGGCAGACGCCCTTGACCGGCGTCCATTGATAGAGGCCGGCGGCGATCAGGACGAGGCCACCGAGGGTCGCACTGTTGGTAGCCATTGCCGGATCAAGCAAGGCGAAACGGGCGAGCAGCCATTGCGCGCCGGTGGCCGCGATGCTGAAGACGATCCAGACGATGAGATAGCCGGCAAAAAACCATGCCGTCGACGCGATAGGCTGGCCATCGACCCGTGCCTTGCGGCCGACGCCTGCATAGAGCAGCAACATCGGCGCGACCGAAGGCGTCATCATGCCGACCATCATCACGGCCCACATGGTGAAGATGAAGACGAAATCGGCCGATGCCCAGGTCCTGAAACCCGGCGCCACGGCGGCGCCCATATCCATGCCGCCAATATCCGTGTTCGACATGTCCATCCCGGCCATGCCGCCTGCCGCGCCGTCCGCGACGGGG
Organism: Mesorhizobium sp. M8A.F.Ca.ET.208.01.1.1; assembly: GCF_004791315.1. Classification (NCBI taxonomy): domain Bacteria; kingdom Pseudomonadati; phylum Pseudomonadota; class Alphaproteobacteria; order Hyphomicrobiales; family Phyllobacteriaceae; genus Mesorhizobium; species Mesorhizobium sp. M8A.F.Ca.ET.208.01.1.1. The sequence goes on from NZ_SRUT01000001.1 coordinate 1,746,904, forward strand.
ACACCAGGCATGGCCATGTCGACGGCGAGCCAAAGAACATAGGACCAGGCGAGCAAGGCAATCACGACGAGCGCCGTCATCACGACCGCGCGGTCGCGCCGCAGCACAGCCTCGAGAGCCGTGTCGCCCATTGGATCAGGTCAATGCACGACGCCGCTCTGCGTGAGATGCAGATTGGCGAAATGGCTGTGCGTGTCGGCCACCTCGAACTTGATCGGGCCGGTCGCCTTGGTCCAGCCACGACCGATCTCGGCGATCGCGTATTCGAAGCCGCGCGGCAGGTCGATGCGCGCCCTGTGCTCGGCACCGGTGACCGGGTTCTTGATCGGCTCGCCATGGCCGTCGGTGACGCCCTTGACGTGCAGCCGGCCGGTTCGCGCGTCGACGTCGACCTTGAAATCGATCGCGGCGAAGATCGGATCGTGGAATTTCTCCAGCGTGGTCGAAAAGACCTGGAATATCGTTGCGCCCGGCTCGGTGTCCTGGCCGCCCAATATGCGAAGCAGAGCTTCACGCTGGGCTTCGCTGGCCCTCTCGTCGATAACCACCGCGGCCTCGCCCCTGCCCTGGTGGATCGCGCCGGGCCAACTGAAAATGCCGACGAACCGCAACCCGTCCAGCTTGGTGTCGCCGTGATGGCCGGTCTCGATCTCCATGCCGGCGACCGCCTGGCAGAATCCGTATGTTGGCATGGCGTTGAACTGGCACGGGCAGCCATAGGCGCAATTGCAGTTGATGAATTCGCGTGCCTTCATCGTCCATTTGACGTCAGGCATGTTCTTCCTCCCTTTGCCGCGCGGTGGGCGCGATACCCGGATTGGGGACCAGGAGAGGTAGCCGGCAAAAACCATCCGGCAGCATCTGATCGAAGCAATCCGGCGATTAATATTAGAAATTGATTATATATCTTTCACAGCCGGCTACAATAGGCCGACCGGCCGGCGACTGGGCGTCCGGCAAGGCACGGCCGCACCTGGTCGGTCCGATTCAGATCAACCCCCAGCTGTTTTCCGGACCCGGGAATTGGCATATTCGAAGTCCATTCCTGGCGGACAGTCGGCTGTTGCACGGTCCACGACGCCGCACTATGGCTAGCGCCTTATCAGACAGGGCGACCAAGAATGGCGAAAGACGGCAGCGAGCAGGGTTCCGGCAAGGTGGGCATCAACACCCGGCTTGCCCATTCAGGCAACAACCCGCACGACTATTTCGGCTTCGTCAATCCGCCCGTGGTGCACGCCTCGACCGTGCTGTTCCCCAATGCCGCCGCGATGGCCGCACGCAACCAGAAATACACCTACGGCACGCGCGGAACACCGACGACCGATGCCCTCGCACAGGCGATCGATGCGCTGGAGGGGTCCGCCGGCACGATCGTGGTGCCATCGGGCCTGGCGGCGGTGACCATTCCGCTGCTCGCCTTCGTATCGGCGGGCGACCATCTGCTAATCGTCGATTCCGTTTATCACCCCACGAGAAACTTCGCCGATACGATGCTGAAGCGATTGGGCGTCGAGGTCGAGTATTATGCGCCCCGTATCGGCGCCGGCATCGCGGCCTTGATCAAGCCGAACACCAAAGTGGTGTTCACCGAATCGCCGGCCTCCAACACATTCGAGGTGCAGGATATCCCGGCGATCGCCAAGGCGGCGCATGCGGCCGGCGCCATCGTGATGATGGACAACACCTGGGCGACACCACTCTATTTCCGGCCGCTCGACCACGGCGTCGACATCTCGATCCACGCGGCGACGAAATATCCGGCCGGCCATTCGGACGTGCTCCTCGGCACGGTCTCGGCCAATGAGGCCTGCTGGAAGCAGCTCTACGAGAGTTTTTGCACGCTTGGCTGCTGTTCGGGACCCGACGATGTCTATCAGGTGCTGCGCGGCCTGCGCACGATGGGCGTGCGGCTCGACCATCATCAGCGCAGCGCGCTTGCCATCGCCTCGTGGCTCGAAAGCCAGCCGGGCGTGGCGCGGGTGCTCCACCCTGCCCTTCCCAGCCATCCGGACCACGATCTGTGGAAGCGGGACTTTTGCGGTTCGAGCGGCATCTTTTCGATCGTGCTGGCCGGCGGTGGCCAGCGGGAGCAGCACGCTTTCCTCGACGCATTGCGCATCTTCGGTCTCGGCTATTCCTGGGGCGGCTATGAGAGCCTGGCGGTGCCGGTCTGGCTTGTCGACCGCGTCGTTGCGAAAGGCCCTTATGAAGGTCCGTTGATCCGCTTGCAGATCGGCCTCGAGGATGTCGACGACCTGAAAGCCGACATCATGCGCGGGCTTGCAGCGGCCGCCGCCTGATCTGTCTGGCCGCCCGGAAGAGTTGGCAGACGGCCACAACACACTGACGCTGATGGCAAAGCGCGAGCCGCTCGCAGCATCCCGGCGAGCGGTCTCGCGCAATATTATTCTCCCACGCCGCGACTTTGCGGATTTGTTTGACTTTCAAATCCGCGAGTTCGGCTCCATTGCGTTGGACAGGGCGTCCGCGCCAAATCCATTTCGTCATAAAGCTTGCCATGGCCTTTCGTTTTTTTGTTCCCATCCTCGCCGGCGCGACGCTGCGTGAACGCGTCCTGGCGTGTATCGGCGCCACGATCGGCATTGCCCTGACCGGCGTGATCAGCGGGCTGGCGATGGGCGGCGGCCCGCATGTGGCCCTGCTGGTGGCGCCGATGGGCGCCTCCGCCGTGCTTCTGTTCGCCGTGCCGGCGAGCCCGCTGGCTCAGCCCTGGTCGATCATCGGCGGCAATTCCATATCGGCGCTGGTCGGCGTGACCGTGGCGCATTTCATCCATGATCCGGTGATGGCCTCGGGTCTCGCGGTGGCCTTGGCCATCGCCGCGATGTCGTTCACGCGCTGCCTGCATCCGCCAGGTGGTGCCGCCGCGCTGACGGCGGTGCTCGGCGGGCCGGCCGTCATCAGCGCGGGCTTCCTGTTCCCGTTCGTGCCGGTGGCCTTGAATTCGACCATCCTGGTGGCGCTGGGCTTCCTTTTCCACAAGCTGGCGCGGCGCAACTACCCGCATGTCGCCGCACCGCCCGCAAACAGCCACGGTACCGCCGATCCGCCGGCTCAGCAGCGCGCCGGTTTCCGGCCCGAGGACATCGACGCGGCGCTGACGGCGCTCGACGAGACCTTCGATATCGACCGCGACGACCTCGAACGACTGCTGCGACAGGTCGAATTGCAGGCCATGGTGCGGTCGCACCGGACGCTGCTGTGCGAGGACATCATGTCGCGCGACGTGATTTCGGTGGCCGAACAAGCCACCACCGACGAAGCACGCCAGCAACTGCTCGATCATAATATCCGTACGTTGCCGGTGGTCGATGCGGATGCCCGGCTGGTTGGCGCCGTCGGCCTGCGCGAGCTGACGAAAGCCGTCGATACGGTGAAGGGCGTGATGGCAAAAGCCGGCACCGCCTCGCCCGAGACGCCGGCGATGAGCCTGCTTCCCGTGCTGACCGACGGCCGCAGCCATGCCGTGGTCATCGTCGACGGCGAGCGGCGCATTCTCGGCCTGATCACGCAGACCGACCTGCTGGCGGCGGCCGCCCGCGTGCAGACGGCAGACAAGGGTCTGGCAGCGGCCTAGAATAGCGGACGTGGATCCCACCGATCTGGGAACCTTTTGCCGGCAGGCGCATCCAACGTGCAGTCAAGCGCCTGTTCGAAGAGGCGCCTGTTCGAAGAGGCGTCTGTTCGAAGAGGCGTCTGTTCAGGGAGATCCGGTCGCGATGAGCAAGCTCGCAACGCCCGCCACGGTGCCTATGATTGCCGAAAGCCTTTCCGGCGACATGCTGCTCGTCCACCGGGCGCTGGCGCGCGAACCGGATGCCTTTCGCGCCATCATGAAGATACACAACCAGCGGCTCTACCGCATCGCGCGCGGCATTCTGCGCAACGACGCCGAAGCCGAGGATGTCGTCCAGGAGGCCTATGTCAGCGCCTTTGTCAGCCTGGCGGCGTTTCGCGGCGAATCCACGCTTGCCACATGGCTGTCGCGCATCGTCATCAACGAAGCTCTCGGCCGCCTGCGCAAGAAGCGTCGCACAGTGGAGATGCCTGACAACCCGGAACCGCAAATCATCCGGTTTCCCCTCAATTCCAACGACGATCCGGAGCGGGCGATGGCGCAGCGGCAGATTCTCGCACTTGTCGAACGGGCGACCGACAGTCTGCCCGACATCTACCGCATGGTCTTCGTCGCCCGCGTCATCGAGGGCCTGAGCATGGAGGAAACCGCCGATTTGCTTGGTGTGCGGCCGGAGACCATCAAGACGAGGCTGCACCGGGCCCGTGTCCTGCTGCGCAAGGCGCTGGACAATGAAATCGGTCCGGTGCTGCTCGATGCCTTCCCGTTCGCCGGACGGCGCTGCGAGCGACTGACCCAGGCGGTGATGGGACGGCTGGGTTTCGAATGATGCCGTCCTGATTTTCCGGGAACGTTTCCTCCCGTCGCGCATCCAATGAGCGTCAACTGAAATTTGAGCCCCGCGCCTCCGCGCGGTCGGGCCAAGGAGGATGCCATGTTCACCCGATATACCGTTGCCCTTGCCGCCCTGCTTCTCGTCGGCGCTGCCCCGGTCTCGCAAGCCGCCGACAAGCCGACGGACCCGCAGATCGCCCATATCGCCTATACGGCCGGCGTCATCGACATCGAGGCGGCCAAGCAGGCGATCAAGAAATCAAAGAGCAAGGAGGTGATCGATTTCGCCAAGGACATGGAGCGCGACCACGAAGCGGTGAACAAGCAGGCGCTCGATCTCGTCAAGAAGCTGAAGGTGAAGCCCGAGGACAACGCCACCAGCCAGGCGCTGACCAAGGCCGCGACTGAGGAACGCGCCAAGCTCGCCAAGCTGAAAGGTGCGGCTTTCGACAAGGCCTATATCGAAAACGAGGTCGCCTATCACAAGCAGGTCAACGGCGCGCTCGAAACGCTGCTCATTCCCTCGGCCAGCAATGCCGAGCTGAAGAGCCTGCTCGAGACCGGCCTCAAGATCTTCCAGGGCCATGAGCAGCATGCCGAACACGTCGCCGGCATGCTGAAATGAAAGCGGGCGCCTTGGACCATCTGGCGGGGCTGGCCATGCTGGCGCTGACCCTTACGGCGGCGCCGGCAGCGGCGGCAGCCATCCAGGTGACGATCGACAGGCTCGTCTACTCGCCGGCCAGCGTCGATGCGAAGGTCGGCGACACGATCGAGTGGGTGAACAAGGACGTGATCGCCCATACGGCTACGGTGAAGGGTGGCTGGGGGGTGATGATCCCGCCGAAGAAGTCGGCAAGCCTGAATTTGAAGGCGGCGGGAACCATCGACTACTTCTGCCGCTTCCACCCCAACATGAAAGGCCGCTTGGTGGTGGCGCCGTGAGACTGAGAGATCGATGGCGAAAAGACCACTTCGCCGTCGATCGGAATATTAGAGCAAATCCAGGAAAAGTGCGTGGCGGTTTTCCGTCCGGGATTGCTCCAGGTCTATCGGCCACGGCTCTCTTTGAAGGTTCGGTGACTTGTGTTGCTCCCGCTAGACGTCAAGGGCCGTGTGGCGGCGAAGGCGTCCTGGTCCGCGTCCCGCGCCGGTCGATCGCCAACGAGGTTCGCCGCGCCTCATCGGGCCGTGTGATATGGGTCCACGAACCGTCGTAGCTCGGCTTGCGCCGCTCGATCCACGCATTCAGCCCTTCACGCAGGTCGGCGGTCGGAGCCATACGGCCGAATTGCTCCGCCTCAATCAGCAGCCCCTCGGCAATACCCTGGTTGAGGCCCCTTGCCACCGCCGTGAGAATGCTTGCGACGGCCGGTCCGGAATGCCGCAGGATACGCTTGGCCAGATCAAATGCCGCCGGCATCAGTTCGGCATGCGGCACAACCTCGTTGACGAGACCCAGCTCAAGCGCCCGCGGCGGCGGAAACCAGTCGCCCGTCAACAGCAGTTCGAGCGCCCGCTTGCGCCCGGCCAGCCTCGGCAGGCGTTGGGTTCCACCAAAAGTCGGCGGCATTGCAAGGTTGATTTCGGGCTTGGCGAACAGCGCACGGTCACTGGCGATGGCGAGCGGAACGGCCTCGGTGATTTCGCAGCCACCGCCAAAGGCAATGCCGTTGACGGCAGCGATGACCGGTTTGCGGAACGCTTCCAGCCGTGCCGTCAGCCGCTGCCCGCGCATGACGAAGTCGCGCATTGCGATATCGGCGCCAAGCGCCACGCTGGCCGAGAATTCATGGATGTCGCCACCCGCCGAAAACGCCCGCTCCCCTGCTCCGGTGAGGATGACAACCCGGACGCCGTCATCGACTTCAATGTCGTTGAGAACCGCAAGCAGGCGATCGATCAGGGCATAATTCAGTGCATTGAGCTTTTCGGGACGATTGAGGGTGAGGACGGTAACCCCGTCGCGGGTCTCGCTCAGGACAAGATCGGTCATTTGGCTTCCTTCCAGCTTGTTGACGAGTTGGAAGGTTACGTCGTTCGCACCTTGTGTATATTCACTAGTCGGTATACTTAGACTCATGGCCGAAGCACAAAGCCCCACCCGCAAGCGCCTAGTCGATGCCGCAACCAGATTGTTCTACGCGGAAGGAATCGGCCGTGTCAGTGTCGACGCCGTCGCCGAGGAAGCGGGCCTCACCAAGCGGACGCTCTACTACCACTTCAAGAGCAAGGACGACCTCATCGCAGCCTATCTCGACGGCCGCGATCAGCCCAATCTGAAACGGATGGCCGGCTGGTTCGAAGCCGAGCAAGGGGGCGTGGACAGCAAGGTCGAAGCCATCTTCACCAATCTGGCCCGGGCCACGCGCCATCCAAAATGGAAGGGATGCGGCTTCCTGCGCACAGCTGCCGAGCTTGCCTCGATGCCTGGACACCCGGCGGTCAAGGTCGGGGCGCGGCACAAATCCAACTTCGAGACATGGCTGGCCACGGAATTGTCCGGGCACGATATCGAGGGGCCGCAGGCACTGGCCCGCGAGATCGTGCTGCTGATAGAAGGCTGCTTTTCGATCATGCTGATCCATCGCAATCCCGACTACGTCGAAGCCGCCGGACGAGCCGCGGCGACGCTGGTCAGGGCGCGGATGTCGGTCAGTCAGATGCAGGGCTAGGCCCCGAACGCCAGCCACGCCGTACCGGCGGCGAGCGTGATCAGTGTCAGCGGCAGGCCGACCTTGAAGAAGGCACCGAAAGACAACGGTGTACCAGCGGCCTTGGATTGTTCGGCGACGATCAGGTTGGCGACCGAGCCGAGCAAGGTGAAGTTGCCGGCCAGCGTCGAACTCATGGCCACCACCAGCCAGGCGCGCTCGGGGTTTTCCAGGCCGGGTATGAATGGCCTGAGCGCCAGCACGGCAGGAACATTGCTCATGATGTTGGACAACACGGCGGTGAACCCCGACAGCCTCCAGACGTCGTCGAGCCCGATGTTCTTGGCGGAGGCGATCATGTCAGGCGTCAGCAGCGTCTTTTCCGCGCCGGCAACCACCACGAACAGACCCGCGAACATGAACAGCAGCGGTCCGTCGATCTCATGGTAGATGCGCGATGGCTTGATGGCGCGCGTGAGCAGCAGGATGGCGCCGCCGATGAGCGCCGCCTTGGCTACGGGAACACCGGCGAAGAAGGCGATCGCCAGCCCGATGCAGACGACCACGGCCTTCAGCACCTGGCCACGATGCATGCGGCCGCGCGAGATGTGTGGCGCCAGTTCGCCGTTGCGCCTGAATTCGGCGCGATAGACGATCCGCACAATGACGATGACCGCGACAAGGCCGAACAAGGCGACCGGCGCGAGCGCCGCCGAAAAGGCCGGATAGGAAATCCCCGACAGCGCGCCGATGACCATGTTCTGCGGGTTGCCCGTGATGGTGGCGACGCTGCCGCAGTTCGAAGCGGTGGCGGTGGCGATCAGATAGGGGATCGGATTGCGGTTGATGACACGGGTGACGTGGACGACGATCGGCGCCATGACCAGGCAGATGGCGTCGTTGACCAGGAAGGCCGACAGCACGCCGGTAAGGAGCGTCACCATCACCAGGAGCATGAACGGCGCATGCGCGTGCTCGATGGCAATGGCGCCGAGACCGCGAAAGGCGCCCGATACTTTCAGATGCGCCACCACGATCATCATGCCGAGCAGAAGCGTGATGGTGTCGAAATTGATGGCGCGATAGGCATCCTCCATGCTGAGCGCGCCGATGGCGATCATCGCTGCGCCGCCAAGCAGCGCAATGCCCGCGCGGTCAAGCCGCAGGCCAGGGATGCGGCCGATGGCGACGCCGGCATAGGTAAGGACCAGGATCAGCAGTGCCGCGCCGCCCATCAATGTCATCGGTAGAAGCCCTGCTCGATCTGCCCGCGCGCCGATGCCGGCCGCCCGCGATTCACGTGATGCCAGCTTTAGCGCGATGTCGGGATTGATGCCAAACGGCTAGGTGGCTTGTTGGCGGAGAATATCTGAAGGCAGATGGCGCGGTGCGGCTAACGCCGATAGAAATCCAGCCGTTCTTGCAACGCCTGCGATGAAAACATCTGCTCGACGGTCAGCCGCGCCTTGCGGCCGACCGTCGCCCGCAGGCCCGGGTCGGCTTTGAGATCCGCCAGGATCCGCGCCGCCTGTTGTGTCGTTTCGAACAGGAAGCCGTTTTCGCCATGTCTGATGTGGTCGACGTAGCCACCATGCGAATGGCAGACCACGGGCAGGCCGCAGGCCATCGCCTCGAACACCACCCGGCCGAACGTCTCCACATGCGAACCGGTGCGATAGTAGAAGACGTCGAGCGTCGGCAGGAACTGTTCGGCGGCGAATTCACCCTGCGGCAGGAGTTCGAGTTGCGGATGCGGCGCGAGCTTGTCCTTGAGCGGCGTGCCGCCCTGAATACGGACCGCGGTGCCATCGCCAAGCAATGCCTCATAGAGCGCCACATCGTCGCGGTGATGCTTGTCCGCCGTGTCGCGGCTCAGCCGCCCCACCGTGAACGGACCGTTTGGCCTTGCCCGTCGTGGCGAGAAGCGCCCGATATCGATCGGCGAGGCATGGACGACGCCTTCGACCTGCAGCACGCGCCTCTGAAATTCGGAGATCAGCACCAGTTCGGCAGCCGGCCAACGCAGCAGGCGCGGCCTGCGTGTCGTCAGGGCGATGAGCTTGGGATGAAAGGTGTTGAAGACATAGATCAGCCGGCGCGGCCGCGGGATCAGGTAGGGCCACATTTTGTTGCGCCAATGCGCGCCAAGAAAGACATAGGTGCCGCCATCCGGCACATTGCGTGTTGCCGGCGAGACGCGGCGTATCGGAAATTCCTGCATCAGGCCTTCGGATACGCGCGACGAGGTTGCCCACAGGCACACCCGTGAGTCGGCGCCCAAGAGCCGGTACAACTCCAGGGTTTCGCGCTCACTGCCGCCAAACTGGTTCTGAAAGCCGTTGAATAGATGGATCATGGTCGCGGTGCTTACTCGGCTCTAGCCGGGCGTCTCGCCATTCAATTGCCTGCACCCAAGGGCCGTGCTGTACCCGCGAATGGCACGATCGAGGGACTAAGAAGCAGGACTATTTCTGGCGATACTCCGTACATTACTGCCCGGAGGAAGCACACGGATAATCAAGCGTCAAGCAAGCGGTGGGTGTCAGCCTACTACGAGGCTGCCGTCAGTGCAGGGTAGCGGCGCTGGCCGGAGACGCCAGGGAGGCTTCCGCCGGATCGAAGCTGACCTGATCGCGTCCATTCGATTTCGCGGCATAAAGCCGTCTGTCGGCGGCCGAGAATATTGCCTCGTAGGTGGTCGGCCCGCTGAAGCTGGTACCGCCTATGCTGACGGAAAGCGGACAGGAGCGGCCGCCCGGGGAAAAGTCCATTTCGCGTATCCGTCGGCGGATGCTTTCGGCAACCAGCCAGGATTGCGAGGGGTCGACACCGGGAAGGAATACGCCGAACTCCTCGCCGCCGATGCGTCCGACGATATCGCCGCCGCGCAGCTGGCCCTTGATCGCCTGCGCGATCAGCTTGAGCGCCTGGTCGCCGCAATCATGGCCGAGGCGGTCGTTGATCGACTTGAAGTGGTCGGCATCGATGATCAGCAGCGCGCCGGAACGGGTCTCTTCCTGCTTGCGGGTCTGCTCGAGATAGGCCTCGACCAGCATAGAGAAGGCGCCGCGGTTCAGCACTGCCGTCAGGCTGTCCGTCGCGGCGATGACACTGAGGTCGCGCTGGGCTATCGCCAGTTGGCGGATCTTCCACATCAGGAAAAACAGAAACGAGCCACCCAGCACCAGGGGCAGCAGAAGGTCGGTCAGCTTTGCGCGCAAGACAGACTCGGGCGAAAGATAGGGGAAATTGAACGAATCGACGAAAAACGCCACGGCAATGAAGAATGCCGTGCCGGCGGCGGTGACGGCGATCACCCTGCCCCAGCTGGTCGGCGACAGGTCCAGCTTCATCCCCTTCACTCCGTTAGCCGTCCCTACTATGACGTGCCAACGCAAACAAAATGATAAGACTTTCCTTTCAATTCGAGATCGGATGGCAGGGAGACGGGATCGGATGGCCGGGGGCGGGCACGATCGCCAACAGGCGGCCGTGCCCCGGTGGTTGAAGGCTCATCGGATTCCTGACAGGGAGAATTCCGAAGTCAGCGGTTGGACGCCTGTCCAGCCGCCTCGACGACGAAGGATGCCGCGATCATGTCGTCGGCATCCAGCCACAAGGAACCGTCGCCGGCCCCCATGATGGCGGCGACCTTGTGAAAGGTTTTCATTTCATGGCCGGAAATTTCGGCATCCTGCATGCGGGCCCTGAGTTCGGCGATGCGCCGCACCAAGGCAGGGGACGTTCCAATCTCACGTTTCGACATGGCCTGGCTTCTCCTCCCCCAACCCATTCTCGTTGTGCCTGCCCTACCCTATTCGCCGGACCGCACATTGCCTTTTCATGAGGCTCCACGAATACAAGGCCCCGAACGCCTGGGCTTGGCCGAGGTTCCAACAGGACAGATCACGAAATAATTCCAGGGCCCCCCGCGCCGGTGGGCCCGAGACTGCCGTTCCAGGCCTCCATTGCACGGCGTCGCGGCACTGGCAGGCAAGGGTGAGGATTGGTTGACCTCGTCAGGTCATGCGGCGTAAGCCTTTGAAATTATGGCGATCCCGACAGGATTCGAACCTGTGACCATCGGCTTAGAAGGCCGGTGCTCTATCCAGCTGAGCTACGGGACCGCTGGCCGGCTCGGGGCCGGTAGATGTTCGCGCTGGGCTAGCCGGTCAATGCGTCCAGGGCGTCCTGCGGTCATAGCGGAAATTCTCCGCATAGGAAATCTGGCGGCGCTTGGGCTCTTTCGGCTCTTCGACGCGGAAGGCAAGCCCTTCCTTTTCGGCGTAGGCGACGGCCTCTTCCTTGGTGCCGAAGGTGAGCCTGATCTGGCTTCTCATGTCTCCCGACGTGGTGTAGCCCATCAGGGGGTCGATCTTCTTGCGCATCTCGGGATCGAATTCCAACACCCAGTGGCCGGTCTTGGCCTTGCCGGACTGCATCGCGGTTTTGGCTGGGCTGAAAATGCGCGCGGACATGGCCACCTCATTGTTGTGCAAGGCGGCATCGCCGCCCTAGGGCCGTCATTACTGCGCATTGGCAGCGGCGGCAAGGTTTTTGCACTTGCCATGTAACACCGAAATGAATAGGCAACAGACCGTTCGGAGTGTAGCGCAGGCTGGTAGCGCATCTGGTTTGGGACCAGAGGGTCGGGAGTTCGAATCTCTCCACTCCGACCATCCCTTCTTATCCCATGCGATCTAGGCGCCCTCGCCGGCGACGAGAGCCGCGATCAAGGCCGCCGTACTTGTCTTGCCCTTGATCGTCTTCGTTTCGCGCCGGCCAAGGTGCGCGCCTTCATCGACTTCGTGCAATCGCGTCTGGATTGAGCGAGCATCAAGGGCTTTTGGCCAATATCCGGGCTTCATCATTTCAGGCTCGCTTCCCTCGCTATTGCCGGCTTAAACTCCGGCAAAATGGGGGATTTGCGGTGCTTGGGATCGATGCTTGGGTGTCGCTGTTCGGGCCGGCCTATTTTGCCTATGCGGGCGTGACGGTTCCCTTCATGGTGACGTGGGCGATCGCCTGTGCAGCCTTGGCGATGTGGAACAATCGCGAGAGCCGCGGGCACGCCAGGCTGGCACCAGGCATCGTTGCCTCCCGTTCGTGGGCAGCCAGCACCGGGATTTTTGTGCTGGTCGCGGCCTGCTATATTGCCGCGCATTCAGCCGTCTATCTGTTGGTCCGGCATTTCGTCAGACTTTGGCTGTGATTGGCCGCAAGTGAAAGGCAAGCTCGCCGGGCGAGAACCCCAAGCACCTCATTCCCGGCGAGCCTACAACCTGATTTGGAACGCAATCAGGACCGGGGTCAGCCGGCAAGCTCACGCTGCAAGATGGGTGCCAGCTGTTATTTCCCGAAATGGGACGGCGGTTGCGGAGCGATTGTAACATCGAGGCACTCTAAATCTCGAATTCGCCCTGCCCCTCGTCCATGGCGTTGACGGTTTCGGCCGCCAATGCCCTTGTGATCGCCATCTTGCGCTCCAGCGCGGTGCGATCCAGACGCTCCACCACGCGCATCGCGGTGGCCAGCGAACGCTCGATGCGCCGCACCAGATACTGCACGACATGCGGTTCGACCTCGACCTGCCGGTCGGCGAACAGCTTGGTGATGACGCCGGCGAGCAGGAGATCGTCGGGCTCGTGGATCTCGACGGTCGCCGCCGCCTTCAAACGCGAGGCAAGATCGGGCAGCTTGACGCCCCAGGCCGACGGAAAGCGTCGCGCCGTCAAGAGCAGCGTCGAGCCGGCACCGCGCACGGTATTGATCAAATGGAACAGGCCCTCCTCATCGACCGCGCCGATATCGACATCGTCGATCAGCGCCGGCCGCGCACCGAGATTGGCGATGCTGTCGCCCATGCGCCTGGCGTCGACGGCAAGCGCGTTGGCGCGGGCACGCCAGATCGAGGCCAGGTGCGTTTTGCCCGAACCAGCGGGGCCTGCCAGCACCACCACCGGTGCTGGCCAATCCGGCCAGCGGTCGACCAGCGCGGCCGCCTGGTTGTTGGTGCCGGAGACGACCAGCTCGTCGCGCGAATAACCGGTGCCGTGGCCGAGATCGAGCGGCAGCTGGCGCGGCGGGTCGGTTCGCTGGGCAGTCACTTCAGCGACGCGGTTGCGTGCGGTGGCCGCCGCCGCGATCGGCCGGCAACGGCGGCGCGAGCTCTGTCGCACGGCCCTTGTAGAGCGGCGATTCCAGGTAGCGGGCGATGGCGAAGCGCACCAGAACGGCCACCGCCGCGGATGCTGGAACGGCAATCAAAAGCCCGACAAACCCGAACAGCGCGCCGAAGGCGAACAGCGCGAACATCAGCCACACCGGGTGCAGGCCGACGCTTTTGCCGACCAGCCTGGGCTGCAGGATGTTGCCTTCGATGAACTGGCCGATGAAGAAGACCACGGCAACGGCGACGATCATCGTCCAGTCCGGCCAGAACTGGACGAAGGCAACGCCGACGGCCAGCACCAGCCCGGTCAACGAGCCGACATAGGGGATGAAGGAGATCAGCCCGGCGAACAGGCCGATGAGGATGGCGAAGTTCAGCCCCGTCAGCGTCAAGCCGGTGGCGTACATGGCGCCGAGCACCAGGCAGAGCGTGCCCTGCCCGCGCACGAAGCCGGCAGTGGCGGTGTTGATGTCGCGCGCGATGGCGCGCACCGTCGCGACGTTGTCGCGCGGCACCCAGCTGTCGATGACCGCCACCATGCGGTCCCAGTCGAGCAGCATGTAGAAGGCCACGACCGGCGTCACCACGAACAGGCTGACCACCGAGACCAGCGCCATGCCCGAACTCCACAGCGAGGTAAATACGGTGGTGATCAGGCCAAAGCCGGAAGTCAGCAGCGAATTTAATCCGTCGCGCAAGCCATTGGCGTTGACGCCGAATCTCTGTTCCAGCCATTTCGGGTCGAACGACGTGATCAGGCTCTGCAACCGGGTCAGGTACTCCGGCAGCTTGCCGGCGAAATCGGTCATCTGCGTCGCCAGCACCGGAATGAGGATGACGAAGGCCAGCACCAGCACGATCAGGAAGGTAATGAGGATGACCACCGTCGCCATGAAACGGCTGAGGCCGAGCCGCTGCAGCCGGTCGGCGACCGGATCGAGGAAATAGGCAAGCACCATGCCGGCGACGAAGGGCAGCAGGACGCCGCTGAAGACATAAAGGAAAAGCGCCAGGATCGCGGCACCCGCCAGCCAGAAGAAGATCTGGCGGTAGAAGGTCGACGCCGCCTCTGCCTCCGCCGTCGTCTCGCCTGCCGGAACGTCGACGACCATCTGGTCGTCGACGGTCTTGCCCCGCGTCACCGCTTTGCGGGCAGCCGGCTTGCGGGCAGCCTTGCCGTCGATGGGCTTGTCAGCCCGATTTACCGCCTTCGCCATAGCCGTTCATATGCCTCAGCCAAGCCACGAGATAGGCCGCGGCCGAAGCCACGGTCAAGACCCCGGACAGCAATATGAGGGCGGGCCGCAGAGGGTCGAGGTGCACGGCAAAGGCGAGTTCACCCAGCACGACCGCCGCCAGCACGATCTGTATGGCGGTATTGGCCTTCGACACAAGAAACGGTTTTATCTCGACCGGATGGGCCATCACCGTGGACAACAGAACCGCGCAGACGATCAGCGCGTCGCGTGACACCATGGTGACGACCAGCCAGAGCGGCAATTGCCCGATGAAGCCCATGACAACGAACACCGAAACCAAAAGCAGCTTGTCGGCCATCGGATCGAGATAGGCGCCGAGCGTCGACTGCTGGTCGAAGCGGCGGGCGATGAAGCCGTCGATGCCGTCGGAAACGCCTGCAATAACGAAGCCGGCAAAAGCCCAGTCCCAGCGCGCCTGCAGCATGGCCAGCACCACGGCAGGCACCAGCACAAGGCGCAGGATGGTGATCAGGCTGGGGATGGTCAACGCATTGTCCCGCCGTATTATGCCTGGAGATAGATGAGGGCGGTGAAGGGTCGAGGCAAGGGAGCAGCCTGGGCCGGAGCAAGCGCTGTGTGCGATGCCCCCGTCTATCCACGCTTTTGTCAGCCAAACGGCGCCCGGTTCGGCCGTTATCCTTGCGGACCGAAACCGTTCATGCGAAGAGCCCGCAAACGAGCAGGAACATTGCGATGAGCAAGCGCGAAACCGGCCAGCACAAAACGGGCCAGAACAAAACGGCCAAGCGCAGAAACGGGCTCACTTATGCCGAGGCCGGCGTCGACATCGATGCCGGCAATCTCATGGTGGAGAAGATCAAGCCGCTGGTGCGCTCGACGCGCCGGCCAGGCGCGGATGGCGAGATCGGCGGCTTCGGCGGTCTGTTCGATCTCAAGGCGGCCGGTTTCACCGATCCGGTGCTGGTCGCCGCCAATGACGGCGTCGGCACCAAGCTCAAGATCGCCATCGATGCCGGCAAGCACGACACGATCGGCATCGACCTCGTCGCCATGTGCGTCAACGACATCGTCGTGCAGGGCGCGGAGCCGCTGTTCTTCCTCGACTATTTCGCCACCGGCAAACTCGATCCCGACCAGGGTGCCGCGATCGTCGGCGGCATCGCGCAGGGCTGCCGCCAGGCCGGCTGCGCGCTGGTCGGCGGCGAGACCGCCGAAATGCCGGGCATGTATCACGGCAAGGACTATGATCTCGCCGGCTTTGCCGTTGGGGCCGCTGAACGCGGGCAGCTTTTGCCCACCGACGACATCGTCGAAGGCGATGTGCTGCTCGGGCTAGCCTCCTCCGGCCTGCATTCGAACGGTTTCTCGCTGGTGCGCCGCATCGTCGCCGCGAGCGGCCTGGCGTGGAGCGATCCGGCACCGTTCAACGATGAGGCGACGCTCGCCGAGGCGCTGCTCGAGCCGACCCGCATCTATGTGAAATCTCTCCTCAAGGCGATCCGCAACACGCATGGCATCAAGGCGCTCGCCCACATCACCGGCGGCGGCTTCCCGGAAAACATTCCGCGCGTGCTACCCAAGGATTTCTCGGCCGAGCTTGATCTCGAAGCGATCGACGTGCCGCCGGTGTTCTCGTGGCTGGCCAAGACCGGCGGCGTGGCGCCGGAGGAGATGATGCGCACCTTCAACTGCGGCATCGGCATGATTTTGGCTGTCGCTTCGGGTCAGGCGGCACAGGTCGCGGCCGTGCTTCAGGAAGCCGGCGAGACGGTGACGCCGATCGGCCGCATCGTGCCGCGCCGCGACGCCGGCGTCATCTATCGGGGCTCGATCGGCCTATGAGCACGCAGCGAAAGCGCACCGTCGTCCTGATATCGGGGCGCGGCTCCAACATGACCGCGCTGATCGCGGCGGCCAGCGACCCGGCCTTCCCGGCCGAGATCGTCGGCGTCATCTCCGACAAGGCTGACGCCGCCGGCCTCGGCGTCGCCAAGGCACGCGGCATCGCCACACAGGTCATTTCCCGCGCCGACCATGGCGGCAAGCAGGCGCATGACGCGGCGATCGACGCGGCACTCGCGGCCTTCAATGCCGAGATCGTGGCACTGGCCGGCTATATGCGCATCCTGACCCCCGGCTTTGTCCAGAAATGGCAGGGTCGCATGATCAACATCCACCCTGCCCTGCTGCCGGCGTTCAAGGGGCTCGATACCCATGCCCGCGCGCTGGCAGCCGGCATCCGCATCCATGGCTGCACGGTGCATTTCGTGACGCCCGAGATGGATGACGGCCCGATCATCGCCCAGGCGGCGGTGCCGGTGATGGTCGGCGACAATACCGATACGCTGGCTGCCCGGGTGCTGAAGGCCGAACATCGGCTCTATCCGCTGGCGCTGGGACTGGTGGCCGAAGGCAAGGCACGCATGGAGGCGGGTCGCGCCGTGCTTGCCCACTTCGCCGACGATGCCGAGAACGGCACCTCGGTGGTGATGGCGCCCGACCCGCTGCGCGAGGAAGCCGACCTGGAGCATTTGGCGCGGATCACGCCCTGAGCCGAGAACACGGCCATGAAACAGCTTCTCCTGCTTCGCCACGCCAAATCGAGTTGGGATGATCCTGATCTCGATGATTTCGACCGGCCGCTCGCGGAACGTGGATTGAAGGCAGCCCGATTGATCGGCCGCGAGCTTGCCGCGCGTGACTGGCTGCCGGATCAGGCACTGGCGTCGTCGGCGCTACGCACCCGCGACACCTGGCGATTGGTGGCCGCGGAGTTGCCGGTGCATCCAAGAGTCGCGTTTGCCCAACCACTCTACGAAGCTTCGGCTGCGGACATTCTGGGCCAAATCCATAGGGTCGACCCGTCGAGCGTTTGCCTTGTGGTGGTTGGCCATAATCCGGGGCTTGAGGACCTGGCAAAACAGCTTGCCGGACCGCGATCGGAGGCGAAGGCGCGCAAGAGGCTCGAGGAAAAGTTCCCGACGGCGGCCCTTGCGCGCTTCGTCTTCGAGGGCGAGTGGTCCGCCCTGTTCTCCGCGCGGCTGACGCATTGCCTGCGCCCGAAGGATTTGAGCTAGAAGCCATGCCAGGCGGATGCGGCGGACAGTCCGCCGCGCCCGAGACATCAGTTGCCCCAGATGCCCTGGCCGGGCTCCGGCCAGTCGATGGCGGGCTTCATCTTGGTGTCGGCAGCCTTGTGACTGGTCATATTCGTCTTGTTGTCGACGGCGCCGGTGACTGCGTGATCCACGCCGGCGACCGGGGCAACCGGCTGGTTGGCAGTGTCGGAGCCATAGTGGTCGCTGCCGGCGAAGGCACCTCCGGTTGCGATAAGGATAGCGGCGGTAGCGAGAGCAAGCCTGTTCATTTCAATCTCCTGGTTCATCCGTTGGGCGGCGTCTTGGGAGGACGGTTCCGCTGAGGGGAAGACCAGAAGCAGCCTGGTTTTATTCCTGAACGTGAATTGTTTTTTGCCGACTGCGAAGATCGGCTGATGACGCCAATGCCCTGGGCTCATCCAAAAACAAGAGCGGCGGGCCAAGCCCACCGCTCTTTGTCGTCGAGGTCGTCGAGGCCCTGCGTGGATCAGTTGCCCCAATTGCTCTGGCCTGGGTCCGGCTGATTGGAATCGTCGCTCGGACAGTTTGGAGGTTTCGCCGGCCACGGCCCAAGCCGCATTTGCCTTGCGTTGCGATCGATACTATCGATCATTTCGGGTCCGATTGGCGAATGGGATCGACGATCGAGCCCGAGGCGGCCCGTTGAGACCGAAGGCGGGCGGATGCTGGAACGGCAATAGACATGCGATTGCTGCTTGTGGAGGACAATCGCGAACTGGCGGACTGGCTGGGCAAGACCTTGCGCCAGGCGAACTATGTCGTCGACATCGTCCATGACGGCGAGGATGTCGAGCACGCGCTTGCCGCGGGCGACCACGCGCTTGTCATTCTCGATCTTGCGCTGCCTCGCATGGGCGGACTGGAAGTGCTGCGCATGCTGCGAGCCCGCGGCAACCGGGTGCCGGTGATCGTACTGACCGCCAATGCCAGCCTCGATGGCCGGGTCAAAGGCCTCAACGAAGGCGCCGACGATTATCTGGCTAAGCCCTTCCAGATCGAGGAGCTTGAAGCACGCATCCGCGTGCAACTGCGCCGCGTCAATGACCGGACGGCACCGGTCGTTGCCTGCGGCGACCTCGTCTTCGACACCAACACCAGGCTGTTCTCGCTCGGCGGGGAGGCGCTGGCGCTGACGCCGCGCGAACATGCCGTGCTCGAGCAATTGATGATCAAGGCAGGACGCACCGTGAGCAAGGCCGCACTGTCCGCGGCGATCTATGATTTCGAGACCGACGCCGATCCCAGCGCCATCGAGATCTATGTGCACCGTGTGCGCAAGAAGCTTGAAGGGTCGCGCGTCCAGATCGCCACTTTGCGTGGCCTCGGCTATCTCTTGCGGCACGATGATCTGGTGCCATGAGAATTAACAGTCTTCGGCTGCAACTTCTGGCCTGGGTGGTGTTGCCGCTCGCCGGGCTCGCCACCGTCAATCTGTGGACCAGCCATGGCAATGCCCTGGCGACCGCCGATCTTGTCACCGACCGCATGTTGGTCGGATCGGCACGGGCCATCGCCGAGCAGGTCGCCATGGCCGACGGCGTCCTCGATGCCACCATCCCGCCGGCGGCGATCGAAATGTTCGACACCGGCGATCGCGACAGTGTGTACTACCGCGTCGAGACCGCCGGTGGGCGGTTGCTGACCGGTTACCCCGATTTGCCGGAGGCGCCTCAGCATGCAAGCGTCGAAGCCAGCTATCGCGACCATATGTTGCGGCTCCTGACTCTCGGCCACGCGGTGATCGGCGCCGGTGCGGATTCCCCCATAACAGTCACCGTGGGCATAACGCTCGCCGGGCATGACGCGATGGTGAAGCGGCTGTGGTTCAATGTCTTCGTCCAGCAGCTGGCGCTGGTGGCGATTGCCGGCGTGTTCGTGCTGCTTGGCCTGCGCCGTGGCCTGGCGCCATTGATCAGCCTGCGCGACGCGGTGCGATCGCCAAGCCGCAGCGACCTTGATCCGATCGACGTGCCGGGTGCGCAGAGCGAGATTCGGCCCCTGATCGATGCGCTCAACGCCTACATGGCGCGCGTGCGCGCGCAGATGGGGGCGCAGCGCCGCTTCATCGCCAATGCCGCGCACCAATTGCGCACGCCGCTGGCGCTGCTGTCGACGCAGGCAAGCTACGCGCTGCGCGAAACCGCCGCCGATGCGCGCCAGGAAGCGCTGGTGGCGCTGCAGGCCAGTTCCGGCAAGCTGGCGCGGCTGGCAGAACAATTGCTCACCCTGTCGCGGGCCGAGCCAGGCAGCCGACGGCCACGCGCCGACCGCATCGACCTGACCGAAGCCGCCCGCCATGTGTTGGAAACGCAGGCGCCAGCGGCGATCTCCCGGAACATCGATCTTGGCTTCGAGGAGGCCGGTCCCGCGCCGGTGATCGGCGACGGCACCATGCTGCGTGAGATGATGGTGAACCTGATCGACAACGCGCTGCGCTACACCAATCCCGGCGGGAACGTCACAGTCAGACTGGCGACCGTTGATGGCGAAGCGGTGCTGACGGTCGCCGATGACGGGCCAGGCATTCCGGCCGAAGAGCGGGATCACGTTTTCGAGCGCTTTTATCGCATCGCCGGTTCGACCGGGGGAGGAAGTGGCCTGGGGCTCGCCATCGTGCGCGAGGTCGTCGAAAATGCCGGCGGCCGCGTCACCCTCAGAGATGGCGCGGCCGGCGGTCTGGTGGTCGAGGTCAGGTTGCCACTGGCCTGACGCGATCCCGCGCCAAGCGCGGGGCTCGCTCAGAACAAAATCAGGTGCCCTCCTCGTTGAACGGCGCCGGCCGCCACTTGACGACATAGTTCTCGAAGCGGGTGATGATGAATTCCACCACCAGCGCCATCACGGCCAGGATGATCATGGCGGCGAAGACGCCGTTGGCGTTGAAGGCGCCTTGCGCGGTCGAGATCAGCAGTCCCATGCCTTGCTTGGCACCAAGGAATTCGCCAACCACGGCGCCGACCAAGGCAAAGCCGAAGCTGACATGGAGGCTGGCCAGGATCCAGCTCATCGCCGACGGGATAATGACGGTGCGCGTGATCTGGAAAGGCGAGGCGCCGAGGATCTGGGCGTTGGCGATCATCGCCCTGTCGGCCTCGCGAACCCCTTGGAAAGCGTTGGCGAAGACGACGAAGAACACCATCACCACGGCCAGCGCCACTTTGGAAGCCATGCCGAGGCCGAGCGCGATGATGAACACCGAGCCCAGCACGACGCGCGGCACGGAATTGGCGATCTTGATGTAGATCGAAAAGACATCCGCCAGCAGCCGGTTGCGGCCGAGGATGATGCCGGCGGCGATGCCGCCCAGCGCCCCGATGACGAAGCCGAGGAAGGTTTCCTCCAGCGTCACATAGATCTGCAGCCAGAGCGGGCCCTGCGAGGTACCCTCGGTGATCCACGACCAGATCTGCTCCCAGATGCCAGAAGGGCTGGCGAAGAAGAACGGGTCGATGAAATTATAGTCGGCGCCGAGTTCCCACAGGCCAAGGAAGACAACAAGGATCGCGAGTCGCAGGCCGATGACCAGGGCATGGCGCCGGCGCAGCCGCGCCCTCGCCCGGGCCTCGGCGACCGCGATCGAGGTTTCGCGCATGGCGGCTTTGTCTGCGGCGGGAGAGATGGCTGTCATGCTGTTTCTCCTCTCAATGCCCGCTCTGCAAGGTGCGGCTCTGGCCGAGCTGCACTTCTTCGCGCAGGTCGTTCCAGATCACCTTGGCGATCTCGACGAATTTCGGATCGTAGCGGATGTCGGCCATGACGCGCGGACGCGGCAGGTCGATGCGGTAGACACTCTTGACGGTGCCCGGCCCTGCGGTGAGCACATAGACCTTGTCGGCCAGCGCCACCGCCTCCTCCAGATCGTGGGTGACGAAGACGACGGAGGATTTCTGTTCCGACCACAGGCCCAGCAGTTCGTCCTGCATGGCCGTGCGCGTCTGCATGTCGAGGGCACTGAACGGCTCGTCCATGAGCAGGATCTTCGGTTGGTTGATGAAGGTCTGCGCCAGCGCGACGCGCTTGCGCATGCCCCCCGAAAGCTGGTGCGGATAGTGCTTTTCGAAGCGGCCAAGGCCGACGCGGGCGATCCAGTCGCGGGCCCGATCGTAAGCTTGAGCCTTGGGTGTGCCGCGATAGAGTGGCCCGGCGGCGACGTTGTCGATGACGCTGCGCCACGGGAAAAGCGCATCAGCCTGGAAGACGAAGCCGATGTCGCGGCTGATATCGGTGACCGGATTGCCCATAACGCGGACATTGCCGGTGGTTGGCCGCAGCAGGCCGGTGACCAGATTGAGCGTCGTCGACTTGCCGCAGCCGGTCGGCCCGACGACGCAAGCGAATTCGCCGCGCGCCACCGTCATGGTGAAGTCGCGGATCGCCGTCATCATATGGCCGTCGGGCGTGACGAAGCGCAGCGTCACATCATCGATGGCGATCGCGGCATCGGCCGGCGGCGCGGCCTGAGACAATTTCTCGGCCGCCATGGTTTGCAACTGCATGGCTCACTCCTGTGGCGATGGTGCTGACATGTCCGTAGCCAGGACTCGTGGACCCGGCATCCATCGGCGTCGGCATGGCGCGGCTGCCGAATTGATTCAGCAGCCGGCGCAAGTTGTTGTTCCTCAATGGCGAACCGGATGCTCCGCCCTCGCGTGTCCGCGCCTACTTGGCGGCGTCGACGAATTCCGTCGTGAAGGTTTTCGACAGGTCAATCTGCTTGCCCTGCAGGCTTTTGGAGAAGGTCGACAGAACTTTCAGCACCGTCTCCGGGCCATCGGCCGGCATGCGACCATCGGGCGTGAACATCGCCTTGCCGCCGGCGAGCCCCTGGATGTAGAGGTCCTTGTTGCCGGCATAGTAGTCCTTCGGCATCTTGTCGGCGATCTCCTCGGCCGAATGGCCGGCGATGAACTTCATCGTCTTGACGAAGGCATTGGCGAGCTTCTGCGCTTCATCCTTGTGGCCTTCGACCCAGGATGACTGGACGTAGAAGGATGCCGCCGGATAATCGCCGCCGAGTGCCTCCTTCGTCTTTTCGGGCGTACGCATGTCGACGAGGACCCTGGCCTCGCCGGTCGCCAGCAGCTTGGCGATGGTCGGTTCGGTGGTCATGCCGGCCTGAATCTGGTCCTGCTTGACGGCGGCGATGAAGGTGTTGCCGGCGCCGACCGGCAAAAGCGTGTAGTCACCGGGCTTCAGGCCGTTGCGGACGGCGAGATACTGGGTCAGGAAATCGGTCGAGGAGCCGAGCCCGGTGACGCCCAGCGTGGCGCCCTTGAAGTCGGCCGGCGACTTGATCTCCGGGTGCTTGGCCGAGACCAGTTCGACCTCGCCGGGCGCCTGGCTGAACTGGACGATCGACTGGATGTATTTGCCCTTCGACTGCAGGTCGACAGTGTGGTCGTAAAAGCCGACAACGCCCTGTACGGCACCGGCCAGCAATTCATTCTCGGCTTCGACGCCAGCACGCGAGTTGACCAGTTCGACGTCGAGCCCCTCATCCTTGAAGTAGCCGAGCTGCTGGGTGAGCACGGCGGGCAGGTAAATCTGCTTTTCCATGCCGCCGACGATGATGGTTATCTTGTCCGCGGCCGACGCCGCGGTCGCGCCCGTGGCGGCGATGGCTAGCGTCAGCGCAGCGGAACGCAAGATGCATTTCGAGATCAAACCGGTCACGTAAATTCCTCCACCTGGGCGGCGCGCCAACCAGACTGCGCCGCATTTCCTCCTGCCGGCCGCTCCCGCACCGGTCACGCGGCCGATGCCGCAATGCCGTCATTGCACGCCCAAGCTTTCAGCTGGCTTTCAGCCATTTTAGCAGCCGTGGAAATGGAATCAGGGGGATTTCGATCACGAAGCGCCAAGACCAAGCACGTCGCGCATGTCGTATTCGCCGGGAGTGCGGCCCGCCACCCAGAGAGCGGCGGCGATGGCGCCACGCGCGAACATGACGCGGTCGCCGGCCGCATGCGACACGGTGACGGTCTCGCCCTCGGCGCAGAAGGAGACGCTGTGCTCGCCGACGATGCCGCCGCCGCGTGCCACCGCGAAGCCGATCTCGCCCACCGGCCGCGCGCCGGTGACGCCATCGCGGACGCGCCTTGCCACCATGTCCAGTTCGACGCCGCGCCCGCCGGCAACGGCTTGCCCCAGCATCAGCGCCGTGCCCGAGGGCGCATCGATCTTGTGGCGATGATGCGCCTCGAAAATCTCGGCATCCCAGTCTTGCGGAGCGAGTGCCCCCGCCGCCTGCTCGACCAATCTGACCAGCATGTTCAGGCCGAGCGAAAAGCTGCCGGAGCGGACTATCGCGATGTTTTTGGCGGCATCGGCAATAATGGCCGCTTCGGCCGTATCGAAACCGGTCGAGCCAATCACCAAGGCTGGCCCGCCCCGATCCGCACAGACTCTCGCCAGGCCGGCGGAGGCTGCCGCAGTGGTGAAGTCCATGACCACATCGGCCGCGGCAAGCGCTTCCTCGCGGCTCACCAGCCCGTCACCGACACTGCCTGGGCGGTGAAAGCGGGCGGCAAGCGCCAGACGCGCATCGGCCCGCACCGCATCCGCCATCTGGCGCCCCATGCGGCCGAGCGCGCCAGCGATGGCAATCCTGATCGGCGGTTGCGCCATCGGCTCCTGCTATTTCCACATGCCGCGCATGCGCGCGCCGATGTCGACGCGCACCTCCGGCCGAGGTGCCCTGCCCTGCGCCGCTTGCGCGGCCGGCCACGAAAGCTGCTGGAACGCGGCAAGGATGGAGGCCGGGATGAAACGGGTGCGCGAGGCATAGAGATGACGGTCGCCACGCGCCGCCTGGCCGTGCGGAAAGAAGCGCTGCGGCATGATCAGGTTGAGGCTGTCCTTGGCTCGTGTCATCGCCACGTAGAGCAGCCGGCGCTCTTCCTCGATGTCCTCCTTGGTGCCGACGCCGAGATCGGCCGGAATGCAGCCATCGACCGTGTTCAGCACGAAGACGTTTTTCCACTCCTGGCCCTTGGCCGAGTGGATGGTGGACAGGATCAGATAGTCCTCGTCGCGATGCGGTGGCCCGGCCTGGTCGCTGGTCGCGTCCGGCGGATCGAGGGTCAGCTCGGTCAGGAAGCGTTCGCGCGAAGCATAGCCCGACCCGATTTGCTCCAGTTGCAGAAGATCCGCCCGGCGCGTGGTCGCATCCTCGTGGATGCGCTCCAGATGCGGTTCGTACCAAAGCCTGATCTGTTCGAGATCGGCTGGCCATTTGGCGCCGGCACGCAAGCCGGAATAGAGCGATACAAAAGACGGCCAGTCGTCGGCGGCGCGCTGCGGTGGACGCCAGCCGGCCAGGCCCATCGCCTCGTCCAGCGCCGACGTCATGGCCTCGACGATCTGCGCGGCGGCGGAAGGACCGATGCCTGGCAAGAGCTGCAGCACGCGAAAGCCGGCGACACGGTCGCGTGGGTTTTCGGCAAAGCGCAGCACCGCCAGCACGTCCTTGACGTGGGCGGCATCGAGGAATTTCAGGCCACCGAACTTGACGAAAGGAATGTTGCGCCGCGTCAGTTCGATCTCCAGCGGTCCGCTGTGGTGCGAGGCGCGAAACAGCACCGCCTGTGATTTCAACGCGGTGCCGGCCTCGCGCTCCGCCAGGATGGTATCGCAGACGAAGTTCGCCTGCTCGACCTCGTCGCGCACGGTCACAAGTCTTGGCTTGTCGGCGGATTTGCGTTCCGACCACAGGTTCTTGGTGAAGCGCTCGGAAGCTTCGCCGATGACCGCATTGGCAGCGGCCAGAATGGTCTCGGTCGAGCGGTAATTGCGCTCCAGCATCACCACGTCGGCGGTCTGAGCGAACTGCCTGGGGAAGTCGAGGATGTTGCGCACTTCGGCGGCTCGGAACGAATAGATCGACTGCGCGTCGTCGCCAACGACCGTCAGCCCGGCGCCGTCGGGTTTCAACGCAAGCAGGATCGACGCCTGCAGCCGATTGGTGTCCTGGTATTCGTCGACCAGCACATGATCGAAACGCCCGCCCAGATGCGTGGCGATCTCAGGCTCGGCCGTCATCTGCGCCCAGTAGAGCAGCAGATCGTCGTAATCGAGCACGTTCTGCGCCTGCTTGGCCTCGACGTAACTGGCAAACAGCTGCTTGAGCTGCTCTGCCCAGCCGGCGCACCAGGGGAAGGCAGACCCCAGCACCTCACCGAGCGGGGCCTGCGCGTTGACGGCGCGCGAATAGATGGCAAGGCAGGTGCCTTTGGTTGGAAAGCGCGCTTCCGTCCTGGAGAAACCGAGTTCGTGGCGCACGAGATTCATCAGATCGGCGGAATCCTCGCGATCATGGATTGTGAAGGCCGGATCGAGGCCGATCTCCAATGCATAATCGCGCAACAGCCGCGCACCGATGCCATGAAAAGTGCCGGCCCAGGTGAGCGCATCCGTGATCACCGCGGCGTCGCGGCCGAGCACTTCGCCGGCGATGCGCTCGACGCGTCTGGCCATTTCGGATGCCGCGCGCCGCGAAAACGTCATCAGCAGGATGCGGCGCGGGTCGGCTCCCTTGACGATCAGATGAGCGACGCGGTGCGCCAGCGTATTGGTCTTGCCGGAGCCAGCCCCGGCAATGACCAGCAGCGGGCCTGCAATCTTGCCGTCGCCATGTTCGACGGCCCGGCGCTGGGCATCATTCAGCCGGGCGAGATAGGCCGGCTGGACGGTCGAGTCCAAAAAGGTCGAATCATGGGCGGCGAGGTTCATCGCCCATCAAGCATCGTTTCCGCTTTGTTCGCAACAGAGAAGCGGCTCCGCCAATTCGGCGAGCAATACGATCAGCGTTTCGGGTCAACGCCCATCGCCGCCGATTGCCGGCGTAGCGCTTCGCGGTCGTTTGCAGGCGCCGGCAGCAAGAGCGGATCGACAGTGTCGGGGACCTCGTCGATCATCTTGCGGGCGAGACGGTAAGTGACAAAGGCCAGCGTGCCGACCAGAAGCAAACGGATCATGTGGGCGGTCCTCCTTCTCTGGATCAACTGGAGGCCGGGCCTTTTGTTCCCTCGGCGCAATCGCCGCAACCAAACCGGCGCCGCCTCGTTCTGACTTGGAGGAGGTAGCGATGAAAAAGCTAGGACTGATCCTCGCGCTCGTCGCCTTGGCGCTCACGGCCTGTGACAACAAACTGCCGCCGACAAAGGCGACTGGAGGGGACCAAGGTCTCGCAATTCCGGCCGCGAACAATGGCATTGCCAGGCAGTGAATGGTGGCCCGCACCCCGACAATTGCGGGGTCGTCATCAACGCATCGCCGCGATGCATTCCTCGAGGCGGTCGAGGCGGAACTTGGCATTGCGCAGTTCGTGGCCTGCGTCCTGGCGCAATTGTCGGGCCTGGGCCGAGGCAGCGGTCAAGTTTTGTTCGAGTTCAGCGATACGCGCGCGCACTCGCCGCGCTTCGTCCTGACGCAACGCCTTTATCCAGCTCCGCCCGCGCATCCATGGCTCCCCCAGCACCCAAAGCCTGGTCCAGTCTTGGCAGCAAAACGCTAACTTCCGCCAAGCGCCAGCATTTTAAATTTAACGAAAGCTAATTTAGCGCGCAGGGGAGAAGGCCGGCGCCGCTTGGGAGGTAATCTGATAGCGCCGGCCAGGCGGATATCAGGTCCGCCGCGTGAAGCACGCTAGCTGAGTCTTGCCGCAGCGTCATGCGAGATCAAGGATATCGGCCTTTTCCGGGCGTTTTCCCCCGGTAAAGTGCCGCGAAAAGCCCCCCGTGGGTTCAAGTCCCAAGCCGCTGTCTGGCGATGGCGACATGGAAATCGACGCCGAACAACAGCCCGTCATCGTTGAAGTCGTAGCTGGAATTGTGAAGCGGCGCCGAACCCTCGCCGTTGCCGAGGAAGACGAAGCAGCCCGGCACGTGGTCGAGGAAGCGGGCGAAATCCTGCGACGCCGTCATCGGTTCGCGGGCGACCGCGATATTGCCAGGCTCGAAAACCGTCGTAGCGGCGGCGAAGGCCGCATCGACCAGTTCGGCGTCGTTGCGCAAAGGCACGAATTCCCTGGTGTAGCTGACCTCGGCGGCAACATTGTACGCGGCAGCGATGCCTTCGGCGATGATGCGCATCTGGCGCTCGATCTCGGCGCTGACCTCGGGGCGGAAGCTGCGCGCGTCGCCAAGGACGCGGGCAAGGCCCGGCAGTGCGTTGCGGGTGCCGTCGGTGATCAGTTCGGTCACCGAAACCACGGCGATGTCGGCCGGGTTCAGCCGGCGCGAGACGATGGTCTGAAGACTGGTGACCAGCGCACAGGCGGCGACCAGCGTTTCCTGACCCGAATGCGGCCGCGCAGCGTGGCCGCCCAACCCCTTGAGCACGATCTCGAAGATATCCTCGGCCGACATGACCGCACCGGCGCGGGTTTCGAAATGCCCGACGGGCAGGCCAGGCATGTTGTGCAGGCCAAAGACCTCGTCGAAGGGAAAGCGCTGCATCAGGCCATCGTCGAGCATCGCCAACGCGCCTTTTCCCCATTCCTCCGCCGGCTGGAAGATGAAGCGCACGGTGCCGTCGAAACCGCCCTCCCCGGCCAGAAGCTTGGCCGCACCAAGCAGCATCGCCGTGTGGCCGTCATGGCCGCAGGCATGCATGAGACCGGGATTGCCGGAGCGGTGTGGCGCGGTCGATTGCTCTGATATGCGCAGCGCATCCATGTCGGCCCTGAGCGCGATGGCACGGTTGCCGCTGCCGCGCCTCAACGTGCCGACGACGCCTGTGCCGCCGACACCCTCGGCGACATCGTCCAGGCCGAATTCGCGCAGCTTGGCCGCGACGAAGGCCGCGGTGCGCTTCTCCTCGAAGCCGAATTCGGGGTGCGCGTGCAGATCGCGCCGCCACCCGGTCATCTCCAGCTTCAGCGCGTCACGGTCGATTTCAGCCATTGCCTGATATCTCCTGATCCGCAAGGCGGGCGACGACATCAAGCAGGATGTTGGCGCCGGCGACAAGCTCGGCATCGTCCGTATGTTCGCGCGGATTGTGGCTGATGCCGCCGGCGCTCGGCACGAAAATCATCGCCGCGGGCGCAAGGCGCGCCATCATCTGCGCATCATGGCCGGCGCCTGACG
The DNA here is from genome assembly GCF_004791315.1 of Mesorhizobium sp. M8A.F.Ca.ET.208.01.1.1. Taxonomy (NCBI): domain Bacteria; kingdom Pseudomonadati; phylum Pseudomonadota; class Alphaproteobacteria; order Hyphomicrobiales; family Phyllobacteriaceae; genus Mesorhizobium; species Mesorhizobium sp. M8A.F.Ca.ET.208.01.1.1. The sequence goes on from NZ_SRUT01000001.1 coordinate 1,775,594, forward strand.
TCATGCGCTTCGAGACCAATCCGCGGTTGCTGGCGGCAGCCTCGATCAGTTCGACGATGCGGCTATCGAAAATCACCGGCTCGAAGCGGGCCAGCCGCTCGACCGAGACCGTGACGCCATCGGCGGCCGCGAGGTCCTCGAGAAATGCGGCAAGTGCCGCCTCCTCCGCCTGCAGGCGATGCTCGAAAGGGTCGCGCTGGTCGACGGTGAAGACGGCGCGCGAGGGAATGACATTGATGGCGTTTGGCTCGAAACGCATCGTGCCGACGGTTGCAACGGTCGGCGTGTTCGAGGCTTTGGCGCGGTCGTGCAGGAACGTGACGACACGCGCAGCCGCATGGCCGGCATCATTGCGCATCGACATCGGCGTGGTGCCGGCATGGTTGGCGATGCCATCTATGGTGATGCGCTGCCAGGAGATGCCTTGCAGGTTTTCCACGGCGCCGATCGGCACGCCTTCGCGTTCCAGCACCGGGCCCTGCTCTATATGCAGTTCGAGATAGACATGCGGTTTGAGGAAGCCGGGCTCCTCGTCGCCGGCATAGCCGATGCGGGCCAGCTCCTCCCCCAGCACGCTGCCGTCGGTGCCGACGGCGGCCAGCGCCGCCGCGATATCGACGCCGCCGGCATGGACCAGTGAGCCCATCATGTCGGGGGAATAGCGAACCCCTTCCTCGTTGGTGAAGGCGGCGACCGCGAGCGGGCGCGACGGGACATAGCCTGACCCCTTCAGCGTCTCGATGACCTCCAGGCCGGCCAGTACACCGTAGCAGCCGTCATAAATGCCGGCATCGATGACGGTGTCGATATGCGAGCCGACGAGGATTGGCGCCTGCCCGGCGTTCTCAGCTACCTGCCAGATGCCGAAGATGTTGCCCATGCGATCGATGGCGATTTCGAGCCCGGCCTCGCGCAGCCAGCCGACGAAGCGGTCGCGACCCAGCCGGTCGGCATCGGAGGCTGCCAGCCGCACCAGCCTGCCCTCGCCATCACGGCCGATGCCGCCGAGTTCGCGGATGCGGCCAAGCAGTCTTTGTCCGTCGATCGAGATCATGGCGTTGCTCCTGAAAGCATCTTGCCGGCAAGCACATCCGCCGGGTTCATGCCGACGAGTTCGGCATAGCGGCGGGGGTCGGTCGCGCCTTCGGTGTTGATGACCAGCACGCGCGAAGTGGCGTCGAGGCCAAGCTCGGCCTTGTGACCGGCCATCGCCCGGATCAGTCCGGCAAGACCGACCCCTCCGCTTTCACCGGCAACGATGGCCGGATCGTTGCCGGACGGCCTTGCCAGCCGCCGCATCACGGCCACGGCGTCGTCCTCGTCGACGGTCATGAAGGCATCGGCGACGCGTGCCAGTACGCGCCAGGCGACAGGCGAGGCCTCGTAGCATTCGAGCATCGCCATGACGGTCGCCTCGCCATGCGCGATCTGGACCGGGTGCCCGGCTTTGGCGGCGCCGAAGACGCAGGCGGCGCGCGCAGGTTCCACCACCGTGAAAACAGGCCTGGCTTCTCCGAGCACGATGGCGAGATGGCCGGCGATCGCCGCCGCGATGCCGCCGACGCCAGCCTGCACGAAGACATGCGTTGGCGGGTCGGAGAGCTGGCGCAGCGCTTCGCGCACGATCGCCGTGTAGCCCTGCATGACAAGCCCCGGAATGCGTTCGTAGCCCGGCCATGAGGTATCGGACACCACCGTCCAGCCTTTCTCGGCGGCGATACGCGCCGCCTGCCTGACCGAATCGTCGTAATTGCCGTCGACGCGGATCATCTCGGCCCTGTAGCGGGCGATGGCAGCGACGCGTTCGTCGCTGACGCCGGCATGGACGAAGATCGCCGCCTTGGCACCGACGAGCTCGGCGCCCTGGGCGACGGAGCGGCCGTGATTGCCATCGGTGGCGCAAGCAAACGTCATGGTCGCCGCGACCGACCGGACTTCGGGCCGATCGAGATCGCCGACATCGACGGAGCGGCCCAGACGCTTGCTGGCTTCTTCCAGGACGAGGCGGAAGACCGCATAGGCGCCGCCCAGCGCCTTGAAGCTGCCGAGGCCGAGCCGAAAGCCCTCATCCTTGACGTGCAAGGCACCGAGACCGAGCTCGGCCGCCAGCGCGGGCAGCGCGTGCAGCGGCGTTGCCAGGTGATTGTCACGGCGGGCAAGGAAACGCTCGACCGTGTTCGCCCCGGCGACGCCGAGGGTTTCGGCATCGGCCGCGCCCAGTGGCTGGCGATGCAGGGCATTGCTATTGGGCAGGTACATTGGCGGTCTCCTCGGCGTCGTCCGAGAGACGATATTGCGGGACATGCGCAAAAGGCGCTGTAATTCGGCTCTCAAAATGCAAGTTTGTTTCGTCAGGATACGCCAATGCCGCAGTCGCCGGTCTCCCTCGACAGCTTCGATCTCGCCATCCTTGCCATCCTGCAGCGGGACAATACGACGCCGCAACGGCTGATCGGCGAGGCGGTGAACCTGTCGGCGCCGGCCGTGCAGCGCCGCATCAAGCGCATGGAACAGACCGGTGTCATTGCCGGCAACGTCGCCGTGGTGGAGCCGGCTGCCGTCGGCCAGCCCATCACCATCTTCGTCGAGGTCGAATTGGAGAGCGAACGCACCGAACTGATCGATGCGGCCAAGCGGCAATTCTCGGCAGAGCCGCACGTGCAGCAATGCTATTATGTCACCGGCGAAGCCGACTTCATCCTCGTCATCACCGTGGCCGACATGGGCGCCTATGAGGCGCTGACGCGAAAACTGTTCTTCGGCAGCAACAATGTGCGGAAGTTCCGCACCTTCGTCGCCATGGACCGCGTCAAGGTCGGGTTGACGGTGCCCTTGCCTGGATGAGCCCGTGGCACCCTTGCCACGTTTCTGACATTCTCAGGATCGCGAATTGGCGGTGGAGGCGCGCATGGACGAAACCACGAAGGTCGCGATCATCGGTGCCGGGCCAGCGGGCCTGGCGGTTGCCGCGTGCCTGCGGCAAGCCGGAGTGGATTTTGTCATGCTCGAAAAGGAGCAGCAGGCCGCGCCGGCCTGGCGGCGTCACTATGATCGCGTGCATCTGCATACGACCAAACGCTACTCTTCGCTGCCCTTCGTCCCCTTCCCCAAGGATTATCCGCGCTATGTGCCGCGCCATCTCGTGGTCGCGTATCTCGACGCCTATGCGAAGCGTTTCGACCTCGAGCCCCGCTTCGGCGAAACCGTGCGAGCGATCACCCGGGAGGGCCGCGGCTGGCGGGTGGAATCGACGTCCGGCGCCTTACGCGCCTGGCACGTGGTGATCGCGTCCGGCTACAATGCCGAGCCCTTGCTGCCCAAATTTGCCGGCATCGACGCCTTCAAGGGCAAGATGCTGCACAGCGCCGACTACCGCAACTCTAGGCCTTTTGCCGGCCAGTCGGTGCTGGTCGTCGGCATGGGCAACACCGGTGCCGAGATTGCGCTCGATCTGGCGGAAGGCGGTGCCCGGCCGACGATCTCGGTGCGCGACGGCGTTCACATCGTGCCGCGCGAACTGTTCGGCGTGCCGATCCAAATGGTCGGCATGGCGACGCGGCTCGGGCCGCGGCGCATCAATGACGCCCTGTTCCCCCTCATTCTCGACCTTGTGCTGGGCAGGCTGGAGAAATTTGGGCTCAGACGGCCGAAGCAGGGATTGCTGCAACAGATCGCCCTTGCGTCGCGCATTCCGGTGATCGATGTCGGCACGATCGGCAAGATCCGCGAAGGCGCGATCAAGGTGGCGCCCGACATCGCCGAAATCTCGGAACGCGGTGCCCGTTTTGTCGATGGCGGCCACGGCGAATTCGACGCCATCCTCTTCGCCACCGGCTACCGGCCGGGCTATGCCAAATTCCTGGACCCCGGCATCCAGCCGGATCGCAGCGGCGTTACCGCGCAAGCTTCGGACCTCGGCCTCTACCTTGTTGGTTTCCACAACGCCGTCACCGGCTTGCTGCGCGAAATCGGGATCGAGGCCCAGTCGATCGCCGACGACATCCGGCACCGGCTGAACAGGAAAAAGGTGGCCGAATTCCTGCCAGTGTGACTTTCCGCGCCTCGGCTGCGCTTGTTGTCTCTCAATCAGCGGCCGGTGCTGTCTTCAGCATCATGCCGGCGATCTCCTTCACCAGCTTGGCGGCGACAAGCCCCGTCATGTTGGAGAGATCCTGGTTGGGGCCGTGGCGGCCCTAACCGGAGCAGGATTTACGGTCGAATGAGAAAAACGCCTGCCAGGACCGGAAGAGCCGGAATATTGGGTGAGCTGGCGCAAAGCCGACTAAAGGGCGTTGCAAAGCTCAGGTGCAAAATCGTAGCCTTAAATTGGAAATTTATGCGGGACCTCGTATCTGGTAAATAAGACCAAGCGGAGCTTCATGGAACCTTTCAAACATAGCAGCTTCCTAAGACTTTTGGCCTTCCCAAGAATGGTCGGAGATTTCAAATATGAGACATCAGAAAAAGATCTATTTTTTAGACTTTCTGATGCGAAGGAAAATCACGGTAGCTTGATAAGCAGAGCGCTTTTAGACAACGTCAATAAGAAATTCTGGATTGAAGCGGGAGTATACAGAAACATTACAACCTTTAAGGCAAAATTTATTGAAAGTGAAGGTGGTAAATTTATACATGGATCATTTGTTAATAGCGGGACATGGATATCGTATCCAGCTTTAATTTTGGCTTTTTTTGGATGGATATGTCTCCTAATAGCCAATAAAAATGCACCCGATATGGTTTTCTACCTCGTTTTTTTCGCAGTTTTTCATCTAGGCATTTCTATTTCATTCAACAATCATATAAAAAATATTTCAAAATTTCTTGCAAATGAACTTGACGTACACCCCATCTCAAAGCTAAATTATTTCTAATCACTAGTTATTTTCGCGATACATAGTCTCCGCTAAAATCTCAACAATATTATCTTCGCAGCCATGTGCGGCGCGCGGCCAATATTTTTGCTTTTGTTGCTGCGTCACCAGATGCACGACCAGGAAATCCTTGACCGGCTATGCCGCCAGCTCCCTTGCCTTGCGCAACCACACCTTGTTGTCGTGGAAGGCCGCGCCGCCATAGGGCGCGGGGGCATCGGCGCCGGTCAGCACGTTGATGCCCTCGCCGCGCTCATGCGCGCTGTTCGGCCAGATGCCTTCGGCGATCACGACGCCACGTTTGATGCCGTCGAACAATCTGGCGTGCAGCACCACCTCGCCGCGCATGTTGCCGATCTCGACACGGTCGCCGTCGGCAAGTTCGAGAGCCGCCGCATCGTCGGGATGCAGCAGGAGTTCGGGGCGGCCTTCCTTCGCCCTTGAAACCGGTGTCTCGGAAAAGGTCGAGTTGAGGAAGTTGCGCGCCGGCGAGGTCGTCAGGCGGAACGGATGCGCTTCGTCGGCCACCTCGATCAGGTCGACATGATCGGGAAATTCCGGCAATCGCGCCACCGGGCCGAACAGGCCCATGCTCTTCGGCGGCCGGTTGGGAGCCGCCTGCCCTGTCCAGTCGGCGCGGAAGCGGAATTTGCCGTCCGCATGGCCAAAGCCCCGGATGAAATGCGCGGTCTCGAAATCCGGCTGCAGGTCGACCCACTTCTCTTCCTTCAAGGAATCGAAGCTGCCCAGCCCGCGCTTGCCGAGGATGATGTCGATATGCTGCTGCTCGGTGAGGCCGAAGCCCGGCCGATCGGCGACGCCGAGGCGCTCGGCCAGTTGCTCGATGACGAAATGGTTGGTGCGCGGCCCTTCCGGCGGCTCGATCAGCTTGGGGCCGAGCGTGATGTGCTGGTTGCCGCCGCCCTTGTAGATGTCGTCATGCTCGACGAACATCGTCGCCGGCAGCACGACATCGGCAAGCTTGGCCGTGTCGGTCATGAACTGCTCGTGCACGCAGGTGAACAAATCGTCGCGCAGGAAACCTTGCTTCACCAGCCGCTGCTCGGGCGCGACATTCACCGGATTGGTGTTCTGGATGAGCATGGCCGTCACCGGCGGTCCGCCGTAGAGCGCGTCGCTGGCGCCGGTCAGCACCGGGCCGATGCGCGAGTGATCGAGATAGCGGATCGAGGGATCGCGCATTCTTGAGCCTTCCAGCACATCCTGATTGAGCTTGAAGATGCCGGAATTGGAATGGAAGGCGCCGCCGCCCTCATACTGCCAGGTGCCGGTGACCGCGGCGATGCATGACGCCGCATGCATGTTGACGGCGCCGTTGCGCTGGCGCGCAAAGCCGTAGCCGAGCCGGAAATAAGTCTTTTTCGTCGTGCCGACGAGCCGGGCGAAGGCCTCGATCTCGGCGACCGTCAAACCGGTGATATCAGCCGCCCACTCCGGCGTGCGGGTGCGCAGATGCGCTTCAAGGCCCTGGGGATCGTCGGTGTATCTTTCGAGATAGGCGCGGTCGGCCAGGCCTTCCCTGAACAGGACATGCATGACAGCACAAGCCAGCGCGCCGTCGGTGCCGGGCTTCAGCACCAGGCCCATATCGGCCTGTTTCATCGTGGCGTTTTCATAGACGTCGATGACGACGATTTTCGCGCCGCGTTCCTTGCGCGCCTTGATGGCGTGGGTCATGACATTGACCTGCGTGACCACCGCATTGGTGCCCCAGATCACGACGCAATCGGATTTGGCCATTTCTCGCGGATCGGGACCGCGCAAGGCGCCCGCCCCCATCATCCAGCCGGTCCAGGCGAGATTGGTGCAGATCGAGCCGAAGAAGCCCGAGTACTTCTTCACATGCCGCAGCCGGTCGATGCCGTCGCGCTGCACCAGCCCCATCGTGCCTGCGTAATAGTAAGGCCAGACCGTCTCCGATCCGTACTTCTCCTCGGCCGCGATGAAATTCTCGGCAACGAGGTCGAGTGCGGCTTCCCAGCTTGCCTCCTGCCAGACGCCCCCGCCCTTGGCGCCCTTGCGCACCAGCGGCTTCAGCAAACGGTCGGGATGATGGACGCGGTCGGCATAGCGGGCGACCTTGGCGCAGACGACCCCGGCCGTATAGGTATTGGACTTGGCGCCATGGACGCGGCCGATGCGGTTGCCGTCAAGCAGTTCGACCTCAAGCGCGCAGGTCGACGGGCAATCATGCGGACAGGCCGAATGGCCGATACGAAGCTTGGCGTGCTGGTTCATGCCATTTGTCTAGCGGGTTTTGACGGTGGCGTGTAGGGCCAGATGATTAGCCAATCTCCCCCCTTGTGGGGGAGATGTCCGGCAGGACAGAGGGGGGCGCGAAGGATCGCGGCCTATCGAGCCCCATCAATATGCCACCGAAGTTGGCGATGGTGATTGCAAAGAGACCGGCAGGTTGGCGGGACAGCGCCCCCCTCTGCCCTGCCGGGCATCTCCCCCACGAGGGGGGAGATTAGCTCTACTCCGCCGTCCCTTCCTCATATTCCGCCGACATGGTCAGCCATTTTTCCTCATGGCCGGCAAGCGTCTGGGCAAGCTGCGAGCGTTCCTTGGCGAGCCTGGTCGCAGTCGACGGATCCTTCTCGTAGACCGACGGATTGGACAGTTCGTCCTCGATGCCGTCGATGCGCTTGCGGATACGGTCCATCAGCGCCTCGGTGGCGCGGATTTCCTTGGCCAACGGCTCGAAGGCGGCGCGGCGCGCTGCGGCGTCGCGGCGGCGGTCGGCTTTTGATGCCTTGTCGGCCTCGCGCTTGCCGCGGCGGTCGCCGGAGACGCCGGTCACCAGCGTCTTGTAGTCCTCGAGGTCGCCGTCATAGGGATTGACCGCACCATCCTTGACCAGCCACAGCCGGTCGGCCGTCGCCTCCAGCAGATGGCGGTCGTGCGAGATCAGAATGACGGCGCCGGGAAATTCATTCAGCGCATGGATCAGCGATTCGCGGCTGTCGATGTCGAGGTGGTTGGTCGGCTCGTCGAGGATGAACAGGTTCGGACCCTCGAAGGCCGACAGGCCCATCAGAAGGCGCGCCTTCTCGCCACCGGACAGATCCTTGGCGGGCGTGTTCATCTTCTCGGTCGTGAGACCGAACTGGGCGACGCGGCCGCGCACCTTGGATTCCGGCGCCTCCGGCATCAGCCGGCGGACATGCTCATAGGCATTCTCCTCGGGGCGCAGATCGTCGAGCTGGTGCTGGGCGAAGATCGCCACCTTCAGCCCGGGCGCCACCGTCATGGTGCCGGTTTCCTGCTTCAGGCGACCCGACAGCAATTTGGCGAAGGTCGACTTGCCGTTGCCGTTGGCGCCGAGCAGCGCGATGCGGTCGTCGGCGTCGATGCGCAGCGTCATCTTCTTCAGGATCGGCTGGCCCTCGGTATAACCGACATTGACGTTGTTCAGCGCAACGATCGGCGAGGCCACCGTCTTCACAGGTTCGGGGAAAGAGAACGGCCGCACCGTGTCGTTGACGATGGCCGAGATCGGCTTCATCTTTTCCAACGCCTTGATGCGCGACTGCGCCTGTCTTGCCTTGGAGGCCTTTGCGCGAAACCGCTCGACGAAGGATTCCATATGCTTGCGGGCGGCTTCCTGCTTGACCCGGCCCTTTTCCTGCAACTCCTTCTGCTCGGTGTACTGGCGCTCGAACTGGTCGTAACCGCCGCGCCAGAAGGTCAGCTTCTTCTGGTCGAGATGAACGATCGAGTTGACGGCGCGGTTGAGCAGATCGCGATCGTGCGAAATCAGGAGCACGGTGTGCGGATACTTTGAGACGTAGTTTTCCAGCCACAGCGTGCCTTCGAGGTCGAGATAATTGGTCGGCTCGTCGAGCAGCAGGAGATCCGGCTCGGAAAACAGTACGGCGGCCAACGCCACGCGCATACGCCAGCCGCCGGAGAAGGACGAGGCCGGACGCCGCTGCGCGGCGTCGTCGAAGCCGAGGCCGGCGAGGATGGTGGCCGCGCGCGACTCGGCCGAATGAGCATCGATGTCGGCCAGCCGCATGTGGATGTCGGCGATGCGGTGCGGATCGGTCGCCGTCTTCTCTTCTTCGAGCAGCGCCGTGCGCTCGAGATCGGCCTTGAGCACGATCTCGATCAGCGGGTCCTCGGTTCCAGGCGCTTCCTGCGCCACCTGGCCGATGCGCGTATTCTTCGGCAGGCTGATCGAGCCTGTCTCGGAGGGAAAATCGCCTGTTATGGCCTTGAACAGCGTCGTCTTGCCGGTGCCGTTGCGGCCGACGAGACCGGCCTTGGTGCCGGCCGGCAAGGTGAGCGAGGCGTGGTCGAGAAGCAAGCGCCCCGCCATGCGGAGTGAAAGGTCATTGATGATAAGCATGGCCGCGCTTTTGCACTGGACATCAACGCTTCGCAAGACCTTGCGGGCCAGTTGGCCGCACAAGGCCTGGAAACGGCGCGCACAATGCGCCGCCAGAGCAGGCGATCAGTGACCTGCGATACCGGCCAGAAAGGCCTCAGGCAGTGGCCTTGCCACGCTTTGTCGCCTTGGCCACGACCGCCGGCGCAGCGACCGGCTTGCGGCCAAGTCCCGTCGATTTCGCCAGCGCCGACCGGGTCGCCGAGTAATTCGGCGCGACCATCGGATAGTCCGGCGGCAAGCCCCATTTGGCCCGATAGTCATCCGGGCTCAAACCGTAGTCCGTCCTGAGGTGTCGCTTGAGCGACTTGAACTTCTTTCCGTCCTCCAGGCAGATGATGTAGTCGGGAAACACCGACTTTTTCGGATTTACGGCCGGAACAAGGCTCGGGCTTTCCACGACGGCCGCACCAGCCAGCTTTCGGACCGAGGCGCTGACGCTGGCAATCAGGTCAGGCAGGCCGGAAGCCGGAAGCGGATTGTTGCCTACATAGGCCGAGACAATATCGGCGGTCAGCTCGATAACGGTCTTATCCTCGATATTTGACAATTCTTTCACCCTATCTGCGACAAAGTCATCTACCCCAGTAAAGACTTTTGTCGATGTATCTCTTTAACCGCGCCCCCCAACGGGCCGCCAAATCCCAAAACGAATCAAGACTTGGCATCAACTACTTTTATGAGAAATCGACGTCGTGCAAATTAGAAAATCTAATACTTGGAGGTGGCAGACTTGGTTGGGCGGCTGTCGGCCAATATCTCAAGAATACGCTTCCAGCGGGCACAACGCCCGAAATCCTTCTGTTCAATCGCCTTTTCGGCCTTCATTGCGGCGTAAAGCGGTGCCTCGGCGCCAAATTCCTTGATCAGCCAATGCGCTTCCTGCCTGGCGAGACGTTCATTGTCATCAAACATAGTCTTGCGCCTCCGAACGCTCCAGACCGACCGCGACACAACTGCCGATCACGAGAATGGCTCCGGCAATGGCGGTGGTCGTCAGCCGTTCGCCGGACAACGTCAACAGCAGCGTCGAAGCAATCGGCGTGAGATAGGCGACGACAGCCACCTTGCCGCTGCCTCCGAGCTTCAAGGCGCGTGACCAGAAGTAATAACCCAGCCCCATCGGGCCAGCGCCGAGATAAAGCCCGAGGACCAGATCCACTCCGGTGGGCCAGGCGACGCCTTCGCGAGCGGACCATATAAGCGTCAAGGCGACGCCGACCAGCGACGAGGGCAGCAACAGGCGGTCCGGCGACGTGGCGAGCCGCCCCACCATCACCGAATAGAAAGCCATGCACAGCGCGGACCCGAATGCGGCCGAATAGCCGGCGAGATCACCCTGGAACCAGGTGCGGTCACGCCCTCCCGAAATCACCAGCGCGACGCCGACGAAGCCAAGGGCCGCGGCAATGCCCAGCAAGGCCGGACGCCGGGGATTGTCGAAAGCGATCACTGCCGCGGCAACCATCAAGGGCCAGGTGTAGGCCACGAGATTGGCTTCGATCACCGGCATCGAGGCAAAGGCGATATATTGCAGCACCATGGTGCCGACCAGACCGATAAAGCCGATCGCGAGCGGCACCAGCGCGGTGCTTGCCGTGGTCGTCGCGGCTTTCTCGCGGCTCATCGACCGGATGACCGCGAAGACCAGGGCGGCCCCTACAAATTGCAGGAACTGCACCTGCGACACCGGGTGACTGGCCAGCAGGGACTTGCCGACCAGCGCATTTGTCGACCACAACGCCACCGCCCCGGCAGCGAAGACCAGCGCGGATATCGAGCCCGATCCATGCAGAAGGAATCGGCATAGGCCCCTATCTCTGCGTTCGACCATGATCCCGTCCGAAAACCGGTCTCCACTTTTCGGGATCATGGGTCGCTACCATGACTCCCTGGCTCCACCCGGAACCGGCGCTTCGGCGGGGGCCGGCGTCGGATGTTCGGCCTCGAACCGGCGATAGGCCGGCAGCTGGTTTTGCCACACATCTTCGGCCAGCTCGTTGACCCACTCGCGGTCGTGATCGTTGTCGGCGGCAAGGTAGAACATCCTGTTGTCGTCGACATAGGGCTTGGCCACGGAGCGCTGGTTGAGCACCAGCGTGACGCGCTCGCCGAACTGGATCGGCGCCGTACGATGCAGGACGCCGAGGAACTGCCCGAGCGTCGCATAGTTCATCTTGTGATCGATGCGCATGATGCGGTTGCGCGGAATCTCGCGGCCGGATTCGAGGATGGCGCGGCCGGTCTCGGAATCGTCGCAATAGATTTCGAGATGGCCGCCGACCAGCGGATCGCTGATCGACAGCGGAATGAGCTCAGTGACCGGAACGCCGTCGCAATGCCATTCGACGGCGCCATCCCTGGGATTCATGAAGGTAACTGTCGAACCGACGATCGACAGCGGATAGGGCTCCAGCTTCGTGCCCATCATGTCGGACAGCCGTTCCAAGCGCAACTTGTCGTTCAGCAACTCCTTGATTTCGGGAATGAAACGGTCCGCGCCGGTGATGAAGGTCAGATCGAGGTGCTTGTGCACGGCATGGCTGGCCTTGAGCTTCAGGGCGGCCTCCTCGATCGCAGCAAGCAGAGCCGGATCATAGCCATGCCGATACTGCGCAACGCCGAAGCTCGACACTTTCCAGGCGGTTTCGTGGCCGATAATGGCCTCGCGGCTCATCGCATAGCGCAGTTCGGGTACGGTATGTGCGTTCATTGTACTTCTCCAAGTGGGGGGCAAACACTTGGTTAACAGTCGATTAAATTAGCCCCCCCTGTAAAATTAGGAATGCTAGTGCTACCCTAAGCCCAGCTTAAGGTCGAAAGCCGTGCGTCTGCTCAGTCAGGTCAACCTCAATTCGCTGAAAATCGTGGAGAGTGCTGCGAGGCACGGGAATTTCACGCGTGCCGGCGAAGAGCAGTTCATCACCGCTTCGGCGGTCAGCCAGCGCGTCAAGAGCCTGGAGGACCAGTTGCGCTTCAAGATTTTCCAGCGCGGCGGCAATGCGGTGTCGCTGACACCGGAGGGCGAAACCTATGTCTCGCGCGTTCGTGAGGCGCTGGAGCGGATTGTCGCCGCCAGCATGGAAGCGACCGGGCAATCACAGGAACATGTGCTGAAGATATCCGTGCTGCCGACATTTGCCGCGCGCTGGCTGTTTCCGCGCCTGCCGCTGTTCCAGCAGCAACATCCCGATATCGTGATGCGGGTTTCGACCTCATACGCGACGCATGAGTTCACGACTTCCGAATTCGATCTCGAAATCCGCTATGGCGACGGCCACTTCAACGGGCTGCCATCCGACCTGCTGTTTCAGGAAGACCTGACACCGGTGTGCAGCCGCAAATTGTTCCACGAGGTTCTCGGCGACAAGCCGGTGTCAAAGGTGACACCGGACGACCTTAAGCACTTCACGCTGCTGCATTCCGACACCTGCACGCAGAACTGGCAATCCTGGCTTGGTTTCGCTGGTGCCAGTTTTGTGCTCAGCGAGACCAAGAGCATCTATTTCGACTCGTGCATGATGTCCTACGAGGCGGCCAACGCCGGAATGGGTTTTGCCGTTGCCAACCGCGCCTATATGGCCAGCGATATCCGCGCCGAGAGGCTGGTCGCTCCCTTTGCCGTACATCATCCGAACACGGCCGGTTGGTACTTTGTCTCGCCGCACAAGGGCCTTGCCGCACGCAAGATGCTGCTGTTCAAGCAATGGGTGATGGCGGAAGCGGCCATGACGCAACGCCAGTTGGACAACGAAATTGCGGACTTGGCTTCAGAGGCTGTCTGAAATTCGCATTGGTCCTCATTTGTCGCGCCCAGGGCAAAAAATGCGCGATCATCCGTCGTCCAATTCGAATTGAAGCCCTATGGATTAAGCGAAAGCCCTTCCCTCCTCGGTGCGCTGGAAATGCGCCAGATCGAGCGGCACGGAGGGGCGGCCCAGAACCGTCAGGATCATATGCGCCTGGCCGCGGTGATGGGTCTGGTGGTTGAAGACATGAGCCAGCGCGGGCGCCAGGCGCTGCGAGACGGTGCGCATATCCGAAACGGTCATATAGGTGAAGCGACCCGACAGCGCCTTGTCGCCCAGGCCGCCGAGCCAGTCGACGATCCGCCGGTCCTCAGCCTCGCGCGCGGTCCTCAAGACGGGCAAGGCCCGGTACAATATGGCGTCCAATGTCGTCGGCGCGACGCCTTCGCCGGTGAAGCGCTTCATCCAGATGCGATCGGCGGCGAGCAGGTGATTGAGCGTGCCCATCAGCGAACCGAAGAAAGCGCCGACGTCGCGATTGAATTCCTCATCGTTCAGATCGTCGGCGGCATCATAGATGCGGCCATTGGCCCATTGATTGTAGGCCGCAAACATCATGAAGTGCTGTTTCATCTTTTCTCCCGCCGCGCCCGTTTCGGGTTTCGGGGCGATACCTAGACCGCGAAGGGGCCGACGCCAATGACCATTCTGCTTTACGACCTGGTCGGACATGACGAGAGCCGCCCGTTCAGTCCGCATTGCTGGAAGGCAACGATGGCGCTGGCCCACAAGGGACTTGATATCTCGACCGCGCCGACGCGTTTTCTCGAAGTGCCGGCCATTGAAGGCGGTGTCTCAAAAACCGTTCCGGTCATCCGCGATGGCGACAAGGTCGTCATCGATTCCTTCGCCATCGCGTTCTATCTCGACGAGACCTATCCGGATCGCCCGACGCTGTTTGGCGGCGAAGGCGGCAAGGCGATGGCGCGCTTCATCGAACGCTGGTCGCAATTGACCATCCACCCTTATGTTACCACCGCGGCGCTCGTTGACCTTCATGCCATGCAAGACGAAGAGAACGCCTCGTATTTCCGCCAGAGCCGGGAGCAGCGCTTCGGCAAGCGGCTGGAGGACGTCGCCGCCGCACGCGACGCCGGCCTGGCAACCTTCCGGGCAGCGCTGGAGCCGCTGCGCTCCATGTTGAGCTACCAGCCTTTCATCGGCGGCGCCTCGCCGCTGTTTGCCGACTATATCGTCTTCGGCGCGCTGCAATGGGCACGCATCGCCACGCCTTACAAATTGCTCGACGACAGCGACGTGGTGGCGCAATGGTTCACCCGCTGCCTCGATCTGCATGGCGGGCTCGGACGAACGGTTGCGGCGGCGGCGTGACGGCCGCAAGCGCGCGCCCTGCCCGAAAGGCAGTTTGAGCGCCGTCAACTGTCGCGAAGATCAGCGGCGGAACAGCTGGCCTTACTTGGCCGCCTTCTTTGGCTTGCTGGCTTTCGCGGCGGCCTTTTCCTTGGGAGCGGCTTTTGCCTTGCCGGCGCCAGATCCCTTCCTGGCTGGCTTCTTGTCCGCCGACCCCGCGTCCTCCCGATCGATGTCGGCGGCCGCCTGTTGCCAATGGCGTTCGTGGTGACCGGCCGGTTGCCCTTCTTCCTGCCAGATCTGATGGGCACGGTTGCGAATGCGCTCCTGACGATCGTCTGTCATGGTCATATTGTCTCCATGCGGGCCGACTTCAGCGCGGCGCCGACCGGACGACTATAGCAAGCAAACCGTTGCTTTACAGCCGTCTGATCCCGCCTGCCCGCAGCGACCAGCCATGGAAGCCTGGCCGTTCGACGCTCGCTGTCGCTCCGGGCGTTCGTCGCTCGGAAAGCCAGGCAATTGGCTTTCCGCTCGCTGCGTGGACCCGCTCCTCACCCTCTTGGCAATAAGCCGGGCGGCTTGTATAGAGCCCGCCACTCTCAATTCAAATTCAGACAAGGACGACCCATGGCGCTCGAACGCACCTTCTCCATGATCAAGCCCGATGCAACGCGGCGCAACCTCACCGGCGCCATCACCAAGATGCTCGAAGACGCCGGTCTGCGCGTCATCGCCTCGCGCCGCGTTTGGATGAGCCGCCGCGAGGCGGAAGGCTTCTACGCCGTCCACAAGGAGCGGCCGTTCTTCGGCGAGCTGGTGGAATCCATGTCCTCGGGCCCGACCATCGTGCAGGTGCTGGAAGGCGAGAGCGCCATTACCAAGAACCGCGACGTGATGGGCGCCACCAACCCGGCCAACGCCGCCGAAGGCACCATCCGCAAGGTGCATGCGCTGTCGATCGGCGAGAACTCGGTGCACGGCTCCGACGCGCCGGAAACCGCCGCGCAGGAAATCAAGTACTGGTTCTCGGACACCGAAATCGTCGGCTGAGCCGACGGCATCAAATCCGATCTGGAAGGCCGGCGTTCAGCCGGCCTTTTTTCTGGAGTGCAATCAGCTCGCGGCGCTGAAGCGCAGGATTTCGCGCCCGTCCTTGTCTGAGATGGTGAGCTTGCCGGCATCGACCTTGTATGATGCCGCCTTGGCCAACGCATCGAACAGGGCTTTTTCCTCGGCCATCACATCGGGCGCGCAAGCTTTGTAAGTCGAACCGATATCGCCGATCCCGATCGCCTGGCCGTCGACCTTCGCCGTGGCAAAATAGGTGTTGCAGGGACCGCTGCCACCGGCCTTGCCGGCCTCGCTGACCCTGAAGGTCGCCTGCGGCGCGGTGATGGCGCCAATGCCATCGACATAATCGACCACCCAGAGCTGATCAAAGATGGAAGCCGCCGTTTCCTTGCTGGGCGTAACCATCTTCAGCATGATGGTCTGCGGCGCGTCGGTCAGCGGATCGAACTGATGGCGCACATCGGAGATGAACATCAGCCTTCCGTCCACGGTGATCCGGGCCTGCAGCGCGTAGGTCATTTGCGGCCGGATGACGGAGGAGTCGAATTTTATCTCGAAGCTGATCGGCACCTGTCCGGCGGGCTTGATCTTCTGTTGCCCGATGATCTTGGCCGGCGCCTCGGCCAACGAGACGTCGGCGAGCTCGACCGAAAGCACGGCGCTGGGCGGCAACGCTATGCGCTCGCGATAGATCACTTCCCCCCTCACCGTCTTTTCCGCGGCAACGGACAGCTCCGGCACCGCCAGGATACCGACGACCAGCGGCACCAAGCCAAAGACGAAGAATTCGGCGATCCTGTCCAGCATGACCGTATCCCTTGCCCAAATCAGTCACGTGACCAGTTGGCAGAAGGATTGCGGTCGTTCCGTGACGCCTGCACGGTATTATTCGGACGGCGGTCGCTTCCAGCGCCGGGCTGCCTGGGCGTCGGTTTCCTTAGCCTCGACCCAGCCCCCCTCGGAGCCGTCGGTGCGATGTTCCTTCTTCCAGAAGGGGGCACGCGACTTGAGGTAGTCCATGAGGAAGTCCGCCGCCTCGAATGCCGCCTGGCGGTGCGCCGAAGCGGCCACCACCAGGACGATGTTGTCCCCCGGCGCGATCTTGCCATGGCGATGTATGACGGTGAGGCCTTGCAGCGGCCAGCGCTCGGTGGCTTCGGCAGCGATACGCCCGATCTCGGCTTCAGCCATGCCGGGATAGTGCTCGAGTTCGAGTGCCGAGAGCGCGCCCTGCTCATCGCGGCACAGGCCGGAGAAGGTGACCACCGCGCCAATGTCGGCGCGGCCTTGCGTCAGCCCGGCGATCTCGGCGGCAACGTCGAAATCCTGGCGCTGGATGCGCACGGTCGGCACCAGGACGGCCGACATGATGTCAGCCTCCGGTCATCGGCGGGAACAGCGCGATCTCGCGTGCACCCGATATCTTCTCGCGATGGTCGACATGTTCCTGGTTGATGGCGACGCGGATCACATCGGGATATTGCAGCGCGTGTTGGTAACCTTCGCCGCGCGATTGCAGCCAGCGCAAGAGGTCGGCGACCGTCTCGATGCCGGCGGGCAATTCGACATCTTCTTCCGATGTGCCGATACGTTCGCGAACCCAGGCGAAATAGATGAGACGGGTCGTCATCTCACTCGTCCATGATGTGCTTGAGGCCGGCGCGGAAATAGTCGTAGCCGGTGTAGAGCGTCACGAGGGCCGCGATCCACAGCAGCACCAGGCCGGTCTGCGTGGTCAGCGGAAAGATCTTGTCACCGGCCGGTCCCGCCAGGAGGAAGGCGATGGCGACCATCTGGATGGTGGTCTTCCACTTGGCAAGCTGCGTCACTGGCACCGAGACCTTGAGTGCCGCCAGATATTCGCGCAGGCCCGAGACCAGGATTTCGCGACACAGGATGATGATCGCCGCCCACAGCGACCAGCCGGCGATCCCGGCGTGACGGTCGGTGTCAGCCGCAAGCAGCAAGAGGCACGTGGCGACCAGCAGCTTGTCGGCGATCGGATCGAGCATCTTGCCGATGTTGGAGGTCTGCTGCCAGGCACGCGCAAAATAGCCGTCGAAATAATCGGTGACGGACGCCAGCAGGAAAATGACCAGCGCCGACCAGCGAGCGAAGTCGCTCGATTTCAGATGGCCCTCCAGAAAAAAGCACAGCACGACCAGCGGCACCGCGATGATGCGGGCGTAGGTCAACATGTTAGGCAGGTTAAACGCGCGCTGGGCCATGTCTGGTGGACTCTTTCTGCCTGCGTACTCAAATCAGAAGCGGATGTAGGGGGTCAACAGGCCAGATTCGACTGGCCAGATGAAAGTGGCGATTCTTTCAACTCTCGTGGAAGTGATTGTAGACCAGTTTCGCCACCTGTTCGGAGATGCCGTCGACCTTCCTCAGATCCTCCACCGCGGCCCGGCTGACCGCCTTGGCGGTGCCGAAATGCAAGAGAAGCGCGCGCTTGCGGCCGGGACCGATGCCGACGATTTCGTCGAGCGGGCTCTTGACCATTTCCTTCTTGCGGCGGGCCCGGTGCGAACCGATGGCGAAACGGTGGACCTCGTCGCGCAGGCGTTGGACGAAATAGAGCACGGGATCGCGCACGGGCAGCGAAAACGAGTCTCTGCCCTTGACGAAGAAGCGCTCGCGGCCTGCATCGCGGTCCTGCCCCTTGGCGATGCCGATGGCGACGACGCGGTCCTCGATGCCGAGATCGGAAAGGATCTTGCGCACCGCTGTCATCTGGCCCTGGCCACCGTCGATCAGGATGACGTCGGGCCAGGCAGGGAAGCTTCCGGAGATATCGTCTTCGACATCGTCGCCCGCCTCGACTGCCGCTGCCTCGCCCCCTGCCGCATCGTCGGCAAGGACAACATCGCCATGCTCCTTGAGCAATCGCGAAAATCGCCGCTCCATCACTTCGCGCATCATACCGAAATCGTCGCCCGGCGTGATCTCTGTCGAGCGTATGTTGAATTTCCGGTACTGGTTCTTCACAAAGCCTTCCGGCCCCGCGACGACCATGGCGCCGACGGCGTTGGTGCCCATGATGTGCGAGTTGTCGTAGACCTCGATGCGCACCGGCGGCTTTGACAGGCCGAAGGTCTCGGCGAAACCGGCAAGCAGCCGCGCTTGCGTCGAGGTCTCGGCCAGCCGGCGGCCAAGCGCCTCACGCGCATTCTGCAAGGCGTTGTCGGTCAGGTCCTTTTTCTCGCCGCGCTGCGGCACCGAGATCGTCACCTTGCGGCCGGCGCGGGTCGAGAGCGCCTCGGCCAGCAGTTCCTGGTCCTCGACGGTCTGCGACAAAAGGATGGCACGCGGTGTCGGCTTGTCGTCATAGAACTGCGCCAGGAACGAGCCCAGCACTTCCGATCCCTCCAGCGCCGGATCGGCCTTTGGGAAATAGGCGCGGTTGCCCCAGTTCTGGCCGGTGCGGAAGAAGAACACCTGGATGCAGACCTGGCCGCCTTCCTGGTGGATGGCGAACACATCGGCCTCGTCGACGGTCGCCGGGTTGATGCCCTGATGGCTCTGCACGTGCGACAAGGCCGCCAGCCGGTCGCGATAGATGGCGGCTCGCTCGAAATCGAGGTCTTGCGAAGCCTGCTGCATGGCGGCCGAAATCTCGGTCTTCACCTTCTGGCTGCGGCCGGACAAAAAATCCTTCGCTTCGTCGACCAGCTCGGCATACCCCTCATGCGAGATTTCGCCGGTGCACGGACCGGCGCAGCGCTTGATCTGGTAGAGCAGGCATGGCCGCGTGCGGTTCTCGTAGAAGGAATTGGTGCAGCTTCTGAGCAGAAAGGCGCGCTGCAGCGAATTGATGGTGCGGCCGACGGCGCCGGCCGAGGCAAAGGGGCCGAAATAGTCGCCCTTGCGCGACCGCGCGCCGCGATGCTTGTAGATGCCGGGCGAGACATGGTCGCCGGTCAAGAGGATATACGGAAACGACTTGTCGTCCCGCATCAGCACATTGAATCGCGGCCGCAAACGCTTGATGAGATTGGCTTCGAGCAGCAGCGCCTCGATCTCGGTGCGGGTGACGACGAACTCCATGGTCGACGTCTCGCGCACCATGCGGCCGATGCGATTGGTGTGGAATCTGCCTTGCGCGTAGTTGGTGACACGCTTCTTCAGGCTGCGCGCCTTGCCGACATAAAGCACGTCGCCGGCGGCGTTCATCATCCGGTAGACGCCGGGCGCATTGGGCAGCCGCTTGACCAGCGTCTGGATCACCTCGGCACCCACCATGCCTTCGGCATCGCCGGCATGCGGCGTCCAGTCGATTGCCGTGAACGCCACATCCGGGCCGACCGGTTCGACGATCTCCTCGATCGCCTCATCCTCGAGGTCGATTTCAGGAGGCAAATCATCGGCGCCGCCACGCGGCTTGCTCTTGTGGTCTAAGGGACTCATTCCTTCATGCCTGTCACATCCGGCGCCCAATAGGACACGCCCGAACTACTCGCCGTTTCAAATCTTTACAGCGACCGAACCGGTTTCTCCGGGACTAATTCCTGGGCTTTCCTTCACGGGTTTATCACAGCCTCCCTTCCGGGACACCGCCGCCAGATCGTCATGCGTGACCTGGGCATATTTCACCGTGGTGTCAATGCTGGAGTGGCGGGACAGTCCTTGGAACGACCGTTGGTTGCCTCTCCCGGCGACAGCAGCATTGACCCGATACCGCAAATTAATGACCGAGTTCAACCACCTCGGACGAACCGAGCGGTTGGCCAGCGCTCCTCCCCTAGGTCCAACTATCCAGGCATGGGGCAGCCGACTACGATGCCCAAGTGATAGATACTTCAACTTACTCACGAGGGAAATGTTATGCGAAAGTTCATGACGCTCATCGCGGTCACGTCGGTAGCTCTTTCGTCTGCGATGGCTGCCTATGCCCAGACAGAGAATCCCCTCCCAAAGGCCAGCGATGTCCTGGTCAAATATGGAGACGTCCAAGGCTGGACAGTTTACACCAATCAAACCCGCGGCGATTGCTTGCTCGTCCACTCGGACGGCCCAAGTTCGGTTCAAATGGGTGTTACCGCGAATCGGGAGGTCGGGTATCTCGGCGTGTTCACGACGGTGGATATCGGCCTCCAGAACGGGAAGCAGTCGGATATCTTCGTTTCTATCGACGGCCATCTCTACAAGGGAGTGGCCACCACCACGAACGGAATACTCAAGGGCGGATATTCTGGCGGCTACATCTTGACCGACGACCCGAAATTCAAGTGTGACGTGGCGAAGAGATATAAAATGATCGTGTTTCCTGAGACCAAGGGAGCCTTTGTCGTCGATCTGAAGGGGACTTACAAAGCAATGGCAATGGCGCGCAAGTGCCTCAAGCATTGACCGCCGGCCCAGCAATGTTCCACCCATCTCGGCCATTGGCTGCTACTGGCTGACTGGACTTTTGAAGCCGGAACCAGCGTATGACGCCTGAGAGCCGGATGTTGACGCGTCCGGTTCAGGGGCAGTCGGGCGTGGGGACACCTGTGACCCCTTCCGTCCAACCGCATATTACGCGGCACCGTGCTTGGGCAAGTGCCGACATTGGCGGCATGCCGGAGCCGCTCAGCGCTGCAGGTCGGGAGTGCTGCCGAACAGCCCCGGGGAGCGCCATCGTCAGAGACTTTTTCCAGAAGCCACAATCGTCGGGACAGCCCGGTTGTGCTTTTAGCCGATCAAATTAGACCCCAACAAGGATTTCGACTGCTATTCCGCCATGCCTGTCACATCGGGCGTCTGCCATGCAAGATGCTGGCCGCCATCGAGCGCGATCATCTGGCCGGTGACCGAGCGCGTCTCCCACAGATAGCGGATGGTGGCGCCGAATTCCGGCAATTCCGGGCCGCGCTTCAGAATCAGGCCGGCGACCTGCGCGTCAAAATCCGAATCGTCCTGGCGCGCGTTCTTCAGCGTCGGGCCCGGCCCGATCGCATTGACGCGGATGCGGGGTCCGAGCGCCTGTGCCAACATCTGCGTCTGGGTCCACAATGCCGATTTCGACAACGCATAGGAAAAATAGCGCGGCGTCGGCCGCCAGACGCGCTGGTCGATGATGTTGACGATCAGCCCCTCCCGCCCCTCCGGCAAGGAACGGGCGAAGGTCTGCGCCAACAGCGCCGGCGTCTTCACATGAATGGCGAAGTGGCGGTCCCAGGCGTGCCAGTCGAAATCTTCCACTGAATCGTCGACGAAGAGCGAAGCATTGTTGACCAGCAGCGAGATCGAGCCCAGCGCGGCTTCCGCCTGGCCGACGAGCTCGCTGACGGCGTCCATGTCGGTCAGATCAGCCGCAACCACGGCGGCGCGGCCGCCCGACCGGTTAATCCCCTCGGCCAGCGCATCCGCCTCATCGTGCGAGCGGTTGGAGTGGATGGCGACCGCAAAACCATGGCTGGCGAGGTCCTCGACGATCGCCTTGCCGATCCGTTTCGCTCCACCGGTCACCAGCGCCACGGCAGTGGCTTTGCTCATCTGTTGTCAATCCTCAATTTCGGCCCGAAAACGCGACGCCGGCGAAATATGGCCCGGCATGCGTTAAATGGTGTTCGCACCTGGGGCAGCATTGTGGCGAAGTGCCCGTTCGGCATGCCGAGCCCTCTTGGACTCGGAACCGCCGGACAGCAATATAGGACGCTGGACTCCTTGCACCAAGCGGTGTGCAGCGCAGCATAAACTTGCTGCTGACATTTCGCTGTTGCGAAGATGCAACGTCAAGGTTCTGCCTCATTCGTGCCGGGGAATGACCCAAGTTCAGGTTCGGTTCAGCCGCATTTTGACACGACATTTGGAACCGACGAACGCCAGACCCGTTTCACCCCCCGGACGGGTTGATGGCGATCGTGAGAAACAAGCCTGTGTCCTGTGGCTTAAGGAGTAAAGAACAATGCAAGCCAATCTCAAATTCGCACGGCCGCTGGCTGTCGCAATCGGGCTCTTCGCCCTCGGTGGTACCGCTTATGCAGCGGACGTCGTTCAGGAAGAGCCGCCGGCACCCGCTCCGGTTGCCGAACTTCCGGTCGCTTCGTGGGCCGGCCCTTATGCCGGTATCAACCTCGGCTACGGCTTCAGCGGCAAGACCAAGGAAAAGGATCTTGGGTTCTCGACCGACACCAAGGGTTTCGACGGCAGTGTCTTCGGCGGCTACCAATGGCAGCAGGAGAACTTCGTGTACGGCGGTGAAGCCGAACTCGGCTACAACGGCGTCAAGGGTGACGACAATGGTATCCACTCCAAGGGTGGCTTCGAAGGTTCGCTGCGTGCCCGTCTGGGCTATGCCGTGACCCCGGAAATCCTGCTCTACGGCACCGGCGGTCTCGCCGGCAGAAGCCTGAAAGTGGAAGACTCCGACCTCCTCGCCAGCGACACCGCTACGATGATCGGCTGGACCGCCGGCGTCGGCACCGACATCAAGCTGACCGACAACGTGTTCGGCCGCGTCGAGTATCGCTACACCGACTTCGGCTCGAAGAGCTTCGACGGTATCGGCAAGGTCAAGGCGACGGACAACCGCGTCACCTTCGGCCTCGGTATGAAGTTCTAAGTCCGTCCAAGCCACGACACGAAAAAGCCGGGCCTCGCGCCCGGCTTTTTTATTGCGGGTCGTTTTTAGGCGGGAACCGCCGACTTCAGCTCCGGGAATTTTTCGTCGAAGCGTGCAGCCCAGCGGGTCAACCGGCCGCGGCCCTTTTCCCATTTCCCGGCGAAGCGCAAAGAGAGATAGCCAAGGCACGCACGCAACGCCATCTGACCGGCCGTGATCTTCTTCGGCAGTTTTGGCGGATTGGCATTGAGCAAATCGAGTGCGGCGGTGATCTTCGCCCACTGGCGGTCAAGCCAGGGTTGATAAACCATTTCGTCGGGCCGGGTGCGGCGCTCATAGACCATCGACAGCGCGCAATCGCAGATACCGTCGGCCAGCGCCTCCAGCACTTCCGCTTCCAGACGCTTGTCGGGATTGCGTGGAAACAACGCGTTCTTCGAAATCCGGTTGAGGTGCTGGGTGATGGCTCGGCTGTCGTGAACAGAACGGCCATCATCGAGCACCAGCACCGGGATCTTGCCGAGCGGATTGGCGCCGATCAGTTCGGCCGGCCTGTCCTCGGTCTTGACCGGCACCTCATCGATGGCGATCCTGGCATAGGCCGCGGCCATCCTTACCTTGGAGCTGTAGGGAGAGGTGGACGCGTAGAGCAGCTTCGGCATGATCGGTTTCCTGTTTGCGGACATCCAGTGTCGACCGCAGGGCTGTTGCGATCAATTGCCAGAGTGCAAAAAAACAGCAGCCAGAAACCGGCCGCGGTTTCCGTCCTGACATCACCACAAGCCTGAAAGCTGCAGACTGGAAAGCATCAGCAGGCACGACGGCAAGCCGCTGGAATTCGAACCTGCATTCACACTTCACAGGCGCCCATACTTCAGAGGCGCCAGAAGCCGTGCCGTGACCTTCGCCAACCACGGCAGGAGGGAAAGAGTGGGGCGAGCGAGGCAGCCAACCGGCGCCTCGCTTTGCTTGCCCCTCGGCCCGTTACCGACGCTCAGCCCCGAAGGCTGAACCCGCTGCCGAATATGCTCCTACACAGAACGTCAGAGCGTCCTTGCCGTGTCCCGAAGGACACGTGACGCCCCAACGCTCCGTCTACTTCTTGGCCGGAGCCTTCGCTTTCGCAGGCGCTGCCTTTGCCTTCGGGGCGGCGGCTTTCTTCACCGCCGGCTTGGTTGCGGCTGCTGCTGCTTTCATGGCTGGCCTTGCCGCGGCCTTCGCGGCGGGCTTCGCCGCAGCCTTGGCGGGTGCTGCCTTCTTGGCCGCGGGCTTTGCCGCCGCCTTCGCCGCGGGCTTTGCAGCCGCTTTCGCCGCGGGCTTTGCCGCCGCCTTGGCCGCTGGCTTCTTCGCCGGTGCCGCCTTCGCTGCCGGCTTTGCCGCTGCCTTGGCGGGCGCTGCCTTCTTCACTGCCGGCTTCGCAGCAGCCTTGGCGGGCGCCGGCTTCTTGGCCGGTGCTGCTTTCGCTGCGGGCTTTGCCGCCGCCTTCGCAGGCGCTGCTTTCTTCACTGCCGTAGCGGCCTTCGCCGCGACTGCTTTTGCGGGTGCTTTCTTTGCCGGAGTCTTGGATGCCGGCGCTTTAGATGACTGCTTAGCCATGTCATGCCCCTTCACGTTATGCCGATGGCCGTGAATGACCCCGGCGCGCAATGCATATCTGACTCGCGTCTCGCTAGCCAGCGAAGCAATGGTATGATTTTCTCACCTTAAATTTTGGTTGCGATCGCCACACAATCACACTCATCACCGGAAAAATCCGCGGTTGATCTTCCGACATCGCCAGCAATTCGACATCGGCATTCGCGATGCGAGCTCGCCATCAAGCTCCGAAGATTAGCGAGCAACTTCACGCACGATCTTTGGTCGTGAAGATCATGACTTGCCGTTTCATCGAGCGATCATCTTTTGCAAGAGAGCGGTCCGTGCGGATCACGAGCGCGATGCGACGCCCGATCTGAAGATCACCTTGTCAAGCATGTTTCGAGCAGCAGCTTTCTGATTGACAGAATACTCTGTATGGCAGAGTATTCTGTCACGGAGTCCGATCGCGCCTTCGATTTCGGTCATACAAAGGCAAGTGACACCCGCTGGCAGGGATTGCCGAGTCACACGGCGACAGGCCAAGGCTTTGCCGCATTGGAGCCATTGATGAGCGCCGACGACATTATCCACCAGAGTACGCGTCTCAGGATCATGGCCGTCCTGAACACGCTGGAAAGGCGCGAGGCCTTGGAGTTCACCCAGTTGAAAGCCATGATCGAAGCCACCGACGGCAATCTCGGGGCACATCTCGACACACTGGCCAGAGCTGGCTATGTCGACATTGAAAAACTTTTTGTCGGGCGTCGGCCGCAGACACGGGTCAGCGCCACGACGGCAGGACGGCGGGCCTTTCGCGGTCACATCGCCTTTCTTCGCAAGATCATCGATCAGGCCGAGGCACAACGCAGGAAATAGCCCAGCGACGAAGCGAACATCGGCACGTGGCGACGACCGCGACGCCGGCGCCGATCATCACCCCCGCCTGCCGCGCGGTTCACCCGTCGCACGATCCTGGGTGTTCGCAGCAGACTACGAGCGCGGCCGGCGAGAACGACGTGCCCGCCGATCACCACAATTTCGACAGCCAGGATCACCGCGATCAGGTTGCCGAGATGCGCTGATGCGAGCGAGGTTCCGACGACGTTCGGCAGCAGCGCCACATAGAACAACGGCGTTTTCGGATTGCCGAGATTGAGTGCGACACCCGTGGCGAAGATCGACAGCAGCCCCCCCGCCCGGAGACAGGTTTCAGCTCCGGCACCACCGGCGCGGCGGTCCAGAGCCGATGGTGGCAAGGTCCATGGAGGCTCCCGAAAGTGACTTGTTGCTCTCGGGTTTCCGGCCTAGCCGAACCGGCCGTTGCCGGCATCAGAATAATCAGGATCGTCTCGACAATTGTCGATGGCAGCGGCATCGCAGCGTTTGTCGGCGAGCGTGAGCGTTGTCATCACGGCTGAAAGCCGAGACAAATGGCGCCGAGCGCGACGACGGCGCAGGCGCCGACCCGCCGGGGCGTCAGCGTCTCGCCGAGAAACAGCCGACCGATGAAGGCCGCGAAGACGACGCTGGTCTCGCGGATCGCGGTGATCGGACCGGCAGGACCGAGTGCGAAGGCCGCCACCACGACGCCATAGGCCAAAAGCGCGAACAAGCCGCCGCCCAGCGCCTTCCACGTTTCCGGTGCCCGAGCATCGACGGCGAGCCTGCCGCGAAAAGCTACGAAGGTCGACGGCAGCAACAGGCCATAGGCCAGCAGGACCCAGGCGGTGTAGGCGCCGACATTGCCCGCAGCACGAACGCCAATCGCGTCGACCATCGCATAGGCGGCGATAATCGCCCCCGTTGCCAGGCGCGAAAAAGGATCGGAAAAGGAAGAAACGCGTTCAGCGCAAGACGCGGCAACGGCCGTTATAGACCATCCATCGATCGAAGCCCGAGACGCAGAACTCGACATTGTCGCCGATCGAGGCAAAGCCCTGGCCTTCCTCGATCAGATAGAAGATCGACCGATCCCGGCCATCCGACAGGCTGACGGTTGCCCGGCAATAGTGACGGCCGATCGGCCATTCCTCGCTCGCTTGCTCGTAGCGGTGCTGGCGAATGTCGCGAAAATCGGTGATAGCGACGTCGGGCAGATGCGGCACGTGATGCACCTGATAAGAGAACCGATCCGTGATCTTGCTCAGCACCCATGATTCGCCGCAGACGCTGCCATCGTCTTCAGTATAGACGGCGAGGTCAGCCGCCTTGACCGCCTGGGTGATCCCGAGAGGCGCGGCAAGCGGCGTGCAGAGCGAAATCAGGGCAGCAAGTGCGGATTTGGCGAAGCGAGTCATGGCAGCCTCTCAAGGTCGATTGCACGCACTGTGCGGATTCGCTTGACGGCGGTCAAGCGGTTGCCGAAACAATGGTTTCCAGAAACCGGTACCGGACAGTTGCTGCAAGCAGCAATGCACTGGCGGCGGCGAAGTTCCCCAGAAGGCGGATCGTGCGGTCGTAACGAGCGCGGCGGTCGAAGGCGGCTATCCCGGCGGCGGGACCTGCTCGCCGGCCAGCCATTCCATCGACCAGTGCGCCGGTTTTGCCAGCGCAAGCAATCTGTGCAACGCCGGCAATACGGTTCTCAACTCACCTTCCAGCGTGAAGGGCGGATTGACCACCACCATGCCGGTGCCATCGAGGCTGGATTCCGACGAGGCCGGCCTGATCTCGAATTCTATGTCGAGGATTTTCGGGATGCCGGATTGCTTCAGCGCTTTCCTGAAGGCGATCACCGCCCTACGGTCCTTGATCGGATACCAGAGCGCGTAGATGCCGCTGGGCCAGCGCTTGTGCGCCTTCACCAGCCCGTCGACGAGGCGGCCGAACTCACCCTCTTCCTCGAAGGGCGGATCGATGAGCACCAGGCCGCGCTTTTCCTTCGGCGGCAGGTGCGCTCCGAGTGCAAGCCAGCCGTCAAGTTCCATCACCCTTGTCTGGAAATCGCCGGCGAACTCCGTCTTCAGCTTCGCGGCGTCTTTCGGGTGCAGTTCGATCGCCGACAACCGGTCCTGCTTGCGCAGGAGATTGCGCGCGAGCAACGGCGAGCCTGGATATTTCTTCACGCCGCCCTCGGGATTGAGTGAGCGCACCGCCGCCAGATAGGGCGCCAGCAGCGCCGCCGCCTTCGCGTCGAACGAGGTATCGATCAGCCTGCCGATGCCGCCCTGCCACTCACCGGTCTTTTGCGCTTCGAGTGACGACAGGTCGTAGCGGCCAATGCCGGCATGGGTGTCAACGACACGAAACGCCTTGTCCTTCTGCTTCAGATATTCGAGCAGGCGCGTCAGCACGACATGCTTGACGACATCGGCAAAATTGCCGGCGTGGTAGGCGTGGCGGTAGTTCACGTGGGACCCCTGCCCCAGCGTGGCGGCGGCTGCGAGTTCGGATTTTCCGGTCGTCCGCCACCGGAACGCAAGGACAGCAGGAAGCCGATCAAGCCGACCGCCATCAGCGAGAAGCCTATCGGCCGCGAGCGGCCGTCGATTTCCCCGACGCCGGAGCGCAAGACAAGGTCGACCGCTCGCATCGGTATGTCGTCGGCGTCGCCCGGGCCGACGGTGAAGACGTAGGCGCCAGGGTTGACAGTGGCAATCAGGCCAGCTTCGTCGCGAAAGATCTTGTCGGGCAGTTGCGGGCTGGCCTGGCGCGGATTGTCCACGTGGTTGAACTGCAGCGTCGAGGCAAGCACCGTGCGGCCATTGGTGGCCGCGGTCAGCGTCAACACCGTGCGCTGCTGCGAAACGATGCGTTCGGCCCTTGCCGTCAGGTCCACCAGCACCCGCACCGGCGCATCTCGACCTTTGAGCGATACGATCAACGGCCTGAACCGGCCTTGCTCATAGACCCGCCAGGTGCCGATTTCGCGACCGGAAAAATTCGTCATCGCCCAGGGGTAGATGAGACCGATGCCGGTGCCGGCCAACAGGATCAGGACAAACAGAAAGCGCATTCAGGCGGTCACCTTGCAATCAAACCTTGCCGGACGGCTGGCTTGCATTCGCACCGTCGCGCAGGCGCTCCATTTCGTCCAGCACCATGTCGAGGCCGAGTTCGAATGTCTTGTCGAATTCGGCGGCACCAAAAAAGCGCCCGGCTGCCATGACATTTGGATAGTCCCTGGCCAATTGCTCGTCGCTGACCGTGTTCACCGCGGACGGGCCTCTGGAATAGCCCGCATTCTCGTCCAGCACCGCGCCCATCAGATAGTATCCGACGGTGCGGAACAGCCGCGCGCTGAGTTCAGTGCCGAAGCCGCCGTCCTTGAACAAGCCGATAATGCCGTTCAACCAGACAAGGCAAGTTGGCGAGTTCATCCGATAGGTAACGATGAAACTGGAATAGGCGGGATGGTCGCGGCCGATGCGGCGGAAATCCTCAATGGCGATGCGCATTCTTTGCCGCCAGGGAAGGCTGGCGTCGGGGATTTCGAGCGCACCGATCAGCCGGTCGACCAGCGCTTCGTGCAGATGCGCCGCTGAGGGAAAGTGATGGTAGATGCTCATCGCCTCGCAGCCGAGCGCAGCGGCGAGCTTGCGCATCGAAAAACCGGAAAGCCCCTCCCTCTCGATCACCTCGAAAGCCGCATCCTCGATCATTTCGCGGGACAGACGCCCGCGTGCTCTCTTTTTCTTGATTGATTGATCCATTAGCTCTGGCTTGACAGCTTACAGTGTAAGGTTCATTTTCACGATCACCTTACATCGTAAGGCTAGCAAAGGCCAGAGGAGAAACCATGTCGTACCATCGCATCGTCAAATCCATACAGTCTTCGTCCCATCGTGCTTTCCTGTTCGCCGCTGCCTGCGTCCTGTCGCTCGGCACCGGGCTGGCCCGTGCCGACGACTATGATGCCACCCTCAAGGACATACAGTCGACCATGGGCGGTGTACCGAGCTTTGTGAAACAGTTTCCCAAAACCGGTCTGCCCGGTGCCTGGGCCGAGGTCAAGGCCATCGAACTCAGCGACAAGACGGCACTACCGCCCAAGGTCAAGTCGCTGATCTCCCTGGCCGTGGCGGCACAGATCCCTTGCACCTACTGCATCTGGTCGGACACGCAGGACGCCAAGCGAGCCGGCGCAACCGACGAGGAGATCCAGGAGGCCGTGGCGATGGCGGCGCTGACCCGCCACTGGAGCACGATCTTCAACGGCATGCAGGTCGATTTCGACACATTCAAGAAGGAAATGGGCGGGCAGTAAGCCCGCTGGCAAGCCTGGCCTGCTTCAAGAGAGATCCATCACACTCGACAAAAGGGCTGGGATGGCCCGCAGCGAAGCGGGCCATCGTCAGCCTCGGCCATTTTACGGCTCGCACACCAGGGCTGCGTTCAACCCGAATGCGTGATCGCGCAATAGACAAGAGCCTGCTAAACCCTCAAATGCCATTGCCGAGATAGCCGGCATTCCACTATAAATTCGACGCGCCTGAAAGGGGAATGTCGCCTCGCATCTTTACGGATGAGGGACCTCGAATGCACAGAGATCACGGGCGGCCCGACGAAAAGAAATCGGGATTAAACCTTATTCCCGCGGGCCGATTTTGCCTTCTAATTTTGACTGTTGGTCTGCCCTGCGCCACTGCCAGCTGCGATGCGGATTCCATTCACAAAGCGATACTGACAAAGTTTTCACAACCGAATGTTTACGTCTGCAGCCCGAGCGGATTTGGGCAACAATCTCATTGCAACCTGAAGATTTGAATCGTTCTGAACCTTCTTCATTCGGGTAGTTCTCCGGGGCTGCGCATCCCAGTGCCTCATGAGGGCACTTCCCGGCATTCCTCGATATCAAGCTTTTTGATGGCGCGCCCGAGAACAGCTCGCCGTGGCATGTGGAATCTCTTCGCGGTCGAGCCAATATGCTGATTCAAAATGAGGAACCGCGCCCACGGCCGCCTGCACGCGACTAGCGGGCGTGCCGCCTCATGATTAACCATTGGCAAACACAATTGGTTAAGAAATCGCTAATTTAGTTGACTGGAATTTCCACAGGTATATTTTCAATTCGTTGGGATGTGCAATTTGGGCGAGCAATCGGCGATGATGGCACCAAGCGCGTGATCGCGATCTCGGGGCGCATGGACTGCTGAACGGCAGCATAGAAGCCGCGCGGCAGTGGCTCCGCAAACTCAGAAAATGACAAGCGCACATCAATGATGGCGATCCGCGGATGCGGAGGATTGCCGCGTTTCAAGAACGTGGCCGGGCAGTACTTTGCCCCGGCCGTGGGGGTAGCGTGTGCGGTGCGTAGGAGGACTGAATGAGTAAGGTCGTAAAGGTTCTGAAACTTGGTTCCAGGAACGACCAAAAGGGCAACGGCAAGGGCCACAACCGAAGCCGGGCTCTGGTCGCCGGGGGCGCTGGCTTCCTGGGATCACACCTGTGCGAACGTCTTTTGCAGGACGGATACGACGTCGTCGCGGTGGACAATTTCCATACCGGCAAAAGATACAATCTCAATGCGCTGCTGCACGATCCGAGATTCAGCTGCATCGAGCACGACATCGTCGATCCATTGACCTTGGACCTCCGGTTCGACGAGATCTACAATCTCGCCTGCCCCGCTTCTCCGCCACACTACCAGGCAGATCCGATCCATACCTTCAAGACGAGCGTGCTTGGCGCGCTGAACCTGTTGGAACTGGCGCGTCGCAACAACGCCAAGATATTCCAGGCCTCCACGTCCGAGGTCTACGGCGATCCCTTCGTGCACCCGCAACCCGAAAGCTATTTCGGCAATGTCAACACGCACGGACCGCGGTCCTGCTATGATGAAGGCAAACGCTCGGCCGAAACCCTGTTCTTCGACTATTCGAGGACATATGGCCTCGATATTCGCGTTGCCCGCATCTTCAACACCTACGGCCGCCGCATGCAGCCCGACGACGGGCGCGTCGTCTCGAACTTCATCGTCCAGGCGTTGCGCGGCGAAGACCTGACCGTCTATGGCAGCGGCTTGCAGACCCGTTCCTTCTGCTACGCCGACGACCTGATCGAGGGCTTCATGCGGCTGATGAACGCGCCGAGTGCCCCTACCCACCCGGTCAACCTCGGCAATCCCGGCGAATTCACCATCATGGAACTCGCGACGCTGGTTGTCGGCTACACCAATTCCAGGTCGAAGATCGTGCATCGGCCACTGCCGGTCGACGATCCCAGACAGCGCAAACCGGACATTTCCTTTGCCAGGAACAATCTCGGTTGGGAGCCGAGGATCAATCTGGCCCAAGGGCTCGCGCATACCATCGACTATTTCGATGCCCTGCTCTACGGAAGGCGGCTGGCCAAGGGTGTCGCGGCTTCATGACCGGGAAGGCAATCCTGGTAACAGGGGGGGCCGGCTTCATTGGCAGCCACACCTGCAAACTGCTTGCCGCCGCCGGTTACCTGCCCGTGGCCTTCGACAATCTATCCCGCGGCAACGAGAAGTCCGTCGCCTGGGGTCCGCTTGTCGTCGGCGATATCCGGGACCGTGCCGCAGTGGAGGCGGCGATCGCCACGTACCGGCCGACAGCTGTCATCCACTTCGCGGCGCTGGCCTATGTCGGCGAGTCCGTCCAGCAGCCGGCCGAATACTATTCGACCAATGTGACGGGCACCATCGCCGTGCTCGATGCCGCACGCGCGCATGCCATTGAAAACATCATTTTCTCCAGCAGTTGCGCCACCTACGGCGTGCCGGAAGCATTGCCCGTTCGCGAGAGTTCGTCGCAAAATCCGATCAGCCCTTATGGCCGTACCAAGCTGATGGGCGAACAGATCATCGGCGACTATGCGTCCGCATACGGAATGAAGTTTGCCATCCTGCGCTACTTCAACGCCTGTGGGGCCGATCCCGACGGGGAACTCGGCGAGTGGCATACGCCGGAAACGCATCTGGTTCCCAGGGTTCTGATGGCGGCGTCAGGCATCATCGATGAAATCGAGGTCTTCGGCACCGATTATGAGACGCCGGACGGGACTTGCGTGCGCGACTACATCCATGTCAGCGACCTGGCTCGCGCCCACCTGAAAGCTCTCCAACACCTGGAAGGCGGAGGACAAAGCCTAGCGGTCAACCTCGGCACCGGACAAGGCGTATCCATCAGGGAGATTGTCCAGGCGGTCAGCCGGGTGACGTCAAGACCGGTCCCGGCCGTCTTCAGGGCCCGGCGCCCGGGGGACCCGGCCGAACTCTATGCCGATCCGAGCAAGGCGCGCGCGCATCTTGGCTTTGTGCCTGAGCTTTCCGACATCGACACGATCGTCAGGACGGCCGCCCCATTCTTCGGGCTGCGGACGAAACCGGAGACACTGCCGCCAAGCAAGGCGGCAGCATCTGCCCGATAGATCACAGAGAGCGGGCTCGGCAACTGGCGCGCTGGCCAAATCCGCTGGGACTGCAGACATAGGGCGAACCGCCCGAGAACGTAGCGCCATCGACGGGATTGAAAGCGACCTTCACAGGTCCCAACGTCGGGGTTGTAACCGGCGGCGGTGCAAAAGCGTAAGTTCTTTCAGTGGTCCGTGTGGTGCTTGTCATCAGGACCTGGGGCTCGGCCCTGAGCGACTGCACAACATATCCAGCTTGGAATGGCTGGACTGGAGGCCTGCTCTGGACCGGGTGCGCGGCTGGCGTGATGATGACGGAACCGGTATTGGTCGCATCCATGACCTGACACCCTGCAACCAGGGAGGTCACCGCCACCACAACAATAGAGAGGGCTTTCTTGCTTGGGCGAAATACGCCCGTTGCGGAATTGTTCGCCATGTGTCCCTTGCCTTTGAGGAAAAGCCAGGACGCGTTGCGACGCCTGCGCCGCCTCACGTCGTTTCAGTGACCACTCGCACATCACACAAGAATATTAGACATCACTAATTATTAAATTTCATGAAAGCCGTATGGCGGTGTACCCATCGTCTCGTCGTTCTGTCAGAGAGGAATCGAATGCGACCATTTGGCGGTCGGTGCGACGGCAATTCCTGCCGGACTGCTCCGTGCTTTTATAAGCGATTCGCAAGCTTCTTCACAGGCCCGGCAAAAGCAGCCTGCCTGACTCCGACACGCCGCACACGCCGTCACCGATGCCATATGGGGACGCGCCAATGGAGCCAGGAACGGCGTTTCCCGTCATGCCGTGGGCCCAGCCTGGCCAGCCTTAATTCTTGGAATCGACCAACTTACGGGCCTCTTCAAACTGAGCGGCCTTGGTATTACCAGGTTCGAATTTTCGGTGTTCGTCGGAGGGATCCTCGGGAGTTCGTTTGAAACTGTACCATTCCCCGTCCGGATCCTTGCGCTGCTCGATGGTTCCATCCTTGATCTGATGGCTATAGCAGGTACGCTGCTGTTTGCCCTTGTAGCTCTTGGATCGCCAGGCGACATCCATGCACATCTTGCCGTCCTTGGTCACCAGCCACCTGCCCTCGGCGACAGAGGCTGAATCCTGCCCCGACGTCCAGGCCTCGAGGCGTCGATTGCCCCGTGCGAAATAGGCCGCTCCGTTTTTCCACACCCATGTGCGATCGGCATACAGAAGCTGCAGCTCATAGGGGGTTGGCACAGTGGCACTGTCCGCTTTTGAAGGTGCGCCGTCTTTGGCGGCGGCCGCGTGGGTCGCTCCCGCGAGGGCCACCTGACCGCAGAAGGCGAACAGAAACAGCAGCGGCGTGAAACTTGCAGTCCGACGAGGTTCGTTGTGTGGCCGATGGTCGACGCCAAGCGGCGGCAAGCTGGTCGGAGCTATCGGTACAATCGGCGTTGGCATGTCTGTATTGTGGCCCAAGGCAGCGCTGTCGGCGCGACAGGCCTGTGAACTATTTAACAGCCGCGGGAGCTGCGATGTCAACTTTCGCGACGCCCGCTTTCGCCAAAATTAAGGATTGCGTCGTATACTCCTTCACCTTTGACAATCGCGTGTAAAAGCAACATCCGTCAGAGAGGATGCGGTTTCAAATGGGCGCCGACCCGGAACTAAATCAGGCCGAGGTTCAGCAATACCCGCGGCAGCCGACTGCTTGGGGCTCGGCTGCTCGCAATTACCTGAACCTCGACACGGCTATCTTGCTGGGGATCCTGTTCATCGCGATCGTGTTCAGGTTCCACAACATAACCTTGCCGCTGGTCGACGTCTTCAGCTGGCGCGAGACAAGCACAGCAATGATGGCCGACAATTTTCAACAGCGCAGCTGGAATATCTTCTTCCCTGAGGTCAGTTGGACCGGGCCCGGGCCGAGTTATCAGGGCCGCGAGTTCCAGATCGTCAGCTATCTGACCGCCCTGCTCTACCAACTCTTCGGCTGGCACGACTGGTTTGGCCGCATGGTTGCGGCCTTCTTCGGTCTGGTCACGGTGTTTTCGCTGCACAGGTTGACGGCGCTATGCTGGGGCGAAACGCATGCCCATGCGGCGGCGCTTGCCTATGCGCTGATGCCGGCGGCGATCATGATCGACAGCTCGTTTCTTCCAGATCCGTCGATGTTGGCCCTGGTGACAACAGGCGTCTGGCTTTTCGCGAGGTACTGGGCCGGCGGCAGCAGCTGGCTTTTGCCGGTTGCCACCGTCAGTTTCTCGCTCGGCGTGCTGGCGAAACCGCCGGGGCTCGCCGCCGGCGCCGTCATTTTCTACCTGATGGTTTGCTGGATTGTCGAGAAGAAGCGAAAGCAAGCGACCAGGGTGTTCCTGTCAGGGCTTTTGAGCCTGGCCATCATCGCCGCATATTTCAGCTGGGCGATCTATCTCGGCCGAACCTATCCGCCATTTCATGTCGCGGGCAGCGGTTATATCTGGGATTCCGGTTTCTGGACATTCTTCAAGGAGAGCTTCTACTTCAAATCGGTGTGGAACACCTCGGTTTGGTGGTTCTACGGCTATCCGTTCATGGTGCTGATCGCGGTGGGCTTCTGGATGCCGCCCCCCGCCGAAAACCAGAAACAACGTACACTTTCGGCCATTCCTTATGTTTGGCTGGTGGCGGCCATGGCCGTCTATCTGGCGGCGGCGCGCGAGATCACCAGCAATCCCTGGAATTACCACATCTTCCATGTCCCGTTGGCGATGTTCTGCGGCCGAGGAGCACTGGTCCTGGCAACTCTGCCATGGGGCAACGCTCCGTCGCCGGCCATGGTCCTGCGCTCGATCTGTATCGTGGCCGTGACGCTCGTGTGGTCGACCTTTCCCCTCGTCAAGACAATGAAGAAGCCGGTTGCCATCAATGGCAAGCTGCTCGGCGAGGAACTGGCGAGATTGGCACAACCGGGTGACCTCGTCGTCGCAATAGCGCCCGAGGTCGGCGATCCAGTGGCTGTCTACTACAGCAGGGCGCGCGGCTGGGTGTTCCCGCCCGGCGGCGGCGATGTCGAATGGTCGAAATTCGTCGCGGACGACGACACCGCGATCGCGCAGCTCGAGGAGTTGCGCGCGCAAGGCGCAGATCTGTTCGGCGCGGCCAAGAACGCCGCCGACAAGCAAGACCTGCTGTTCGTCGAGCATCATAACGGGGTCATCGACTATCTGGACAAGACCGGAACCAAGCTTGTGGATTCCGATGATTTGCTGGTCTATAGGATCACCCGCCCTTGAGAGCCGCGACGGTCGGGGGCCGTGGGTTTTGGACATGCTCCCAGCAGTCGACGGCTCCGCATTTCGTCCGCGGGAGTTCGGCAAGGCGGTGGGCCAGGCGCCGAGTCCGGTTGACGCCATGGGCATCCGGGCACCACGCATTGCCGCCGCCCGGACGAGGCGGCGAAAACCAGCGGAGAATTGGTTGAAAAGAGCAATCTCGATAGTCGCGACGCTGGCCCTGCTGGTCTGGCTCACCAGCGACTCGCGCTGGAGGACGGTCGGCGACGCCTTCGACCGCGTCACGCCCGGGACGCTCGCGGTGGCGACGCTCGCTTTTTTCGTCACCTATGTCTTGCGAACGCTGCGCGTCTGCGACGAGTTCCGCGACGAGGTGCAAGGCCGTTTCGGCGCCTGCCTGCGCGTTATCCTGATCCACAACGCGATGATCAACGTCGTCCCTTTCCGCGGCGGCGAGACGGCTTTTCCCCTGCTCCTGCGCCAGATCTTCGGCGTACCGCTCATGCGCGCCAGCGCCTCGCTGCTGTGGTTCCGGCTGCAGGATGCCTTCGTCGTCGGCGTGCTGGCGTTGGCGGTTTGGCCAGGCCTGCATCCGGCGATCAGGGTCGCGGGCGTGGCCGTCCTGGTCGCGGTGGCATGGTACCTGCCGCGCTGGGCGCGCGCGCCGCATGACTGGGCCGGGCGCGGCAAGATCGTGGCCAAGCTCGGCTTGCTTCGCGACATCTTCACCGAGGCGACGGGGCGCTCGCGCTACGGCTGGTGGTGGACGATCGCCAACTGGTCGCTGAAGCTCGCCGTGCAGGGATGGCTGCTGGCGCTGATACTTGGCACATCGTTCACCACCGCCTTTCCAGGCGTCGTCGGCGCCGAAGGCGCCGCGATATTGCCGGTGCAAGGCGTCGCCGGTTTCGGCACCTACGAAGCGGCGGCGGCGGCGGCGCTGCTGACTTCCGGAATTGCGATGAAGAGCGGCTTGCAGGCGGCGCTGGCATTGCACCTCTTCATCCTGTGCTCAGCTGTCGTCACGGGCGCGATTGCCTGGCTGTTTCCCTCGAAATCGACGCTGCCGGGGAACCCGGCCGCCGGATCTGCAAGGAAGCCATCCCTATGACCGTATTACCTATCCCTGCTTCGGGACTGCCCGACGGCGCGGTGATGCCGGACCATACGCTGTCCATCGTCGTGCCCATGTATAACGAGGCCGAAAACGTCGAGCCGCTGCTGGCGCGGATTCACCAGGCCATGGAACATTATGGCCAGCCATGGGAGGTCGTGCTGGTCGATGACGGCAGCACCGACGCGACCGTGAGCGAGATCAGGCGCCTGGCGGCGCAATACGGCCCGCATGTGCATTCGGTCGAGCTGGTGCGCAACTACAAGCAGACCGCCGCCATGCAGGCCGGCATAGACGCGGCACGCGGCGACGTCATCGCCACGATCGACGGCGACCTGCAGAACGATCCCTACGACATTCCGCGCATGGTCTACCGCTTGCTGAGCGAGGATCTCGACCTGGTGGTCGGCTGGCGCAAGGATCGCCAGGAAGGGTTTTTTATGCGCCGGCTCCCCTCGCGCATCGCCAACGCGTTGATCGCGCGTGTCACCGGCGTGCGCCTCAAGGATTATGGCTGCAGCCTCAAGGTCTATCGCGGCACCGTCATCCGCAGCGTCAAGCTCTATGGCGAGATGCACCGCTTCATCCCGGCATGGCTGGCCACGGTGACGACCCCACGACGCATCGCACAAGAGGTGGTGACGCATCACGCCCGCATTCACGGTCAGTCCAAATACGGGATTTCGCGCACCTTCAGGGTCGTGCTCGATCTGGTGTTCATGTATTTTTTCATGCGCTATCGCACCCGGCCCGGTCATTTCTTCGGTGGTATCGGCATCGTGCTCGGCGCGCTGGGTTCGCTGATCCTTGCCTATCTGCTTTGTCTGAAGGTGTTTTTCGAGGAAGCCATCGGAACACGGCCGATGCTGTTCACCGGCTTCTTCCTGCTGATCGCCGGGGTGCAGATGGTGACGTCGGGCGTGCTGGCGGAAATGCTGGCACGCGTCTATCACGAAGCGAACGGATCGTCGGCCTACGTCGCGCGGCCGCGGTCGGCGCCGGAAGACAATGATAGCGGCTGGCACCGCCCCGCCCGTTTGTCGTGACGTGATCGGAATACCGGACAGGGATTTCGGTTTCAGGCGGAAAGTGCCGATCGAGGGACAGAATGGCAGCGTCCGCCGATTGCCATCGCCAGGAATGGCGACCGCGGGCAAGAGATCAGGCGCAATCCCTCGCCAACCTCTTGCCCTCGGCTCGCGCCCCCCGCGAGGAACGGAGCGGCGGCTGCATAAGTCAAATCACGCCGCCACTTCCAGGTCTGACGCCCTAGAACGGTTCACAGTTTCAAAGAGGACGCCGAACCAATCCATCTCTTTGTTCCAGGCAGTTTCGCAAGGGCAAGCGCTACGCGCTTGTCCCGGGAAAACCGTTACACACTGTTCCCGTAATTGCTTCAGTACCGCGAACGGCAGCTGGCGCGCTGGCCAAAGCCGCTCGGGCCGCAAATCCAGGGAGAGTGACCGAGCAACGGCCCGCTATTGCCCAAACTGTAGGAAACCTTCACGGGCGCCGTCTTGCCGATCCGCTGCGGCCGGACGAAAGCCGCATAGGCCTCCTCTCTCGTGCGTGTCACGCTGGTGATCCGCGTGAGCGATTTGCGATCGACCAGATGCAACCGTTTCTTCTGGACGTAGTGAGCCTTCTGGCCAAGCATATGAGCCTCCGGCCTGGTGCTGATCGAGCCGGTCTTGGTCGCATCCATACTCTGACAACCGGACACCATCGAGATCAATGCAACAGCTGCGAATGCACAGGCATATTTCTTGCCGATCCTTGGCCAATTTCCAATATATGTTTTCATCGACGTCCCCTGCAAAAACATAAGCCACTGGAGCGCGGGGATATATTGTCGGTTATTTTGTGTTCCGCGCCACGCTAGCAGCCTCACGCCGCTCGCATCATGATCTTATATTAGGGGATACTTATTAAGAATCGCGCAAGCGACATGATGAGCGCGGTCTGTCCGCACTCGATCGGATATTATTAAAACTGAATCTATTGAGACTGCGCCGGGGTTGCGCGGACGGCCGCCGGCTCACAAGGCGAATGTTCCGGGAAGCGTTGTCGCGCGCGCCTCTTCAACGTCAGCGCGGCGTTTCCCAACCCGGATCGAAGTAGAAATTGCGGGCACCGATATTACCCTGGCCGGCGCCGGAAATCACATAGGCTATGCGCACGATGCGCAAGCCGCCGGCGCCCTGCTGCAATCCGTAGACGCCTTCCATGCCGCGATCGTAGAAGCCCACGGCCGGCACGGCGAGCGCCAGCACGGCGAGCGAGGCCTGCAAGGTCATCTTCGCGGCATTGGCGCGCAACGGGATCTTGTTCTCGATGACGTGTCTTGAAACGATCACCACCACCAAAAGCCCATAGAGGAATGCATTGAACGCCGCGAACCAGAAAAAGCCGGTCGCGTCGAAAGGGTGCTCAATTATCAACACGGGCAGTGCCGCGCCGATGGCCAGCGCCACATAGGGAACGAAGGCGCGGACCGGCAACAGGCTTTTGGGACCGCTGCCCTTGGGGGTGACACGGAAATCGACGAAGGATTTGGTCAGATAATCGCGCAGCGACGATAGCGTGCCGGCCAGTACCCAAGGCCAGCGTGCGAAGAAAAGAAACAGCGTGCCTTCCCAGCTTATCGTCTTGGCCGTCAGCGGCCGAGAGAGGCCGAATGCCTTCAGCATCATGACCAGGCCCACCAGAGCAACGGCGTTGGGCAGATAGTGAAGAAGGAAGTCGGCATACATGACGTTGGCGAAGTTGCGCCCGGTGAAGAGCGCATACATCGGCATGACGTACATCAGCAATGCGAAGATGGCGAACAGTGGATACCAGAGCTGGCAGAACAGGAACTGAAACTTCAGCCTCCAGGGCAATTTGGGAAAATATGTGGGCGAGTATTCGAGCAGGATCGTCATCAGGCTGCGCGACCACTGGAATTCCTGGGTGACGAGATCGGCAAAGGTCTGCGGGCCGTCGCCATGGGCGATGGCGTCGAGCGCATGCACGCCGCGCCACCCGGCGGCGTTGATCAGCATCGAGGTGGAGTGATCCTCGGCCAACTCCGGACCGAGACCGCCCGCCTGCCTCAGCGCCTTGGTTCGAACGGCATAGTGCGAGCCGATGCAAAGCGGCGCGCCGCCACCGGTATGGCCGGACTGCAAGGGCCCGTGAAACATCCCTTCTGGAAACAGCCGGCCACGCGCTGCCCAGCTTTCGGCGGCGTTGTTGTCGCAGATGCTCGGCGCCGAGACATAGCCGACCGCCGGATCGGCGAAAGGATAAAGGATTTCCCTGAGATAGGTTGGCGTCGGCCTGTGATCGGCATCCATCTGGGCGACGAAATCGTAGCGCTCATAACCGTAGTGGTCATAGAAGAACGCCAGGTTGCCCTCCTTGCAACGGGTGCGGCGCGGCCAAGTCTTGCGGTGGTAGTCTTCCCTTCCGCGCCGCGTCGAAATGAACACGCCGTGGGCATCGCACCAGCGAACCGTCTCCTCGGACGGGTCCTCGTCGGCCAGCCAGGTGTCATGCGGATAGTCCTGCGTAAGCATTGCTTCCAAGGTGCGCGCAACCACGGCGAACGGTTCGGACGGCGCCTTGGTCACCACCATGGCGACCCGCGAGCGCTTCGGGATGCTGGCAAGCTTGGATGGCTTCCTCGAAGCGTGCACGTTGAGCAGAAAATACATCGGCATCAAGGTCAGCCAGGCCAGCACCAGCGTCGCAAAGATGTATGACCCGAGGTATCCGATATGGTCCGGCTTCAGCCACCAGATCCAGAAAAAGCCGAGAGTGACGAACCAGGAAGCCAGGCCGAGCCGCAGGATCCACTGCCGGACCGGAGACAATATGGGCACCAGGAAAGGAACCTGCGCCGCGGCGTTGGCGTGCATCCTCCCACGCGGCCGGGTCGGCCTGGTCTTGGGACTGATGATCCCTGCGTCCGCGGAAACACTCATACAACTACCGCCGCCACTCCGAGCATCAGCCGAACGACGGCCGACACGCTTTTCAGGTCGGCTTCAGAATCCCTCCACATCTCATTAGAGTCAACTAAATTAACCGATCCTTAACTAGCTTTCTTGAGAACTGGTTAACCTAACGCCTTTGAATCGCAGCAAGTATTCCGCCGAAGAGTCGCCGTCGACCCATGCCGGAATGATGAACCGCACCTTTTTTGCGCTTTGGAGAATTCGCCGGGGTCAAGGCGATCTGGAGGCTGCACCGCCGGGCAGCGTTAACCATGTTGCGAGCGCCAAGGTTAACCGATCGTTAATTGTTCTTGACTCTTGGTCCGGTCCGGCTCTTAAATTAGTCAGGGATGATATATCGGAATATTGACGCGAATTTGTGAGTATCGCGGCGAACTTTCTCTCTGAAGCTCCTCAGTGTCGGCGCCTTGAGAGATAATTTGGGTGGCCCCTTGCACAGGTTGGCACACCCGCCAATGGTCGCTCCGAAATCCCGCAGATTCCGCCAATAGACCCGATCGGTGTTGGGTAGTCGTGTCGATCAGGCATCGATGCGGCGGGCGAAGCCTTGGCTTCCATGGGAAGCTAAGGCCATAGGAGGTCAACGATGAAACACTCCGCAGCAAATGTACTTGTAGTCGCGCTGGCTTTGGGCGGAAGTGCCGCGTTTCCTTCCGCGGGAGGCGCCGGTTCCGCCCCCGCGACAGACCCCGTCCAGACGAGCAGCGCCGCGTCGGCATTCGGCTCGTACGATCCGTATGGCGATTT
This sequence comes from Mesorhizobium sp. M8A.F.Ca.ET.208.01.1.1, assembly GCF_004791315.1. NCBI lineage: Bacteria > Pseudomonadati > Pseudomonadota > Alphaproteobacteria > Hyphomicrobiales > Phyllobacteriaceae > Mesorhizobium > Mesorhizobium sp. M8A.F.Ca.ET.208.01.1.1. The sequence continues at coordinate 1,817,631 of NZ_SRUT01000001.1, forward strand.
CACCAATGACAAGACCGCCAGCATCGAGGAACTGTTCCTGCCTTGGGAAGATGTCGATCTATCGACGCTGCCTCTGGCAGACACCTATGCCCAGGAGCGCGGTCGCTCGCTGTTGATCACGATCGAGCCGTGGACCTGGTCGAAGGACTGGCGCATCACGCCGCCCGAACTGCGTGACGGCATATTGGGCGGCAGGTATGATGCCAATATGCAGGCGATCTGTGGCCTGGTGGGACAGATGAAAAGCCCGGTAACCATTCGCTGGGCGCAGGAAATGGAAGACAAGAACGGCCGCTTCACCTGGGCCAACTGGGCTCCCAAGGACTGGATCTCAGCTTACAAGCGCGAAGTCGATATCTGCCGCAAGGCGGCCCCCGCGGCCAAATACATGTGGTCGCCCAAAGGTGAAGAAGGCCTGGAAAAATACTACCCCGGTGACGACTATGTCGACGTGATCGGCCTGTCGGTGTTCGGCCTGCAGAAAAAGGACAATGACGAGGCCGGTCGCGACCGTACGTTCGCCGAGATGCTGAAACCCGGCTATGACCGCGTGGCGGGTTTCAACAAGCCGATCGTGGTGGCGGAACTCGGCTATGTCGGCAAGCAGGACTATGTTTCGAAGTGGCAGGACGATTCCCGCAAGTCCTATGCGGAGTTCCCGGCGCTCACGTCCGTTGTCTACTTCAACCAGAAAGAAGTGTGGCCGTGGCTGGGGGGCTATGGTCTGCCCGATTGGAGGGTGACCCAGCACGTCCTGCCGTAGACGCATCGTTCGATGCGTCCCGACACGATCGGGATGGATCTCCATCTTTCTTGTTTGATTGGCATCCATGCCGGACCAGTGTTTCGGCATGATGGTTGAGGCGTGGCGTGAATCAGTCTGTGGAGTAGTTCCGTGAAACGAGTGCTGGGTAATTGTGTCGGAGCGGCGTTCGCCTGCTCCGTTCTTGTTCTTGCCTTACAGGTCCCTGCGACAGCCGAGACAGCGACCAAAATCGCCGAGCAGGCGCAAAAGGGCGCCGTGGTGCCCGACGAAGGCGTCTACCAAATCTATCAGAACCATTCGTGGATGTGGGGCAATCACGGGGCCGCGTTCTTTGCCGTCAGGCAGCGGCAATTCAACGCCTGGTCGACCGAAAAGGGCCAGCCGGGCTATGGCGACGGGACATGGTTCATCCCCGGCGGCGGCAAGTTGTGCTACCGCGCGCAATGGCACGGCGCCTGGGGCGTGAAGGGCTCCATGACCTGCTTCGAGCATCGCCAGACCGGCAAGGCGATCTACAAGCGCAAATCGCCTGATGGCGAATGGTACGTTTTCAGGAGCCCGCATCGGAACCGCTCGGACGAGTTCATGAAATTGAAATACGGCGACTACGTCACCAGGAAACAGAACCGAATCAAGGCAAGACTCTAGAACTGTCATCCGCGACGCTGGGCTGGAGATGCTCATCGTTTCGGGGAAACGCCGAACGGCTCCAGCCCTTGGTTCTTACGCACCTCCCTATGGAGTGCGCTACGCGCTTTCCCTGGATAGGTGCACAGTTTTCCTGGAATTGCTCTAAACTAGGCCTTGCGTTCCCAGCGGCGGTCTGACGTCTGCTGCCAGTAGGTCACGGCGTGGCCCGCGTCCTTCATCGTCTTCCAATGCGCCCGGGCCATCTCGACCTGGGCCGCGTCATGGCCATCGAACAGGAAAACCGCACGCTCGTAACCGCCGAGGTCGGGCGGGGCGGCGCCGTCGACCAGGAACCTGATTTTGGCCTCGTTGGGGTTGCCGGCGCCGGTGGTCAGCAGGATTGGCTGTTCAGTTGGGTAGGCTTCGCGATCGGTCGCGTGCGCCAGGAAGGAATCATCGCGGAAAGTCCACAGATGCTGGTCGAGCGCGTCTCGCCGTTCCTCGGTGCCGGTCTGCACCACGGCGCGCCAGCCGCGATCGACGCTGCGCTCGAGCAGCCCCGGAAGCGCATCCTCCAGGGTCGATTCGGTCAGATGGTAGAACAGCACATCGGCCATGGATCGACGTCAGCTTTCGTAGTGATCACGCACCAGCCGGTCCAGCAGCCGTACGCCGAAACCCGAACCCCACGACTGGTTGATCTCGTTCAATGGCGAGCCCATCGCGGTACCGGCAATGTCGAGATGTGCCCAGGGCGTGTCCTTGACGAAGCGCTGCAGGAACTGCGCGGCGATGATCGCGCCGCCGTAGCGGCCACCGATGTTCTTCATGTCGGCATTCTTGGAATCGATCAGCTTGTCGTATTCGGCGCCGAGCGGCATGCGCCACAGCCGTTCCTGCGTTGACTGTCCGGCCGCGGTCAGCCTTTGCGCCAGTTCGTCGTTGTTGGAGAACAGGCCCGCATAATGCAGGCCGAGCGCAACCATGATGGCGCCGGTCAGCGTCGCCAGGTTGACCATGAATTTCGGCTGGAAGCGGTCGTTGCAGTACCACAGCGCGTCGGCCAGGACGAGGCGCCCCTCCGCGTCGGTGTTGAGCACCTCGATGGTCTGTCCCGACATCGAGGTGACGATGTCGCCCGGGCGCTGCGCATAACCGTCGACCGCGTTTTCGACAAGACCGATGATGCCGACGACATTGGCCTTGGCTTTGCGCGCGGCGAGCGCGTGCATCAACCCGGTCACGGCGGCAGCGCCACCCATGTCGCCCTTCATGTCCTCCATGCCGGACGCCGGCTTGATCGAATTGCCGCCGGTGTCGAACGTAACGCCCTTGCCGACGAAGGCGACCGGGCTGTCCTTGGGCTTGCCGCCGTTCCATTGCATGACCGCCATACGGGCGCCACGCGGCGAGCCCTGCGCGACACCGAGCAGCGAGCCCATGCCGAGCTTCTTCATCTCCTTTTCGGCCAGGATCTCGACCTTGACGCCAAGCGCCTCGAGTTCCTTGGCGCGGGCGGCGAATTCGACTGGTCCCAGCACGTTTGCCGGTTCGTTGACCAGATCGCGCGCCAGAAGCACACCGTCGATCACCGCCTCGGCATCGGCGAAGGCTTTCTTGGCGCCCACCGGATCGGCGGTATGGATGGTCACCTTGACCGGCTTTTTCGGATCGGCCTTGCCGCTGCCCTGGCCGTCGTCCTTATCCTTCCTGGTCTTGTACTTGTCGAAGGAATAGCCGCGCAAGAGAATGCCGGCCGCAAGGTTCGCGGCGTCCTTGCCATCGGGCGAGGCACCGGCCAGGTCGAGCACCACGGCCACGTCGGTTGCCTTGCGCAGCGATGCCGCAATGGTGCCGCCGAGCTTCAGCCAGGCATACTCGTCGAGCCCCGACACCCTGCCTGCGCCGACCGCGACCAACCTGTCGAGCGATGTTGCTTCGGGCGCCAGGATTTCGACAGTGCCGGCGAACTTGCCGGTAAATTCGGCGACCGGGAAAGCCCGATCCAGCGTCTTGCCCGGATCGTAAGCCCTGGCCATATCGCTCAGGCCACCGTCATCCGCCGACAGCACGAAGACCGTGCCCTTTCTGTTCGCCGCCGTCTGGGGCGCGGCGAATTTTGCAAAGGCGATCGACGGTCTCGGGTTCATCATGTCCTGCTTTCGGGGATTGCGCGATGATGCGCGAAGCGGTTTGAAGCGATCCGCGACATTTGGTCGTTTTCCGGCATTTGGCAAGACTTTGCCAAAATGGCTACCCATATGAGACATGGAATCGATGGCGATTCGTCGCGGAACGGCTCCGCTTCATGCCGCAACCTGTTGTTAACCATCGATGTTCGTCCTTTCTTATCCATTGCCGCCGACACTCCGGCCTACTGCGGCACGCGACGTGGGACGGGAACCGGATCGCCTGCCTAATGCAGCCCAACGGAGCCAGTTGTGCGGGCGTCGCCGGACAGCTACCCTTAGCGTGGTGGCATGATGCCGTTCGAGAAAATCGAGTAAAGCCTTCATGAAGGTCGTTGAACGCTACATCATGCGCCGCACTTTCGTGGTCTTCCTGGCAGCACTGGTCTGGACGCTGGCCATCGTGTGGACGACGCAGGTGTTGGCCAAGATCAACCTGGTCACCGACAGCGGTCAGTCAGCTTTGACCTTCTTCGAGGTCGCGTCCCTTATTCTCCCCTCCATCGTTCCGATCGTCGTGCCTTTCGCGCTCGTAGTGGCGGTCGCCCAGACGCTCAGTGTGATGAATTCGGATTCGGAACTCGCGGTGGTCAATGCATCGGGAGCCTCACGATGGACCATCGTGCGGCCGATCATGCTGCTGGCGCTGGCCGCCAGCGTCTTTTCGTTCGCCGTGGACAACGGCATCGACCCCTATGCACGACAGAAGAACCGCGCCCTGGTGGCGGAGTCGCGCGCCGACCTTTTGTCGCTGATCATCCAGGAAGGCACCTTCCGCAAGATCGAGGACGGACTGTTCCTGCAGATTGGCGAGCGGCTTCCCGACAACCGGCTGGGTGGCATCTTCGTCGCCGATTCGCGCGAGGAAGGCGTCAATCTCGTCTATTATGCCAAGACTGGCAGCATCATCGAACGCGGCGGCGAAAAGGTGCTGATGATGAATGACGGCGTCATCCATCGCAAAACGCTGACGGGCGACCTCAGTGTCATACGGTTCACGTCCTATGCCTTCGACATGTCGGCCTTCATGTCGGCGGCCAACCAGGTGACGCTCCTGCCAAAGGACCAGACCACCCAATACCTGCTCAATCCAAGTCCTAACGACAAGAATTACCAGCAAAGTCCCCAGGAGTACCGGGCCGAGGTCGACCAGCGGTTTTCGGAATGGACCTACTCCATGGTTTTTGCGCTGATCGCGCTCGCGGTGGCGGGAGACGCGCGTTCGCATCGCGAGGCGCGCGTCAATCCGCTGATCACCGCCATCGCGATATCGCTGTTCGTGCGCTGGCTGGGTTTCTTCGCCGCCAGCAAGGCCGATGAGGTCCCGCAATATGCCTACATGGTCTATGGCGTGCCGATCGTGGCTTCCGCGGTGGCGATCTGGTTCATCGTATCGAACCGGACCATGGAACTGCCGGTTGCCTGGGCGGACTGGATGACAAACCTGGCCAGCCGAATCGGTGATGGCTGGAATGCCCTCAAATTGCGTCTCTCCAGGCGCGACACCTCAGGCCAGGGGGTCGGCTGATGGGCTGGACTCTGGGTCGATATTTCTTCTTCCGCTACGTGGCGATCACGATCTGGTTCTTCCTCGGCCTTCTGGCACTGGTATTCCTTATCGATTTCACCGAACTGTCCGGCCGCACCACCGGCCTGCCAGGGTTCACCTATGGCACGGCAATGGCCATTTCCGGCCTTCGAATGCCCATGATCATGCTGCAGACGGTGCCGTTTGTCGGCTTGTTCTCGGCGATGGCGACGCTGGTTTCGCTCAACCGGCGGTACGAACTTGTCATCGCGCGGTCCGCGGGCGTTTCCGCCTGGCAGTTCCTTTTGCCGTGCTGCATCGGCGCACTGCTGTTCGGCGCCGTCTCGGTCGGAGTCATCAACCCGCTCGCCGCGCACGCCTTCTCCTTGTCCGAACAGATCGAGACGCAGCTGCGCTCCGGCAAATCCAACACGGTTTCGGCCGACGCCGCTCCCTGGATTCGCCAGAAAACCAGTTCCGGCGATACGATCATCGGCGCGCGGGCCATCCTCGACCAGGGTCTGGAGATGGCCGACGCGGTCTTTTTCATCCTCGATCAGCAAGGCAATATCGTCGAGCGCAAGGATGCGGCGCGTGCTTACCTGCGCGACGGTTATTGGGAATTGCAGGATGTGAAGATCTTCAGGAACGGCACCATCCAGCCCGTCGCGAACGATCGTGTGCCGACCAATCTGAAGCCGGAATTCGTGCAGGAGCGGCTAGCGCGCCCGGAGACAATTCCCTTCTATGACCTGCCCGGAAAAATCGAGGTTGCCCGTTCCTTCGGCCTCAAGGCAAATGCCTTTGCCATGCAGTTTGATTCGCTGGTGGCGTTGCCGTTTCTCCTCGTCGCCATGACGCTGATTGCGGCAACAGTTTCAATGCGATTTGCGCGAATGGGGCAGTCGGCAACGATGATTCTGGGTGGCGTCGTTGCCGGGTTTCTGCTTTATGTCGTTTCGGTGCTGGTGAAGGCGTTCGGCGTGGCGGGGTTCGTGCCGACTGCCATAGCGGCCTGGGTGCCGGTCGTGGTAGCTATGTTCTTCGGGGTGACTTTCCTGCTATACAAGGAAGACGGCTAGTGAGGGAGGCGTTTTTGCCCAGCGACAGGCAGGCCCGTTTGGCGCGCCTCTATGCGGCGAGCGCCTTGGCGTGCCTGGTCGCCTGCGGCGTCCCGCTGCCGGCGTTCGCGCAGGATGTCGGCAACATGGCGACCGCGGTTCCGTCCGGCTCGCAGATGCTGCTGGCCGCCGACACGCTGGAATACAACAACGACAACCAGACGGTGACCGCCATCGGCGGCGTGCAGATCGACTATGGCGGCAACCGCCTCGTCGCCCAGAAGGTCGTGTACAACCGCAACACCAAGCGAATGGTTGCCAGCGGCAATGTCGAGATCGTCAACAGCGACGGCACCAAGATCAATTCGCAGCACATCGACATCACCGACGATTTCGCAGACGGCTTCGTCAACGCGCTGCGCGTTGAAACCGTCGACAAGGCCTATTTCGCCGCCGAAAGCGCCGAACGCATGGGCGGCGTGCTGACCACCTTCCACAATGGTGTCTACACTGCCTGCGAACCATGCGAAGACAAGCCCGACAAGGCGCCGACATGGCGCGTCAAAGCCAGAAAGATCATCTGGAACGGCGAGAAGAAGACGGTTCGCTTCGAGAACGCGAATTTCGAGTTCTTCGGGTTTCCGCTGGCCTACTTGCCGGCGTTCGAGATCGCCGACCCGACGGTGAAGCGCAAGAGCGGCTTCCTGATCCCCAGTATCGGCTACAACAGTCACTTGGGGTACAGCGTCAAGATCCCCTACTATTTCGCCCTTTCGCCGACATATGACCTGACGGTGACCGGAAGCGGCTACACCAAGCAGGGCTTCCTCGGCGAAGCCGAATGGCGCCAGCGCTTCAACAATGGCGAATACACTTTCAAGATCGCCGGCATTCAGCAGCAGGATCCGGACGCCTTCATCGACGGCGCGGCCTTCCCCTCGACCGCTGGTCACAATATCGATTCCGGCGCGGTGGGCGATCCGAACAAGTTCCGCGGCATGATGGGCACGCAGGGGCAGTTCGCGATCAACGAGCGCTGGAATTTCGGCTGGGACGTGTTGCTGCAGACCGACAAGAACTTCTCCAACACCTACAACATCGCCAAGTACAATGCCTACGTTCACCAGTCGTCCGTCTACCTGACCGGCCTTAATGACCGTAATTATTTCGACGTGCGCGCCATGCATTTCGAGGTCCAGGAAGATACGCCCAACGAAAATGCCGCGGCGCGAAGCGGCCAGCAGCCTTGGGTGCTGCCCTCGCTCGACTATGCCTATATCCCCGACACATCGGTCGCCGGCGGCCAGTTGTCGTTCAACGTAAATACGCGAGTCATTCGCCGCGAAGATCTCGACGAAGCTTTCAACACGCCATACGATTCTGCCACGCCGGCACAGCGTGTCCGTGGCATAGAGGGCGAGTCTGGCAGACTCACCACCGAAGCCGAATGGAAGCGGACATTCGTTACCGATGATGGGCTGGTATTGACACCACTGCTGGCATTCCAGGGCGATGTTGACTACGTCCGCGCGTCATCGGCTTCGCTCGCGGCCATTCAGGAGATGGCCGCCAACCCTGACATACATACCAGCGAAGACATGCGCTCGTCCTTCGCACGCTACATGGCGACCGCCGGGCTCGAGATGAGCTGGCCGCTGTTGTTCTCGCTGGCCAGCGGGTCGAGCCACGTTGTCGAGCCGATGGCTCAGGTGTTCCTGCGCCCGAACGAACAGTATGTCGGCGGCCTCTCCATTCCGAACGAAGACGCTCAAAGCATGGTTTTCGATGCAACCACGCTGTTCGAACGCGACAAGTTCTCCGGTTACGACCGCATCGAGGGCGGCTCGCGTGCCAATGTCGGCCTGCGCTATTCCGGCTCCTACATCAACGGCTGGGGCACCAATGCGATCTTCGGCCAGTCCTATCAGATTGGCGGCGAAAACTCCTTTGCGGCACCCGATCTGGTCAATGTCGGCGCAAATTCAGGGCTTGAGACAACCAAGTCCGACTATGTCGGCCTGTTTGGCATAACCAGTCCCAATGGCTTCGCGGCCTCGGTCAGCGGCCGTTTCGACGAACAGAGCTTCGAGATCCGCCGCGCCGAGCTGAAAGCTGCTTATTCCGGCCTGCCGGTGTCGTTGAGCGCCAAGTATGCCTTCATCCAGGCCCAGCCGCTCTATGGGTTCACGACCGACCGTCACGAGGTCACGCTCGGCGCATCGACACATCTTGCCGAGAACTGGCGCGTGTTCGGAACAGGAACCTACGATTTGCAGGAGGGCCTGCTGGTCAAGGACGGGGTGGGCTTCGCCTACAACGATTCCTGCTTCACCTATCTGATGACGTACGCGCAGTCGCGTGACCTGAACACCAGGGAAGTGACGCAGAGCATCGGATTCAACCTGTCGTTCCGCACCCTCGGCGACTTCGGCTCGTCGACCAACGCAATCGACACCATCCAATAAGCGGCGACATCGTTTCGCCGCATAGGGCTGGCACGGATTCGCGTATCCGGAAGGGGACGGAATTGGGCGGAGCCGGAATAGAATTGGGATGCCAACGATGAGGAAATACCTCTTTTCAGCAGGGTTCGCGTTGCTTGTGGCGGCGACATCCCTGTCGATGACCGTGATGACGCCGCCGGCTTTCGCCAGCGAGATCAAATACGTCGTCAACGACATAGCAATCACCAGTGGTGACATCGCCCATCGTGCCGCCTTCCTGAAGCTGCAACACAAGAAGGGCGACGCTGCCCAGGAAATGATCGACCAGACGCTGCGCCTCGCCGAGGCCAGACGGCTTGGCATCCGTATCAGCGATGCCCAGGTTGAGGCCGCCTATCAGCGCTTTGCCACCAACAACAAGATGCAGCTCGGCCAGCTCGACGGCGTCATGGAAAAATCCGGCGTCAGCAAGGACCATTTCAAGGAGTTCATTCGTGCCCAGATGGCATGGAACCAAGCCTTGAGCGCGCGTTACCGCTCCGGTGAAGGTGGCAGCGTGACCGAACAGGACGCGGTGCGGCGCATGCTTGACAAGGGCGGCGCCAAGCCGAGCGCCATGGAATACATGCTGCAGCAGGTCATCTTCGTCGTGCCAGCGGCCGAACGCAGCGCGACACTGGCCAAGCGCAAGCGCGAGGCCGATGCCATGCGTGCCCGCTTCAACGGCTGCAACACGACACGCGAGTTCGCCAAGGGCCTGATCGACGTCACCGTTCGCGACCTCGGCCGGATTCTGGCGCCGCAACTACCGCCGGACTGGGCCGAGCAGATCAAGGCGACCAAGGTCGGTGGCGCCACCGTCACGCGCGAGACCGAACGCGGCGTCGAATTCATCGGCATCTGCTCGTCGCGCGAAGTGTCCGACGACAAGACGGCACAGATGGTATTCCAGAGCGAAGGCTCCAACGACAAGGCCGCCGACGATCTCAGCAAGAAATATGTTGACGAGCTGAAGGCTAAAGCCCGCATCGTCAAGCGCTGACGTGGGCCGCGCGATGACCGCGCTGGCGTTGAGCGTCGGCGATCCGTCCGGTATCGGCCCTGAAATCGCCATCGCCGCCTTCCTTGCGCGGGACGCCGTCGGCTTGCCCCCCTTCTACCTTCTGGCCGACCCGGCCGTGGTCGCGGCGCGCGCGCGCCACCTTGGCGTTTCGCTGCCTGTCCAGGAAGTGACGCCGGTGCAGGCGATCGAGGTCTTTGGCCGCGCCTTGCCGATCGTTCCCCTGACGGAGCGCTTCATCGACAGCCCCGGCCGGCCAGACCCCGCCAACGCAGCCGGCACCATCGAAGCGATCGACCGCGCGGTCGAGGCCTGCCTTGCCGGCGAGGCGGCCGCCGTGGTGACTTGCCCGATCGCCAAGAAGCCGCTCTATGATGCCGGCTTCCGTTTTCCCGGCCACACCGAATATCTGGCGCATCTGGCGGCTCGGCACAGCGGCGTCGAGGCGATGCCGGTGATGATGCTGGCAGGCCCGGACTTACGCACGGTTCCCGTAACCATCCACATCGCCCTGGCCGACGTGCCGAAGGCCCTGAGCACCGAATTGATCGTCGCGACCGCACGCATCACCGCGGCCGACCTTGCCGGCCGCTTCGGCATCGCCAGGCCTCGGCTCGCCATTGCCGGCCTCAATCCGCATGCCGGCGAAGGCGGCTCCATGGGCATGGAAGACGAGCATATCGTGCGCCCAGCGGTCGACACCCTGCGCGCTGAAGGCATCGATGCTTTCGGGCCCTTGCCCGCCGACACGCTGTTCCATGCCCGGGCGCGGGCAGGCTACGACGCCGCACTGTGCATGTATCACGACCAGGCGTTGATCCCGGCCAAGACGCTGGCCTTCGACGAAGCTGTCAACGTCACGCTGGGCCTGCCCTTCATCCGCACCTCCCCCGACCACGGCACCGCCTTCGACATCGCCGGCAAGGGCGTGGCGCGGCCGGACAGCCTGATAGCGGCGCTGAAGCTCGCCAGGAAGCTCGCCGACATCGACGCGAAGGCCGTCGCCGCATGAGTGCTTCCGCTTCCGGTCTTCGCGCATGAGCATCGATGGGCTGCCACCACTGCGCGACGTCATCGAGCGCCATGGGCTGCAGGCGAAAAAGGCTCTCGGCCAGAACTTCCTGCTCGATCTCAATCTGACCGGCAAGATCGCACGCAGCGCCGGCGACCTGGCAAATGCCACGGTGATCGAGGTCGGGCCCGGGCCTGGAGGGCTGACAAGGGCGCTGCTATCGAACGGCGCCCGCCGGGTCGTTGCCATCGAGCGCGACGAACGCTGCCTGGCTGCGCTTGCCGAAGTCTCCGCTCATTACCCCGGTCGGCTGGAGGTGATTTCGGGCGACGCGCTGAAGACCGACTTCGCGGCACTCGCCTCGGAGGCCGACCACGGTCCGGTCCGGATCGTGGCCAACCTGCCTTACAATATCGGCACGGAACTGCTGGTCCGATGGCTGACGGTCCCAAACTGGCCGCCCTACTACGCCTCGATGACGCTGATGTTCCAGCGTGAGGTCGCCCAGCGCATCGTGGCGGCACCCGACAGCGATGCCTATGGCAGGCTGGGCGTGCTCGCCGGCTGGCGCACGCAGGCCAGGATCGCCTTCGACGTCCCGCCTCAGGCCTTCACGCCGCCACCCAAGGTCACCTCTTCGGTGGTGCACCTGGAGCCGCGCACGACACCCCTGCCCGCCGATGTGAAGAAACTCGGCCGAGTCACGGAAGCCGCCTTCGGCCAACGCCGGAAGATGCTGCGCCAGAGCGTGAAAAGCCTCGGCGGCGAGGCCTTGCTCGAACGAGCGGGGATCGACCCGACGCGCAGGGCGGAAACACTCAGCGTCGAGGAGTTCGTGCGGCTGACCAATGCGGTCTAACTCCGCTCTCTCCGTTCACGGGGAGACGATGCCGGCAGGCAGATGAAGGGCAGTGCGAAGTTGCGAAGGTATGGTGCTGCCCCTCGTCCGGTCCTTCGGGCCACCTTCTCCCCGTTGACGGGAAGAAGGAAAGGGCGATCACACCGTTTTCTCGTCCAGCAATCCCGACACGAAATCGAAGAGACCCGGCCGGCGGTCGCGCCGCAGCCGCTCGGCAACGACGATGCCGCGCACTTCGGCGAAGGCACGGTCGAGATCGTCGTTGACGATGACGAAGTCATATTCCTTCCAGTGCTCGATCTCGTTGCGGGCGTTCTTCAGCCGCGTCTCGATCACCGCTTCCTGGTCCTCGGCGCGGCGCTTCAGCCGCGCCTTCAATTCTTTCATCGACGGAGGCAGGATGAAGATCGAGACGATGTCAGCGCGCATCTTCTCCTTGAGCTGCTGAGCGCCCTGCCAGTCAATGTCGAACAGCATGTCGCGGCCCTGCGCCAGCGCCAGTTCGGCCGGCTCGCGCGGTGTCGCGTAGCAATTGCCGTGCACCTCCGCCCATTCGAGGAGCGCGTCGGAATCGCGCAGCCGCTCGAATTCGCGCATCGTGCGGAAGTGGTAGTGAACGCCCTCGATTTCCGAACCCCGGCGCGGCCTTGTGGTAACCGAGACCGACAGTTCAAGGCTTGAATCGCTCTCCAGAAGGTTGCGCGCGATCGTCGACTTGCCGGCCCCCGATGGAGACGACAGGACGAGCATCAACCCCCGGCGGCGGATGCGGGACCCCAAATCCCTGGGAACCATCGGTTCCTTGGCAACCATCGGCTACTCCAGATTCTGGACCTGTTCACGAAACTGGTCGACCACGGCCTTCAACTCCAGCCCAATCGCTGTGACTGTCGCGGCGTTCGACTTGGAGCACAGCGTATTTGATTCGCGGTTAAATTCCTGTGCCAGAAAATCGAGCTTGCGGCCGACCGCGCCGCCGCCCTCAAGCAAGGCCCGGCCAGACGCGACATGCGTTTTCAGCCGGTCGATCTCTTCGCGAATATCGGCCTTGGTGGCAAGGAACGCCGCCTCCATGTGCAGCCGGCTTGCATCCAGATTGGCGGATGCGTCCATCAGCAGCCTGACCTGCTCGGCGATGCGTTCGCGGATCACCGCCGCATCGCGTGACGGGTCAGCTTCCGCGCGCAGGGTCAGCGTCTCGATAGTATCGACATGGCCGGACAAAAGCACGGCCAGTGCTGCGCCCTCACCGTGCCTGGCCTGTTCCAGGCCGTTCAGCGCCACGTCGAGCGCGGCCATGATGGCGGCGTCGAGTGCGGTCCGCGCCTCTTCGGTCTCGATGGTTTCAGGTACGTCGAGCACACCACGCAGCGACAGCAATCCGTCAGCCGTCGCGGGCGCGACGCCGAACTGCTCCTGCAGCCGCTTGGCCAGGCCGGCAAGATCCTTCAGAAACGCCTCGTTGACGATAGGTTGCGCCTGCGTGCCGGAGGCGCGGCCGATGGTCAGCGTCGCCTGGAAATTGCCGCGGGCGAAACGCTTCTGCAGCGTTTGCCTGACCACAGGTTCCAGCCGCTCGAATCCTTGGGGCAGCCGCAGTCGCACCTCGACGCTCTTGCCATTGACGGATTTGACTTCCCAGGCAATGGAGGTGCCGTCGTGCTCGGCGACGGCCCGCGCGAAACCGGTCATACTCTGCAAATTCATGTCGCCCGCACATCCCTGGCGCCTCACCCTGAAACCGGTTTTCCGGTAGGGCAAGCGCGGCTTAAAATGACTACGCCGCGAACGCGTCGAAATCGGACGCCTGGCGTTCTCTCAAATGTCAGGCCGCCGCCTTCCAGGCAACGCCTTTCTTCACATTACTGGGCCGCGCCCGCATCACCGCCGGCATCGCCATTGTCGCCGCCGCTGGCATCGCTGTCGTCGGCTGGCTTGTCTGCTGCAGGCTTGTCGGCACTGCCGCTGGTACCGGCGGCAGCGGCGGCCTTGGCTGCGTCATCGGCCTGCTTCTTCTGCAGCGCGCGATAGCGGGCGACGTTTTCATTGTGCTCGTCCAGGGTCGCGGCAAAGACGTGGCCGCCCGTGCCGTCGGCGACGAAATAGAGATCGTCGGTCTTCGACGGATTGGCCACGGCTTCGAGGGCCGCGCGGCCGGGATTGGCGATGGGTGTCGGCGGCAAGCCGCTGATCACATAGGTGTTGTAAGGCGTCTGCTTCTGGATGTCGGACTGGTAGATCGGACGGTCCGCCGGCTTGCCCTTGCCGCCAAACAGACCGTAGATGATGGTCGGATCGGACTGCAGGCGCATGCCCTTGGCCAACCGGTTCAGGAAGACGGCGGCCACGCGTGAGCGTTCATCGCCCTTGCCGGTTTCCTTCTCGACGATCGAGGCCAGGGTGACAAAGTCCTCGACGCTGGCCAGGGGCAGATCCGGCGCGCGCCGCTGCCACACCTCATCGACCAGTTTCTTCTGATCGGCGAGCAGCTTGTCGACCATCTGCTGGCGCGTTGCGCCTCGCGTGAAGCGCAGCGTGTCGGTGGCAAGACTGCCCTCGGGGGGCGTCTTCGACGGCATATCGCCGCTCAGGGCGGGTTCGTCGGCGATGCGCTGCAAAGCCTGCTCGACCGTCAGCCCTTCGGGAATAGTCAGCGAGTACATCACCGACTTGCCACTCTTGAGGAGCTCCATGATGTCGCGCATGGACGCCCTGGGCTTGATCTCGTATTCACCGGCCTTGAGCGCGGAATCGTTGCCGAAGACACGCACGCCGAGGCGGAACACGCGGGCGTCGCTGATCAGTCCGCGGCGCTCAAGCTGGTCGGCGATATCCTGGACGCCGGTGTTGGGCTTGACGAGGAAGGTGTCGCCATTGGCGGAAGGGCCGGGTTCGGTAAACTCCTGCTTGCCGAAATAGAGGGCCACGCCTGCCGCCAGAACCATCAGCATCACCGAGGAGATGACGAAGTTCATGAACACGACGATCTGGCTGCGCGAAGCGCGCGACCGTTTCGGCGGCGGCGTTCCAGCCTCCGGCCGCAGCGCCTCGCTTGCCGTCTTCGGCACGATCGGCCCGGCATTCGCCGGCCTTTGCCCGAATTCTCCGTTGCCTGACGGATTTGTGTTCATTTCGCCCTACCGTTCGATCTCTCAACGAATCCCCTGCGGCAGAGTAGGGGCGAATATGGCAAAATTGACGGCACGCCAAAGCACCGCCCGGCAGCTCGGTCAGCCATTATAACGCTGGAAGACCAGCGAGGCGTTGGTGCCGCCGAAGCCGAAGGAATTGGACAGTGCCACGTCGATCTGGCGCGGGCGCGGCTTGTTCGGCACCAGGTCGATCGCGGTTTCGCGCTCGGGATTGTCGAGGTTGATGGTCGCCGGTGCGATATTGTCACGGATGGCGAGGATCGAAAAGATCGCTTCGGCGGCACCGGCCGCGCCCAGCAAATGGCCGATCGACGACTTGGTCGACGACATCGAAATCTTGGAAGCCGCATTGCCGACCAGCCGCTCGACAGCGCCGAGTTCGATCGTATCGGCCATGGTCGAGGTGCCGTGCGCATTGATGTAGTCGACATCGGCCGGCGTAAGCTTTGCCCGCTTCAGCGCCGCGGTCATGCAGCGGAAGGCTCCGTCGCCATCTTCGGCCGGCGCGGTGATGTGATAGGCGTCGCCGGTCAGACCGTAGCCGGTCACCTCGGCATAGATCTTGGCGCCGCGCGCCTTGGCATGCTCGAGCTCTTCCAGAACCACGACACCGGCCCCCTCGCCCATGACAAAGCCGTCGCGGTCGCGGTCGTAAGGCCGCGAGGCGGTTTGCGGGGTGTCGTTGCGCTCGGTCGAGAGTGCCCGGCAGGCCGCGAAGCCGGCGAGCGAAAGTCGGGTCACCGGCGATTCGGCGCCGCCGGCCAGCATGATGTCAGCATCGCCGAAGATGATCAGCCGGGCTGCGTCGCCAATGGCGTGCGCGCCGGTCGAGCAAGCGGTGACGACAGCGTGGTTGGGGCCTTTCAATCCGTGCCTGATCGACACCTGGCCTGACACGAGATTGATGATGTTTCCCGGAATGAAGAACGGGCTGATGCGGCGGGGGCCGCGTTCCTTCAGGATGATCGCGTTCTCGGCGATGCCCTCGAGACCGCCGATGCCGGAGCCGATCAGCACACCGGTGGCGCAACGCTCTTCTTCGGTGGAAGGCTGCCAGCCGGAATCCTTCAGCGCTTCATCGGCGGCCGCGATCCCGTACAGGATGAAGTCGCCGATCTTGCGAAGTTCCTTCGGCTCGAGAATGGCTTCGGGATTGAGCGTACCGTTGGAGCCGTCGCCACGCGGAATGACGTGGGCGATCTTGCAGGCAAGATCATCCACCTCGAACTCGGTGACGCGCTTGGCAGCGCTGCGGCCGGTCAGCAGTTGCTTCCAGCCGTGCTCGAAGCCCATGCCGAACGGCGAAACCAGGCCAAGGCCCGTGACGACGACACGCCTCATCGCAGGTCCTCCCCGGTGACGACTGCGGAAAGCGTCAGGCCGAAGCCTTGTCGATGTACTTCACCGCATCGCCAACGGTCAGAATGGTCTCTGCTGCGTCGTCGGGGATCTCGACGCCGAATTCTTCTTCGAACGCCATGACGAGTTCAACCGTGTCGAGGCTGTCAGCGCCCAGATCATCGATGAAGCTCGCCTGCTCCGTCACTTTGTCGGCATCGACGCCAAGGTGCTCGATGACGATCTTCTTGACGCGCTCTGCGGTGTCACTCATTTGGGGCATCCTCGTCTTTTGTTTGTCTGTCTTCGTTAGCGGGCGGAATGCCGCTAATCAAGCTGAAAGATGGTCCTGCCGGAAACGCAACGGCCACGGACCGGTTTTTGCCCGAACCGCCGGGTTGCGGGCCGCATTACACGAAAAATTGCCGAGGTCCAAGCCGAAATGGTGGGTTTTCACAGCGCGGCGATGTTGCTGCCGGAGCTCGCTCAGATCATCGCCATGCCGCCATTCACGTGGATGGTTTGCCCGGTTACGTAGGCGGCCTCGTTCGAAGCCAGATAAGCAACGGCGGACGCCACTTCGGCACTGGTGCCCATGCGCTTCGTCGGGATCGCCGCCATGATCGCCTCTTTCTGCTTCTCGTTGAGCTTGTCGGTCATCGCCGATTCGATGAAGCCCGGAGCGACGCAGTTGACGGTGATGTTGCGGGTGGCGATTTCCTGCGCCAGCGATTTGGACAAGCCGATCATGCCGGCCTTGGAGGCGCAGTAGTTCGCCTGGCCGGGATTGCCGGTCACGCCGACCACCGATGTGATGTTGATGATGCGGCCATGGCGGCGGCGCATCATCGGGTGGGTCAGTTCACGGGTCAGCCGGAAAACGGCGGTGAGATTGACCTCCAGCACCGTATCCCAGTCGGCGTCCGACATGCGCACGAACAGGCCGTCCTTGGTGATGCCGGCATTGTTGACCAGGATATCGACGCCCTCGAGATCGGCCTCCGCCTTCTGGCCGAGTGCCTTGACCTCGTCACGGTTCGACAGGTTGGCCGGGAACAGCTTGACCCGATCGCCCAGTTCGGAGGCCAGCGTTTCCAGTTTCTCGACGCGCGTGCCGTGCAGGCCGACGATCGCGCCCTGCGCATGCAGCACCCTGGCGATCGCCTCGCCGATGCCCCCCGATGCGCCGGTGACAAGCGCCTTGCGGCCGGTCAATTCGAACATTTTTGTCTCCAGGTTGAGAAGAGGGCGCCCCTTATAGGGATGGTCTCAAATGGCGCTTTATGCAAGCGCCGCAAGTGCCGCCTCGACCTCGGCCGAGGAACCGACGGACGCGGTGGCGATATCGCGGTTGATGCGGCGAGCCAGTCCCGAAAGCACCTTGCCGGCACCGATCTCGTAAAGCGTGGTGATGCCGTTGGCGCCGAACCATTCCACCGTTTCGCGCCAGCGCACGCGACCGGTCACCTGCTCGACCAAGCGCCCGGCGATCTCGTCGGGATCGGTCGACGGCTGCACCGATACGTTGGACACGACGGGAACGACTGGCGCGGTCTTTGCCACGCCGGCAAGCGCCTCGCGCATGACGTTGGCCGCCGGCGCCATCAGCGCCGAATGGAAGGGCGCCGACACCTGCAGCATCAGCGCACGCTTGGCGCCCTTATCGGTGCACAGTTTCGCTGCCAGCTCGACCGCGACCTTTGCACCTGAGATGACCAGCTGGCCGCCGCCATTGTCGTTGGCGATCTGGCAAATCGAGCCCTTAGCGGCCTCGGCGCAGGCATCTTCGACATCGGCCTGCTCCAACCCGATGATCGCCGCCATGGCGCCCTCGCCGGCCGGCACCGCCGCCTGCATGGCGTTACCGCGAATGCGCAGCAGACGAGCGGCATCGGCGACGGAAACGAAGCCGGCGGCGGCGAGTGCCGAATATTCGCCCAGCGAATGGCCGGCGACATAGGCGACCTGGTCCTTCAGCGAGAAACCGCGCGCTTCCAGCGCCCTGATCGCCGCCAGCGATACCGCCATCAGGGCCGGCTGCGCGTTGGCCGTCAGCGTCAAGGTCTCTTCGGGACCTTCCCAGATCAGCTTCGACAGGTTTTCGCCGAGCGCATCATCGACTTCCTGGAAGACCCTGCGCGCTTCGGGAAAGGCATCGGCGAGATCCTTGCCCATGCCGACAGCCTGGCTGCCCTGTCCTGGAAAGGTAAATGCGACGGCCATGCGAGGGCTCCCCAGACTGGTTCTGCTTGCGTGATACTACGAATTTTCCCTGCCTGTGACGCAAGGCAGGCCGCCAAGTCAAGCCACTTCAGCCCATGCCGAAGGCCGTATCCTTGAGCGAGAGCCTGTTCCGAAAGGGCTTTTTGGCGATCACACCTGATGAAAACCGCTCACGAATCGTTTGCTGGCTCTTCTTATTTCCGTCACAGGCGCTAGCTTTGCGTGACAATTATATGACAATCGAATGACGTGGGTTGTCTTTGGGTGGGAAGTTAAAGTGGCAAAGAGTTCGAAACGTGCCGGCAACGCCGCGCCGCAATTCCTGGAAGACGATCCGTCCACCGGCTATCTGCCGGGCCGGAGATGGCCGGTCGTCCGCTACGGGCTGATCAGCCTGGCGATCTCGGCCGTCATGGTGTTCGCCATCGAACTGATCGTGCGCGGTGATGTCGCCGGCACCGTTTCCTTCTTCCTGCAGCCGTTCAAGCCGGGCTGGACCACCATCGTCGTGTTCGCGCTGGTCTTGATCGGCCTCGATGCCGTGCTCGGCCGCAGTCATCAAAGCCTGATGATCGTCGCGCCGCTGACCCTATCGCTGGCCTTTGTCGGCCACCAGAAGTCGCATTATCTCGGCGACCCGCTCTATCCGACGGACTTCCTTTACGCCCGACAGATCTTCGCGCTGTTGCCGCTGCTGGTGCGCGAGCGGCCAATGACCGCGCTCGCCATGGTCGCGGGCATCGTGGTCGGCCTGTCCCTGCTCGTCTACGGCTGGCGTCTTTGGCGCCGCAAGGTTCCAGCTCTCAGCCACAAGGGCCGCCTCGCCCGGCTGACGCTGGCGGTGCCGCTGCTCGCCTTCTTCGTCTCAATCATGGACTACGCCACCTTCTCGTGGACCAGGGACCGGCTGCAGATCATCCCGATCATGTGGGACCAGAAGGAAAACTACGCCTCCAACGGCTTTGCGCTCGCCTTCGCGCTCAACGTGCCGATGGCGCACGTCTCTGCCCCGCCGGGCTATTCCGACAAGGCAATCGCGGCGATCGACAGGCCCGATGTGAGCGCCTCGGTGCCGGCCCAGAAGCCAGACATCATCATCGTCATGAGCGAATCCTTCTGGGATTCGACCAAGCTGCCCGGCGTCACCATCACGCCCGATCCGATCCCCAATGTGCGGTCGCTCCGCTCGGGCTCGATGTTCTCGCCCGAATTCGGCGGCATGACCGCCAATATCGAATTCGAAGCGCTGACCGGGTTCTCGAACGCCTTCCTGCCGGCCGGCAGCATCCCCTACCAGCAATATGTACGCACCCCGACGCCGTCGATGGCGACCTTCCTGAAGAGCGAAGGCTATAGGGCACGCGCCATCCATCCAGGCACCAACTGGTTCTGGAATCGCGGCGCCGTCTATGCCGATTTCGGCTTCAACGACTTCAAATCGGAAGAAACGCTGCCGCCCATGGAAAAGCGCGGACCGCTGGCATCCGACGCCGCGATGACCGACGAGATCATCCGCGAAGCCGACGCCAGCGACGACCCCGTCTTCTTCTTCGCGGTCAGCCTGCAGAACCATGGCCCGTATGAGCCGAACCGTTATTCGAACCCGACCCACTCGGTGCAGGCGCCGATCAGCCAGTGGGCGCGTGACTCGCTGCTCTCCTACGCCGAGGGTTCAGCCGACGCGGACCGCGGCCTCGAGCGGCTGATCGAATGGGCCAAGACGCGCGAGCGGCCAACGATTGTCGCCTTTTTCGGTGACCACCTGCCGCCGCTCGGGCCGGTCTATGTCGAGACCGGCTTCCTGAAGGACAACGTCGCGCCCCGCAAGGAACCGACGCCGGAGGCCGCTCTCGAACATCACGCGACTCCGCTGATCATCTGGTCGAACCGTTCGGGCCCGGTCGAGAATCTGGGGACGGTGAGTCCTGCGTTCCTGCCCTATCATATCCTCACCGCCGCGGGCATCACCCACCCCTACTACACCGGCTTCCTGGGCGAGATGCGGGAGCGCTATCGCGTTGTCGACCGCAACCTGCTGCTCACGCCGGCCGGCGCGGCCACGGCCGACTGGTCGCGTCAGAAAGAGATCGACCCGGCGATCCGCGACTTCCGGCTGATCCAGTACGACATGATGTTCGGCAAGCGCCATGCCGCGCCCGACTTCTTCCCCGAGACGGTCGACAAGGTTGTCGCCCACACGAGTTGAGGTCTGGACCCCCCGGATGTATCGCGCGCTCTCGGCATCGGGCGCTCAATTCGTCAGTTGCAGCTTCGAGAACTTGTTGGCGATCTGCTGAAAAACATTCGGCAGCTTGGCCGGATCGTTGACGGCATAATAATCGCTCGGATCGGAAGCGCAGGCGCTGTAAAGCGTGCGGTTGGCAGCGGTGTCGGACTGCAGCACCATCGTGTAGATCTGCACGCCCTGGTTCTTCAACTGCGTGCAGACGCTCTTCGTCCAGCCGTCGACATTGCGGGCCGCCGTCGTCTGATTGTCCGACCCGAAGCGGCCACCCGCCAGATAGCCGTAGGATGTGTAGTCGGACTTCGTCGATTGCTGGCTGGCGCCGTAGACGACGTTCTCACCGTCGGTGAGCAGGAGTACGATCTTGCTGACGCCAGGCGTCTTGAATGGCGCGCCGCCGGTATAGGGCGCGCCGGGCGAGAGCACCCGCATGCCCCAGGACAGCCCCTCCGAGACGTTGGTGCCGGAGCCGTTCCATTCCGTCATCTGGCTCGCCGCCTTACGCAATTTGTCGAAATCGTCGGTCAGGGGAACGACGGGGGTCGGGCAGGAACGGTTGGGACCAACGGTGACGGGAGTTCCTGTCTCGGTGATAAGTTCCTTGGCCGGCGCCACATATTTGGCAACCTGTTCCTTGGTGGCTTTGTCGGGATCGCTGTCGAGGCCGCTGAAGTCGATGCCGAGCCGGTTGTCGCCTTTCTGTTTGTCTAGCTTGACCGTGTCGCTGGCGTCGCTGAGATAGGAATTGTTGTAGTACTTTGCCTCATTGCCATAGGAACTGGACGGCATCTGCGCATCTCCCGGATCATCCGGCGCAAAATAGGGAACGAACAGCGTGTCGGGCTTAGCCGGGTCGGGCGGCGTGTCGGAAATGTTGTAGGCGCCGGCCCGCGCCTCCACGCAGCCCTTCGATCCCGTGTCGTTCCATCCGGGCTCGGCCCATCCGGTGTCCTTGAGCTGCCTGAACAGGGCCATGTGGTTCGGGCGCTTGCCGTCGATGACGGGGAAATTGATACCGTTGGTCGAGGATTTGCCGTCCATGTCGATCCAGGACGGATCGAACCCGTCGCCATTGACGTTCACGGCCGTGACGAAGGGAACCAGCGAGGCACGGACCTGGCGCGTCGGCGACTTTGTCGATTCGAGCGTATCCAGCAACGACTTCGTCGCCGTCCTCAGAGCCGTCATGCGGGCGCCAGCCATCGAGCCGGTATTGTCCAGAACCAGCACGACTTCGAGCTGGTTATTGGACTCGGCCGCCGAGGCATCGACCACGATGTGCTTGCTCTGGCCAAACAGGAAAGCGAAGTTCAGATTGACGTCGGCCGAGGCGACCGCCTTGGTCTTGATGAAATTGACGCCCCTATCGACGGTCAGGGTCGCCTGCGCGTTGACGAGTTCGCCATGGCCAGCGATGTTGGCCTGGAAATAGCGGTCGAAAGCATCGGTGCGGGTCATGTCGAGATCGCCAAGATGCGAGGAGGCAAGGTTTGCCGCATCGATCGCGTTCTGCAGGTTGCTCTTCGCCCGCATCATGGTCGAGACATCGGTCGCGAAGGCCACTGCCGACAGAATGGCGGGTAGCCCCAATCCCATGAGAAGCGCGAAATTGCCGCTCTTCGAGCGCCAGAACCTGTTGAGAAGCATCCTTACCCCCGAAAATGCTTGCCGCTTGTCATGCACGGCTGTCCGGGCTTTTGCACCTTTCATAATGAATCGACCGTTGACGGCGGAGGGCAACCCTGCGCAACCTGACATTGTGGTTAAGGTCCGGTTGCCGGGGAAAATCGCCGGGCCTTGCTGGCGCCGCGGCTTGATTTTCTGGTGGTTGCGACATCGGGGACGCCGCTTGCCCTTGCCTTATCGGTGGATTGCTATATAGACGCCGCCAATCTGCCGGTCCCAGCTGGGGGCTGAACGGAGGGCCGGAGGTTTTTTCGAGAACCTTCGTGTGAAGCCAGAAGCGCTTCCGCCTCCCGTGTCTCCGCTCTCGACCGTCTCGTCATGCTCCTTTCTTCCCGCGCCTTTCGAGGCACATGCGGGTCAGAGAAGTTGCAGAGGCTTTTGCCGCCGGGAACCGGGAGAGAAACGAAGAAAGGCACTGAACCATAATGGCTCTTTACGAACATGTGTTTCTTGCCCGGCAGGACCTCTCGCAGCAGCAGGTCGATGCGCTTGTCGAACAGTACAAGGGCGTCATCGCAGCGAATGGCGGGTCCGTCGGCCGGGTCGAGAACTGGGGACTGAAGTCCCTCACCTACCGGGTCAACAAGAACCGGAAGGCATACTACACGCTGATGGACCTCACCTGCCCGCCGGCAGCGCTCAACGAGATGGAGCGCCAGATGGGTCTGTCCGAGGACGTGCTGCGTTTCCTGACCATCAAGGTCGAGGCGCATGAGGAAGGTCCCTCGGCCATGATGCAGAAGCGCGAAGAGCGCTCCGAGCGCGGCGGCTTCGGCGATCGTGACCGTGGCGATCGTCCGGCGCGCAGCTTCGGCGACCGCGGCGATCGTGGCCCGCGTTCGTTCGGCGATCGCGAAGGCGGCGACCGTGGTCCGCGCCGTCCGCGCGAAGGTTTTGAAGGGGGTGCAGAATAATGGTCGACATCAATCAGATCCCGACCCGGCGCCCTTTCCATCGCCGCCGCAAGACCTGCCCGTTCTCCGGCGCCAACGCACCGAAGATCGACTACAAGGACGTGCGTCTGCTGCAGCGCTACATTTCCGAGCGCGGCAAGATCGTGCCGTCGCGCATCACCGCCGTCAGCCAGAAGAAGCAGCGCGAGCTCGCCAAGGCGATCAAGCGTGCCCGTTTCCTCGGCCTGCTGCCCTACGTGGTTCGCTAATTCTTCCGAACGGGCGGTTCGCCGCCCGTTCCTGTCGCCGGCCATGACGGGCATGACCGGCTAGCCATCAAATCCCGAGTTGAGGTCAATAACCTCTAACTGCCGCGACAGGCAGGACAGCGACACCGGCGGCAACGCCCTTTTGCTTCCTGACCTGTTCCAGAGAATTCGGCGTCGGCCTCGTGGACGGACGCCCAACCAAAAGGAACATAGCCATGGACGTCATTCTTCTCGAACGCGTTTCCCGCCTCGGCCAGATGGGCGATACCGTCAAGGTCAAGGACGGTTTTGCCCGCAATTTCCTGCTGCCGCAGGGCAAGGCGCTGCGCGCCAACGAAGCGAACAAGAAGAAGTTCGAGGGCCAGCGCGCCCAACTCGAAGCCCGCAACCTTGAACGCAAGTCGGAAGCGGCCCAGGTCGCCGAAAAGCTTGACGGCAAGAGCTTCATCGCGGTGCGTTCGGCCGGCGAGACCGGCCAGCTCTACGGTTCGGTGTCGACCCGCGACATCGCCGACCTGCTGACCGCGGAGGGCTTCACGGTCAACCGCAACCAGATCCAGCTCAACCAGCCGATCAAGACCATCGGCCTCACCAATGTGGCGATCGCGCTGCATCCGGAAGTCGAAGTCACCATCACGCTCAACATCGCCCGCACGGCCGACGAGGCCGAACGCCAGGCCAAGGGCGAGACGCTGACCACCGCCGAAGCCATTTACGGCGACGACATCAACGACAATGCGCGGCCGGAAAACTTCTTCGATCCGAATGCCGAGTTCGAAGGCGGCGAAGACAACGCCTGATCGCACAGGTCCTCGGACCACCGCTCTCCAGCCATTCTGGACCAATGCCCGGGCCTCTCGCCCGGGCATTTTTGTGCCAAAAGGAACTTTTCGAAACCCTATATATTGATGCAGAGTAGGACAGCCTGTCTGACCGTGAGGGGACATTGGACATGAATATTCTGTTGAAGCGCGTTCTCGACCGCCTGGTGCGAACGGGCAATCTGAAGGTAACCGGGCCGAAGGGTTCGACATTCATCTTCGGCGACGGCAGCGGCGAGCCGGTGCATATGCACATCAAGACCCGCCATGCCGAGCGCGCCATCTCCTTCGATCCGATGCTGGCGGTGCCTGAATCCTATATGGACGGCGAGTTGGACATTCTTGAAGGCGGCGTGCTTGGGCTGATGCGCATTGCCTTCCAGAACATGGGCAGCGGCGGCATCGACGCGACCTGGTCGAAAGCCATCGAGGGCCTGCGCCACGCCTTCCGCCGCCTGCAACAGATCAACACCGCCTCGCGCTCGCGCCGCAACGTGCAGCGGCACTACGACCTGTCAGGTGAACTCTACCGGCTCTTCCTCGATGAGGACATGCAGTATTCCTGCGCCTATTTCGAGCAACCGGACATGACGCTGGAAGAGGCGCAGGCAGCCAAGAAGCGCCATATCGCCGCCAAGCTCCGGCTGAAAGCAGGGCAGACGGTGCTCGACATCGGCTCCGGCTGGGGCGGGCTCGGCCTCTATCTCGCCAAGGCTTTCGACGTCGACGTGCAGGGTGTGACGCTGTCGACCGAACAGCATGGCGTCGCCACGGACCGGGCGCATGCGCAAGGGCTGGAAAACCACGTCCATTTTGAACTGAAGGATTATCGCGAGCTCAACGAACGCTTCGACCGCATCGTCTCGGTCGGCATGTTCGAGCATGTCGGCGTCAACCATTACCGAACCTTCTTCGACAAGGCGGCAACATTGCTGAAGCCTGATGGTGTCATGCTTCTGCACACGATCGGCCGCTCCGGCGTGCCGTGGGCGACCAGCGCCTTCATCCGCAAGTATATTTTCCCGGGTGGCTATATTCCGGCGATGTCCGAGGTGCTGCCGGCGATCGAAAAGTCCGGCCTCGTGGTCACCGACGTCGAAATCCTGCGGCTCCACTATGCCGACACGCTGAAGCACTGGGGCCAGCGCTTCGCCGCCAACCGCGACAAGGCCAAGGCGATCTATGACGAACGCTTCTGCCGCATGTGGGAGTTCTATCTGGCCGCCTCGGAGGCTGCCTTCCGTTGGCAGGACCTGGTGATTTTCCAGTTCCAGATCACCAAGAAGAACGACACGTTGCCGATGACGCGCGACTACATGGCCAAATGCGAAAAGGCACTGGAAATGCGCGACATGGGTCGCCGCGAGGCGGCTCCAGTCGAGAAGCCCGTCAAGCCGGCCCGGCGCCGCAAGGTGGCGGAATAGGAACGGCGCTGCAGAACGCATTATTGGCGCTTGCCATTGCAGGCTCCTGCCCCGAAAAAGGCCTCGTGAATCGTCGCGAGGCCTTTTTCATGACCTATCTCCTCTATGCCGCCGCAGCGCTGGCCGAGATCGCCGGCTGTTTTTCGGTATGGGCCTGGTGGCGGCTGGAAAAATCGCCTTTGTGGCTGGCGCCGGGCTTTGTCTCGCTGCTTGTCTTCGCCTGGCTCCTGGCACTGGTCGACACCAATGCAGCAGGGCGAGCCTATGCCGCTTACGGCGGCATCTACATCGTAGCCTCGCTGGCCTGGCTCTGGCTGGTGGAAGGCGTGCGGCCCGACCGCTGGGATCTTGGCGGTGCGGCACTCTGCGTGGCAGGTGCCTCGATCATCCTGCTCGTGCCGCGAGGAGCATAGCGTGGAGTTGCCGGCCCCTCTTCGACAGGCTGTCGATCGCATTTTGGAAAAGGTGCCGCTGCCGGACCTGAAGCAGGCGGCAAAGACGCTCTCCGACCGTTACCGCGCCGAACTGCGCGACGGCCGCCTGCACATGGCGCAGGACATGGCGGTCAGGGCCTATCTGGCGACGCGGCTGCCGGCGACCTATGCCGCGGTCCGCGCCAGCCTCGATGCGCTCGCCGAAGCCCGGCCGGATTTCACGCCGAAAACCTTGCTCGATGTCGGCGCCGGCCCTGGTACGATGCTTTGGGCCACCAGCGACCTCTGGCCTGAACTGGAACTGGCCACGTTGCTGGAGGCGAGTGCCGCGGTGCGCAAAATCGGCGAGACACTTGCCGCCGATGCGATCGCGGCCCGGACCATCTGGCAGGCCGGCGATGTCACGACAGACCTTGCCGACCTCCAGCCCGCGGACCTCGTCACTTGCGCCTATGTGCTGGACGAGATCGTGCCAGCATCCCTGGCCAAAATGATCGACCGGCTATGGCACCTCACGACCGGCACGCTGCTGATTATCGAGCCGGGCACGCCGGCGGGCTGGCAGCGAATTCTGGCGGTGCGCCAGCAATTGATCGCCGCCGGCGCGCATGTGCTGGCGCCTTGTCCGCACGAAGCGCCCTGCCCGCTCAACCCGCCCGACTGGTGCCATTTTTCCCGCCGCGTCGCCCGCTCGCGCCTGCACCGGCTGGCCAAGGACGCCGATGTGCCATGGGAGGACGAGAAATTCATCTATGTCGCCGCTTCGCGCCAGCCGGCTGTCTCCCGCGCCGCACGGGTGATCGCGCCGCCGAAGTCAGGGTCCGGCAAGGTGTCGCTGAAACTCTGCGAAGCAGACGGCAGAGCCGGCGAAAAGCTCTTCACCAAACGCGACGGCGACGCCTTCAAGGTGGCGCGGCGGCTGGACTGGGGCGATGCGCTGGCACGAGGATGAAACGAACGCGACGGCTCCGCAATCCGGTGCCAATCGCTCCACTTTCCTGTTTTGTTCTCCTTCGAGAAACGCTAAACTCGCAACTCTCGATTCGAGTCAATTGCGATTCTTTCCACGGAAAAATTTTGGCTGTGAATCGCGAGTATCAAAGCCGCTTCGACACGGGCTGTTGCAGATAAGTCAGCACCGACTTGTCCAGTTCTGATATCGAAAGGGCGGGATCGAAAATGGGGACATCATGGCAGAGGCAGCGCGAAAATTCGGCGTGGCGGAGCAACCGCTCTATCGCGAATCGCCCAACAACATCGAGGCCGAGCAGGCGCTGCTTGGCGCCATCCTGGTCAACAACGATGCCTTCTACCGGGTGTCCGATTTCCTGAAGTCCGGTCATTTCCATGAACCCCTGCACCGCAAGATCTTCGACGTCGCGGCCGAATTGATCCGCATGGGCAAGGCGGCGACGCCGATCACGCTGAAGACCTTCCTGCCGGCCGACGAAAAGGTCGGCGACATGACGGTGGCGCAATATGTCGTGCGGCTGGCGGTGGAAGCCGTCACCGTCGTCAACGCCACCGATTACGGCCGCGCCATCTATGACCTGGCGACGCGCCGGGCGCTGATCACGGTCGGCGAGGACATGGTCAACATCGCCTATGACGCACCTGTCGACATGTCGCCTTCCGAACAGATCGAGGACGCCGAGCGCCGCCTGTTCGAACTGGCTGAAACCGGGCGCTATGACGGCGGCTTC
The DNA here is from genome assembly GCF_004791315.1 of Mesorhizobium sp. M8A.F.Ca.ET.208.01.1.1. Lineage (NCBI taxonomy): Bacteria > Pseudomonadati > Pseudomonadota > Alphaproteobacteria > Hyphomicrobiales > Phyllobacteriaceae > Mesorhizobium > Mesorhizobium sp. M8A.F.Ca.ET.208.01.1.1. Next base: position 1,845,368 of record NZ_SRUT01000001.1, read on the forward strand.
GAGAGCTTCACCGACGCGGTCAAGACCGCGGTCGACATGGCCAACGCCGCCTATATGCGCGACGGCGGTCTGTCGGGCCTCGCCACCGGCATGCGCGATCTCGACCGCCGCATGGGCGGCCTGCAGCCCTCCGACCTGATCGTGCTTGCCGGCCGTCCGGGCATGGGCAAGACATCGCTCGCCACCAACATCGCCTTCAACGTCGCCGAGGCCTATGTGCCGGCACAACAGGCCGACGGCTCGTTCAAGGCGGCCAATGGCGGTGTCGTCGGGTTCTTCTCGCTCGAAATGTCGTCCGAACAGCTCGCGACCCGTATCATTTCCGAACAGACGGAAATCTCTTCCTCGAAGATCCGCCGCGGCGAAATCAGCGAAATGGATTTCGAAAAGCTGGTCGCCTGTTCGCAGACCATGCAGAAGATCCCGCTGTTCATCGACCAGACCGGTGGTATTTCCATTGCTCAGTTGTCTGCCCGCGCGCGCCGCCTGAAGCGCCAGCGTGGCCTCGACCTGATCGTCATCGACTATATCCAGCTGATGCAGGGCTCATCCGCCAAGTCCTCGCAGAACCGCGTGCAGGAAATCACCGAGATCACCACGGGCCTGAAAGCGCTGGCCAAGGAACTGACCGTGCCGATCATCGCGCTGTCGCAGCTCTCGCGTCAGGTCGAAAGCCGCGACGACAAGCGCCCGCAGCTCTCCGATCTGCGCGAATCCGGTTCGATCGAGCAGGACGCCGACGTCGTCATCTTCGTCTACCGCGAGGAGTATTACCTCAAGAACCGCGAGCCGAAGCTCGGCACCGAGGAATACGTCAAGTGGGAAAACGAGATGAACGAGATGCGCGGCAAGGCCGAGGTGATCGTGGCCAAGCAGCGCCATGGACCGACCGGCACGGTCACGCTCGCCTTCCACGGCGAATTCACCCGCTTCTCTGATTTGGCCGAAGAGCACCATATCGCGGAGAGGTTCGAGTAGCCTCTTGCCAGCGGTCGCAACAGAAATGCGGAAGCAAGGCGTACTACGGCGCCCCCTTCTGCCTTGCCGGACAGAGGGGCGCGCGAAGGATCGCCGCGCCCGCAACCGGGCGGGAAGGTAAAAGCGTGGCCAAATCCCGCGTCCAGTTCATCTGCCAGAATTGCGGTTCGGTGCATCAGCGCTGGGCGGGCAAATGCGATGCCTGCGGCGAGTGGAACACGCTGGTCGAGGAAGGCACGTCGGGCGGCATCGGCTCGGGGCCTGCCAACACGCGCAATGCCCGCAAGGGCCGCGCGGTGGTGCTGACCACGCTTTCCGGTGACATCGAGGACGCGCCGCGCATCATATCAGGCATCGGCGAACTCGACCGCGCCACCGGTGGCGGTTTCGTCCGGGGCTCTGCACTGCTGGTCGGCGGCGATCCCGGTATCGGCAAATCGACGCTGCTCACCCAGGCCGCGGCCGCTCTTGCCTCCAAGGGCCACCGCATCGTCTATGTTTCGGGCGAAGAGGCGGTTGCCCAGATCAGGCTGCGCGCGCAGAGGCTCGGCGTCGCGTCGGCGCCCGTGGAACTGGCGGCCGAGACCAATGTCGAGGATATCCTCGCCACGATCGCCGACGGCAAGCGGCCGGATCTGGTCATCCTCGATTCGATCCAGACGCTGTGGACCGACCTAGCCGACTCGGCGCCGGGCACGGTCACCCAGGTGCGCGCTGCCGCCCAGGCAATGATCCGCTACGCCAAATCCACGGGTGCCGCGATCGTGCTGGTCGGCCATGTCACCAAGGAAGGCCAGATCGCCGGTCCGCGCGTGGTCGAGCACATGGTCGACGGCGTGCTCTATTTCGAGGGCGAAGGCGGCCACCATTTCCGCATCCTGCGCACGGTGAAGAACCGCTTCGGACCGACCGATGAGATCGGCGTCTTCGAAATGTCGGACAAGGGTCTGCGCGAGGTCTCCAACCCGTCCGAACTTTTTCTCGGCGAACGGCACGCGAAATCGCCGGGAGCAGCGGTTTTCGCCGGCATGGAAGGCACCAGGCCCGTTCTGGTCGAGATCCAGGCGCTGGTCGCGCCCTCCTCGCTCGGCACGCCGCGCCGGGCGGTGGTCGGCTGGGACGGGGCTCGGTTGTCGATGGTGCTGGCGGTGCTGGAGGCGCATTGCGGTGTCCGTTTCGGCCAGCATGACGTCTATCTCAACGTCGCCGGCGGCTACCGCATCAGCGAGCCGGCGGCCGATCTCGCGGTCGCCGCGGCACTGGTTTCCTCGCTCACCGGTCTTGCCCTTCCCGCCGATTGCGTCTATTTCGGCGAAATCAGCCTTTCGGGCGCGGTGAGGCCGGTTGCGCATGCGCAGCAGCGCCTCAAGGAAGCCGAAAAACTGGGTTTTGGTAGCGCGGTTCTGCCCTTGGGCAGCGAGGAACTTGCTGGAGGGATCGGGGCCGGCGCTTTCCAACCCACCGAGCTTGCCGACCTCGTGGCGCGTATAGCCGGCTCACGGCGAAGCCGTGCCGACGATGAAGAGTGACGCGGCTCATCCGGTGGTGAGCAAGACAGAGTGGGGCGAAAGACATGCCGATTACGCTGCTTGACGGAATTCTCGTCGGCTTCACCCTGGTCTCGGCGATGCTCGCCATGGTTCGCGGTTTTTCGCGCGAAGTGCTCTCGGTGGTGTCCTGGGCGGCGGCGGCGGCTGCCGCCTTCTTCTTCTACAAGCCGGTCCTGCCCTACCTGAAGCCCTATATCGACAATGAGAAGATCGCCATGGCCGCTGCCGCCGGCGTCGTCTTCATCATCGCGCTGATCGTGGTCTCGGTCATCACCATGAAGCTCGCCGACTGGATCATCGATTCGCGCATCGGCGCGCTCGACCGCACGCTCGGCTTCCTCTACGGCGCCGCGCGCGGCGTCCTGGTCGTCGCGGTGGCGCTGCTGTTCTTCAACTGGCTGGCCGGCGCCAAGGCCCCGGCCTGGGTCACGGAAGCCAAGTCGCGGCCGCTGCTGGAACAGATCGGCGCCAAGCTGGAAAGCCTGCTGCCGGAGGATCCGGAAAACGCCATCCTCAAGAAGCTCAATCCGAATCAGCCGGCCGCCGAGACGCCCGCCGCGCCCGACGCACCGGCGGCGGATGCTCCAACCGGCGGCGACGACGCCAATGCGCCAGCGCCCGACGACAACGACGCCGGCCCCGCCGACAACACGGCCAAGCCGGCGCCAGCGCCGGCGAACTGAGGTCCAAACGGGATGTCTGGCGATCGATCCATGTGAACGATCGCATGCAGCGCGTTGCTTTCGACGCGCGACCGCCTTATATGGCGATTTTAGCGGAGCTTAAGATGGCAGACGCAGACGACGTGCTTTCCGCCGAGGCTGACGATCATTTCCATGACGAATGCGGCGTCTTCGGCATCTTTGGCCGGCAGGATGCGGCGGCCATCGTCACGCTCGGCCTGCATGCGCTGCAGCATCGTGGCCAGGAAGCGGCCGGCATCGTTTCCTACGACGGCACCCAGTTCCATGTCGAACGCCACGTCGGACTGATCGGCGACACCTTCACCAAGCAGCGCGTCATCGACAGCCTGCAGGGCAACCGCGCCATTGGCCACACGCGCTACGCCACGACAGGCGGCGCCGGCATGCGCAACATCCAGCCCTTCTTCGCCGAGTTGGCCGATGGCGGCTTCGCCGTCGCCCATAACGGCAACCTCACCAACGCCATGACCGTGCAGCGCGCGCTGCAGAAGCAGGGCGCGATCTTCTCCTCCACCTCCGACACCGAGACGCTTTTGCATCTGGTCGCGACCAGCAAGGAGCGCGATCTCAACTCGCGCTTCATCGACGCGGTGCGCCAGGTAGAGGGCGCCTTCTCGCTGGTGGCGATGACGGCCAAGAAGATGATCGGTTGCCGCGATCCGCTCGGCATCCGCCCGCTGGTGCTCGGCGATCTCGACGGCGCCTGGATCCTGGCCTCCGAGACCTGCGCGCTCGACATCATCGGCGCCCGTTTCGTGCGTGATCTGAAGCCCGGCGAGATGGTCGTCGTCACCTCGAAGGGCATCGAGAGCCTGTTCCCGTTCGAACCGCAGAAGACCCGCTTCTGCATTTTCGAATATGTCTATTTCGCCCGGCCCGACTCTTCGGTCGAGGGCCGCAATGTCTATGAGGTGCGCAAGCGCATCGGCGCCGAACTGGCGCAGGAAAACCCGGTCGAGGCCGACATCGTCGTGCCGGTGCCGGACTCGGGCACGCCGGCGGCGATCGGCTTCAGCCAGGCGGCAGGCATTCCCTTTGAGCTTGGCATCATCCGCAACCATTATGTCGGCCGCACCTTCATTCAGCCCGGCGATTCGATCCGCCACATGGGCGTCAAGCTCAAGCACAACGCCAACCGCCGCATGATCGAGGGCAAGCGCGTGGTGCTGGTCGACGATTCCATCGTGCGCGGCACCACCAGCCAGAAGATCGTGCAGATGGTGCGTGACGCCGGCGCCAGGGAAGTGCACATGCGGATCGCCTCGCCGCCGACCAGCGCGTCGTGCTTCTACGGTGTCGACACGCCGGAGAAGTCGAAGCTGCTCGCTTCGCGCATGTCGGTGGAAGAGATGGCCGAATTCATCCGCGTCGATTCACTCGGCTTCCTCTCGATCAACGGGCTCTACCGCGCCGTCGGCGAGGCCAGCCGCAACGACGAACAGCCACAGTTCTGCGATGCGTGCTTCACCGGCCAGTACCCGACCCGCCTGCTCGACTTCGAAGGCCACGACAATGTGCGCACGCTGTCGCTGCTGGCGACAAGCGGGGCGTAGGATTGCCGGACCGTCACCAGCTTAGAGCGGTTTAGCGTTTGATAGAATCGCCGAACCGCTCTAACTCTTTGTTTTTACGCAATTCCGGACGGAAAACCGTTACACACTTTTCCTGGAATTGCTCTAGCCAGAGTTCCGGAAGCATCGCATGACCCTCGACCTTACCGGCCGCGTTGCGGTCGTCACCGGCGCCTCGCGCGGCATCGGCTATTTCATCGCCAGGGAATTGGCGGCCGCCGGCGCCCATGTCATCGCGGTTGCCCGCACTGTCGGCGGGCTGGAAGAACTCGACGACCAGATCAAGGCGGCCGGCGGCCAGGCGACGCTGGTCCCGCTCGATCTCGCCGACATGGCCGGCATCGACCGGTTGGGGGGCGCCATCAACGAGCGCTGGGGCAAGCTCGACATTCTCGTCGCCAATGCCGGCGTGCTTGGCGTCATCTCGCCGATCGGCCATGTCGAGGCCAAGACCTTCGAAAAGGTGATGACCATCAACGTCACCTCGACCTGGCGGCTGATCCGCTCCGTCGACCCGCTGCTGCGGCTTTCGGATGCCGGCCGGGCGATTATCCTGTCTTCCAATGCCGCGCATTCGGCGCGCGCGTTCTGGGCGCCTTACGCGGCATCGAAGGCGGCGGTCGAAACAATGATGCGTTCCTGGGCGCATGAGACGCAAAGCCTGCCGCTGCGCGTCAACGCCGCCGACCCCGGCGCCACGCGCACCGCGATGCGCGCGCAAGCCGTACCCGGTGAGGATCCCGAGACGCTGCCGCACCCCTCCGAGATCGCCAAACGCATCGTGCCGCTGGCCAGCCCGGACCTCAAAGAGACCGGCCTGATCTTCCAGGCCAAGCACAACCGCTTCGTCACCTATCGGCAACCGGAATAAAACTCGGGTTCGAAACGGATTAAAAGAGCCTTCGGCTACGTTCTCCTGACGTAGGACATTCGAAACCGGAGGACCGACATGCGCAGATTCGTTATCGTTGCCGCCGCTCTCACCGCCGCCCTTGGGGCTACAGTCGGTGTGGCTGTTTCCCAAGATACCAAAATGAGCTTCTTCGTCACCAGTGTCGGCTCCGGCAAGGGCGCCGATCTCGGTGGCCTGAAGGGCGCGGACGCCCATTGCGCATCGCTTGCCGAAGCCGCCGGCGTCACCGGCAAGAGCTGGCACGCTTATCTCTCGACCAGCGCCGAGGATGCGCGCGACCGCATCGGCAAGGGGCCTTGGTTCAACGCCAAGGGCGCCAAGATCGCCGATGATGTCGCCTCCCTGCACAGCGACGCCAACGGCATCACCAAGCAGACCGCGCTGAATGAGAAGGGCGAGACGGTCAACGGTCGCGGCGATACTCCCAACCGGCACGATATGCTGACGGGATCCAAGCCTGACGGCACCCGGATCGCCGACCAGACCTGCGGCGACTGGACGATGAGCGGCGCCGAAGGGGCGGCCATGATGGGCCATCACGACCGCACCGGTCTCGACGATTCGGCGGCGGCAAAGTCATGGAATTCCTCGCACGCCTCTCGTGGCGGCTGCAGCCAGGAGGCGCTGAAAGGCACAGGTGGCGACGGCCTGTTCTATTGTTTTGCGACCGACTGAACCGTGGCGTCGGCAACAGGCCAGTCCGAAAATCCGCCGGATGATCACGCGGCTGTGATCTAAGGGAGAAGGGCGCGCGGCGGTCATGCTTTCGTCATTTCGGAGGAGTTGTTAGGATCGGAAGACTCCCACACCAAGCGCCCTGCTGGGGCAGAACAAGGAAAACTCCATGGCTACGACCGCAGCATTGGTCTGGTATCTGGTAATCGCCGGCCCACAGGGCGGCATGGTTGTGCTGCCCAGCACCTTCGACAAGCGCGAACAGTGCGCCGCCGCCATCACCGAGTATCAGAAGCAGCCGACACCCGCGGGCTGGTCCGTGCAGTGCGTGCCGAGCGCCTCGCCCTTCACCGACGAAGGCGACGCCGAAGAGCCGGCAGCTCAGTAAGCATCAGGTATCACTAGAGCAATTCCAGGAAAAGTGTGCAGCGGTTTTCCCGGAAGAAGCGCGTAGCGCTTCCCCTTGGGAATTGCGTAAAAACAAGAAGTTAGAGCGGGTCAGAGATTCTATCAAACTCTGAACCGCTCTAGGCCCGCTGCCGCGGGCCTTGTGATTCATCTCCGCGCGCTCACCGTCAGCTCCGGCTTCTGGTTGATGGTCTGGAACACCACGCAATAGCGCTCGGTCAGCTTCAGCAGCGAATCGATCCGCTCCTGCGGCTCGTCCGTGTCGAGATCGAAACTGAGCCGGATGGCGCGAAAACCGACCGGCGCATCCTTGGCGACACCGAGTGTGCCACGAAAATCAAGGTCGCCTTCGGCTTCAACGGTCGCGGCGCCGAGCTTGAACTCGAGCGCCGTCGCCACCGCCTTCAGCGTCACCCCGGCGCAGGCCACCAGCGCCTCGAGGAGCATGTCGCCGGAGCACAGCTCGAGCCCCGAGCCGCCTGTCGCCGGATGAAGGCCAGCGACGGCAATCGCCCTGCCGGTGTCGACCTTGCAGGCGACCGACTGTTCGTCGATCGAACCCTTCGCTCTCAGCGTGATCAGTGCTTGCGCGGCGTCGTTACGGTAGGCCTGCTTCAGCGGCGCCTGCATGGCCTTGAGTTCGGTCGCGTCCATTTTCGTTCCTTTCGAACGGCTTTCTGTCTTGATAGCACGGTCGTACGGAAGTGTGAGCCAATCCGAGCGACGATCCAAGCTGTCAGGAACCGGTGTCGAGGGGATAGCAGTGGGCTCGCCTTCGTCTATTCCCTTTGACTTCATTCGCCTCGGCCATACCTATGCGGGAGTCGTTCCCGCGGAGGCCTCATGCGTTCCAAGCTGAAACTCGTCTCCCTTGTCCTCGTCATGCTTGCCGGCTTCGCGCGGCCCCTCTTGGCTGAAACGCCAGAGCGGCCAGCGCCCGAGGGCGGTGTGCTGTCGCTGCTGCCCTCACCCGAGATCAGCGACCATTCGATCACCATTGCCGGGCACAGTCTGCGATACCAGGCAAAGGCCGGCACGCTTCCGCTGCTCTCCGGCAAGGGCGAGGTCACGGCGGAGATTTTCTATGTTGCCTATACGCTGAAACCGCGTGAGGGCATGGCGACGGAAGCACCGCGGCCAATCACCTTCGCGTTCAATGGCGGCCCGGGCGCCGCTTCAGCCTATCTGCATCTCGGCGCGCTTGGACCGCGCATCGTGGCGACCGGAGCCGACGGGGAATTCCTCCCCTCGCCGCAGAAGCTCATCGACAATCCCGACAGCTGGCTCGACATGACCGACCTCGTCTTCGTTGATCCGGTGGGAACCGGCTACAGTCGCGAGGCGCCTGGCCAGGATACGCACGACTTCTGGGGCGTCAGGCAGGACGCCAGTTCTATCGGTGCGTTTATCCGGCTCTATCTTGCCCAAAACAGCCGCATGGGATCCCCGCTGTTCCTCGCCGGTGAGAGCTATGGCGGGTTCCGGGCGGCACTGCTTGCCAGGACGCTGCAGGAAGATATCGGCATCAGCCCAAGCGGCATCGTGCTGATCTCGCCGGCGCTGGAATTCACCCTGGTGCAGCCCGACGAATTCGAGCCGCTGCATTGGGCTCTCGAACTACCCTCCCTCGCCGCGGTTCGCCTGCGTAGTGAAGGTTTCAACGGCGATGCACTGCGGAAAAAGCTCGCCGATATCGAGCATTATGCACTTGGCGAGTACCTCACCGCGCTCGCCAGTGGGCTGGAGCAAGGCGGGCGGCTGGCCAGCGATCGCGTAGCGGAGATCACCGGCCTGCCACTCGACCTCGTTCACCGCAACTTCGCCCGCGTCCCGACCTCGCTCTTCGCAAGGGAGTTTGGCCGTGCCACGGGCAAGGTGCTCAGCCCCTATGACGGTATGATCGCGACGGCGGACATAGCGCCTCAGAGCGCCCGGATCGCCGGTCCCGATCCGGTGCTGGACCGCAGTGTGCCGGCGCTGACCTCGGCCTTTGTCGGCTACGCTCGCGACGAGCTGAACTTTCGCACCGATGTTAGCTACCGCTTACTGAACGACGATATCAGCCACAACTGGGACTATGGGACGAGCGCCTCGCGCCAAGGCTATGCTGGCGTGATGGACGATTTGCAGCGGGCACGCTCCTTGAATCCCGCGCTGGGCGTCGTCATCGTCAACGGCTACACCGATCTCGTCACTCCCTACCTGGCGTCGCGTTATCTGGTCAGCCAGATTCCGTCGCTCGCCGGCGCCAGGCCGATCCGCCTCGACGTCGTTGAAGGTGGACACATGATGTATTTCAAGCCGGACGGCCGACACGCGCTGAAAGAGGCCGCTTCGGAACTTTACCAGGCGACGCAATAAACAATAGAGACCCCGCAATTTCGGGCAACCTAGGCCCGGGGCCAATGGTGCTGGCCCCAGCCGAACGCAGGCCAGGGGACTGGCGCAGTGATCAAGCTATCCCAAATGGGACATTGACGAACAAGGCCCCAAAACCTTCTGATCCGGGAAAGTTTCGTCGTTCCATTTTCCGGCAGTCCCACAATGTCACATACGCTCTCGACCACACCGAGACAGGATGGGTTTCGCGCTCCTGGCGAATTCGAACCCAAATCAGGCTGCTGGCTGATCTGGCCGGAGCGGCCGGACACTTGGCGCCAGGGCGCCAAGCCCGCCCAGAAGCTGTTCGCCGATGTCGCCGCCGCGATCGCGCAAAGCGAACCCGTGACCGTGGCGGCATCCAGCCGCCAATGGCGGAACGCCAGAGCGCGCTTGCCCGCCGAGGTGCGCGTCGTGGAGATGTCCACCAACGATTCCTGGCTGCGCGACAGCGGCCCCAATTTCGTCGTCAACGACCAAGGCGGCGTGCGCGGCGTCGATTGGATCTTCAACGCCTATGGCGGGTTTGACGGCGGCCTCTACTCGCCTTGGGATCTCGATGACCTTGCCGCACAAAAAGTGCTCGAGATCGAGAGGATGGACCGCTACCGCGCGCCGCTGATCGCCGAGGGCGGCGGCCTGCAATGCGATGGCCAGGGAACGCTGATGACGACCGAGCAATGCCTGCTCAATCGAAATCGCAACGCCCAACTCGGCAAAGCCGAGGTGGAGAGCCGGCTTGGCGACTATCTCGGCGTCGACGACATCATCTGGCTGCCGCGTGGCTTTGCTTTCGACGAGACGGATGGTCATGTCGATCGATCTCTGTTGCTTCGTTCGTCCGGGCGTCGCGGCGCTGAGCTGGACCGACGAGCGGGACGACCCGCAATATGAGATCGTGCGCGAAGCCGAGGAGGCGCTGCGTTCGGCCCGTGACGCGCGTGGCCGCAGCCTGGAGGTTCATCGGCTGCACCATCCCCTGCCGATCGAAATGACGGCCGAGGAAAGCGAGGGCTTGGACCGGGTCGATTCGACCTGGGCGCGGCCAACGGGCAACCGGATCGCGGCGAGTTACATCAACTACTATCCGGGCAACAGCGTCGTGGTGGTGCCGGAGTTCGGCTGCGATCTCGACCGGAAGGCAAAGCAACAGCTGGCCACGCTGTTCCCCGACCACAAGATCGTCGGCATCGAGAACTCCCGCGAAATTCTGCTCGGCGGCGGCAATGTCGCCTGTATCACCTTACCCGTTTATGCGCCGCAGCGGCGTTGAGCGGCAAGCGTGCCGAAAGTGAAATTGGAACGGTGCGCCGCATCGGCCGCACCCGCGAAAGGAGGACACCCATGCGCTCCCTGCTCATCCCAATCCTGAGCGCTGCGCTTGCCTGCGGCATCTGCTTCGGCGGCGCCCGGGCGGACGACGAGAAGGTCGTCAACGTCTACAACTGGTCCGACTATATCGCGCCGGACACGGCTGAGAAGTTCGAGAAGGAGACAGGTATCGAGGTCCGCTACGATGTCTATGACGGCAACGAGGTCCTTGAGACGAAACTGCTCACCGGCGGCTCGGGGTATGACGTGGTGTATCCCTCGGCCTTTCCGTTTCTGAAGAACCAGGTGAAGGCGGGCGCTTTCCTGCCACTCGACGGATCGAAGCTTTCAAACCACTCGAAAATCGATCCGCAAGCCTTGTCGCTGATCGCGGGCGCGGATCCGCAGAACCTGCACGCAGTGCCTTACATGGCCGTCACGGACGGCATCGGCTACAATGTCGCTGCCATCAAGCAACGGATGCCGGACGCGCCGACAGATTCGTTCGCCATGGTCTTCGACGTCGACGTCGTCAAGAAATTCTCCGATTGCGGCGTCGCCATGATCGATGCCCCGGCGGAGATCATTCCGATGGCCATGAACTATCTCCATATCGACCCCAGGTCGACCAGTCCGGACGACCTCGCCAAGGTTGAAGAACTGATGGGCAAGGTGCGGCCTTATATCCGTTACTTCCACTCGTCGAAATACATCAACGACCTGGCGAATGGCGACATCTGTGTCGTGCTGGGCTGGTCGGGCGACATATTGCAGGCGAAGACCCGCGCGGCGGAATCCGCGAAGAAGCTGGAGATTGCCTATTCCATTCCCAGGGAAGGCACGCTGATAAACTTCGATACGATGGCGGTGCCGAAGGATGCGCCGCATCCGGAGAATGCCCAGGCCTGGATCGATTTCAACTTGCGGCCCGACATAGCGGCGGCCAATTCCAGCTATGTTTCCTATGCCAATGCGATCCCGGAATCCCTGCCGCTGATGGATCAGGCCGTCGCCAAGGATCCCGGCGTTTTCCCACCCGATGACGTAAAGGCCAAGCTGTTCGTGGTCGAGAACAACGATGCAAAGCTGCTGCGCCTGCAGAACCGCATGTGGACACGCGTCGTGACGGGACAGTGAAGCTGGCAAAACGACACCGTCAGGTGCGCGGAGCCTCCCAGCCGGCGGCCAGCAACTCGACCTGGGAGTGCACACCGAGCTTGCGGTAGACCTGCTTGATGTGGTTGCGCACGGTGCCGGGTGAAATCGACAGGTTTCGCGCGATCGTCTTGGCGCTGCCGCCCTCGATCAGCAGCCGCGCGATCTGCCTTTCCCGGGCGCTGAGTTGCGACCCCGCGGCTTCGAGTGCGGACCCCTTGTCCCGAAGGCGGCACAAATGAAGCAGCCTTTGCAGAATGAGCTTCGTCGCGCTGCTCGCCGCGCCGGCCACGGCCAGATCATGCTCGCCAAAACGCGGTGCGCCGTTGCGGCGCAGAAAGGTCACATAGCCGGCCGTCAGTCCGTCGAGATTGAAGACGCCCGTTATTTCATCGAAGCTGCCGGAGGGCCCGTAGAATTCGCGATAATAGGGCGTGCGCTGGAAATCGCCGTGGCTGAGAGCCGACAAGGGCAGCAGGAAATCCTGTCTGGTGCTGGCGAACCTCTGAAAGAAGGGATCCTGGCGATAGATGCGCGCATCATAGTCGCGGTTCCAGCGATCGGGTCCGGCATCGTCGATGGTCAGGGACGTTATATCGCGACGATAGAAGCCAACATAGACACGATCCGAGCCAAGCAGCACGCCTGCCGCCGCGCTGAAGCGGGCCGACAAGTCTTCGGGCGTTGCCGCCAGGGCCGCGGCGGCCACGCCACCGCTCCAGCGTTCAAGCCGGTCGAGAGAAAAATTCGACTGCATCCGCGCCCAGACTAACGCAAGCCCCGCCAACTTCAAACTGGCGGGGAACCGTGACGCCACCGGTGAAATCAGTCCCGTGGCTGCTTCCGCAGCTCACCGCCCCATCGACGGCTTGGAATCACGCCTTGGCCTGCGACCTCACATGGGCGATGTAGCCGCGCACGTCGCCGGCTGGGCCGGCATAGGCCTTGCCGAGCTTCTTCTCCATCGCTGCCATGTACTCCTTCGCCCATTTGGGCAGGGCGTAGTCGATGACGGCGAGGAATTCGAGGGTCGCCGCCAGGCGGATGTCGGCGATCGACGGGTTCTTGCCACCGATGAACGGCTTGCCGTCGCGGAAGAAGGAGTGGAAGACCTCGAGCGGTTCGGCAATGGCAGCGACCGCCGCCTTCTGTGCCTCCGATTTCCTGTCCGGATGGGCGTCGCTGTGACCGACCTCGCCGGCATATTGCGGGAAGCCGAGCGCGGGATAGGTGGCGCGCGCCACATAGGGATAGAGCGTGCCGATCAGATAGAACATGGCGCTGTCTATCATTGCCCGCTTGGCTGGCGCCTTGGGGTAGAATTTCTCCAACCCATGCTTGTTGGAAAGATATTGCATGATGGCACAGCTCTCCCAAAGCACGCCGCGCGGCAGGCCCTTGTCCTCGATCATCGGCGTCAGATGGGCCGGATTGCGCGCCATGTATTCCGGCGAGCGCGTGAGCCCCCACGCATCGGTCTCCGCATGGTCGAGCCCGGCGGCGCGGGCAAAGACGCGAACGGTCATGTTGTTGACGCTCGGCTTCAGCATGCTGATGGTCAGCGCCGGTTTCTTTGCCGGTTTCGCCTTGGCCTTGGCCACCGTCTTGCCGGCGGCTGCCCTTGACGCCGTCTTGGCCGCTGGTTTGGCGGCTGCTTTTGCCGCCGGTTTTGACGCTGGTTTGCCCACCGGCTTGCTTGCGCTCTTCGTCATTGCCTTTGCCACATATTCCTCCCTTGCCTGCTCAGCGTTCAGTATGGATTTTTGGGTGCCCGGTCGGCCGACAATGTCGCGCGCGCGCGTTCCACCAGAGCCTGGATGGCGTCAGCCAGATGCACTTCGGCGATGTTGTAGTCGCCACGCGCGACGCGAAGCCTGTGCGCCTCCATCAGCACGTCGGCATGGGTGAAGCCCGCAGGCGGCTCGAAACGATAGGAGGCAAGCTCGATCAGCAGGCCGAGCGGGTCCTCGAAATAGATCGAATCCATGAAGCCGCGATCCTTGACGCCGCTGTGCTTGATGGCGCGCTCGCCGAGCCGGGCGACCGCCTGCAGGAAGGTGACCCGCGACACCGAAAAGGCGATGTGATGAACGCAGCCCGGGTCGGTTGGGGTGCGGCGCTTCACGGCCGTGCGGGTCTCGTCGGTGAAGATGGTGATCAGCCGGCCGTCGCCCGGATCGAAATACAGATGGCTTTCGGTCGGCTTGTCGAGGTTGGGCTGCTCGAAGATGAAAGGCATGCCCAGCACACCTTCCCAGAAATCGATCGAGGTCTGACGGCCGGCACCGACCAGCGTGATGTGATGGACGCCTTGCGACTGCAGTTTCCGCATCGGCCTTCTCCCCCGAAATATCCGCTCTGACAGAGGCGGCCCGTCAGGCCGCGCCTACGCATGCTACATCTGGCATGAGCTGAGCGCCAATTCGCTGTCCGTTCCCCGGCGTTCCGCGCGCCGCCCTTCTCAGGCTTTATGCGACGATGCTAAACCAATCAGCCGGGCCGCGCCAGAAGCCGCATCCGGGACAGGGTGTATTTCGCGCCGCCGCCCCCTGCCCCAAAGGCAAGCGCGGTGCTGGAGCAGCGTCGTGCCGGATTTCGCCCGTATAGCTGGCAGAGCGGAGCCGACAGAGGGCGGAGCCGCCCTCACACAAGCAGGCGCATGCCTTATGGCCGATATCGCCATTCTCGATACACGCGAAAGAGTTCTCGCCGGCATCTTTTTGACCGGCGCCGCCTACTTGCTGTTTTCGACGCAGGATGCCTCGATCAAGCTGCTGGTTGCCGGCATGAGCGTCTGGCAGATCATGTTCTTTCGCAGCATCACAATTCTTGGTGCCTGCGCGGCCATCGGCGGGCGGCGGCTGTTTACCGATACCGTGCGCTCGCCGATTGTGTTGCCAATGCTGGTGCGCAGCGCCTTCACGCTTGCCGCCTGGCTTTGCTATTACAATGCCGCCCGCAGCCTGCAGCTCGCCGAACTGACCACCGTCTATTACGCGGCCCCGATCATCGTGACCGTGCTTTCGGTGGTCCTGCTCGGCGAAAAGGTGCCTGTTTTGCGCTGGCTGGCGGTTCTGATCGGCTTTGCCGGTGTCTTTGTCGCCTGCGATCCCGGCCATCTCGGCCTTTCGGTACCCGTGTTGCTGGTGCTGACGGCGGCCTTCCTGTGGGGCATCGCCATCGTGCTGCTGCGCAAGACGGCCCTTGCCGAGCGCTCGATGATTCAGCTCCTCCTCAACAATTTCAACTTCCTGGTGTTTTCGGCGGTGCCGGCTTTGTTGTGGTGGCATACGGCGGACCCGACACAATTGCTGCTTCTTGCCAGCGTCGGCGCACTCGGCGGCCTGGCGCAATATCTTCTCTTCGAAGGCATGAAGCGGACGCCGGCATCGATCCTGGCGCCCCTCGAATACACCTCCCTGATGTGGGCGTTCGCGCTCGGCTTCGCGATCTGGGGCGACGTGCCACGCCGCGAGGTTTTTCTGGGTGCTGCCCTTATCGTCGCCGCCGGCCTGCTGATCGTCGGCGGCGAGCATTTTCGCAAGCGGCTCTGATGGTCAATGTTGCTGACGCTACGATGTCAGGATGGAGTGGCGTAGTCTCCCGGCATGACTGATGTGACAGCCACCACCGACACTATCGCCGAGCGCACGCTGGGCATCATCCTCGTGTCATCCTCGGCGGCTGTATTCGGGCTGACCGGTGTGCTGACCAAGTCGATCCATGCCGATCCGCTGACGATCACCTGCTGGCGCGGCTTTGTCGGCGCGATCCTGATCAGCCTTTACGTGCTGTGGCGCCGCCACCGTGCCGGCAACCGCGAGCCGCTGCGGCTTGGCTGGCGCGGCTGGCTGCTGGCGGTGGAAGGCGCGCTGGCCAGCATCGCCTTCATTTCGGCGTTCAAGTTCACTTTCGTCGCCAATGTCGCGGTGATCTACGCGACCTCGCCCTTCATTGCCGCCGTGCTGGCCTGGATGCTGGTGCGCGAGCCGTTCCGCCTGCAGACCATGGTGGCGGCGGCCGTGTCGCTGTGCGGGGTTGCCATCATGGTGTGGTCGGGTTTCGGTACCGGCAATCTGTTCGGCGACGGACTGGCGCTGCTGATGACGGCCGGCAGCGCGCTCTACATGATCATGGTGCGCGCGTTCCGCGACACTCCGGCGGTGTGGGCCGGCGCGATCTCCGCCTTCCTGTTGTTCATACTCGGCTGGTTCGTCACCGATCCCCGGGCGGTCTCGGCAAGGGACGCGGTTCTGCTTGCCACGTTCGGCGCATCCTTCGCGCTGGCTTCGATCCTGTGGACAGAAGGCTCGCGGCTCATCCCGGCGCCTGAATCCGGCCTGCTCGGCTCGGCGGAAGTGCCGTTCGCGATCCTGTTTGCATTTCTGTTCCTGGCCGAAATACCCCCGGTGGCGAGCTTGGTCGGCGGCGCGATCGTGCTCTGTGCCGTCTTTGCCCACGCCGGCCGCGACTGGCTGATGGCACGTTCGCAACGCCCGGCATCAAATATTTCCTAAAAAAAAATTTCAAAGTCACGGAACCATCGCCGTGCTCAGACATTATTGGTGCGACGGGCCACCCCCCAAGTCCCCCCAAACCCCTCGGCCCGTCCCACTCCCAAGCCGACCGCAAGGTCGGCTTTTTCTTTGCCAAAAGGCTGTGACGGAATGCGGCCTTTTGGAAATCAACCGGAGAGAGCCAGGTTGTCACCCAGCAGCGCCGCCAGATCGCCCGCGGACGCATCGGCGCCGGCGCGCAGCCGGATCGCGAACTCAGCCATCGGCACCTGCGGCAGGCCAAGCTCGCGCGGTGCTTCGACAATGTTGGAATGGGCAAAGCGGGGGGTTCGCAAGGTCAGCGCCACGCCGGCATTCACCGCAGTGCGCAGTCCGGCAAGGCTGGCGCTGCCGGCGGCGATGCGATAGCGGCGGCCTGCGGCATCGAGCGCGGCGAGTGCCGCCTCGCGGAACCCGCAATAGGGATCAAGTAGCGCCAACGGCAATTCTTCCTGCCGCGAGGCCAGCCCCTTGCTCGAACACAGCCATATCATCGGCTCGCGCAGCACGCCGACCTCATCCGGCACCGCAGTCTGGCGCATGACGATCGCCAGATCGAGGCTGCCGGCCTGCAGCGCCTGCGCCAGTTCGGCGGAACGACCGACCCGCAGTTCGATCCTGACCCGCGGATGGCTGGAAGCGAAGGCTCGCAGCAGGTCCGGCAGGCCGCTATCGGCGAAATCCTGTGTCGTACCGATGGCGACGCGCCCGGCAGCGCGTGCGCCTTTCAGCGCCAGCCACGCCTCGCGATGCACGGCAAGGATGCGCCTGGCATGGCCGACGAGGTCCTCGCCTGCCGGCGTCAGGCCGCGCCCCCTGCCCTGAGGCGCCAGAAGCGGCTCGCCGACGATCTCCTCCAGCCGCTGCATCTGGGCCGTCACCGCCGACGGCGACCGGCCGACATTAGCGGCTGCCTGCGCCAGCGAACCGCTGTCGACGAACGCAAGGAAGGTTCTGAGCAGGTCGGGATCGAGCGTTTCCATAATTCGATATTATCGAATCTTTGATTGAAAACAATTCGATTTTTTTGATTCCAAGATGATGGCATGGTCTCTCCAACGGCGACCGACGCCGCTAGAAACCAAGGAGAAGAAAAATGCCCATCATCAATGTCAGCGTCACCGGCAAGCCAGATGCCACCCTGTCCGCCAGCATCGCCAGGGAAGTAACCGAGATCACCGCCACGCATCTGCGCAAGGATCCGACTATCACCGCGGTGGCCGTGTCCTATCTCGATCCGCAGCACTGGTTCGCCGGCGGCAAGTCGCTCGCCGAGCACGGCACCAACACGTTCTGGCTCGACATCAAGGTGGTCGACGGCACCAACACCAAGCTCGAACTGGAAGCCTATCTCAAGGCGATCTTCGAAGCCTTTGGTCGCCTGCTTGGCGGCGTGCACCAGGAAAGCTATGCTTTCGTGCACGAGGTCCCGGCAGCCGCCTATGGCTATGGCGGCAAGACGCAGGAGTTCCGTTTCATCAGCGGGCGGCTGAAGGCGGCGTGAGGCGGCCCCTTCCGCATTGACCTTGCCTCGACTTCCGCTAGGCTCTGCCCTCGAAGCGGCCTCACAAGAGCCGCGATGACAGAACCGTTGGGAGAGACGCGGCATGATCCTGACACTGGCGCTGCTTGCGGGCCTGGTCGTGGCATGGCTGCTGATCGGGGCGGTGGAGAAATTCCGCCTCGACCTGCGTTTCACGCAGGCGCTGCTCTACGTGCCGTTCAAACTCGCCTACCGGATCAGCGACAATCGCATCAGGGTCGCCCGCAAGGCGCAGGTGCCGGTCATCTATGTCATCTCGCACCAGTCGCGCTTCGAGCCGGCACTGATGCTTTCGCTGCTGCCGGACGACACGCTGCATATACTCGACGAGGTCTCGGCGCGCTCGCCATGGCTCGAGCCCTGGCGCGAACTCGGCCGCACCATTGCTTTCAACGCCGAACATGTCTTCGTCAGCCGCCGGCTGGTGCGCGTGCTGAAGGGCAAGGGCCGGCTGGCCGTCTATCTGCCCGATGCGGTCGAGCCCGACGTCAAGACGTTTCGGCTGTTTCGCGCCGTCACCCGCATCGCCATGCAGGCCGATGCCCGCATCGTGCCGATCTTTGTCGCCGGTGCACGCAGCCTGCCGGGCTCGCTGACGCCGGCGGACAAGGCACCGCGTCACTGGTTTCCACGGCTGGCGATCAGTGTCCTGGAGCCAATGACGGTCGCCGAACTGGTGGCGCGCAACCCGGACCAGGCCTCGAACACCAATGCGCTGTTCGACCGTGTCGCCGAGGCCCGGCTTTTCGGCACCGACCTCGACCGCGGCCTGTTCCTGGCCATGCGCGACGCCGCCGACCGCGTCGGCGCCTCGCACACCATCATCGAAGATGTCATCTCGGGGCCCTTGAGCTACCGCAAGATGTTCATCGGCGCACGGGTGCTGGGCAGGCGCTTCGAGGCGGTGACGGCGCCGGGCGAAGCGGTGGGGGTGATGCTGCCCAACGCCAATGGCGTCGTGCTGTCGCTCGTCGGCCTTCTCTCGGCGGGCCGGGTGGCGGCGATGATCAACTACACGGCCGGGCCGGCAAGCGTCACCGCGGCGATCCGCACGGCCGTCATCCGCACCGTTGTCTCTTCGCGTGCCTTTGTCGAGAAGGCCGATCTCGCCGATATCGTCGCCGCGGCCGAAACGGGCGGCGCCCGGCTGCTGTGGCTGGAAGATGTGCGGACCAGCGTCACCACGCTGGACAAGCTTGCCGCCGCCTTGCTGTGGCGCCTGCCACTGCAACGGCAGGACGCGGCCAGGCCGGGCGTGAC
Organism: Mesorhizobium sp. M8A.F.Ca.ET.208.01.1.1; assembly: GCF_004791315.1. Taxonomy (NCBI): domain Bacteria; kingdom Pseudomonadati; phylum Pseudomonadota; class Alphaproteobacteria; order Hyphomicrobiales; family Phyllobacteriaceae; genus Mesorhizobium; species Mesorhizobium sp. M8A.F.Ca.ET.208.01.1.1. The sequence continues at coordinate 1,864,371 of NZ_SRUT01000001.1, forward strand.
CCTCTTCACCTCGGGTTCGGAAGGCACGCCGAAGGCGGTCGTTCTGTCGCAAAAGAACCTTCTCGCCAATGCCATGCAGGCCGAGGCGCGGATCACCATTTCGCCGGCGGACATCCTGCTCAACGTGCTGCCGGTGTTCCATTCCTTCGGCCTGACGGGTGGCACCATCCTGCCGCTGGTCACCGGGGTAAAACTGTTCCTCTATCCCTCGCCTCTCCACTACAAGATCATCCCCGAGATCGCGCGCAAGGTGAAACCGACCATCATGTTCGGCACCGACACGTTTCTCGCCAACTATGCGCGCACTGCCAAGGACGGGGATTTTTCCAGCCTGCGCTTCGTCGTTGCCGGCGCCGAGGCGGTGAAGCCGGACACCCGCCGCACCTATCGTGAACGCTTCCAGGCCGAGATCATCGAGGGCTTCGGGCTGACCGAGGCAGCGCCCGTGGTTGCCGTCAACACCGCGATCCACGGCCGTGACGGCACGGTCGGGCGGTTGCTGCCGGCCATCCGCATGAAGCTGGAGCCGGTCGAAGGCATCAATGATGCCGGCCAGTTGTGGCTCGACGGGCCGAACATGATGATGGGCTACATGACCGCGGACCGCCCCGGCGAACTGCAGCCGCTGACCGGCTGGCACGACACGGGCGACATCGTCGCCGTTGACCGCGAAGGCTTCATCACCATTCGCGGCCGCGCCAAGCGCTTCGCCAAGATCGCCGGCGAGATGGTGTCGCTGGGCGCGGTGGAGATGCTGGTGCAGTCGCTTTGGCCGGAAGAACACCATGCGGCGGTGGCGGTGCCGGACAAGAGGCGGGGCGAGCGCATCGTGCTGGTCACCACCGCTGACGAAGCAAGCGCCGAGGAGTTGCGACAGTTCGGCAAAAAGGCCGGGGCGGCCGAACTGATGGTGCCCAACGACATCGTCAAGGTCGAGGAAATCCCGGTGCTCGGTTCGGGCAAGACCGATTATGTATCGACCAGAAAGCTGGCGATCGACCGGCTGGGGCTTGGCGTGGCGGCTTAGTGCCACCTACGCCAGACTCTTATAAACGCCCCCTTTCGAGGCCCGCTGTCGTCTTCGCATGACCAAGGACCGCGCCATCCTGCCGCAGCGATTCAGATGGACAAATCTAAGGTGAGAGAGTATTCCCTCACTGAGTAAGGCAGGCTGAGCATGCATATTTCTGCCAGCGCGACATGACACCTCCTTTGCACGGCGAGGAGATCCAGCATGGCAAAGATCCTCGTCACCGGCGGCACCGGGCATCTCGGACACGATCTCGTGCCGGCACTGACCGCGTCCGGACACACTGTCAGGTTGCTGGCCAGGGAAGCGAGGCTGGACCGCGCCGTCGAATGGGCGCTTGGCGACCTCGCAACGGGCGAAGGCATTGATGAAGCCCTTGGCGACGTCGATACGGTCATCCATGCCGCAACGTTGTCACCGATCGCCAGGCGCGGTATGCGGCCGATCGATTTCTTCTCCAGTCCGTCGGATGTCGACGTCGAAGGCACGCGGCGGCTGCTTGCCGCATCGCAGCGCGCCAATGTCTCGCATTTCATCTTCGTCTCGATCGTCGGCCTCGACTTCAGCACCCTGCCCTATAGCCGCGTGAAGCTGGCGGGCGAGCAGCTTGTGCGAGAGTCGCCACTTTCCTGGTCGGTCATCCGCGCGACGCCATTCTTTTACCTTCTGGCGCAGATGCTGGCCGGGCTGAGATGGCTGCCGGTCTGGCTGCTGCCGACTTCGCCCTCAAATCCTGTCGATACACGCGATGTCGCCAGTTATCTGGCCCAGGCTGTCAGCGACGGGGAACGCGGTGTCCGCCCGCAGATCGGCGGACCCGAGGTGATGCCGTTCTCGACATTCGCTCGACAATACCGGGATGCGCTCGGGCTCCGGCGCCTCATTCTGCCGTTTCCGGTGAGTCGAAAGATAAGCCTTGCCTTGGGCCTGGTCGAAACCAGCGAACGGCTGGGAGAAAGAACATGGAAGGCATGGCTTTCCGAGCAGGGTGGATGCGCGCCGTGAGCGATCCTACGATTTCGCGCGAGAATGGTACTGTCGGGCGCCGAATCTCCACCACCAGGATCGAGTGACAGGAATAGCCATGAAGCCGCCATCCGCCGGACGCGAGCGCATTTTACGCGAAGCCATTCGCCTGTTCGCCGAGCGCGGATATGACCGGACCAGCGTTCCCGAAATTCAGGAAGCCGCCGGCCTGTCGCGTGGCTCGGGTGCGCTCTACAAGCACTTTCCCTCAAAGGAGGCGCTGCTTGCCGCGGCTATCGACCGGTTTGTTGGAACGGCGCGGGAAGGACGCGCCGAGCTTGGCGAACTGGTGCTTCCTGTCGATCAGGGGGCGCGGCGGATCGTGGAGAGCATGCTGGAACAACTCGGCGCGAATCGCGACGTGCTCAGAATCCTGTGGCGCGATCTTGAGCCCTTTCCGGAATTGAAAGCCTCGGCGCGTGGCGAGATCATGCAGAGCACGTACCACGCAGTCGCCGAATGGTTGCGGGAGCGCCAGCGCCAGGGCGAACTGCGTCCCCATGACAGCGACGCGGTCTCCGCCGTCATCGTCGGCAGCGTCGCCATGTTCCGCGTCTTCGAAGCGATCTGGGCCGAGCGCTCGATCGAGGTCAGCGACGAACGCTTCGCGTCCGCCTGGACCGATTTGTTGGTCCGTGGGCTGCGACCCTAACCTATATCCGAAGGCGGCACCTTCTCGCCTTCCAGCCTGGCGCGCTTGGAGTAGGCACGCACGGAAAACGGCAGGAAGATCAGATAGCCCGCGACCGATGCCGTCAGCGTGTACCAGGGATAGGTCATCAGCAGGAGGATATAGAGCACGACGGCGAGGATGACCGGCAGCACCCTGTCGCCAGGGATCTTGACGCTCTTGCCGGAATAGACCGGCAACCGGCTGACCAGCAGGAAGGCGACCAGGATGGTGAAGCCGGTGGCGACGAAGGCGGCCGGCCGGCTGGGCTCCGCCCCAAGGCGCAGGAAATAGAGATAGAGCGGCAGCATCACCAGCACGGCGCCAGCAGGCGCCGGCACACCGACGAAATATTCACTCTGCCATATCGGGCGCTCGGCCTTCTCGTCGTCGAGCACGTTGAAGCGCGCCAGCCGCAAACCACAGGCAATCGCGAACAAAAGTGCCGCGATCCAGCCCGGCGAGCCGGCACGGTCGAGCAGGAAGGCATAAAGCACCAGCGCTGGCGCGACACCGAAATTGACGATGTCGGCCAGCGAATCCATCTGCGCGCCGAATTTGGAGGTGGCTTTCAGCATTCGTGCCAGGCGACCGTCGATGCCGTCGAGGAAGGCGGCAAGCAGCACCATGACAACGGCGGTTTCAAAGCGATTTTCGAAGGCAAAGCGGATGCCGGACAGGCCGGCGCAGATGGCAAGCACGGTGACGAGGTTGGGCAGCACCATGCGCATCGGAATCTCGCGGATGCGGGGACCGCCGCTGGCATGGGCCTCGAATTTTTTATACTGCGTGCCCACCGTCAGGAAATCCGTACGAGGGGCGTGCCGGCGATGCCGCCGAATTCGGCCAGCACGGTTTCGCCGCCGACGGCCGTCTGACCGACGGCAACGCGCGGCGTGGCGGTCAAAGGCAGGAACACGTCGACGCGCGAGCCGAAACGGATCAGGCCGAAACGCTCGCCGGTACCGATCGAAGCGCCGGCCTCGGTCCAGCAGACAATGCGGCGCGCCACCAGGCCGGCGATCTGGACTGCCGCCACCGTACCGTTGGGGCTCTCGATGACCAGCCCATTGCGCTCGTTTTCGGTGCTCGCTTTATCCAGTTCGGCATTGAGGAACTTTCCAGGGCGATGCTCGATCTTGGCGATGCGGCCGCGCACCGGAGAGCGGTTCACGTGGCAGGAAAAGACGTTCATGAACACGGAGATGCGGGTCATCTCGACATTGCCGAGGCCAAGCTCGCGCGGTGGCACGGCAGGCCCCACCGCCGAAATGATGCCGTCGGCGGGGCTTACCACCAGGCGATCGTCGACAGGCGTGACGCGCTCGGGATCGCGGAAGAAATAGACGCACCAGGCGGTCAGGATCAGGCCGACCCAGAACAGGATCGAGGAGAAATAGCCGAGGAACAGCGTCGCCGCGCCAAAGGCCGCGATGAAGGGATAGCCTTCGCGATGGATCGGTACGAACGCGTTCTTGACCGTGTCGACAAGGCTCATGGGCTGGGGGTGGTCCCTGTTTCAGGTCCGGCCTCAATAGCGGAAACACCCCCTGCCCGCAACGCGACAATCGGCGGCGCGAGTTTGTCGCCAGCTTTCGCCGCGATGGCGACCCGTGCTGGTCGTCGAGCAGAGCGGCACCGGCAAGTGGCATCGCTCAGCGCCGCCACGCCGATGAAGTGTTCTTCTCGAGTAAGCAATGGCAGCTGAAGGGCCTGCTCGGATCCACCACGAACAATTTATTCGCCAGCTGCCGCGGTGAGGTCAAAATACTCCTGAAGCTCATTTCGATGAACCTCCGCAAGACTTTCTTCGTGGTCGCCGCGGAGCAGCACGCCACGATCCGGGTACGACTGGAAGAGAAAAGCGTGACCACCAGCCATCACCACCCAATTCACAACCGGCCCCTCCGCACGCTGAACGACCGAATTCGCCGAAACGATAGCCTTGGTCGGATCGACCCCAATCTTTCGCAACAGAAGATCGACGGCAACCGGCGCATGATACTCCTCCGCTAGCTCAATCACTTTTGCTACCATTTGCCCGTCCGCGTACCCGAGCCTGCGGCCAACGCGCGGCGCGCCGGCTGTGAATAGGTTTTCACCGGGGCGAATAATCGCTGGTGCCTCTGGAGGTATGCACTCATAAAATGCTGCGTGGCTGCCCGTTGCAACGCACAGGCGAGGCTCATTCGAATTGGTCCGGAGTTGAAAAACCAATTGCTTCTCGCCATCGACATCCAGCATCCTGGCCATGCCCAGCAACAATCTGACCTCCGGCGGCGTTGCATTGGCGCAAGCGAGACTGACTCCCACGTTCCGAGCGCTGATCATCTGACCGACCAGCTCGGCGATCGATTGATGGAGGAGCCGAGGTTCACGACGAGGATTGGCCATTGCCAACTGAAGTATGGCCTCATCGAAGGTCTCGTCTTCGACAACTCGCAGGTCAGGCCAGGACACGATCCAGCGCGCCAACAGCTCGATCATTGGTGAAGCTTCGTCGGCGTCGTAGAACGCATGGTCAAGTGTATCGAGAAAATCGTCGCGGCCGCCCTCGAAGCCAGTCTGTTCTTCGGCCTCGTCAGGGTGATCGGCGACCCAGGTGGACATCTTTTCGAGAGCCGCCAATTGCCCTTTTGCGCCAATGGCCGTCAGAGCCGCGCGGGCGTTTGCAACCATAGCGTCGAACTCCTCGCCGGCATTATGGATGAATTGACTATGGCCACCGTTCTTTACCTCCGCCGAATACAAATCAGCATGGGAGACCTGCATCGCCTTCGGGTTAATCTCCCATTTACGGTAAAGCCCCTCGGAAACCATGCTGTGGATGAACTTCTCAACAGCGAAGACGACTTCGAAAGGTTCTTCGTTCGCCTCATCTACGATCGACCGGGGCACGATCACCGGCAACAAGAACCGGGGTCTCGATGCATGCCTCGCTGCTGGAGACTGGACACCAGACGAAGCCTGGGCGATTCTCTTGGATATTCTGGAGAAAAAGCCAAACATTCAAAAATCCCTAAGTGCTAGGAAAAACTTCCCACGGGTTATTGTGACGAAACAATATCGGCAGCACAATGGGATATAGGAATTCAAACCTGAGCTATCGGGACCTCAAAGTGAGGGGCAGCGTTCCGGCCAACGAAAATGCTGACGCTGAAGTCGGGACACCCATCCCCCGCCCGTCCTTGATGAGACGACGCCGTCTTGCAAGCCGTCGTCCAACAAGGAGTTCCTCGCTATGCAGAACCACGCTCTTCACCCGCTTCCCCAGCGTCTCATTGCCACCGGTCTCGCTTTCGGCGAATCGCCGCGCTGGCATGACGGACGCCTGTGGGTCTGCAACTGGGGCACCGGCGAGATCATCGCTGTGGACGAAGGCGGCAAGAGAGAGGTCATGCTCACGATCCCGGCCGTCCTGCCCTACTCCATCGATTGGCTGCCGGATGGCCGGCTGCTGGTGATCTCGGGCCGTGAAGGCCTGCTGTTGCGGCAGGAAGCCGATGGCTCGCTTGTCACCCATGCCGATCTGCGAGCCCTCTCCAAGAGCCCATGGAACGAGATCGTCGTCGATGGACGCGGCAACATCTATGTCAATGGCGGCGGGCCGGCGCCGGCTGCCGGCGAGCATTTCGGTCCCGGCACCATCGTGCTGGTCACACCGGATGGCGCGATCGGCCAAGTGGCGGACAGCATCGCCTTCGCCAACGGCATGGCGGTGACGCCGGACAACAAGACGCTGATCATCGCCGAATCCCATGCCAGCCGGCTGACCGGTTTCGACATCGCCGCCGACGGCACTATGTCCAATCGGCGCGTCTGGGCCGCGCTAGACGGATATCCCGATGGCATCTGCCTCGATGCCGAAGGGGCGGCCTGGTACGCCGACGTGCCCAACAAACACTGCGTGCGGGTGCGCGAAGGCGGCGACGTCTTGCAGACCGTCACCGCCGATCGCGGCTGCTTTGCCTGCATGCTGGGCGGTGCGGACAGGAAAACGCTGTTCATCACCGCCGCCGAATGGCGCGGCTTCGAGCACATGGTCAGCGATGCCCGCACCGGCCAGGTGCTCGGCATTGAAGCGCCGGCACCCGGTGTCGGCTGGCCGGGCTAGAGCCCAGGAACCCGCTGATAGTTGGCGATGTCGGCCCTGACGCCGAGCCGGGCGAGCGTCTCCTGCGGGTTGAAGGCAACGCGTTCTTGCGCCGCCTTGACGATCGGCACGACCTTGTCGACGGCCGCCTGGCTTTCCCATTCGACGATCGTCACCAGATTGAATTCACCTGGCCCCGAAAATTGCTCGAGCAGGAAATCCTGCACGAAACCCTGCTGCTGACGCAGCAATTCGTGTGTCGTCCCGACCTTGCTAAGGATCTCCTCGCGTGCGTCGGCGGGTACCACGAACTTGTCGACCCTGAACACGCTGCCGCCATTAACATTTTGATTCGTAAAGCTCAAATCCATTTGATTCCGTCCTCGAGGATGCTGTTTTCCGGCTCTCGGGCGACGGTCTACAATCTCAACTTAAGTTGAGGTCAAGAGGTTTTTTGAGCTACGACAACTCCGACGTGCGCCTGCGCACGACGACACCCAGTTCGTCGCTTTCGCGGGCAATGCGCAGCCGCTCCTCGGCCTCGGTCGCCTCGCGCTGGCGGTCCCACATCGAGGCGTAGAGGCCGTGCTTTCGCATCAGATCGACATGGGTGCCGCGCTCGGCGATCTGGCCATCCTTGAGCACGATGATCTCGTCGGCCGAAATCACCGTCGACAGGCGGTGGGCGATGACAATGGTGGTGCGGCCTTTGCTGACCAGGTCGAGCGCGGCCTGGATCTCCTGCTCGGTGTGGCTGTCGAGCGCCGAAGTGGCTTCGTCGAGCATCAGGATGGGCGGCGCCTTCAGGATGGTGCGCGCGATCGCCACGCGTTGCTTCTCGCCACCGGAAAGTTTCAGCCCGCGCTCGCCGACCATCGACTTGTAGCCGTCGGGCAGCTTCTCGATGAACGGTCCGATCTGGGCGAGTTCGGCGGCCTTGCGCACCTCCTCCTCGCCGGCGCTGACACGGCCGTAGCGGATATTGTAGGCGATGGTGTCGTTGAACAGCACCGTGTCCTGCGGCACCATGCCGAGCACCGCGCGCAGGCTGTCCTGCGTCACATCCCTCACATCCTGGCCATCGATCAGCACCTGGCCACCCTGCACGTCGTAGAAGCGGAACAGCAGCCGCGAGATGGTCGACTTGCCCGCCCCCGACGGCCCGACAATGGCAACGGTCTTGCCGGCCGGCACCTCGAAGGAGACGCCCTTCAGGATCTTGCGGTTCGGATCGTAGGAGAAGTGGACGTCGCGGAACTCGACCTTGCCGGCGCTCACGGCCAGCGGCTTGGCGTTGGGCTTGTCGACGATCTCCTGCGGCACGTCGAGCAGATCGAACATGTGCTCGATGTCGGTCAACCCTTGCCGGATCTCGCGATAGATGAAGCCGATGAAGTTGAGCGGCACGGAAAGCTGCACCAGCATGGCATTGATGAAAACGAAATCGCCGACGCTCTGGGTGCCGGCCTGCACCTCCAGCGCCGACATGCACATGACGACGACCGTGCCGGCGCCGAAGATGAAGCCCTGGCCGAAGTTCAGCCAGCCGAGCGAGGTCCAAGTCTTGGTGGCGGCGATCTCGTAACGCGCCATCGAGCGGTCGAAGCGCTCGGCCTCCATGCGCTCATTGGTGAAATACTTGACCGTCTCGAAATTGAGCAGCGAGTCGATCGCCTTGGTGTTGGCGTCGGTGTCGCTGTCGTTCATGTCGCGGCGGATCGAGATGCGCCAGTCGCTCGCCTTGACCGTGAACCAGACGTAGAGGCAGACGGTGATCGCCACCACGACCACGTATTTCCAGCCATAGGTGAAACCGAATATGCCGGCGGTCAGCGCGAATTCGAGGATCGTCGGCGCCGTGTTCAACATGATGAAGCGCACGATCGTCTCGATGCCCTTGGTGCCCCGCTCGATGATGCGCGACAGGCCGCCGGTGCGGCGCTCCAGGTGAAAACGCAGCGACAGCTGATGCATGTGCACGAAGGTGCGGAAGGCAAGCTGACGCACCGCATGCTGGCCGACCCGGGCAAAGAGAGCGTCGCGCAGCTGGTTGAAGCCGAGCTGGACGAGCCTCAGCACATTATAGGCAATGACCAGCATCACCGGGGCAAGCATGAACGACGGCAGCGGCGGGGGCGATTTGAAGCCTCCCGCCAGCGCATCGGTTGCCCATTTGAAGAAATAGGGACCGGCGACCAGCGTCACCTTGGCCACGACCAGCAGCAGCGTCGCCCAGGTCACCCGTGCCCTTAGGTCGGCGCGATCGGCAGGCCACATATAGGGCCAGAGGTTACGCAATGTCGTGAGTGTCGAGGTGTCGGCGGAGACGGTTTTTTCGGCCACTTTTCTTGCCTTTTGGGTGAGAGGATCAGCGGCCGGAGCAGCAGGAATTGATGAGCGCGCCGAGCGACGCCGATACGTCGGCAAGTGCCGCGCGATCGACGGCATAGCGCGATCGTTGACGATCGGGCTCGAAGCGGACAAGGCCGGCCTCGACCAATATTTTCAGATGCTGGGAGATGGTCGACTGCGCCAGATCGAAATGGTCGACAACCTCACGGCAGCAGCAGGAATTGCTGGCGGACAGATGCCTCAGTATCTCGATCCGGGCCGGATGCGAAAGCGCTGCGAACCGCGCCGCGACAAGGCGGCTGTCCGGCATGCAGCCAGGCGCCGCCGAGGCGGCGTGGTCTGATACGGGGATGTATTCTGTCATCGTTCATCGGCGATAGACGATGAGCGATGACAGGGCAAGCTAGGCCGATGGGTAGATCGCCGGAATTGCCGATCTCTCGCTATTGCGTCTTCGCCGGTGCAGTGGTCGCCTGCTCGCCCATCGCCTTGAGGTCGGCGGCTTCACCTTCCTTCGACTTTTCCGGGACTTTGAATACCTGCCCCGGCCAGATGCGGTTCGGATTCCTGATCTGGTCCTGGTTGGCGAGGTATATGGTGGAGTAGCGCACGCCGTGACCATAGACGCGCCTTGAAATCCGCCACAGCGTATCGTTGCGCCGAATGACGACCGCGCCGTCGGCATGTTCGAGCTTGGGCGACACGACTTCGGGCACGTCGCTTGGCGGCGTGGCTGCCGCGACAACGGCCGGTGCCGGGGCCTCTGCGGTTGGTGCGGACTCCGCCGGAGCAGCAGCGGCAACAGCAGGCGCCGCAGCGGCTGGTGCCTCCGCGGCAGCAGGCGCAGCGGGCTTGGTCTCTGCCGGCTTGGTCTCGGCCGGCTTGGTCCCGGCTGGGGCAACGGCGGCGACCGCCTCGCCCGGCTCGCGCTCGAAGGGTACGGCGGCGCGAGCCACCACCTTCACGCCGTCGGCATCGAGGCCGTCGACATGGATGGTATAGCTGCCGACCGGAATGTCGCGCGTCGCCTCGACCAGAAAATGGCCGTCCGGCGACGTCTGTGCGTCGCCGAGCAGAATGTCGTTGGCATAGGCGCGCACCTTGCGGCCCGGATCGGCGAGGCCGGCGACAAAAATCTTGTTGCCGTCGATTTCGACCGCCTCGACGACGATCTTGGGTTCAGCCACAGCGGGCGCGGCCGGTGCCGCCGGAGCGGGTTGTGCCTCAACCACGGCTGGCGCGGTCGGCGCCGGCGCGGCGGGCGCTGGAGCGACCGTCGCGGGCGCTTCAGCAGCCTGGTCGCCGGTTGCCGGCGCCGGCTTTGTCTCGGGTGTCGGAACCGTCAACAGTTCGGCCGGCTTGCCCGGCTCCTCGACCATGGCCAGCACCTGGCCAGCCGCATTCGCGGGCACCGAGACCACGGCAGTCTGCGCCGAGGCGGTCACGACCGTGCCGACGGTCGAACGCAGCGCGATCGTATAGTCGCCGGGCTTCAGCGGATCGTCGAGCACGATGACAAAGGCGCCATCGGGACCAGCCACCGTCGAGCCGATCACCGTTGAGCCGTTGAGGATTTCGACCTTCGAGTTGGGCGCCGCCTTGCCGGCAACGACGATCGAGCCGTTGCTCTCGACGCGCACGACGTCGAAAGTCGGCGCGATCGGACCCGCCGTCGCGGGCGCCGCAGGCGCCGCCGCATCGGTTGCGGGTGCTGCCGGGGCTGTCGCCTGGGGTGCCGCGGCCGGAGCGGCCGGCACCGCCGGAGCCGGCAGCCGCCCTTCCGTGCCGGGGTCGGCGGGTTTCGGCGCCGCGGGCGGCGTCAAGGCCGCCACTTGCGCCGGCGGCGCGGGATGAAGATACGGGTCGAGCGCGCCCGATACATAGGCGGTTCCCGCCGCCGCGACGGTCCCACCCGCCGCGAACAGGAACGCCTTCAATGGATTAATTGCCATATTTCCCTACCCCTTAGCCACCTAACGCCGGTCTAGCGTGTTTTGCCAAAGCCGACAAGAAAAAGCCCGCCCTTGTCAGCCTTTGGGCTTGACCAGGCTTCCAGACCCAATCACCAATCATCCGTATGAACACGATTCGATCCGTCTGCGTCTATTGCGGCTCGTCTCCGGGCCGCGATGAAATCTATGTCAAGGCCGGCCATCTGCTTGGACGCTCGATTGCCAAGGCAGGGCTGCGGCTGGTCTATGGCGGCGGCACCAAAGGCATCATGGGCGCTGTCGCCGAAGGCGCGCTCAAGGCCGGCGGCAAGGTGACCGGCATCATTCCGCGCTTCCTCATCAACAGGGAAGCCACCGAAACCGCGCTTGACCGGCTCGACGAGTTGTTGATCACCGACAACATGCACGAGCGCAAACATAAGATGTTCGAGAAATCCGACGCCTTTGTGGCGCTGCCCGGCGGCATCGGCACAGTCGAGGAAATCGTCGAGATCATGACCTGGGCGCAGCTCGGCCATCACCGCAAGCCGATCGTCTTCGGCAATGTCAACGGATTCTGGGACCCGATGACGGCGTTGCTTGATCACATGGCTGGGGAAGGCTTCATTCACACCGCTCAGCGTGTGAAGCCGCTGGTCGTCAACGACCCCGAGGCCATCGTCGCCGCCATCATGGTGGCCGGGTCGTCGGTCGACGCGCCGACGGAAGGCGTCCAGTCGGTGATCGACAAGATGTAGAGCTAGGGGGCAGTACGTTTGGATTGCCCGAGCGCACGCTTTTCCCCTACTCCCTACTCCCCTCCCTCCGAGCAGCCTCCCGCAGATCGGCGATAACCGCGCGCCGGTCCTGCCGTCGCCAGGCGAGATGAATGGAAACCATGCGCCCGAACCACGGCATGTCGCGGAACAGGATCGAGGGCGGCGCGGCAGTGCGCAGGCTTGCCTGCACGGTGGCGAGACCAAGGCCAGCGCTGACAAGGCCGAGCGAGGTCAGCGGGTCGGCCGTTTCATAAGCGATATCGGGCACGAAGCCAGCCTCGGCGCAAGCGGCGAGGAACTGGCCACGATTGGTGTCGTCGGGCTGGCGCACCACGGTGATCCAGACGCGGCCGTCGAGATGGTGCGGCTGGATATCAGCCACATCGGCCAGCGGATCGTCTTCGGGAATGGCCAGCACCAGCGGCTCGTGGCGCAGCGGCGTGCTGGCGATATCGGGATCGTCGGCAGCCGCGGGAGAATACACCAGACCAAGATCGAGCGAGCGCTGCCGAAGCCCCTCGATCTGCGCCGCCGAGCGCAGGCTTCTCAGCTGCAGGTGAAAATCAGGCCGGTCGCGGCGGAACTGGCGCAGCATGCCGGCGACAAGCCCGGCATGAACCGCACCCTCGACATAGCCGATGGCAAGGCGCCCGGTGGAACCGCTGGCCAGGTTGCGGCCAAGCTCCTCCAACCGGCTCGCATTCGACAACAAGGCACGGGCCTCGGTCAGGAAGGCGCGGCCCTCGGCATTGAGATGAACGCGCTGCTTTGCCCGCTCGAACAGGGCGACGCCAAGCTGTTGCTCCAGCTGCATGATCTGCCGGCTGAGCGGCGATTGCGAGATATGCAGCAATTCGGCGGCTCTACCGACATTGCCGGTTTCGGCGACGGTGACGAAATATCTGATCTGGCGCAGGTCGAACATTTTTGCTCCTCGAAAGGCAAGTCCTCTCAGGTCTCAACTTTAGCCTAATCAGTCTTGGACAGTCTGACCATGCGGCGCGATATCTCCTGCCATCAACCACTGACAACAGGAGATCGAAATGCAGTTCCTTGCCCTTCTCACCCGCAACACGGAAAAGTTCACCGACGCGGATTTCGCACCCGTTCTGCCTGGCGAGGCCGAACAGCGCCGCACCCTCTATGCGGAAGGCTCCGTGCGCCAGATCTGGAATCGCGGCGACATTCCCGGCAGCGGCATGATGTTCGAAGCCGGCAGCGACGCCGATGTGCGCGGCCATCTCGCCACTCTGCCGCTGGTCAAGGCCGGCATGATGGATATTGCCGCGATCGTGCCGCTCAACCCCTATCCGGGGTTCGGGCCGAAGCGCTGAGGCTGACGGCCGCGACAACCGAGGCCGCCAGCCGGGCGCCAAGGCGACAAAGCGCCTTGCATGTCATCAAGCCACGCGGCACGCTGGTGCTGCCGCTTGCCGAGGCCAGACGGGCCTTCGCGCTGGCGGCCGACAGTTCGCGATCGATGAAGGTGCAAATTGCATTCGACTGACTATCTCGGCCGCCTGTTCGGCCTCGAAGGCAAGCATGCCTTCATCACCGGCGCCAGCCGCGGGCTGGGCCTGGCCTTCGCGGAGGCGCTTGCGAGCGCCGGCGCTCGCGTCACGATCGGCGGCCGTAAGGCCGGCGATCTGAAAGTGGCCGCAGACAGGCTGCGCGCCGCGGGCCATTCGATCGCGGAAGCGGTCATCGACGTGACCGACACACAGTCGGTCGATAAGGCGGTCGCGGCGGCGGAAACGGGCACCGGACCGATCGACATCCTGGTCAACAATGCGGGCATCCAGCGCCGGGCGCCGCTGGAAAGCTTTAGCGACGCCGACTGGGACGCGCTGATGGCCACCAACCTGGACGGCGTGTTCAAGGTGAGCCGGGCCGTCGTAAAGGGCATGATCGCTCGCCAAAGGGGAGCGATCATCAACGTCTCCTCGGTGCAGAGCGTGCTCGCGCGCCCTTCGATCGCGCCTTACGCGGCGAGCAAGGGCGCCATCACCATGCTGACCAAGTCGATGGCCGGCGAATGGGGCCAGCACGGCGTGCGCGTCAACGCCATCGCGCCGGGCTATTTCAGGACCGAGCTCAACGCCGCGCTGGTCGCCGACGAGAAATTCTCCGGCTGGCTGACGGGCCGCACGCCGATGCGGCGCTGGGGCGAGGTGCAGGAACTTGCTGGAGCCGCCGTGTTCCTGGCTTCCGACGCCGCCAGTTTCGTGAGCGGACAGACACTGCTGGTGGATGGCGGGATCACCAGCGTCCTGTAGGAAGGCGCCGTCACGAAACAGTCACACTAAATCGGGGATGCCATGCTAGAAATCGGACCTGGCCGCCCCCGCGACCCCGACCGCATCAGAGACCGGCGATGCCGCCATGAATATCGCCCTCCCCGCCGAAGGCACCGACCTGTCGCCTTACCTGCCCGATGAGCACGGGCTGTTCTTCATCTACCACTTTACCGCCGAGGGCGCGCGCACCAGGGATGCCGCCGCCGCGCACTGGACATGGCGCAGCTACCAGCTTTCCGACATGCGCGCCCGCCACGAGATCGGCGCCGATAAGGCCTTGCCGGCGCCGGTCCGCGAAGCCTTCCTGGGCGCCAGTCATGGCTGCCATATCGACCTCGAGGATGACTGGCTCTACGGCGATCTGCCGGACCTGCGCCATGACTATTCGGCGGAAGCCGGCGGGCTTGGTCATTTCCGCTTCGCGCTCAACGACACGATGCTGGTCGGCGCCCGCAAGCAACCGCTGCAATCGGTCGACAACATCCGCAAGGCGATCGAGAACGGATCGCGCAAGTTCCGCTCGCCGGCCGAGCTGATGGAGGCTGTCGTCGGGCAGTCGTTCGACGGCATGGCGGCGGAACTGGCGTCACTCAGCGACAGTCTCGACGGCATCGAGGACCGTATCGTCTGCGACGCATGGCACAATGAGCGGCAGGCGCTGGTCGATGCGCGCCGGCACCTGGTGGTCATCCACCGGCAGATGGCGACGCTGACAAATCTGTTTCGCCACCTCGACCATTCGCACCGCAACGACCTGCCGGATTCGATCAACGACATGGCAGCGCGGCTTTCGCACCGCGCCCAGACGCTGCACTATGACGGCGAGCAGTTGCAGGCGCGCACGCGGTTGTTGCAGGACGAGCTGATGGCCAAGCTGACGACGCAGTCGAACCGGCTGCTCTATGTGCTCTCGGTGATGACGGCGGTGCTGTTGCCGATGACCATCATCTCGGGCCTGTTCGGCATGAATGTCGGCGGCCTGCCGCTGGTCAACACCCCATTGGGCTTCTGGGTGGTCACCGCCGTATCGCTGCTGATCGCGGGCGCGACCTATCTTTTCGTCAGGCGGCTCGGACAGATGTAGCCCGGCGCGCCGTCGCCAGCATGGACCAGGAATAGATCGCAAGCGCCGCCCAGATCAGGGTAAAGGCGATAGCCTGCGTTGTGCCGAACGGCTCGTCGAAGATCAGCACGGCAATCAGAAACACCATGGTCGGCGCTATGTATTGCATGATGCCGATGGTCGAGAGGCGCAGCAGCTTGGCGCCGAAGGCGAACAGCAGCAGCGGCACGGCGGTCACCGGCCCGCAGCCGATGAGCAGCGCGGTGTCGGTGCCATTGCCGGAGACGAAATGGTCCTGTCCGGTGGCGATCAGGAAGACGATGTAGCCCAGCGCCGGCACCGACAGCAAAAGCACTTCGAGCAGGAAACCCTGGCTGGGGCCGATCGGCAGCGTCTTGCGGAAGAAGCCGTAGGCGGCGAAGGAAAACGCCAACGCCAGCGACACCCAGGGCAGCTTGCCGCCATCGATCGTCAGTACGGCGACGGCAACCGCGGCAAGCGCCACCGCCGCGATCTGCAGCCGGTCGAGCCGTTCGCCAAGCAGCAGCGCGCCGACCACGACGTTGACCAGCGGGTTGATGTAATAGCCGAGGGCTGTCTCGACGGTGCGGTCGACGGCGATCGCCCAGACGTAAATGCCCCAGTTGACCGAAATCAACGCCGCCGTCAGCGCCGCCATGGCGATGGTACGGGGCGAGCGGATCGCCGCCTTGAAATCGGCCGTGCGGCCGGCCCAGACCAGGACCGCCGCGGCTATCGGCAGCGACCAGACGATGCGATGTGCAATGACCTCGGCAAGCGGGAGATGCGCCACCGCCTTCATGTAGAAGGGCAGCAACCCCCACAAGAGATAAGCACCCAGCGCCAGCAAGAAGCCGCGGCGGGCTTTTGAATCTGTATCGGAGGCAATTGCTTCAGCGGCCATGGCCTAACGCTATGGCCCAGTAACCTTGGCAAGACCATCGCAAAGTTCTGATGGATCAATGGACTTTCGCTGATGGTTCAACTTACTCCGCAGCCACCAGCCCCGCCATCTCGCGGTTCTTCATCAGCTTGTAGATGATTGAATCCATCAGCGCCTGGAACGATGCGTCAATAATGTTTTCGGAGACACCGACCGTCCACCAGCGGGCGCCGGTGCCGTCATGCGATTCGATGAGCACGCGGGTGATGGCCTCGGTGCCGCCATTGAGGATACGCACCTTGAAGTCGGCGAGTTCGAGATCGGCGATCTCGTTCTGGTATCTGCCGAGATCCTTGCGGAGCGCGATGTCGAGCGCGTTGACCGGGCCATGGCCCTCGGCCACCGACATCTTCTCCTCGCCCTCGACCAGCACCTTGACCACCGCTTCCGATACCGTCTTCAACTGTCCGTTGGCATCGAAGCGGCGCTCGATCATGCAGCGGAACGAGGTGACGTGGAAGAACTCGGGCAGGCCATGCAGCATTTTGCGCGCCAGGAGTTCGAAGGAGGCGTCGGCGCCCTCATAGGCATAGCCCGACGCCTCACGCTCCTTGACCACGGATATCAGGGCGTCGAGCCGGTGATCGTCCTTCGGCACATCGATGCCGCGCCGCTTCAACTCGGCGAGGAAATTGGCCTTGCCGCCCTGGTCGGAGACCATGACGCGGCGACGGTTGCCCACGGATTCCGGCGGCACGTGCTCATAAGTCGCTGGCTCCTTGGCAAGCGCGGAAGCATGAATGCCGGCCTTGGTGGCAAAGGCGGACGAGCCGACATAGGGGGCCTGCGCTTCCGGGGCACGGTTCAACAATTCGTCGAAGGCGCGGGACAGCCTTGAGATGCCGGTCAGCGATTCGGCTGAAATTCCAGTCTCGAAGCGGTCGGCGAAAGCCGGCTTCAGCGCCAGCGTCGGCACGATGGAGATCAGATTGGCGTTGCCGCAGCGCTCGCCAATGCCGTTCAGCGTGCCCTGGATCTGACGCACGCCGGCTTCGACGGCAGCAAGGGAATTGGCCACCGCCTGGCCGGTGTCGTCATGGGCGTGGATGCCGAGATGCTCGCCCGGGATGCCCGCCGCGATGACCTTTTCAACGATTGCCCGCACTTCCGAGGGCTGCGTGCCGCCATTGGTGTCGCAAAGCACCACCCAGCGCGCGCCGGCATCATAAGCTGTCTTCGCGCAGGCAAGCGCATAGTCCGGGTTGGCCTTGAAGCCGTCGAAGAAATGCTCGCAATCGACCATTGCTTCCTTGTCCGAAGCGACTGATGCCTCGACGGACACCTTTATGCTCTCGAGGTTCTCCTCGTTGGTGCAACCGAGCGCCACGCGAACATGGTAGTCCCAGCTCTTGGCGACGAAGCAGATGGCGTCCGATTTCGACTGGACGAGTGCCGCCAGTCCCGGATCGTTGGAGGCAGAGACCCCAGCCCGCTTGGTCATGCCGAAAGCGACGAATTTGGCGCGTGCCGTGCGCTTTTGCTGAAAGAAGGCGGTATCGGTCGGGTTGGCGCCGGGATAACCACCTTCGACATAGTCGAAGCCGAACTCGTCGAGCAGTTTGGCAATCGCGATCTTGTCCTCGACCGAAAAGTCGATGCCCGGCGTCTGCTGGCCATCGCGCAGTGTGGTGTCGAAGAGATAGAGGCGTTGTTTTGTCATGGCCATAGCTCGAAAAGTCGTAGCAGAGCGCAGTCAGGCACTGTCATTTACCTGCATATTTGTCCGTCGCGCGGATTAGCTGATCGAGGATGCCCGGCTCCGAATAGGCATGGCCAGCGCCCTCGATCAGATGAAAGTCCGCCTTGGGCCAGGCCTTGTGCAGCGCCCAGGCGTAGCGCGCCGGGCACGGCATGTCGTAGCGGCCATGGACGATGGTGCCCGGAATGTCCTTGAGCTTTCCGGCATCGCGCAGCAACTGCCCCTCCTCCAGCCACCCGGCGTGGACGAAATAGTGGTTCTCGATGCGGGCAAAGGCGACGGCGTAGTCGTCCTCGCCAAAGGGACCGCTGGTTTCAGGCTCCGGCAGCAGGGTGATCGTCTCGCCTTCCCAGAGGCTCCAGGCGCGGGCGGCCTCGATCCGCATCTCGCGGTCGGAGCCGACCAGCCGCTTGCGGTAGGCGCCCATCATGTCGCCGCGCTCGGCCTCGGGAATCGGCGCCAGGAAACGTTCCCACTTGTCGGGGAACATCTCTGAGACGCCGAACTGATAATACCATTCAAGCTCAGCGCGGGTCAGCGTATAGATGCCGCGCACCACCAGTTCGCTGACGCGATCAGGGTGTGTCTCGGCGTAGGCGAGCGCCAGTGTCGAGCCCCAGGAACCGCCGAACACGAGCCATCTATCGAAGCCGGCCATTTCGCGCAGGCGTTCGATGTCGGCAACGAGATGCCAGGTCGTGTTGGCCTCCAGCGAGGCATTCGGCGTCGACTTGCCGCAGCCGCGCTGATCGAACAGGATGACATCGTAAAGCTTGGGGTCGAACAGCCGCCGGTGTTTTGGCGAAATGGTGCCGCCCGGCCCGCCATGCAGGAACACCGCCGGCTTGGCGCCCTTGGTGCCCGACCGCTCCCAATAGACCTGATGGCCATCACCGACGTCGAGCATGCCCGAGTCGAACGGTTCGATTTCCGGATAGAGGGTGCGCAAGCTCATAGTTTCAGGCCCTGTTGCGGCCAATTGGCCGTTTCGTGATCGGGATGTTGGAAGGAGATGATCTGCTCCTGTCGCGCGTAATAGTCGGGATCCTGGTGGACGGGTTGCTCGAAGATCGTCTCCACCCAAGGCAGCCGTGCCGCATAGTTGACCTGGATCCGCGGCGCCAGATCGGAGCGGTCGTCGAAGGCGCCGATGGCGATCTCGAGCCCGCCGGGCTGCCGGTAGGTCAGCGGCGTGCCGCACCGGGCGCAGAAGCCGCGATCGATGTTGACCGACGACTGGAAATAGCTGGGCTCCTCACGGGTCCATTCGACACCATCCTTGGGCACCGTCACCAGCGCGCCGAAGAAGGAACCGAACTGTTTCTGGCACATCCGGCAATGGCAGATGGATGGGCGTCCCAGCGCGCCCTTGATGCGGAAGCGCACGGCGCCGCATTGGCAGCCGCCGGTTCGGACTGTCTCGGTCATGGTCTTTCCTCCGGCGGCCATTGGTCGGTGTCGTGGTCGGGATGCTGATAGGAGATGAGCTCGGCGAGATAGGGGGCCGAGCCCATATCCGCCATCGTGTCCTCGCCCGGCAATCGCGGAATGGAATCCACGTAGGGCAGTTTCGCCTCCGTGCCCCATTGGATGGTCGGCGCGATACCAGCCGGATCGTCGAAGGCGGCGATCGCCAGCGCCATGCCGTCGGGCGCCTCGAAGGTCAGCGGCGTGCCGCATTCGGCGCAGAAGCCACGCCAGGCCGCATTGGAGGACCGGAACCGCTTGGGCTCGCCGCGCGTCCAATCGACCTTGGCGCCGCGCACCGAGACCAGCGGCAGGTAGAAATTGCCGCTCGCCTTCTGGCACATGCGGCAGTGGCAGACCGAGGCGTCGCCAAGCGCGCCTTCGACGCGAAAGCGCACCGCGCCGCACTGGCAGCCGCCCGTATAGACCGGCCGATTGTCGAGGCTCATCGACTTTCACTCCGATCCATGGGCTCCCTCCGGATCATGGCAGACCGCCTCGACATTGTTGCCGTCGGGATCGAAGACGAAGGCGCCGTAGTAGTTGGGGTGATAGTGCGGGCGCAGGCCCGGCCCGCCATTGTCCTTGCCGCCGGCTGCAAGGGCGGCGGCATGGAAGGCGTCGACCTCGGCGCGGCTGCGCGCGGTGAAGGCGACGTGCTGGTGATCTCGGGGCTTTTCGCTGGCCGCGCTCAGCCAGAACACTGGCCGGTCGCGGCCATAACCGCCGACCTTGGCGCCACCGGTGTATTCCTGCGGCACCATGTAAAGCAGCGAGGCACCGAGCGGCGCCATCGCCTTGTCGTAGAAGGCTTTTGAATTGTCGAAATCAGACACGGTGATGCCGAGATGGTCGATCATGGAACGAGTTCCTCCGTTGTCGGTTCGCTCGCCGGCATTTCGGCATTGGCCAGCGCGGCCTCGATGACGATGTGCTGGCAGACATTGTCGATATCGCGGATCACGTCGTCGTTCCAGAAGCGCAGCAGCCTTGGCGGGCTGCCGGCACCTTGGACTGTCGAGATCAGCTCTCTACGGCCCGCCAACCTCTCCACTCCGGCCATAACAGCAACCACCCTCACCGCTTGATCTCCCACGTCGTCATGCGCTCGCCGGTGACCGGGTCCTTGCCGTCCTTCAGCTGCACTCCCTTGGCCAGCAGTTCATCGCGGATGCGGTCGGCCTCGGCCCAGTTCTTCGCGGCGATGAACTGCAGGCGCCTAGCGATGGCCTGAGCGATCGCGACCTCGTCGACTTTAGCCGCGCCGACGTCGAAACCGAGGAATGCGAGCGAGGTTTTCAAGGAAGCCGCAGCGCCATTTTCGCCAACGCCGCTGAATTCGGTCGCCTCGCCTGCAAGCTGGGTCAGTTGCTGGAAGGCCGCGTAGGTCGCGAGGTCATCCGACAGCGCCTCCACCACCTCCACCGGCAACCGACTTCCCGCGGCCGGCGCCAGATCCGCCGCGCGTTTCCATTTGCGCAGCGTGTTTTCCGCCTCCTCCAGCTTGCGCACGGAAAAGTCGATCGGTTCGCGATAATGCGTCATCAGCATCGCCAGCCGGAGCACGTCGCCCGGCCATTTGCGGCCACCAAAAGTGTCGGTCTCCAGCAATTCGTGGATCGAGTAGAAATTGCCGAGGCTCTTCGACATCTTCTGGCCCTCGACCTGCAGGAAGCCGTTGTGCATCCACACATTGGCCATGACCGACGTGCCGTGGGCGCAGCGCGACTGGGCGATCTCGTTCTCATGGTGCGGGAAGATCAGATCGAGGCCGCCGCCATGGATGTCGAAGACCTCGCCGAGATAGGCAGCCGACATGGCCGAGCATTCGATATGCCAGCCGGGCCGGCCCCTGCCCCACGGACTTTGCCAGCCCGGCTCTTCGGCCGAAGACAGTTTCCACAGCACGAAATCGCCGGGGTTTTTCTTGTGGGCGTCGACGGCGATGCGGGCGCCGGCCTGCTGCTCGTCGAGATTGCGTTTCGACAATTGCCCATAGTCCGGCATCGATGCAGTATCGAACAGAACTTCGCCCGCCGCGACATAGGCGTGGCCGCGCCCGATCAGGCTTAGAATCAAGGTGATCATGTCAGCCTTACCGTCGGCGCGGGGCTCGACGAATTCGGTGGCGCGCGGCTCGACCGTCGGCTCCAGGCAGCCAAGCGTGGCGACGTCCCTGTGGAACTGGTCGGCGGTTTTTTCGGTAACCCGCCGGATCGCTTCGTTAAGCGACAGTGTGCCGGCTGATATCTCGCCGCCGAAATCACGCAACGCGCGCGCGTTGATCTTGTCGTCGACGTCGGTGATGTTGCGCACATAGGTGACGTGCGTCTCGCCATAGAGATGGCGCAGCAGACGGAACAGCACGTCGAAGACGATGACCGGCCTGGCGTTGCCGATATGGGCGAAGTCGTAGACGGTCGGGCCGCAGACATACATGCGCACATTTCGCGGATCGATCGGCACGAAGTCCTCTTTCGCGCGCGTCAGCGTGTTGTAGAGGCGCAGGCCCTGCGATGCGTCAGACATTCCAAGCCTTCCCGGTTTCAGAACTTCTTGTCTGGATGGAGCCAGCCCCGCGCCGAGGCGCAAATCAGACTCCAGCCTGCTGGCCGGGGCGTTTGTCCAATCTGGGGAAGATGAGGCGAAAACGTCCGGACCAGCGCGAGGCTAGCCAATAATGCATATGCCACAAATGGCGAAAGACGTTTTCATGGGCGGCTTTATCGCCCCGACCAGTGTTGCCGTCAAGTCGCTGATCCCGGGAAAAACATCGCGAGGGCTGGCAAACGCATCGCCCGATCACACGGAATCACCCAATGAAACATTTTATTAAACATGTCGGCACAGTCATGAAACATTCGCCGGCTAGATCACCACGCGTCACGATTTGGTCGGATTCGGCGACCAAGTCGCATACACGAAAACGTTATCTGGGAAGAGAAACATGCCTCGAAGCAAGCAGGAAGCCAATCGCGCCAAGCAACCGGCGCTGGCCAACCACTATCGCGCGATCGGTCCGGCAGCCATCGTCGCCGCCCTTCTTCACACCGCCAAGAAGAAGAAGCCGGCGCAGAAGATCGTATCGCCCCGCGCCGCCTGAAGCGGCGCCCCGGCCGACACCGAGGGTGCGAACAAGCGCCCTGAACATAAAGACCCCGACTGGCTTCGCTAGAACAGCGTCATCTGACTGTCGTCCGCGCCGGGTTTCTGGCGCCTGACTTTCTCGGGTTCCGGCCCAACCTCGCCCCTCTCTTGAATCTCCGGTCCGGTGTTGGCGACCTTGTTGACAAGGCCGGAGACAGGGATCGCCTCGAAGAAATCGGGCTGTGCCGGCCGCAGCAGATGGGCGACATCGCGCGGTTCGAGCGTGCGGCAATCCAGCCAGCGGGCAAAGTCGGAGACATCGATCACCACCGGCATGCGGTCATGGATATGGGCGATGTCGGCGTTGGCGTTGACGGTCAGGATGGCGCCGGTGTCCATCTCCGAGCCGCCCGGCTCGGCATAGGTTTCGATCAGGCCGGCAAAGGCGACCAATCCGCCCTGCCGCGGCCGGATCCAATAGGGTTGCCCCTTCCTGCCTCCGGTCTGCCGCCACTCGTAAAAGCCGGATGCCGGCACCAGCGCACGGCGATGGCGCATGGCGGCCTTGAACGAGGCCTTTTCGACTGCGCCTTCCGAGCGCGCGTTGAACAGCAGCGGAAACTCCCTGGTGTCCTTGACCCAGGCAGGAAGGAGCCCCCAGCGCACCAGCATCGGCTGCCGATCCGGCAGGTTGGAACCTGCAGCCCGCGGCACGCCAGCAGTCGCCATCAGGACCGGCTGCGTCGGCGCGATGTTGTAGCGGGCCGGGAAATCCTCGAGCTCGGCAAGGCCCAGGAAGGCGGCGGTCCGGTCCGGCGTGGCGGTCAAGGCAAAACGTCCGCACATGATGGAGCCTTTCGAATGGTTCGGCTCCGAAAGTGGCTATGGAACCGGTGTTGCGCAACCGGTAATGCTTCCTCTTACCGGGCGGTCCACAACAGACCGGCCCGCGAATGAGCCTGATCATGAACGAAGCACGAAAGACACTTCCCGCCGTCTCGGTCGCCGTCGTGCGGGGGGACAGCATACTCCTCGTGAAACGGGCAAGGCCGCCTTCGCAAGGGCTCTACGCCTTTCCCGGCGGCAAGGTCGAAGGCGACGAGACGCTGGAGGATGCGGCACGGCGTGAACTGGTGGAAGAGACCGGCTTGCGCGCCACCGGCTTGCGGCCTCTTCGGGAAATCCACATCGACGGCAGGGACGACAGCCACCCAGTCGACTATCTGCTCACGGTCTTCGGCGCCGCCTATGCCGGTGGCGAGGCCGTGGCCAGTGACGACGCCGAGACAGCGGCCTTCTATACACTCAAGGAGATGACCCTGCTGCCGCTTGTCGGCTCGGTATTCGCGGTCGCAGAGGAACTCCTCGGTCCCCTTCAGACCCACTGAGGCGGCACTGAAAATCGCCTTGCAGGCGACAAATTGTTTCGTCACAAGGCTTATGTTGTCTCGCCAGCCATGACGGCCTAAGCCGTTCGACAGACGATAACGGCCTAAGCCGTCGGTCAGAGAAGATTTATGAACCGTCCGTCAATACTTCTCGCCATTTGCCTTGCTGTCAGCGCGGCTGTCCCGGCGCGGCCTGCCTTCAGTGCCGAGTCGCCGTTCGAGCCGGGGCTGATGCGGCTGGCGGAAGTTCTGGGGTCACTGCATTTCCTGCGCAATCTGTGCGGGGAGAAAGGCGACCAGTGGCGGGACGAGATGGAAAAACTGCTCGATTCGGAAAACCCTGACCCGGAACGCCGCGCCCGCTTCATCGCCAGCTTCAACCGCGGCTATCGTTCCTTCGGCGGCACCTACACCCAGTGCACCGCTTCGGCCACTGAAGCCATCAGCCGTTATATGAAGGAAGGTGAGACGCTGTCGCGCGACATCGCCTCGCGTTATGGCAACTGAGCATCCATCAACAGATATCAGGCCCGTCGCGACCGATGATCGCCATATCCGGCTTGTGCCTGTCTAAGTCTTGGTGCAATCCTGATGTTGCACTTCTGCAACAGCGTTAATCAAACGTTACCACGCGAATGCGGAATTAACTCAAACTGAAGGTTTTCGCCCCGCAGGCCGGCCTAATCGGCTAAGTTTGATCCGGGTTGAAACGCAGCTTCGCCAAACACAGTCGGCCCCTGTAACAGACGATCTAAAAAATGTCGTATTTACAGATACTTACTTGGAGCTGCCTATGAATGGAACAGATCAAGCCTGATCCACACTGATGGGTTGCCGCTTGAAAGGGTGGACATCGCTTATGGAACATGCTGCCAACGACATCGACGCGCTGGTCAGGGAAGAGAAGCGCCTGACGGCGGTTGAGAGCCACAGCGAAGCCTGGGCGGAAGGTCTTTCGGCCGGCATCGAGCCCGAGATCATTGCCGAGGCGGCACTCGAAACGGCATTCGGCGAAATGCTGCGCGCCAATGGCGAGACCTCGGCCCTTGCCCTGCTGGACCGTATGCGTGAAAAAGTGATTGCTGGCGCCTTCGAACCCGAGCGGCTGCGGCACTGAACCGATATCAGGTTCTTTGACGATTGGATGCCGATCGGGCACCATGCCCGGAGCAGGGAGATACGGGCAGTGAATTTTCCGATGTCAGGCAGGCCGAAGGGCCTTGTCCTCTACATCCGCCTCGCTGCTTGCTGTGGCGCGATTGCCTTGGCGACGTGCCTGGCCAGCAGCCCTGCCTATGCACTGAGCGAGATCAAAAACGAAGAACTCCCCTCGCCGGTCACACCGTCGACGGATGGCGATAGTTCAACGCCCGGAAGCACAGTTCCGATGCCTGACCCGGTGGGGACATCGCCTTCGAGCAGCCAACCGGCCGCTCCCGACGCCGCGGAGCCTGACACTCCATCGGATGGCGGCAGCAACAGGCCGCGTGTCGATCCCGAGGCGCCCCTGCCGGAAGTCGTCTACGACCTCGGCAAGCTGCCCGAGCCGGTGCGGCAGCATGACCTGATCATCGAAGCCTGCAAGAGCGGCGACATCGAGAAGCTCAGGCCCTTGATCGGCAAGGGCGACAGCATGACCCAACTGTCGCTTGCCGATATCGATGGCGACGCCATCGCCTTCCTCAAAGGGCTGTCGGGCGACCCTGACGGCCAGGAGATCCTGGCTATTCTGGAGGAGGTGCTCTCCGCCGGCTACGTCCGTGTCGATGCGGGCACGCCACAGGAACTCTATGTCTGGCCGTATTTCTTCGCGCTGCCGCTCGACAAACTCGACGCCAAGCAGCGAGTCGAGCTGTTCAAGATCGTCACGGCCGGCGATTTCGACGACATGAAACAGTTCGGCGCCTACATCTTCTATCGCGTCGGCATCACACCCGCCGGACGATGGACCTTCTTCGTGGCCGGCGATTGAAGCCATCGCCTGCCTGGTTGCGCCAGGATGCAAGCATCGTAGACGATGTTGCTATTTGAGCGGGCTGGCAGGTTCTTCGCTGATGTCAGCATCAGGCCAAATGCGAATGCTCTCATTTCGAAGAGCCGAAATGGCGCCGCAAGCCATGTCAGCCTCCATCTGTAGGATCTCGGCTGCGTAATTCAATTCTTCCGCATCCCGAAGCTTGTTAACCACCCAAACAACCTTGCGCTGGATATCCTGTCCATATGCAGCCTGGGCCTTGGCTACAGCGTCGCTCGGGATCTCCCGGTAGGCGCTGATCAACATCCCCAGATCAATAGCATCGCGATAGCCGACAGCACGGTCTTGGCATCGATCGGCATTCGCCAATAACTTCTCGGCGAACATGTCCGAGGGGGTCAAAGAAGGTACATTTAGATCGTCGTCGAAACGACCTTGCAATGGGATGCGGGCTTCACGAACGATTTCAAACTTGATCAATTGCCCCCTCAACTTTACCACGGTCCTCAGGCCATACTGATCAATCCGAAAATCCCGCACAGCTTCGACTGGTTCAGGAAAGAATGCCCTTACACCGCGTTCGACTGCTGACATTCGCAATTGGCGATAGCCGTCGACGTCCGCGCACAGAAAATCGACGTCCAACGACCGCCTATACTCGCCCAATTTCAACACAATCGCCGTCCCGCCACCGAACCAGCATTGGGCTGCGGTCAGGAAATCGCGGTCCATAAGCGCGAGGGCTTCAGCGATAATCCTGTGTTCCGGCTTTCTGAATTCCTTCATGGCTTCCGCTCGCGAAATGTCCGGTTTTGAGGTTGCAAATGCGAGGCGAAAACCAGCACAGGAGGACAATTCAGCCGGCAGTCAGAAGGATACCGTGACCGAATTCGCTGGCGAGATTCTGGATAAGCAATTTCTCGCGCGTCGTAAGCCGTGTCTGATCGACAAAGCGCCAATTGCGCTCGTACAACGCAAATGCTTCGTTGGCCGGGATCAGTCGCGCGGCATCGCGATTCCACAAGAGCGCTTGCAGCTCTGGAAACTCGGCGGGGTCAATCATAGGCGCGCTATGTGCCTGCATAATGCCTTGAACATATAGTGTGGAACGCTTAAAAAACAAAGACGTGACGCACAGCCACTGGTTGCCTAACCAGGCAGCGCCTCGGAGAACTCCACCGCCCTGCCCTGGCCTGGCGTGGCGATTTCGCCTTCCCACATGACGCGCTGACCGCGGATGACGGTGCCGACCGGCCAGCCGGTCACCTGCTTGCCGTCATAGGGTGTCCAGCCGGCTTTCGAGCCGGCCTGCGCGTTGGTGATGGTCTCGCGCCGCTTCATGTCGACGATGGTGAAGTCGGCGTCGTAGCCGGCGGCGATGCGGCCTTTCCGGGCCATGCCGAAGATGCGCTGCGGGCCATGGCTGGAGAGATCGACAAAGCGCTGCAGGGTCAGCCGGCCGGCATTGATGTGGTCGAGCATGATCGGCACCAGCGTCTGCACGCCGGTCATGCCCGAGGGCGAAGCCGGATAGGATTTTGCCTTCTCGGCCAATGTGTGCGGCGCGTGGTCGGAGCCGAGCACGTCGACAATGCCCTGCGCAATGCCATGCCAGACGCCGTCGCGATGGCGCTTGTCGCGCACCGGCGGGTTCATCTGGATCAGCGTGCCGAGGCGCGCATAGTCGTCGGCGCTCAGCGTCAGATGGTGCGGTGTGGCCTCGCAGGTCGCGACATCCTTGTGTTGTTCGAGGAACAGTATTTCCTCGGCGGTCGAGATGTGCAGGACGTGGATGCGGGCGCGGACGTCGCGCGCGATGCGGACCAGCCTTTCGGTGCAGCGCAAGGCGGCGATCTCGTCACGCCAGACCGGATGCGATGACGGGTCGCCCTCGATGCGCTCGCCCAGGCGCTCGCGCAGGCGGAACTCGTCCTCCGAATGAAAAGCGGCGCGGCGGCGGGTGTTTCGCAGGATCGAGGCGACACCTTCATCGTCCTCGACCAGCAGGTCGCCGGTGGACGAGCCCATGAAGACCTTTATTCCAGCGGCCCCCGGCAAACGTTCGAGGTCGCCGACGTCCCTGGCGTTGTCGCGGGTACCGCCAACCCAGAAAGCAAAATCGCAATGCATGCGGCCGCTGCCGCACCGGACCTTGTCGGCAAGCGTTGCCTCGCTGGTGGTCAGCGGGTTGGTGTTGGGCATTTCGAACACGGCGGTGACACCGCCCAGCACCGCCGCGCGCGAACCCGTTTCCAGGTCTTCCTTGTGCTCCAGTCCCGGCTCGCGGAAATGCACCTGGCTGTCGACGACGCCCGGCAGGATATGCAGGCCCCGGCAGTCGATCGTCTCGCCAGCCGAGGCCTGGCGCAGATTGCCGATCGCGGCGATGCGCCCGCCCGTCACGCCGACGTCGCGCAGCCCCTCGCCGTCATGATTGACCACTGTGCCGCCTGTCAGGATGAGGTCGTAGGTCATGGTGATGCTCTCTTGCGGGGGGAGTGTCAGCGGCTTACGTAATGGCCAACCGTTTTGCAAGATCAGGCTTTTATCCGCCCCATGCCCTTTGCCCTGCTGAAAGACCGCGCGCTCATCATCGTCTCCGGCCCGGATGCCGAACACTTTCTGCAAAACATCCTGACCACCGATCTCGATGCGCTTGGCAATGGTGAGGCCAAGCCGGGCGCGCTGTTGACGCCGCAAGGCAAGATCCTGTTCGACTTCCTGATCTCGCGGGCCGGCGAAAACGCCTTCCGCATCGAATGCCGTGCCGACGTTTCAGACGATTTCATTCGCCGGCTGATGCTCTACAAGCTTCGCGCCAAAGTCGAGATTGCCAAGTCGGAACAAACGCTTGTCACCGTCGCGTGGGGAAAGGAATCAATCGCCTCAGAAAGTGATTCAACCGCGGTCGCCGACAGGCGCTTTGGCGACGAAGGCGTCACGCGCTTCTATGCCGGCACCGCGGATACCGGCGACATCGCCGCGTGGCAGGCCTTTCGCATCGCCCACGGCATTGCCGAGAGCGGACCCGACTATGCACTCGGCGATGCGTTCCCGCATGACGTGCTGCTCGACGAGATGGGCGGTGTCGGCTTCAAGAAGGGCTGCTATGTCGGCCAGGAGGTGGTCTCGCGCATGCAGCATCGGGGCACGGCCAGGCGGCGCGTGCTGATTGTCGAGGCCGGGCTTCCCCTGCCCCCCGTCGGCACCGAACTGACTGTCGAGGGGCGGTCGGTTGGCACGCTCGGCTCAAGTGCCGGCACATCAGGGCTCGCCATTGCCCGCATAGACAGGGTCAAGGCGGCGTTGGACGTTGGCCAACCGATTCTGGCGGCCGATGCGCCGGTGACGCTCACCATTCCTGCCTGGGCCAAATTCAGTTTCCCGCAGGAAGCCGCCGGCACGGAGGAAACCTGATGGCGGCGGACCGCGCCGGCGCGCCACCACGCGCCTGGCAGCGCATGCTGTCAGGCCGCAGGCTCGACCTGCTCGACCCCTCGCCGCTCGACATCGAGATCTCGGACATTGCGCATGGGCTTGCCCGCGTTGCCCGCTGGAATGGCCAGACCCGCGGCGAGCATGCCTTTTCGGTCGCCCAGCATTCACTGCTGGTCGAGGCGCTGTTCAACGAACTGGTGCCCCAGGCTTCGGCCGACGACCAGTTGGCGGCGCTGCTGCACGACGCGCCCGAATATGTCATCGGCGACATGATCTCGCCATTCAAGTCGGTGATGGGCGGCAGCTACAAGGATTGCGAATTGCGCCTGCAGCGCGCCATCCATCTGCGTTTCTCGCTGCCTCCCGAACCGGCCGCGGTACTCCGCAAAGAGATCAAGCGCGCCGACCAGATCGCCGCCTATTTCGAGGCAACGCTGCTCGCCGGCTTTTCGAGCGCCGAGGCAACCGAGTTCTTCGGCCGCCCGCGCGGTCTTTCCGCGGAGCGCTTCGACTTCGCGCCACGCTCGGTGACCTCGGCGCAGAATGCCTTCCTGAAGCGGTTTTCGGCGATCGAGACGTCAAGACATCACGTTGCGACATCCGCGCTAGGGTAGAAAACGCTAAATTAACCGGAAGCGTCAACAGTGTGGTGTTCGATCAAGCACCGCAGGGGCGCCTCATGCCCGTCGTGGATGTCAAGGATGGTTCGGTCGTCCCGGAACGGGCGGCCGGAGGCGTGGAACACTCTCGCCGCATGCAAGATGAGCTGCGCGAGCAGAACGAACGCTTTTCAGCCGCTGTCGAAAACATGTCGCATGGACTGTGCATGTTCGACGCCGATGAACGCATGATCATCTGCAACCGCAACTACATCGACATCTTCCACCTCGACGCCAAGGTGATGCGGCCGGGCATCCGCTTCATCGACATCCTGCGGCATAGCGTCGACCTCGGCGTCGCCTCGCAAAGCGCCGACGAGCTCTACGCCATCCGCAAGCCCTATATCGACCAGGCGAAACCTTCGGCCTACGAAGAAGTCCTGGCGGACGGCCGCATCATCCTTATCTCGCACCGGCCGCTGGCTTCGGGCGGCTGGGTCTCGATCTACGAGGACATCACCGAACAGCGGCGCGCCGAGCAGGATCTCAAGGAGCAGCATCGCCGCTTCGACGCCGCGCTCGCCAACATGTCGCAAGGCCTGCTGATGTACGACGCCGACGGCAAGATGATCGTGCGCAACGGGCGTTTTCTGGAACTGTACAATGTCACGGCGGCCGACTTCCCGCTTGGAACGACGCACCGCGACGCCCTCGAACGATTGCTGGAACTCGGCATCTACACGAAGATCGACGTCGACAGCGAAGTCGCCAAGACCGAAGCCTGCCGGCGGGCGGGAAAAATGCATTCGACGTATCGCCATCTCGCCGACGGCAGGACGATTCTGGTCGTGCGCCAGCCGATGAGTGGCGGCGGTTGGGTGGCGACGTTCGACGACGTCACGGAACGCCGTTTGGCCGAAGAGCGCATGATCCATCTTGCGCATCACGACACGCTGACTGGGCTGCCCAACCGATCGATGTTTCGCGAACGGCTCGACCATGCGCTGGAGGATGTGGCCGCTACGCCGCTCGCGATCTTCTCGCTCGACCTCGACCGTTTCAAGGCTGTGAACGACACCTGGGGACACCCTGCCGGTGACTGGCTGTTGAAAAGAGTGGCCGAAAGACTGCAGCGTTGCCTGCGCGACGATGCGGACATGATCGCCCGTTTCGGCGGCGATGAGTTCGTCGTCATCCAATCCAACTCCGTGGGCATTGCCGATGCCGAGAAATTGGCGAAGCGCATCGTCGAGGCAATCGCAAAACCATTTCGCGACAAGAGCCGCGAGATGCATGTCGGCGTCAGCCTGGGCATCGCCGTTTTCCCCGCCGATGGCCGTGACGCCGACACGCTGCTGAAGAACGCCGACACGGCGCTCTATCGGGCGAAGAGCGAAGGGCGAAACCTCTATCGCTTCTTCGAACCTGGAATGGACGCAGCCGTGCAGGCCCGGCGGGCGCTTGAAGTCGACCTGGAGACCGCGCTGCCGCGCCAGGAGTTCGATCTCGATTTCCAGCCCATCATGAACATCGCCTCGGGCGAGATCATCGGCGCGGAGGCCCTGATGCGCTGGCATTCGCCGGCGCGCGGCAAGGTGGCGCCGGACGACTTCATTCCCGTCGCCGAAGAGACAGGGCTGATCGTGCCGCTTGGCGAGTGGGCGCTGAGGAAAGCCTGCGCGACGGCTGCAAGCTGGCCGCCGGGTTTGCGCATTGCGGTCAATGTCTCGGCGGTGCAGCTCAAAAGCAGCGGGTTTGCCCGCGCCGTCATCTCGGCGCTGGCTTTTTCCGGCGTCCCGGCCGGACAGCTGGAACTGGAAATCACCGAAACCGTACTAATGGACGAGAGCAAGGCCGTGCTGAAAACGCTGCGCCAGTTGCGTGAGCTCGGTATCCGCATCGCGCTGGACGATTTCGGCACCGGCTATTCCTCGCTCGGCTACCTCAGGCGTTTTCCGGTCGACAAGATCAAGATCGACCGATCATTCATTCGCGACATGGGCAATCGCGACACGGCGGCGATCGTTCGCTCTATCATCGGTCTCGGCACCGAACTTGGCATCGTCGTCACCGCCGAGGGCGTCGAAACCGAGAGGCAACTCGACATGCTGCGCGACAACGGTTGTGTCGAGGCGCAAGGCTATCTGATCGGCGTGCCGTCGAAGGCGGCTGACATCCAGCGTCTGTTGAAAGCGCGTGCGCCGCGCAGCCAGACCGGCTGACGCATCGGCGCAAGGTCAGCGCAGCGTCTCCAGGTATTTCTCGTGGAAGCTGACATAGCCGGGCTCGACCACCTTCAGGTGCCGCTCGATCAGCGCGTGAAACCGCGGCAATTGGTGAAACGGCACGCCGGGATAGGCATGATGCTCGGCATGGAACGGCATGTTCCAGGCCAGCTTGCGCACCGCCCAATTGGTCAGCGTCGTCCTGGTGTTTTCCAGCATGTTCGCGACGAACGGGCAGCGGCCGTGCTCGGCCAGCAGATAAAGCCGCAGGAATGGCTGTCCGAGCAGAGCCGGCAAGATCCAGACATAGAACAGCACCGTTGCCTCGAACCAGATGGCAAGCGCCAGGACCACGACATAGAACCCGATCATCGCACGTGCCTCGGCGCGCACTTTGGGCAGGCCCTTTAGCGGCACATAGCTATCGTGGCAGTCCCCACGCGCATTGGTGTACAGCGTCTTGAAATGCCCCCACCACACCGGCAGGCCCGAGACGTGGACAATGTATTGCCGCAAGGTCTCCGGCTTCGGGAGGGCAAGCTCGGGATCGTTTTCCGGATCCTGCGTGTACCGGTGGTGAGCGAAGTGGAAGTAGCGGAACCAGTCGGCGGGCAGCCCGATGGCCAGGCTGCACAGCCGCGCCACGCCGTCATTCAGCCGCTGCGTATTGAAAGCCGTGCGGTGAACCGACTCGTGCAGCAGCGTGAACAGGAACACGATCAGGATGCCTTGCGGCAGCATCAGCAATGGCCAGAACGGCACCTCGGCCGCGATCAGCGATCCAATGATGACAATCGCACCCAAGTGAGCGCCGAGCTGGAACAGGCCCGCGACATCGGATTTGGCCGTCAGGCGATTGCGCTCTTCTGTCGTCAGTGACGCGATGATGTCGCGATGGTCCATCGGCCTCGATCCAGGCTGGAGATTGATGAAGACCATTCTAGTCGGCGAAAAAGCTTTCCAAAAACGACGATTCCTGCGATTTGGATAAGCTAAGCTTATCTATCTGGCGATCATGGTCACATCCCCATCCCTGAAAGGGCTCCAGGCTTTCGAAGCCGCCGCACGTACGGGCAGCTTTGCCGCGGCGGCGGAAGAACTTTCGGTCTCGGCTGCCGCCGTCAGCCAGCTTATCCGCACCTTGGAGGAGCAGATGGGCCGCAAGCTGTTTCAGCGGATCAACCGGCGCGTTGTCCTCACCGAGGCGGGCGTGGAAATGTTGCCGCGGCTGACCGTGGCTTTCCAGGAGATCGGCAGCGTCTCGCGCGAACTGGGCGGCGATGCATTCCGCCCGCGTCTGGTCGTATCGGTGCCGCCATCCATGGCCATGGGCTGGCTTTCGCAGCGTCTGGCCGGCTTCGTCGCAAGCCATGGCGCCGCCGACATATCGGTGCGGGGCGATGACGACCCGGTGCCGTTCGACCGCGAACTGATCGACATCAGGCTCTCCTACGGTCCGCACTATCGCGAACATCCGACCGAGGATATTGCCAGGGACGCGGTCTATCCGGTCTGCGCGCCAAAGCTTGCCGGCATGATCAAGGCAGGCGGCGAGCCGCTCGCCGGGCTGCCGCTGATCCACACGGATTGGGGACCGACCGGCGCTTCGTTTCCGTCCTGGCGCAACTGGTTCGAGGCGACGAATGCCCAATCTGGCCGGGCATTGCGGCGCGGCCTGTCGGCCAATTCGTCGCGCGCGGCCCTCGACCTCGCGATTTCGGGGTTGGGCGTGGCGCTGGCGCAAGGGATTTACTGTGCCGAGGCGGTGGAGGACGGCAGGCTGGTGCGGCCCGCCGCGAGCGCAATCGCCCTGCGACAGCCCTACTGCCTGACTGTCCCGGAGCGAAGCGCAAGGCGCGATGTCGTGGCCGCGTTCCGCGCTTGGCTGATCGATGAATGCCGGCGCGCCGTGGACTCCCCGGCGCTGCGCTGACCCAGGAGGGCGATGGC
Source organism: Mesorhizobium sp. M8A.F.Ca.ET.208.01.1.1 (assembly GCF_004791315.1). NCBI lineage: Bacteria > Pseudomonadati > Pseudomonadota > Alphaproteobacteria > Hyphomicrobiales > Phyllobacteriaceae > Mesorhizobium > Mesorhizobium sp. M8A.F.Ca.ET.208.01.1.1. Next base: position 1,898,404 of record NZ_SRUT01000001.1, read on the forward strand.
TAGAGGTGCCCGCTCAAGGCCACCACCATGTCCTTGTTGGTCGCCACGGGCACGATCTCGAACTCGACCAGATCAGCCCATTCGATGACCCATCGCTGCAGGAGCGTGACATCATCGGCCTCCACCAGCAGGAAACAGCGGCTCATATCGGCCGCGATCCAGCTATGATGCACGACAAGCTCCTCCGGCTTCAGGCGGCCCCGGTCGCGGAACCGGCGATAGATTTCCTTGCGGTCGCAGCCGGTGAAATCCTCGATGACGATGAACAGCATCTCTTCCCTCGGTTGATTACCGCCCCGGCCTGTCCAGCCGCTCCAGGAACCACTGCGTCAACCGCACCCAGACTTCGTCCTTCTCGCCGGAATCCTCCCAGCCATGGTCGAGGTTGGGGTTGTCGTTGACCTCGATGACGAAGACGCCGTCCTTGGTCTCCTTGAGGTCGACACCGTAGAGGCCGTCGCCGATGCAGCGCGCCGCCTTCACCGCCGTCTCGACGACATGAGACGGCGTCTCCTTCAGCGTGAAGGTCTTGATGCCGCCCTGGTCGGGCTTGCCATTGGCCTTGTGGTTGACGATCTGCCAATGCTTCTTGGCCATCAGATAGTGCACGGCAAACAGCGGCTGGCCGCCGAGCACGCCGACGCGCCAGTCATATTCGGTCGGGATGAATTTCTGCGCGATCAAAAGATCGGAATCCTCGAGCCATTCGGTGGCAAGCGTCTTCAGCTCCTCGAAATTGGCGCATTTCTTGACACCGCGCGAGAACGACGAATCCGGGATCTTCAACACCAGGGGAAAACCCAGCGTCTGCGCCGCGAGTTCGAGATCAGAGGCGCCGGCGATCATCACCGTGGGCGGCACCGGCACTTTGTTGTAGGCCATCAGTTCGTTGAGATAGACCTTGTTGGTGCAGCGGATCATCGACAGCGGGTCGTCGATGACAGGCATGCCTTCCTGCTGGGCGCGGCGGGCGAAACGATAGGTGTGATTGGAAATCGAGGTGGTCTCGCGGATGAACAGCGCGTCGTAATTCGCGAGCTTGGCGAGATCCTTCCTGGTGATGGGCTCGATTTCGACCCCCATCTTTTCGGCGATCTTGGCCCAGTAGCGCAGCGAGGAGATTTCCGACGGCGGCAATTCCTCATGCGGATCGACCAGGGTGGCGAAGGTGTAGCGCGCCGGCGTCCGGCCCTTGGTGTCGCGCCACTCTCGGTTGGTGTAGGTCTCCAGGCACTGGATGAAGCTTTTTTCCTCGTCCTCGGTCATCCGCGCCAGCGGGTGGAAGCCGATCTTGCGGATCGAGGCCCATTCGGCGCTGTCCTTGATGTGGACTTCGAGCGCCGGCGCCCGGAACCAGTCGAACAACAGCTTGGCAAAACGGTCCCAGACCTTGGACGGGCCGATGCCGAAGAAGATACAGACCTTCGCCGGAAATACGCCGCCGAGGTCCTTGCGGCATTTGTTGAGCGCCAGTTCCAGTTCCGGCAAGGCGTGCTCGTAGAGCTTGCGCTCCGACAGGTCGATCATCGTCTCGACGGTCGGGATGACCTTGTGGCCGCGCGAACTCGCCAGCAGCGACGCGTAATAGCCGCGGCTCTGGTAGCCGTAATTGTTCGACAGGTTGATGACCTTCGGCCGCTGGCCGCGGAACAGCGAGGGATGGGCAAGATAGTCGCGATTGGTGATGATCTTGTGCGGTGTCGCCACCTGGTCGAGATCGCTTTGCCTGCCGGTAAGAATGACCCAGGTCATTATCTCTTTCCCAAAGTGATGGCGGCACGCAGTCCGTCGCGGCCGAACTGCGCCATGTTCATGAAGATGCCGTAAGGCACGGGAATGTTGGCGGCATCAAGGATGGTTTCCTGCCTTTCATCCTCGACCCACGGATCGTGGATCAGAATATGGTCGCCATCATCGCCGATGGCCAGCACCCAATGCGGCACCTTCTTGCCGAACATCAGGAAGCCGCTGATCAGCACCAGCACGAGTTTGCCCCCGGCAAGAGCCGCCCTGATATCGTCGATGGTGAACGGACGGTAATTCACCGGGATACCGTAAAGTTCCGCTCGGCGGCGAAAGTCGACCTGGGCCAATTCCATGATCCGGCGCTTGTCCTCGCTACGCACCGATTGCAGGAACAACGCGCCGTAGAAGGAAACAAAGATTTCCGCCGCGAGCCCGCTTTCATACCCCGAGACAGCCAGACCGAATGGTTCGCAGCCGCCCGGCCCGGACATCATGAAGACGGTCGTCGCCTCGCGCCAGAGTCGGATTTCCATCACCGGGTCGGGTACGAAGCCACGATCGAAATTGGCCATGGCCATCATCAGGCAGCATGGACCGCAGGTGAACTCGCAGGTCTGCTGATAGAATGGCACCCTGGTGGCGACCGGAAGGTCGCCGCGCAGGGTCTTTTCATAGCGCAGCGCCGTCGCGCCGTCCTCGTAGTAACCCAGCTCCCGGCCAATCTTGCGGTATCCGCCCTGCTCGTAGATGCGGATGGCACGGCCATTGTCTTCGCGCACTTCGAGACGCAGCATCATGCGGCCGTGTTCGAAGGCTGCCTCTTCGGCCGCGGACAGCAATTGGCGGCCTATGCCGAGCCCGCCGAAAAACGGTCCGACGGCTATGGAATAGAGCCGTGCCACGCCGCTGCCCTTGCGAAAAAGCACGATCGCGTAACCGCCGACGCGCCCATCGATTTCGGCGACCAGCGTCTCGGCGGTCTCGCGCTCGATGAACTGGCGGAAGGAGCGGCGGGAAATGCGGTCGCTCGAGAACACAGCTTTCTCGATGGCGGCGAGGTCATCGACGTCAGACGCGCGGGCCGTGCGGATCTCGGCAGGCATGCGGCTTGAGAAAACCTCGATTGCGTTGCGGAAACGGCCCCAGTCAAAGCGTCGCAAACACCGGCCGAAGCGCCGGTATTCATCAAGCGCTATCGCTCCTTGATTAGGGCCGAATTGTGACAGTTTCCGCGGCGGCAGGGAAGCTGACAAGCTTTGAACGGAATCGCTGTTTCAAGCCGAGATCGCCGCCGGCTCAACTGGCGAGACCGGCCAGAAGCTGCCCATACGCACTCTTGGCCACGGCCGCCAATTGCTCGCGCGGCAGCGAACCGACGACGGCACAGCCATAGCCCTTGTCCAGCCAATAGACGGCCTGCGGACCGTCCTGCGCCGAAGCGTAGGTGCCCTTGGCATTCTCCGTCGATTCCGCCGTCACGAAGAGGGATATGCGCTCGCCCTTGTCGTCTTCGTAGAGCAGCATTGCCGCCTTGCTTTCACCGGCCGGCAGCAACCGGCCACCAACCAGTTGGAACCCGTTCGCGCTCAGATCCGGCGCCACCAGCTTCAGGCCGACCCGGTTGGACAGCCAGGTCTGCAAATGATCCTTGTCGCTGGCCGGCACTTCCACCGCATGCAGCTTCTCGGCGGCATAGATGACATGGGCGGCGATCGCCTGTTCGGCGAGCCGATCCTCCGCCGGATCCTCCTGCCCGAGGCCACCGATGCCTGCAAAGTAGCCGCCAAATCCGCCCGTGGTCAGAAGCACCGCCGCGGCGGCGGCAAGCCACCAGCGCGAGCGTGGCACCGCTGCCTTAACAGGCGCTTCGCCGAGCACCACCTTGCGCAAGCGCGCGGGAACAGGCTCATCCAGCACGCCGGCAAAGGCGGCACGCAATGCCTCGCGGTCGGCGGTGAAGCGGACGCTCCTCGCCTTCATCTCCGGATTGGCATCGAGCCAGGCATCATAGGCGGCACGCTCATCGGCCGGCAGTTCGCCGTCGAGCGCCATGTGAATGTCCCGTTCGGAAAAATCGCGGCGGATCATTTCTCGACGATCCTTATGGCGCGGCGGCGCGCTGTGTCGTCCAGCAACCCGCGCAGTTCCTCACGCCCACGCGCGATGCGCGACATCAGCGTGCCCGCGGGCACACCCAGAATGTTGGCGGCTTCGGCATAGGAAAAGCCCTCGATGGCGACCATGACCAGGGCCGCGCGGCGATCGGGGCTGATCGCCTGCAATGCGTTGATGATCTCGCGCGAAGCAATGCCCTCCAACTGTTCGGGCGGCTGGGCAACCGCCTCGCCCGCCTCCAGCGGCAGCATCGCCGCTTCGCCGCGGCGGTTCACCTTGCGCATCTGGTCGATGAACAAATGATGCATGATCGTAAACAGCCACCTCCTGGGGCTCTCTCCTGTCTGCCAGTTGTCGAGCCGCAACAGTGCACGCTCGAGGCAGTCCTGAACGAGGTCGTCGGCAGAATCACGGTCGCGCAGAAGCGAGCGTGCGTAGCGGCGCAGGCGCGGTATTTCGCCAAGGATTGCTGCCTTCTTTTCGTCCATGACCGCTGGTTCTGAGATCGCCCTTGTTGATTCCGATTGAACGCGCCTTCCCGGCACGGCGCAAGCGGCCAGCGCGAAGCGGTCCGCCGCTCCGGTCACCCAAGCAACGAGATAACGCTGGCTGCTGCCGGTTTATTCCCGACCGGCAAGAAAACCCAATGATTCGCAGGCGATTATCCTTTTTCCTTCGCCGCCCGCGTCAAAAGCCGCTGATAGAACAGGCCGATGCCGATCAGCACCGCGCCCAGGCCAATGAAGGACAGCGCCCTGAGCACGCCTTCCAGTTCGGACATGTCGAAGAGAAAGACCTTCAGCACGGCAACCGCGATCAGCCCGGCCGAAGCAATGCGCAGCACCTGCGATTTCAGCCAGACGCCAGCCGTGAGCAGCGCCACGCCGATCACCAGCCAGAGTGCCGAATAGGTATAGGTCTCCAACTGGCCAAGGCCGCTCCACAAGCCAATGAACTCGCCCTTGAACAGGCGCCTCACCGAGAGCGTGGCATAGGCGAAGGCAAGCAGCGCCGCCACCAGCGCCAGCATGGCCGAATACCATTTCGGCCGCTTGCCCCTACTATAGAGCGCCAGGCCGCCAGCGGCGACGGCCGGCAGGAGATAGGCCAGGAACAAAAGATTGAAAACCGGGATCCGACCGGTCGATTCGTCGGTGAACAACGGATTGAGCACCAGGAAATGCTGGATGACGACGAAGGCGACTGAGACCACGCCCACCGCCATCGAACCATAGCGCAGCACCGAGCTTGGCGAGCGCCGGTCGATGGCGATCAGGATGGCACCAGCGCCGATGGCGATCAGCGTGTAGATCGCCTGTTCGGCAAGCGTCGGCGCATCGCTGTTGATGACGCCGCCATGCATGGCGTGGCGCACCAGCATGGCGAGCGTGAGCAGCGTAAACAGCGCCGCCGCGGCCTCCATGGCGAGGCTCGGTCGGCCATTGGTGGTGTGGGCGAGTTGCCAGGCCGCGAAGCCGAAGGCGAGCGCCGGCACGCCATAGCCCGGAAGCAACCAGTTGAAGACCGGTGTCGTTGACAAGAACCCGGCGCCGACAATCGTCGGGTCGAAGGCGACGCGGCCAAGCACCGCGATGACGGCGGCAACTGAAATCCAGCCGAGCACAGGATAAGAGCGCCGGCGCGTGGCGAGCGCCGGCATGATCGCCGCGGCGCCGAGCAGGATGGTGGTCCAGCCGGAACCAAAAGCCATATGCAGCATCAGGAGGCCGGCGACTGCTGCGCCGCCCAGGGCAAAGGACACTGCGGCACCGCCCTCGAGCGGTGGTTCCTCGGCCCGCGCGATCCACTCGCCGCCGGCGGCGAGGATCACGACCAGCAGGGCCGCGACCGCAGCGTATGCAAAATCACGGTCGAGATTGCCGAAGGTGAGCCAGAGCGCCAGCAGGATGACCAGAGGCGCGATGACGCCCCATGCTGCCCAAGAGGCCGCTCGGATCCGTGCCAAGGCGGCAAAGCGGCGCGCGGCCCACAAGCCGGCGGCAAGGAAGACAAGGCCGAGGCCAATACCGATACGCAGCGTCAAGGCATTTCCGGCCGCCACCGGCAAGCCGTCAAAGCCCAGATTGCCCTGGGACAAATCGGAGCCAATGGTGGCGGGCGGAATGATGCCTAGATGGATCATCACCGTCACCAGCCCGGCTGCGTGCAGCAGCGGCACCGCGCGCGGCCGGAAGAATGCGGTGGCGACAAGGGCGACGAGAACCAAGGCGCCTGGCAAGGCATAGCCTGCCGCGACAAATGTTGCGTCGACCGACAGGCCGAGCGCCGAAAACGCGATGAAAGCCCCCGGCACGATCGATGGCCAGTCGAAGCCGCTTTCCGCTTCGCTGCCCCGACCGCTCAGCCAGACAAGAGCCAGCACGGCCAGCGTGACGGCGTCGATGAACAGGATGGCGGAGAGGTCCGCGCCCGGCGCGTCGGTCATGTAGAGGATGGTCCAGATGCCGGTGCCGAAAAAGGCGGCCGCCATCAGCGCTTGCCAGTCGCGCATGCGGGCGATGACGCCGGTGGCCGCGAGCACGATGGCGAGATAGCCGAACAATGCCCAGGGATTGGGCGCCTGCGAAGCGATCAGCACCGGGGTCACCATAGCGCCGACAAGACCGATGCCAGCCAGCGCCTGGCCATGGACGAGCGCGGCGGCGATGGTCGCAATACCGATCGCACCGAGCAGCGTGAAGGCAAGAGCCGGGCCGATGAAGCCGTAAACGCCATGGGCGGCATAGACGGTGCCGAACAGGATGAAGGCACCGGCCGCCGTCAGAATCGCCGGAATATAGGCGCCGGCAACATCTTGCACCGGCACCTTGAAGCCGGTGCGGCGAATGAACTCGCCGCCGGCGACCAGCACCAACCCGAGCACGGCCGCCATGGTGAGCCGCACGCCGGGTCCGAAAATGCCGGCCTCGATGGTGTAGCGGATCAGGAACAAGCCGCCGAGAGCAAGCGCGATGCCGCCGACCCAGACCGCCCAACGCGTGCCGAGCGCGGTTTCGACATCGGACTGCCGGGCGGCCTGGGCGGCCGCGGCCGGCACGACCTCCGGCGTTTCCGGTGCTGCCTCGGGCGCGCTCCAGGGACCGGGCACACTCTCGCCGGCCGGGATTTCCACCTCCATGGCCTGTACCATCGCGGGTGCCGGATCGCTGATTGCTGCCGGGGCGATGTCGGCCGCGGGCGCGGCCACCGATGACGTGTGCGCCTTGCCCTCGGCCGCCTCCTGGTCCGACAGCCTGACCACGGGCGGCACGACGCCCGAAAGCACGAGACTGCGCAGCGCGCCAAGCTCGCGCTCGATCAGACCGATCCGGCTCTGCTGGCGCGAAATGATGACGAACAAGGCGATGATGGCGACAAGGCCGATCAGGCTTTCAAACATGGCGGTTCCCCCAAACCAGGCCAGTTTTCACTGACATTTCGTCTCACTGACATTCAAATGCGGCGGCCAAACGGCTGAAAACTCAACGTGCCGCCAGATTGGCTGCCGGAAATATCGAACATGTCTCGGTACCGAAAGCCAGCAGCTTGCCGCCGGCGTCCTTCAGCGTCGCCTCGGAAACGGCAAGCGTGCGGCCCTTGTGAACCACCTTGCCTTCACAAACCACCTCGCCGGTCCTGGGCGTGATCGGCCGCGTCAGGTTCACCTTGAACTCGGCCGTCGTGTAGGCCTCACCCTTTTCGAGCAGCGTCTGAACGGCGCAGCCCAACGCCGAATCGAGCAGCGTCGCCGCCCAACCGCCATGCACGCTGCCCAGCGGGTTGAGATGGCGTTCGCTCGGCACGCCGCGAAATACGGCGCGGCCTTCCGACACTTCGGTCAAGGCGAAGCTGAGCTGGAAGGAGATCGGCGGTGCCGGATATTTGCCGTCGATGATTCGCTGAAGCAATTCCAGGCCGGTGTATTTCAGGATGTCGGCATGAGGAATGGTGCCGAGGCCGAGTGGCGAGACCCAGCCCGGATAGAGTTCGACTTCGCTCATCTGATGATTTCCCCGGCCGCGTTCTCTCCGGCGATGGGCTTGTGCGTCGCGTGGTGCTTGCGCAGCGCTGCAAGAAAGCCGGCGCGCGCGTCAGGCTGATCGATGCCGCGCGGCTCGTAAACATGGCGGGTGAAGAAGAAACCGGTCAAGCGGAAGGCGTCCGCGATCGCCGCATGGTTCGCGCGCATGCCGGAGCCGCGCTGCAGAAATGCAGGCAGCACCAGCATCTTGTCGTGCCACGGCGCGCCGGCTTCACGCGACACCGCGCGTCCCGACTTCGGCGAGACATAGGCAAGATCCTGCCTTGTACCGGTGGCGGCGCATTGGCTGAGATCGAGGCCGAAGCCGAGTTCATCAAGGATCAGAAGTTCGAAACGCGCCACCAGCTCGCCGGCGGCATCGGCATCGTCCAGGTGGACGATCATCACCGAAAGCGCCTCGTAGAGGCCGCCATGGGCGTCACGCTCGGGCAGCAGGCGCAGATGCGCCGCCATGGTCTGAAGGCCGTAGACGGCGATGGCACTGTCCATCAGCCGGGCGGCATTCATTTCGATCGCTTCGGCCTGGAAGGTGCCCAGATGCTCGTCGAGGCGCGCGCGCCACAAGAGATCGACGCGATTGCCGGGCTGGAGAACGGGCTGCTGCTTGCGCGAGCGGCCGCCGCGCACGAGGCCGAGATGGCGGCCATGCGCACGCGTCATCACCTCGAGAATGGCGCTGGTTTCGCCATGCTTGCGGGTGCCGAGAATGATTCCCTCGTCGCGCCATTCCATGCCCGAGCTTTTCACCCGTTGGATGGCGAAATCAAGATGAGGCGCCGGTGCTCAGACGGGCTTGCTCCGGGACAGCGCGCAAAAAACCGCCCACAGCGATACGCTGCGGGCGGTCTGGTAAGGTCAGTCGATCCGTTAGAACGAGCGCTGGAAGCGGAGAATGCCGCCGACGCTGCTCTTCTTGTTGGCCTTGGTCCAGTTGTTGAAGTCGACGTCGTCGAATTTTCCTGCATTGAGGTAATCGACTTCAGCCGTGACCGTAAAGCCGGGCACAACGGTATAGGCAACGTTCGCGGCGATGCCGAGATTCTTCCAGTCGTCATAGGAGATCTGGGCGTTGAACGAGGTCTTGTCGTTGAACTTGTAGGTGCCGCCACCCCAGATTGCCCAGTTGCCGCCCCACTGTTTGTAGAAGCCGCGACCGTGTGCATCGATGGCGTTGTTCGCATCGTCGGTGAGATTGTCGTCGGTGCCGTAGCCAGCCATGATGAACAGCGACAATTCGTTGGTTGCCTTGACGTCAAGGCGAACCTTGCCAGCGACTTCTTCGTAGTTGCTGTCATAGGCCACGACGCCGGTGATCGCACCCCAGTCGCCCTTGTACTTCAAGCCGCCGACGACATGCGGAACATAGCTGTCGATGGTGCCCACGACGCCGGCGCCTTCTTCGAGGGAGACCATGCCCGAGAAGCCGTTGCCTGCGTCGAAGTAGTATTGGACGACGTTGCTCTCCTGCCCGCCGTAGGGCACCAGCGTATCCTGGATGACGTTGCCGGCATAGCCGATGAACGTGTCGAAAGCCGTATCGTCCTTACCGACGCGCAGACCACCGAGTTGGATCCAGGCGAAACGCAGCGAGAGCGACTTGTTACGGCCCGTCCAATCGGTGCTGGCCGAATCTTCATAGTCGCCCGAGGAGTTGCCGTAGTTGAAGCGGGTCTCGGTGTAGGTCTTCAGGGTACCGAGCTCGGTTTCCTGACCGGTCCAGGTCTTCAGCGTGAAGCGGGTGTTCTTGTAGTAGGTCGAGTGATCGTCGTTGGCGTTCTGATGGTCCTGGACATGGTTGACGCCATCGAACGAGCCGGAATCGCCGACGCCGATATCATAGCGGACATAGCCGCCGATGCGCAGGCAGGTCTCGGTGCCCGGGATATAGAAGTAACCGGCGCCGTAGACGTCACAGATCTTGACGTATTCGGCCGGTTCCGGTTCGGCGACGACGACCGCGTCCGCGGCGCGCGCGCCGGACACCGCGATCAGTGCCGCGGCTGAGCCGAGAAGGAGGCTCTTGATGTTCATTTCTGACCTCTCCAGTCAAGTTAATAAGATGGCTTCTGAATTGTGGCTGGCGGATATGTTGTCCCGCTTCACCCGACAATGAAAAAGGGCTCGCACCGCGTCCCCTTTTCGCGGCGAACATACCCACCAATCTTCCGCCTTCAATGACAATTCCACAAATATGCCGGATTCAGACCACAGATTAAATCTGTGTTGCACAAATAACACTAACCCACCATGACCAATTTTCAAATCGGCACAAATGGTACATTGTCATTTTTATGTAATAATTGGGTATTTTTTTGATTTATTCATCTGATGCTGTAATTTATTCTATTATTTTCATGTAATTAAAAATTACTTCTAACAAAAACATTGAATAACTTATTTTTCGACGTCAGATCCCTGAATCAAATCTGACCAATCCCTCGGGCTCCGCCGACGTCAGAAGGGCCATGTGAAGTTGCCCGCCGCAGTGACTTTTTTTAATCCATCGGAAACTCAACGCCGTCCGAAGTCGGCGCGTCACGCGCTTCCCCTCACGCCTGACACTCGCGATTGATCAGCACCGCATCGATCACCCGCCAAGATTCTTCGATCTCGGCCCGGGCGACGTCTATGTGGCCGGCGGCGATGATCAGCGCCTTCCACAGCGCCCAGCCACGCCCGCGCGCCCAGGTCGCCTCATCTGCCGCGAGGCAGGCGCGAAAAGTGTCCCGGCTCTCGCCTTCGAAAAGCGTCCAGGCAATTGCCAGATCGCAGGAGGGATCACCGACACCGCAGGTGCCAAAATCGATCACCGCGCCTAGCCTGCCCTTTTCGACCAGGAGGTTGCCCCGGCTGACGTCGCCATGGAACCACACGGAAGGACCTTCCCAGGCCGCGGCAAGGGCTATCTCCCAGACAGCGGTGGCGGCGCCGGTATCGATGCGGTTGCCGAGCGCCGAGATCGCTTGCCTTGTCTCGCCGTCATAGACAGTCAGCGGTCCGCCGCGAAAGAAATTGTGCTGCCCAGGCGCTGGCCCATCGGTCGCGTCCACGTATCTCAACGCAACCAGGAACCGAGCCAGGTCCGCCGCGAATTCCGACAGATCCGCGATACGTTCCCGTTTCGCGGTCTCGCCCTCGATCCAGCCATAGACGGACCAGTGCCAGGGATAGCCCTCGGCCGGAGCGCCCATCGCCAGCGGTACGGGGATGGACAGTGGTAACAGCGGCGCCAACCTCGGCAGCCAGCGATGTTCCTTTTCCACTTGCAGGGAATAAGCGGCGGCGCTCGGCAACCGCACGGTCATCTCGTCGCCGAGATGAAAGGTCCTGTTGTCCCAGCCGCCAAAATCAACCGGCCTGACCGCAAGATTCTTCCAATGCGGGAATTGCGCGGCAATCAGCCGGCGCACCAAGGCGACATCGATCGTGACCTCAAGCATGATCTTTCCCGAAAACAGACCCTTTTGTTCGGGATCATGCCCTAATGAGGAAACTCCAACCCCATCTCGCGATAGCGCTCGGGATCATCGCCCCAGTTCTCGCGCACCTTTACGAACAGGAACAGGTGCACCTTCTGCTCCAATATGCCTGATATTTCCATCCGCGCGGCCTGCCCGATGGCGCGGATGGTCTCGCCCTTGTGGCCGAGCACGATCTTCTTCTGGCTGTCGCGCTCGACAAAGATGGTCTGGTCGATGCGCACCGAGCCGTCTTTCTTCTCTTCCCATTTCTCGGTCTCGATGTGCGAGGAATAGGGCAGTTCCTGATGCAGCCTGAGATAGAGCTTTTCGCGGGTGATCTCGGCCGCGAGTTGGCGCATCGGCAGGTCGGAAATCTGGTCTTCCGGATAGTACCACGGGCCGGCCGGCAGCGCCTGGGCCAGATAGTCGAGCAGGTCCTTGCAGCCGGAGCCGGTCAACGCCGAGACCATGAAGGTGCGCTGGAACGGCACTTTCTCGTTCGCTGCCGCTGAGAGGGCCAGAAGCGCCTCCGGCTTGACGCGGTCGACCTTGTTGAGGATCAGCGCCATCGGCTGGCGCACGTCCTTCAGCCGTTCGAGGATGGCATCGGCGTCGCCCCTGATGCCGCGTTCCGCATCGATCAGCAGCAACACGATATCGGCGTCCTTGGCGCCGCCCCAGGCGGTGGTCACCATTGCCGTATCCAGCCGCCGCTTGGGCTTGAAGATGCCCGGTGTGTCGACAAAGACGATCTGCGCGTTGTCGTGCGTGGCGATACCGCGCACGATGGCGCGTGTCGTCTGCACCTTATGGGTGACGATCGAGACCTTGGCGCCGACAAGTTGGTTGACCAGCGTCGACTTGCCGGCATTGGGCGCGCCGATCAGCGCGACGAAGCCGGAATGCGTGACAGGAGCGGCTGCAGTGTCTTCGGCGGTCATGCCGCACTCCCTTCATGAACCCAGACGCCCTCGCGAACCAGAAGGGCGGTGGCGGCGGCCTGTTCGGCCTCGCGCTTGGAGCGGCCGCTGCCGGTTGCCGGCTGAAACGCGCCGACCTTGACGCTGACGGTAAACAGCGGATCGTGATCGGGGCCTTCCCGGCCGTCGACCTGATAGGCGGGAACAGCGCCCGCCGCCTGATGCGCCCATTCCTGCAATTCGGTCTTGGCGTCGCGGCGTGCCGCGCCCGAGGCTTGCGAACGCGGCTGCCAGTATTTGTGAATGAACACGCGGGCCGCTTCCAGACCACCGTCGAGATAGAGCACGGCGATCAGTGATTCCAACGCGTCGGCGCGCAGGTTGACGCGCTTGCGTCCCTCGAGCCCGCGCACGTCCGACCCGGCACGGATCAGGTCCGGCAGCCCGATATGCTCTGCGATATCAGACAGCGCCTCGGCATTGACCAACGCATTGAGGCGCAGCGACAACTCCCCTTCCGCCGCATCGGGAAAGGCAGCCAACAGCATATCGGCGACTACAAGGCCAAGAACCCGGTCGCCGAGAAATTCGAACCGTTCATAATCGGCGCCCGCATTGGCACCGCGCGCACTGGCATGGGTAAGCGCACGCTGCAGGCGCTGGCGGTCGGCGAAGGCATGGCCCGTGCGTTCCGCAAGCGCTTCGGCGAGCGCATCGGCGGTCAACCGTTTTGGCGCCGCCATGGCCCTAGTTGACGAAATGGAACAGGCGCGAAGCGCGCATCAGCGACGGCCATTTCCAGATTTCGAGCGGGCTTGCCTTGCCGGCGATCGAGAAGAAGACAAGGTTGGCGCGGCCGACCAGGTTCTCGGCCGGAACATAACCGACGGTGAAGCGGCTGTCGGCGGAATTGTCCCTGTTGTCGCCCATCATGAAATAGTGGCCCGGCGGCACGTCGAATTCGCGGGTGTTGTCGCCGATCGAGTTCGGCGACAGGTCCAGCGTGTCGTAGCTGACGCCATCGGGTAGCGTCTCGCGATAGACGTCGATGGGATAATCCTTTTCCGTGATGTCGGGATTGTCGATCTGGCCGGTCTTGACGCGCGGCACGCCGACGCCGTTGATGAACACTTGGCCATCCTTCATCTGGATCTTGTCGCCGGGCAGGCCAATGACGCGCTTGATGTAGTCGACGGACGGATCCGGCGGGAACTTGAATACCACCACGTCGCCACGCTTGGGCTCTGAGCCCCAGATGCGGCCCGAGAAAATGTCCGGCCCAAAAGGCAGCGAATAGCGTGAATAACCATAGGACCATTTGGTGACGAACAGATAGTCGCCTTCCAGAAGCGTCGGCCGCATCGAGCCCGACGGGATCGAGAACGGCTGGAACAGCAGCGTGCGAATGACCAGGGCGAGCAAAAGCGCCTGGACGATGACGCTGACGGTTTCGCCAAGCCCGCCGGATTTCTTCTGGGATTTTTCAGCCACGCTCATGTCGTCCTCGATTGTGCGTTGGATGGTATAGAGTCTCGGCGCGCGCTGGGCAACGTCAATGCCGGTCGTCAGATGCAATCAATGTGGCGCTTCTTCGACGGGCACCGCCTCGATGATCACAAAGGCTTGAGCGAGCGGAAAATCATCCGTGATGGTGAGGTGGATGGCAGCCTGATGGCCTTGGGGCAGGATCTTTTCCAGCCGCGCCAGCGCCCCGCCGGTGAGCGCCATGGTCGGCGCACCGCTGGGCAGGTTGACGACCCCCATGTCACGCCAGAAGACCCCTTGTGCCAGACCGGTGCCCAGTGCCTTGGCGCAAGCCTCCTTGGCGGCAAAGCGCTTGGCATAGGAAGCCGCGCGAGCGCGCCGGTTCTCCGAACGCGCCTGCTCCACCTCGGTGTAGATCCTCTGGATGAAGCGCTGGCCGTGGCGCTCAAGCGACTTCTCGATACGTCTGATGTCGATCAGGTCGCTGCCGATGCCGATGATCATTGGGCAGCGGAACCGACGCTTCCGCCGGGATGATGCGAATGCTCACGGCGTCTTGCGCGCTCGGCCAGCCGCTTGCGCCTCTGTTCGCGGAAGACATTCATGCCCCAGCGCGTGATGCCGTAGAACACCAGGCCGAAGACCAGCCCGAGCGGCACCGCCCCGATCAGCATCGGCTCCAGGACGGGATGCCATAGTTTGGCGAACGAAAGCGTGTGCATCATCTCGCCCAGATGCGCCGGCGGGCCATGCGCCGGCAGGCGATCGTGCAGGATGAGCTTGCCGGTTTCCCAGGATGCGCCCCACAAGAGCGGAAAGGTCAGCGGATTGCCGAAGAAAACAGCTCCGAGAGCAGCTGCCACCAGATTGCCGGCGATCACCCAACACAGAACGGCGGCAATGATGAAGTGGAAACCGACGGGGAAGAACGAAGCAAAGACACCTGCGGCGACGCCCGCCGCCACCGCGTGCGGGGTGGCCTTCAGCCGCAGAATGCGCTTGGAGAAATATTGAAGCGAGCGCGAAAACGAACGGCGCGGCCACAAATAGGTGCGCACCCGCTCGAAAAGGCCATCAGGCTTGCGGCGACGAAAAAGCACTGTCTTCCTATTCCCGACAATTCACAGCCTACACGCCGGCTGTTCCAGCCGGGCTTCGACCACCATATCTTGCGCTTTACGGTCGCCAGAAGGCAATCGCGACTTTGATATAGCCATCCGCAACCCCGACAACAACCGGAGGCCGTCCGCGCGGTGGCCGCACCGCCAGATTTTGGTAAGGTCCGTCTCCTCCAACATCGGACAATCGCGGCGAATTTGAGAAGCGGTTTTCGGCTAATTGTCGCAGCCAAATGATCGATACGCTACCGCAGATACTGGCTGACTTCGACCAGGTTGCCATCCGGGTCGCGGAAATAGACCGACATCATCGGGCCCCGCGCGCCGAGGCGTTCCACCGGCCCGAGCTCCACCGTCACGAGATTGGCTTCGAGACCGGCAAGGAATTCATCGAGCGGCCGCTCGGTGATCAGGCAGAAGTCCCCGGATCCTGGCGTCGGCGACTGGGCTTTCGGCTCGAAGGTGCGGCTGACCTCGTGGACATTGATCTTCTGGTTGCCGAAGGCAAGTGCTGTCGGCCGGCCCGGCGTATCGACGCGTTCGAAGCCCAGCACGCGTTGATAAAAGGCGCAGGTTGCGTCGAGCGACGCCACCGTCAGCACGAAATGATCGATGCCAACGATCAATGCGACCTCCTCCTCAGATGTTGCGGCTGCCGGGCTTGATGGCCGGGATGGCGGCAAGCTCCGGCGGCAACCTGTCCGGCGGATAGGCTGGAACCTCGTATTCGGCAAGCGCAATCAGCGGCACGCCGACATGGGTCTTGCCGGCCGAACGATCGATGATGCAGGCAGCCGCGACCACCTCTGCGCCGAGTTGGCGCAAGCAATCGATGGTTTCGCGGATCGACAATCCGGTGGTGACGATGTCCTCGACGATGACGACGCGGGCGCCTTGGTCAATCTCGAAGCGCCGCAGGCGAAACTCGCCCCCTTCCCGCTCCACCCAGATCGCCGGCACGCCAAGGTGGCGCGAGGTTTCGTAAGCCGGGATCAGCCCGCCGATCGCCGGCCCGACGACATAGTCGATCTTGCCCGGCACCGCGGCGCGGATCTTCTCGGCCAGCGCCTTGCACAGCCGCTCGGTCTTGTCGGCATGCATGAACACCCGTGCCTTCTGCAGGAAGACCGGACTGCGCAGACCCGACGTCAGGATGAAATGACCCTCCAGAACAGCGCCAGCCTCGCGGAATATGCCCAGCACTTCGTCGGTATTCATCTCGTCCCCCATGGATCGGCTATCGCTAGCCATTGACGCGCCGCGCATCGCTGACGCTCGAATTGTCCTTGAGCTGCGAGAGCAGCCGGTTGAGATGCTTGAGGTCCCAGACTTCGAGATCGATCAGCATTTCGGTGAAATCGGGCGCGGTGCGCACCATCGACAGCGTATGGATGTTGGCGTCGTTTGAGGCAACGACCTGGGCGATGTCGGCGAGCGAGCCCGGCGCGTTGATGGCGGTGACCGAGACGCGCGCGGGAAACCGTTCCTTGGTGCGTTCGTCGATGTCCCAACGCACGTCGATCCAGCGCTCCGGCTGGTCGTCGAAAGCCTGCAGCGCCGGCGACTGGATCGGGTAGATGGTGATGCCGGTGCCCGGCTGGACGATGCCGACGATACGGTCGCCAGGGACCGCGCCTTCCGGCGCGAAGCGCACCGGCAGGTCGCCGCGCACGCCGCGGATCGGCACGGCGCCGGCGCCTGGCTGGTCCTTGTCCTTGCGCGCGGCCCGGCCAGGTATCTGGAACAGCATGCCGGCGGCGTTGCGGATCTTCGACCAGCCCTCCTCGCGCTGCTTGGGAGCCGCAGGGGTGACGCGCTCGTCCTTGTAGTCAGGGAAGACCGCCTTCATGACATCGGTGGAAGCCAGTTCTCCGCGACCGACGGACGCCAGCACATCCTCGATGTCCTTGCGAGCCAACCGGTGCAGGACGGGCTTCAGGCTTTCCTTGGTGAAGGTCTTGCCGGCTCGTTCGAAGGCACGCTCAAGGATACGCGCGCCGAGACCCGAATACTGCTTGCGGATGGCATTCTTGGTGGCGCGGCGGATGGCGGCGCGCGCCTTGCCGGTGACGACGACCGATTCCCACGCGGCTGGCGGCACCTGCGCCTTGGAGCGGATGATCTCGACCTCGTCGCCATTCTTCAGTTCCGTCATCAGCGGCATGATGCGGCCATTGACCTTGGCGCCGACGCAGGTGTCGCCGACATCGGTGTGGACGGCATAGGCGAAATCGATCGGCGTGGCGCCGCGCGGCAAGGCAATCAGCATGCCCTTCGGCGTGAAGCAGAACACCTGGTCCTGGAACAGCTCCAGCTTGGTGTTTTCGAGAAAATCTTCCGGATTGTCGCCTTCGGCCAGTTGCTCGATGGTGCGCCGCAGCCAGGCATAGGCATTGGTCTCCTTCGAGATCGCATGGCCGGCGCCGTTCGTCTTGCCACCGGTGTCCTTATAGATGGAATGAGCGGCGACGCCGTATTCGGCGATCTTGTTCATCTCGCGGGTGCGGATTTGCAGTTCGACGCGCTGGCGCGAAGGGCCGACGATGGTGGTGTGGATCGAACGGTAGTCGTTCTGCTTCGGCGTCGAGATGTAGTCCTTGAAACGGCCGGGTACCATCGACCAGGTGGTGTGGATGGCGCCCAGCGCGCGATAGCAGTCCTCGACGGTGTCGACGACGACGCGGAAGCCGAAAATGTCGGACAGTTGCTCGAAGGACAGAGCCTTGGCCTCCATCTTGCGGAACACCGACCACGGCTTCTTCTGCCGGCTCTTCACGCCGGCGTTGATGGCATGCTTCTCAAACAGTGCCGACAGCGCCTTTTCAATGTCGGTCAGTACGCCCTTGTTGCGCTCGAAGATCTCGGCGAGGCGGGCGGTGACGGCACGGTAGGCTTCCGGATTGATGAAGCGGAAGGCGATCTCTTCCAACTCCTCGCGCATGCCTTGCATGCCCATGCGCCCGGCCAGCGGCGCGTAGATGTCCATCGTCTCCTCGGCAATGCGCAGGCGCTTGGCCTCGGGCATGTGATCAAGGGTGCGCATGTTGTGCAAACGGTCGGCGAGCTTGACCAGCAGCACGCGCACATCTTCCGAGATCGCCAGCAGAAGCTTGCGCAGGTTCTCCGCCTGCTCGGCCTTCTTGGAGACGAGATCGAGCTTCTTAAGCTTGGTCAGGCCCTCGACCAGCTTGCCCATTTCGGGGCCGAACAGATCGTCGATCTCGGCTCGCGTCGCCGTTGTGTCCTCGATGGTGTCGTGCAGCAGGGCGACGGCGATGGTCGCCTCGTCCATGTGCATCTCGGTGAGGATGGCCGCGACCTCGAGCGGGTGCGAGAAATAGGGATCGCCGGAAGCGCGCTTCTGGTGGCCATGCTTCTGCATGGCGTAGACATAGGCCTTGTTGAGCAACGCCTCGTTGACGTCAGGCTTGTAGCGCTGGACGCGCTCGACAAGCTCATACTGACGCATCATGGGCTAAATCTCTCGGCGATGAAATGAATCATGCGCCGCACTGTCGTACGGCGCATGTCCGGTACCAACTGTCGCAAATACCAGATTCATACATTATGCCAAGTGCGGCCAAAACTGCATCTGGTATTTGCGACAGTTGGTACTCGATAGCCACGAAAACTGCCGGGACGGAAGGGCCGGAAGATTGTTCCAGGCGCTTCCGGAGAGCTGTCTCAGTAGTCGTCGCTCTTTTCCGGCGGGACCAGACCTTCGATGCCGGCCAGCAGGTCTTCCTCGGTCATGCGATCGAAGGTGACGTTGTCCTCGGCGTCGTCGGTGTCGGCGGCGGCGACGGCACCGCCAGTCTGGTCGGCGATCACTTCGCCATCGGCTTCGGGCTCGTCGACCTCGACATGCTTCTGCAGCGAATGGATCAGATCTTCCTTGAGATCGTCGGGCGACAGCGTCTCGTCGGCAATCTCGCGCAGCGCAATGACCGGGTTTTTGTCGTTGTCGCGCGGGACGGTGATCTGCGCGCCCTGGCTGATCTGACGGGCGCGGTGGCCGGCCAGAAGCACCAGCTCGAAGCGGTTGTCGACCTTGTCGATGCAATCTTCAACGGTTACGCGGGCCATGGATTGCCCCTTTCATGCCTGGATGTGACGGAAAACAGGCGCGGTGCATAACCCGAACGGCGCCAAAATACAAGCATCATGGCGATGCAGGCCCACAGGGCACTCAATCCCTCCATCAAACTGCGGATTTGGCAAAGCCGGCCGCGTCCACGGTTCGGCTCTACGATCACAATTGCTTGCAGTGCGCCAGACGCCCTTGGATTGCCACCAAACTGGCGTTATCTCGGTTGGTCCAAGGTCGGCCGGTTTTCATGAGCCTGACCAATAGTCGATACCGCATTTCGTTTAGACGGCGCTTATTTCGAAAAGGATTATTTCCATGTTCGACCCTCGTGAAAAAATCGCCCTGTTCATCGACGGCGCCAATCTCTACGCCACCTCGCGCGCACTCGGGTTCGACATCGACTATCGCAAGCTTTTGGCGAGCTTCCACAAGCGTGGTTACCTGTTGCGCGCCTATTATTATACCGCGCTGGTGGAGGACCAGGAGTATTCCTCGATCCGGCCGCTGATCGACTGGCTCGACTATAACGGCTTCAAGGTGGTGACCAAGCCGGCCAAGGAATTCACCGACTCGACCGGCCGCCGCAAGATCAAGGGCAACATGGACATCGAGCTCACTGTCGATGCGCTGGAACTCGCCGACGTCGTCGACCACTATGTCATATTCTCCGGAGATGGCGATTTCCGCACGCTGGTCGAGGCGCTGCAACGGCGTGGCCGCAAGGTGTCGATCGTCTCGACCATGGCCTCGCAGCCGCCGATGATCTCGGATGACCTGCGCCGCCAGGCCGACCATTTCATCGACCTGGCGACGCTGAAGAACGAAGTCGGCCGCGATCCCTCCGAGCGGCCCGTAAGGCGGCCCGAACCGGCCGAAGTCGAGGAGGACGACTACTGAGGCCGGTCGACTTGACCGTCCTCTCCGCTTCCGAACCCAGCCGCGACTGCCCACTTTGCCCGCGGTTGCATGACTTCATCGCCGAATGGCGGCAGCGCGAGCCGTCCTGGTTCAATGCGCCAGTGCCGACCTTCCTGCCACCGGGCGGCGAAGACACCGTCCGGCTTCTGATCGTCGGTCTGGCGCCTGGCTTGCGCGGCGCCAACCGCACCGGGCGCCCGTTCACCGGTGACTATGCCGGTGACCTGCTCTATTCGACACTGATTGCCCACGGTTTTGCACGCGGCGAGTTCAAGGCGCGGCCCGATGACGGGCTGGAACTCGTCGGCACTGCCATCACCAACGCGGTGCGCTGCGTGCCGCCGGAGAACAAGCCGGTGGGCGCCGAGATCACCACCTGCCGGACATTTTTGGTGCCGACGATCGCTCGCTTTCCAAACTTGCGCGCCGTGCTGGCGCTGGGATCGATCGCGCACCAGTCGACCGTGCGGGCATTGGGCGGGCGCGTCGCCGCCTATCCGTTCAAACATGGCGGGCAATTGCCCGCCGGCGGCATTACGCTGTTTTCGAGCTATCATTGCTCGCGCTACAACACCAATACAGGCGTGTTGACCGAAGGCATGTTCGTCAGGGTGTTTGGCGACATCGCGGCATTCCTGGAGACCTGAAATATCGGTCGTCGGACGGTCTCCGGTGCCAGCCTACACCGGCAACAGGGCATCCGGTTTCACGTCGCCGATCGACGCATAGGTATGTGTTTCCTTCACGCCCGGCAGCGGCAGGATGACGCGTTTGAGAAAGTCCTGATAGTCGGCCATCTCGGCAATGCGCGCCTTCACAAGATAGTCGAAGCCACCGACGACCATATGGCATTCCAGAACCTCGGGCGCCTTTGCGACCGCCTCGGCGAAACGATCAAAGATATGCGGGGCCGTGTGATCGAGCCGCACCTCGATGAAGACAAGCATGCCTCGGCCAATCTTTACCGGATTGAGCACCGCCCTGACGGCGGTGATGAACCCGTCGCGAAACAGGCGCTTCACGCGCTGGCTGGTGCCGGTCGGCGACAGGCCGACGCGCGCTGCCAGATCAAGCGTGGTGCTGCGTCCATCTTCCTGCAGCAGCCGCAAAAGACTGCGATCGACGGCGTCGAGGTCGCCCGATTCAGGATTCACGTTCAAGCCACCTCATTTGCGTGAACTACACGTCAATTTTCGAAAAACAGCGTATTTAGTCGCGGCCATTTCGACAATAGGCTGCGCTTCATCGCAAGGTCGGGGCTGTCTCCTCCTGGCGGCATGAATATGGTGGCAGAACATGGCGGACGTCCGAGACACGGGAAACACAAGGCTTGCGGTGATCGCCGGCCTCGCCATGATCGCCATCTATGCCGCGCAGTTCGTGGCCGCCCGCTTCAGCCTCAGGGAGCATCTGACGGCCACCGACATGGCCGGCTTGCGCTTTGCCGGTGCCGGCGCGGTGTTCCTGCCGATCGTCTGGAGGCGCGGCCTGGCGACCATGACGGCGCTGGGCTGGCGGCGTGGATTGACGTTGGCGGCGCTGGCCGGATTGCCCTATCCGCTGATCATCAACTGGGGCCTCACTCATGCGCCCGCCGCCCATGCCGCGGCGCTCTGCCCCGCCTCGATCGTCTTCTTCTCGTTCCTATTGTCGCTGTTCAGGGAAAGCGCGTCGCGCCGGCGGATCATTGGCGTCGCCACGATCATCGCCGGCTTGTTGCTGTTCATAGCGCCGGCGCGCACCGGCGCCGGTGATGTCTTGTTCGGGGATCTGCTGTTTGTCGGATCGGGCGCGATGTTTTCCACATATGCCGTTCTTGTGCAGCGGTGGCGTATCGAGCCGGTGACGGCGACCGCGAGCGTCGTGCTTTTGTCCTGCCTGCCGCTGCCACTTCTCTATGTCTTTGCGCCAAGCGGCCTCCATGCCGCCGCAGGCGCCGAAATCGCCAGCCAGATCGTCATTCAAGGTCTTCTCGCCGGCGCTGTCGCAATGTTCCTTTACACTTACATTGTCGACCAATTGGGCTCGCAGGCTGCATCGCTGTTCCTGCCGGGTGTGCCGATCGCCACCGTGATGGTCGGCATGGTCGTGCTTGGCGAGACCCCGCTGGCGATCCAATGCGTGGCCATCGCCATCATGGCCGCCGGGATGGGTTATTCGGCGATGGGTCGACGCATCACCAGGGAAAATCTGGCTGTTCCGGCACCAGCTGGATCGTAAATGGTTTCAGTGGCATCAAGGTATGGGGGCAAGCAGCGCCGCCAACTTCTGCGGCCCGCCCTGCAAAACGTTCAGGTCGACGTCCCCCTCAATGCCGTCCACGCGTCCCCGGTTGTGGTACTGCCAGTAGACCCAGTCACGGCGGTCCGGCTCCATGAGCAGAGAGCGCAGCCAGAGTGGGCGAGCGCTGATTTGCCCGGCATAGGCAGCTTCGGCTTCATCCGTCAGATAGACGATCGCTGGCTTGCCGAAGGCCGCCTCGACGGGTCCAAGGAAAGCCTGCAGTTCGGCGTTCAGTTGCTCGGGCGACGGGCGCTGCGGACAGTTGCCGCCGAACTCGATGTCGACGACCGGCGGCAGCAACGGCTGATCGCGCGGCACCACCGAGATAAAATTCCTGGCCTGGTCGGCGCCCGGACGGCAGAAGGTGAAGAAATGATAGGCGCCGACGGCGAGCCCGGCGGCGCGGGCCTCGCGCAGGTTGCCGGCGAAGGCTTCGTCGACATGGTCGCCGCCCTCAGTCGCCTTGATGACGGCGAAAGCCACATCATCGGCGGCAACGCGCCGCCAGTCGATCTTGCCCTGATGATGGGAGACGTCGATGCCCCTGACCGGATATCTGCCGCGGTCGGGAGAATAGGTGTGGAAATAGACCAAGGCCCCCGCCGCAACGATACATGCCAGGGCAAGACTGGCGAGGCCCCAGAGAACAATCCGCTTCTTCAAGACCATCCCCTGTTGGGCTTGCCGATTGTTAGACCTTGAAGCCCCGGCTGTTGGCTTTTTTCAGGCCGTCACCTGATCACCCGCGTTCCTTGAGCAGCCGGCCCTTTTCGCGCGACCAGTCGCGTTGCTTCTCGGTCTCGCGCTTGTCATGCAGCTTCTTGCCGCGGCCAACGGCAAGCAGCAGCTTGGCGCGCCCCTGATCGTTGAAATAGATTTTTAGCGGCACCAGCGTCATCCCTTCACGGTCGACGCTCTGCGACAGTTTTGCCATCTCGCGCTTGTTGAGCAGCAGCTTGCGGCGCCGGCGCGGTTCGTGGTTGAAGCGGTTGGCCTGCAGGTATTCAGGCAGATAGGAATTGATCAGCCAGATCTCGCCGCCTTCTACCGAGGCATAACTGTCCTGGATGTTGGCCTGGCCCTGGCGCAACGATTTGACCTCGGTGCCAGTCAGCACCAAGCCGGTCTCGATCGTGTCGAGCACCTCATAGGAAAACCGCGCCTTGCGGTTTTCCGCAACGGTCTTGTTGTTGGGATCGGCTTTTCTGACTTGATTCATGATGTGGAGAGGTGGCGCCTCATCCTCAATTAATCAAGCCGGCGTGCTTCATGGCCGCATCGATCTTTTCGGCCGTCGACTGCTCGATGGTGACCAGCGGCGAACGCAGCACGTTCTCGACCTTGCCCAGCTTCGACAGCGCGTATTTGGCGCCGGAGACGCCGGGCTCTATGAAGATCGCCTTGTGCAGGGGCAAGAGACGGTCCTGCAGCTCGAGCGCCTTGGCGCTGTCGCCGGACAACGTTGCCTCCTGGAATTCGGCGCACAGCCTCGGTGCGACATTCGAGGTCACCGAAATACAGCCGACGCCGCCATGCGCATTGAAGCCGAGTGCCGAGGCATCCTCGCCGGAAAGCTGGATGAAATCCTTGCCGCAGGTCATGCGCTGCTCGGACACCCGCTCGACCTTGCCGGTCGCGTCCTTGACGCCGACGATGTTCTTGAAGTCATGCACCAGCCGGCCCATCGTCTCCGGCGTCATGTCGATCACCGAGCGCGGCGGGATATTGTAGATGATGATCGGCAGCTTGGTCGCCCGGGCGACGGCGGCGAAATGCTCGTAGAGACCGCGCTGTGTCGGCTTGTTGTAGTAGGGCGTGACGACCAGGGCGGCATCGGCACCGGCCTTTTCGGCATACTGCACAAGCCCAACAGCTTCCTCGGTGTTGTTGGAACCGGCGCCGGCAACCACAGGGGCGCGCCCCTTGGCAACCTCGATGCAAACCTTGACGACGTGGCGGTGCTCGTCATGCGACAGCGTCGGCGACTCGCCGGTGGTGCCTACGGGGACGAGGCCAGTGGTGCCTTCGCCAAGCTGCCATTCGACGAACGCGCGAAAGGCTTTCTCGTCGAAACGCCCGCTCTTTTCGAACGGTGTCACGAGCGCAGTAAGCGAGCCTCTCAGCATGTCGTCCAACTCCTTGGGACTTCTAGGTTCATGCATGTCGTCGTCCCAAAAGCGGTTACCGGTTTTGGGACGACATGCATCGGGTTTTATCGTGCGCGCCTTCTAACCGAAAGCGAAGCCGCGCACCATAGTCTCGACATTGTTGCGCGGCAAGCATTGCCATGGTGCCAGCAAGCGTTATTCGAACGGCCTCGATAACCCTTTGTTTACGAGCCCTTCACGACCTAAGTCTAGGCTTCGAGGCTTCTTCGCCTGCTGGTAAAATGCTGGACTAAGGAAAGACACGAAGGATCATGCCGACCGGTCGGCCCCGCCTGTTCGCGCTTCTTGGCGCCATCGCCGCGCTGATGCCCGGCGTGGCGATCTGTGGCAGCGCCGATGTGCGGGTCACTTCGGCCATTCCGATGCCTGGCGTACAGGACAAGGCGCAACAGGCCCCCACCCCCGGCGTCACGCTCTTGAAAAGCGGCCTGGATGCGCTGGCAGCTGGCGATATTCCCGGCGCGCGCGGTGTGCGCGATGCCCTCCCCGCACAATCGCTCGACCAGCACATATTGGCCTGGGCGATCGCGCTCTACGGGGGCGACAAGGTTCCGAGTGGCGATATCGCGGCGGCCGCGAAGATGCTGCCCAATTGGCCAGGCACCGTTGCATTGCGCAAGAACGGCGAGCGCGCGCTCTATCGCGAGAACCCAGCGGCGGACATCGTCATCAAGGCCTTCGACGGCAGCCAGCCGCAGACATTCGAAGGCGTGATGGTTCTCGCGCGCGCCTATGTGTCGTCCGGCAACGCCAAGGCGGCGCGATCGGCGTTGTCGCCGTTCTGGCGCACCGCGATCCTGGACGCCAAGGACGAGGCGGCTCTGATCAAGGAGTTCGGCGCCCTTGTTCCCGCCGCCGATCACCGTTTTCGCATGGAACGCATGTTCTATGCCGACCGGGTGAATTCCGCCTTGCGTGTCGCCGGCCTCGCCGGCGCCCAGCAGCTTGCCGACGCCTGGGTGGCGGCCGACAGAGGCGACAAGAATGCGGCCAAACTGCTCAAGGCGGTGCCGGTGGCGCAGCGTTCGGCCGGCTATTTCTTCGCGCAGGCCGAATATCTGCGCAAGCAGGAGGATTTTGCGGGCGCAGCGGCGGTTGTCATGAAAGCGCCGGCAGACCGTGAATCCCTCGTCGATCCGGACGCCTGGTGGGTCGAACGCCGGGTGCTGTCGCGCGAACTGGTCGACCAGGGCGACATGAAGACCGCATACAAGATAGTCGCCATGCATGCAGCCGAAAGCGCGGCCAATGCAGCGGAAGCCGAGTTCCATGCCGGCTGGTATGCGCTGCGCGGCCTGAGCGATCCCAAGCTCGCGGCGACGCACTTCGCGCGCATCGCCGAGCTAGCTCAGGGGCCGATGACCCTGTCGCGCGCCTATTACTGGCTCGGCCGCTCGGCGGAAGTCGGCGGCCCCGGCAATGCCAAGGATTATTTTGGACGTGCGGCGACCTACGGAACGACGTTCTACGGCCAGCTAGCCGCCGAACGCGTCGGCCGGCAGGCGCTCAACATCGTCTATCCCCAGCCAAGTGCCGCCGACCGGCAGAACTTTGCCGGCCGCGAGGCCGTCTCCGCCATCAAGCGCCTGCAGGAGGCAGGCTACGACCGTTATGCCGAAACGCTCTATCGCGACCTTGCCGGGCAGTTGACCAGCCCGGGTGAACTGGCGCTGCTCGCTGTCCTTGCGGAAAAGCAGAACAACCATTTCATGGCGCTGAAAGTTGGCAAGATCGCCGGGGCGCGCGGCATCGATGTCGGTGCGTTGTCGCATCCGCTCGGCGTCATCCCCGATTCGGCCAATATTTCCGGTTCGGGCAAGGCGCTGGCCTATGCGATCGCCCGCCAGGAAAGCGAATTCAACGTCGGTGCCGTATCCAGTGCCGGCGCGCGCGGCCTGCTGCAGCTGATGCCGGGAACCGCCAAGCAATTGGCGAAGAAGGCCGGATTGCAGTTTTCGCAGACCAGGCTGACAAGCGACGCCGGCTACAATGCAACGCTTGGTTCGGCGTTCCTTGGCGAACAGCTCGATCGCTTCAACGGCTCGTACGTATTGACCTTCGCGGGCTACAATGCGGGCCCCGCCCGGGCCAGCCAGTGGGTGGCGAAATACGGCGACCCGCGCGGCAAGGACATCGATGCGGTGGTGGACTGGGTCGAGCGGATTCCCTACACGGAAACAAGAAGTTACGTGCAGCGCGTGATGGAGAATTACGAGGTCTACAAGATGCGTATTTCCGGCAAGTACGACATTGTAGGCGATCTCGTGAATGGGCGCAGCTGAGGCTCTTGCTCTCCCCGTGCGAGGAGAAGGAGGAGCCTTTCCCGTTTGACCCTCCAGCGCTCCGTCTATAGCAGTCGTGGACGATCTCGCGGCCAAGGCGTCCGTTCCATGTCGAGCAATCCAGATTTCTCCGACTTCTTCTATGCCGCGCCAGATGGGCTGAGGCTTCACGCGCGTGTCTATGGCGAAGCGAGTTCCGCCCATTGGCCGGTCGTCTGTCTGCCTGGCCTGACGCGCAACGCGCGGGATTTTCACGAGCTTGCGCTCTATCTCTCAACGCGATCCGCTCTTGCGCGCAAGGTTGTCGCTTTCGACTACCGCGGACGCGGGCAGTCGGCCTACGATCCCGATGTCAGTCACTACAATGTCGGCATCGAAGCCGGCGACGTTCTTGCCGGGCTGGCCGCACTCGGTATCGAACAGGCGGCCTTCATCGGCACCTCGCGCGGCGGGCTGGTGATCCATGTCCTTGGCGCGATGCAGCCGGCGGTACTGAAAGCCATCGTGCTCAACGACATAGGGCCAGTGATCGAAGCCGCCGGCCTCGCTCACATCCAGTCCTATCTCGAACGCACGCCAAAGCCGAAAACCTTCACCGAGGCGGTGGATGCCCAGCGCAATGTTCATAGCCAGGACTTTCCAGCGCTTGCTGAGGGCGACTGGGAGCGAATGGTGCGCGCGCTCTATCGCGAGACGAATCAAGGGCTGCTGCCCGATTTCGATTCGAAGCTGGTCGACACTGTTGCCAATCTCGACCTGTCACAGCCATTGCCGCCTCTTTGGCAGCAATTCGATGCGTTGGCGGCCATTCCGCTGCTCGTCATACGCGGCGCCAATTCAAGGCTATTGTCCCAGGAAACGCTGGAGGAGATGCGAAAGCGTCATCCTCCCGGCACCAGGACAATCACCGTACCGGATCAGGGCCACGCACCCTTCCTGGAGACCGGTAACCTGCCCAATGAGATCGCGCTCTTTCTGGATCAAGCAGAGGCGCAGAAAAATCCGGGGTAAGCCCCGAGAGCAACCAAGGTCTTGGGGTCATGGCGGAGAGGATGGGATTCGAACCCACGAGAAGCTTTTGACCTCTACTCCCTTAGCAGGGGAGCGCCTTCGACCACTCGGCCACCTCTCCGTTGTGCCGGTGGATAAAGAAAAGCGGCGGCACAATCAACAAGCCCGCGTCATTAATATGGAAAAATAAGAGCGTACCGGACCGCGGCTTTGCGCGATGCGGGGATTCTGCGGCAATTCCTGGCTGGTAGAACTGGCCGCGGGTTGCGCTTTGGTGCAGATCGAGCGTTGAATTGCCTGGACTAGATGGGGGGCAATCGCGTGTTCATCCTGCCTCGCTGGCAAATACCGCCGGCAGAATCCAGTAAGGCCACCGGATCGGTCGATCCTGACCTTGCACCGTCCCAAGCGGCACGTTAGCAAGAAGGCCCCCTTCCAAGCGAGCTTTCGACAT
This sequence comes from Mesorhizobium sp. M8A.F.Ca.ET.208.01.1.1, assembly GCF_004791315.1. Classification (NCBI taxonomy): domain Bacteria; kingdom Pseudomonadati; phylum Pseudomonadota; class Alphaproteobacteria; order Hyphomicrobiales; family Phyllobacteriaceae; genus Mesorhizobium; species Mesorhizobium sp. M8A.F.Ca.ET.208.01.1.1. Next base: position 1,926,497 of record NZ_SRUT01000001.1, read on the forward strand.
GCCTCAGCGCCCTGCCCTCTCACCACTCATCGCCGCGCTTCCGTCGACCGTGCCGTTTGTCGGCCCCGAAGCGCAGGAGCGTGAACGCGGGCGCGCTTTCCGTGCCCGCATCGGCGCCAATGAGAGCAGCTTTGGCCCCTCGCCGCGCGTGATCGCCCGCATGGAGAGTGTCGCGCGCGACCAGTGGATGTATTGCGACCCGGACAATTACGACCTTAAAGTTGCGGCGGCCGCGCATCACAATGTGGCTGTCGAGAACGTCGTTGTCGGCGAAGGCATCGACGGCCTGCTCAGCCTGGTGGCGCGCATGTATGTGGCGCCTGGCGATGCGGTGGTCACCTCGCTCGGCGCCTATCCTACCTTCAACTTCCACATTGCCGGTGTCGGCGGCCGGCTGGTGAGCGTCCCATACGAGAACGATCGCGAAAGCCTGGACGGTCTGCTCGCGGCGGTCGTCAGGGAAAAGGCGCCGCTGGTCTATCTGTCCAACCCGGACAATCCGATGGGCAGTTGGTGGGAGGCCGACGAGATCATCGGCTTCATACAAGCCCTGCCGGAAACCACCATGCTGGTGCTCGACGAGGCCTATGGCGAGCTGGGACCGGCCTCGGCCCTGCCGCCGATCGATATTTCGCGGCCAAACGTCATCCGCATGCGAACCTTTTCGAAGGCCTACGGACTTGCCGGCATACGGTGCGGCTATGCGTTGGCCGAGAGGCTGGTGATCAGCGACTTCGAGAAGATCCGCAACCACTATGGCGTCAGCCGCATGGCGCAGATCGCCGGCGTCGAGGCGCTCGCCGACCAGGCCTATCTCGAGACGGTGGTGGCCCGGGTGGCCGCCGGACGGCGGCGCATCGCTGATATCGCCGAACAGAACGGGTTGAAGCCGCTCGCCTCGGCGACCAATTTCGTCACCATCGACTGCGGCCATGACGGTGCTTTCGCCCTGAAAGTGCTGCAGGGACTGTTGTCGCGCGACGTCTTCATCCGCAAGCCGGTGGCGCCAGGACTAGACCGCTGCATCCGCGTCAGTGTCGGTCTCGACCACGAATTGGATATCTTCGCCGAGGAATTGCCGGGCGCATTGGCGGCGGCGCGGGGAAACTAGGGCACTTCCGGGCGCTCAGGAGCCATCGCTACGCCGAGCAGATGCCTGGCACGCGTCAGCACATCCGACAGTTCCGCGGCTTCCTTGTCATTCAGGCTCGCGGTCAGGCGGGCGAGATCACGATCCGTAGCCGCATGAAGTGCGGCAAGCGCGGCCTGGCCGCGCGCGGAAAGCGAAAGAACGCGCGATCGTAGCGGCGCGGGACCGGTGCACATTTCAGTCAGGCCGGCGGCAGAGAATTTGCGAAGGATTCTAGTGACATAGGCAGGATCCACCTGAAGGCCCCGAGCGATTGCGGAGGCCACCGGTTCGAGATCGAGCCGAAGCGCTCGGGCCAGAAAGCCTGTCTTGCCGCCAGGATTGGTGGGGCAATCGCGGGGGTGATGACCGAGCTCGAACAGCACCCGCGCCTCGGTCAGCGTATAGGCACTGTGCATCAACGTCTCGTCGAGCAACCCTATCAGCCCGGTATAGAACCGGTTGAAGCGGCGGATATCGCCGACCAAGGCATTGCGATCGCTCATGCCAGAAGCCTCCGGGAAATTTCCAGACCGCAGGGATGATGGCCAGAAAATTGACCCAGTCAACCATTTACTGGATCAAGTCACTTATTTCCGCAAAAACTCCCGGTCTTCGATTGGATAGTACCTCAAGCCAGTTGCCTTCGTTCGGTGCCGCGCCAGACTCTATGCAAGGGAGTGAGCCATGAAAGACCGGAAAAGGGCGGTTCAGGCGCGCATATACGGCAAGGTTCAAGGTGTCGGCTACAGGATCTGGGCGCGAGGCGAAGCGACAAGGTTCGGGCTGCTGGGCTGGGTGCGCAACGAGAGAGACGGCTCGGTGACGGCATGGCTTACCGGCGCCGACGCGGCGGTTGCGGACATGATCGAGCGACTACGGCAGGGCCCGCTGGGAGCGGCGGTCTCGCGGATCGATGTGGAAGAGCTGGAGAGTTGGACCACGCCTGGAGATTTCAGGATCATTGCGTAGGAGCATTTCGCTCTCTTGAATTAATTGAACGTTCGTTTTATTACTACCGCCATCAGCGAGGCGATGATGGCACGCACCACAGGATCAGACGGCGGGCGAACCGAGGCGGCAATCCGCGAAGCGGCGGTCAGCCTGATAGCGCGCTACGGCTATCAAGCGATGTCGATGCGCCAGTTGGCCGCCGAGGTCGGCGTCCAGGCAGCCGCGCTCTATCGCTATTTCCCGACCAAGGAAGAGCTGCTGTTCACACTGATGCGCGAGCATATGCAAGGACTTCGCGAAGCCTGGGAGCACTCCAGGCCGGCCGGCGCGGATCCGGCGCGGCAGCTTGCCGCCTATGTGCGCAACCACATCGCCTTTCATATCGAACGCCGCCACGCCACGCATGTGTCGAACATGGAATTGCGCAGCCTGTCGCCCGGCAGGCTGACGCAGATCCTGCGCATGCGCACGGCCTACGAAAAGGAACTGCGTTCGATCCTGCGCGATGGCGCCGAGGCGGGTATTTTCAGCGTCGAGGACACCGGCCTGACGGCCATGGCGCTGATCCAGATGATGACCGGCGTCATTGTCTGGTTCCGGCCGGGCGAGCGATTGTCGATCGCTGAAGTCACGGCAACATATCTTTCGATGACAATGCGCCTGGTCGGCGCGAAGATCGATGGGGTCATGCGGCAGGAGGAACGGCATGTACACGAACACGCTCAGCTTCGGGCATGACGAGGACATCGAGGCGCTGCGCGACCTGGTCCGGCGCTTCGCGCAGGACAGGATCGCTCCGCTCGCAGCCGACATCGACCGGGAGAACGAATTCCCCGCGCATCTGTGGCACGAACTCGGCGCGCTCGGCCTGCTCGGCATAACCGCCGATCCCGATTTCGGCGGCAGCGGCATGGGCTATCTCGCCCACGTGATCGCGGTCGAGGAGATTTCGCGCGCCTCGGCATCGGTCGGCCTCTCCTATGGCGCCCACTCCAATCTCTGCGTCAACCAGATCAACCGTTGGGCAACACCGGCACAGAAGGAAAAATACCTGCCGCCGCTGTGTTCGGGCGAGCATGTCGGGGCGCTCGCCATGTCGGAGCCCGGCGCCGGCTCCGACGTGGTGTCGCTCAAGCTGCGCGCCGATAAGCGCAATGACCGTTATGTGCTCAACGGCACCAAGATGTGGATCACCAACGGTCCGGACGCCGAAACGCTGGTCGTCTACGCCAAGACCGACCCGGAACGGCAATCGCGCGGCATCACTGCCTTCATCGTCGAAAAGGCGATGCCGGGGTTTTCGGTGGCGCAGAAGCTCGACAAGCTCGGCATGCGAGGCTCCAACACCGGCGAACTGGTCTTTTCGGATGTCGAGGTACCGTTCGACAATGTGCTGCACGAGGAAGGACGCGGCGTCGAGGTGCTGATGTCTGGCCTCGACTATGAGCGCACCGTGCTTGCCGGCGGGCCGATCGGCCTGATGGCGGCGTGCCTCGACGTGGCGATCCCCTATGTTCACGAGCGCAAGCAGTTCGGCCAGCCGATCGGGGAATTCCAGCTGGTGCAAGGCAAGCTTGCCGACATGTATACGGCGATGAACGCAGCGCGCGCCTACGTCTACGCCGTCGCCGCCGCCTGCGACCGCGGCCAGACCAGCCGTAAGGATGCCGCCGGCTGCGTGCTGTTTGCCGCCGAGAAAGCGACGCAGATGGCGCTCGACGCCATCCAGCTGCTTGGCGGCAACGGCTATATCAACGACTATCCGACCGGCCGGCTGCTGCGCGACGCCAAGCTCTACGAGATCGGGGCCGGCACCAGCGAAATCCGCCGCTGGCTGATCGGCCGCGAAATCATGGCGGAGGGAGCGTAGCATGGCCACGCTGCAAACCCAGATTTCTCCTTCCTCCGAGACCTTCCGTGCCAATGCCGAGCGCATGAGGGCTCTGGTTGCCGACATCGCCGAAAAGGCCACGGCCGTCGAGCGGGGCGGCTCGGACGAGGCACGCGAGCGCCATGTCGGCCGTGGCAAGCTGTTGCCGCGCGAACGCCTGGCGCAATTGCTGGACACCGGTTCGCCTTTCCTCGAGATCGGCCAGTTCGCGGCCTGGTCGATGTATGGCGAGGAGATTTCGTCGGCCGGCCTGATCGCCGGCATCGGCCGTGTCGAGGGCACCGAGGTGATGGTCGTCGTCAACGACGCCACCGTGAAGGGCGGCACCTATTATCCGCTGACGGTGAAGAAGCATCTGCGGGCGCAGGAGATCGCACTGCAAAACAACCTGCCTTGCGTCTATCTGGTCGACAGCGGCGGCGCCAATCTGCCCAACCAGGACGAGGTGTTTCCCGACCGCGAGCATTTCGGCCGCATCTTCTACAACCAGGCCAACATGTCGGCGGCCGGCATCCCGCAGATCGCCTGCGTCATGGGTTCCTGCACGGCTGGCGGCGCCTATGTGCCGGCGATGTCGGACGAGACGATCATGGTGCGCAACCAGGCGACCATCTTCCTCGGCGGACCGCCGCTGGTGAAGGCGGCCACCGGCGAGGATGTCAGCGCCGAGGATCTGGGCGGCGCTGATGTGCACACCCGGCTTTCCGGTGTCGCCGATCACTATGCACTGGACGACGAACACGCGCTCGCCATTTGCCGGCGCATCATCAAGAACCTGAATCGGAACAAAGCTGTAAGCCTGAAGTTACAGAAAGCGATTCCGCCGCTTCATCCGGCGGATGAGCTTTACGGCATCGTCCCGACCGATCTGCGCCAGCCCTATGACGTGCGCGAGGTGATCGCGCGCGTCGTCGACGGCTCCGAATTCGATGAGTTCAAGCAGAACTACGGCACGACGCTGATCACCGGCTTTGCCCATCTCCACGGCATGCCGGTCGGCATCATCGCCAACAATGGCGTGCTGTTTTCCGAGAGCGCGCTGAAGGGCGCGCACTTCATCGAATTGTGCTGCCAGCGCAAGATCCCGCTGGTTTTCCTGCAGAACATCACCGGCTTCATGGTCGGCAGGAAATACGAGGCGGGCGGCATCGCCAAGGACGGCGCCAAGCTGGTGATGGCGGTTGCGACCGCCAGGGTGCCCAAGGTGACCGTCATCGTCGGCGGTTCGTTCGGGGCCGGCAATTACGGCATGTGCGGCCGCGCCTACTCACCTCGCTTCCTGTGGATGTGGCCCAACGCCCGCATCTCGGTGATGGGCGGCGAGCAGGCGGCGACGGTGCTCGCCATGGTCAAGCGCGAAGGCATCGAGCGCAAGGGCGGGGAATGGACCGCCGAGGAGGAGGCGAAATTCAAGAAGCCGATCCTGATGAAGTACGAGCATGAAGGCCACCCGCTCTATTCCTCGGCAAGGCTCTGGGATGACGGTATCATCGATCCGGCCCGGACACGCGAGGTGCTGGCGCTCAGCCTGTCGGCCGCGCTCAACGCCGAGATCGAGGAGACACGCTTCGGTGTGTTCAGGATGTGATGATGAGCGCCACGGGCGACCGGATCAGCGTTCACACCGGCGACATCACCAAGCTGGCGGTCGATGCCATCGTCAACGCCGCCAACTCCTCGCTGCTCGGTGGCGGCGGGGTCGACGGAGCCATTCACCGCGCCGCCGGGCCGGAACTCGAATTCGAATGTCGCATGCTCAATGGCTGCAAGACGGGCGATGCAAAGCTGACCAAGGGTTATCGGCTGCCGGCCCGCCATATCATCCATACGGTCGGGCCGGTTTGGCAGGGTGGCGGCAAGGGTGAGGCAGAACTGCTCGCCTCCTGCTACCAGCGCTCGCTCGAAATCGCTTTTGCCAATGACTGCCGGACAATTGCCTTTCCAGCAATCTCGACTGGTGTCTACCGGTATCCGAAGGCTGAAGCGACTGCGATCGCGGTCCGAACGGTCGGCAGCTTCCTTGCACGGAACACATCGCCGGAAACCGTTACTTTCTGCTGCTTCGATGAGCCGACTTCAGAACTATACCGAAGAGCCATTGCTGCTCTGGGGGAAAGTTGAACTGTATGGACCAATCGATTCATCATCATAGCCAAATGAAAATTTCTACCGGCGAACTGGCGGCGGCACCGAATTTTCGCTATTGCTCACACTGGGTTGGGCAATTGGGCTGGGGTGAAAATGGTTCGGAAATATTGTCGCAAGTCGGCTGCGTCGATACTTGCAGGATTACTAATGCTCTCGGCGACTGGCATGAGCATGGCCAAATCGCTTGCAGGCAGAAAAGGCCACGTTCGTTTCCCGGTGCTGACCGGACTGCTTGTCGTAACGACAGTCGCCGCCGCGACGGCGGGCTCACTGGCGGGAAGCAAGGGAGACGTGCATTTTCCACCGACCATGGGCTCGGATCCGAAGAGCGAATGCAACGTGGCGTACAAAGCCTATATCGCGGCGGGCGGTCATTCGGCCTACGCCACGACCTTTTATTCGCGCGTTGTCGACCTCTACATCATCTGCGGGACGAAGCTCAACGCGCCGTCCCAGAAGGCCGCGGAAGAAATGGCGCTGCGCAACTGCCAGGCCGGCTTGACACGGTGGAAGCTCAAGACCGCGAGCGGCGGCTGCGCCATCTCGGCGTCGAAGTAGGCAGGGCCGAACGCCAGCTGGAGCACTCCCTTGGTAAGGGAGAGGTCGAGGGAACGTCTGCCAGCATAGGTCGGCGGGACAGCGTGCCTCTCGTGGGGGATATGTCGGGCAGGACTGAGGCGAGCGCGAAGCAAGGCCTGCGTCGCTCGAAGCAAATTCGCCGCTGGAGGCTCCATGTTTAGCAAGATCCTGATCGCCAATCGGGGCGAGATCGCTTGCCGCGTCATCCGCACCGCCCGCAAGCTCGGCGTGCACACCGTCGCCGTCTATTCGGATGCCGACGCGAGATCCCTGCATGTCGAAATGGCCGACGAGGCGGTCCATATCGGCCCCTCGCCTGTCGGCGAGAGCTATCTGCGCGGCGACAGGATCGTCGCGGCAGCGCTTGCAACGGGTGCCGAAGCGATCCATCCGGGCTATGGCTTCCTCTCGGAAAACCCTGACTTCGTCGATCAGGTCACAGCCGCAGGGCTCACCTTCATTGGCCCATCGGCCGCTTCGATCCGCGCCATGGGGCTCAAGGACGCCGCCAAGCGGCTGATGGAGAAAGCCGGCGTTCCGGTCGTGCCGGGCTATCATGGCGAGGCGCAGGAGATCGTGCTGCTTGCCTCGAAAGCCCGCGAGATCGGATATCCCGTGCTGATCAAGGCGCGTGCCGGCGGCGGCGGCAAGGGCATGCGGCGCGTCGAGCATCCCGATGATTTTTCCGAGGCGCTGTCCAGCGCCCGGCGCGAAGCCAAGGCCGCCTTCGGCGACGACCGCGTGCTGGTCGAAAAATACGTCGACAAGCCACGGCATATCGAAGTGCAGGTGTTCGGCGACAATTTCGGCAATGCCGTGCATCTCTACGAACGCGACTGCTCGGCGCAACGCCGCCACCAGAAGGTGATCGAGGAGACCCCCGCCCCCGGCATGACGCCGGCCTTGCGCAAGGCGATGACGGAGGCGGCGGTGAAGGCCGCCAAGGCGATCAACTATTCCGGCGCCGGCACCATCGAGTTCATCGTCGACGCCTCGCAAGGCCTCAAGGCCGACCGCTTCTGGTTCATGGAAATGAACACCCGCCTGCAGGTCGAGCATCCGGTCACCGAGATGGTCACCGGCACCGATCTCGTCGAGTGGCAGTTACGCGTCGCCAGCGGCGAAAAACTACCGAAGACACAAAGCGAGATCGCGCTTTGCGGCCATGCCTTCGAGGCGCGCATCTATGCAGAGGACGCGGCCAAGGGGTTTCTGCCGGCGACGGGCACGCTGCACCACCTGAAATTTCCGGGCGTTGCCCCCGAGGGTGCCGCGATGCGCATCGAGACCGGCGTGCGGGCTGGCGATGCCATCTCGCCCTATTACGACCCCATGATCGCGAAGCTGGTCGTCCATTCCGGGGACAGGCAGGCGGCGCTGGAGGCGCTCCGCACCGCGCTCGCGCAAATCGAGATTGCCGGCTCCACCGTCAACGCCGCTTTTCTTGCCGCTCTTGCCGCCGATCCGGATTTTGCGGCGGGCGACGTCGATACCGGCCTGATCGGCAGACACCAGGAGATGCTGACGGCGGTCGCGCCGCCGACCGGCGAAATCATCTCGGCTGCCGCGCTGGCGGCCTCGGGTGCCGGAGCATTGCCGTCGGACGACCCCTGGTCGTCGCTTGCCGGCTATGCGCATTTCCACGGCGTTGCGCGGCGCACGCGGCTGAAGTTCGGCGACGAGGCCATCCTGGCCAAGGTTTCAATGCGGCCGGACGGGCGCTTTCAGGTGGCGCTCGATGCGCCGTATGACAGCACCAATTCGCATGACCTTCGGGCCGTTCCCCGCCTCGCCCGCTGGCCTGGCCACATCACCGTGTTCGAAGGCGCTGTCGCCTATTCTTTCACCGTGCCGGATCCCCTGGCCAGGAGCGATGAAGCCGCTGCCGCCTCCGGCAGCCTGCGCGCGCCGATGCCGGGTCTCGTCAAGCTTGTGCGCGTGGCGAAAGGCGACGCCGTGATCAAGGGACAAATTCTGCTGATCCTCGAAGCGATGAAGATGGAGCACACCATCGCCGCCCCGCATGACGGGGTGATCGCCGAGATCGCCGGGGAAGGGTCACAGGTCACCGACGGGGCGGTGCTGGTGGGGTTCATCGAGGACCGGAACGCGTCGACCGCCGCCACCGGCCGATAGCCGGAGCGCATCGCGGACCGCAAACAGAAATGGCCGGGACGAACCCGGCCATTTCCTTGGACTAGAGCGGTTCAGAGTTTGATAGAATCTCTGACCCGCTCTAACTTCTTGTTTTTACGCAATTCTGGACGGAAAACCGCTACACACTTTTCCTAGAATTGCTCTAGCCGATCGTCGGAGCGATTACTGCGCGATCGGCGCGTACTTTCCGTCATGCCACTGGTTGATGTCATAGCTGGCATTTTTGAGGTCGCCCTTCTCGTCGAAGGTGACGTCGCCGACAACGGTGCTGATCGGCGTGCCGTTCTTCAACGCTTCGGCAACCTTGGCCGGATCGTCGCTGCCCGCGCGCTTGATGCCTTCGGCGAAAGCCTGGACCACGGCGTAGGAGAACAGCGTGAAGCCTTCCGGCACGAAGCCGCCGGCCTTGATCTTCTCGACGGCCGCCTTGGCTTCCGGCTTTGCCTGCGGATCCGACGGGAACACGAACATGGTGCCCTCGCCGGCCGGGCCGGCAACCTGCCAGAACTCCGGCGAGGCGATCGAGTCCGGCATGATCAGCTGGAACTTCAGGTTCTGTTCGGCCGACTGACGCAGGATCAGGCCAGCCTCAGGATGGTAGCCACCGAAATAGACGACATCGGCCTTGAGATCCTTCAGCTTGGTGACAAGCGCCGAATAGTCCTTCTCGCCGGGGTTGATGGCGTCATAGTAGACTTCCTTGAGGCCACCGGTATTCATGGTTGCCCTGACGGCGTCAGCCACGCCCTGACCGTAGGCGCTCTTGTCGTGCAGGATGACCACATTCTTGCCGGCATACTTCTTGGCGATCCATGGGCCGATGAAGGCGCCCTGTGCGTCGTCACGCGTATAAAGACGCATGATCGTCGGCCAGCCGGACTTGGCCGCGGCGTCGGTCAGCACCGGGTTCGAAGAGGCCGGGCTCATCATCAGCGCACCGGCTTCGGCATAGACGGCCGAGGCCGGAATGCTCGAACCCGAGCAGGCATGACCGTCGATGAACTTGACGCCGTTGGCGATGATGCGGTTGGCGACCGAAACGGCCTGCTTGGGGTCGCACTGGTCGTCCTCGATGTCGAGCTTGATCATCGAGCCGTTGACGCCGCCCGCGGCGTTGATGGCATCGGCCGCGGCCTGTGCGCCCTGCTTGAACTGATCGCCGATGGTCGCGAGTTGTCCGGTCATCGGGCCGACCACCGATACGGTGATGTCGTCGGCGAATGCGACAGGCGCGCTCATCATCAGGCCGAAAATGGCCGCGCTCAAAATACTCATTTTTTTCATGACAATAGAACTCCTCCACTCACGCGCGGCCGCCCCGGCCGCGCTTCTTCCAGAGAGGCGGGACAATTTCATCCTTCACCGGGCCTGTCTAGGCGCATTGGCGCCGCTCGATTGGGCCTGCGCGGTCTCATCCACGCAAAAAGCCACGCCAGCCTTGTTCCGGCTGGTCGTGGCTTTTTGCCTGTCAGGCTGTTTCCCCGGCGCCCCCCGCGCTGTGAACCCAACCCACCTTCCCTGTCTTCCTGTTGGCCATGATCTTGCCGAAGCCCCGATTCCACTTTCGGGATCATGGTCCGTCGCGCGGCTTGGACCTGTCGGCCTGCCGCATTCTTTTTGTTGTTGGCCCGTGGCCTGGCTGTCTGCGCAGCCTTGTCCCTGTTGGCCCGACCGTCTTTTAGCGGTCTTGGCCGGAGCGTCCCCGTCTGGCGGGACTCAGTGCATCGTCATCCATTCGCGGGCTTCGCGCAGCGCCTTGGCGATCTCGACCTTCGACATGGCCGCCGAGAGTTCCGAGCGCAGTTCCGCGGCGCGGGCCGAACCCTTGATGGCGGCGATGTTGAACCATTTGTGGGCGGCAACGACATCGGTCTCGCAATCGCGACCGGTCGCATACATCATGCCCAGTTCGAAAAGAATGTCGGCCTGGGCAGTTTCCCCCATGGCGCCGAAGCCTGCTTCAAGCATTTCAAAACGTGCCATTTTAGTCCCCTGTCTGGCTCCCGAGAGCTGCCTCCGTTTGTCTTGTCCGGGGCGCTCTTTCGATGCTTTCGAGAATGCCGCGCAGGCTTGAATCCGTCGTTAAATGGCGTGCTTAATTTGAGGAAAACAAAGCTAAAACAAGAGGTAAACACGGAAATTCGTTAAGGATACGAAACCAGCAATTCGGCTGGTTTTCGCCAAATTTGACGAAAATTTTCGGGACCCCGATCAACACTCCGCTAACCACGGGAAACAAACACGACGCGGCGATCGTTTCCGTTTCCGTCCCGACAGAGCGAATTCAGCCGCTTTCAAAACGCCAAAGTCTTCCGTTGCGGCACCGCTTTTGTTTTGACGGAAGCTGGACTAGCTTACGTTTGCGTAAGCGGCAGACCGGCGAGGCGGAGCATCCGGCCGGCTATCCAAACGGAGGAAGACATGTTTCGAAAAGTGAGCCTGGCCCTGGCGGCCACTTTGATGCTGAGCGGCGCGGCATGGGCCGATCCGATCGAGGGCAACTGGAAAACGCAGGCAGGCGACACCGCGGCCATTTCAGGCGGCGATTCATTTTCCATTACGCTCAAGTCCGGTAAATATGCCGGCAAGACCATCGGATCGCTCAAGGCGGCCGGCGACAACAAATATACCGGCAACATCACCGATCCGGCAAACGACAAGACCTATTCCGGCAAGGCGACATTGGCTGGCACCTCGCTCAAGATGAGCGGTTGCGTGCTAGGCGGACTGATCTGCAAGAGCCAGACCTGGCACAAGCTCTGATCGTCCATCTCCTTGCGATCTCAAAACGGGGCCCAGCGGGCCCCGTTTTCGTTTTATCGACGCGCTGACTGTGACCTCGATGTCCGTTCGGGCCGGCGGCGACCCAGCCAATGTCCCGTCAATCAATTTGAACCGCAGATGAACGCCGGCATCAGAGCCGGTTCAGAGGCGTCAGGGCATTCTCCTGCGTGTTGAAGGAGACACGGACCCGATGCTTGCTCGCCGCTTCACCATCGTCTGCCTGCTGATGAGCCTGTTTGGGATGTTCTTCGCCATCCTCGTCGCCGAAGCGGCCCGGTCCCCCCGCTCCTGGGAGGAAGCCGCCAGAATGTGCCACCTCGCCTGCCCGACCAACCTTCGCCACTGAAACAGAGAACCAGACCTCGAAAAGAAAAGCACAGACATCATGAACCGCATCGCCGCCAACCTCGCCAAGACCCTCCGGCTCCTGCCGAGGGCGGCGCTTATCCTGGTGCTCCTGGCCGCTCCGGTCCTGGCGGTGCCGATGATGCGCGCCGATGCCGGCTCGACGATCGAGGCGCCGGCGCTCAGAAAGTCCGGCGTCGGGTTCGTGCTGCTGGTCAGCCTGCAGCGGGGTTGAAGAAAAATGGCGCTTTGAGCGCCTTCGGCGGCGAGCCCCCTCCCAACCGCCTCCCCAAGTCTCTATATTGAGTCATGGAAAAGCGAATCTACCCCCAAGCCATCGAATCAGTCGTCATGCCCGAGCCTTTTGGCCGGCAAAGCTTCGACAATGCCGAAAAGGCCGTTACCGCGCTGAAGGTGCTTTACAACCGCAACACCAAGTTCCTTCGCGATTCCTTCGCAGCCCTTGCCGCCGGCGGCGACAGCAGCAAGCGCTGCCGGGCCTTCTACCCCGAGATCGGCGTCACCACGAGTTCGTTCACCCAGGTCGACTCGCGCCAGGCCTATGGCCACATGCCGACGCCCGGCCATTTCGCCACCACGGTGACCCAGCCGGACCTGTTCGAGACCTACCTCATCGAGCAGCTTCGGCTGATCATGCGCAATCACGGCGTGTCGGTGACCGTCTCGGAATCGACCACGCCGATTCCCCTGCATTTCGCTTTCCTGGAAGGCACCTATGTGGACGGCGCCGCTGCCGAGCGCATCAAGCGGCCGATCCGCGACCTGTTCGACGTGCCGGATCTCGACGGTACCGACGATCAGATCGCCAACGGCACGTTCGAGGTCGCCTTCGGCGAGCCCCGGCCGCTGGCGCCGTTCACGGCGCAGCGCATCGACTATTCACTGCACCGCATGACGCACTACACCGCAACCAGCCCGCAGCATTTCCAGAACTTCGTGCTGTTCACCAACTATCAGTTCTACATCGACGAGTTCGTCGCCCGCGCCCGCGACCTGATGGAAAAGGGGGGCGACGGCTACACAGAATTTGTCGAACCCGGCAACGTCATCACCCGGGCCGGGCAGAGTGCGCCCAGCGAAGGCGTAGCACCACAGCGCCTGCCGCAGATGCCGGCCTACCATCTGAAGAAGCCCAACCATGGCGGCATCACCATGGTCAATATCGGCGTGGGTCCTTCCAACGCCAAGACCATCACCGACCATATCGCGGTGCTTCGGCCACATGCCTGGGTGATGCTTGGTCACTGCGCCGGGCTGCGCAACACTCAGGCACTGGGTGATTATGTGCTGGCGCATGCCTATGTGCGCGAGGATCACGTGCTGGACGACGATCTGCCGGTCTGGGTGCCGATCCCGCCATTGGCCGAGATCCAGGTTGCGCTGCAGGAAGCAGTCGCCGAGGTCACCGGCCTGTCTGGCTATGACCTGAAGCGCATCATGCGCACCGGCACCGTCGCCACCATCGACAACCGCAACTGGGAACTGCGCGACCAGCGCGGACCGGTGCAGCGCCTGTCACAGTCGCGCGCGATCGCGCTCGATATGGAATCGGCCACGATCGCCGCCAATGGTTTCCGCTTCCGGGTGCCCTATGGCACGCTGCTGTGCGTTTCCGACAAGCCGCTGCATGGCGAGTTGAAATTGCCTGGGATGGCGACCGAGTTCTACAAACGCCAGGTGGCGCAGCACCTGACCATCGGCATCAGGGCGATGGAGAAGCTGGCCGAGATGCCGATGGAGCGGCTGCATTCGCGCAAGCTCAGGAGCTTTTCGGAGACAGCGTTCCAGTAGGCGGTCGTGCGAAGCCTCGGCGAGGCAATTGGTCGTCTTGCTCAGGCCGTAATTTGGCGGACAAGCAAAATCGAACGGATCGGCAGGCGGCATTCGGCAGACACGACCTCAATGACAACAGGCGCGCGCTTGAACATGACGGCTGGGCTGGTATTCCTGGCGATAACGGTATTGTCGGCCGCTTTGTTGGCCGGGTTTTTCGGCGCGCTGCACCCCGCTTTCGATTCCTTCTCGCATTTCCGCATTCACTTCAGTGTGGTGATGGCGCTTCTGGCGCTGCCGCTGCTTGCGAGTTCCTACCGGCTGCAGGCGGCCGCGGCACTGCTCTTCGCCATCGCCTGCCTGGCCACGACGGCAAACGCACTGCCCAGGCTGTGGCCGCAGCCAGCAGTTGCCAAGCCCGCCGACCAGATCGTCTACAGCCTGCTGCAGATGAACCTGCGCTTCAACAACCCGACACCGAAGAAAGTGCTCTCACTGATCGGCCGCACCAATCCTGATGTGATCACCCTCGACGAAGTGTCGGCGATGTGGACGACCGAGCTTGGCTACATCGCCAGCGCCTACCCCTACCGTATCCTCTGCCCCTACCCGAACGGCATGTTCGGCGTGGCGCTGCTGTCGCGCCGGCCGTTTGCCGCCGACACCGCGCCGCGTTGCGAGCCGCGCGGCGCGATGGCGACCGCCACCATCGACTTTGGCGGGAGCGATGTCGATGTCGCCGCGATCCATTTGAGCTGGCCCTGGCCGAAGGAGCAATACTGGCAGATCGGCGAACTGGCGCAGCCACTGGCCGCGCTCGGCGAGACCGCGATCCTGGCCGGCGACTGCAACGCCGTGCCCTGGAGTGCGGCGGTGCGGCGGGTCGCGGCGCTCGGCGGGCTGACACTGATGCCTTCAGCCGGCCCGACCTGGATCCACCGGACACTGCCCGACTTCCTGCGCCGCTATGCGGGCCTGCCGATCGACCAGGTGTTCAGCAAGGGCGGGCTGAAGATCCTGTCATCGACGCGGCTGGAGGATACCGGCTCCGACCATCTGCCGGTGCTGGTCGAATTTACGGTTCGATCGGATCAGAAGCAGCCCGGGGATGGGCACGCCACGGCGCTCGCGGCGAGCGGCTTGTCAGCCAAGCCGCAGGGCTGACTTACACGCGCCGCGCAGCGCAGAAGCGTCGAGATGGCGAATGGATTGCGCGTTCAAGGTTTCCCGATCAAGGCAGCGATCAGATGTTCGACATGGCCGCCATCGCTATGCTCGCGCCGGTCGAAAGCGTTTTGCCTGGCCTCATATTCCGCATAGACGGTCTTGATGCGAAGCCGAGCCTCGCGGCGCGTCTTGTCGCATGATGGGTCGTTGGCAACCCGCAGGCCGGCTATCGACCGTTCCGTAGCGCGCATCATCTTCCTGGCGATGCGCCCATGCGTTTCCTCATGGGCGCGAACACCGGCGAAAAATCTGTTCCACCGCCTTTTCAGCGCTGGCGTCATGGGCGAACCAACGCGAGGGAAGGTGTAGAACAGATTGAGCGTGCCGTTGACCCGCCGCAGCCGGCAGAAGCCGTTGTCCTGCCCCCCGCCGAGATCCCAGTCGACGGTATAGGCAGTTGTGGCGATGGCATGCGTCATGAAGCCATGCTTGGGACCCTTGCTGTCCATCGCCTCGATGAAGGCCGTACCCGAGCTTCCCTTGATGTCGTAGGTCCGAGTCTGGACGATTGCCCTGGTGCCAGCCCAGGCCTCCGGCGCACACAGTGTTCCGATGACGATGAGGCATGTCAGAACTGTCCGGCGCATCGGCCTTCTCCTTGTCCCTGGAGAAGGGAACCACAAGCCGGTGATCGTTTCAACGGTTCTGCTGTGCTGCATGCCCGCGCAGCCAGCGCTCCGCGGCGTTTTTTCTGCCGCCGCGCCCTGGACAGCCCGGCGGCGCAGGGGTCACATGCCCTGGTAGACCGGTCCTTCACCACCTTGCGGCGGCACCCAGTTGATGTTCTGGTTCGGGTCCTTGATGTCGCAGGTCTTGCAGTGGACGCAGTTCTGCGCGTTGATGACGAAGCGCACGTCCTTGGCCTGCGGATCGGCGGCGGCATTGCCATCCGTGTCCACCCACTCATAGACGCCCGCTGGGCAATAACGCGTGGAAGGCCCGGCGAAGACATCGTGCTCCGACCGCTGCTGCAGCGCCATGTCGCCGACGATGAGATGGACCGGTTCGTTTTCCTCGTGATTGGTGTTGGACAGAAACACCGAGGAGAGACGGTCGAAGGTGAGCACGCCATCCGGCTTCGGATAGGCGATCTTCTTGTGCTGGGCGGCAGGCTCGAGCGTCGCATAGTCGGCCTTGCCATGCTTCAGCGTGCCGAAGGGCGAGACGCCGAACAGCGTGTTCAGCCACATGTCGAGGCCGCCGAGGCCGACGCCGATGATGGTGCCGAAACGCGACCAGAGCGGCTTGACGTTGCGCACCTTCTTCAGGTCCTTGCCGATGTCGGTCGCCCGCCAGGCTTCCTCGTAGGCGGAAAGCTCGTCATTGGCACGGCCGGCGCCGATCGCCTTGGCGACATGATCGGCCGCCAGCATCCCAGACAGCACCGCATTGTGGGAGCCCTTGATGCGCGGCACGTTGACGAAGCCGGCCGCGCATCCCATCAGCGCACCGCCCGGGAACGACAATTTCGGCACCGACTGCCAGCCGCCCTCGGTTATGGCGCGCGCGCCGTAGCCCAGGCGCTTGGCGCCCTCGAACGTGCCTGCGATCGCCGGATGGGTCTTGAAGCGCTGGAATTCCTCGAAGGGCGACAGATAGGGGTTCTTGTAGTTGAGGTGGAGGACGAAGCCGACAGCCACCTGGTTGTCCTCCAGATGATACAGGAACGAACCGCCGCCGGTCTTCATGTCGAGCGGCCAGCCGAAGGAATGCTGAACCAGACCCGGCCGATGGTTCTCCGGCTTGACCTGCCAGAGTTCCTTGAGGCCGATGCCGTATTTGCCCGGTTCGCGGCCATCGGAGAGGTTATATTTGGCGATCAGCTGCTTGGCGAGCGAACCGCGCGCGCCCTCGCCGATCAGCACATATTTGCCCATCAGCGCCATGCCCGGCGCGAAGCCCGGACCGTGCGTGCCGTCCTTCTCGACGCCCATGTCGCCGGTAACGACGCCGGTGACGGCGCCTTCTTCATTGTAGAGCAGGCCGGCGGCGGCAAAGCCTGGATAGATCTCGACGCCAAGCGCCTCGGCCTTGCCAGCCAGCCAGCGGCAGACGTTACCCAGCGAGACGATGTAGTTGCCGTGGTTGTTCATCAGCGGCGGCATCAGGATGTTGGGCAGGCGGAACGAACCGGCGGGGCCGAGCACCAGGAAATGGTCCGCCGTGACCGGCGTCTTGAACGGATGGTCGCTCTCCTCGCGCCAGCCCGGCAGCAGCCGGTCGATGCCGATCGGGTCGACCACGGCGCCCGACAGGATATGGGCACCGACCTCGCCGCCTTTTTCCAGCACGACGACGGAAAGCTCGGGATTGACCTGCTTGAGGCGGATGGCCGCGGCAAGGCCGGCCGGTCCGGCACCGACGATGACCACGTCGAATTCCATGCTTTCGCGTTCGATATCGCTCATCAACCCCTCCGCACTCGCTTGCCGCCGTTGGCGTATCTTGCTGGCTCCTGCGCTGCATAGCGCATCAATTGGCGACAGGAAACCGGCGCATACGTGACAATGCGGATTTGGCCAAAAAGTCGCGCATTCCGCGGCAGCCAAGCCGTTTCCGCGCGGCGCGGCCCCTCAAGCTTGCGTTTTCTATTGTTCGACGGCTTGCTTATCGGCCATACTTCCCGCCATGCGCATTCCCGGGCCAGGCGGCTTCTCTTCGACGCGCTTTCCATCAACGCCCTGCCGGGCCTGCCGGGCGGTTATTTTGGCCCTTCTGGCGTTGGCGCCGGGCCATGCCGTCGCAGATGAAGTGAAGGTCTGGGCTACAGGCGCGTACTCATTCTCCGACGAGCTTGGCGGTTTCCGCATCACCGGAGCCTCCGGCATCGGAACCAAGGACGATCCGCTTGTCATCACCGAAGAGCTGAATTCGGCGACACCCGTGACGCTGACCATCCGCACTACAAAGCCGATCCAGACATTCGGCAAGGCTGGAGAGTTTGCCAACGGCATCATGTATATGCGCCTTGAGGTGCTCAACAACAGCGGCCAGGCCTGGATCGAGTTCCAGTTCGAGCTGCAGGAAATACTGGATCAGCCAAGCGTGTTCGGGGACGGGCTTTCGTTCGACCAGCGCAACAAGACGCCGGACAATATCTGGTCGAGCAATTTCGCCGATTTCGACCGCGACTTCGAACCCTATGACCGGCTGCTGTTCAAAAACGGCAAGGTGGACCCGTTGAAGACCGCCAGCTTCGAGTTCCTGATGACCGACTACACGCCGCGATGGACCTTCTATCTCGTGCAGGATCCACGCATACCCACAGGCTAGACCGTCGCGAACCGCCTTCGCCGAGGTTGCAAATTGACGCCGCCCGGACGATGGTGCGGCCATGACTGCCGCCTCTCCCAACAATCCGGTCGATTTCGCCGATCTGCTCGCCTTCTATGCCAGCGTGGGTGTGGACGAGGCTCTGGAGGATGCGCCGGTAAACCGGTTCTCGGAGGCCGCGCCGAAGCCGGCGGAGCGCATGCCGACCACGACGCCACGCGAAAGCAGCGCACCGGAGCCGCCCGCTGCTCCGCCGCGATTCGATGCGCGCGCCGTGCCGGATGCTCCGGCCCCGCGCCCGCCGACCTCGGCCGTGCCCGACGAGGCGCAGGCTGCGTTGGCGCGCCAATTGGCGACCGCGGCAGTGTCCCTGGACGAGCTGCGCCAGCACATGGCCGCTTTCGAGGGCTGCAATCTCAAGGCCACCGCCAAGAACCTCGTATTCGCCGACGGCAACCCGCAAGCCGCTGTCATGCTGGTCGGTGAGGCCCCCGGCCGTGACGAGGACATTGAAGGCCTGCCCTTCGTCGGCCGCTCGGGCCGCCTGCTCGACCGCATGCTGGCCGCGATCGGTCTTGACCGCAACTCGGCCTACATCGCCAATGTCATTCCCTGGCGGCCACCCGGCAACCGCACGCCGACGCCGCACGAGACGGAAATCTGCCGGCCGTTCATCGAGCGTCAGATCGAGCTGGTCAATCCCAAGGTGCTGATCAATCTCGGCGGTCCGTCGGCCAAGACCTTGCTCAACACTTCGGAAGGAATCCTGCGGCTGCGCGGCAACTGGCGCGTCCACACCACGGCGTCCGGCATTGCCATTCCGGCCATGCCGACATTGCATCCGGCCTATCTCTTGCGGACGCCCGCGCACAAGAAGCTGGCATGGCGGGACTTTCTCGAGGTGAAGGCGAAGCTGCGGGCGCTCGGCTAGCGATGACCTCGCAGGTAATTGAAATGCCTTCAGCGTCGGCCTAGTCATGCGGCCATGACAAGCTCGCAGACCTCCGCCGGCAGTCTCATCCGCGAATGGCGCACGCGCCGCCGCATGAGCCAGCTCGACCTCGCCGTGGAGGCCGAAATTTCGCAGCGGCATCTCTCCTTCGTCGAAAGCGGACGCGCCGCACCCTCGCGCGACATGGTGCTGCATCTGGCCGAGCAGCTGGCGATCCCGCTGCGGCAGCGCAATCAGTTGCTGCTGGCCGCGGGCTTTGCGCCCAGCTTCGGCGAACGGCCGCTCACCGATACGACGCTGGCGCCGGCGATGGCGGCGGTCGAGACCGTACTCAAGGGGCATGAGCCATTTCCGGCGCTGGCGGTGGACCGGCACTGGAACCTGGTTTCGGCGAATGCCGCGATCGCCCCTTTCCTTGCCGATGTCGGCGAGGCTTCGCTGCTGACACCACCGGTCAACGTGCTTCGCCTCAGCCTGCACCCCGGCGGCATCGCGCCACGCATCGTCAACCTGCAGGAATGGCGCACGCACCTGATCGAGCGTCTCAAGCGCCAGAACGATGCCACCGGCGATCCGGTGCTGGTCGAACTGGAGCGCGAACTGCGCGGCTATCCTTCAGGCGTCAAGGGCAGCCGGCCGGCGCCGGTCGAGCCGAATGCGATCGTCCATCCGCTGAGGCTTGCCCATGGCGATCAGGTGCTGTCGTTCATCAGCACCATCACGGTCTTCGGCACACCGCTGGATGTGACCTTGTCGGAACTGGCGATCGAATCCTTTTTCCCGGCCGATGAGCAGACACGGGCGGCGCTGGTACGCCTGGCAAAGGAGCGGTCGGAACGGTCCTGATCACCCCTGCGGCAGGGCCGCCTTGCGGG
Source organism: Mesorhizobium sp. M8A.F.Ca.ET.208.01.1.1 (assembly GCF_004791315.1). Classification (NCBI taxonomy): domain Bacteria; kingdom Pseudomonadati; phylum Pseudomonadota; class Alphaproteobacteria; order Hyphomicrobiales; family Phyllobacteriaceae; genus Mesorhizobium; species Mesorhizobium sp. M8A.F.Ca.ET.208.01.1.1. The sequence continues at coordinate 1,946,605 of NZ_SRUT01000001.1, forward strand.
TGCGGGTGCGTTCCAGACCCAGTTGCCGTTCGCGCCAGATGATGAAGATGCCGGCGGCCACCACGATCGCACCACCGACCAGCGTGCCGGACGAGGTCACGTCACCGAAAACGAGATAGCCAACCACGATCCCAAGGATCATCGAGGTGTATTCGAAAGGCGCCACGACCGAGGCTTCGGCATGGCGATAGGCCGCGGTCATCAAGATCTGGCCGAGGCCGCCACAACAGCCGGCCATGATGAGCAGCGCGGCTTGCGTTGGCGTCAGCGATTGCCAGCCGAAGGGCAGCGTCAGCAGCGAGAGCACGCTCGCCGTCGACGAGAACCACAGCACGATGGTGGCCGTCTTCTCCGTCTGCACGAGATTGCGCACGAGCAGCATGGCGACAGCCGAGATTGCCGCGGCCATCAGCGCGGCCATGACGCCCAGGACCTCCTGGTCGTCGAGCCCTTCATCCGAATTGAGCAACGTCAGCTCCGGCCAGGAAATGATGAGCACGCCAATGAGGCCGATGGCGACGGCGCTCCAGCGATAGACGCGGATCGTCTCGCCAAGGAAGACCGAGGAGAACACCACGACCAGCAGCGGTTGTGCATAGTTCAGGGTGATCGCCTCAGGCAACGGCAGCCTGGTAAGCGCGAAAAAGCCGAGCCCCATGGCACCGACGCCGACGACGCCACGCGTGATGTGGTTGAAGGGACGCTTCGTGGCGAAAGCGGTGGCCAGATGTCCTTTCAATGCCAGGAAGGCGATGATCGGGAAGATGGCGAAGAAGGAACGGAAGAAGACGATCTGCCCCGCTGGCACGTCGCCTGCCGCCTTGATACAGGTTTGCATGCCGACAAAGACCGTCACGGAGACGATCTTCAGCACGATGCCTCTCAGCGTGCCGTGGCCACCCGTCGTCTCTGGTTGCGGCCTCGCTTCTGATGTCACTTTGGCAATGCGTCTCTGCCCGCCGTCGAGGGCACGTTGCGGGTCTCGAAATGGCAGAACGGGACATTGTCGGCGCACCGAACGAAAGCGCCCATCCCGAATTTCGGTGTGACGGCGGTCATGACTGCCTCGCGACGACGAAAGGAAGGCCTGAATTAGGCTCTGGCGCAGTTTTGTCGAGGGTATGTTTCGTGTAAAGAGCGCGGACTTTGAATTTTTTTGGACCAGTCAAACCATGTCCGGTCCCCGGAAAAGACAGGAAAAGCCAGGGAATGCGCACTGACACAGGCCAGGTCTTCAAACTCGAGGACTATCGCCCCAGCGACTACCTCATTCCGGAAACCAACCTTGACTTCCGTCTTTCGCCGCAGGCCACGGTCGTCACCGCGATACTGACCGTCGAGCGCCGCGAGGGCATATCGGAATCGGCTCCGCTGGTGCTCGACGGCGATGGATTGACGCTGAAGCGCGTCGAGATCGACGGCAAGACGGTGAAAGCGGCGGATCTGCTGGCGAGCCCCGACCAGCTGACGCTGCTCAAGCCGCCGGCCGCACGTCGTTTCCAGCTGCTGATCGAAACCGAACTGGCGCCTGCCGGCAATGAAGCTCTTATGGGCCTTTACCGTTCGAACAACGTTTACTGCACGCAGTGCGAGGCGGAGGGTTTTCGCCGCATCACCTACTTCCTCGACCGCCCCGATATCCTGTCCGTCTACACGGTGCGGATCGAGGCGCGGCGCGACGAGGCGCCGCTGCTCCTGTCCAACGGCAATCCGGTCGAGAGCGGCGATCTCGCCGATGGCCGGCACTATGCCAGCTGGCACGACCCCTTCCCCAAGCCGTCCTACCTGTTCGCGCTGGTGGCCGGCAATCTCGGCCAGGTCGCCGACAGTTTCGTGACCTTGTCCGGCCGCAAGGTCGAGCTCGGCATCTATGTCGAGCCCGGCAAGGAGGCGCTCGCCGGCTACGCGATGGACGCGCTGAAGCGGTCGATGCAATGGGACGAGGAGGCGTTTGGCCGCGAGTACGACCTCGACGTCTTCAACATCGTCGCCGTGTCGGACTTCAACATGGGCGCGATGGAGAACAAGGGCCTCAACATCTTCAACGACAAATACGTCCTGGCCGACCAGGAGACGGCGACGGACGCCGATTTCGCCAATATCGAGGCGATCATCGCGCATGAGTACTTCCACAATTGGACAGGCAACAGAATCACTTGCCGCGACTGGTTCCAGCTTTGCCTGAAGGAAGGGCTGACGGTCTTCCGCGATCATGAGTTCTCCGCCGACCAGCGCTCGCGCGCGGTCAAGCGCATCGCCGAAGTGCGCACGCTGCGCGCCCACCAGTTTCCCGAGGACCAGGGACCGCTGGCGCATCCGGTGCGGCCGCGCCGCTACCGCGAGATCAACAATTTCTATACGGCGACGGTCTACGAAAAGGGGTCCGAAGTGGTGCGCATGATCCGCACCATTCTCGGGGCCGAGGCCTTTCGCGCGGGAATGGACCTCTATTTCGAACGCCACGACGGTGAAGCCGCGACCATCGAGGACTTCATCAAGGTGTTCGAGGAGGCGTCCGGCCGCGATCTTTCACAATTTGCGCTCTGGTATCACCAGGCGGGCACGCCCAACCTGACCGTGAGTTCGACGCACAATCCTGCCGCGCGGGAATTCACGCTCGAGATCGAGCAGTCGGTGCCGCCGACACCGTCGGAAAGCCGCAAGCGGCTGATGCATATACCACTCGCCTTTGGGCTGATCGGCGCCGGCGGCAAACCTGTCTGTTATAGCGGCGTCGAGGGCGCGAGCGTCGAGGACGGTGTCATCCATGTCCGCAAGCGCCGTCACATGGTGCGCTTTTCCGGCGTTGCCGAACGACCGGCGGTGTCACTCAACCGCGGCTTTTCGGCACCAGTGACGCTGTCGGTCGAGCAGAAGGCGGCTGACCAGTTCTTCCTCGCTCGCCATGACGACGACGCCTTCTCGCGCTGGCAGGCCTTCAACACCCTGCTCACCGATGCACTGATCGCGGCCTTCCGCCAGACCCTCGGCGGCAAACAGCCGGATTTCGCCTCACAGCTGACCGAGCTTGCCGGCAACATCGCCAGCGACGAGACGCTGGAGCCAGCCTATCGGGCCCTGGCCCTGGCGCTGCCTGGCGACGCCGACATCGCGCGTGACATCGGCAAGAACATCGATCCGGACGCCATCCATTCAGCTCGCCAGGCGCTAGCGCTGGCGATCGCCACGGCTAACGGCGAGATATTTTCCGGCCTCTATGACAGCCTTGCCGACAAGACCGCTTTCAGCCCCGACGCGGCGAGCGCGGGACGACGCGCCTTGCGCAACATTCTGCTGGATTATCTCTCGCTGCTGCCCGGTGGATCGGCATTGGCGGCCGGGCATTTCCAGTCCGCGACCAACATGACCGACCGCGCGGCCGCATTGGCAGTGCTCGCGCATCGTCACCACGGATCGCCGGATGCGAAAATAGCGCTGGCGGCTTTCGAAAAGACATATGCGTCCGACCCGCTGGTCATGGACAAATGGTTCCAGATCCAGGCCGGCGTGCCGGGGCCGCAGGCTGTCGACACGGTCCGCTCCCTGACCGCTCATCCGGGCTTCTCGATGGGCAATCCGAACCGGGTGCGCTCGCTGATCGGCACATTCTCCAGCGCCAACCAGACCGGCTTTCACCGCGCCGACGGGGAAGGCTACCGTTTCTTCACGCAGACGGTGCTCGAGGTCGAAAAACGCAACCCGCAAGTGGCGGCAAGGCTGGCGACGGCGCTCAGGTCCTGGCGTTCGCTCGAACCGGGCCGGCAGGCAAAGGCCAGGGAAGCGCTGGTTTCGATCGCCAATGCCGAAAACCTCTCGGCGGATCTGCGCGATATCGTCGAGCGCACGTTGGCGTGAATGCAGACTCCGCTGCCTATGGGGGAGTTCTCCTGTGCCCGGCGCCTATCAAACCGACTGATGGGGCTGTGCCTTTGCGGTCAACTCGATTCCAAGGGCCTTCATCACTGCAATCGTGGTTTTTAGTGTCGGATTGCCGTTCTCACTGAACGAGCGATAAAGCTGTTCACGCGAAAGTCCCGTCTGGCTCGCTATTTGGGCCATGCCCTTAGCGCGCGCAACGACACCCAGCGCATGCGCGATATAGCCAGAATCTTCGGAAGCAAACGCTTCCGCCATGAATGCCGCAATCGCCTCATCGGAGGTCAGGCCTTCAGCCGGATCAAAGGTCGTCAGTTTCTCAGCCATCTCATTCGCTCCATTCTTGTGCCAGACGTTTCGCCGTCTTGATGTCCTTCTTCTGGGTGCCTTTGTCACCGCCGCACAGGAGGACGATGATCGTGTTGCCCCGCTTCTGAAAATAGACGCGGTAGCCGGGGCCATGGTGGATACGCAACTCGCTTATCCCCTCTCCCACAGGCTCAACGTCTCCCGGATGCCCATAAGCAAGACGGTCAAGCCGGGCAAAGATCGCGCCACGAGCGCGCTCATCCTTTAGCCGCATCCACCATTTTCGGAACGTTTCGGTCTGCTTTAGATCGATCATAGGGATTTGTAGTTTATAAACTACATCCCGTCAAGGAAAGCTCAAGGATCGGTCCGCTCTTATCCGACTCGCCTTCTGTCACATAGCCCTCGCCATAGGGTCGCGCTCAAAAGGGCATTGGGTCGATTCAGCATTATTTAAGTCGATTTTTAATCTTTTTTCGCCGGACCACTGGACAAGGCGAATCACCTTTGATTCTTTAATGGCGATTCGGAAGTGCGGTGTTGCCGGGTCACCAGCACATAGAAATGCGGCATACTGGAAATCGGGGAGTGCCATTTATGGCGAAGGCGGACGCGTGGGGCGCGCCCGGTGGGATGGCTTTTGCGCGTCGCGAGACGCGCAGCGACGGCCTTGCCGGGAATACGCGGCTCATCGCCGAACCGGCCTACAAGCGGCTTCTTGCAGCTGAACCGCTGCTGCGCCGGTCGATACCGGCCCTCATCGTCATCTTCCTGCTCGTCATCGCGGCGCTGCGTGTGCTCTCGCTGATGAACGAGCGCGACGATGTCGAGCGCGATGCCAAGGCGATCCTGACGCTGGCCGCCGCGCAGCTCGCCAGTTCGCTCGCCACCACGTCGGACACGCTGCCGGGCGCCACCCAGGACCTGCTGGAGACCACCAGCCGCCAGGGCGCGATGGGCCGCAGCCACGTGTTGGTCGTCACCGACAGAGCCTTCAGGATCACCGCGGTGACGCCGCGTTCGGTGCCCTGGCAAGGCCATTCGCTCGACGGCCTCGTCCAGGGCGGCCAGCCTTTGTTCATGTTCGGCGATCGCGCCGGTGTCATAGAGGTCAACATCGGCGGTCAGGACTGGTACGCGGCGGTCAGCCTGTCCAAGGACAGGAAGGGAGCCGCCGCGGCGCTTGTGCCGCAAGAGGCGGTCTTCGACACTTGGCGCAAGACAGTCTCGCTCAACGTCACCCTGTTCGTGCTGACGGCCGGCGTGCTGATCATCATCCTCTATGCCTATTTCGGACAGGCGGCGCGCGCGCAGGCAGCCGACCGCATCTATCTCGAGGCACATCAGCGTATCGACATGGCGCTGGTGCGCGGCCGCTGCGGCCTTTGGGACTGGGACATGGTGCGTGGCAAGATGTACTGGTCACGCTCGATGTACGACATGCTCGGCTACGAGCCCTGCGAGACGATGCTGTCCTTCGGCGAGGTTGACGAGATCATCCATCCCGAGGACGGCGACCTGTTCGAACTCGCCAACAGGATCGTCGCGCGCGAGATCGATCACATCGACCAGGTGTTCCGGATGCGGCATGCCGATGGCCAATGGGTGTGGATGCGCGCCCGGGCACAGGTCATGGATCCGGAAGCGCCGGAGATCCAACTGATCGGCATCGCGGTCGACGTCACCGAGCAACGGCATCTGGCGCTGCGCTCCGAAGCGGCCGATCTTCGCCTCAGGACCGCGATCGAGAACATCAATGAATCCTTCGTGCTTTGGGATTCGGCTCAGCACCTGATCATGTGCAATTCCAAATACCAGCAGGACAACGGGCTCTCGGATCGCGACGTAATGCCAGGTGTGACGCGCGCGTCCCTGGAAGAGCGGATGCTGGCCTTTGCTTCGGAACGCCGGCTTGCCAATACCAATGGTCCGCAGGGCGGCGCCACGTTCGAGCGGCAGCTGTCCGACGGCCGCTGGCTTCAGGTCAACGAACTCCGGACCAGGGACGGCGGCATCGTCTCGGTCGGGTCCGACATCACCCAGATCAAGCTGCACCAGGAAAAGCTGGTCGACAGCGAGCGCCGGCTGATGGCGACCATCCATGATCTCAGCCTCGCCCGCCGGGCAGAAGAGGAACGGGCGCGCGAGTTGGTCGACCTCAACCGCAAATACATGAAGGAAACCGAGCGCGCCGAAGCGGCGAACCGGGCCAAATCCGAATTCCTGGCCAACATGTCGCATGAACTGCGCACACCGCTCAATGCCATCATCGGCTTCTCCGAACTGATGGAACAGGGGCTGTTCGGCCCGCTGGGCTCGGAGCGTTACGAAGAGTACGCCACCGATATCAACAGCAGCGGCAAATACCTGCTTGGCGTCATCAACGACATTCTCGACATGTCCAAGATCGAGGCGGGCCAGTTCTCGCTGGACCAGGAGCAGATCGATCTCGGTCCGCTGATCAGCGAGACGGTGCGTGTCGTGTCGCTACAGGCGGCGCAGAAGGCGATCACCGTGGAAACGCGTATCGCCGACGCGCTGACGTTGTTCGCCGATCGCCGGGCGATCAAGCAGATCGTCATCAACCTCCTGTCCAATGCGGTGAAGTTCACCGGCCAGGGCGGCCACATATCGGTCAGGGCCCGCAACACGTCAGGCGCGCTGGTGCTGACGATCGAGGACAATGGCTGCGGTATCCCGAAGGAAGCGCTCGGCAAGCTCGGGCGCCCGTTCGAGCAGGTCCAGAACCAGTTTTCCAAGAACCATGCCGGCTCCGGTCTTGGCCTCGCGATTTCACGCTCACTGGCCGAGTTGCAGGGCGGTGCACTGAAGATCCGTTCCACCGAGAGTGTCGGCACGATCGTGTCGGTGCGCATTCCCGTGAAGAAGGCGCCAACGGCGGTCAAGGCCGCGGCCTGAGCGACAGGCTGCGGCCGACGATGTCGGAGCCCGCATCAACCAATCCTACTGCAGGCCGCCGTCGTTGCCTTCGTGATCCCATTGGCGGTCATGGCCAAAGCGGCCGCGCTTCGGCAGTTCGCCCTTCTCGATCTTGCCGTCATTGTTCTTGTCGAGCACGGCGAAAAGCTTCCTCTCGCGGCCGCTGATGTCATCAGCGGTCAGCGTGCCGTCGCCCTTGCTGTCGTAACGGGCGATGATGCGCCTGGCCATGCGTTCGAAGCGTGCCTTCTCCAGCGCGTCGGCGAGTTGAGCGACAGTCAGTTTGCCGCCATTGTCGGCGACAAGCTTCTTCAGCCGCGCGTCCATGACATTGGAGAACTGATCGAAGGTGATGGTGCCGTCATTGTCCTTCATCGCCTTGTCGAGCCGCATCATGGTGCGCTGACGCATATTTGCGCTGCCGACATTCTCGGCATAGGCGGCGCCGCCGACGGCTCCGGCCAGGGCGATGAAGGCAAGTGCGAGCTTGGTCGTCTTTCTCATGATTTTCTCCTGTTGCATCGTCACCCCCGATGCGGCCGGACGGTCGTTGGTCACGAACCCCCGGCACGAAGCAAAAGGTCGAAATCCTTCCTGACCTTTTGCGACGTCTCCTTGAGATGTGCCTCCAGCACACCGAAATCCGGCAGGTCGGTGACCGCCAGAAGCAGATCCGAAAGCCCCGGCGGAACGTCGTCACGTTCGAAGGGTCCGGTAAGGCACAGCCGCGTCATCTGGGTCAGCGCCAGATAAAGGGCGTAAGCATCGCCAAGGTCCTGCCTGATCGCGGCATTGGCGAAACGGGGCGTCAGGCGAGACAGGATCTCGGCCGTACCGGTGGCGCGCGGTCCGGCCTCGACCTGCCCGCTGATGACAGCCACCTGGGCGATGAATTCGAGATCGATCAGACCGCCCGGGATCAGCTTGATGTCCCACGGGTCGCGGGGCGGCTTTTCCTGCTCGATCATGGCACGCATTTCCGAGGCCTCGGCCCTCACCTTTGCCGCATCGCGCGACTGGCCAAGCACCGCCGCAACTTCCGCCTCGACCTCACCGCACAAGCCATCATCACCGGCGATGGCACGCGCCCGCGACAGGGCCATGTGTTCCCAGGTCCAGGCTTCCTGGCGCTGGTATTTTTTGAAGGCATCGATATGGGTGGCGACCGGTCCCTTGTTGCCGGACGGCCGCAAACGCAGGTCGAGTTCGTAAAGCACCCCTTCCGCCGTCGGCGCCGATACCGCCGATATCAGCCGCTGCGTCATGCGGGAGTAGTAATGCGACGGCGCCAGCGGTTTGTCGCCATCGGAATCCTCGGCGTCCGCATCGTGATCGTAGAGCAGGATGAGATCGACATCCGACCCGGCGGTCAACTCGCGGCTGCCAAGCTTGCCCATGCCGAGCAGCGAGACCACACCGCCGGCGATCGTGCCGTGGCGCACCGCGAATTCGGCGGTCACCGCTTCCAATGCCGCCGCGATTGTCAGGTCCGCCAGATCGGAGAAAGCGCGGCCGGCGCGGGCCGGATCGATGGAGCCCGCGAGCAGCCGCACACCGATCAGGAATTTCTGCTCGGAAGCAAATATGCGCAGCCGGTCGAGCACGTCCTCATAAGCCCTGTCGCCTTCGAGGAAGGCGGAAAGCCGCGCCGAGAGATAGGCACGGTCGGGGAGCTCGGTCAGCAATGCCGGGTCGAGCAAGCCGTCGAAGACATGCGGCCGGCGGGTGATGATCGCCGCCAGCCGGGGCGCCGCGCCCATGATCGTCGCCATCAGCTTGAGCAGTGCGGGGTTCGACTGCAACAGCGAGAACAGCTGGATGCCGGCCGGCAAGCCGGCAAGGAATTCGTCGAAACGGACCAGCGCCTCGTCGGCCCGGCGTGTCTGGCCGAAGGCCTTGAGCAGTGCCGGCGTCAGTTCCGTCAGCCGCTCGCGCGCCTCCGCCGTCTGGGTGACGCGATAGCGCCCGAAATGCCAGCCGCGGATGACCCGGCAAATGTCGCTTGGCCGCTGAAAGCCGAGACCGTGCAGGGTCTGCAGTGTGTTCGGGTCGTCGACGTCACCGGTGAAGACAAGATTGCCGATGCCGGCCGAAAGCTCGGGCGCCGTTTCGAACAGCGCCGCATAATGGCGCTCGACCTGCTGCAGCGAGGCACGGAACGCCCCGGCAAAAGCGGCCGCGTCGGCAAAGCCCAGCATGCGGGCGATGCGCTCCAGCCCTTCATCGTCTTCCGGCAGCGTGTGCGTCTGCTCGTCGGCCACCATCTGGATGGCGTGTTCGACCCGGCGCAGGAACCAGTACTGGCGGGCGAGCGCGTCACGCGCATCCGATGTGATCCAGCCCCGAGCCGCGAGCTGACCGAGCATGGGCACGGTTTCGCGGCCGCGCAGCTCCGGGAAGCGGCCGCCGGCGATGAGCTGCTGGGTCTGGACGAAGAACTCGATCTCGCGGATGCCGCCGCGCCCAAGCTTGACGTTGTGCCCCTTCACGGCGATCTCGCCGTGACCCTTATGGGCATGAATCTGGCGTTTGATCGAATGGACGTCGGCAATCGCGGCGTAGTCCATGTATTTGCGCCAGATATAGGGCTGGAGTTCCTTGAGAAAGGCATCGCCGGCCGCCAGATCGCCTGCCACCGGGCGCGCCTTGATCATCGCGGCACGCTCCCAGTTCTGGCCGCGCGCCTCGTAGTAGCGCAGCGCGGCTTCAACCGGAATCGCCAGCGGGGTCGAGCCGGGATCGGGACGCAATCTCAGATCGGTGCGGAAGACATAGCCGTGCTCGGTGCGATCCTGCAGGATGCGCACCAGCCGGCGCGTCAGGCGCGAGAACAAATCGGTGGCGTCGAGGGGATCGACCACGGCGGGCGCTTCCGGATCGAAGAACATGACGAGGTCGATATCGGACGAGAAATTCAGCTCATGCGCGCCGAGCTTGCCCATTCCAAGCAGGATCCAGCCCGATTGATGCGACGGGCTGTCGAGGTCTGGCAGTCTGAGCTTGCCCTGGCCATGCGCGTCACGCAGCAGGAAATCGACGGCCGCGCGGGTGCAGGCGTCGGCGAGATCGCTCAAGCGCCTTACTGTCAGCGACGTCTCGGCCTCGCCCGAGAGATCGGCTAGCGCGATCAGGAAATGCGCCTCGGCCTTATGCTGACGCAGCTCCATCATCAGGCCGGATTCCGAGACCGTTTCGGCCAGCGGCGCCTGGTCGATCGCGGCGGTGATCGCTTTCAGGCGGGCCTCGATCGGCAGGTCGAAGAGGCCGTCGAGGATTTGCGGCCGGCGGCGCGCCGTATCGCGCAGGAACGGCGAAAGGTCGAAGACGGCGGCCAGGAAATCCTGCGCCGTCCCCTTGCCGGCCAGGAATTTGGCCGCCCGTGTCAGCCCTTCTTCGCGCGCTGCGTCCGCGATTTCGGCCAGTTCCTGCCGCGCCCGCCCCTCGTCGAGCGGGACAAGCGGGGTTTCCAGGCTCAGCAACCAGTCTGTCTTGCTCCGCTTGGCAACGGCCGCCATCAGTGGCCCTCGCGTGTGGGGAAACTCATGACCACGGATAGTCCCGGATTGCCGGGCAACAGGTCAAGCCGGCCGTAGTGGAATGTCATGACCGCCTTGGCGAGACTGAGGCCAAGGCCGGAACCAGGCTGCGAACGGCTTTTCTCCAGCCGCACGAAGCGCTCCGTCGCCCGGGCGCGATCGGCATCGTCGGGAATGCCCTGGCCGTTGTCGGCGACGGAAAGCCTGATCTCGCCATGCGTGCGTTCGAGCGCCACGCGGACCGCCGGCTTGGACGTGGCATCGGTCGAGTACTTGATCGCATTGTCGACGATGTTGGAGAGCGCCTGGCCGATCAGTTCGCGGTTGCCGTCAACGGCAAAAGCACCGTTCACCTCGGCGTCCAGCGAAACGCCAGCCTCCTCGGCCACCGGCTCGTAGAGCTCGACCACATCGCGCACGGCAGCCGCCAGATCGACGCGGTTGGTGTGCTCGGAAGAATATCCAGCCTCCAGCCGGGAGATCATCAGGATGGCGTTGAAGGTCTTTATCAGCTGGTCGGACTCGGCGATGGTGCCCTCCAGCGCCTGCCGATAGTCCGACGTCTTCTGCTTGCCAGAAAGCGTCGCCTCGGCCCGGTTGCGCAGCCGGGTCAGCGGCGTCTTCAAATCATGCGCGATGTTGTCGGAAACCTGTTTCAAGCCTTCATTGAGCGTGGCGATCCTGGCCAGCATGGAATTGAGGTTTTCGGACAACCGATCGAATTCGTCGCCGGTGCCCGTAACCGGCAATCGGCCACTGAGATCGCCGCCCATGATGCGACGGCTGGCCTCCGACACGCTGTCGATGCGCTTCAGCGCGGCGCGGCCAACAAAGAACCAGATTAGCAGTCCGCCGAGCCCCATCATGCCGAGCGCCAGCATCAGCGAGCGGCGGATAACGGCGCGAAAACGCTCCGGTTCGCCGAGATCGCGGCCAACCAGCAGGATCATCTGATTGGGCAGCCGCAGCACCAGCGCGATGGCATTGTGGCCCTTCTCGCCTTCAGCCTGCACCGCGTTGTCGCCCGTTGAAGGAGACGTCGTCTGGTCGGACGCTCCGCTGCGCAAACGATCAAGCTCACCTTCGCCGAAGCGCTTGTAGGAGAACGGCTCGGTCGTCCAGCCCTCGGTATCGATTACACCCGGCTCCAGGGCCTGCACATTGCCGGTCAGGATCTGGCCATTGGTGTCGGCGATCAGATAGAGGTTGGCGCCAGGCTGGCGGGAGCGGTTTTCGACCACACGCACCAGCAATGGCAAGCCGCCCTTTTTGTAGGCGCTGGCCAAGCCTATTATCTCATCATTGATTGTGTCCTGCGTCTGCCCGGTCAGCATGCTCGCTGACAGCGACGTCATGTAGAAGACCAGCAGCACGGCGCACAGCGCGAAAAGCAGGAAATAAAGCGCCGAAAGCCGCGCTGCCGTCGTCTTCATGATGGCGGGCACGGAAAGAGCCATGCTGTCGCCTAGCCGCCCTTCAGCAAGTAGCCGGCGCCTCGAACCGTGTGCAGGATCGGCTTGTCGAAGCCCTTTTCGATCTTGCCGCGCAGCCGCGAGACGTGGACATCGATGACATTGGTCTGCGGATCGAAATGATAATCCCAGACATTTTCGAGCAGCATGGTGCGCGTCACCACCTGGCCGGCATGGCGCATGAGATATTCGAGCAGGCGGAATTCGCGCGGCTGCAGCGTGATCTCACGCGCGGCCCGGCGGACAGAATGCGACAGCCTGTCGAGTTCAAGGTCGCCAACCCGGTAGACGGTCTCGGCCTCCTTGGCGCTGGCGCGTCGGTTCAGCACCTCGACACGCGCCAGAAGTTCGGAAAAGGCATAGGGCTTGGTCAGATAGTCGTCGCCGCCGGCACGCAGGCCGGTGACCCGGTCATCGACCTCGCCCAGCGCCGACAGGATGAGCACTGGTGTCGTGTTGCCCCTGGAGCGGAGAGCGGCAATGACCGACAGGCCATCGCGGCGCGGCATCATCCGGTCGATGACCATCACGTCGTAATCACCCGCATCGGCAAGCGCGAAGCCGGTCTCGCCGTCACCGGCGACATGTGCCGTATGACCGGCTTCGGTGAAGGCTTTCTGCAGATAATCCGCAGCCTCGCGGTCGTCTTCTATGACGAGAATCTTCATAGGGCCGTTATACGCGATTTCGCTGGAAGATTGAGTAGCCGGCATCTGCATTCTAGCCTTTGCCAAAGCGCATCGCGATCAAGATGATCGAGAGCGTGCGCGATGAAATCCTTGTTCCGTGGCGTCGTTGCGCCGGACATGCCAGTTCCCGGTCATGTGGTTACCCCCCGCGACCACCGAACCGACCGGCTTCGGGCACGAGAGCGTGATGTGGGCACCCATATGCGGCGCGCGGCAGCGGGCGATGGGAAGCCCGCTGCCACTGAAGAAGAGCGCGATGACTGACTAACGGGCTCTCCTTCTTGCTTTCCCATGCGGCGACTCGGGGGTGTTGAAACCGCCGCATTGGAAAAGTCGTCTCAGCCCTTGGCCACCGGCAGCGCGACGAAGCGGTTGTTGTCGTCGCGGGTGATCTGCATCAGCACCGCCTTGCGTCCGGATTTGACCGCGTCGGCCATGGCCTTGGTGACGTCGTCGGTGCCGTTGACCTCCGCGGAGTTGACCGCGGTGATGACGTCGCCCGGCTGGATGCCGCGATCGGCGGCAGCGCTGTCGGGGTCGACGTCGGTCACCACCAGACCCTTGCCGTTTTCGGACTTGGTGACAGTCAGGCCGAGATCGGCGAGCGTGTCCGGCTTTGCCGGAGCGGCGGGTTGCTGCTGCTGGTCGCCCGATGCCTGCTTGTCGCTGATGGGCAGTTTGCCGAGATCGACCTTGACCGCCTGGCTCTTGCCGTCACGCCACACGGTGACGTCAACCGATTTGCCCGGCGAATAGGCGCCGATCAGGCGGGCGAGTTCCTTCGGCGAGGCAACGTCCTTGCCATCGACTTGGGTGATGACATCCCCCGCGGTGATGCCAGCCTTCTTGCCGGGGCCATCGTCCTGGGCGCTCGAAACCAGGGCGCCGTTGTTGGACTTCAGACCGAGCGACTCGGCGATGTCGGAGGTGACCGGCTGGATTTCGACGCCGAGCCAGCCGCGCTGGACCGCGCCGTTCTTCATCAGGTCTCCGACGACCTGCTTGGCGGTCGAGGCCGGAATGTCGAAGGCAATGCCGACGCTGCCGCCCGAGGGCGAGAAGATGGCGGTGTTGATGCCGACCACCTGGCCGTTGAGGTTGAAGGTCGGGCCACCCGAATTGCCGCGGTTGACCGATGCGTCGATCTGGAGGAAATCGTCATAGGGGCCGGCGCCGATATCGCGGCCGCGCGCCGATACGATGCCGGCGGTGACGGTGCCGCCGAGGCCAAACGGGTTGCCGACAGCCACGACCCAGTCGCCGACGCGAACCTTGGAATCGTCGGCGAAGTCGACATAGGTGAACTTGCCGCCACCATCGACCTTGAGCACGGCGAGATCGGTGCGCGGATCGGTGCCGACCAGCTTGGCGTCGAGTTCCTTGCCGTCATTGGTCACCACGGTGAAGGCGGTGCCCTCTTCGACGACATGGTTGTTGGTGACGAGATAACCGTCTTCGGAGATGAAGAAGCCGGAGCCCTGCGCCACCGGACGCGGCTGGTCGTTGTTGCGATCGCGATGACCGAAGCGACGGTGACCTTCGTCGTTCTGGCCGTTCTGGTCACCAAAGCCGCGGAATTCCTTGAAGAAGCGGCGCAACTGCGGATTGTTGGGAAGATTGTCGAAACCGCCCTGATCGTCGGAACCGTCATCGGCGGTCGGTTGCAGCTTGGCCTTGACCTTGACGCTGACCACGGCTGGCGAAACGCGCTCGACGACATCGGCGAAGCTCGGAACCTGGGGAGCCTCCACACGCACGGCGTCAGCCAGAACGGGGCTGGTTCCACTGGTCAGCGCGCCAACGCCGATCGCGCCGGCGACAGCGATGGACGCGGCGGCAGCCAGAAGACGCTTGCGGGTGCGGGAATATGAATTGGGGGCAATATTCATGGTTCTCTTATCCTCTTTCAACGGACGCGCCTTGATCGGCATCCTCAAGAACGAGAATTAGAGCGGCGCACATTACGACGCCATTTCCGGCACATGAAACTTTGGTAATGTTGGCGCGCGGCGCAGACGTCAGTCGCGGTCCAGGATCGTGTCCAATGCCGCCTGTTCATCGGCTGACAGGGATTTCGTCGCCAGCGTCCGGCGCGACCGCGCGGTCAACACAATGAATCCGCCTCCCACCAGCAGCAACAGCACGGGCGTGCCCCACAGCAACGCGTTGCGCAGGTCGAAACGCGGCTTCAACAGAACGAACTCGCCGTAGCGGGAGACCACATAGTCCATCACCTGCTGGTCGGTATCACCGGCGACAAGGCGTTGTCGCACCAGGATACGCAGGTCGCGAGCAAGGTCGGCGTCGGATTCGTCGATCGACTGGTTCTGGCAGACCATGCAGCGCAAGCCTTCCGACAGCGCCCGCGCCCGTGCCTCCAGAGCGGGGTCGGCCAGCATCTCGTCAGGCTTCACCGCCATTGCCGTGCCGGCGAAGAGCAATGCAAGTAACAGGACAATCGAGGTCAGCGAAAACCTTGCACTCATGGCAGAACCACCGGCGCAACCGCCTGCTTGCGGCGGCGCGAAGGCGCGCCGACCCGCAGGCGCCTGTCCATCAGCGACATGGCGGCACCCGCCATCATCACCAGGCCGCCGCCCCAGATCAGCGTCACCAGCGGCTTCCACCACAAACGCACCACGACCGAGCCCTCCTTGCCCTCGTCGCCGAGCGAAATGTAGAGCTGGGAGAGGCCGATGGTCTTGATGCCGGACTCCGTCGTCGTCATCTGCCGCACCGGATAGAAACGCTTGGCCGAGCTGATTTCGCCGACGGGGCTGCCGCTGGCGCCGATCAGCTCGAAACGGCCGCGATCCTCGCTGTAGTTCGGCCCCTGGGCCGGATAGAGGCCGACGAAACGCACCGTGCGGCCGGAGATTTCGACGGTTTCACCAGCACGCATGGACAGGATCTTCTCCGTGCCGAAGCAGAGCGTGCCGACAATGCCGAGCACCGTCAGGCCAAGGCCGAGATGGGCCAAAGCGGTCCCGAAGACGGAGCGTGGCAAACCAACCAGGCGCCTGACCATGACCGGCGCGGCGACATTGCCTAAGCCTGCCTTGACGGCGAGGTCAGTCAGCGCGCCAAGGATCAGCCAGACCGCGAGGCCAACGCCAAGCGCGGCAAGCACCGAAGCGCCGTCGATGAACAAGGCAGTGACCAGCGTCGCCAGAAGGGCGGCCGCAAACGCGAGCATCAGACGCTGCGCGACGCCTAGGACATCGCCGCGCTTCCAGGCCAGCAGCGGCCCAAAGGGAACCATCACCAGCAGCGGCACCATGAGCGGGGCGAAAGTCAGGTTGAAGAACGGCGCGCCGACCGAAATCTTGCCGGCCGAAAAAGCCTCGACCGCCAGCGGATAGAGCGTGCCGACCAGCACGGTGGCGGTCGCCGTGGTCAGGAACAGATTGTTGAGGACGAGCGCGCCTTCGCGCGAAATCGGATGGAACAGGCCGCCTGCCGTCAGCCTCGAGGCGCGCAGCGCAAACAGCGCCAGCGAGCCGCCGATGAACAGCGTCAGGATGCACAGGATGAAGATGCCGCGCGTCGGATCGGTGGCAAAGGCGTGCACGGAAGTCAGGACGCCCGAACGCACCAGGAAGGTGCCGAGCAGCGACAGCGAGAAGGTCAAAATGGCGAGCAGCAGCGTCCAGATCTTCAACGCCGAGCGCTTTTCCATGACGATGGCAGAATGCAGCAGCGCGGTGCCCGCCAGCCACGGCATGAAGGAAGCGTTCTCGACCGGATCCCAAAACCAGAAACCGCCCCAGCCGAGCTCGTAATAGGCCCAGTACGATCCCATGGCGATGCCGCCGGTCAGAAACATCCAGGCGACCAGCGTCCATGGCCGCACCCAGCGCGCCCAGGAGGCATCGATGCGGCCCTCGATAAGGGCCGCGACCGAGAAGGAAAAGCAGATCGAGAAGCCGACATAGCCGAGATAGAGCAGCGGCGGATGAATGGCGAGGCCAAGGTCCTGCAGGATCGGGTTGAGATCGCGGCCTTCGATCGGCGCCGGATTGAGTCTGACGAAGGGATTGGACGTCACCAGGATGAACAGGAAGAAGGTTGCGCCAATGGCGCCCTGCACGGCAAGCACGTTGGCGCGCAGCGTCGCCGGCAGGTTGGAGCCGAAAGCGGCGACAAGCGCGCCGAAGAAGGTCAGGATCAGCACCCAGAGCAGCATCGAACCTTCGTGATTGCCCCAGGTTCCGGTGATCTTGTAGATCAGCGGCTGCAGCGAATGCGAGTTCTCCCAGACGTTCGCCAGCGAAAAATCGGAACTTGCATAGGCGCTCGCAAGTGCCGCGAAGGACAGGGCCGTCAAGGCAAAACCAGTCACCGCGACCGGACCGCCGACCGCCATCAGGCGCTGGTTGTTCAGCCGCGCGCCAAACAGCGGCACGATGGTCTGCACCAGCGAAAGCGCGAACGCCAGAACCAGGGCGAAATGTCCGGTCTCAACCATTCCCGCTTGCTCTCCCGCCGGGATTACTCACTCTTGCTCTCCTGCCAGACACCCTTGGCTTTCAGGCCGTCGGCAACGTCCTTGGGCATGTAACGCTCGTCGTGCTTGGCCAGCACGCTGTCGGCGACAAAGACGCCGTCGGAGCCAAAGGTGCCCTCGGTGATGACGCCCTGCTCTTCGCGGAAAAGGTCGGGCAGGATTCCGGTATAGGTAACCTTGACCGATTTGTGGGTGTCGGTGACCGAAAAGGCAACCGTCGCGCCCTGGCCGCGCTGGATGGTGCCTTTTTCGACCAAACCGCCGAGCCTGATGCGCTGGCCGGGCTGCACGCTGGCAGCGGTCAGATCGGCCGGCATGTAGAAATAGGATGCTTTCTGGCCAAGCGCGTAGAAGGTCAGGCCGGTGGCGGCGGCGAGGAAAGCCAAGCCGCCCACAATCACCGACAATCGTTTCTGCTTGCGCGTCATGTCCAATCTACTCCGTCACCGTTAGGCCGAGCGAGGCGCCAAAGGCGGTGAATTTCTTGGCCTCGTCACTGTCGGCGCCAAAGACCGCAATGGCGCGGCCCAGCGCATCGCGCGCCTGGCCGGTCTTTCCCAGCACGACATAGGAACGAACAAGCCGCATCCATCCTTCCGGGTCGCGCGGATTTTGACGAAGTTTGTCGTCGAGGCCGGCGACCATGGTGTTGATCATGGCTTCCCTGTCCTGCGGCGACATGGAGGATGCCGCGTCGACATCGCCAGTATCGGGGCCTTTCGCGGCCGCGCCTGAAGCGACTTCAGAGCCGGATTTGGCCAGTGCCTGTTCGACAGCGCCGCGCCATGGCGAATCCAGCGGCAGTTTACCGAGCATCACCTGCCAGGCCGCGGCCGCTTCCTTGCCGCGGCCCTCCTGCGCCAATGCCATCGCCAGATAGAAGCTGGCTTTCGCATTGGCCGGATCAAGCTTCAAGGCCGCCTCGAAGGCATCCTGGGCATCGGCCGAAACAATACCGCCCGCCGCACCGGCGATCGCCTCGCCGAGGCCGGCCTGGCGAACAGCGCTGTCGCCGTCGAGGCGTATGGCGTTGCGGTAGGCCGCCGCGGCGTCGGCAAAGCGCTGCATGCGCAGATAAACCGGCGCCAGCACATCCCAGCCCCGCCCATCGGCAGGGTTGGCCGCAAGATGGGCTTCGGCACGCGCCACCAACTCATCGACCGAACTGTCGGCCGGGTTCTTGGCCAGCCGCTCGCTGAGCGGCTGCGACGGCAAGTCAGGCGAGCCGAGCTGGCTGTAGAGCCCCCAACTGACCAACGGGACCGCCAGCACGGCCACGGTCGCGACAAGCCGTGCCGTGACCGACGCCGCCCTGCCGGACGTCTTGCCGGTTATGTCAGCGTTACCCAGGCGAAGGATGCGGCGGGCGATCTCGGCGCGCGCCTCGGCTGCCTCAGCGGGCCGGATCAAACCGCGCGCGGCATCGCGGTCGAGTTCGGCTAATTGATCGCGATAGACTTCCAGGTCGTGGTCGCCGCTCGATGACGCGCCCTTGGAAGCCCCAGCCAACGGCAAAAGCACCGCCAGACTGGCGCCCAGCGTGAGAATTGCGGCTATGACCCAGAACAGCATGGTTCTTCCAATAAAGGCAGAGCCCTGCCCTGCCAACACAGGCATCCTGCGACGCTTTGACGGCAGGCGCACCGAATGTCCTTGATCGACATCAACTGGCCGGGTCGCAACCGGACCTGGCGTGCTAGGTCAATGGTGTCCAGCCGCCGTCGGCATTGCGGCAGGCTGTTCCGTGCGCCGTGACACTGGCGCTGCCGGTGAACACCGTCTGCGTATACTGGCGGCAATCCTGCGAACCAACGCGGTAAGGTTGGGCTGGCACGACCTCGCCATGGCGCGAGGCCTGATCGCCCTTCCACGCCACCTTCTGCCCGCTCGTCGTGTATTCAAGCGCCTTGTATTCGGCCTCGAGCGCGCTGCGCTTTTCCGTGTCGCTCAGGCCATTGCCGACAGACCCGCCAATGAGGCCGCCGCCCATGGCGGAAATGATGGACTTGGTGACGACCTTGCCGCCCGCCGGGGGCGTCGAGGCCGGGGTCGCGGCCACGGTCGGACCCTTGCCGCTCAAGGTGGTGCAGCCCGACACGGCCAGCAATGCGGAAACAAGCGCGACGCGAATCTTCATGCCAACAACCGGTATTCCTGAGTTGGAGCTTGCCATGGATGCGCCTGGCATCATCTGAGAAGTGGGCATGGCCATACTATTGATATTTGTCGGAAATTTGGCCGCCGCCGGCCAGTATGAGGTCAATCGATATGCCGCCATAGCATGTGCCACCCGTTGGTGTCGATTGGTCTGGGCAAACGTCACTGAAGGCTCCGCAATCGCACCGCTGCCTTCAGACCACCCATGCCGGAACGCCCCAGATCCAGGCCGCCTCCATACTCGTTGACGAGGTCGGCGACGATGGCGAGGCCCAGGCCCGTTCCCGGCTTTGTCTCGTCCAGGCGCCGTCCGCGCTTCATGGCTTCGCGCGCCTTGTCCTCGGGAATGCCAGGGCCGTCATCCTCGATGCTGATCTCGAACAGGCTCTCATCCTTGCTGACCAAGGGCACGACCGAGACCGCGACAGCACTCCTTGCCCATTTCATCGCATTCTCGAGAAGATTGCCGAGCAGTTCCTCGAGGTCCTCGCGTTCGCCGGCAAAGACGATCTCGGTGGCCGGCAGCGACAGCGACAGGCTGGTCCGCGGGTTGAGCTTCTGCAAAACACGCACCATGCGCTGTACCAGCGGCGCCACGGGCGTGCGGTAGACGACGCTGTCGCGCTGCGCCGCGACGCGGGCGCGCTGCAAATAGTGATCGATCTGCTTTTGCATGGAGGCGGCCTGCTCGGCGATCAACTGCCCCTTGGCGCCGCCAAGCGCCCGGCCCTCGTTGAGCAGCACGGCGAGCGGCGTCTTCAGCGAATGGGCGAGGTTGCCGACCTGGGTCCGCGAACGCTCGACAATGCGTTTGTTGTTTTCGATCAAAGCGTTGGTTTCGTTGGCCAACGGTTCGATCTCGGCCGGGAAGCGGCCGTCGAGCTTCTGCGCGGTGCCCTCGCGCACCATGGCGAGTGCGTTCCTGACCCTGCGCAGCGGCTGCAGCCCGAGCAGGATGGCGATGGCGTTGATGGCGATCATGCCGATGCCGAACAGGCTGAGATAGGTCAACAGGCGACGCTGGAAGGTCCCTATTTCCTGCTCCAGCTCGGTCTTGTTTCCCATGACGCGGAAGCGCGCGGCGCGGTTCTTGGCATCGAGAACGAATTCGCTCTCGAACACGACCAGTTCTTCGCCGTTGATGCCTTGCGCGGCATAGCTACGCTGGAAATTGGCGTTGAAAGGAACATCCGCCACATCGGGCGACGGGATGGTCCGGGTCATGGACGACGAATGGAGATCGCCGTGCACGCCTTCCGAGGCGGGCTCGACGGACCAGTACCAGCCCGAATTCGGCTCCGAGAAACGGAGGTCGCCAAGATCGGGCGAGCCGGTCAGCGCGCCGCTGTCGGAAATGCCAATGGAGCCGATCAGGTTGAACAGATGCGCCGACAGCAAACTGTCGAAGCCCCGCTCGCTGGCTTGGCGGTAGAGCGTGGTGATCAGGGTGAAGATGACGACCAGGGTCAGGATCGCCCATACCGTGGAGAAGGCGATAACGCGGAACGTCAGCGAGCGCGGCCAAGCGCGTAGCGAAAGCCGTCTGCCCACGGTTGGGTTGGTAGGAAGCGGTTCCGCCTTACGCCTCCGGCTCACGCATACGGTAGCCCATGCCGCGCACGGTTTCGATCATGTCGATGCCCATCTTCTTGCGCAGCCGCCCGACAAAGACCTCGATCGTGTTGGAATCGCGGTCGAAATCCTGGTCGTAGAGATGCTCGACCAGTTCGGTGCGCGAAACGACCTCGCCCATGTGGTGCATCAGATAGGCAAGCAGCCGGAATTCGTGCGAGGTCAATTTCAGCGGCACGCCATTGACATCGGCCTTCGAAGCCTTGGTGTCGAGACGCAGCGGCCCACAGGTCAGTTCCGACGAGGCGTGGCCGGCAGCGCGGCGGATCAGGGCCCTGACCCGTGCTAGTACCTCCTCGATGTGGAACGGCTTGGTGACGTAGTCGTCGGCGCCGGCGTCGATGCCCGAGACCTTGTCGCTCCAGCGGTCACGCGCGGTCAGGATCAGCACCGGCATCTTGCGGCCGCCGCGACGCCAACGCTCGACCACGCTGATGCCGTCCATCTGCGGCAGGCCGATGTCGAGCACGACGGCATCGTAAGGCTCCGTGTCGCCGAGGAAATGACCCTCCTCGCCATCGAAGGCACGGTCGACGACATAGCCGGCATCGACCAGCGCATCGGAAATCTGCCGGTTGAGATCCTTGTCATCCTCGACGACGAGTACGCGCATGCGGGGACCAATGCCTGTTGACTGAGGTTTCAGATATAGGCCGATTCCGGCGGCCTGGGAAACGGAGCCCTGTAGGACGAGAAGACTGCGTCAGTTCTGCGGAACGACGATTTCGGAGCGGCGCGGACGCTGCCCGTCCTTGCCCGGCACGAGGACGACGATAACGCAGACCGGCTGGCCGCCACGCGTCGACGCCGAGGCCTTGGCGAGTGTTCCACCATTCTGCTGGGCCACCTGCTGACCGATCGCATAGCAGTCGGATGCGGCCAGGACGATCGGGGTGGGCTGATCGGGCGCGATCGCCGGTATCGCCATTGCCTGCGACGCAAACATCCCGGCGGCACTAAGCGCCAGGGTCGCGGTTCGGAAATGGGAGCGAAGCGTTTTCATGACCGGCGTTGTAACGCATCGGTGCTGAACGTGAAATGAACAGTGAACGGCCCTGAACCCATGCTCGCCACACCCCTGCAACGCGAGATAGACAATCTGGATTCACCGCCCCACCAGTGAACCCCGCGAAAGCCCAGTCTAGACTCCGTTTCGATGATATTGAAAGCGCGTCAGGCGTTTTCCTGCGTCAGCGCTCGGAATCGCAGCAGACCATGATGGACAAGCAGTTCCTCATCATAACGCGCCTCGGTGAATTCAAGCGACAGCCGCGTCTGTCCACGCGGGCCGATCACCAGCACCGCGTCGGCAAGGCGCGCCTTGATGGCGGCCATGATGGCAAGCGTTTCGGCTTCACCATGGGCCTTCGACCAGACATGCAGCGTGATCAGCTGGTCGTCGTTATTCTCGGCGCCGGTATCCCAGTCAAAAGCCGAGGTCTGGCCTGAAGTCACATAGGGAAAGGCGGCGGTGTCGGTTGCCCGCTCGAGCAGCCCGGCGCCGCCGAGCAGCGTCGACAGCGACGCATCGCTTTTCAACCTGAGGAACAGGGCCTGCTGCAAATCACCGGGCGCGGTCATCGTTCTTTCCCTCGCCTGTTGCGCCACCGACCCTTGCCTGCCAGAAGCTCTTCCGCGTTCTAGACGCTTTGCCATATATAACCATTTCCCGCACGGACAGGTTTGCCGATTCGTGGTCTCGATGATGAATGCCGATGATCTCGAAAATACGACTTGCCAACAATCTCCTCAGCGGACGCGGCATAGCGATACCGGTTGCGCACCGCAAGCACCATCAACGCCCGGCAGCGGGCCATTTTCCCAAATTCGGGAGCTGACCATGCTCGATCCACAAAAGGCCAAAGCCGCGTCGCGTCTGCTCGTAAGCCATTGGGACCATGGCACCCATCTCGACGCCATACCTGAGGAGCTTCGCCCGAAGACACGGACCGAAGGCTATGCCATCCAGGCCCATGTCATGGATCGTTCGGCGGTCCCGCTTTTCGGCTGGAAGATCGCGGCAACCAGTCTTGCCGGTCAAAGGCATATCAATGTCGACGGCCCGATGGCCGGGCGCCTGCTGGCAGAGAAAGCGGTCGCGGTTGGCGGGACCGTCTCGCTCGCGACGAGCAAGATGCGGGTCGCCGAGATCGAATTCGCTTTCCGTTTTGGCCGGCAGATCCCGCCGCGCCCGGCGCCTTATGAAATCGCCGAGGTGATAGATGCCGTGGCAACCTTGCATCCGGCGATAGAAATACCGGACTCGCGCTACGACGATTTCCGCGCCGTCGGTGCGCCACAGCTGATAGCGGACAATGCCTGTGCCAATCTGTTCGTCATCGGCCAGCCCACGCAAGACGAATGGCGTGACGTGAACCTCGCGGAACACCCGGTGACCGGTCTTGTTTCGGGCAAGTCGCGGCACGACGGAACCGGCGCGGCGGTGTTAGGCGACCCGCGTATTGCGCTCACATGGATCGTCAACGAACTGTCGGGCCTCGGCATAGCGCTCCAGCCGGGACAGGTGGTGATCACAGGCACTTGCGTGACGCCGATACGCGTCGAGGCTGGTGATGAAGTGATCGGCGATTTGGGCAAGTTTGGCCGCGTCTCGGTACGGTTTGTCTAGACCGGCTTGCTCTCCCGGTTCAGCCTGACCACGAAGCTCCTCACCGCCAGAACCAGCACGGTGATGATGATCAATATCACGGAAAGCGCCGCGATCGCCGGGTCGATGTTGTCGCGCAGGCCCATCCACATCAGGCGCGGCAGCGTGATGGCGTTGACCGAGGTGATGAACAGGGTGACGCCGATCTCTTCCCAGGAGAGTACGAATGAGAGCAGTGCCGCGGTGACGATGCCAAACTTGATGTTGGGCATAATGACGCGCGTAGCGCGTTCCCACACGCTTGCACCGAGACCGCGCGCGGCAAGGTCGATGCGCCGATCGAGCTGGCTGAGCGAAACCAGGATCAGCACGGTCGCGAACGGCACCGTCATCACCGAATGCGCCATGGCAACGCCGAGCCAGGTGTCGTAGCCGAAGAAGGAACTGACGCCTGAGATCGAGGTGAGCAGGAAGTAGAGCGTCACCGCCGAGACCACCGGCGGCACAACCATCGGCAGCAGCACGAAACCGACCAGGGCTGCCGTAAAGCGCGGCTGGAACATCCAGACGCCGAGGCTGAAACTAAGCGCCAGTACGGTTGAAACAGCGCTGCTGACGATGCCGATCCGGATCGAAAGCAGGATCGACTGGAGCCAGCGCGGGTCCTCGATCAACGAGCGATAGTGGCGCAGCGACAATTCACCCGTCGGCATTGCCAGCATGCGGCTCGGCGTCAGCGAGACCGGAATGACGGCCAGCAGCGGCAACAGCAGGAACAGCGCCACCAGCACGGCGAGGATCAGCGAGACGGGTCCGGGGCGATAGGTCGGCATCACGCTACACCAGTTGCTTCGGTTTGACGTATCGGAAGAGCAGCGCCATCAGGGCGCCGACGAAGACCACCAGCACGACGCTGATCGCGGCCCCCAGTCCCCAGTCCGGGCTCTGGAATATCCGGAGATAGATCAATTCGGCGATCATCACGCTGCGGCCGCCGCCGAGAATCGCCGGCGTGACGAAGAAGCCGAGCGAGAAGACGAAGACGATCATCGCGGAGCCGATGATGCCGGAGCGCGTCATCGGCACGAACACCGTCCAGAAGGTGCGCATGCGGCTGGAACCCAGCCCGCGCGCCGCGAGCAGCACGCGCTCGTCCAGGCTGCGCATGGCTGACGCCAACGGAAAGACGGCGAAAGGAATGAGGAAATGCGTCATGCCGACGATGACGCCGAATTCGTTGCGCACCAAAGTCAGCGGTTCGGAGATGAAACCGATGGACTGCAGCCAGGTGTTGATGAGGCCGCGGTTGGACAAAAGCGCCACCCAGCCGAAGGCGCGCGTCAGCACCGAGATCCAGAACGGCACCAGGATGCAGAATTCAGCGATGAGGCGCTGCGCCGGGCTGCCGCGCACCCAGACGACCGTGATGGCGTAGGCGGCGGCGACCGACACGATGGTGACGATGGCCGCGATGCGCAGCGTGCGGATGAACACCGACTGCACCAGATCGTCGGTGAGCAACGCCTGGTACTGGCCAAGCCCGGGCGTCGGCAAGGTGAAGCTCCACTTCACCACGCCGAGAAACGGCCAGGCATAGGCCAGGACGAGGAACAGGAGCAGCGGCGCCATCAACAGCGCCGCGCCCATCCTGTCGGAGAGAACACCTCTCATGTCAGCTCAGCAACGCCAGTGATCAGGCGGAGATGATCTTGGTGTATTCGTCTAGGGCCGCGCCGTAGTTCTTGGCGTACCAGTCCATGTCGAGCGGGATCTGCTTCTTCATGTTCTCCGGATCGACGGGGTTGATGCGCTTCTTGTCGGCGGGAATCAGCGCGTCGGCCGCCGGATTGGCCGGACCCTGGCCGAGCTTGTCGAACATGACGAGCTGCTTTTCCGGATCCTGGGCGCTGGCGATAAACTTCATCGCCGCATCCTTGCCGCCTGGGTTGTTCTTGAGCACGGCCAGCGCACCGGGCGAGATCAGACCCTGGTCCCAGATGAACTTGATCTTGCCGCCGGAATCCTGCTCGATCAGCGAGGCCCGTGTCGACCACACGATCGCCATCGACGCTTCGCCATTGAGCAGCACGCTCTGGCTCTCGGCGCCGCCGCCCCAATAGGCGACGACGTTTTCCTTGAAGGCTGATATCTTGTCATGCGCACGCTTCAAGTCGAGCGGGTAGAGCGACGCCGGTGCGATGCCGTCGGCCAGAAGGGCCGCTTCCCAGCTCGACACGCCCCATTTGTAAAGGGAACGCTTGCCGGGGAATTTCTTCACATCGAAGAAATCGGCCATGCCGGTCGGTGCATCCTTGCCGTATTTCTCGGAATCGTAGGCGATGACATAGGAGAAGAAATAGGTCGAGGCGGCATAGTCCCAGCCGAAACCGGGACGCATCTTCTTCTTGTCGACGATATTGTAGTCGATCGGCTCGAGCATGCCTTGCGCGCCGAGCGTGATGGCCGAGAACGGATCGACGTCGACTAGGTCCCAGGTCGGGGCGCCGCTCTTGGACTGCGCGGCGATCGCGCCTTCGGTCGGGCCCGAGCCGTCCATCTTGACGGTGATGCCGGTGTCCTTGGTGAAAGCCTGGCCATAGGCGGCGTCGTAAGCCGTGATCGCGTCGCCGCCCCAATTCACCAGCACCAGTTCCTTCGCCGCCGCGAAGGCTCCGGTCGAGCGCAGCAGCATCGGCGAGCCTGCAAGCACGAGTGCCGCGAGTTGCGTGAACTGGCGGCGCGAGATCTCGCCGCGTCTCGTCCTCTCGGACAGCGTTTCGATGGCCTGTTTCTTGGTGTCGTTCATGTCATTTCCCCTTTGTTTTCGTTGATTTCAATCCGGAAACCGGTGCGGCGGATCAGGCCGCACCGGCGCTCATTGTCCTCCATCCGGAAGGAGGAAGCCCTTTTCCGCCGGCCATGTCAGCCAGACGGAATTGCCCTTGCTGAGAGCAGCCGCCGCGACCTCGTTGGGCACCGAGACGGTTACCTTGGCACCATGGCGCGTGGTGAGGTCGAGCTTGGTCGCCGCCCCCAGATAGGTCGAGGCGATCGCGGTCGCGGCGATGCCGTTCTCTCCAGCTGCCGCCTCGGGCGCGATCGACATGTGTTCGGGCCGGATCGCCAGGATGGCGTCACCGCGGACTTTCTCGGCCTTGCAGTGCATGCTGACCGCGCGGTCCTCGCAAAGGCCGGTCGAGCCGTGGTCGGCGGGCTTGACCCCCTTCAGCGGCAGCATGTTGATCTCGCCGAGGAACTCGGCGACGAAGCGATTGTCCGGCCGGTCGTAGACCTCGTCCGGCGCCCCGACCTGCAGCAGTTTGCCGTGGTTGAAAATGGCGACGCGCGACGACAGCGCCAGCGCCTCGCTCTGGTCGTGGGTGACGAAGACGAAGGTGGTGCCGGTCTCCTGATGCAGGCGCTTCATCTCGGCCTGCATCTGGCCGCGCAGGCTCTTGTCCAACGCCGAAAACGGCTCGTCGAGGAGGAGCACGCCCGGCTCGAACACCAGCGCGCGGGCAAGGGCGACGCGCTGCTGCTGGCCGCCGGACAGCTGCGACGGCAGTTTCTTCTCGTGGCCGACCAGACCGACGCGCTCGATCATCTCGCCGACGCGCTTCCTGATCTCGGCGGCCGATTTCTTGCGGACCTTGAGCGGGAAAGCGATGTTGGCTTCGACGCTCATATGCGGAAACAGCGCATAACCCTGGAACACCATGCCGGCGGCACGCTGCTCGGCCGGGCGGTCGGTGATGTCGGCGCCGTCGCTGAAAAGCCTGCCCTCGCTCGGCTGCACGAAGCCGGCCAGGATCATCAGGAAGGTGGTCTTGCCGGAGCCGGAGGGGCCAAGCAGGGTCAGGAACTCGCCGCGCCCAATGTCAAGCGTCAGATTGTCCAGTGCACGGAACGAGCCGAAGCTCTTGCCGATCCCGATTGCCTTGATCTCTGCGGCCCGGCCGGGTTGCTGCATCCTGCCTCTATCCTTACCGTTGAGCCAAATCGTAGGCAGGGCCGAAGCTCACCGCAACCGAATAGTTTTCGCCTGATCGGCAAATTTGATTCACGGGTGGATGGAAGATGGCGTGGCTGGAACCGCCAATCTCCCCCTCGTGGGGGATCTGCTAGTCTTAATTCGCCTAAAGCCTGTTCTCCGATAGCTTTGCCCTCAACCAATCGCTGAAGGCATTGAGTACCGGATGTCCCGCCTTGGCATGCTCGAAGACCAGGAAATATGAGCGTGGCGAGGGGACCGACGCCTCGA
Source organism: Mesorhizobium sp. M8A.F.Ca.ET.208.01.1.1 (assembly GCF_004791315.1). Classification (NCBI taxonomy): domain Bacteria; kingdom Pseudomonadati; phylum Pseudomonadota; class Alphaproteobacteria; order Hyphomicrobiales; family Phyllobacteriaceae; genus Mesorhizobium; species Mesorhizobium sp. M8A.F.Ca.ET.208.01.1.1. The sequence continues at coordinate 1,974,592 of NZ_SRUT01000001.1, forward strand.
ACGGCTTGACCAGGCGGCCTTCGCTCAGCGCCCGGCGGCCTGTCAGTTCGTCGCCCATGGCAATCCCCTGCCCGGCGACCGCCGCCGAAAAGACGAGGTTCATGTCGGAAAAGAAGATGCCGCCCTCGGTGTCGGGATTTTCCACCTTCGACAATGCCAGCCAGCGTGCCCAGTCCTCGGTGTCGCCGAGATGGAGCAAATTGGCGCGCAGCACGTCGGCGGGCTTGGAAAACCCACCGACCTTGTTGAGCAGCGTCGGGCTGCAGAGCGGCGTGAACGAGACCTCGCAGAGCAGTTCCACCGCGCGGTTCGGCCAGTTGCCGACGCCAAAGGCGATGAAAGCGTCGGCCTCCGCATTGCTGACGTCATCGAGGCGACGAGGCGTCAAGATCGAGAGTGCCACGTCCCGATACATTTGCTGGAACTCGCCGATATGGGAGCAAAGGAACATCGAGGCGAAGCCCGGAGGGCAGGAAATGGCAAACGAACCGCCGACGCCCGCACCGCTGTTTTGCGCTCCCGCGTCGCCGAGCACGGTCAGCGCCTTCCTGACATCGGCCGCATAGCGCTGGCCGCGCGGCGTCAGCGCCACGCCCTTGCCGATGCGTTGCAGGAGATCGAAGCCAAGGTCACGCTCGAGCAACCGCAGTTGGTGCGAGACGGCGCTGCGGGTCAGGTGCAGTTCGTCGGCGGCACGCCAGACGCTGCCATGCCTGGCGAAACTGTCGAGGGCGCGTAGCGCCTGTGTCGAAGGAATTCTCAAGAGGTGAACCGAATTTGCACGAACCGGGAAAACATATCACTTTTTGGCGAGCCGCTTCACTGCTTTCTTCTAGAGCATGGACAAACCGGTGACGACATCGGCGCAAGAGACCGCGCTTGCCTGCCTCGACGGCATCCAGCCCCTGCTGTCGGCCTGGACACGCACCATCTTCGATTTCGGCGAGACCGCATGGCGCGAGTACCAATCGGCCGCCTGGTATGTCGATCGGCTCAAACGCGAGGGATTTTCTGTCGAGGAAGGCTCGGGCGGCATGCCGACCGCCTTCTGCGCCCACTGGACGAACGGCGCCGGACCGACAATCGGCATGTATGCCGAATATGATGCCGTGCCCGGCAATTGCCAGGACGCCGTGACGGTGAGGCAGCCGCGACCTGGCCTTGGCGCCGAGGCCGGCGGCCATACCGACCCGCATTCGGGGCTCGGCATAGCAAGCCTCGGCGGGCTGCTCGCGACCAAGGCCGCGATGCAGCGCCACGACATTCAAGGCACGCTGCGCTTTACCGGCGAGCCGGCCGAAAAGGTGCGCGGTTCGAAGCCGATCCATGCGGCAAAAGGCTATTATGACGGCCTTGCCGGCATGATTTCCTTCCATCCCTTTTACATGCTGCCGCTCTGCAACACAGCGCGATGGGATACGCATTGCGGCGCGGCCTATGCGATGATCTATCGTTTCGTCTGCGACGAACCCGAAAACTGGATTCGCGCAGGCGACGGCGCGCCGATCCCGCAGGCGCATTCGGCGGTCAGGGCACCGGGCGCGAACGATGCGCTGATGACCATGTACATGGCCTCCAAGGCGTTGCGCGATTCCATGCTGCCGCATCAGGGCGGCTGGTCGATCAGCGAGGCGATCCTGACGGCTGGCCAGGCCACGGCCGACAATCTGCCGGCGGGCCTGGCCGAGATCCAGTACATGATCCGTGTGCCGACCATCGGCATGGCCGAGCAGGTGACGGCGGTGCTCGACCGCAACGCCGCGGCCGCGGCCGCGATCAGCGGCTGCCGCTACGAGCGGCACTGGGTGTCGAAGTCGCGGCCGGGGCTGGCCAACCACGCCATGGCCGGGATTACCTACGAAGCCCTGTCGACCGTCGGGCCGCCACGCTGGGACGAGGCCGCCAGAACGATCGCGCGGGAAATCCAGGTCAATGCCGGCGGCACCGCGACCGAAAACCCCTTCATCGATGAGCTGGAGCGGCTGATTTCGCCACAGGAGGCCGAGGCGATCTTGCGCCGCGACCTGCCGCCTTCCCAGGTGAATTCGACCTCCGACGACTACACCGACATGAGCTGGCACGCGCCGACCGCGCGCTTCTATGTCGCCCGCCCAGCGCTGCGCTCGGCAAACGGCCACGCTTTTCCGGCATGGGTGATGAATGCTCTGGGCGGCATTCCCGCGACGATCGATCCGATGGTCATCTGCGCGGCCAAAACGGTCGCGCTGGCGGCGCTGCACCTGCTCGAGGACAAGACCGCCCGCGACGAGGCGATGAATGAGTTCACCACCCGCACCGGCGGCGGCATCGGCGGCTCCAACTGGATCGCGCCGCTCTGCGACTACGAGCCGCCGATCAACTTCCGCTGGCCGGAATATGTCACCACGCCGCGCGGGCGCGACTGGTGGATACCAAACAATGCGCGACCGACCAATTCTTGAGAACAAGCCACGAGGAGAACCGCATGACCGTTCATGACCGCATCGTCGCCGAACCGTTTTCGCTTCAACGCCGCAACCCGGCCGGCGGCACCAAGCCGCTGACATCATGGGGCTTCGCCAACGAGACCGATGTCTTGACCGACGTGCTGCTCGGATCGCCGAACTTCCTGCGTCACCTCTCGACCAGCTCGCTCTCGCGAAAACATCTGCGCGAGGCGCCCTGCAATGTCCAGATCGCGCAGGCCCAGCACAAGGATCTGGTCGCGGCCTACGAGCATTTCGGCGTCAACATCCATTGGCACGAGCCGACGCCGGAGCTGCCGATGCAGGTCTATTCCCGTGATTCCAGCGTCATGACGCCTTATGGCGCCATCATCACCGCCATGGCCAACTGGTGGCGGCGCGGCGAGAACTATGCCGCCATCCGCACCTATGAAAAGCTCGGCATCCCGATCTACGACATGGTGACGGCCGGCACCTTCGAAGGCGGCGACTTCAACGTCATCGAGGACGGCGTGGTGCTGATCGGCTGCGGCGGCGCCCGCACGCAGGAGGAAGGCGCCCGCCAGGTGCAGGCCTGGTTCGAGAAGGAAGGTTGGGAGACGCGCATCGCCTTCATCGACGAATATTACGTCCACATCGACCTGATGGTTGTGCCGATCGCCGAAAAGCTCACCGCCGTCTGCCTCGCCTGCACCGAACCCGGCATCGTCGACTGGCTGAAGGGCAAGGGTCACGAGATCATCGACGTGCCCTTCCAGGACACGATGGCGCTCGGCTGTAACTTCATGTCGCTCGGCAAGGACCGGGTGATCGCGCCGACCTCCAGCCAAACGCTGATCGGCCAGCTCAAGGCGCGCGGCTTCGAGGTCGCGGCCGTCGACATGAGCGAAATCTCCAAGACCGGCGGCGGCATCCATTGCATGGCGCAGGCACTGAAGCGCGAGGCGGCCTGATAGCCCTGAAGAGGCAAATTCCCCCTCGCTCGCCAAATCGGGAAGCTGGCTGGCGAGGAGCCGGGCCGCCGGCTAGCCGGCTCTTCCATCGACAAACCTTGCAGCTGTGTCCCCGACGCCCTTGTGAGTGTCGGCAAAATGGATGAATAGTCGGAACAGGGCACCGCCCTGAAATTGCCCGCTTGCGGTTTTCAGGTCGCGCCAGAGCCGAGCCGGGTTTTAGAATGGTCAACCCTGAACCGCGCAAGAGAAGAGGTCCGATCGCCTCCCGCCTTCTGGCGCTGGACGCGTGGCTCGATTCCTCGCTCTATGAGATCGGGTTCAAGGCGCGCGAGTTCTGGGAGGCCGCGACGATCTTCTCGCGGCGCTTCCGTCTCAAGGGCTGGCGCCGTGGCTTCATCGAACTGTTGAGCGAAGGTTTTACACTCGGCGCCGGCGGCATGGTGGTGATGTTGGCGCTGGCGATACCCGCTTTCCAGGACACCACGGGGGACTGGCGTGCCCAAGGCGACTTCGCGGTCACCTTCCTGGACCGCTACGGCAACGAGATCGGCCAGCGCGGCATCATCCAGCGCGATTCAGTACCGGTCGACGAGATGCCCGACCACGTCATCAAGGCGGTGCTCGCCACCGAGGATCGACGTTTTTTCGACCATTACGGCATCGACGTGCTCGGCCTTTCCAGGGCGATCTTCGAGAATGTGCGGGCAAACTCGGTCGTCCAGGGCGGCTCCAGCATCACCCAGCAGCTGGCCAAGAACCTGTTCCTGACCAATGAGCGCACGTTCGAGCGCAAGATCAAGGAAGCCTTCCTGTCGCTGTGGCTGGAGGCCAATCTGTCGAAGAAGGAAATCCTGCAGCTCTATCTCGACCGCGCCTATATGGGCGGCGGCACGTTCGGCATCGAGGCGGCGGCGGATTTCTATTTCGGCAAGAGCGTCAAGGACCTGAACCTTGCCGAAGCAGCGATGCTCGCCGGCCTGTTCAAGGCGCCGACCAAATACGCACCGCACATCAACCTGCCGGCGGCGCGCGCGCGCGCCAATGTGGTGCTGTCCAACCTCGTCGATTCCGGCTTCATGACCGAAGGCCAGGTGCTGCAGGCCAGGCTGCATCCGGCCGACGTCGTCGACCGCGGCGAACAGAAGAGTCCCGACTACTATCTCGACTGGGCCTTCGACGAGGTGAAGAAGATCGCCAAGCCCGGCCAGCACTCGCTGGTCGCCCATACCACCTACGACGCCAACATCCAGAAGGCGGCGGAAGAGTCCGTCGAGTTCCACCTGCGCCAGTTCGGCAAGGAGTACAACGTCACCGAAGGCGCGGTGGTGGTCATCGAGACCAATGGCGCGGTGCGGGCGATCGTCGGCGGCCGCGATTACGGCGCCAGCCAGTTCAACCGTGCCACCAAGGCACTGCGGCAGACCGGCTCGTCGTTCAAGCCCTATGTCTACGCCACGGCGATGGAACACGGCTTCACGCCGAACTCGATCATTTCGGGCGGGCCGATCAGCTGGGGCAACTGGTCACCGCACAATTACAGCGGCGAGTCGGCGGGCAACATCACGCTGATCATGGCGATGGCCAAGTCGATCAACACCGTGCCGGTGCGACTGGCGAAGGACCATCTCGGAATCGCGCCGATCAAGGCATTGGCGGAATCGTTTGGCGTGGAGTCGCCGCTCGAAGGGCACAAGACGATGGTGCTCGGCACCTCGGGCATGACCGTGATGGACCAGGCGACTGGCTACAGCGTCTTTGCCCAGAACGGCTTCGTCGGCTCCAGGCACGGCATCACCCAGCTCGTCACCCGCACCGGCGACGTGGTGTATGACTGGACCAAGGACGCGCCGCCACCGCATCGCGTGCTCTCCGAGCAGGCGCTGAAATCCATGAACACCATGCTGGCGGCCGTGCCAGTGATGGGCACGGCGCGGCGGGCACAAATTCCCAACATCGTCGTCGCCGGCAAGACCGGCACGACACAATCCTACCGCGATGCCTGGTTCGTGGGTTTCACCGGCAACTACACGGCGGCCGTGTGGCTGGGCAATGACGATTTCACCCCGACCAAGAACATGACCGGCGGCTCGCTGCCGGCTATGGTGTGGCAGCGGCTGATGGTCTATGCGCACCAGAACATCGACCTGAAGCCGATCCCCGGTATCGACAAACCCTTCGTCGACGAGGAGGTCGCGGCCAAGGCCGCCGAGGCGCAGAAGAAGAGCGAGGAGCAGGCAGCGGCCGACGCCGCCGCCGAGCGGCCGCCGGTGCTGTCCAGCCGAACCACGCAGACGCTGCGGGACATGAGCCAACTGTTCCAGATGGCGCCCAAACTCGAGGCCCCCACTCCACCCGAGACGCTTTCGGCCCTGTGACATCCGCCCGGTGAGACAAGACCGACAGGCAAAACCATCACGCCGGCTTGCCACAGGGCCCTGCGCCGCGATATCCCCGAACGGCAATCCTCGCGCACCCGGCCCTTAATGCTCAAGAATGCTTTCCTGATGCTGATCTCGCTTGCCATAGCCGTTGGCGGGGGCGGTGCCAGCGTCTGGTATGCGCTGAAGATCCAGGACGGCGTCGGCGCGATCAGGATCGGCCAGTGGACCGCCTTCCCCGACATCGGCACACCGGCCGCGGATCCCTATTCCAAGGCGCGCGTGGCGCGCGAGGGCGTGCTGGCGCTCGGCCGCGCCGAAGGCCTGTCCTTCGTGGCGGAAAATGATGCCGCCGGCGACCAGCTCAAGCGGGAATGCACCTACAGGATCGAGGGTGGATTTCCAACGGCCCGGTTCTGGACGCTTTATGCCGCCGATCAATCGCTCGGCGTCGTCGAGACCGGCAAATCGCGGCTTGCGGCACTTCAGTCCTACGAGGTGCTGCGCCAACCGGACAATTCGGTGATCATTTCCGTCGGCCATCACCCGATGCCGGGCAACTGGGCTCTGACCGACGGTTCGGGAAGGATGTACTTCGTCCTGACCTTCTATGACACGCCAATCGCCAGCAGCACCGGCCTGTCGGACGTTTCGCTGCCCAGGATCGTCAAGGCAGGCTGCGATGCGTAGTTTGCGTGCCGCACTGCGCAGGCTTCTGCATGCCATCCTGCTCGGCCTCGTCGGCGCCGGCATCGTCCACATTATCGTCCTGCTTCTGGTGCCGGAATTTTCGGAACGTGATGCCTGGTCGCGTCTCTCCCTGGCGTCGGATCTCTACAGGATGAATCGGCTCGACGCCGAAGCGGGCGGTGCGCCGGTGGTGAAGTCGGTCGACCCGCTGTTCTATGCCACGGCCTGCCGCTTCGACCTCGAGGAGGGAATGGTGCGGATCAAGGCACCAGGAAACGTCCCCTTCTGGTCGGTGTCGGTCTATGACCGCAGCGGTCACAATGTCTATTCCTTCAACGACCATACGGCGACGGGCGGCAAGCTGGATGCAGTCGTGCTGACGCCGGCGCAGATGATCGACGTGCGCAAGGACCTGCCCGAAGACCTGCAGGGAGCGATTTTTGTCGAGGCGCCCATCGACGAAGGCATCTTCGTCATCCGCAGCTTCGTGCCCGACGAGAGCTGGAAGCCGATCGTGTCGCGCTTTCTCGATCAAAGTTCCTGCGAGCTGCAGGATTTCTAGGCCGCCGACCGGAGGTCCAGAGCCGAAGGGCTGACGGACAAGGCCACGGCTTCAAGGTTTAGTGATGCGGCACCGGCGTCCGTGGCGATCCCGGCTTGTCCGGGCCTGCGGGCCGCGCTTCGCCGGTGTTGGGCCGCTCATAACGGATGCCGGGAAATATGATCACGGCCGCCGGTATCTCGGTGGTTTGCTTGGCTCGATTGGTCGGTGCCGCACGCGGCACGAAAGACAGTACCATGCCCATGGTTCGCGCATTCCTCTCGGTTTCCCCGGAGCACAACGCAACGCCTCCAAATATCATTAAGGCCGGCAGAGGGTTAACGGACCGCTAACGGATCGTCGCTAACTTGATCTTTGTCTAGAGGTCAGAGCGTTCTGACCGAGGCAATCGCGAAACCGGCACAGTCCCGGTGGCGCGAGGCCAAGTGTGTATCCGGTGTCAGGCGTATCCCTCGTGTCATCTTCGGACTTCAGGCAAATCGCGATAAGGACGGAATCGGGAAAAGCCGAAAGGCTGTTCCGCGCCGCCGTATCGGCGTTCTGCTCACTGACGCGCCCGTCGCGCCGCGAGATCGGCCAGCTCGAAGACCTGACCCTGCCGCTGTTCGACGACGTGTCCGTCGAATCGCGACGCTACGTGGCGGCGGCCCTTTCCGAATGCGAGTATGCGCCAGCGGCCCTGGTGCGGCGCCTCTGCGAGGAACCGGTCGACATCGCCGCTCCGCTGCTCATCCGCTCACGCGCCGTCAGCGATATCGACCTGATCGCGCTGATTGGCCGGCATGGGCTGCCGCATGCGCGCGCCATAGCGCGGCGCAAGGAGCTGAACCCGACCATCGCCGATCTGATCAGGGCGCTTGAAAGACCGACCTTGGTGCGGGTGCGGGATCGGGAAGCAGCCCCGGCGCAAGGCCTTGCCGTGAAGACGCAAGCGATGGCGGACAGCGCCGAAACCCCACAGGCGCCCGGCGTTGCCGCCGAGAACGCGCGGCGCAGGCTGCGCTCAATGATGCACACCGGCGACGAAGCCTTGGCCGCGAAGGTCGATGCGTTCCCAGGTGCGGATACCTATGTCAAACTGCGCGAGACGGCCCTGACGGGAAACGCCGCCTTCTTCCAGACCGCGCTAGCGGACGCCCTCGACATTGATTTCTCGATCGCGCAATCGCTGACCGCCAACCAGAACTATGCGCGGCTGCTTGCTGCGCTGCGTTCGCTCGACTTCAGCGAGGACCGGGCATTCCTGATCACGGTTGCCGTCTATCCCGGCCTGTTCCCGCATCCGCAGGCCATCCGCACCTATCTCGACCGTTACCGCCTGCTGCATCGCGATGCGGCCCTGGAGACGGTGCGGGGATGGAAAGCCGAAACCCTGTCGAAGGCGGCTCGCAACGTTTCGCCGACGAACGGCGACAGCCGCAAGGCCTCGAACGGCGACGAAGCCGACGCCCCCGGCCTCAGGGCGTCTTCACGGAAATAAGCTCCTCGACGGGAACGCTCCCGGCCTCGATCTCAACCACCCAGATGTCGGGATCGAATTTTTTCTCGCGCTCAAGTCTCGCATCCAGCACGGCGGCATCATCGCCGGTGGCGAGAAGGCTGAAAAAACGGTCCTCGGGCTTGGCCGAATCGTAGCTTGTCTGCGGTGCCGGCCCGTAGAGAGCCGTTTCACCCATCCTGCCCCGCGCCAGGATGAACACAGCCCCGGCCTCGGTCGCACCGCGATTGACCACGGCGGCAAATCCGCCAGCGCCAAAAACCCGGCGCAACAGGGCCGACACCCACAGATCAGCGGTTACACGCATGGAAGACTCCCGACGACATGCGGGCTCTCTATCGAAATTTCCCATGCAGGGCGAGCCGTCGTTTCGGCCGTCAGTTGGTCAGGCCGATCTCGCGCATCTTGACGTAGACGATCTCGTCGGGCTCGCCGGTCTGCGGCAGTCCGAACAGCGACTGGAATTCCTTGATCGCCGCCTTGGTGCGTGCACCGACGACGCCATCCAGTTGCATGTCATCATTGCCGAAGGCCTTGAGCCCGGCCTGGATCTTGACGATGCGGGGGTCGGGTCCTTCGGTGGAGGCCGGGGCGGAACTCGTCTGCCCGGAATTCGTCTGCCCAGTATTCGTCTGCCCAGAATTCGTCTGCAACGACACGGGAACGGCGGCCGACGGCATGGCGGGACGAGGCTGCGGCTTGGGCACGGCGGCGGTCTTCGGCGTTGCCCCCAACTGGTCCAGCAGCAGCGCGTCGATCTCGCCCGAGGCGTTCAGCCCGACCTTCTGCTGATAGGCCTGTATGGCCTTGCGCGTGTTGGGGCCGGAAATGCCGTCGACGGTACCAGAATAGAAATCGAGATCCTTCAATATGCCCTGCACCTGCTCGACCACCGGATCGCCCTTGATCGGGGCGGGCGCAGCGTTGGGCCGCACGATGTTGATCGTTGTCTCCGGCTCGTCGGCTGCGTGCGGGAAGCCCTGGAAATTGCGTGTGGCGAAAAATGCCCCGGCGTGCGGGAAAGGCTGATACCACAGTGCATTCGCCGAGACGTAGAACAGCGTCACCAGGAATGCGGTCGATCCTCCCACAAGGACGGGATTGCGCGAAATCATGCCGCCGACGGCGATGGCGCCGTCCTGAAAGGCATTGCTGCGGCGTTTGACCGCCTTAGGCTGTTTTGCGGAGCGAGCCATTTCCGTCCCCTTTCGCCCTCGTCACCGGCATCGTCAGCACTCCGGTTTGGTTGGCGGGGCGTCCCTTCGGCCCGCTGACCGGCAGGCTGATGGTCACCGTGGTGCCCTCGCCCGGCATGCTTTCGATCGACATGGTCCCTTCATGCAAGGCGACCAGCCCCTTCACCAGGGAAAGGCCAAGACCCGTCCCCTCGAAACGGCGGGTATAATCGTTCTGGATCTGCATGAAGGGCTTGCCGAGATTGGCGAAATCCTCCTCGGCGATGCCGATGCCGGTGTCCCTGACCCAGAAATGCAGACGTGAGCCGATCCGCTTGGCGCCGACGACGACGTCGCCGCCGTCGGGCGTGAACTTGATCGCGTTGGAAACGAGGTTGATGAGCATCTGCTGTACGGCGCGGCGATCGGCGTTGATATCGCCTGCGTCAGGGGCGATCTGCGTCTGCAGGTCGATATTCTTGGCCCGCGCCTGCAGCCGCATCATCGACTGGCACATGTCCACGGCTTCCACGAACCGGAACGGCTCCGGTTCGGTGGCGTAGACGCCCGATTCGATTCTCGATACGTCGAGTATGGATGTCACGACTGCCAGCAAATGCTGGCCCGAATCCCGCACGAGGCCGACATATTCCTTCTGGCGCGGGTCCTTGAAGGCGCCGAACATCTCGTGCAGCAGCATGTCGGAGAAGCCGATGATGGCGTTCAACGGCGTGCGCAGTTCATGGCTCACCACTGCCAGGAACCTGCCCTTGGCCACTTCGGCGGCCGCCGCCGTCTCATTGGCTTGCGCCAGTTCTTCGCGCAGCCGCGCTGTCTCGTCATTCTCGCGCAGCACAAGCGTGAAGACGTCGCTTTGTTCCTCGCCGCGCACCAGTTCGAGCGCGAATGGCTGATAGTTGTCGGCCACAAACCCATTTCCGTTCTGGGTGCCATTGCCACTCTGGGGCAGCCTGATGCGCAATTCGAGACGGCGCGACAGTGCGCCGTCTCGCATGTCGGCCAGGGCGCTGAGATAGGCGACACGGTCCGACAGGTGGACGCGGTCGAAGAGGCCCGTTCCGGACAACAGTTCAGGCGGCAATTTCAGAAGCGTACGCGCCTTGGCGGACGCATCCACGACTTCGCCGTGGCGGGCGATCCGCAAGACCACCGCGTCGATGATGTCTTCCAATCGGTCCCCTGCATCGACCGTATCGGTCGCGCCCGCGGAGCCGCGAAAAGCCGATATGCGCGGGATGAGGGTCAGCGCCCAGGCCAATGGCACCAGCCAGTGCCAGCCGGCGATGTGCGCGTCCGCGAATGGAAGGAAGGCGGCCGACAGGGACTGAATGGCGATGGCGATGGCGGCCGAGGCGCCCCCCCACAATGCCGCACGCCGCGACGCGCCGATCCACCAGGCTTCGAATGGCAGCGCCAGGGCAAGCATGGCGACAGGTGAACTCAATCCGCCTGCGGCACCGATGAGACCGCCAAGGGCAATCGCCGCCATCGCCAGCGCGATCGGTCCCGCGGCGGCCATCTTGCCGGTCGCGGCCACCAGGAGGGCGACGAACCAGCACAGACCGAAGGCGGCGAAAATGGCGGCCATGGTCACGGCGGCCCCCATGCCCGATGTAACCAGCGTGACCGCGGCACCCGCTGCAAAGAACGGCGCGGCCAGCATCACGCCTATGAAACGGCGCTGGCGCTCGCGGTCGCTGCGCCCGAGAACGCTGGGATGAACCATGCGTTCACAACCGGCCGCCATTGCGCCAGGCAATTCAGCGTATCTGGCCTCGATCGGCATCAACTCAACGCACTCGCACTCGTCGGGAACAGCTCTGCTTTTGCAGATTGTCTTGATTGGCTTTGAAACTCGCATCCAGCGTTTAAGGAATGGATAAGGCAGGGCCGACCAAGGCCGGCCCTGCGGGAAATATCGGGATGACGGCCGCCGAAAACCCGGGCAAATGCAGCCATAGTAAACGGAGGGTTATTCGCGAACGCCCGCCATCAGCGGCCAAGCGGCAGGAACGGGATCGCCTTGATTTGCGAAAAATGTCATATAAACAAATAGATAAATGGTTATCGGATGGTAACGAGAATCGTCCCGATATGAAACAAATCGACAGCAAAAACGCTTCGTTTCGAATTTGCCTAAAATTTGAGGAAAATTCTCGGCGATCATGCAAGCCGTCTTTCGTCCCTGTGTGCCAATATCCTGCCCATAAAAGAGGTCATGCCATATGATGCATGATCCGGTCACGACGAGAGGCAAGGCATGTTCTTCCTGATAAGAATGGCTTTCTGGTTTTCACTTGTGCTGCTGGCGCTGCCGCTGGGCGTCGGGTCCGATGAAACGGGCCAGGAAAGCGTCGGGCCGATCCAGGCCCTGTTCGCGGCGCGCGACGCCGTCGGCGACATCGCCGGAATCTGCGAACGCAAGCCCGATGTCTGCGAAACCGGCAAGTCGGCGATGCACACCATCACCGCACGCGCCAAGGAGACCGCCAAGATCGCGGCCGCCATGCTGGACGACAAGTCCGCCGGCCCCGACACCTCGACAATGACGGGCAGCGTGCCGGACGAAATCGTCCTGCCCCAGACGGTCAACCTGCCGATAAAGAATTAAGCCGTCTCGACGGCGCACCGCGGATCGTTTGCCCTCTCGACGCCCGCGGTGTCCTTGTTTTTTCCGTGACGCGGCGCCGCCGCGTGACTATATCCGGGTCATGACGACCACGATCCAGACGATCCGCGACGACTTCTCGTTCCTCGAGGAATGGGAGGACCGCTATCGTTACGTCATCGAGCTCGGCGAAGCGCTGCCTCCCTTCCCCGATGCGGAGCGCAACGCCGCCAACAAGGTGCCGGGTTGCGTCAGCCAGGTCTGGCTGACCACCGAACGGGGTTCGGGCGCCGATCCCGTCATCACCTTCACGGGCGATTCGGACGCCCATATCGTGCGCGGACTGGTCGCGATCATGTTGGCGCTGTTTTCCGGAAAGACAGCCAGCGAAATCCAGAAAACCGACGCTGAAGCAACGCTGAAGGCACTCGGCCTCGACGAGCACCTGTCCCCCCAGCGTGCCAACGGCCTTCGCTCGATGGTCAAGCGCATCAAGCGCGACGCCGAGATGGCGCTCGCGCAGACTGCCTGACAGGCTTCTTCACACCTTTCCTGGAATTGCTCTGGCCCTCAAAATCAAACGGCGCCCGAAGGCGCCGTCCGATTTCAGGTCCAATCCGGCAGTATCGGCTACCGCGCCTTGCGCTTGCGGCCGAGGCCCATCTTCTTGGCAAGCTGCGAGCGGGCCGCCGCGTAGTTCGGGGCAACCATCGGATAGCTTGGGTCCAGGTTCCACTTTTCGCGATACTGATCGGGCGTCAGATCGTAGTGGGTCATCAGGTGACGCTTGAGCGACTTGAACTTCTTGCCGTCTTCAAGACAGACAATGTAGTCGTCGTGAACCGAGCGCTTCGGGTTGACAGCCGGCTTCTGCTTGTCCGCAGGCGGCTGTTCGACGGTACCGCCCACACGCCCAAGAGCGGCGTGGACATCGGATATCAGGTTCGGCAGTTCGCCGACCGGCACGGGATTGTTGCTGACATAGGCAGCCACCACATCGGCGGTGAGCTCGATCAGCGCATCATTGTTTCTGGAAGGTGTTTCGACAATATCCATGGTCTTCAGGCCCCAACAAGAGTTACGTCGGTCTGCGCCCTTTTTTACAAGCAGGGCATTGCACGAATTTTTTGCAGATAGAGCATCCGCGATTCGTGTCACGGGGACATCAATGCGACCACACGTCAAGTAAGTCAATTCGCTCTTTGCATTATATTTAGGAATGTTGATCAAGTATTCCGGGATCAGCTTCAATCTTTCGTGCACCATGTAATTTTTCGATATTTCGGTCGCCAAACGGACAAAGGCTGACGTTGGGTCAGCTAATCGTTACATTCGCGATAACTCACAAAACAAGCTTCAATGCTCCGGTTTGCTTGACGAGCACACCGGCAAGCTTGGTTGTTCACACCTGTCCACAAAACCACAGGTTGCCAAACCATTCCCCGGTCAAGCAGGCCACTCCGGGGTCAAAACGGCACGATGTATCCGCCATAGGCCCAGCCGGTGACGAAGACGCCGTTCCTGGCGGGGTCATGCCAGACTTCGCACCAGCGATAGCGAACCGTCTGCTGCTGTTTCCATGCCTCCTGGCCGGCAATATCGAGCAGATCCATGCCGCCGGTGCATCGTCCGGTCATCTGCAGGACGGTCCCGTTCGGGTATGCGGCCTGCTTCTGGGAGATGCCCGACGGATATTTGCGCACATTGAGCGTGTCGCCGAACGGCACATTGGCTACTTGCCAAGCTGCGAATACGGTCGCATGAGACTGGCCGGCAAAGACCAGAGTCAACGAAGCGACGGCGAAGACCGCAGCAATACGAGACCGAACAGTCATCTTCTCTCCTCCCGACCATCTCAGGGCCCGACACCACCTCTACGCAACAGCTCTTGAACCCGCGCTGATCTGCGCGTTCATACATCGTTCAAGATATTTCCAGAGCGAGACGCAATGACCAGGACTTCCCGATTTCCGACCGTCAACCCGCCTGCCCCCGAAAAAAGGCCGGTCTCGGATACGCATCACGGCATCACGCGAACCGATGACTATGCCTGGCTGCGGGCGGATAACTGGCAGGAGATGTTCAGGGACCCTTCCTTGCTCGATCCTGGGATCCGCGCCGAACTCGAAGCCGAGAATGCCTACCATTCGGCGCTGATGGCCGACACGTCGGATCTGCAAAAGCAGCTTTTCAAGGAAATGAAGGGCCGCATCAAGGAAGACGATTCTTCCGTTCCCATGAAGGACGGTCCTTACGCCTATGGGTCTTCCTTCAAGCTTGGCGGCGAGCAGCCGCGCTATTTCCGCATGCCGCGCGACGGCGGACTCGAGCAGATCCTGCTCGACGGCGACGCCGAGGCCGAGGGCAAGGCCTATTTCCGGCTTGGCGGCGTCGATCATTCGGCCGATCATCGCAAGCTGCTGTGGGCCTTCGACGACAAGGGTTCCGAATTCTACACGCTGCGTGTGCGCGACCTTGCCGATGGCAGGGAACTGGCGGACCAGATTCCCGCCACCGGCGGTTCGGGCGTCTGGGACGCAGGCAATGACGGGTTCTTCTATACGCGTCTCGATCCGAACCACCGGCCGTCCAAAGTGCTGTTCCACGCCCTGGGCCAAAATCCTGAAAACGACCGCCTGATCTATGAGGAAACCGACCCCGGCTTCTTCATGAACGTCGACGGGACCCGCAACAATCAATGGATCATGATCGGCATCAACGATCACGAGACTTCGGAATATCGCCTGTTGAGCGCCAGCGATCCGTTTGCCGAGCCGAAGCTGGTGTCGGCGCGCGAGACCGGCCTTCAGTATGAGCTGGAGGAAGGCGGCGACATATTCTTCATCCTGACCAATGCGGACGGTGCCAAGGACTTCAAGATCATGACGGCGCCGGCGAGCGATCCTGTCCGCGCCAACTGGCAGGAACTGGTGCCGCATGAACCGGGCCGGCTGATCCTGTCGGTGATCGGCTTCAAGGACCACATGGTCCGGCTCGAGCGCAAGGAAGGCCTGCCGCGCATCGTCGTGCGTGACCGCGCCAGCGGCGAAGAGCATCTGATCTTCTTCGATGAGGAAGCCTTCTCGCTCGGCCTTTCGGGGTCCCTGGAATACGACACCGAGATGATGCGCTTTTCCTACTCGTCGATGACGACGCCGTCGCAGATGTTCGACTACAACATGCGCACCCGTGAGCGTGTGCTGCTCAAGACCCAGGAAGTGCCGTCCGGCCACGACCCGCATCAATACGTCACGAGGCGGCTGATGGCGCCCGCGGCCGATGGCGAACTGGTGCCGATCTCGCTTCTGCACCACCGCGACACGCCGCTGGACGGCTCCGCGCCCTGCCTGCTCTACGGTTATGGCTCCTATGGCATTGCCGTGCCGGCCGCCTTCAATACCAACTGGTTCTCACTCGTCGACCGCGGCCTAGTCTTTGCCATTGCCCATGTCCGCGGCGGCAAGGACAAGGGTTATGGCTGGTACGATGACGGCAAGCGGGCACAGAAGATGAACACCTTCACCGATTTCATCGCCTGCGCCCGTCACCTCGTTGCCGAGCGCTATACCGCGCATGACCGCATCGTCGCGCAGGGCGGCTCGGCCGGCGGCATGCTGATGGGCGCCATCGCCAACATGGCGCCGGATTGCTTCGGCGGCATCGTGGCCGAGGTTCCGTTCGTCGACGTGCTTACCACCATGCTCGACGCGACGCTGCCGCTGACCCCGCCGGAATGGCCGGAATGGGGCAATCCGATTGCATCGGCCGACGACTACCGGACGATCGCCGCCTATTCGCCCTACGACAATGTTGCCGCGCTCGACTACCCGGCGATCCTGGCGCTCGCCGGTCTTACCGATCCGCGCGTCACCTATTGGGAACCGGCCAAGTGGGTGGCGCGGCTGCGTGACCGCAAGAGCGGCGATAATCCGGTGCTGTTCAAAATCAACATGGATTCCGGCCATGCCGGTGCCTCCGGCCGGTTTTCGCGCCTGGAGGAGATCGCCTATATCTATGCCTTCACGCTGAAGGTGACGGACAAGGCATAGCTTACGGAGGAACGCCGCGGTGATCGATCTGTCCATATTGATAGCCTATATCGCAGTTGTGTTCGGCTTCGTCTTCATTCCGGGTCCGGCCACATTGTTGACGATCGCGCGCGCGACGAGTTCGGGAACGAGGGTCGGGATCGCCACCGGCGCCGGGATCGCGGCCGGCGATGTGTTTCATACCGTCATGGCGATGATCGGCATCTCGGCGATCATCGCCACATCGGCGACGCTGTTCAGCCTCGTGAAGTATATCGGCGCGGCCTACCTCGTTTACCTCGGCATTCGCGCCATCATCGAGAAAGCGCCGACCGATCCGACCGCCGGCGCGCTTGCAATCTCCGCCGGCAAGGCGTTTCGACAGGCTGTCCTGGCCGAGGTGCTCAACCCCAAGACCGCGCTTTTCTTCCTCGCTTTCCTGCCTCAGTTCGTGCGGCCCGAAAACGGATCGGCGATGGTTCAGTTGGCCGTATTGGGGATCATCTTCGTCGTGCTGGGTCTATTCAGCACGGTTGTGTTCGCGGTGAGCGCGGGGCGGCTCGGCAGTTTCCTGCGCCGAAATCCGACAGTGCTGAAATGGCAGGGCAAGGTTGTCGGCGGCATCTATTGCGCGCTCGGTGTCCGCCTGGCCTTGCAACAGCGCTGAGGTCAGGCAGCCACGCGTCTGCCGGCAGGCATGATGATCATGACTTTTTGAATTCCGCGCGGCTCATTTCCGCTCGCAATTGCGACGCTCGCGCGTTACCCAAAGCACGACTTTTCCGGGCCACGAAGCCCACACTCGCACAAGGGTCCATCATGCTGCTCGTCGACGTCTATCTCGACAAATCGCCGATCCAGGGCATCGGTGTGTTTGCCAAGCACCACATTGCCAAGGGCACGCTGGTCTGGAAGCTCGACCCCCGGTTCGACCGGATCATCGACGTCGAGACCTATGAGGGCGAGACCGGGCCAGTGAAGAACTATCTCGACCGCTATTCCTACCCCGACCGGCGCGATCCGGCCTATATCGTCTTCGAAGCCGACGACGCCCGCTACATGAACCATGACGACGAGCCGAATTGCGATGTCTCGTCGCCCGAGGAAACCTACGCCTTGCGCGACATCGCGCCCGGCGAGGAGATGACCTGCAACTACAACCATTTCTTCGAAACGGGCTTCGATTTCCTCGGCGATCGACACCTGCAGTCCGAAGACTAGTTCGTGCTTTTCTTGCGCGGCGGATAGCCGTTGGGATGCGGCGGTACCGCCTTGAGATAGGCGGCAATCGCCGCACGGTCGTCCGCCGTCAGCTCGGCCATGTTGCGCTGCACATCGACCATCGCGCCGCCAGCGGAATCGAAATCCGGCGTGAACCCGGTTTCGAGGTAGTTGGCAATGTCGGCTTCCGACCAGTTGGTGATGCCACTCCCACCCGGAGTGATGTTCGGCACGACGCCCGAGCCCTCGGCTGCCACAGCACCGGCCAGCCATTCGCTTTTCCTGATGCCGCCAGCCAAGTCGCGGGGCGTATGGCATTCGCCGCAATGACCTGGCCCTTCGACCAGATAGCGGCCTGCCATCACGGGTTCCGGCGTGCCGCCAGGCAGCGGAATGACAGGCTGGTCGCTGAGATAGAGGCGCTTCCATAGGCCAATGCCGCGCCGGATGTTGAACGGGAACGCCAGCGAATTGCCCGGCGTCTTGCCGGCGACGGCGGGAAGCGTCTTCAGGAAGGCATAGAGATCGGCAATGTCGGAAGGTTTCATGCGCGCGTAGGACGCGTAGGGAAACGCCGGATACAAATGATGACCCGAGGGCGATACGCCTTTCAACATGGCGTTGGCGAGATCCTCGGCCGACCATGCGCCGATGCCGTCCTTGGGGTCTTGCGAAATATTGGGCGGAACGAAGGTGCCGAACGGCGTCTTGAGTTCAAGGCCACCCACGAGCTGAAGCCGTGCATCGCCCTGCGACCCAGGTTTCGCATGGCAGGAGGTGCAGCCGCCTGCATAAAAAATCCGCTTGCCCCGAACAGCATCGCCGGGGCCGAGTTGCGCCAGCGCCGCCGCATCAAGCTTGACCGGCGCCGACAGCAGCCAACCGGCTGCCGCGCCGGCGACGCCCAGAACGAGGGCCGCGCCGACGAGCTTCTTCAGCCATGCCATATCAGGCAATCAGCCCTTCTTGACCCTGTAGCTCTGATGGCAGGCGCCGCAATTCGACCCAAGAACGCCGACTTGCGCTTTGAGCGCATCGACATCGCCAGGAGCTGCCGCGACCGCGGCCTTGACGTCGGAGAGATACTTGTCCTCGGCCGCCTTGAAGCCGGCCATGTCTTCCCAGATCTTTGGGGCCGCCGTGGTGTCGCCGGCATCGCTGCCCTTCGGGAACAAGGCCTCTACGTCGAATTTCTCGGCATTTGCCTGCACGGCCTGCAGCTGCGTCAGCACCGCGGCGGCATCAAAGGGTTCCTCGCCCTTGACCACTTTCGCCAGGCCGCCGACGATCTTTCCGCGTTCCTTCATCAGAGCCTGCCGGTCGAGGATCGGATCGGCAAAGGCCGCCGACGCGGCGACTGCGAGCATGGAGATGGCGATGACAAGCTTTCTCATTCATTTGGCTCCGTGATGAAGGCATTCAGGACAGGACGTTAACGGACGTGGCGGGAGGAATATTCCCTTCTCCCGGCATGAATTTTGTATGACCTTTGCTTGTGCGGCACCTCGGTACAAAAAGAAAAGCCCCGATTTGCGGGGCTTTTCTGGAGGCCTGTCAGGCTTTTTCGTAGAGTTCGAGAACGTGATCCCAGTTGATCAGGCTGTCGACGAAGGCCTCGAGATATTTCGGCCGGGCGTTGCGATAGTCGATGTAGTAGGAGTGCTCCCAGACGTCGACGCCGAGGATCGGCGATGCGCCGTGAACCAGCGGATTTTCGCCGTTCGGCGTCTTCGAGATCGCCAGCTTGCCGTCCTTGACCGAAACCCAGGCCCAGCCCGAACCGAACTGCGTCGTGCCGGCGGCGATGAAATCGGCCTTGAACTTGTCATAGCCGCCGAGGTCGCTGTCGAAAGCCTTCTGCAGGGCACCCGGCAGCTTGTTGCCGCCGCCGCCCTTCTTCATCCACTTCCAGAAATGGATGTGGTTGTAATGCTGTGCGGCATTGTTGAAGAGACCGGCATTCTTGCCGAACGACTGCTTGACCACCTCTTCGACGGAAAGATCGCCAAGGCCGGCTTCGGCGGCGAGCTTGTTGCCGTTGTCGACATAGGCCTTGTGATGCTTGTCGTGGTGATACTCCAGCGTCTCTTTCGACATATAGGGCTGCAGGGCCTCATAGTCGTAGGGCAGAGCGGGCAATTCGAAAGCCATGGGTAGTACTCCCTCGTGGAAAAATCCGGGGTGGATACCGGAGTAAGATAGGTCGGGATTGAGCTGGAACAACTCCGGAAGTGAAGCGTCGGTTCTCTTTCTAAGCGGGTTCCCGGGAACTGTCACACGCTTTTCCTGCGCCCAACCGCGCAGCGACAAAAAGGTCAAACCGGCATCTCAGCCAACCGAGGCCGAATGCGCCCAATCCCAATAGAGTTCGCGTGCCTTCTTGGCCACCGGGCCGGGTTGCAGGTCGCGGTCCTCGATGCGGGTGACCGGCACCACCTTGGAGTGGTTGCCGGTCGAGAAGATTTCGTCCGCGTCGAGGAAATCCCGCACCGAAAGCGTCTTTTCGGTCGTCCTGAACCCATAGTCGCCGAGCAGCGTCATCGTGCGCGAGCGGGTAATGCCGGACAGGAAGGTTCCGTTGGGCGCCGGCGTCAGCACATGGCCGTCCTTGACCAGGAAGATGTTCGAGCTTCCGGTCTCCGCGACATTGCCCAGCATGTCGAGCACAAGCGCATTGTCGAAGCCGCGCGCCTTGGCCTCGAGGATGGCCCGGCCGTTGTTGGGATAGAGGCAGCCGGCCTTGGCATTGGTCGGCATGGTTTCGATGGTCGGCCGCCGGAACGGCGATACGGTCACGGAAAAACCGGTCGGCGGGATCATCGGCGATTCATAGAGACACAGGCAGAAACGGGTCGAGGCGGGATCGGCCGGCACGCCCATGTAGCCGCCATGCTCGGCCCAGTACATCGGCCTGATGTAGACTGCTGTCTTGCCGTCGAATTTCTTCAATCCGTCCCAGGTCAGCCCGACGATCTGCTCCGGCGTCATGTTCGGCGCGAGGCCGAGCGCTACCGCCGAGGCATTGACGCGTGCGGCATGAAGTTCGAGGTCGGGCGCAACGCCCTCGAACCAACGAGCCCCGTCGAACACGCTGGTGCCGAGCCACATGGCGTGGCTGCGCGGCCCCAGAATGGCGACATTGCCTTCGTACCAATCGCCATCGACGAAAGTCCATGTCGCGGATTGCGCCGCTGCCGCCAGTGTCATCGCGTTTTCCCGTTCCGGTCAATCTTATGTGACAGCCATTGGAAGATGCTTTGACAGGCCTCGTCAACCATCATCAGGGAGATTTGTTGAGGCCAGCGACGGGTGCGGTGCAATCAAGGCTTGCACCTTGTCCCGCCTCGCCTCAAAACTGTTGCCATGCAATACGCCGCCTATGTTTTCGACGCCTATGGCACACTGTTCGACGTGCACGCCGCCGTGCGCCGCCATGCAGACGCGATCGGCCCGGACGGCCAGCTCCTGTCCGAAATCTGGCGCGCCAAGCAACTCGAATATTCCTGGGTGCGCACGCTGATGGGCGCCTATTCCGATTTCTGGCAGTTGACGGAACAGGCGCTGGACTTTGCCTTGCGCAAGGTCCCTTCGGCCGATCCTGGTCTCAAGGCAAAGTTGCTGGAGGCCTATTGGAGGCTGGACTGTTACCCCGAAGTGCCAGCCGTGCTGAAGGCGCTCAAGGCTTCCGGCGCCAGACTGGCTATCCTCTCCAATGGCTCACCCGAAATGCTTGAAGCGGCGGTAAAGTCCGCGGCACTCGACCAGGTCCTGGACGACGTCTATTCGGTCGATGCGGTGCGGCGCTTCAAGACCGACCCAGCGGTCTACGACATGGTCGCCACCGGCTGGCGCCTCTATCCAGGCGCGGTCTCCTTCCAGTCTTCCAATCGCTGGGACATTGCGGGCGCCACCAAATTCGGTTTCCGCACGGTTTGGATCAACCGCTCCAACCAGCCGGAGGAATACCGGGACTTGCCGCCGGCCCTGATCCTGCCATCGCTGGAGGCCCTCGTATCCGGCAGCTGACAGACCTGTGGCCCCAACGCCACAGTGGCGGCGCAGTCACAGCTTCGCCTTTGTTTGTCCACGTTCGGGCCAGAATCGGAACCGCCTATCGCCTCAGGTGTTGTTAGGCACCCGCGGCGGACGTCGGCGTGTTGACGCTTTGTTGCGATTTGGGTCTTAAAGAAGGCAGCCATGTCCATAACCGAAATCGAATCCTATCGCCTGAGCCGTCGCGGCTTTCTCAACGCCGCAGCCCTGGGCGCCGCCTCGATCGCGGTTTCGGCATGCGCAACCACCGGACCGGGGCCGGCCGAGCCGCCGCCACCTACCTATGTCGAGCCGCCGCTCGCCGACTATGCGTCTATGTACGCGGCGGTCAACGATGGCGGCTTCGATCTGCCGGCCATCCCGGTCGACAGGATCGACCCGCAGTTCCTGCGCCAGATCGTGCCCGACCCGACCGGACAGAAGCCGGGAACCATCGTCGTCGATACGACAGGCCACTTCCTCTATCTGGTTCGCCCGGGCGGCCAGGCCATTCGCTATGGTGTCGGGCTCGGCCGCGCCGGCTTCGAATGGTCGGGCGACGCCGTCGTCCAGTGGAAGCAGAAATGGCCGAAATGGACGCCTCCGGATGAGATGATCGCGCGCCAGCCGGAATTGAAGCAGTACAGCGCCGACAATGGCGGCATGCCCGGCGGCCTGAAGAACCCGCTCGGGGCGCGCGCGCTCTATCTCTTCCAGGGCAATGTGGACACGCTCTATCGCCTGCACGGCTCGCCGGAATGGCGCTCGATAGGCAAATCGGTGTCATCGGGCTGCGTGCGCCTGATGAACCAGGACATCATCGATCTCTATGACCGCGTGCCGTCGAAGAGCCCGGTCATCGTGACCAGCAACGCCAGCCAGCCCATGGTGGCGACGGCGAACCACAAGGCCATCCCGATCGACGCCGGCGTGCCGGATGGATCGGTGCTGCTCGGCCCGGTCAAGGCGGTCACGGACGCGATCTTCTGAGCTCACAGGGCAGCGGCAACGCCGCTGCCCGATCCTACCGCCCCCGCGACAAACTCCCCAGAATCCCGCGCACGATCGCACGTCCGACCGACGAGCCGACCGATC
This sequence comes from Mesorhizobium sp. M8A.F.Ca.ET.208.01.1.1, assembly GCF_004791315.1. NCBI lineage: Bacteria > Pseudomonadati > Pseudomonadota > Alphaproteobacteria > Hyphomicrobiales > Phyllobacteriaceae > Mesorhizobium > Mesorhizobium sp. M8A.F.Ca.ET.208.01.1.1. The sequence goes on from NZ_SRUT01000001.1 coordinate 1,997,300, forward strand.
GCACCACCGACTTGATTGCGGCTTCCGCCACCGTCTGGCGATTGGACGGCCGCGGCGCCGGCGCGCGCCTGCCACCGGACTGCGGCGCTGGATCGTCATTGCCGAAGCCTGGAATGGTCCAGCGCGAGCCGCCGGTGTCTGCCTGCTGCGCCTCGGCGTCCTGCGCCTCCTTGGCCTTCTTCTGCAGCATCTCGAACGCCGATTCGCGGTCGATGACCTGGTCGTACTGGCCGGTGACCGGGCTTTCCCCGATCAGCTTCAGCCGCTCGGCGGGGGTAATGGGTCCAAGCCGCGACGACGGCGGACGGATGAGCGTGCGCTGGACCATCGACGGAATGCCCTTGGCCTCCAGCGTCGAGACCAGCGCTTCGCCGGTGGCGAGCTGGGTGATGGCGGTGGCGCAGTCGAAATCGGGATTGGGCCGGAAGGTCTCGGCCGCCGTCCTCACCGCCTGCTGCTCGCGCGGCGTGTAGGCGCGAAGCGCATGCTGCACGCGGTTGCCGAGCTGGGCGAGGACCTTTTCGGGAATATCCAAAGGGTTCTGCGTGACGAAATAGACGCCGACGCCCTTGGAGCGAATCAAGCGGACCACTTGCTCGACCCGGTCGATCAGCACCTTCGGCGCCTCGTCGAACAAGAGGTGCGCCTCGTCGAAGAAGAACACCAGCTTCGGCTTGTCGGGGTCGCCGACTTCGGGCAATTCCTCGAACAGCTCCGACATCAGCCAGAGAAGGAACGTCGCGTAGAGGCGCGGATTCATCATTAGCTTGTCGGCGGCCAGCACGCTGATGGCGCCGCGACCATCGCGGGTCGTGCGCATGATGTCGGCGATGCGCAATGCCGGCTCGCCAAAGAAGTTCGCCGCGCCCTGCTGCTCCAGCACCAGCAACGTGCGCTGAATGGCCCCCACCGATGGCTTGGTGACGTTGCCGTAACGGGCGCTGATCTCTTCCGCACGCTCGGCAATGTTGGCGAGCAGCGCCTGCAGATCTTTCATGTCGAGCAGCAGCAACCCTTCCTCATCGGCTATGCGGAAGGCAATGTTCATGATGCCTTCCTGTGCGTCGGTCAGGTTCATCAGCCGCGACAGCAGCAGCGGTCCCATTTCCGAAATGGTCGCGCGGATAGGGTGGCCCTGCTCGCCGAACAGATCCCAGAAGATGACCGGGAATTCCTGGAAGTCGTAAGGGTCGAGCTTCACCTGTTCCGCCCGCTTGACCAGGAAATCCTGCGCGGTGCCCATCATGGCGATGCCGGAAAGGTCGCCCTTGATGTCGGCGCAGAAGACCGGCACGCCGGCGTTGGAAAATCCCTCCGCCAGGATCTGCAAGCTGACGGTCTTGCCGGTACCGGTGGCGCCGGTCACCAGGCCATGGCGATTGCCGTATTGCAGCAGCAGATTTTCAGCTCGCTGATAGCTGTCGTCGGGCTTGCGGCTGGCGCCGATGAAAATACTGGTGTCGTCAGCCATATGTCGGGTCTCCGCAAACTGATGTGCCCAAAGCCAGCCTTTGCCCGAAGGTATAGTGAGGCTGTTGCACAGCGACAATGACAATTGTCCAACGCGGGCCGATCATCCAATCCAGGGCCAATCGTCCAAATCGGACCAATCGCCAGGATCGGATTTTGGAACTTGCGAATTTCGATGGTGTTTGGCAATCGTCCATGGTCCGCCCACCCAAGCCGACCTATATCAGGTGGATCGAATATCAGGTGAGTGGGATTCGGGCCTTGCACGTGCATTGCGGTAACCGACCGGGGACCGTAGACTGGGCTGGCCGGGCTGGTGCGGCCACACAGAACGAGGACGACGAATGGGCGCCGGAGCCTTGACCAGGGATGTTGAGCCAATGGATGCGGAGCGTCAGCGATGGCTGGCCTTGGCGGAAAAGGCGTTGGCCGGCGCATCCTTCGAGGAAAAGCTGATCTCGCATACCGACGACAACATCCGCGTCGAGCCGCTCTATGACCGCGCGACCGGAGCCGAACCGATCGTGCGCGCCAATCCTCAATCGCCCTGGATCGTCAGCCAGCGCGTCGACGACCCCGATGTCGATCGCGCCAAGAGCCAGGCCCTGGAAGACATCGCGCAAGGCGCGACGGGACTGTCGCTCGTCTTCGAAGGTGCCCCGAACGCGTTCGGCTACGGCCTGCCGAGGACGGCGCAGGCACTGGAGACGGTGCTGGAGGGCGTGCCCCTCAACAGGGTCCAGATCCGCATCGACACCCACCCCTGGAGCCGCCCCATGGCCGACTGGCTGGTGGCGTTCCTGAGCAAGCGGCGCTCCGATCCGGCAAAGCTCAACCTTTCCTTCGGCATCGATCCGGCGGCAGTCCTCGCCGGCACCGGCCGGCTGCGCATGTCGATCGAGGCGCTGCAAGAATCGATGCCGCAATCGCTGGCGCATTTCTTCTCGATGGGCGTTCCGGGTGTGCTCCTGGAGGCGGACGGTCGCGTTTTTCACAATGCCGGCGCCACGGAAGCGCAGGAACTCGGCATCATGCTGGCCTCGGCGGTCTCGTATCTGAGAATGTTCGAGAAGGCGCGGCAGCCGCTCGTCTATGCCGCGCCTCATATCGGTTTCGCGCTCAGCGTCGACCAGGACCAGTTCCTGTCAATGGCCAAGGTGCGGGCCTTGCGCAGGCTGTGGGCACGGGTGCAGGAGGCCTGCTCGATCCCCAATTCCACGGCCAACATCCATGCCGAGACATCATTTCGCATGATGACGGCACTGGACCCCGAAACCAACATCTTGCGCACGACGATCGGCTGCTTCGCCGCGGCGGCGGGAGGCGCCGATTCGATCTCAATCCTGCCGCATACGATCGCGCATGGCCTGCCGGCGGCTTTTGCCCGCCGCGTCGCGCGCAACGCGCAGTTGATCATGGCCAATGAAAGCCATGTCGACCATGTCGCCGATCCCGCCCATGGCTCCGGCGCCGTCGAAGCGCTGACGTCGGATCTTTGCGAAGCAGCGTGGGCGGAATTGCAGGCGATCGAGGCAGAGGGTGGCGTGCTCTCCAGCCTTCGGGACGGACATATCCAGCAACGCGTCCGCGCTGCCGCCGTCCAGCGCGGCATTGCCTTCAAGTCAGGCGAGCGGGCCATGATCGGCGCCACGCTTTATCCGTTGAAAGGCGAGCGTCCGGTCGAGACGCTGGACGCTGAGCGGCGACCTGCCTTCACCGAGGGCGTTGTCCTGTGCGAGCCGCTGCCTCCAGTCCGCATCGATCAATCCATCGGGGCCGCTTCTTGATTCCGGATTTCAGTCAGATCGGCTGGGTGCCACCGCGCCGCGCGCCTGTCGAGGTCAAGGGGCAGCGGACGACGCCGGAAGGCCTCGTCGTCAAGCAGCTCTACAATCAGGGCGACCTCAAGGGCCTGCCGCATCTCGACACCTATCCCGGCCTGCCCCCCTTCGTGCGTGGCCCCTACCCAACCATGTATGTCCAGCAGCCCTGGACGATCCGGCAATATGCAGGCTTTTCGACCGCCGAAGAGTCCAACGCCTTTTACCGGCGCAACCTTGCCGCCGGCCAGAAAGGTCTTTCGGTTGCCTTCGATCTTGCCACACATCGCGGCTATGACTCAGACCATCCGCGTGTCGCCGGCGATGTCGGCATGGCGGGCGTGGCCATCGATTCCATTCTCGACATGCGTCAGTTGTTCGACGGCATTCCGCTCGGCGACATGACCGTGTCGATGACGATGAACGGAGCCGTGCTGCCGATCATGGCGCTCTACATCGTGGCGGCGGAAGAGCAAGGCGTCGCACAGGAAGATCTGGCGGGAACCATTCAGAACGACATTCTGAAGGAGTTCATGGTCCGCAACACCTACATCTATCCGCCGAAGCCCTCGATGCGGATCGTCTCGGACATCTTCTCCTACACCTCGAAGAACATGCCGAAGTTCAACTCGATATCGATCTCCGGCTACCATATGCAAGAGGCCGGCGCGACCGCCGACCTGGAGCTCGCCTATACGATCGCCGACGGTATCGAATATGCCCGCGCCGGCGTCGCGGCAGGGCTCGGCATCGACGGTTTCGCGCCGCGCCTGTCCTTCTTCTGGGCGATCGGCATGAACTTCTTCATGGAAGTGGCCAAGCTCAGGGCCGCGCGCCTGTTGTGGGCGACGCTGATGAAAAAGAATTTCGCGCCGAAGGACGAGCGATCGCTGTCGCTGCGTACCCATTGCCAGACTTCCGGCTGGTCGCTGACGGCGCAGGATCCCTACAACAACATCATCCGCACCATGATCGAGGCGATGGCGGCGACCCAAGGGCATACCCAGTCGCTGCACACCAATTCCTTCGACGAGGCAATGGCGCTACCGACCGACCATTCGGCGCGCATCGCCCGCAACACGCAACTTGTCCTGCAGAAGGAGTCCGGCACCACGCGCATCATCGATCCGTGGGGCGGTTCGGCCTATCTCGAGCGGCTGACACACGATCTGGCGGCGCGTGCGCTTGCTCATATCGAGGAGGTCGAGGCTCTCGGCGGCATGGCGGCGGCGATCGAAAAGGGCATACCCAAGCTGCGCATCGAGGAAGCGGCGGCCCGCACGCAGGCGCGCATCGATTCCGGCGAGCAGATGCTGGTCGGCGTCAATGCGCATCGCCCGGAGAACGACATCGAGGTCGATGTGCTGAAGATCGACAATGCCGAGGTCAGGGCCCGGCAACTCTCGAAGCTGCAACGGCTGAAAGGCACGCGCGACGTGGCCGCCGTCGAAAGCGCGCTCGATGCGCTGACACGTGCCGCACAAGGCGAGGACAATCTCCTTGAATTCGCCATCCGCGCCGCGCGCGCCAACGCCACTGTCGGCGAAATCTCGTTCGCCTTGGAACGAGCCTATGGCCGCCATGTGGCCACGGTGCAGACCATTTCCGGCGTCTACCGCAAGGCGCTCGGCGACAATCCGGTGGTCGACCGGCTGCGGGACAAGCTTGATGCCTTCGAAAAGAAAAATGGTGGCAAGCCGCGCATTCTCGTGGCCAAGATGGGACAGGACGGCCACGACCGCGGACAGAAGGTGATCGCCACGGCTTTCGCCGATCTCGGCTTCGACGTCACCGTCGGCGCCATGTTCCAGACACCGGAAGAGATCGCGAAGCTGGCCGTCGGGCACGATGTCCACATCATCGGCGCCTCGTCGCTGGCGGCGGGACACCTGACGCTGATCCCCGAATTGCGCGACGCGCTGAAAAAGCTCGGCCGCGGCGATATGCTGATCGTGGCCGGCGGCGTCATCCCGCCGCAGGACCATGAGGCTGTGCTGAAGGCGGGGGCTGCGGAAATCTTCCCGCCAGGCACGGTCATTCCGGAAGCGGCCGAGAGGCTGCTGGATCGGCTGCTGGCGCGTTGAGCGAAACATTGTAGCGCCGGAAAGGTTGTGTCACAATGACTAACGCAACCAAGGGTAACGGCCCGTGAAGACTATTGTCCGCAAGCTCGACGACGGATCAGGTGTCGTGATCTTGCCGCAGGAAATGCTGGACAACCTGAACATGCGAGTAGGCGATCAATTCCAGATCATCGAAACCGATGACGGCGTCATTCTAAGACCGATGAGAAGTGACGACGTCGAACGGCAGATGCGCGCTGCTCGTGATGTCATGGACCAGTATGAGGCCGTATTGCAAAGGATGGCCAAGTAGACGGGCCTTGCGTCAACTCTCTGAGAGCTTGACGATCTCCCATTCCTTGCCGTTGACGCTGGCGACGTCGCCGACCTTCTTGCCGAACAGCGCGACCGCCATCGGCGAGACATGCGAGATGCTGCCCTTGGCGGGATCGGCTTCGTCCTCGCCGACGATCTTCCAGTGCACCTTCTTGCCGTCATCACTTTCCAGCGTGACACCCATGCCGAAGCGGACGACGTCGCTGCCGGGCTCCGGTACGGACAGTTCGGCGTTCTCCCGCCGCGCGGTCCAGTAGCGCAGGTCACGCGACACGACCGCGATGCGCTCGCGATCGGCCTTTCTCTCGGCTTTCGCCAGCACGTCGCGCAAATCGGCCAGATTGTCCTCGATCTGCGCCAGGCCGCGCTCGGTCACCAGGTTGCGGTGCGTGCTGATCGGCCTCTCGCCAACGCCGGCGATGGCATTCTCGCTGTCTTCCTCGCGGGTAAAAGCTCTGCTCATCTCCTGAACTTAGGCGCCGAGTGGCCGCTCGACAAGCCATGCCCCCCGAGAACGGCTGCCCAGCGTCTGGCATGATTCCTGCGGTGTCAGGACTGGACACTGGGGTGTCGGGACTGAACACTTGGATTGTGTGCCGATGTTGAACAGACGAATGCTGCTGACTCAGACCGCCGGCTTTGCCGTGATGGGCCTCGCGCTCGGCAAGGCGGCGGCCGCCAGCCTGACCGGCATCGAGAAGGCCTCGATGCGCGGTTCCATCAATGCCACGGAACTTGGCGTGCAGCCCGGCACGTTTGACGACCAGAGCAAGGCCTTCGCTAAGCTGCTGCGCGATGCCAACGGCCGCGACATGCCAGTCTTCCTGCCGCCCGGCACCTATGTGGTGTCCAATCTCTCGCTGCCTGGCCGCGTGCGTCTGTCCGGGGTACCGGGTGCGACGCGGATCGTCTATGGCGGCGACGGCCATCTGTTCATGGCGGAACAGGCCGACCATATCGAACTCAGCGGGCTGGTTTTCGACGGTTCGAACCGCTCGATGGGCGACTATGCACAAGGGCTGCTCGATCTGCGCCGGGTCGCTCACCTGGTGGTGGATAACTGCCAGATCACCGGAAGCGGCAAGAACGGGCTGGCGCTGGAACACGCGGCGGGCAGGATCGAGCGTTCGGACATATCAGGAGCGGCGGACGCCGGCATCTATTCCGTCGAAGCCGCCGGGCTGGCCATCACGGGCAACACCGTCTCCGATTGCGCCAATGGCGGCATCCTCGTGCACCGCTGGCAAGCGGCGGAAGACGGCACCATGGTCACCGGCAACCGCGTCGAACGCATTGGCGCGCGCAGCGGCGGGACCGGCCAGAACGGCAACGGCATCAATGCCTTCCGCGCTGGAAATGTCGTTATCTCGGGCAATGTGGTTTCGGACTGCGCGTTCTCGGCGATCCGCGCCAACAGTTCCAGCAATCTGCAGATATCGGGCAACACCTGCGCACGCTCGGGCGAGACCGCGGTCTACTCCGAGTTCTCGTTCGAGGGCGCCGTCATCTCCAACAACATCGTCGACGGTGCGGCCAACGGTATCTCGATCGTCAACTTCAACGAAGGCGGCCGCATGGGTGTCTGCTCCGGCAACATCGTGCGCAATTTGTCGACATCAGGCCCCTACACCGCCGACCCGCCCGGTTTCGGCGTCGGTATCGCCGTCGAAGCCGACACCATTGCTTCCAGCAACGTCATCGAGAATGCACCGCTCTACGGCATGTCGATCGGCTGGGGGCCGTATCTGCGTAATGTCGTGGCCACGGGAAACATCATCCGCAAGGCAGGCACCGGTATCGTCGTCAGCGTGGTCGAGGGCGCCGGCACCGCCGTCATCTCCGACAATGTCATCGACGGTGCGTCGAACGGGGCGGTTGTCGGCCAGCGCTGGGCCGAGCCGGTGACGTCAGACCTTACCCAGACCAGCAGCAGCGGCTTTGCGCATCTGACCGTCGAGCGCAACCGCGTCAGCTGACCTCAATTCAAGGCTGGCGTCGGCCTCAGCGCCCCGACCTTGGCGCCAATCCGGCTTTCGATTGGCGCGTTCGCCAGGTCCAACAACTTCGCGGCCACGGTTTCGTCCGCCCGCAGCAGCCTGGCGAGGACGGCAGCGGCGATTGCGTCGCCAGCGCGCCCGGCACCGTCATCGCATTTGACGGCGATACCGAGACCGAGTTCCGGAAGCGCGGCACAATGGACGCCCTCGGCCCCGCCTTTGGCAAAAATCCGCCCGGGAGCGGCTTCCATCAGCAACAGGTCCGCACGGCCTGTGCCCGCGACGAAGAACGGCTCCGCCATACAGGCCGAAAGCAGTCGCTTCGCAGCTTTCGCCCGCTCGGGGCCAAAGCCCTGTCCCGTCGCCATGCGGGCAAAGCCGAGCGCGAAACTCCTCAGCGGCACCGCATAGGTCGGGATCGAGCAGCCATCGGTCGCGCGTTCGTCGGCGCCGTGGGCAGCGCCGGTGACCGACTGCATGGCGTCGCGCACCATTTCCTGCAAAGCGTGCCCCGGCTTGACGTAGCCGCGATGCTCAATGCCGGAATGCACGCAGGTGCAAAGGAAGCCGGAATGCTTGCCGGAACAGTTGTTGTGAAGCGCATTTGGTGAACCGCCGGCACGTGCGAGCGCAATCTCGGCGTCATGGTCCGAGGGCCAGTGGGTGCCGCATTCGAGCGCCGACCTATCCAGCCCGGCCCCGGCCAGCATGGACCGCGCCAGGTCGACATGTGCCGGCTCGCCGGAATGGGAGGCACACGCTAGCGCCAGTTCGCGGTTGCCGAAGCCGTAGGCATCGGCGGCACCCGTTTCGACAAGCGGCAGGGCCTGGATCGCCTTGACGGCGGAGCGGGGAAAGACCGGCTTAGATGTGTCGCCGATCTCCAGGACCGGCTTGCCGCCGGCATCGAAGACGGCGACGGCGCCGCGATGGGCGCTCTCGACAATGGCGCCGCGCAAGACTTCGATCAGAACCGGATTGGCCATGTCACCTCCCGTGAATGCCGGGGCGGTTTACCTGATCCGATCAAGAATGGAAACGTAGTTGGCGACAGCCGCGCCGCCCATGTTGAAGATGCCGCCGAGTTTTGCGCCCGGCACCTGGATGCCACCGGCTTCGCCAACAAGCTGCATGGCGGTCAAGACATGCATGGAGACGCCGGTGGCGCCGATCGGATGGCCCTTGGCCTTCAGGCCTCCTGAGGGATTGACCGGCAGGCGGCCGTCTTTTGCCGTTGTGCCATCCAGCGCCAGCTTAGCGCCCTCACCGGGCTTGGCCAGTCCCATCGCCTCATACTCGATCAGTTCGGCGATGGTAAAACAGTCATGCGTCTCGACGAAGGAGAGATCGTCGAGCGTCACGCCGGCATTCTTCAAAGCGCGGGTCCAGGCCTGCTCGCAGCCTTCGAAGGCCAAGATGTCGCGCTTCGACATCGGCAGGAAATCCTGCACGTGTTCGTTGGCGCGGAAGGCTACGGCGCGGCGCATCTTCAGCGCCGTGTCCGTGTCGGCAAGGACAAGGGCGGCGGCGCCGTCGGAGACAAGCGAGCAGTCGGTGCGCTTCAAGGGTCCCGCGACGAACGGGTTTTTCTCACTCTCCTGCCGGCAGAAATCATAGCCGAAATCCTTGCGCATCTGCGCATAGGGATTGTCGACGCCGTTCTTGTGGTTCTTGGCGGCGATCATGGCGAGCGCATCCGACTGATCGCCATAGCGTTGGAAATAGGCCTGCGCGATCTTGCCGAAGACGCCGGCAAAGCCGGCCGGCGTGTCACCGTCCTCGGGCAGATAGGACGCCTTGAGCAGGTTCTTGCCGATCTCGGGCCCGGGCGTTGTCGTCATCTGCTCGGCGCCGACCACCAGAACGACCCGGGCAGCGTTTGCATCGATCGCGCGGATGCCTTGCCGGACGGCGGCCGAACCGGAGGCGCAAGCGTTCTCGACGCGCGTGGCCGGCTTGAAGCGCAGCCGGTCATCGGCCTGCAGAACCAGGCTTGCCGTGAAATCCTGCGCCGAAAAACCGGCGTTGAAATGTCCGAGCACGATCTCGTCGACCTCGTCCGGCCCGATGCCGGCATGGTCGAGCGCGTCCGTCGCGACCTTGACGATCAGGTTTTCGAGCGTCTCGCCTTCGAGCTTTCCGAAGCGCGAATGCGCCCAGCCAACGATACATGCGGTCATGGCGGTCTCCATCCTTGGCGCCAGCCTAGCATGTGGGCTCATGGCGCACTTCGCCTTTATTGTTCAAATATAAACATTCCTGCTCGAACCGTGAAGAGCCGCCACGCAACAATCGCTTGGTGCAGGTCGCGTCAGCATCGATTTTTTGTTGATTGACGCGTCAATAAAAAATAATCTCCCGAAAAGATCGGGAACAGCATGCCAAAGGTCGGAATGGAGCCATTGCGCCGCAAGGCGCTCATCGACGCGACGATCTCGGCGATCGGCGAGCGCGGCTCGCTTGACGTGACCATGTCCGAGATTGCCGGACGCGCCGGTGTGTCTTCGGCCCTTGCCCATCACTATTTCGGCGCCAAGGACGAGCTGCTGTTCGCGACGATGCGGCACATCCTGGCCGAACTGACAATCGACATGCGCCGCGCGCTTCAATCCACCACCTCCCCGCGCGAGCGCGTGTCGGCCGTGGTCGCCGTCAATTTTTCCGACATCCAGTTCCAGGCGGAGACCATCGCCGCATGGCTCGCCTTCTATGTCGAGGCGCAGCAATCGTCCTCGCTGCGCCGGTTGCTCAGAATCTACGCAAGGCGGCTGCATTCGAACCTGATGAGCGGTTTGATCGGTATCCTGCCCAGGACCGAAGCCGACCGCGCCGCGGAAGCGACGGCGGCAATGATCGACGGGCTCTACATCAGGCGCGCGCTGAAGGATGGCGTGCCCGACGCCGCGACCGCGATCGCGCTGGTCGAGGACTATCTCGAAACCAAACTTGGCGGACGGCACAAACAGTGACAGCGAAGCGACCCAATTTCCTGATCGTCATGGTCGACCAGCTCAACGGGACCTTTTTCCCGGATGGGCCGGCGGAATTTCTGCACACGCCGCATCTGAAAGCGCTGGCGGCGCGTTCGGCGCGCTTTGCCAACAACTACACCGCCTCGCCGCTTTGCGCACCGGGCCGCGCCTCGTTCATGAGCGGCCAGTTGCCGTCGCGCACCGGTGTCTACGACAATGCCGCTGAATTTACCTCGTCGATCCCGACCTTCGCCCATCATTTGCGTGCCGCCGGCTACTACACCTGCCTGTCGGGCAAGATGCATTTCGTCGGACCGGATCAGTTGCACGGTTTCGAGGAGCGGCTGACCACCGACATCTATCCGGCGGATTTCGGCTGGACGCCGGACTACCGCAAACCCGGCGAGCGCATCGAGTGGTGGTATCACAATCTGGGTTCGGTAACCGGCGCCGGCATCGCCGAGACCACCAACCAGATGGAGTATGACGACGAGGTCGTGTTCCTCGCGTCTCAGAAGCTCTATCAGCTTTCACGCGAACAGGACGATGCAAGCCATCGGCCATGGTGCCTCACCGTCTCGCTGTCGCACCCGCACGATCCCTATGTCGCGCGCAAGCAGTATTGGGATCTCTATGAGCATTGCCAGGCGCTGGACCCGGAAACCGGCTTCATCGCGCATGACGAGCAGGATACGCATTCCCAGCGGCTGTACCACGCCAGCGACTATCCCTCTTTCGAGATCACACCGGAGCAGGTGCGTCGTTCGCGGCGCGGCTATTTCGCCAATATCTCCTATGTCGACGACAAGCTCGGCGAGCTCCTCGACGTTCTCACCCGAACGCGCATGCTCGACGACACGATCATCCTGTTCTGCTCCGATCACGGCGACATGCTGGGCGAGCGAGGCCTGTGGTTCAAGATGAGCTTCTTCGAAGGCTCGGCGCGGGTGCCGCTGATGATCGCCGGCAAGGGCGTGCCGGCCGGGCTGATCGACGCGCCGGTCTCCAATCTCGACGTGGCGCCAACGCTTTGCGACCTCGCCGGCATCGACATCGGGTCGATCGCGCCGTGGACCGACGGCCAGTCGCTGCTGCCGCTCACCAAGGGCGGGCAGCGCACGGCACCGGTGTTGATCGAGTACGCCGCGGAAGGCTCCTATGCGCCCTTGGTGGCAATCCGCGAGGGCCGCTACAAATTCGTCCATTGCGAACTCGATCCGCCGCAATTGTTCGATCTCGAAGCCGATCCGCTGGAGCGGGACAATCTTGCCGATGATCCCGCCAATGTGGCGTTGGTGGCCGAGTTCATGGACAAGGTCAGGGCGCGTTGGGACATGGCCGGCTTCGACGCCGCCGTGCGCGAGAGCCAGGCGCGCCGCTGGGTGGTCTATCCGGCGCTGCGCAATGGCGCCTATTACCCCTGGGATTTCCAGCCACTGCAGAAGGCGTCAGAGCGGTACATGCGCAATCACATGAACCTCGACAATCTCGAAGAGAGCAAAAGGTATCCGCGAGGCGAATGATGACAGATCTTCTCGTTCCCACCCTCGATCATCTCATGCAGGCCTATGCCGTCACCTCCCAGGCGACACAGGTCACGCCGCTGCTGGAATCGACGGCACTCGCCAAGGAAACCGGTGCGGCCCGGGTCTTCATCAAGCCGGAATCGCTGCAGTGGGCCGGATCCTTCAAGGTTCGCGGCGCCTATTGGCGGCTGAAGCGGCTTTCGCCCGACGAAGCAAGGAAGGGCGTCGTCGCCTATTCCTCCGGCAATTTCGCGCAAGGGCTGGCGGCCGCCGGACAGGCGCTCGGCATCCCGGTCACCATCGTCATGCCGATCGACGCCCCGGCCGCCAAGCGTGATGCGACATCAGGCTATGGCGCCCGCGTCGTGCTGACCGATCATGGCGATCGGGCGCGTGAAGAGGTCGCGGCCGCAAAGGCGCGCGAGATCGCGGAGACCGAAGGTCTGGCTCTGCTGCATCCGTTCGACGATCCCGAGATCGTCGCCGGCCAGGCGGGCGCCGGCCTCGAGGCGCTCGACCAGCTGTCGGCCAAGGACGCCAGCGCTGATCTTTTGTTCTGCTCGGTCGGCGGCGGTGGGCTGATCGGCGGCGTTTCGCTCGCCTTCCACTATCTGTCGCCGGCGACCGAGATCATCGGCGTCGAGCCCGAAGGGTTCAACGGCATGGGCTCGTCACTGGCGCATGGCGCGATCGAGACCATGCCGATTGGCCCGAAGTCGATCTGCGACGGGCTGATGTCGCGCCGGCCCGGCGACGCCCCCTTCGCAGCGGTCAAGGCAGCGGGTGTTCGCGGCATCACCGTCGACGACCAGTCGGTGCGGCGGGCAATGAAGATCGCCTTCGAGCGGATGAAGCTGGTGCTGGAGCCTTCGGGCGCGGCGTCGCTGGCGGCGCTGCTCGGCGGCAAGGTGGATGTGGCGGGAAAGACCGTCCTCGTGGTGGCAACCGGCGGCAATGTCTCGCTCGCCGATTTTATGGCGCATATGAACGATGCTTGAAGCGGATTTCGTCATCATCGGCTCCGGCTCCGCCGGCTCGGCCATGGCCTATCGCCTGTCCGAGGACGGCAAGCATTCGGTCATCGTCATCGAATTCGGCGGCACCGATCTCGGACCTCTGATCCAGATGCCGTCGGCGCTGTCGATCCCGCTCAACATGAACCTCTACGACTGGGGGTTCGCCAGTGAGCCGGAGCCGCATCTGGGCGGCCGCGTGCTGGCGACGCCGCGCGGCAAGGTGATCGGCGGCTCGTCCTCGATCAACGGCATGGTCTATGTGCGCGGCCACGCCCGTGACTTCGACCATTGGGCCGAACAGGGAGCGGCCGGCTGGGGTTTTGCTGACGTGCTCCCCTATTTCAAGCGCATGGAAGATTCCGACGGTGGCGAGGATGGCTGGCGCGGGCACGGCGGCCCGCTGCATGTGCAGCGCGGCTCGCGGCGCAATCCGCTCTATGGCGCCTTCGTCGAAGCGGGCCGGCAGGCAGGGTTTGAACTGACCGACGACTACAATGGCGCCAAGCAGGAAGGCTTCGGGCCGATGGAGCAGACCATTCTGGGCGGCCGCCGCTGGTCGGCGGCATCAGCCTATCTGAAGCCGGCACTCAGGCGCAAAAACGTGAGTCTGGTCAAAGGCTTCGCGCGCCGGGTGATTATCGAGAATCAACGCGCCATCGGCGTCGAGATCGAAGCTCACAAACAGATTCAGGTCGTTAAGGCGCGACGCGAAGTGATCGTCGCCGCATCGTCGATCAACTCGCCAAAGATCCTGATGCTGTCCGGTATCGGCCCGGCCGGGCATTTGCGCGAGAACGGCATTCCCGTCCTGGCAGATCGGCCCGGCGTCGGCGGCAACCTGCAGGACCATCTGGAGCTCTACATCCAGCAGGAATCGACCAAGCCGATCACCCTGAATTCAGTGCTGAACCCGTTCTCCAAGGCGATGATCGGGGCGCAGTGGCTGTTCTTCAAATCGGGCCTGGGCGCCACCAATCATTTCGAGGCGGCCGCCTTCTTGCGCTCGCACGCAGGCGTCGACTATCCCGACATCCAGTACCACTTCATCCCGGCGGCGGTGCGTTATGACGGCAAGGCGGCGGCGAAGTCGCACGGCTTCCAGGCGCATGTCGGGCCGATGCGCTCGAAGTCGCGCGGCTCGGTGACGTTGCGCTCGCCGGATCCGAAAGCGAAGCCGGTCATCCGCTTCAACTACATGTCGCATCCGGACGATTGGGCGGAGTTCCGCCATTGCATCCGCCTGACCCGCGAAATCTTCGGCCAGTCGGCCTTCGATGCCTACCGCGGACAGGAACTCTCGCCGGGCAGCCATGTCCAGTCGGATGACGATCTCGATATGTTCATTCGCGACCATGCCGAAAGCGCCTACCACCCTTGCGGCACCTGTCGAATGGGCCGGGTCGATGATCAATCGAGCGTCGTCGATCCGGAATGCCGGGTCATCGGCGTCGACGGATTACGCGTCGCCGACTCCTCGATCTTCCCGCGCGTGACCAACGGCAACCTCAACGCACCATCGATCATGACCGGCGAGAAGGCGTCCGATCACATCCTTGGCCGTACACCGCTCGCGCCGTCCAACCAGGAGCCATGGATCAATCCGCGCTGGCAGGCGTCTGACAGATAGGCCATGATCCGGGCAACGGATCGAGCCGCCTCGATAGATTGAGCCGCCCACTTGGGCGCAGACGATTTGGAGATCCCCATGCGCGCCCAGCCCACGGCTTCGCACTATGTCAACGGACGCTATATCGAGGACGAGGGCGGCGCGCCGCTGCCGGTGATCTATCCTGCCACGGGCGAGACCATCGCCATGCTGCGTTCGGCGACGCCGAACGTGCTGGAACTCGCCATCGAGGCCGCACGCGCCGCACAGCCGGCCTGGGCGCGGCTCAAGCCGGTCGAGCGCGGCCGCATTCTGCGCCGTGCCGCCGACATTTTGCGCGCCCGCAACGCCGACCTTGCCCGCATCGAGACGCTGGACACCGGTAAGGCGATCCAGGAGACGCTGGTGGCCGACGCGCCTTCCGCCGCCGATTGCCTTGAATATTTCGCCGGCGCGGTCGCCGTCTTCAACGGCGAAGCGGTCGACCTCGGCGGACCCTTCGCCTACACGCGCCGCGAGGCGCTTGGCGTCTGCGTCGGTATCGGCGCCTGGAACTATCCGATCCAGATCGCCGGCTGGAAATCGGCGCCGGCGCTCGCCATGGGCAACGCCATGGTGTTCAAGCCATCGGAAAACACGCCGCTTTCGGCGCTGGCGCTGGCCGAGATCTACTCGGAAGCTGGTCTACCCGACGGGCTGTTCAACGTCGTGCAAGGCTATGGCGATGTCGGCGCCGGGCTGGTCGGCCATGATGTCGTCGCCAAGGTTTCGGTGACCGGCTCGGTGCCGACCGGGCGCAAGGTCCTGTCGCTGGCCGGCTCAGGGATGAAGCACGCGACGATGGAACTCGGCGGCAAGTCGCCGCTGATCGTCTTCGACGATGCCGATCTCGAAAACGCCATTGGCGGCGCCATGCTCGGCAATTTCTATTCGAGCGGCCAGATCTGTTCCAACGGCACGCGCGTCTTCGTGCAGAGCGGCATTCACGACCGCTTTGTCGAGCGGCTGGTCGAGCGAACCAAGAAAATCCGCATCGGCGATCCGCTCGATCCGGATACGCAGATGGGTCCGTTGGTCAACAAGGCGCAGCAAGACAAGGTCGTCGGCTATATCGCGGCTGGCAAGCAGGATGGCGCCACGCTCGCTTGCGGCGGCAACGTGCCGTCGCTGCAAGGCTTCCAGGGCGGCTTCTTCGTCGAGCCTACGGTCTTCACCGGCGTCACCGACACCATGCGCATCGCCCGCGAGGAGATTTTCGGCCCGGTCATGAGCGTGCTGAAATTCGACGGTGAGGACGAGGTTATAGACCGCGCCAACGACACCGAGTTCGGCCTTGCCGCGGGCGTGTTCACACGCGACCTGCCGCGTGCCCACCGCGTCATTGCCGAGTTGCAGGCCGGAACCTGCTGGATCAACGCCTACAATCTGACCCCTGTGGAAATCCCCTTCGGCGGGGTCAAGCAATCGGGCATCGGCCGCGAGAATTCGCTGGCGGCACTGGCGCCCTATTCGCAGCTGAAGTCGATCTATGTCGAGACCGGGGACGTGGCAAGCCCGTACTGATCCCGCCTACTTGTCCACAGTCCCATCCAGATACTGGGTCAGCGCACAGACCAGATGGTAGAAGATACTGGCCGGCACGTCTGACGCCAGCGAGCGGCCGCGTTCGTCGATGCGGTCGATCCAGAGGCCCAGCGGCGCCGGGTCGATGTGCCAGCGGAACAGCCGGCCGACGCGCGCCTCGATCTCCGGCTTGAGATCAGGGCCGCCCGAGCCATCCAGCGCGATCGCCGCCTTGAGCGCTTCGGCCTGCGGCCAACTGCGCGATATCAGGTCGAGCGGCAGGCCCTGCCGCGAGACTGCCCCATAGGCAAGGCCGGTGGCGCGGTTAAGGCCGTTCGCGATCGCCGAGGCATAGAGTTTTCGGGCATAGACGCTCAGCTCGGCCTGGCCGCTTCGATCGGCAAAATCGACCAGCAGCGATGCCCATTCGAAGTGATGGCCGGGTTCGGTCCAGGTTCCCTTCTCTCCCAAGACCGGTTTCCATTCGGAATCGAAAAACTCGCCGAGCGTCCAGCTCTCGGGGTCGAAGAAATGGCTGCGGAAGAGGTCGATGATGCGGGCCGCGCGACGCAGATGCGCGCGCTCTCCGGTCGCCTGGTGCCAGGCCAGGAAAGCTTCGAGCAGATGCATGTGCGGATTGGAGCGCCGCTCGCCGGCCCCATCCGATGTCTCGAGGAACCCCGTCATGCGGCTGTCCTCCAGATGCGCATCGAGGAAGGCGAAGGTCTCCTCGCCGAGCCGCAAGGCATCGGGATTGCCCGACATATGCGCGTGCGCCAGTGCCAGCAGAATGCAGGAATGATCGTAGGCGTCCTCGACCGGGTCGGCGACGGAGCCATCGACATTCAGCGTGCGCACCCAACCGCCCCGTTCGGTGCGGCCCTGCCCTGCCATGAAATCGATGCCATGCGCGATCAGCCGGTCGGCCGGGCCGGTCCAGCCACGTTCCTTGGCAACGGCGAAAGCATAGACCTGCCTGGCCTGGGTGCGCATGCGCTTGGGCTTGACGAGCGGCCTGGTGTCGAAACCCAACGCCTCGTGGAAGCCGCCATGGCGCTCGTCGACGCCTGATGTCGACCATAGCGGCAAGGTCTCCTGGAACAGCCAGTGATGCACGCGCCGCCGCCAGGCGCCGCTTTCGATGACGCGGTCGTGCGCTGGCGTGAATCTGGTTTCCAGCCGTCCCGATTTTTCGAGTTGTTCGACGATCTTCTTGACGTGCTGGCTGTGGCTCACCGGGGCAACGAAAGTGGCATCCGCCGTCGAGACGATGGCAACGTCCTTCATGCCGATCGCCGACAGCAGGCGGCCGTCGCTGCGGATATAGGAATTCTCACAATCGATGGCGACGACATCACCGACGACGACGTTGCCTCGCTCGTCAGCGGGACCGACGTCGAGGAGCGATTGCCAGGAGCCGAGATCGTTCCAGCGGAAAACGGCCGGCACCATGGCGATGTCTTTTGCCCGCTCCATGATGGCATAGTCGATCGAGTTCGACGGGATGGCCGCGTAGAGCTCCAGCGGCATATAGAGGCCGGACAGGTCCGATGTCGCCGCCTTGTAGGCCGCTTCGGTAGTGCGCCAGATATCGGGCTGGAATGCCTCGAAGGCGTCGCGCATGGCACCCGCCCGAAACAGGAAGATGCCGGTGTTCCAGTAGAAATTTCCCGCCTTGAGATAATCATTGGCCGTCGCGAGGTCGGGCTTCTCGACGAAGCGCGAAACGTCGAACACCCCGCCCTTCTCGGCCGATACCTCGATATAGCCGTAACCGGTTTCCGGCTGGGTCGGCTTGATGCCGAACACCACCAGGCGGCCGGCGCGCGCCGCCTGCGATCCCGCTTCGATACTTTGCCAGAATTGCCCCGCCGTCGCTATTTCATGGTCGGAAGGCACCACCAGCACCAGGCTGTCGCCGAATTCCGACAGAGTGCGCAGCGTCGCCAGTGCGACGGCGGCGGCGGTGTTGCGTCCCGCGGGCTCGAACAGCGGGCCGCCGCCGGCAAGATCGAGACCGGCCAAGTCGGCATGGACACGATCGGCGTGACGTTCCGAGGCGATGAGGAAGATCGGCGTCTCGCCCGCCGGTCTCGCCGTCAGGCGGCGCAAGGTCTTGGCCAGCATGGAGCCATCGCCCGACAGATCGTGGAACTGCTTGGGATTGTCCTCGCGTGACAGCGGCCATAGCCGAGAGCCAACGCCGCCGCTCATGACAAAACTGACGATCCGCTCGGTCATTCAGGTCTCGCGCTCGGGAATTGGAGGTCGATTGGGTAGCACAGACGCCCTTTAAGCGGTATTTGCCCGATTGGAAATCCGCTCGGCCGCCAGTTCGATAAAGGCCTTCACCAGGGGCGAAAGGTGGCGGCTGCTCGGATAGAGCACATGCAGTCCGCCGGCCGGTGTCGTGTAATCCTCGAGGACGCGCTGCAGGCGCCCCTGATCGATCAGCCCTTCGGCCATCGCCTGGGGCAATTGGGCGACACCGAAGCCGGCGAGCGCGGCCGCAACCACCGCCTGCATTTCATTGGCGGCGAAGCGCCCGGCGACCACGACCGTCTCCTGGCCTCGTGGTCCATCCAGCACCCAATGAGCGCCCGAGGCCGATGGACCCGCGATGACGCATCGATGGCGCGCGAGATCCGCCGGACCTTCCGGCATTCCATATCGTGCGAGATAGTCGGGGCTGGCGCAGAGCAGCCTGCGCGCGGCGCCGAGCTTGCGGGCGATCAACGTCGAATCCTGGAGGGTGCCGGTGCGAAAGGCGACGTCGATTCCGTCCTCGACCAGGTTGAGCTTGTCGTCGGTGAGGCGAAGCTCGACATTGGTCTTCGGATACAGCGCCAGAAAGTCGACCACGGCGCGGATGAGGAAATAGCCGCCAAAACCTACCGGGGCCGAAATGCGGATGGTGCCCGACGGTTCCGCCCTCGCCTCCGCCAGACGCAGATTCGCCTCCTCGATCGTGCGCAGCCCCTGGCTGCTTTGCTCATAATACAGACGCCCGGCATCCGTCAGGTTGAGGCTGCGTGTCGTGCGCTGCAACAGGCGCACGCCGACCTCGCGTTCGAGCGCGGCGACACGGCGGCTGACCGACGTCTTGGGCATGGCAAGCAGACGCGCGGCGGCGGTGAAGCTGCCGGCCTCGACGACGCGAGCAAACACGATGACATCGTTGAGATCGATCATTGTGCTCACCAGTGAGACAAAGTTTTCCAACTATAGGCAGTTATGCATCAATCCGACAGAGCCTAATTTTGCTCCAGGCAGACAAGCCGGACAGAGAAAAAGGAGCAGACGAAATGACCAGCAAACGAAACATTCTTGTCACCGGCGCCACGGGCCAGCAAGGCGGCGCGGTAGCGCGTGCGCTGTTGTCCAGGGGCCATCACGTCAAGGGACTGACGCGCAAGCCGGGCAGCGAGGGCGCGCGGCAACTGGCGTCGGCGGGCGCCGAGGTGGTGGCCGGCGATCTCGCCGAAGCGGGCTCGGTCGTGAGCGCCGCAAAAGGCGTCGACACCATGTTCCTGATGGGCAACAGCTATGAGGCCGGTCTCGAGGAAGAGACCCGTCTGGGCATCCTAGCCGCCGATGCGGCGAAGACCGCCGGCGTCGGACACTTGATCTATTCCTCCGTTGCCGACGCCGACAAGAAGACCGGCATCCCGCATTTCGAAAGCAAATATCTGGTCGAGAGGCATATCGAGCAGCTCGGCATTCCCTATTCGATCAGCGCGCCGGTGGCCTTCATGGAGAATGCCGTCGCGCCGTGGTCGATCGGTGCGCTCAACCAAGGCATCCATGCCTTCGCCATGCCACCCAAGCGCGTCCTCCAGCTCGTCTCGCTGGTGGATATCGGCGCCTTCGTGGCCGCTCTGGTCGAGCGGCGGGAAGAAGTGTTCGGCAAGCGCTTCGATTTCGCCGGCGACGAATTGTCAGGCGAAGAGCAGGCTAAAATCCTGTCCGGCGCGATCGACCACCCGATCCGCTACCAGGAAATCCCGATCGCAGTCGCCCGCCAGCAGAGCGAGGACGCGGCGCTGATGTTCGAATGGTTCGACCGCGTCGGCTACGACGTCGATATCGCCGCCTTGCACCGGGAATTTGCGGAGGTGCGCTGGCACGGCTTTGCCGACTGGGCGCGCGATTTTGACTGGGGCGTGCTGACGGCCGCAGCGCCCGCAGCGGGGCGCTGACCTAGAAAGTCTGGTTGTAGGCGCCGACCTCCGGACTGCGGCGCAGCACGGCGTCGACGGCATCGAACATCTGCCGGCGACGCTCGGACGAGACCGGGCTTTCGACGACCACGACCAGTTCCGGCTTGTTCGACGAGGCGCGCACCAGACCCCAGGTGCCGTCCTCGGCGACGACGCGGACGCCATTGACGGTGACGAGGTCCAGGATCTTCTGGCCCGCGAAACTGGTACCGTCCCGCTGCATCGCCTGAAAATCGGAGACCACCCGTTCGACGACGCTATACTTCACACTGTCCGCGCAGTGTGGAGACATGGTCGGGGTTCCGAAGGTCAGCGGCAGCGCACGGTAGAGATCGGCCATCGAACTGGCCGGGTTGCGGTCCAGCATCTGACAGATGGCGATTGCCGTGACCAACCCGTCGTCATAGCCGCGGCCGATCGGCGGGTTGAAGAAGAAATGGCCTGACTTTTCGAAGCCGGCGACAGCACCGAGTTCGGCAACGCGGCGTTTAATGTAGGAATGGCCGGTCTTCCAGTAGTCGGTAACGGCGCCATTGGCGCGCAGCACCGCGTCGGTGTTGAACAGTCCGGTCGACTTGACGTCGACGACGAAGGTCGAACCCGGATGGAGCCGCGAAATATCCCGCGCGAGCATGACGCCGACCTTGTCGGCGAAGATTTCGTTGCCTTCATTGTCGACGACGCCGCAGCGGTCGCCGTCGCCATCGAAGCCCAGACCGACATCGGCCCCTGTCTCCAGCACCTTGTCCCTGATGGCATGCAGCATCCGCATGTCCTCCGGGTTGGGATTGTAGCGCGGGAAGGTATGGTCGAGTTCGGCATCGAGCGGAATCACCTCGCAACCGATGCGCCGCAAGGCTTCCGGGGCAAAGGCGCCGGCAGTGCCATTGCCGCAAGCAGCGACCACTTTGAGCTTGCGTGTGATGCGCTTGTCCCCGACCAGGTCGTCGAGATAGGTGGCGCGAAAATCGCGGACGAAATCATAGGAGCCGCCGCCTGTAAGGTCGAAATCGCCGGCGAGCACCATCGCCTTCAGCGCGGTCATCTCCTCAGGCCCGAAGGTCAGCGGCCGCGCGGCTCCCATCTTGACGCCGGTCCAGCCGTTCTCGTTGTGCGAGGCGGTGACCATGGCGACGGACTGCGTCTCCAGTGCGAACTGCGCGAAATAGGCCATAGGCGACAGCGCCAGGCCGATGTCCTTCACCCTTGCGCCGGCCGCCATCAGCCCGGAAACCAGCGCTAGCTTGATGCCAAGCGAATAGGACCGGAAATCATGCCCGGTGACGATGTCGGGTCCGGCGCCGAGACGGCGGATCAGCGTGCCGAGCCCCATGCCAAGCGCCTGGACGCCGATCAGATTGAGTTCCGGCGGCACCGTCAAACCGGGATGACCGAACCACCAGCGCGCATCATATTCACGAAACCCGGATGCCTTGATCAGCGCCGCGGTTTCGAATTCGAAGCTGTTGGGCAAGGCTTCGCCAACGATTTTTGGGGGCAAGACAGCAGGGCTCCGGGAGACAGAAACACGATCTATCGAGGCAGCGGCTTAGCACACAAGGCTTTAAGCCGCGTTTATCCCGGATGGAAATCCGAGCTTTCCGGCAAGCCCCGACGAAAGCGCACGAAATGCGACAGAAGTGCTGCCATTGCCGCTTGCAGGAACGAAGTGTGGCGGCTATAAGCCCGCGGTCTGGTCACGGAGTGTAGCGCAGCCTGGTAGCGCACCTCGTTCGGGACGAGGGGGTCGCAGGTTCAAATCCTGCCACTCCGACCAGAAAAACAATGTATTAGCGCATCCCGACTTTGGCGCAATCGGCGATTCACCTGATAGGCCTGCGTCCAGGCTGATGCCTTTTCCCTCAGCGCGGGGAACGGACACGAAATCCCTTTCCTCGCATGACGCATGAGCAACGAGGTTCCTGCATCGTGCCGGTCAATCTGCGGGGAGTGTTCGCGGCGTCGCTGCCACGGATCACACTCCGACAGGGCATGGCGCGCGGCGCCTAACGGAGGCCGAAGAAGCTCAATATCGCAATGACGATGACCACCGCTCCAACGAGCCAAATGATATTGTTCATAGTCTCTCTCCTGTTGCCTGGTGAGCCCGCGCCTCTGGCGGAGGACACGGGCCGATCAGCCTTTGCCGACTGATCTTCAGCAGACCTCAATTGTGATGCCTGCCGCGGAGATAGAACAGTTAGACCCTCCTAATGTTCCGCAGCCTGAGTGAAACCGTAGAGAACGCGATGCCGCGACTAGCCGTGGCATGAGGATGGCTAGGGGGCGGTGGCTAAATATTGCGGTTTTTTGCATCCCTGGCCAGCGACGCCATAGCCGCCCTTCGACCTGCCGCACGTCCCCGCCTGTCCCGGGAAACCCGGAACCAAAGGGGTCAGCGGCAGTTGTATCCAACGAAGGGCTAATCAAGGCAATGGAGAAATTGCAGTGAAAACAATGATCATGTGCGCTTTGGCGTTTTCGATGGGATTGCCCGCTTTGGCTTCGGCCGCCGAGGCGGACGTTGTCGTCACGACCCATCATCGACATCACAACCACGTCAGGATCATCAACGAGGAAGGTCAGCGGCTTCATCACCGTCACCACGGAACGATTGCGTTCTACGACCATGGTCGCCGGCATCATTATCGGCAGGATCGGGATGCCGTTGTCGTCACCGGCTCCATCTCCACCCACCGTCACCACCACCCGGTGGTGATCGAAAACGGCGGTTACTGATTACCGACTGGTGGCCCGGCTCTCGATCAAGCCTGGCCACCAGATGACTTTCCCTGGCACGCTATGCGCGGCTGAAAATCCAGGCGCAGTGGACCGTGCCAGTCCTGAATACCTCATCACCGCTGGTAAGTTATGGAAGCTCGGCTCGGGTCAGGCAATTTTCCCGACGCTGGCCAGTCCAGCCAGGGTTTGTGCCAAATCCAGGGTTCGCTCGCCACTTGGAAGAGCGAGCGAACCCTGTCAGCGCAGGAAGGGACTGGACTGCGCCGATGTGCGAGGAGGTTAGCCGAGGACTATTGCGGCCACCATGAAAGTATGGCCATCGCGAAGATCGGTGCGAGCAACCAACGCGTCTGGTCAACACTCTTCTCCATCGGCTTCCTCCCACAATCTGCTAGCGGACAAACGGCGGCAATCAGCGGCCGTTCCGGGCTCCGCGCCCGGCAAGACCATTGCGTCCTGGTGCAAGACTTAAGTCCCGCGCCTTACCAGACCGAAGCCCTAAACGGGAACGTTTGCCCGCGCTCCAAGTTCGGTTGATTGGGCGCGAGGACCATCAAAAAACGAGACGGAATAAATGACCAGCACAATCTCGAATCGTGAAGACGCAAGATCCGATATCTTGCAGCTGCGCGTGGCAGACCTCCGGAGCAGGATGCGCAGCGCGCGGATCAGCGAGGGCGAAATCAAGACCTTCCAAAAGGTCGCGGCGGTAATGGAGGACGGTCAAGGCCGGATCGATGGCGACGACTTGATCGCCGCATCCTTCGTTACCGACGCGCTGACGGACACGACACGTCCTGAATGACCATGCCAACAATCAGCAGGCTTTTTGAATCCCATCCCGAAGCGACCCGGATCGCCGGCAACCTTTTGGCGGCCGGGGTTCCGCGCGTACAGATCGCCATTATCGGGCCCTACCACGACGAAATCGGTGTCCTGAAGTCTCCGGCAGTCATGCTTGGCGCTGCCGCCGGGCTGTTGGCGTGCCTGGGCGCTTTTGCTGCTTACGGCATCAATCCTTTCGCAACCGGCCTGTCGGCGATGGCCCTGACAGGCACGTTCTGCGGCTGCGCCCTCGGCGGCTTGCTCGGACCCTTGGTCGCGACCGCCAGAAGGCCGGAGCGCCGCAGTGTCGGCGAAGGGATCGTGCTGGTGACAGCCCATGTCGATGACAACGCGGCCGACATTGCCCAAATGGTGCTCGGCGGCGGTTGTGTCCCCATGACCGGATTGGCCGCCGAAGCAGCGTAAGAATTTTCGACGACAGTGAGACGGGCCGGTAACCAGCGCAGAGCCGGCCGGCCGGTCAAACTTTGACGAAAAGGGCATCCGCGCTAGTTTGACCTATGAATATGAGGGGGCCGGCAACACGGCGAACCGGACGCGGACATGAATTTGATCTCAACAACAGGGTCGGCACCGGTTCTTCTGGCTGCCATGCTTCTTGTTGCCGGATGCGCATCGATCGGCAGGACGGCCGATCCGGCCAAATACGAGAGCATGAGCTGCACGGAGCTTAACAGCGCCGTGGGAAGCAGCGCGAGCGACATCTCGCAAACCGCGATCACCCGCGGCAAGGTCGCCAACACCAGCGTGCCGCGCTGGCTGCTTGGCGGATCGCGCGTGAAGACGGCGGTCGCCAATCGTGAAACGGCCAGGATCGACCGGTTGAAGCAACAGCAGGATGCCGCTGTCGCCGTGCGCGCACGAAAGTGCGGGAGTTCGGCCGGCTGAGCGAACGGGCCTTACCTGCAGCGGCTCATCACGCGCTCAACCGGAACCGCGTGACGTCGATCGCGGCGTTCATCAGCGTCTGCGTATAAGGGGCTTGCGGGTTGCTGAAGATGGCCTCGGTCGGCCCCTCCTCGACGATCTTGCCCTGCTTCATGACGATGATGTAGTCGGCCATGGCGCGCACCACCGCGAGATCGTGGCTGATGAACAGGTAGGACAGTTCGTGGTCGGCCTGGAGTTTGCGCAGCAGTTCCACGATCTGTTTCTGCACCGAGCGGTCGAGCGCCGAGGTCGGCTCGTCCAACACGACCATCTTCGGCTTCAGGATCATGGCGCGGGCAATGGCGATGCGTTGCCGTTGTCCGCCGGAAAATTCGTGCGGGTAGCGGTTGCGGGCGTTGGGATCGAGGCCGACTTCGCGTAGCGCCTCGACAGCGCGCTGGTCGCGCTGCTTTCCCGAAAGGTTCGGCTCATGCACCAGCAGCCCTTCGGTGATGACCTGGCCGACGGTCATGCGTGGCGACAGCGAACCGAAGGGATCCTGGAAGACGAGCTGCATCTGGCGTCGCAGCGGCCGCATCTGCTGCCGGTCGGCCGTGGAAATGTCGCGATCGCCGAACCGGATGAGCCCATCGCTCGGCAACAGCCGCAGCAAGGCGCGGCCGAGCGTCGATTTGCCCGATCCGGATTCGCCGACGATGCCGATGGTCTGGTTGCGTTGCAACCGGATCGAGATGTGATCGACAGCCCGCAGCATCAGGGGTTCGCCGGCCAGGAACCCGCCGCCGATCCTGAATGTGACTTCGACGTTCCTGCCTTCGAGCACCACGGGCGCGTTGGCGGGCGGAGGTGCCTTGGTTCCCGTCGGCTCGGCCGCCAGCAGCATCTTGGTGTAGGCATGCTGCGGGTTGGCGAAGATCGCTTCCGCCGCGCCTTCCTCGACGACCTCTCCCTGGCGCATGACATAGACCCGGTCGGCGAAGCGCCGCACGATGCCGAGGTCGTGGGTGATGAAGACGATCGCCATGCCGAGCTTGCGCTGCAGCTCGGCCAGAAGCATCAGGATCTGTGCCTGGATGGTCACGTCGAGGGCCGTCGTCGGTTCGTCGGCGATCAGGATGTCGGGGTCGTTGGCGAGCGCCATGGCGATCATCACGCGCTGGCGCTGGCCGCCGGACATCTCGTGCGGATAGGATTTCATCCGCCGTTCCGGATCGGGAATATGGACGAGCCGCAGCAGCTTGAGCGCCTCTTCACGCGCTTCGGCGGCGCTCAGGCCACGATGCCTGCGGATCGGCTCCATCAGCTGGTTGCCGATCGAATAAAGCGGATCTAGCGAGGTCATTGGTTCCTGGAAGATCATGCTGATCTTGCGGCCGCGGACCTTGTTCAGCTCGGACTTACTCAATGTGAGCAAATTGCGGCCGCGATAATCGACATGGCCCGACGCTTCGCCGTTGGAGGCCAGCAGGCTCATCGCCGCCATCATCGTCTGGCTCTTGCCGGAGCCGGATTCGCCCACGACTGCGACGGTTTCGCCGGCATTGACATGGATGTTGATGCCCTTGACCGCTTCGACGGCACCGTCGAGCGTGCGGAAGCGCACGCGCAGGTCCTTGACGCTGAGGATCGTTTCGGGAGTGGCCATGTCAGCGATCCCCATTTCTATCTAACCCCATTTTTACCGATCCCAATCTTTATCGATCTCTTGGGTCGAGCGCGTCGCGCAGGCCGTCGCCGACGAAATTCAGGGCGAACAACGTCGAGACGAGGAAGAAGGCGGGAAACAGGAGCAGCCAGTTGGCGGTGCCGATGTTCTTGGCGCCGACGGAGATCAGCACGCCCCAGCTGGTCATCGGCTCCTGGATGCCGAGGCCGAGGAACGACAGGAAGCTCTCCAGGATGATGACCTGCGGCACGAGCAGGGTCATGTAGATCACCACGGGGCCAAGCAGGTTGGGGATGACATGGCGCACCAGGATGCCGCGCTGGCCGATGCCCATGGCTTCCGCCGCCTGGACATATTCCTGCCGGCGGATCGACAGCGCCTGCCCGCGCACGATGCGCGCCATGTCGAGCCACAGCACGGCACCGACCGCCAGGAACATCAGCACGAAGTTGCGGCCGAAGAACACCACCAGCATGATGACGAAGAAGATGAACGGCAAGGAATAGAGCACGTCGACGATGCGCATCATCACCTCGTCGACCTTGCCGCCGGAAAAGCCGGCGGCGGCGCCATAGATCACACCGATCACCACCGCAACGATGCCGGCGAGCAGGCCGATGGCAAGCGAGATGCGCCCGGCCATCAGCGTGCGCGACAACAGATCACGGCCAGTGTTGTCGGTTCCGAACAGGAAATACTGCTGCTTGACCGATGCGCTCATCGTCACTTCGAGGCCGTCGGGGGACTTGCTCTCGATCTTGGTGTCGTCGAAGGCATCGGAACGGTCGAGGTAGCGGATGTTGCGGTCGTCGATCGGCTTGGTCGACTTGACCGTGACGAAGACCTGGCTCCCTTCCTGGTGCCACTCCTTGATGTCGACCCGCATACGTTTGATCGCTTCGGTAAGCGCCGTCTCGATCATATCGGGTTTCGGGTAGGCCGACAGGCTTGGCGGCATGCGCACATAGTCGGCGTAGATGGTCGTGTATTGATGCGGCACAAACCAGGGGCCAAAGACGCTGACGACACCGATCAGAATGAGGTAGTAGAGGCTGAACATGGCGGCGCGATTGGCCTTGAGGCGCGCCCAGGCATCGCCCCAAAGCGAGCGACCAACGATGGCGGGAGCCGTGGCCGTGATGTCAGTCATAGCGCACCCTCGGGTCGACGACCGCGTACATGACGTCGACGATCAGGTTGAAGACGATGGTGAAAATGGCGATCACCACCACCGTTCCCATCACCAGTGTGTAATCGCGGTTGAGCGCGGCATCGACGAAATAGCGGCCGACTCCGGGAATGGAGAAGATCGTCTCGACGATGACCGAGCCGGTCAGCAGTGCCGCCGCAGCCGGGCCGGTGAAGGAGACGATCGGCAGGATGGCGCCGCGCAGCGCGTGCTTGACCACCACCGACCAGTCGGAGAGGCCGAGCGCGCGCGCCGTTCGGATATGGTGGGATCGCAGCGATTCGATCATCGAGCCGCGCATCAGGCGGGCAACGATGGCGATCTGCGGCAAGGCAAGCGTCAGCACCGGGCCGACTTTGTTGATGAAGGCGCCGTCGCCCCAGCCGCCGATCGGCAACAGCCTCCAGGTCAGCCCGAACAGGAGCTGGATCACCGGCGCGATGACGAAGGTGGGGATGGTGCTGCCGGCGGTCGCCAGGGCGATCACCGTATAGTCGCCAAGCTTGTTCTGGTTGAGCGCGGCAATGGTGCCGAGCACGCTGCCGAGCAACAGCGCCAGGATCAGCGCCGAGGCACCGAGCTGGACGGAAATGGGCAGGCCCTTGGCAAACAGTTCGGTGACGGTGAAATCCGGCATGTTGTAGCTCGGGCCGAAATTGCCGCGCAGCAGATTGCCGAGATAGTGGACATATTGCAGCCAGAGCGGATCGTTGAGGCCGAACTGGGCTTCAAGATTGGCCTTGATCTCGGGACTCAGACCCCGCTCCTGGTTGAATGGACCGCCTGGCGCGACGCGCATCAGGAAGAACGCCATCGTCACGATGACGAACAGCGTCGGGATGGCGGTCAAAAGCCGCCGGAATACGTATCGCAGCATCGGTGCCCCGCTTGATCCAGAGCAGGCCCGTCCACTCGGACGATTGCGCTCCAGCCTTCAAATCTTCGCACCGAACTTTCCGAAAATCGATTCCGCTTCCCGAGCCGATGCGATGGCAAACCAGCGCCGCCGCGCATTCGGTTGCGCGGCGGCTTGGCCAGGGATCAGTCCTTGCTGACGAAGCGCGACGGATGCACGTCCATCACATTGTCGACGAAGCCATGCAGCTTCGAGGAAACGATATCGTGGTAGCTGTAGTAGAGAAGCGGGATCTGGCCGACATCGTCGATGAGGATGCGCTCGGCCGCGGAGAGATCCTTCATGCGCTCTTCGGGCTTGCCGCCGGCGGCCGCGGCCTTGTCCATTGCCGCTTCGTATTGCGGGCTGTTGTAGTTCGAATAGTTGTTGCCGCTGGCCTTGCGCGTGATGCCGAGGAAGGTTTCCGGATCCTTGTAGTCGGCGATCCAGGCGGCGCGCGCCACGTCATAGTCGCCCTTCTGCTCGAGGAAGGAGTAGTGGGTCTTGGTGTCGGTGTTGAGCAGCGTGACGTCGACGCCAAGCGGCTTCAACTGTTCCTGGATCGCCACAGCGGTGTTCTTGTGGTTTTCCGAGGTGTTGTAGCGGATTTCCATCTTCAGCGGATGCTCGGGCGTGTAGCCAAGCTTCTCGAGGATCTTCTTGGCGGCGTCCTCGCGGTCGATCTGCGGCATGTCGGCGTATTTGGCCATTGCGGGCGCATAACCCTCGATGCCGGGAGGCACCATCGAATAGCCGGGCAGCATCGAGTTCTGCCAGACCTTTTCAGCGATGAAGTCACGGTCGATCGCCATCGAGATGGCGTTGCGCAGCTCCGGATTGTTCCACGGCGCCTTGTCGGTCTTGATCGCATAGTAGTAGGTGCCGAGATACGGTCCGACATGGATCTGGTCGCCGAACTTGGTCTTGAGGTCGGCCAGCTGTTCGGTCGGCAGATCGTCATAGCTGTCGAGTTCGCCGGCCTCGAAGCGCTTCATCGCCGACGAACGATCTTCGGTCGGGATGTAGTTGACTACGTCGAACTTGACGGTCGCGGCGTCCCAGAATTTCGGATTCTTGACCAGTTTCATGTGGTCGTTGGGAACCCATTCGGCGAGCGTATAGGCGCCGTTCGAAACCAGTTTGCCGGGCTTGATCCAGTCGGCGCCGAGCTTTTCAATCGAGGCCTTGCTGACCGGATAGGTCGCCTGATGGGTCAGCATCTCCAGGAAGTACGGCGTCGGCGCCTTCAAGGACACTTCCAGGGTGTTGGCGTCGATCGCCTTGACGCCCATGTCTTCCGGCTTGCCCTTCTTGGTGTTGACGTCCTCCGCGCCCTTCACCGGATACAGCATCGAGGCGTATTCCGCGCCGGTCGCCGGATCCTCCAGCCGGTGGAAGGCATAGACGAAGTCGTCCGCCGTCACCGGGCTGCCATCCGACCACATGCCGTCCTTGCGCAGCTTGAAGGTATAGACCGTGCCGTCATCCGATACCGTCCAGCTTTCGGCGGCGCCCGGAATGAGGTTGGCCTTCTCATCCTGCATGACCAGTCCCTGGAACAGGTCACGCAGCACGTTGGCTTCATAGACCGTCGAGGTCTTGTGTGGGTCGACCGACTCCGATTCAGCGGCGGTGCCCCTGTTATAGACGGTCTCGGCGAAGGCTGGCGTCAAGAAAGTGCCGGCAGCCAAGGTCATGGTCGTGGCGAACACCGTCGCCCTCAGCATGTTTTTCAGCATGAAGTTCTCCCTGTCGGCGCTGCCATGGGCGCGCCTTAACGTGTTGACGCCCCGGAACCGATGTCTGATTCCTTTGAGCGCGCCGCCGGTTCCCTCCGGCGGCTGGTGGCAGGAGACTAGACAGGAGGTCAGCTCTTTTCAACCGAGTACTGATTGACCTTAAGTCAAGCCTCATGTCTGCATAAGCTATTACTAAATTAGGGAGTCTTTTTCAATCGAGCACATCCTTTGGTTGCGTCCAGAGTTTTCGCTTTCTGCATGCGAACTTGGGCATGCTGCAGCCATGGTTGACAACCTCATTTGCAAGGTCCGAAGGCGCCAGTTCCGAACAGACAATTCGGGCACTTCAGCGGTCGAGTTCGCCCTGCTGTCGCCGCTCTTCATGCTTCTCTTGCTCGGGATGGTTGCGTACGGCATCTATTTTGGCGCCGCCAATTCGATACAGCAAATTGCAGCCGACGCCGCCCGGACGGCTATCGCCGGGGTGAACCAGACCGAGCGCCAGACGCTCGTGGCCAGCTACCTCGCCAACAACGCCGGCGGCTACCCCTTCGTGGACGCCAGCAAACTGACCTACCAGGCCAATGACAGCGTGGCCGACGGAAGCCAGTTCGTGGTGTCCATCTCGTACGATGCCCGCAACCTGCCGATCTGGAATCTGTTCCCGGGCATAGCCATGCCAGGGACGACCATCAGGCGTCAGTCAACGATCAGGGTCGGGGGTATCTGAATGCGACAGCGGGCGGGCAAGGGCATCGGCCGGCTTGCACGGTCGATGGTGGGGGACAGGAAGGCGAACTTCGCCGTCATGACCGCCTTGAGCGCGCCGGTCGCGCTGGCCCTGGCCGCGGTGGCGATAGACGAGGCCTCCATCTACACAGAGCGCCGGGAAGCCCAGGCGATGGTCGACCTGGCAGCGATCACCGCTGCCTCGAACATCAACAACGTCAATACAGCCGTCGTCACCACGCTCACCGACAACGGCATGCCGGGTGTCGTTGTTCAAGCTTCGGGCCAGACCATCCCGGCGGCCGCCGGGAAGACGGTGGTGACGGTTACGCAAGGCCGATATGCCTCATCGACCGCTAATGTCAGCCAGCGCTTCCAGGCGGGCGTGACGCCTTACAATGCCGTCCGGGTGACTTTGGCGAAGATCCCCAAGCGTTACTTCGCAAGCTCGCTGATCCCCACTCCAGTCATCGGCACCCAAGCCACCGCCAGCATGACGCCGCAGGCGACATTCTCGGTCGGGTCGAGATTGCTCAGCGTCAATGGCGGCATCCTCAACGCACTTTTGAGCGGACTTCTCGGTGGCAACATCTCGCTCAGCGTCATGGATTACAACGGACTGATCTCGGCCGATGTAAGCGTGCTTTCCTTCGTCAGTGCGCTCGGCACACAACTGAACATCACGGCCGGCACCTATTCCGACGTTTTGGCCTCGAAGGCGACCGTCGGCCAGATCGCCACTGCCATGGCCAATGTTCCCGGCCTCGGCAATACCGCCAAGGTCGCCTTGCAGACCATCGCCTCCAAGTCGACCAGCACCGTCAAGATCCCACTCAGCAGTCTTGTCAACCTTGGGTCCATCGGCAGCCTGGGCCTCGGGCAACAGCCGTCCGGCCTTGGCGTAGACGCAAGCGCAATGGGGATGCTGACGGCGGCGGCCGTACTCGCCAACGGCACCAACCAGGCCGCGGTCGATCTCGGCGCCACCATCCCGGGGCTGCTCTCCACCAAGCTCAGCATCGCCATTGGGGAGCCGATGCAATCCTCGCCCTGGCTGGCCATCGATGGCATCGGCACCGTCGTGCGGACCGCCCAGACGCGCATCAAGCTGACGGCCTCCGTCGGTGTCGGCACGCCGAGCCTGGCCGGCGGCATCAGCCTGCTTGCCGTCAATCTGCCGCTCAATGTGGAAGTCGCCTATGCCGAGGCCAAGCTGACCGACATAAGCTGTCCGACAGGGCCGTCCAGCATCAATGTCTCCATCGCCGCGCACCCCGGCATTGCGCGTTTGAACCTGGCCAACAGCAACAACCCGTCCGGCTTCGCCGATTTCAGCCAGCCGCAGACCTTCACCGACGCCGAGATCGCCGATGTGAGTCTGAAGCTCCTGCTGATCAACATCCCGCTGATTCAGGTGATGGGTTCGGCCGCGACCGCGATCACCAACAACAGCCCGCAGACCTTGACCTTCAACGCAACCGACATCGCCAACAAGACGATCAAGACCGTTTCGACGCGAAACATCTCGCAGTCGCTCACCACGTCTCTGGTCAACAACCTGTCGCTTTCGGTCAATGCGCTTGGTTTGGGCATCGATCTGACCGCCCTGCTTGGAACGGTCAAACCGGCAGTGGTGGCCCTGCTCAACACCGTGACGGCGCCCGTCGACGACTTGCTCTACAATGTGCTTTCAGCCCTGGGCGTCGGTGTCGGCCAGGCCGACGTGCGCGTCACCGGTGCGACCTGCGGACGGGCAGTGCTCGTTCAGTAGGACCGCTTGGCCGCAACCGAAGCGCCGATCAGCCGAGCCGACCGAGGAAGCAACCGAGAGCCGGCAGCGAGAGCGCGTTTTCCTCGACAGCCGCGGTACCGCCCAGGACAGCCGCGACGGTTCCGATATCAGGCAGCAGGGGCCAAGTCGCCGGCTCCCCGGCGAAATTGAAGACACAGAGCAGCCTCTCCCCCTCTCCTTCGCGGATGAAGGCGAGCATGTCTCCCTCGGCGTCGAGAAAACGGATCGAACCACCGACCAGTGCCGGGTGCTGTCTGCGCAGGGCAAGCGTGGAGCGGTAGACCGACAGCACCGATTGCTCCTCGCCGTCCTGCGCATCCGCCGCACGGGCGCGATGGCTTGCCGGCACAGGCAGCCATGGTTTTGCGGTGGAAAAGCCCGCATTGTCGGCCCCGACCTCCCAGACCATCGGCGTGCGGCAGCCGTCCCTGCCCTTCACGCCGGGCCAGAAACGGATGCCGACGGGATCGCGTAAATCCTCATAGGCAAGCTCCGCTTCCTCAAGGCCGAGTTCTTCGCCCTGATAGAGGCAGATCGAGCCGCGCAGGCAGGCGAGCAGCATGATCGAGAATTTGGCCACCAGATCGGGATCGCCATCCGGCCGCGTCCAGCGGCTGACATGGCGCACGACGTCATGGTTGGAGAAGGCCCAGCAGACCCAGCCGTCGGCAACCGCATTCTCAAACGCCTCGACGCAGCCACGCACATGCGCCGCCGAAAATTGCGAGCCGAGCAGGTCGAACGTGTAGCTCATCTGAAGCTTGTCGCCGCCGGAGGTGTAGGCTGCGAGCGTCTGCAGCGAGCGGCCTTCATCGCCGATCTCGCCGACGGCGGCGCGGTCGCCATATTCGTCGAGCAACGCGCGGAAGCGCCTGAGGAACGCCAGGTTTTCGGGCTGCGTCTTGTCGAACAGATGCTCCTGATAGAGGTAGGTGTTGGTTTCTGTGTTGGTGCCGGCAACGCTCGAAGCCAAGGGCGGATTGCTGCGCAGCCAGCGGTCGTGGACATAGTAATTGACCGTGTCGAGCCGGAAGCCGTCGACACCGCGCTCCAGCCAGAACCGCACCGTGTCCAGCAACGCCTCCTGAACTTCCGGATTGTGGAAATTGAGATCCGGCTGCGAGGCGAGGAAATTGTGCATGTAATATTGGCGACGGGTCGCGTCCCACTCCCAGGATGGCCCCCCGAAGACCGACAGCCAATTGT
Source organism: Mesorhizobium sp. M8A.F.Ca.ET.208.01.1.1 (assembly GCF_004791315.1). NCBI lineage: Bacteria > Pseudomonadati > Pseudomonadota > Alphaproteobacteria > Hyphomicrobiales > Phyllobacteriaceae > Mesorhizobium > Mesorhizobium sp. M8A.F.Ca.ET.208.01.1.1. The sequence goes on from NZ_SRUT01000001.1 coordinate 2,031,584, forward strand.
TGGGCGCGCCGCCGTCGGGCTTGGCGTCGGCCCAGACGTACCAGTCGGCCTTGGCGGTGTCGCGGCTGGCGCGACTTTCGATGAACCATTCATGCTTGTCGGATGAATGCGACAGCACCTGGTCGATGATGATTTTCAGGCCGAGCCGATGCGCTTTGGCGACCAGCGCGTCGAAATCCGCCAACGTGCCGAACATCGGGTCGACGTCGCAGTAGTCCGATACGTCATAGCCCATGTCGGCCATGGGCGACTTGAAGAAGGGCGACAGCCAGACAGCGTCGACGCCGAGGGAGGCGATATGGGCGAGCCTTGCCGTAATACCTTTGAGATCGCCGCTGCCATCGCCGGTCGTGTCCTGGAAAGAGCGCGGATAGATCTGATAGATGACGCAGCCTCGCCACCACTCGGCTCCCTGCCTGGCATTGTCGTCGGCCATTACGAACCCTTCCCGGCGCCACCGTTTCCGGTCCGGCCCTCGATCATGAAATTGACGCTGCGGCCCGGCAGCGGGCGCAGGAGGTCGATCGCCTGCGTCTCGATTGCCGGGCGCCACTGGAAGCCATCTCGCGCCGGCAAGGTGAAGACGCATTGGCGGCGGTCACCATTGATCATGACGGCAAGCCTGCCATCCTCGCCGCCAAGCAGCATGACAAGGCGATGCCGGCTGGAGTCGTTCCAGTCGGTCTCTGCGAGCGGCTCACCCGTCTCGGTCAGCCAGGCGACGTCGGGAACGCCTGAAGCCTCGACCGGTTCTCCGGCCAGGAAACGTGTGTCCGACAGTGCCGGCACCGCCTGGCGAAGCGCTGCAAGCGCCGATGCGTAACGCTCCAGCGCCTGATCGCGGCCTGTCCAGTCAAGCCAGGTAATGGCGTTGTCCTGCGCATAGGCGTTGTTGTTGCCTTGCTGCGTTCTGCCGAATTCGTCGCCTGCCGTCAGCATGATGGTGCCGCGCGAGGCGAACAGCGTGGCGAGCAGTGCGCGTTGGTCGTCGAAGCGCGCCTTGATGATCGCTGCCTCGTTCGTGTCTCCCTCGACGCCATTGTTCCAGGACAGGTTGTCGTTATGGCCGTCGCGGTTCTGCTCGCCATTGTCGGCGTTGTGTTTGCGCTCGTAGGCGACGATGTCGGCCAGCGTCATGCCGTCATGGGCGGCGATGAAGTTCACGCTGCGGCTTGCCGGCTCCCCTGCCCTGTCGAACACGTCCGACGAACCGGCAAGGCGCGTGGCGAGAGTGCCGACCATGCCGGCATCGCCGCGCCAGAAGCGTCTGACATCGTCGCGGTAGCGATCGTTCCACTCGAGGAACGGTGGCCGAAAATTGCCCAGTTGATAGCCGTTTGCCCCGATATCCCAAGGCTCGGCGATCAGCACGCGGTCGCAAAGTACCGGATCATCGGCAATGGCCCGGAGCAGTGGTGCTTCCGGATCGAACAGACCATCGACCCGGCCCAGCACCGGAGCCAGATCGAACCGGAAGCCGTCGACGCCAGCCCGGCGCACGAAATGACGGAGCGTGTCGAGCACCATTTCCCGCACCACCGGATGGTCGCAAGCGATCGTGTTGCCGGTGCCGGTGTCATTGACCAGCCCGCCATCCGGCCGATGCCGATAGTAGGCCTGGTTGTCGAGGCCGCGCAGCGAGAGCGTTGGCCCCAGCCTGTCGCTTTCGCCGGTATGGTTGAAGACGAGGTCGAGAATGGTGCCGATGCCAACCCGGCGCAGCGCTGCGACCGTGTCCTGTAATTCCGTCAGGCCGCCGGGTGCGAGGCGAGGGTCGAGCGCCATGAAGGTGACGGGATTGTAGCCCCAGGCGTTGCTCAAGCCCAGCGGCGGCAGATGCCGCTCGTCGATCGACGCCGTCACCGGCATCAATTCGACGGCTGAGACGCCGAGCCTTTGCAGATGCTCGATGATGGCCGGATGGGCAAGTGCGGCGATCGTACCACGCTGTTCTTGCGGCACATCCGGGTGGAGCTTGGTGAAGGCGCGGACATTCAGTTCGTAGATCAGGCCGCCCGGACGAAACAGCGGCGGCAGGATCGGTGGGGCCGCGGGCAAGGCCTTGGCCACGGTCTTGGGCATCAGCGACGCGGTGTCGGCACCCTCATTGCGCCGCGCGGCGAGCCGCCAGTGATAGGCATAGGGCCGGTCGACTTCGGCGGCATAAGGATCGGTCAGCAGCTTGTCGGGGTCGAACCACAGCCCACGCTCGGGTGCATAGTCGCCATCGGCGCGCAGGCCGTAGCGGGTGCCGGCGGCGAGACCCGCGACGAACAGGGCGTAAAAACCCTCGCCTTCGGGCTGGAGTTCAAGCCGCTCGATTTCGTGGTCGCCGGTTTCATCGAAGATCGACACCCAGAGCCGCCGCGCCGAGGACGACCAGGCGGCGAAGCGGATGCCTTCGGAAGTGATGGCGGCGCCGAGATTGTTCACGCGAGCGCCTTCCCTTCTCCCCTTGTGGGAGAAGGTGGATCGGCGCGCAGCGCCGAGACGGATGAGGGGTGTTGGAAGGAATGAGGCATCGGTGTCCCGGGCGCCGGTTTGCGCCAAGCTGGAGCACCCCTCATCCGTCGCCTTCGGCGACACCTTCTCCCACAAGGGGAGAAGGGGGAGTCGCGCCTCCCCACCCTCAAGTAATCACGCTGGGTTTGTCGCGGCCGGTGTGGCTCTTGATCCCGGCAATGTCGTCGGCGGCGGCGATGAGATCGGCGAGCGCCTCCTGCGTGTCGAGATCGTGCCTCGACTTGTCCGGCTCGTAGCGCTCGATATAGACGCGCAGGGTCGCGCCCGAGGTGCCGGTGCCGGAGAGGCGGAAGACGACGCGTGAGCCGCCTTCGAACAGCACCCTTATGCCCTGGTGCTCGCTGGTCGAGCGGTCGACCGGGTCGTGATAGGCAAAATCGTCGGCATTGGCGATCTTCAGGCCGCGCACGCTGGTGCCGGGCAGCGAGCCGAGCTTGGCCCTGAGTTCGTCGACCAGCGCATTGGCGCGGTCGCTCTCCACCTCTTCATAGTCATGCCGCGAATAGTAATTGCGCCCATAGGCCGCCCAGTGCTCGGTGACGATCTGCTGGCAGCTTTCGCCGCGCGCGGCGAGGATGTTGAGCCACAGGAGCACCGCCCACAGACCGTCCTTTTCGCGGACATGGTTGGAGCCGGTGCCGGCACTTTCCTCACCGCAGATCGTCGTCATGCCGGCGTCGAGCAGATTGCCGAAGAACTTCCAGCCGGTCGGCGTCTCGTAAATGCCGATGCCGAGCTTGTGAGCGACGCGGTCGGCGGCACCGCTGGTCGGCATCGAGCGGGCGATGCCCTTCAGCCCGTCCTTGTAGCCGGGCGCCAGGCGGGCATTGGCGGCAAGCATGGCGACCGAATCCGACGGGGTGACGAAAATGCCCTTGCCGATGATCAAATTGCGGTCGCCGTCGCCGTCGGAGGCGGCGCCGAAATCCGGCGCGTCCGGCCCCATCATCTCGTCATAGAGGTGCTTGGCATGGACAAGGTTGGGATCGGGGTGATGGCCGCCGAAATCGGGCAGCGGCTTGAAATTGCGGCAGGTGCCGTTCGGTGCGCCGAGCCGGTGTTCGAGGATTTCCTTGGCGTAGGGTCCGGTCACCGCGTGCATGGCGTCGAAGCGCATGCGAAAGCCCGACTTGAACAGTTTGCGCAACGCGTCGAAATCGAACAGGCTCTCCATCAGTTCGGCATAGTCGGTGACCGGATCGATGATCTCGACGGTCATGCCGCCGGCCTTGACGGTGCCGACCGTATCGATGTCGATTGGATCGATGTCGGCGATCTTGAAGCTCGAAATCGCCTTGGTCCTGGCAAAGATGGCGTCGGTCAGCTTTTCCGGCGCCGGGCCGCCATTGCCGGCATTGTACTTGATGCCAAAATCCTCATGCGGGCCGCCGGGATTATGGCTGGCCGACAGGATGATGCCGCCGAAGGTCTTGTATTTGCGGATGACATGCGAGGCCGCCGGCGTCGACAATATGCCGCCCTGCCCTACCATCACCTTGCCGAAGCCGTTGCCGGCGGCCATGGCAATGGCCTTCTGGATGACCTCGCGGTTGTAGAAGCGGCCATCGCCGCCGATGACCAGGGTCTTGCCGGCAAATCCGTCGAGCGCGTCGAAGATCGACTGGATGAAGTTCTCGGCATAGTGCTCCTGCTGGAACACTGGCACCTTCTTGCGCAGTCCCGACGTGCCGGGCTTCTGGTCGGAATAGGGCTTGGTGGGGACGGTGCGTATCATGCTTCAGGCAACCCTTTTCGAAAGCAGCAGGCGATAGAGTTCGACGTATTTTTCGGCGCTTCGATCCCACGACACATCGGTCTTCATGCCCTGGCGCTGGATGGTCTCGAAGGTTGCGGAACTGGCGTGGGCGTCGGCCAGGCGGCGGATGGCGTGCAGCAGCGCGCCGCCATTGTTGGGGGCAAACTGGAAGCCGGTCGCCACGCCGGCTGCAATCGCCGCTTCGTTGGCGTCGATGATGGTGTCGGCGAGGCCGCCGGTGCGCGCGACGACCGGCACGCAGCCATAGCGCAGGCCGTAAAGCTGCGTCAGCCCGCAAGGTTCGAAGCGCGAAGGGATGACGATGGCGTCGCAGCCGCCCTGCATGATGTGCGACAGCCCCTCGTCATAGCCGACGACCACACCGATGCGGCCACGGTGGCGTGCGGCGGCCGCCAGCAGCGCGCCTTCGAGGCCGGCGTCGCCCGAGCCGAGGATAGCCAGCCTGGCGCCTGTCGCAACGATGCCGTCGATCACCGTCGCCAATATGTCCATGCCCTTCTGCCAGGTCAGCCGGCTGACGACACAGACAATCGGGCTGCCGTCGCGGTCGAGACCGAAACGGTCCTCGACGGCCGCCCTGTTGGGCGCGCGGGCCTTCAACGTTTCGGCCGTATAGGTCGACACCAGATGTCTATCGGTTGCTGGATCCCAGATGGCGGTGTCGATGCCGTTGACGATGCCATGGAGATCGCTTGAACGCATGTTGATGAGACCATCGAGGCCCATGCCGAATTCCGGTGAACGGATCTCCTGCGCATAGGTCGGGCTCACCGTGGTGATTGCCCAGGCCGCCTGCAGACCCGACTTGAGGAAGCCGACGCCGCCATAATATTCGACGCCGTCAAGCGCCATCGCCGCGGCCGGCAGACCGAGTTCGCCGAAGATGCCGGCGCCGAACTGACCCTGGAAGGCGAGATTGTGGACGGTCATCATTGATGGCGTGCCAACCGCCTTGCCGTAACGCATATAAGCCAGCGTCATCGCCGACTGCCAGTCATGGGCATGCACGATGTCAGGCAGGTAGCCCGAAATGGCGCCGCCGGCGATATCGGCGCCGGCCTGGCTCAGCGCCGCGAAGCGCCGCCAATTGTCCGGCCAATCCGCGCCCGAGGCGTTGCCATAGGGGCCGCCGGGGCGGTCGAACAGATGCGGCGCGTCGAGCACGAACAAATCGAGCCCGGCGACCTCGACGGCATGGATCGCGGCCTTGCCGCCTTGCAACAAGGGGTATTGGTAGACGGCCTTCTTTTTCTTGAAGGCGCCCATCACCACCGGAAAACCCGGAATGAGCGTGCGCATGGTCACGCCCTTGGCCGCGAGCGCGATCGGCAGCGCCCCGGTTACGTCGGCAAGCCCGCCGGTCTTGATCAGCGGGAAGATTTCGGGCGTGACCGACAGAACATGCATGCGCCTACAATCCGATCCGGCCTAAAGCTTCAGCTTGTCGATCATGTCCTGGGTGACCAGGCAGATGCCCTTTTCCGAAACCCGAAAACGCTTGGCGTCGAGCGCGGGATCCTCGCCGACCACCAGCCCTTCCGGTATCCTTACACCGTGGTCGATCACGACGCGCTTCAACTTTGCGTTCCGGCCGACATGAACGTCGGGCAGCATGACGACTTCTTCGAGTGCCGAATAGGAATTGATGCGCGCGCCGGTGAAGATCAGGCTCTTCTTCAGCGAAGCGCCCGAGACGATGCAATCGCCCGACACCAGTGACGACACGGCAGAACCGCGCCTGCCATCCTCGTCGTGGACGAATTTTGCCGGCGGCTTCAGCTCGGCATAAGTCCAGATCGGCCAGTCGCGGTCGTAGAGGTCGAGTTCCGGCGTCACGTCGGTCAAGTCGATGTTGGCTTCCCAATAGGCATCGACCGTGCCGACATCGCGCCAGTAGGCCTCGTTCTCGGCGGTCGAACGCACGCAGGACTTGGTGAAGCGGTGCGCGATCGCCTTACCGTGCGTGACGATATAGGGGATGATGTCCTTGCCGAAGTCGCGGCTGGAGCCCGGCTCGGCGGCATCGCGGCGCAGCTGTTCCATCAGGAACTTGGTCTTGAAGACGTAGATGCCCATCGAGGCCAAGGCGAATTCCGGGTTACCCGGAATGCCGGGCGGATCAACGGGCTTTTCGACGAAGGCGATGATGTTGTCCTTGGCATCGACATGCATGACGCCGAAGCCTGTCGCTTCCATGCGCGGCACTTCGAGGCAGCCGACCGTGACATCGGCGCCGGCATCGACATGCTGGCGCAGCATCAGCTCGTAATCCATCTTGTAGATGTGGTCGCCGGCCAGGATCACCATGTATTCCGGGCCATAAGCCTCGATGATGTCGATGTTCTGGTAGACGGCGTCAGCCGTGCCTTCATACCATTGCGTTTCCGACACGCGCTGGCTCGCCGGCAGGATGTCGAAGCTCTCGTTTCGTTCGGGCCGCAGGAAGTTCCAGCCGCGTTGCAGGTGGCGGATCAGCGAATGCGCCTTGTACTGGGTGGCGACGCCGAGGCGGCGGATGCCAGAGTTCAGTGCATTGGAGAGCGCGAAATCGATGATGCGCGTCTTGCCGCCGAAATAGACCGCCGGCTTGGCGCGCCGATCGGTCAGCTCCTTGAGGCGGCTGCCGCGTCCGCCGGCCAGCACATAGGCCATGGCGTCGCGGGCCAGCGGCTGGGTTCTTTTCAAGTCTGCCATTTATACCCTCCCAAGTTACTCGTCTTTATGCGTTGACCAGCCTTAACGAGTTCAGTCGTCGGCGAGTTCAAGCATGATCGTCGACAGCGGCGGCAGAAGCATCGTTGCCGAGATGCTCTTGCCCTCCGCCCTCGCCTCGACCACGCCGCCATTGCCCATGCCGGAGCCGCCATATTCGGAAGCATCGGTGTTGATGATCTCGCGCCACTTGCCGGCCTTCGGCAGAGGTACACGATAATTGTCGCGCGGCACCGGCGTGAAATTGGAGATGACGGCGACCGGATTGCCGCCAGGAGCGTTGCGCACCCAGGCGAAAACCGAATTCTGGCTGTCGTCGACGATCAGCCAGGAAAACCCTTCGGGCTCGCAGTCGCGGCCATGCAGGGCCGGACGTGAACGGTAGAGATAGTTGAGATCGCGCACCGTCTGCCAGACGCCGCGATGCGGCCGGAAATCGAGCAGGTTCCAATCAAGCGCGCGCGCCTCGCTCCATTCGCGGCGCTGCGCGAATTCCTGGCCCATGAACAGCAGCTTCTTGCCGGGATAACCCCACATGAAGCCGTAATAGGCACGCAAGGTCGCGAATTTCTGCCAGTCGTCACCGGCCATCTTGCCCAGCAGCGTGCCTTTGCCGTGCACGACCTCGTCATGCGAGAGCGGCAGCACGAAATTCTCCGAGAAGGCGTAGGTCAGACCGAAGGTCAGCTCGTTGTGATGGTGCTTGCGGAAAATCGGCTCCTTGGAAAAATACTCCAGCGTGTCGTGCATGAAGCCCATGTTCCACTTGAAGCCGAAGCCCAGCCCGCCTTCATGAACGGGCGCCGAGACCTTTGGCCATGAAGTCGATTCCTCGGCGATAGTCATGACACCGGGATGGTGCCCGTAGAGCTCCTTGTTCATCTTCTGCAGGAAGCTGACCGCCTCGAGGTTTTCGCGCCCACCCTTTTCGTTGGGAATCCATTCGCCCTGCTTGCGCGAATAGTCGAGGTAGAGCATCGAGGCCACCGCGTCGACGCGAAGACCGTCGACATGGTATTTTTCGGCCCAGAACAAGGCGTTGTTGACGAGGAACGACACCACCTCGCGGCGGCCGAAATTGTAGATCGCGGTGTTCCAGTCCGGGTGGAAGCCCTTGCGCGGGTCGGCATGCTCGTAGAGCGCGGTGCCGTCGAAATGGACCAGACCGTGCTCGTCGACAGGAAAATGCGCCGGCACCCAGTCTAGGATTACGCCGATGCCGGCACGATGGGCGCCATCGACAAAGCGAGCAAAGCCGTCCGGATCGCCGAAGCGGGCCGATGGCGCGTAGAGGCCGGTGGTCTGATAACCCCAGGACGGGTCATAGGGATGCTCGGAGATCGGCAGGAATTCGATGTGGGTGAACCCGGCCTCGACCACATAAGGGATCAGCCGGTCGGCCAGCTCATCCCAGGACAGGAAGGTGCCGTCGTCGCGAAGCTGCCAGGAACCGGCATGGACTTCGTAGATCGAGATGGCTTCGCGCCGGGGGTCGGCGTTGCGCCAGAAATTGCGATGCGCCTCGTCGCCCCATGGATGCGCCGGGGGCACCGCGGTCACCGAGGCCGTTGCCGGGCGCAGCTCCGACTTGAAGGCGAATGGATCGGCTTTCAGCGGCAATCTCACGCCGTCGGGACCTATGATTTCATATTTATAGGGCCGGCCGGCGCCGATATCGGGAATGAACAGCTCCCAGATGCCGGTGTCGCGACGGTCGCGCATCGTATGCCGGCGCCCGTCCCAGTCATTGAAATCGCCGACCACCGAGACGCGCCTGGCATTTGGGGCCCATACCGCGAAATGCACGCCGGTGGCGCCTTCGTGCTCAATGACATGGGCGCCGAGCTTGTCGAACAACCTGAGATGCGAGCCCTCGGCGATATAGTAATCGTCCATCGGTCCGAGCACCGGACCGAACGAATAGGGATCGGTCAGCCACCAGTCGCCGCCGGCATTGCGCGCGTGGTAGCGGAGCGGCTGGCGCTTCCTGATCGACAGCTTGCCCTCGAAGAAACCGGCTTCGTCGCGCCTGGTCAATTCGCCTGCCTCGATGCCGGTCAGCGTGTAGGCGGTGACGGACTGCGCATGCGGAACGAAGCAGCGCGCGAACAGGCTCTTGCCGGCCTCCTGAACACCGAGAACCGCAAAAGGATCACCGTGCGTACCGGCGACAATCGCCTCGACATCGCTGGCTGACGCCAGTCCGTCCGGCCCGCTTGTCGCAGCGGTCGCGCGCGGCTTCCTCATCAGGCGGTCGCCCTCCCCGGGCACCAAATGTTTGTTTTTGCGGCCATCGTTCGTGGCCTCATGCAATCATATCAGACGGGCACGTTCCAGATTTCTTTGGCGTATTGGCGGATCGTGCGATCGGAAGAGAACCAGCCGACGCGCGCGACGTTGCGGATGGCGCGGGCGTACCAGTCCGGGCTGTTGCGCCAGACGGCATCGACGTCGCGCTGGCAGGCGGCATAGGCGTCGAAATCCGCCGCGACCATGAACCAGTCGCTGTCGTAGAGGCCGTTGATCAGATCGCGGTAGCGATTGGGATCATCGGGGGAGAAGACGCCCGAAGAAACGGCCGCGACCGCCTGCGCCAGTTCGGGGGACGCCTCGATGACGCCGCGGGGATTGTAGCCATTGTTGCGCCGCTCGGCGACTTCTTCGGTGGTGAGGCCAAAGATGAAGATGTTGTCGTCGCCGACATGCTCCTTGATCTCGACATTGGCGCCGTCGAGCGTGCCGATGGTCAGTGCGCCGTTCAGCGCGAACTTCATGTTGCCGGTTCCCGACGCTTCCATGCCGGCGGTCGAGATCTGCTCCGAGAGATCGGCGGCCGGCATCAGCACCTCGGCCAGGCTGACATTGTAGTTCGGTACGAACACGACCTTGAGCAGGCCGCGCACCGAAGGGTCACTGTTGATCACCCTGGCGACGTCGTTGGCCAGTTTGATGATCAGCTTGGCGTTGTGGTAGCTGGGCGCGGCCTTGCCGCCGAAGAATTTCACGCGTGGCATCCAGTCGCGCTCGGGATGCGAGCGGATCTGGTCATAGAGCGCGATCGCTTCGAGGATGTTGAGGAGCTGACGCTTGTATTCGTGGATACGCTTGACCTGAATGTCGAAGAGCGCCGAAGGGTCGAGCTTGATGCCGAGGCGGTCGGCGACCAAGTTGGCTAGCCTCACCTTGTTCTGGCGCTTCACGGCGGCGAATTTTTCGCGGAAGGCGGTGTCGTCGGCGAGCGGATCGAGCCCCTTGATCGCCTCGATGTCATCCATGAAGCGATCGCCGATCGCCTCGCGGGCGAGCGCGGTAAGGCCCGGATTGCACTGGATGAGCCAGCGCCGCGGCGTGATGCCATTGGTCTTGTTGTTGATGCGGTCGGGATAGAGCCGGTGCAGGTCGGCGAACACCGTCTCCTTCATCAGTTCGGTATGCAGCGCCGACACGCCGTTGATCGAATGCGAACCGACAAAGGCCAGATTGCCCATGCGCACCCGGCGGTCGCCATTCTCCTGGATCAGCGAGATACGGCTGATCTGCTCATCGGAGAATTGATCAGTGGCGCGCGCCTCCAGCAGCACCTGCGCGTTGATGGCGTAGACGATCTGCATATGACGCGGCAAAAGCCGCTCGAACAGCGGCACCGGCCAGCTTTCCAGCGCCTCGGGCAGCAGCGTGTGGTTGGTGTAGCCGAAGGTACGCTTGGTGATATCCCAGGCGAGATCGAAATCCATGCCGTGGACGTCCATCAGAAGCCGCATCAACTCCGGCACGGCGATTGCCGGATGGGTGTCGTTGAGGTGGATCGCCGCCTTGTCGGGAAGCGACTTCAGGTCGCCATATTGGCTCAGATGCCGCTGGACGATGTCCTGCAGCGAGGCGGTGGAGAAGAAATATTCCTGCCTGAGCCTGAGTTCCTGTCCGGCCATGTGGGAATCGGCGGGATAGAGCACGCGCGACAGCGCATCGGCCTTGTTGCTTTCGGCCAGCGCCCCGATGTGGTCGCCGGCGTTGAACTTGTCGAGCAGGATCGGATCGATCGGCATGCCTGACCAAAGGCGCAACGTGTTGACGCGCTTGGCGCGCCAGCCGGCCACGGGCGTGTCATAGGCAACCGCCAGAACATGCTCCCTCGGTTTCCAGACATGGCGTTCGAGCCGGCCGTCCCTGGAGGTGATCGATTCGACCGAACCGCCGAAGCCGACTTCGAAGGAGCGCTCGCGCCGCTCGAACTCCCAGGGGTTGCCGTGGTCCAGCCAGGTCTCGGGCAGTTCGACCTGCCAACCGTCATGGATTTCCTGGCGGAACATGCCGTTGGCATAGCGGATGCCGTAGCCATGCGCGGGAATGTCGACGGTCGCCATGCTTTCCATGAAGCACGCGGCGAGCCGGCCAAGGCCGCCATTGCCAAGGGCAGCGTCCGGCTCGAGCGCGGCGATCAGGTCGAGATCGACGCCGAGCGAGGACAGCGCCTCACGCATGTTCTCCATCAGGCCGAGATTGGAAAAGGCGTCGCGCATCAGACGTCCGATCAGGAACTCGAGCGACAGGTAATAGACGCGCTTTTCCTGCTGGTCGTAGGCTTCCTTGGTCGCCTGCATCCAGTGGTCGACGACGCGGTCGCGCACGACCTTGATCGAGGCGGTCAGCCAGTCGTACTGGGTCGCGACGGTGGTGTCCTTGCCGACCCGGTATTTGAGCGACATCAAGACTTCTTCGGCGAGCGTCTTGGGATCGGGATTGTCGAGAGCGGGGGCTTCGATCGTCATGGCGGATGTCATATCGCCTCTCGTTCGGTTTGGCCTGATCATACCGGCTTTCACCGTTTCTCCCAGCCCATCCTAGTGCATTGCAGCATGTTTTCAATCGATTTAGAGAACACCCCCGCCTCCTTACCCAGCGGCAATCAGGCAGTTCAGGCCGCCAATGCCGTCTCCGGGGGTGCTTTTGCACCGGTCATGAAGGCAACGGCATCAGACATCGTATATTGCTTGGGGTCGATGACGCACAGGCGACGGCCAAGACGGTGGATGTGGATGCGGTCGGCCACTTCGAAGACGTGCGGCATGTTGTGCGAGATGAGCACGATCGGCAGGCCGCGCTTCTTCACGTCGAGGATCAGTTCGAGCACGCGGCGGCTCTCCTTGACGCCGAGCGCCGCCGTCGGCTCGTCCATGATGACCATCTTCGAGCCGAAGGCGGCGGCGCGGGCCACCGCCACGCCCTGGCGTTGGCCGCCCGACAGCGTCTCCACCGCCTGGCTGATGTTCTGGATGGTCATCAGGCCGAGTTCGGTAAGCTTGTCGCGGGCGCGCTTTTCCATTGCCGGACGGTCCAGCATGCGAAGCCACTGGCCGACGAAGCCGGGTTTGCGGATCTCGCGGCCGAGGAACATGTTGTCGGCGATCGACAGCGCCGGCGACAGCGCGAGGTTCTGGTAGACGGTTTCGATGCCGGCTTCGCGCGCTTCCATCGGCGACTTGAAGGAGACGGGTTTGCCTTCAAGCCGGATTTCGCCCTCGTCCGGCACGGCCGCGCCGGAAATCGCCTTGATGAGCGACGACTTGCCGGCGCCGTTGTCGCCGATGACGGCAAGGATTTCGCCGGGGTATAGGTCGAAATCGGCATTGTCGAGAGCGGTGACGCGGCCATAGCGCTTGACCAGGCCGCGCGCGGTGAGGATGGGTTCCTGGGTCATGCCGAAACCTTTCTGATCCATTGGTCGATGGCGACGGCGCCGATGATCAGCACGCCGGTGAGGAGCACTTTCCATTGCGGATCGGCGCCCAGCATGTTGAGGCCCATCGAGACGACGCCGACGATCATCGCGCCGAACAAGGTGCCGAGGATGGAGCCGCGACCGCCGAAGAGAGAAATACCACCGATCACCGTCGCGGTGATGGCCTGCAGATTGTAGTCGGTGACGGCGGCTGATGGCGAGATCGAGCCGTTGCGGCCGATGGAGACCCAGGCCGCGAAAGCGGCGATCAGCCCGGCAAGGGTGTAGACCGTCACCAGCACCTTCTTGGTCTGGATGCCAGACAGCTTCGCCGCCTCCTGGTCGTCGCCGACGGCGTAGACATGACGGCCCCATGCGGTGTGGTTGAGCACGTACCAAAGGACCATCACGAGCACGACCGTGGCAATGACACCGAGCGTCAGCACCGCCGTGCCGACCTTGAAGCTCAGGGCGAACAGATGCAGCAGCGGCGCTTGAGTGTCGACGTCGGTGTCGCGGATCGTCTCATTGGCCGAATAGATGAAGTTCGTGGCCATGACGATGTTCCAGGTGCCAAGCGTCACGATGAAGGGCGGCAACTTCATATAGGCGACCAGCAGTCCGTTCAGCAGCCCGCAAGCCGCACCGGCGGCAAGCCCGATCGCCACGGCGAGCACGCTCGGCATGCCGTAGCTGACCGCGCAATTGCCCATGATCACGGCAGAAATCACCATGATCACCCCGATCGACAGGTCAATGCCGGCGGTCAGGATGACCAGAGTCTGAGCGGCCCCGAGAATGCCGACGATGGCGATCTGCTGCAGGATCAGCGTCAGCGTGTAGGACGAGAAGAACCGCCCTCCGATCGCGATGCCGAAGATGATGATCGACAGAAGCAGCACGATCAGCGGCACCGCCGCCGGCGTTGAATGCAGAAAATGCTGGATGCGCTTGACGGCTGATTTGTGCTCGTCGAAAGCGGCCACGCTTGTGTCGCTGGCCGAGAGAACCTTCTCGAATTCCTGAGCTTGAGCCATGTTTCCTCCCCGTAGGGCTTCAGCCACGCGCTGACGCCGTCCACGCCTTCCGGTCTGTCGCCGGGATTGTTCGCGTTTACAGTGATGTATCGTCCACCCGATGCGGCCGGGGATCAAGTCCCCCCGGCCGATCGGTTCTGTTACCGGTCAGGCCAGCATCAGCCCCAGCACTTGGCGAGGCCTTCCTTGGTGTCGATGGACTTGACGCCCTTGGCCGGCTTGTCGGTGACGAGGTTGACGCCGGTGTCGAAGAAGTTCTTGCCCTCGGTCGGCTTCGGCTTGGTACCATCCTTGGCGAAAGCGGCGATCGCCTCGATGCCGAGCGCGGCCATCTGCAGCGGATATTGCTGCGAGGTGGCGCCGATGACGCCTTCGGTGACCGACTTCACGCCGGGGCAGCCGCCGTCGACCGAGACGATCAGCACCTGGCTTTCGAGGCCGACGGCCTTGAGCGCCTGGTAGGCACCGACCGCGGCCGGCTCGTTGATGGTGTGAATGACGGTGATGGTGTTGTCCTTCTGCAGAAGGTTTTCCATCGCCTTGCGGCCGCCCTCTTCATTGCCGTTCGTCACATCGTGGCCGACGATACGCGGATCGGTCTCATCGCCGATCTTGTTGGGATCCTTCACGTCGATGCCGTAGCCCATCATGAAGCCCTGATCGCGCAGAACGTCCACGGTCGGCTGCGAGGGGGTCAGGTCGAGGAAGCCGATCTTGGCGTCCTTGGCCTTGTCGCCCAGCGTCGCGGCGGCCCAGGCGCCGATCAGCTTGCCGGCCTCCAGATTGTCGGTTGCGAAGGTCGCGTCGGCGGCGTCGATCGGATCGAGCGGCGTGTCGAGCGCAATCACCAGCAGGCCCGCATCGCGCGCCTTCTTCACCGTCGGCACGATGCCCTTGGTGTCGGACGCGGTGATCAAAATGCCCTTGGCGCCGTCGGCGATGCAGCTTTCGATCGCCGCCACCTGGCTCTCGCTGTCACCGTCGATCTTGCCCGCATAGGTCTTGAGATCGACGCCGAGTTCCTTGGCCTTGGCGGTAGCGCCCTCCTTCATCTTGACGAAGAACGGATTGGTGTCGGTCTTGGTGATCAGGCAGGCGCCGACGCCGGCGGCGGATGCGGACGAAGCGAACGCCATCAGACCCAGCGCGGCCGCCGCAAAAACGGTGGACTTCAATTTTGTATTGGTCACGATTTTCCTCCCAGTGGAACATTTTCGAATGCCGGCCAACCGGCACCCGCACGGCATCCAGGCGACTTCTCCCAGCGCGGATGCCAGATCAAAAAACACCAGACCAAGGCATCTGTCAATAATTAAATCACTCTTATTTATTATTGACAGCCTTGCGTCCTTCACTCATTCTGACCCAAAAGCATTGCCGGGGAAACGACGGGAGGAACAGGGTGGAGACCGCCACTGCGAGGCATGGTTCGCCCGAAGCGAATGAGAGCCTTATTCACCGCGGCACCAACCAGAGCGGCATGCGCGATCACAATGAGCGCCTGGTGCTTTCGCTGGTGCGTCAGCACGGCAGTCTGGCGAAGTCCGACATCGCCCGCATGACCGGACTTTCGGCGCAGACAGTCTCGGTCATCATGCGCGAACTGGAGGAAGAAAGCCTGCTCGTCCGTCAGGCGCCGTTGCGCGGCAAGATCGGCCAGCCCTCGATCCCCATGGCGCTCAACCCCGAAGGCGCCTTCTTCATCGGCCTCAAGATCGGCCGCCGCAGCGCCGAACTCGTGCTGATCGATTTCCTCGGCAACGTGCGCGCAATGCTGCAGCACTCCTACCGCTACCCTGCCCCACGCGAAACGGTCGAGTTCGTCACGTCAGGCATGAAGACGATGCGCGGCGCGCTGACACCGGCGCAGGACAAACGCATTGCCGGACTCGGCATCGCCATGCCGTTCGAGCTGTGGAACTGGGCCGACACCGCCGGCGCGCCGCGCGAGGTCATGGACGAATGGCGCCATCGCGATATCAGGACCGACATCCAGACGCAGTGCGATTTTCCGGTCTATCTGCAGAACGACGCCACCTCGGCCTGCGGCGCCGAACTGGTCTTCGGCCAGACGGGCGCGGCGCGGGACTTCGTCTATTTCTACATCGGCGCCTTTGCCGGTGGCGGCATTGTGCTCAACGGCCGGCTGTTCGGCGGACCGACCGGCAATGCCGGCGCGCTCGGCTCCATGCCCGTGCCCGGGCCGGGTGGAAAACCGACCCAGCTGATCGACGTGGCCTCGATCGCCATGCTCGAAAAAACACTCAATGCGCGTGGCGTCGAGGCCTCGTATCTGTGGACCTCACCCGAGGATTGGGGGGAGATCGGCGCCGAACTCGACGAGTGGATCGCCAGCGCCTCGCAGGCACTCGCTTACGCCATCGTCGCAGCGTCCTCGGTCATCGATTTCGAGGCCGCGGTGATCGACGGGTGGATGCCGAAGGCCGTGCGCAAGAAGCTGGTCGAGGCGGTCGTGACGGCAATCGGCGCCATCGACGGCGAAGGGCTGAAACTTCCGGCGGTCCGCGAGGGAAGCGTGGGCATCCATGCACGGGCGCTCGGCGGCGCCAGCCTGCCGCTTTCCGAACGCTTCCTGATCGGTTCGACGACGATCGCCAGGAGCGCCTGAATGCTGATCGGGATTCCGGCGCTGCTTGGTCCGGAGCTTCTGGCAACATTGCGCGCCATGGGGCATGGTGACGAGATTGCCCTGGTCGACGGGAACTATCCGGCGCTGGAGCAGGCAAGACGCCTCGTCCGGACCGACGGCCATGCCCTCATTCCCGTACTCGACGCGATACTGACGCTGCTTCCGGTCGACGATGCGGTTCCAGAGGCGCTGTTTCGAGCCTCGGTGAAAGGCGATCCGTCGCTTGCCGACCCTGTCCATCGTGAAATGGAGGCGATCTGCGCCAAACGCGCACCAGGCCGCAAGGTGGTTGCGCTGGCCGGCGCCGACTTCTATGCACGGGTCAAATCGGCGCATGCCATCGTCGCGACGAGCGAGCCGCGGCTTTACGCCAACATCATCATCCGCAAGGGCGTGATCTATCCGCCGGAGACCAGGAAGCCATGATCCTCTGCTGTGGCGAAGCCCTCATCGACATGCTGCCGCGCACCACCACGCAGGGTGAGCCGGCCTTCGCTCCCTATGTCGGCGGCGCTGTTTTCAACACGGCGATCGCACTCGGCCGGCTCGGCGCGCCGTCCGGCTTCTTCTCCGGCCTGTCGTCGGACCTGTTTGGCGGGCAATTCAGGGAGGCGCTCGGAGCGAGCAAGGTCAGTTCGACCTACGCGCACACATCGCCCCGGCCGACGACACTGGCCTTCGTGCGGCTGAACAACGGCCAGGCGACCTACACCTTCTATGACGAGAACACGGCCGGGCGCATGCTGACCATCGAGGACCTGCCGCAACTCGGCGGCGAGATCGAGGCGATGCTGTTCGGCGCCATCAGCCTGATCTCGGAGCCGGCTGGCTCGGCCTATGAGGAATTCATGCGGCGCGAGCACGAGGCCCGCGTGATGATGCTCGATCCCAACATCCGGCCGAACTTCATCCCCGACAAGGCCAAGCACCTCAGGCGCATCCGGGAGATGATGGCGATGGCCGACATCGTCAAACTTTCGGACGAAGACCTCAACTGGTTCGGTGAAGCCGGTTCGCACGAGGATGTCGTGCGCAATTGGCTCGACCGCGGCCCGAAACTGATCGTCGTCACGCATGGCAGCGAAGGCGCCGTTGGCTACAGCAAGCAGCACCGCGTCACCGTCATGCCGGAGACAGTGAAGGTGGTGGACACCGTCGGCGCCGGAGACACGTTCAATGCCGGCATCCTTGCCTCCCTGCATGAGCAAGGCCTGCTGACGAAGGCGGCGATTTCCAGCCTGTCGGAAGACGCCATCCGCAAAGCATTGGCGCTCGGCGCCAAGGCGGCGGCGGTGACGGTATCACGGGCCGGCGCCAATCCCCCATGGCGGCACGAGATCGGCTGATCGGCCCTCCAGCGCGATCACTTTATGTTTCCATGCGCCGGAAAACCGCAATAGACATGGCCTGAATTGCGCCGCCAAGGCCGGATTCCCGGCTTTTTAGGCCAATGCGCCGGCAAAACACGGTAACGGGCTGCGACACTTGCGCCATATGCCCGGCCCGCAGCCGGCTTTTTCAGTCGCGCCAAGTCTGGTACCAGCGGGCCGGTTAGTGGCAGGTATTGAGGCCGACATGCAGTTCATCGATCTTGGCGCGCAGCGCGAACGAATCCGCGACCGGCTGAAAGCCGCGATCGACCACGTCGTCGAAGATGGCCGCTACATCCTGGGCCCCCAGGTCGCCGAATTCGAGAAGAAGCTCGCAGCCTATGTCGGCGTCAAGCATGTGGTTGCCTGCGCCAACGGCACCGACGCACTGCTTTTGCCGCTGTTCGCCGCCGGCATCGGCCCAGGTGACGCGGTGTTCGTGCCGAGCTTTACCTTCGCCGCCACGGCGGAAGTGGTGGCGCTGGCCAAGGCCGAGCCGGTTTTCGTCGATGTCGATCCGAAGACCTACAACATCGACATCGCCAGCCTCGAGGCGGCGATCGCGGCCATCAAGAAGGAAGGCCGACTGAAGCCGAAGGCGATCATCCCCGTCGACCTGTTCGGTCTTGCCGCCGACTATGAGGCGATCATGGCCATCGCCAATCGCGAAGGCCTGTTGGTGATCGAGGATGCCGCCCAGTCCATGGGCGGCTCGCTCGAAGGCAGGATGTGCGGCGGGTTCGGCCATGTCGGCTCGACCAGCTTCTATCCGGCCAAGCCGCTCGGCTGCTATGGCGACGGCGGCGCGATGTTCACCAATGACGACGCTCTGGCCGACGCGCTGCGTTCCTTCGCCTTCCACGGCAAGGGCGAGACGCAGTACGACAACGTCCGCGTCGGCATCAATTCACGGCTCGATACGCTTCAGGCGGCGATCCTGATCGAGAAGCTCGCCATCCTCGAGGAAGAAATGGTGGCGCGGCAAGTGGTCGCCCAGCGTTACGCGGAAGGCCTCGGCGACATCGTCACCACCGCCCGCAACCTGGATGGCAGCCGCTCGGCCTGGGCGCAGTACGCGATCGAGACGCCGAAACGCGATGGCCTTAAGGGGCATCTGAGCGAAAAGGGCATCCCGTCCGTCATCTACTACGTCAAGCCGCTGCATGAGCAGATCGCCTATCGCGACTACCCGCGCACGCCGACCGGTCTCGCGGTTTCGGAGGACCTGCCGAAACGCATCCTGTGCCTGCCGATGCACCCCTATCTCAGCGAGGCCGACCAGAACCGGATCATCGAAACGATCCGCAACTATATCGGCTCGAACTCGGCGCAGGCCGCGGCCGAATAAGGCGCCGGATACCAGAGGCGACACCTCGCCGGCATAGGCGGTCGTGCGCTTCGCGCCGCTATTTTGAGAAGGTCGCTGCGCGTCTTGTGATCCGGTCATCCGTTCCCGGCCGGGCCACGGAACGGCACTGCAATATGCAGATGCCCGCTGTGAAGACCAAAGTGCCCAGCACCCATGACAACCAGATCCGATGGTCGACCGACAGTTCGACAACAGCTATGATCAGATAGCTGCTGGCTATGAAATGGCAGGGGCCGCTCAAACGGCCGATCATTCTTATGATCGCGCCCAGGAGCACCCCGTACACAATGATGCCCAGCGCTCCCAACTCGTACCACAAATCGAATACGATATTGTGCGCGCTCGGAAGATCCGCCTGCGCGTAATATGTGGGATTCACCACGACCCCGACCGCGTTTCTCATCGTATTGGCGCCATGGCCGAGAACCGGCTGCTCCGCAATGTGGGGCGAGATCATCTGCCAAAGATCAAGCCGCGCGGCGAACGTTCCCGGATAGAAAGCCAGCCAGCCCGTTGTTTTGAGGTAGGCAAACAGCGGCGAGACGACGAAAGGGGCAATCAGGACAAGAGACAAATAGGCGGCGAAGAATCCGACCAAGGCGTGCTGGCGGTATTTGGCGGGCATGACAAACATCGCCGCCACGAAGACAATCGCCAGATTGACGCCGGTCGATTGGCCGTAGAGCAATGTCAGCACGGCAAAGAGAGCCGCAAGCCCCTTCCAGACCAGCCTCGGCTGCGCAAGAAATATGACGGCAAAAAAAGCTCCGTAGACCGTGATCTTGTGGAGGGTGAAAACATTTTCCACAAATCTTGGATCTTCGGTCAAAAACGCAAAATACAGTTCCCAACCCATCACCGACACCAGGCCAATCAACATGCCGAATAACGAGACCCGTGCCAGCCGGTCGCGTTGAGCGTCCGGAAGCGCCAGAATGCACTCAAACAGCAAGATGGCGGCGACCGAGTAGCCAAACACGTCCTTCGCCGCCATGAGAGAGCGGCTCGCGTCGACCGACCACAGGGCGCTCGACAGGACAAAGCCGGACAAGAGAGCCAGAGTGACGGCCAGGCCTATCGTTGCCCTGCCAAAGCGTGCCCCCTTGGTCAAAAGGGTAAGAGCACCCATGAGTGCCGCGACAAATGCCAGGGCCGTGGGAGACATTTCGACGAAGACGAAAAGGGCGGGAGAGAGGGCGTAGAGGCCCAGCAACATCCTGAGGCCTAGTTCATCTCGACTGCTGGTCCATACCGGAAATCCGCCCAAAGTGACGGCATGGCATTTCTGAAAAAAGGACATTCAACTACCGACTCAGGGAACGTCCATACAGGATAGGCCATCTACGGGAGGTTTCCACCTCAACGTTCGATGCGCCTTCCGGTTGCAGCGCTGCCGCTGGCAATGAAATGCGGATTGGCAAAGTCCTCGTCATCGGCCTGGTTGCGCTTGCCATAGGCCAAGGGCTTGCCGTCCAGCGTGCGCGTCGTGCCGCCGGCGGCGCGCAGCACCGCGTCACCCGCCGCGGTGTCCCATTCCATGGTGCGACCGAAGCGCGGATAGACATCCGCCTCGCCATTGGCGAGGAGGCAGAATTTCAGCGACGAACCGACCGAGACGATCTCGGCGGCGCCAAGGTCGCGAATATAGGCTTCGGTTTCCGGCGTGTTGTGCGAGCGGCTGGCGACCACTGCCAGCGGCGACGCGGCCGTTCTCACCGAAATCGGCCGACGGGCGATAATCTGGTAATCGCCGTCGATGTCGAGGACTTCCGCCCTGCCCGGCAGACCGGAAAAGAAGCGGCCACCGCAAGGGGCGAAGACGACGCCAACTTCCGGCACGCCATGGCGGACAAGCGCGATATTGACGGTGAAGTCGGTGCGCCGGTTGACGAATTCCTTGGTGCCGTCAAGCGGATCAACAAGGAAGAAAGCCTCGCCAAGTTCGCCCGGCATGACACCGGCAGCCGCTTCTTCCTCGGCCACGCAGGGAATGTCGGGGAATTCCGCGCGCAGGCCGGCAAGAATGATCTTCTCGCTCTCGCGGTCCGCCTCGGTCACCGGCGAGGAGTCCGATTTGCGGTCGACCGCGCAGCCGGCATGGAACACGCGCATGACCTCGCGCCCGGCCGCCAGCGCCAGCCGCTCGAAGATTTCGAGCATCGGCCTGTCGTCAGATGCCGCCGCCATTGTCATATTGCTCTTCGGCAATGTCACGCTCGTCCAGCCAGTGTTCCAGGGTATCTACCATCTCTTCGGCCGACTTGCCGAGCGTCTTGAGATGGATCTCCGGTTTCT
>NZ_SRUT01000199.1:0-328 GCF_004791315.1 Mesorhizobium sp. M8A.F.Ca.ET.208.01.1.1
ACTCGATCTCCGGCCGCCGCGACGGCTATGTCGAGGCCTATGCCAACCTGATCGGCAAGCACCCTTACATCGCCGACCGTTATCCCGACGTTCCGCCCTATATGATCGCGCGCCAGATCATCGCCGACACCCTGAAGGGCAGGCTGCCGCAGGCTTTTTCCGGCTATCTCGCCAACCAATCGAAAGAAACTTGCTAATTGCTATGCGCATATCGGTTTGAGCCGGGAGCGGCCAGGGTCTCGCGCCACACATTGATTGAATGAGGCTTTCGCGAGCTACTCGCGATTGATGGGAGACGCTCGGAAACGCTTCACTAGCTGGAGTGCGT
>NZ_SRUT01000200.1:0-328 GCF_004791315.1 Mesorhizobium sp. M8A.F.Ca.ET.208.01.1.1
CCGCGCCCTTCGGCAGATAGGCGGTGGCGAAGGAACCCAGCGCGCCGTGATGCACCACATAGGGATCAGTGATCGGCAGGATCACCCTGGCCGCGTCCTTACCCAGCCATTCGTCGAGAAGATCCTGGACATAGACGACATTGGGCGAGCCGTCGGCATGATGCTTCGGCTTCATGCCATGATCGGCGGTGACGACGATCGCCGCGCCCTGAGCATCCAACTCGACAAGGTACTTGTCGAACATCTCGTAGAAGGCATTGGCCTGGGGCACCCCCGGCGCATATTTGTGCTGCACATAGTCGGTGGTGGTGAGATACATCACGTCCGG
>NZ_SRUT01000201.1:0-328 GCF_004791315.1 Mesorhizobium sp. M8A.F.Ca.ET.208.01.1.1
TTTGGTAGATATAAAATCTTTAAAAAGTATATACAAGGTTATTGTGTTTTATTTATTAATATTTATTGTGAAAAAATTTTTATTTTTGCTACTTTTATATGTATATTCAATTCACAATATTGTGCAATTTGTAACAATTTTAAATTAAAAGCAGTACAACCAAAATTAGTTTATAATGTTTACTTAAATTGTTATAATAATAAAGGTGCAAATGAAATGTAAGCGCAACACTTTAGAATGATTAAAAATAAGGGTGGGGTATCCATTATGAAATATAAAACAGTTTTCGATATAATTGGCCCAACAATGGTTGGTCCATCATCTTCAC
>NZ_SRUT01000202.1:0-328 GCF_004791315.1 Mesorhizobium sp. M8A.F.Ca.ET.208.01.1.1
CTTCGCCACCCATCCCGGCGTTCCACAGGACATCTTTCCCGAGGAATGCGGATTCATCCTCTCCGACGGCTATGGCGCGGAGATCCTACGCGATGCGCCCGAGCATCGCATGGCGGACGCGACGCGCAAGGCACTGATGCTGCGGATTGCCCGCGCGGGCGCCGCGCGGCTTCTGGCGGCCGAGCTTGCCGGCGTTGCGGTGCCGGCGCTGGATGGCGAGAGCGAGTAGATCGGGCGTACCGCGCCTTGGCGCTGACTTGCGGCGTCAGGCCGAAGCCTCGAGCTAACTCTGCCCGAGGCCGGCGAAAAATTTTTGGCCAGCACCGAT
>NZ_SRUT01000203.1:0-327 GCF_004791315.1 Mesorhizobium sp. M8A.F.Ca.ET.208.01.1.1
ATTGGCTTGCTAGCTCACAGCCACGGCGATCTGGCCCATCGAAACGCTCTTTCAAATTCATGAAATCGCCAATAGAATTTTCACGCAGCTCCAGCGCCGAGGTAATCTTTGCCCGCAGCCTTCTCCGATCCGGTCTGGCAAAAACCCCAAGCGGCGCCGGCGTTCCGGTCCGAGCTGTCATCCGGCGGCACGTTGGACACGATCGTTGTCGGCGGCGGCATCATGGGGCTGTCGACGGCTTTGCATGCGGCGCGCGTCGGTCTGTCGGTCCAGGTGCTGGACGCCGGCGCTATCGGGCAGGGGGCGTCCGGCCTCAATGGCGGCCAG
>NZ_SRUT01000204.1:0-327 GCF_004791315.1 Mesorhizobium sp. M8A.F.Ca.ET.208.01.1.1
TCTCGACGCCTGCACGTTGAACGAGGCCTTCTCGTTGAACTTGTAGCTGGCGCCGCCCCAGACCGCCCAGCTGCCGTCCCAAAGCTTGAAGAAGCTGTGGCCGGTGTTCGGATCGGTAACGTCGGAGTCGCTTCCGTAGCCGGCCATCACGAACGCCGAGATTGCGTCGTTGACGGTGACGTCCAAGCGAGCCTTGCCAGCCCAGGATTCGTAGTTGCTGTCGTAACCAACGACGCCGCTGATGGAACCCCAGCCCTGCGTGTACTTCACACCGCCGACGACATGCGGAACATAGCTGTCGATCGTGCCCACGTAGAAGACATTATT
>NZ_SRUT01000205.1:0-327 GCF_004791315.1 Mesorhizobium sp. M8A.F.Ca.ET.208.01.1.1
ATCCTGAAATACGCAAAATATTTGGTGTGAAAGACGACGAACGTTTAGTTGGATTACTATATTTGACAGATTTGGAAGATTTAGAAAAAATGCCACATCGAGAACGTCAACAAAATCAAGTCATTGATAAGTTTTAAATAAAAGAATTCAGGACATGACTGTCTCTGACTAAAAAGAAAACGATAACTTCTATTGAAATAATGTAGAAATTGTCGTTTTCTTTATTTTTATCAAATAGTGTAGCTCGTTGAGCTACTATTTTCCTTACATTCAATGCCATAAGGACAAATCCTAATTCACTTTTGACTTTGTCTATCCCTAGAACTG
>NZ_SRUT01000206.1:0-327 GCF_004791315.1 Mesorhizobium sp. M8A.F.Ca.ET.208.01.1.1
ACCGCAAGGTCCGGCCCTGGGAGCCGGAACCCTTCCGCTGGCTCGGCGTCCACTCGATGTACCAGCTCTACCGCATCGCCGACCAGCGCGAGGCGGCGGGGCTCGCGCACACCTCGAAGCTTGCCGCCCTGGCCGACAGCATCACGGGCCACTGATCGGCCAGAAGATCAGTGATCGATCGGGCCTTTCGGCGAGACAAGCGTCGTGCCCGCGGTGGTCGGACGCTCGATCATGCGGCGCACGCGCGGCGGGTTCTCGCCGCTGTGCAGCGCGCGGAGACGCTCGCCGACCACGGCGTCGGCATGGGTGGCGCGCCGGTTGTGGCGG
>NZ_SRUT01000207.1:0-326 GCF_004791315.1 Mesorhizobium sp. M8A.F.Ca.ET.208.01.1.1
CAAAAGTGCGCAGCGGTTTTGGGGTCACGACATGCATCAAACAAAGATTACAGCGCGTCCCTCGAGGCCGCTTCGGCGCGACGCGCTTTAAGTATCCACTCGGTTGCCGCCGTGAGATCGTCGACGATCGCGGTCGGAGCCGGATCGAAGCGCGCTTCATCGCCCGGACGGTATTTGCCGGCGCGCACCAGCAGGGCCGCGCCAAGCCCGGCGTTGAGCGCCCCGGCGACATCGCTCTCCGCATCGTCGCCGACCATAACCGCGTCGGCCGCCGGGCAGTCCAGGTCCGCAAGCGCCGAGAGAAAGAAATCCGGCGACGGCTTGCC
>NZ_SRUT01000208.1:0-326 GCF_004791315.1 Mesorhizobium sp. M8A.F.Ca.ET.208.01.1.1
AGACTGTCGAGCGTGCGGCCCTGCCAGCCTGTCGACAGCGGCGAGACGGCGATGACCTTGAAGGCGCCGTCGGTGATGGCCAGCACATGGGCGCGGCTCATGGCGCCCTGGCGGCTGGTGCTTTCGAGAAGGCTTATGGCGTTGGCGCCGGCCGCATTCGGGTCCGCGGTGACGGCCTGCGCCATCTGGCCGGCGGCCAAGGCCAGCACCGCTTTGGCGTCGCGTTCGACCGCGTCGCGGTCGTTCACCAGCGACAGGAAGCGAAGTGCTGCGATGACGATCAGGAAGATGATGATCAGCGCGGGGATCGAGCGGCGCAGCAGCGG
>NZ_SRUT01000020.1:0-8539 GCF_004791315.1 Mesorhizobium sp. M8A.F.Ca.ET.208.01.1.1
CAAGCTAACATTAGCCTATCGATAAGGGGCCGGCAAAACAGTCGTTGCTAAACTGGATGGGTATTCGCGCTGATCCACACGGCTGGCTATAGCGCCTGTTGATGCGCGGGCGACGAAGGAGGCTAGCCGGTCGTCAACAATGATGACACTGCCGCCCTCAACGATGCAGCGCATCGACTGCGACTTGCCAGCGGAAGCAGAACCCGCCGGCCTTGGTGAAGCAGGCGTTCACGGAGGCCGGCCACGCTTTAGGCTGGATCGCAGTTAACGAGGCGGCGCAGGTGGCCGGTATTTGAGACCAGATGCGGTCACGCCCGTCACCTCAATTACATCGCGAAATCTCCAATAAATCTCCGGCCCGATTGCTCAAACACATGGCGATGCGCCTCCCGTAAGACTGAAGCGACGGATGAGCCAGTTCACCGCTTCGCCCTGGTCCCGTTGGATTATGTGAGCTGCTTTGAGCAGGTGGAATTCCAAATTGTTGATCATCTTTGCCAGCTTCCACCCGCGGTCTGGCGCCACGGTCGGGTCGTCCGCAGACCAGATAAGCAATGTCTTGCCCCGCAGCTGATCGATGTACGGAAAGATATACTTCTGCTGCAACAGAATATATTGCCTCATATCCGACTCTTCTGGCGACAGACTCTTACGGACCTCCCATTTTTCGTGTGTCGCGGGCCGCCGATAGGCTATTCGCCGATACTCCTCTAACTCCGCCTCATACGGATCGGGCTCATAGGCGATGGCGCCTATCCGCACATATTCCTCTTCGCTCGGCATCGGGCCGGTATAGTCATATGAAGCGGTGGCGGCGTGGAGCCATGCATCGTCACGCTCGTCTCCAAATGGTTCTGGTCCAATTGGCGGTGATACGGCGCTAGATGTGAGCAGAACGATTTTCGAAACAAGGTCGGGGCGGACGATCGCTACCCGCGCAGCGACAAATGATCCTTCTGAATGACCGACTAGCGTGATCTGCTTCAAATCCAATGACTCGATGAACTTTATGACATGACCTACGCGGCCGAGCCGGTTAATATATTTGCCAGGAGTAGGATCGTCGGTCCCACCGAATTGGAGTTGATCAAGCGCGATCACTCTGAATCTGTCGGCGAGGCCGTGTAACTGCCAAATCCAGCTGAGCCTCGCATCTAAGATTCCGCCCGGCGACGCGCCATGGAGAAGCACAATGGGGTGACCGGCTCCCGTTTCGTAATAGGCCGTTCCGATACCCCCAACCGACATGCGACGTTCATTGATGGGCGTTTTGGCCGATCCCCTGGGCGACTGCGCGTCGCTGTCCGGAAGCGCATTGGTGCCGCCGCCGCTGATATCATCGAATTCCTGCGACATTTGGCATGCTCCTTCGATCTTCGTTGTATGGGCAATGCGGCCCTGGTTTTGTCGATTTAATCACACCAACGGGTCGCATTGTGCTCGTTGTTCTTCCTACAGCGCGATAAAGCGGCGATTCCTCACCCGTTTACGAGAAAAACCCACGACCAAAAAAGTTCTGGTCGCGAAGGCGGAACTTGGAGGAGGGACGGATTGTTGCGGCGGAGTATGGAGCACCCGGAGTGAAAATGAGGTGTCGCACCGGAGGGGGTACGGTCGTGTCCAATCAGGTGGTGTAGCTCGGCGGAAGCGGAGCGGCTCGCGAGCGCGTGTTGATAGCGCTGTAGATGCTATGGGCGGCGGCGAGCGTGTGGCACCCTCGGCGCTGTTGAGCAGCTACCTAAGGAGCGCCCCATGTCGCCATCCTTTGATGCAAGCAAATCCCTTACCGCCCTTGATCAGGACAGCACGTTGGTCGCAGTGATTGAGATGAGCCAGACAAAGTGGCTCATTGCTGCGACGGTCCCTGGCTTTGAACGTAATCCTCTCAAGAAGCTCGATGCCGACCCGGATTCGGTGCTCAGCTATTGCGTCCGGGATGGGAGCCGCTCCATTGACCCACTCACCGTATCGCGCGGGGTAACGGAAGGGCTCGAGTTCCTCGGATTCCGCTTCGGATGCATTGGGAAAGGCGCTATGGCTACGCCCACGCGTCGAAATCCCCAAGGCGAAAGCCGCCAACCTACGTCTAAAAGTCAAGCAACTGACGAACCGTCATAGTATCTCCACGGGCGATCACCCCATCCTGCGCGGGTGGGCGAACTACTACCGCTACTGTGTTGGTGCAGGTCCTGTATTCGTCAACCTTGGCTGGTATATTGGTCTGCGTCTGTACTGCTGGCTGCGTAAGAAATGCCCTAAAGCAGGGGCGCGAGAACTGTGGGGCTCCCAACAGCCTAGCAGTCGCTGCCCCACAAGACGGCTCTGGCGTGACGGCCCTGTTGAGCAACACCTACTTGGCTGGACAGCCGTTGGCCGGTACCGACTAGCATGGATGGGAACGCCTGACTTTGCCATGTTTTCTGGAGAGCCGGATGCGTAACGAAAGGCGCATGTCCGGTTGGGCGAGAGGTGATGTGCCGTCGAAAGGCGGCAAGGCGCGCATCGCCTACGCTACGCACTTACCTGAAGGTCCGCCGCGCCCATATCATCGCCGTTGGGGTCAACGCGGACGGCCGGCGCGAGGTGCTGGGCCTGGAAGTCGCACCTTGGAGGCCGAGCCGATCTGGACCGAGTTCCTGCGCAAGTTGACCCGTCGCGGCCTGCGCGGCGTCAAGCTCGTCGTCTCCGATGCCCACGGAGGCATCTGCGCGCGACATGAGAGAGGTGCCGCGTGCACATCATGAGGAACGTGCCGGCCCATGCGAGCGGGCGCCGCGTCGTGTCCGCTTTCATCGCCACCGCCTTCGCCCAGGAGACGCCCGAGGCCGCGTCCGTACAATGGCGCGCCGTCGCCGACCAGATCCGGCCGAAGGTGCCGAAGCTGGCGACAATCATGGACGGCGCCAAAAACAACGTGCTGGCCTATATGACCTTCCCGAAGGAATATCGCGCCAAGCTCCACTCGACGAATCCCATCGAGCGTATCAAGGGCGAGGTCAAGCGGCGCACCGAGGTCGTCGGCATCTTCCCAAATGATGACGCCATCGTCCGCCTGGTTAGCGCGATCCTGCTTGAACAGAACGATGAATGGGCCGCAGCGAGCCAGATATATGACCCTGGAAACGATCAGCCAAATGAGCGATGATCCCCTGATCAGCCTGCCAGCGGTGGCGCGCTGATCAGCCCGGCCCGTGCCGGAGAGCACGGCGACCACTGCCGCCAGCTATACCACTCCGCGGGACACGATCGGGGGTACGGCGAGGCTCTCACCGCTGCGGGGGCGAGCGCGACCAACTGTGGCGACAGCGGTGCTTCCGAAATCGCTTCGGTCTCGTTCAGGTGCTAGCAAGATTGCGACACAGTTCGAGCCTCGCGGCTCGGTGGCCGTGGGGCGAGAAAGCCAGAATGGCGGATAAGCCGTCGGCGAGCGTGTGGCAGGAAGATGCGAACTGGTGCGTTCGAGTGTGATCATCGCGCTGCTGCGGAGAAGATTTCAGCGGAACGAGTTTTGCCTTCGGCCGCTATCATGCAAGTATTTGCGATCACGATGAGCATAGCGCGTTTTCAGTCCCGGAAGAAAGTCGGACCGCTCCAAATTATCTCAAAACCAGATGGCTATCATACGCAAACTGAATTGGACGTAGGACTTCCGGGGCGGTCAATGAGTTGGCGCCTATGCTAGGCTAGCGCGTGGCCTGTCATGCGCCCGCTTCAGCCACGGACGTTGCGGCGCCTCCGGCCAACTCTTCGCTCACCCCGTCGCGTAGCCGCCGGGACTAAACTGAACGCCTTGCCAAGTACGGCTGGAAGAAACAACATGAGGAGAAGTCTATGAATAATGAGCACGATGCTCATCAGGCCGACGTGGCAGCTGGGTATGATGTGGTCGGTTCCATTGCGACAAACGTGGCGGATGGCTTCACGATGGTAGCGGTTGGCGACCTAATCGTGTCGCGTGCGGTGACCAAAGCTCAGCATTCGGGCTTCTGCGCCGTCGTCAAAATCCTTCATGATGCTGACGTCACGTTTGGCAACCTGGAAGTTAACATCTTCGATATCCGATCGTTCAATGGAAGCCCGCAGGCTGAATACGGCGGTGCGTATCACCTCAGCCTGCCGGAGGTCGGACCTGATTTAAAGGCGATGGGATTCAACATTGTGGGTCGCGCCAACAACCATTCCCTTGACTGGGGCGTTGAAGGCATGCGTGAGACGAGCCGAGTGCTCGATCAAAACGGGATCATCCATGCAGGCGTGGGCGAGAATCTTGCACAAGCCGGCGCGGCCCGCTTCTTCGAGACCGCACGTGGTCGCGTGGCGTTGTTGTCGTGTGCTACAACATTCAAGCCGCTGGCGCGGGCGGGCGATCCCGCTGGCGAAGCGCCAGGCAGACCAGGACTGAACGCCCTTCGTTTGACGCAAAGCATCGTCGTTTCGCCCGAAATGCTCGATAATGTGAGGCTGATAAGTTCTATCTTGCCTACCGACATCCCCGTCCCTGAAGATCCGAATAAGGTCACGCTCGCTGGAACAGCATACAAAGTCGGCGACAAGGTCGGATATAGCTTCGAACCAGACACGCGCGATGTCGCCGACATTCTACGAAACGTCCGTCGGGGCAAGCAGTTCTCCGATTTTTGCATCGTCACGAACCACGGTCACGAGCCTGGGAATTGGAGTCAGGAGCCACCTGACTACGAACAATCGTTTGCGCATAGCCTCATTGATGCCGGGGCGGACGCTTACATCGGGCACGGACCTCATCAACTGCGGGGCATTGAGATCTACAAGGGCAGGCCGATCTTTTATAGCCTTGGAAACTTCTTCCAGGACGACCTCGGGACGCCTTCGGGCGCCGAAATGTTCGGCGACTACGCCAAGGACCCTCGGGTCGATACGGATGCCGAGGTGAAGGTTGCCGAAATGGCAGGCTATTCAAACCCGGTTTTTTGGGAAAGCGTCATCGCAGTCAGCCGATTCGAGCAGAACCAGCTTGCTGAATTGCGGATGTGGCCGATCGGCCTTGGTCAGTCGAATAGGTTTGCAAACCGCGGTATTCCAAGTCTCGTAGACACGCAGCAAGCAAGAGCCATTCTCGAGCGTCTACAGACACTCTCAAAGCCATTTGGGACTGAGATCGCCATCGAGAACGACGTCGGTGTAATCAGAGTGCGGCTCAACTCGCCGCGATGATTACAATGAGCGCATTGAACTCCTTGAAGCAGCTCGAGCGAAAGCCCGTCCAAGCATAGGCAGCAAAACATGCGCGCAACGGAAAATCCCGATCACTGGTTACTTCGACCGCTTCTCTCATCGCCCGGTGGAGACATTCGTTGCGCATTTGAGACTACGGGAACCCGGTCCGTTTCGCACGCGTCTCCTACGCGTATCAGCGCCGACCCGAATCCTTAGGACCCAGGAATGCACTTCGAGGATTTGTCGCATCTTCTCGACCAAAGCCTTGAGGGGCGTCGGCTGGAGGCCAAGCTAGGCTTGTCCGAACCGGATAGATAGG
Organism: Mesorhizobium sp. M8A.F.Ca.ET.208.01.1.1; assembly: GCF_004791315.1. NCBI lineage: Bacteria > Pseudomonadati > Pseudomonadota > Alphaproteobacteria > Hyphomicrobiales > Phyllobacteriaceae > Mesorhizobium > Mesorhizobium sp. M8A.F.Ca.ET.208.01.1.1. The sequence goes on from NZ_SRUT01000020.1 coordinate 5,516, forward strand.
TAACACAATGGACCGATAGCATGGGTGACAGTTTTCTTGTCCGCCGGGAGGACCGGCGATGGTTTGGCGAGAGACTGGCATCATGGACGAGCGGCTTCGGTTTGTTGTGGATTGCCTTGCATATGAGGAGACGATGAGCGAGCTTTGTGCGGCCTACGGCATATCGCGCAAGACCGGCTACAAATGGCTGAGGCGTTACCGGGAGTTCGGCCCGGAAGGTTTGCATGATCTGCCGCGGGCGCCACTCAATCATGGCCGGACGACGGCTTTGGATCTGGTGGAGCGGATCGTTGCGGCAAAGGAAACGCATCCGCTGTGGGGTCCGAAGAAGATCATGGCGCGGCTCAAGCGCACCGCTCCCGAGCTGCTGTGGCCGTCGGCCTCGACGGCTGGTGCAATCCTTGCGCGGCACAGGCTTGTCAGCGTCCGCAAGCGGCCACGGCTGCGGGCCTGTGGCAACGGACCATGGCCGCAAGCCGAGGAGCCGAACGCGGGTGTGGACGGGCGATCACAAGGGCTGGTTCCGGACCCGTGACGGGTGGCGCTGCGAACCGTTGACGGTGATGGATGCGTCGAGCCGCTACCTTTTGGCGCTCGAAGCGACGGGCTCGACGGCGGACGACGAGGCCTGGCCGGTATTCGAGCGGCTGTTTGAGGAGCATGGTCTGCCAGATCGGCTCAGAAGTGACAATGGCCCGCCTTTCGCGTCGGCCGGCGTCACCGGGCTTCCAACAAGAACGGCGAGTGGCTCACCATGTCGGACGCGGCCGCGAGCTTGGCTGTCGCATGTCAAAATCCGCCGGTTCGTCAGGACGGCATATTGCCAGCCGAGCAGGTCATGCGCGGCGCGCCCTACCAGATCCGCGCCAGCGACCTTGAAGATGAACGGATCAAGGCCGTCTCCACGCGCCTGAGCGTAGCTTCCCAGTTCCTCTCGAGCTGGGCCGCTATAAGCCCGGTTCTCCGGGTCGCAGGCGGCATAGCGGCCGGTTCAGCGGCTGGTGCTGGGCGAACTTCTCGAACAGGATCGTCGCCAACAGGTTCGGCCCGGCAAAGCCGCGCGGTGTCACATGGAAGGGCGCCGGTGGCTGCGAGATTTTCTCGCATCGCGGTAAGAGAACTTCTCGCGCACGGTCTGGATTACCTTCCACTGGCGCGGGATCACCTCCAGCGTCTCGGTGACGTTGGCTAGCTTGGCTGAACCGCAACACGGGCAGTTCCGGGGCGCGGCGATGGCGACACGATCACGTGGCAGATGTTCAGGAAACGGCTTGCGTGTCGGACGCTTGCGCTCAAAGGCCCTGACAGTCGATGACCGCGGCGCCATCTCCGCCGCCCGTTCGTCTTGGCTGGCGTCGGTCTCCAGTTCCTCAAGCTGCAGCTCCATCTGGTCGAGAAGCCGGGCTTTGCGCTCCGAGCGACTGCCATGGATGTCGCGCTTCAGCTTTTCGATCTCCAATCGGAGCCGGGCGATCAGCGCATCGGAATGCGAGTTCACGGCTTGCGCACGGGCGGCGAGTGCTTGCGCCTCCCGGCGGCCTGCACGCTCCGCGAGGATCATCGCATGCGCACTGGCAAGATCACCAGGAAGCTGATCGGCCACATCGGTCATTGCGCGATGGAATCATATTCGCTCCCGCCAAGCCAGCGGTTTTGCTCATCCCGCCGAGCTCGGACGCCAGGTTTTTTGCGGCATCCGCCAGTCGATGCCTTCGAGCAGATAGCCAAGCTGAGCGGGCGTGATCACCACCGTGCCATCGGCCGCCGAGGGCCTGATAAAGCGGCCACGCTCGAGCTTCTTCGTAAACAGACATGCACTCTGGCCGTCGTTCCAGATCACCTTGATCAACCCTCCCTGCCGCCCGCGGAAACAGAACAAGGGGCCGCTGTGCGGATCGCGCTTCAAAATCTCCTGCACCATCAGTGACAGGCTGGGGAAGCCCTTGCGCATATCCGTATAGTCAGTGGCGAGCCACACCTTCACACCGCTTGGGGTCGAGATCATCGCCGCTCCAGCACATCCAGGATCCGGCCGAGCGCCTCGCTATCGATATCACTTTCGACCCGCAGGCGGCGCGCCTCCAACCTCGATCGTCACCATGCTGCTCTTCTTGCGCGATCGAGATACCGGTGATTGCTGCGCAGGCGGTTGGGGCGCCGGCCGCGCCTCGACGACTTCCACCGCAACGAGCTGTGACATGGACGGCGCGGAGATCTGGCAGAGCTCCTTGCGCCACCGGAAAAGCTGGCTCACATGAAGGCTCGCCGATCGCGCGATCTCCGAAACAGTGGCCCCAGGCTCGAACGTCGCAGAGACCAGCCGCTCCTTCTCCTCCCCAGACCAGCGCCGGCGCCGCTCGACCGACGTGATCACTTCAATCTGATGCTTCGTCACCAGGGTACTCCTAATGCTTGCACTAGGGCTTGCAGCCTTCAGCCTACCTCAGCAAGGCGGCCGTCACCGGAGGGGTACCGTCCGCACCCGTCAACGCGCCTCCAGCCAGCGCGCAACTCATTGTAAACGCTGTGAAACATGCACGTTTATGGATGGAAATTAGTCTAGTGTGATGGCTGCGGAAGAAACGCGCCAAAGCGCGCTCGCCTGACATCTGGCGGCTTATCAGCCCAGCAGTCGCCGGACGACCAGATGGCTCTGGCGCGAGGATTGGTGACTGGCGAAGCTTGATCCGTGTGAGGTGCGCGGCGCCTTACCGTGCTGAGCTGGTGTCGGAACTTGCAAGAGAATGAGCGGTGTGATCGATCGATCCGAGACGCGGGACACTCCGTTGACACCATTGATCGTTGTGGGCCGCCATGATGTTGCAAGCGAACGACGCGGTCTCCACGGCGATCTCCCGCGAACTGGTCGGCTTCATGTGGGCCGTCGCCAGGGAGGCACACGCCTTACCCTGATCGCTCGCCGCGGCAATGTACACCTCGCGCATGGGCGAGGCAGGACCACGGCAGGAAAATGCGACGTCAGAGCTTTGTGGCCGGCGAATTGCCCGAGCCATGTCGATATTC
>NZ_SRUT01000209.1:0-326 GCF_004791315.1 Mesorhizobium sp. M8A.F.Ca.ET.208.01.1.1
ATGGCTTCGCTTACGCGCCCGGCGGACGGCCAGCGGAGCGAGTGCTCGTCGGCGTCAAGCTCGGCAATTGGTCGAAACGGTTCGAAGTGGTCGGCCATCGCGAGTGGCGAGCCATCGGGCCGATGTTCACCGCAACCGCGCCACGGCCCTTCCTGAAGCTACCCATATCCTATGACGTTGCATGGGGTGGCGTCGACAGGCGGGACCCCGACGACAAGCCGCCGGCAAGTTACAAATACAACCCGGTCGGCACCGGCTGGTCTCGCGCCAAGAACCAGCGTTTCATTCCAGGCCTGCGGCTGCCCAACACGCAGGCGGTCGATGAA
>NZ_SRUT01000210.1:0-325 GCF_004791315.1 Mesorhizobium sp. M8A.F.Ca.ET.208.01.1.1
CAGCTCGGAAAGTCCGGAAAACTGGACGACGGTGATGCCGCTGTGGCGGGCGACCCGCACCAGCTCGGCATAGTCCTCGATCTCGCGCTCGACACCCTTGCCGAAGATCAGCAGGTCGAGACTCTGCGTGCCTTTGACATAGTCCTCCAGCACCTCGACCAGGCGCGGCCGCAGCGCCACGACCGGAACGCCCTGGATCCGCGTGCCGAGCGGCACATCGCTCTCGGTGGCCATGATGCCGGAGATGGCGTATTCGGCAGGCTGGGCCGTGCGGGTGAAGCGGACGATCACGTCGGCCTCGCTCAGCCGGCCGATGAACAGCGCC
>NZ_SRUT01000211.1:0-325 GCF_004791315.1 Mesorhizobium sp. M8A.F.Ca.ET.208.01.1.1
CTGACCGCCGATGGCCAGCACATCATGACTGACGTGGTGACGTCAGTAGGCGTGTTCGGCGGCCTTGTCGGCGCACTTCTCACCGGCTGGCAGATCCTCGATCCGGCGCTCGCCGTGATCGTCGCGCTCAACATCCTGTGGCAGGGCTGGCACGTCATCGGCTCGTCGATGAGCGGGCTGATGGACCGCGCCGTCGACAGTCAGGAAAACATGCAGATCCGCGATATCATCTCGGCCAACTCGAAGGGCGCGCTGGAGGTGCATGACCTGAAGACGCGCATTGCCGGACGCGCCACTTTCATCGAGTTCCACCTGGTCGTCGACG
>NZ_SRUT01000212.1:0-324 GCF_004791315.1 Mesorhizobium sp. M8A.F.Ca.ET.208.01.1.1
ATGCAGGGCGCGCGCCTGCAGGAAAGCCATGCGGCGCTGGAAGTCCGGATCCTTGTCGAGGCCGGTATCGAGGGCCTTCTTGGCCATGACGCGAATTTCGATCGCCGCCGAAAGCGCGGCCGCGCGGCGCTGCTCGGGCGGCAGCTGCGCGAACTGTTGCGACAGTTCGCCTTCGGCGAGCTGCAGGTCGGCCTCGGTCAGCTTCTCGCCATTGACGGTGGCAACCACGGCATTGGGATCGACCGGAGCCGCGGGAGCGGCGGCATCCGGCTGGGCCGGCGCGGTCTCCTGCGCCATCAGCGGCGACAGGCAAAGAGCCGAGAG
>NZ_SRUT01000213.1:0-324 GCF_004791315.1 Mesorhizobium sp. M8A.F.Ca.ET.208.01.1.1
CTACGGCAAGGCGCTCGACGAATACACCAAGATCATCTCCGCCTGATCGGGCGGAGACTTTCTTGACGATGAGAGGCACCCTCTCCGACAGGACAGGCGCGGCGCTGCTGATGGCGCCGCTGCTCCTGTTCCTGATCCTTGCCTATGCCTGGCCGTTCCTCGGCGTGGTGAAGTGGAGCTTTACGCTCCCCACGCCCGGGCTCGGCCAGTACCACGCTTTGCTCACCGATGGCCTGGTGCAGTCGGTGTTCATCCGCACGCTGCGCATCGCGGCGATCGTCACCGTCGTTTCGGTGACCGCCGCCTACGCCATCACCGTGGTCT
>NZ_SRUT01000214.1:0-323 GCF_004791315.1 Mesorhizobium sp. M8A.F.Ca.ET.208.01.1.1
CATAAATGCTAGATCTTCCGCTGCCTTTTCGCGTCACAGGCCGTCAAACGTCCGGCCGTTGACAACAGTGATCCGTCAAGTGTTTGGCTGCGCGAGACGATGCTGCAGGGAGTCGTCCTGCATGGCACTTCGCTATGATGCTGCGGTGCCGTCTAACGGCGCCTCGTGTTTGAACACACTGAACGGCCACCGCGATCAAAATCGATGGTTCGAGGACCGTTGATCATCACCCCGCCAGCCTCGATCTTGTTTGCCGCCACGAGAGCGACACAGAGACTGCTGGTGAAGATGCCCGCCTGCCCGCTATGTTCGGGATGGTTGAC
>NZ_SRUT01000215.1:0-323 GCF_004791315.1 Mesorhizobium sp. M8A.F.Ca.ET.208.01.1.1
GGCCGCCGTAATCCGCTATGATGATGATCCGAGATCACGAAGCGAATCGGAGCGCCTGGATGAAAACCCTTCCCTTGCTTGCGGCAATTGCAATCGGCCTGCTCGGCATCTTCGCCACCCAGCCATCCCATGGCGCCGGTCGCACGGGCGGCCTTCCTTGCCTCCTCCGCAATCCGGACCGGGATCGTCCCCACACCCAATGCTCCGGCAATCAGGGCGGCAGTGTGCGCCAAGGGTTGGTCGAAGACGATTTCCTCGAAACGACCGGCGACCTTGTCCCACTCGTGCCGCGCCGCCGCCGGCAACCGTTCCGCGTAGGCGTG
>NZ_SRUT01000216.1:0-322 GCF_004791315.1 Mesorhizobium sp. M8A.F.Ca.ET.208.01.1.1
TCTATCCAAAACGAAATGGTTCATCGCCCAACAGATTTCTTTATTCGTCGTACTGGTAAACTTTATTTCAAAATAGATGATGTTCTAAATTATAAAGAGCAAGTGATTGATGTAATGGCTGAGTTACTTGGCTACACAGATATTCAAAAAGACTTGTTTACAAAAGAACTTCAAACTGCAATTGATGAAGCTCAAACAGGTAATAATCAACCTGCAGTTAAAGAATAAATTTAAATATTGTAAGAATTTATCATTGAATACTCATATATATGGGTTCGTGGATTCAAACTATGAATAATAATTTCTCCCCTTCAAAGTAGAC
>NZ_SRUT01000217.1:0-322 GCF_004791315.1 Mesorhizobium sp. M8A.F.Ca.ET.208.01.1.1
CAACAACTTCGTCATCCTTGGGCGCAGCGACACGAAGCGGAGCGAAGACCCCAGGATCCATTCCGTTACTTCCGAGCGTCACTGACGGTGCAGAATTTGGAATGACGCCGCACAAAGAAACTATTCTGTAGCGCAGCACTCTTCGGCCAACGTCACGGAACGAATGGTCTTCGCTCCTTGCTTCGCCCAAGGATGACGACGACGCGGTTAGACTGTCAGGAATTTCCTCACATCCGCCCGATCGAGATCCTCAGCCGGCCCCGTATGCACGATCTGGCCGCGATCCATGATGTTGACCTCGTCGGCAAGCTCGCGGCAGAAG
>NZ_SRUT01000218.1:0-322 GCF_004791315.1 Mesorhizobium sp. M8A.F.Ca.ET.208.01.1.1
TTGAGCGACACGAAGACGGTTATTAGCACGATCTAATGCGCGTTTGGCTCTATTTATGTCACTGCTATCTTCTTCATTGTTTAAATGAGATTCTGCTCTTGATTTTGCTAACTCTGCTCTAGCGACATCAATTTCATTCGCAGGCTCTGCAGTTTGAACAATGATTGATAATTTATCTTGTCTTACTTCAACAAAACCTTCACTCACTGCAATATATTCTGAACCACCGTCAAACTTAATTTTGGCCTAGCCAATTTCAAGTGCTGCAACTGTTGGAATATTTCCGTACATGACTCCGATTTCTCCAGCAGTACTTTGTAAT
>NZ_SRUT01000021.1:0-7706 GCF_004791315.1 Mesorhizobium sp. M8A.F.Ca.ET.208.01.1.1
GGCTCATCCACGGTTGTAGCCGCAGGGGTGTCGGGCGACTTCGCCAAGCCTCGAATCGGATGCCGTCCGGTTCGAGGCTCAGTCGCTTCCATCGCACAAAGTCAGATCCGTGCAGATACAAGGGGTGTTCCAGGGAACGCCAGCGTCTCACTCCGCGGGAACACCCCTCATCCGTCTCGGCGCTGGCGCGCCGATCCACCTTCTCCCACAAGGGGAGAAGGAAGGTCGCTTCTGGCCCCGCCTTCTAAAAATACCTCCTCTTGCGGCAACCTGCCCGCAACCATTCGCCAAATTGCGTGCCGCCGCTCAACATCGACAAGAAATTTCGCGGACATATCTTCATCTTGAGCGCGGGAGGCCGGATCGGCCGGCGTGGCCGGAACCGATAGCTGAAGAGCTTGCCGGGCGAATTCGCACTGGCCTGGAGGCACGGATGTGCAAATATCCGCACCCAGGCAACATTGGAGGATCTGAGGTCATGGCCGATGCTGGGATGTTGCGGTTCCACGTTCCGGAGCCGGAAGTGCGGCCGGGCGGCACGCCTGATTTCTCCAACGTGACCATCGCCGGGGCCGGCTCGGTGCCGCGCCCCGAGATCGATGTCGATCCACGCACCATCCGCGACATGGCCTTCTCGATCATCCGCGTGCTCAACCGCGATGGCGAGGCGGTCGGGCCGTGGGCCGGGCTGCTTTCCAGCGAGGAATTGCTGGAAGGCCTGCGCAACATGATGACGCTGCGGACCTTCGATGCGCGCATGCAGATGGCGCAGAGGCAAGGCAAGACGTCCTTCTACATGCAGCATCTCGGTGAAGAAGCGGTGAGCTGCGCCTTCCGCAAGGCGCTGGCGCCCGGCGACATGAATTTTCCGACCTATCGGCAGGCCGGACTGCTGATCGCCGACGGCTATCCGATGGTCACGATGATGAACCAGATCTATTCCAACGAGGCCGACCCGCTGAAGGGCCGGCAGCTGCCGATCATGTATTCGTCGAAGGAGCACGGCTTCTTCTCCATCTCCGGCAATCTGGCGACGCAGTATATCCAGGCGGTCGGCTGGGCGATGGCCTCGGCGATCTCCAACGATTCGCGCATCGCCGCGGCCTGGATCGGTGACGGCTCGACGGCGGAGTCCGATTTTCATTCGGCGCTGGTGTTCGCCTCCACCTACAAGGCGCCGGTGGTGCTCAACGTCGTCAACAACCAGTGGGCGATCTCGACCTTCCAGGGCATCGCGCGCGGTGGCTCGGGCACCTTCGCGGCCCGAGGCCTCGGCTTCGGCATCCCTTCGCTGCGCGTCGACGGCAATGACTATCTCGCCGTCCACGCGGTGGCCAAATGGGCGGCCGAGCGGGCCCGCAGCAATCTCGGACCGACGCTGGTCGAATATGTCACCTACCGCGCCGGCGCCCATTCCAGTTCGGACGACCCCTCCGCCTACCGGCCGAAGACCGAGTCCGACGCCTGGCCGCTCGGCGACCCAGTCATGCGGCTGAAGAACCATCTCATCAAGCTCGGCGTCTGGTCGGACGAGCGGCACGCGCAGGCCGAGGCCGAAATCCTCGACACGGTCATCGCGGCGCAGAAGGAGGCGGAAAGCCACGGCACGCTGCATGCCGGCGGCAAGCCGTCGACGCGCGAGATGTTCGAGGGCGTGTTCGCCGAGATGCCGCCGCATCTCAGACGCCAACGCCAGCAGGCGGGAGTCTGACCCATGCCAAGACGGACCATGATCGAGGCCATTCGCGACGCCATGGACGTGTCGATGGAGCGCGACAGCAAAGTCGTCGTGTTCGGCGAGGATGTCGGCTTCTTCGGCGGCGTCTTCCGCTGCACCCAAGGCCTGCAGGCAAAGTACGGCAAGACCCGGTGCTTCGACGCGCCGATCAACGAATCCGGTATTGTCGGCTCGGCCATCGGCATGGCCGCCTATGGCCTGAAGCCGTGCGTGGAAATTCAGTTTGCCGACTACATGTATCCGGCCTACGATCAGCTGACGCAGGAAGCCGCAAGGCTGCGTTATCGCTCCAATGGCGACTTCACCTGCCCGATCGTGGTGCGCATGCCGACGGGCGGCGGCATCTTCGGCGGCCAGACGCACAGCCAGAGCCCGGAAGCGCTGTTCACCCATGTGTCGGGCCTGAAGACGGTGGTGCCGTCCAACCCGCATGACGCCAAGGGCCTGCTGATCGCGGCGATCGAGGACCCCGACCCGGTGATCTTCCTCGAGCCGAAGCGGCTCTACAACGGTCCGTTCGACGGCCATCACGATCGGCCGGTGACGCCATGGTCGAAGCACGAGCTCGGCGAGGTCGCCGACGGCCATTATACCGTGCCGCTCGGCAAGGCGGCGATCCGCAGGGCGGGTACGGCTGTCACGGTGCTCGCCTACGGCACCATGGTCTATGTCGCCCAGGCCGCGGCCGCGGAAACCGGCATCGACGCCGAGATCATCGATCTCAGGACGCTGCTGCCGCTCGACCTCGACACGATCGTGGCCTCGGTGAAGAAGACCGGACGTTGCGTCGTCGTGCACGAGGCGACGCTGACCTCCGGTTTCGGCGCCGAACTCTCGGCGCTGGTGCAGGAAAACTGCTTCTACCAACTGGAGGCGCCGGTGGCCCGCGTCGCCGGCTGGGACACGCCCTATCCGCACGCGCAGGAGTGGGAGTATTTTCCGGGGCCCGCGCGCGTCGGCCGTGCCCTCATCGAAACATTGGAAGCTTAGGGAGGCCTGAGATGGGCGAACACATCATCAAGCTGCCCGATGTCGGCGAGGGCGTCGCCGAGGCGGAACTCGTCGAATGGCATGTGAAAATCGGCGACATCGTGCGCGAGGACACGGTGCTTGCCGCCGTCATGACCGACAAGGCGACGGTCGAAATCCCGTCGCCCGTCGATGGCGAGATCCTGTGGCTGGGCGCGGAGATCGGCGACACGGTGGCGATCGGTTCGCCAATCGTGCGGCTGAAGGTGGCGGGCGAGGGCAATGTGAAGGGCGCCGGCAAAGAAGCGGAACCAACCGCGGAGGCCGAAGCGCCCGCCAAGCTGCCGAGCCCGAAACCCGAAACCGCACCGTCGCCCAAGGTGGCAAAGCCCGCCGAGGCACCGGTAAAACCCGCACCGCCGCAGGCTGCCGCGAAGACCACCGCACGGGCCTCGGCCGGCGCGCCGCGCCCGGAAGGCGAAAAGCCGCTGGCGTCGCCAGCCGTCCGCTTGCGGGCGAAAGAGGCCGGCATCGATCTCAGGCGAATCGCGGGCAGCGGCCCGGCCGGCCGCATCGGCCACGAAGACATCGAGGCGTTCCTGGCGCGCGGGCCGCAACTGGCCAAGACATCGGGTCTCGCCCGCAACGATGCGATCGAGGACATCAAACTGGTCGGCCTGCGGCGAAAGATCGCCGAGAAGATGACGCTGTCCAAGTCGCGCATCCCGCACATCACCTATGTCGAGGAGATCGACGTCACCCCGTTGGAGGAATTGCGCGCCGCGCTCAACAAGGAAAAGCGCCCGGCCAAGGGAGGCGCGGAGAGGCCCAAGCTGACGCTGCTGCCGTTCCTGATGCGGGCGATGGTCAAGGCCATCGCGGACCAGCCTCAACTCAATTCGCTGTTCGACGACGAGGCCGGCATCATCCACCAGCATGGCGGCATCCATATCGGCATCGCCGCGCAGACGCCGTCGGGGCTGGTGGTGCCTGTCGTCAAGCATGCCGAGGCGCGCGACATCTGGGATTGCGGCGCTGAGGTCGCCAGGCTGGCCGAGGCGGCCAAGTCGGGCACTGCGACCCGTGACGACCTGTCCGGGTCGACCATCACCATCACCTCGCTCGGCGCCATGGGCGGCGTGGCGACCACGCCGGTCATCAATCATCCGGAGGTCGCGATCATCGGCGTCAACAAGATGATGGTGCGGCCCGTGTGGGACGGCACGCAGTTCATCCCGCGCAAGATGATGAACCTGTCGTCGAGCTTCGACCACCGCGTCATCGACGGCTGGGACGCGGCGGTGTTCGTGCAGCGGATCAAGGCGCTGCTGGAAACGCCGGCGCTGATTTTCGTGGATTAGAGGGGCGGCGGAATGACCGAGATGACTGCGGGACAGCGCCCCCCTCTGCCTTGCCAGGCATCTCCCCCACAAGGGGGGAGATTGGACGTCACGCCGGGTTTCGCCAATCTCTATCATCGCAAGAATGAGCGAAGCGACGAAGCTGCCAATCTCCCCCCTCGTGGGGGAGATGTCCGGCAGGACAGAGGGGGGCGTGAAGAATCTCGACGGAGCATTCCCTCGGGTCGAAGGGTCACACCATGAAAGAAATCTCCTGCAAGCTGCTCGTCATCGGCGCCGGTCCCGGCGGCTATATCTGCGCCATCCGTGCCGGGCAGCTCGGTGTCGATACGGTCATCGTCGAGGCCGGCAAGCCGGGCGGCACCTGCCTCAATGTCGGCTGCATCCCGTCCAAGGCCCTGATCCACGCGGCGGAGGAGTTCGAGAAGGTCGCGCACATGGCCGGCGGCAAGAGCCCGCTCGGCATTTCGGTCACGGCACCCGTGCTCGATCTCGCCAGGACCGTCGCCTGGAAGGACGGGATCGTCAGCCGGCTCAACAGCGGCGTCGCCGGCCTGCTCAAGAAAGCCGGGGTGAAGACCGTGCAGGGCTGGGCGACCTTTCGCGACGGCAAGACCCTCGAGGTCGAAACCGAGACGGGAAGCCAGGTGATCCGGGCCGAGGCGATCGTCATCGCGACGGGCTCGGCGCCGGTCGAATTGCCTTTTCTTCCCTTTGGCGGGCCGGTGATCTCATCCACCGAGGCCCTGGCGTTGAGCGAAGTGCCCAAGAAGCTCGCGGTCGTCGGTGGCGGCTATATCGGGCTGGAGCTCGGCATGGCCTTCGCCAAGATGGGCGCCGAGGTGACCGTGGTCGAAGCCCTGCCGCGCGTGCTGGCGCAGTATGATGCGGAACTGACCCGGCCCGTGGTCAAACGGCTCGCCGCGCTCGGCATTGAGGTGATGACAGGCGCCAAGGCCAAGGGCCTGTCAACGAAAGGCGATGCGCTGCTGGTCGAGACCTCCGACGGCAAGAGCGGCAAGGTCGCCGCGGACAAGATTCTGGTGACGGTCGGCCGCAAGCCGGTGACCGAGGGCTGGGGGCTCGAGCAGATCGATCTCGACAGGGCCGGAAAATTCATCAGGACCGACGACCAGTGCCGCACCTCGATGCGCGGCGTCTTCGCCATCGGCGACGTCACCGGCGAGCCGATGCTGGCGCACCGGGCAATGGCGCAGGGCGAGATGGTCGCCGAGATCGTCGCCGGCGACAAGCGCAGCTGGGACAAGCGCTCGATCCCCGCCGTCTGCTTCACCGATCCCGAATTGGTGACGGCGGGGCTGTCGCCCGAAGAGGCCAAAGCTCTCGGCGGCGAGATCAAGATCGGCCTGTTCCCCTTCGCCGCCAATGGCCGCGCGATGACCAAGCTCGGCGAAGACGGCTTCGTTCGCGTCGTGGCACGCGCGGACAATCACCTGGTGCTCGGCATCCAGGCGGTCGGCCAGGGCGTGTCGGAACTGGCGGCGGCTTTCGGGCTGGCGCTGGAAATGGGCGCGCGGCTGGAGGACATCGCCGGGACGATCCATGCCCATCCGACGCAAGGCGAGGGGTTCCAGGAAGCGGCGCTCAAGGCCCTGGGGCACGCGCTGCATATTTGAGCGCGGCGTTGGTCTTTCCCTTCTCCCACAAGGGGGAGAAGGGAGAAAGGCTGGCGCTCTTCACCCCGCCAGCCGGCTCACCATATCGTGCTGGGCATAGGCGCGGCCGAAGCGGTTGGCGAGGAAGGCGTCGAGCGCGATCTCCTCCTGCTTGACGAAGCCGGTCGCCGGCAGCGAGCCGTCGGCCAGCATGTCGAGCACGGCGCAGATTCCGGAAGCCGTGGTGATCTGGATGGCGCTGCGCACCGTCTGGCCGACGCGCCTGGAATAGATCTTGTTGGCGTAGGTCTCCTGCAGCAGACGGCCTTGTCTGCGGCCACTGACGGTGACGAAGACGATGACCACGTCCTGCAGCGTCGCCGGCAAAGCACTTTCGAAAATGTCCTTCAACACGTCGCGGCGATGGCGCAGGCCGAGATCGTTGAGCAGCGCCTTCATGATCGCGGCATGGCCGGGATAGCGGATGGTGCGGTAGTTCAGCGTGCGCACCTTGCCCTTCAGCGTGTCGGCCAAGGTGCCGAGCCCGCCGGAGGTGTTGAAGGCCTCGTAGGTGACGCCGTCGAGCGAGAACTCCTCGCGCTCTTCCAGCGGCGGCACTTCGACCAGTTCACCTTCGACGATCGCCTCGCAAGGCTCGCAATATTCATTGATGACGCCGTCGGTGCTCCAGGTCAAATTGTAGTTCAGCGCGTTGGACGGGTATTGCGGCAGCGCGCCGACGCGCATGCGCACGCTTTCCAGCGTGTCGAAGCGGCTGGCGAGGTCGTTGGCGACGATCGAGATGAAGCCTGGCGCCAGCCCGCATTGCGGGATGAAGGCGCTCTTGGCCGTCCGGGCCAGTTCCTTGACGCGCCTGGTCGAGACGACATCCTCGGTGAGGTCGAGATAATGCACGCCGGCGCTGGCCGCCGCCTCGGCGATGCGCGTGGTGAGATGGAAGGGGGCGGCGCTCAGCACCGCGAACTTGCCGGCGAGCGCCGCCTCGAGCGCACCGACCGCGGCGATGTCGAGTTCGAGCGTCTCGACGCCGGCGGGCACTTCGGCAGCAGTGAGCTGTGCCGCCGAGCGGTCGACGAGGGTGACCTGGTAGTCGCCCGTTTCAGCAAGCATTTCGGCGATGGTCGAGCCGATCTTGCCGGCCCCGACGATAACGACTTTGTTCATGGTCAAATTCCCCTGCGATCCGCGTTTGCCGGGATCATCGCTGCTTGCCTGTCGAAAGGAAGCGTGGAATCCTGCAATGTGAACCCTATCTCTAGTCGATTTGCCGAAAGGATTCGTCGAAATGCTCAGTGATGCCGAACAGGCCCTGCTTTCGCTGCTGCGCGCCAACGCGCGCGCCTCGACGGCCGAACTGGCGCGGCAACTCGGCGTGTCGCGCACGACGGTGCAAAGCCGGATCGAGCGGCTGGAGCAGCGCGGCATCATCACGGGCTATGGCGTCAGGCTGGCGCCGGACTATGAGCAGGGGCTGGTCAGGGCACATGTGCTGCTCACCGTCACGCCCAAGCTCGCCGACAAAGTGGTGCGCGCCCTGCAGGCGCTGCCGCCGGTCAGGACGCTGCACTCGGTCAGTGGCAATTTCGACATGATCGTCATCGTCGACGCGCCGTCGATCCGCGACCTCGACACGCTGCTCGACCAGATCGGCGCCATGGACGGGGTCGAGCGGACCGCGTCTTCGATCATCCTGTCGACGCGGATCGACAGGTGAGTACTCAGGACTCGGGCTCCTCGCTCCCGCCAGAGGCGCTAAGCATGCGCACATTTCCAGCGGCTGGTCTTTGGCGATAGCGTGCATGGCAGCTTGGCGCATGCATTGTCCTATGCTGCGCTGGTCGACCCCCACTCCGTCTCGGCTTCGCCGAGCCACCTTGTATCTACACGAGAGAGATTTCGTGGGATTGAAGCGATTGAGCCAAGGTCCGGGCGGCCGCCCGGACCTTGGCTTGGCGAAGTCGCCCGTACCACCTGAGGTTACAGCCGCGGGAGAGCTTGGGA
>NZ_SRUT01000219.1:0-322 GCF_004791315.1 Mesorhizobium sp. M8A.F.Ca.ET.208.01.1.1
GCCACCAGCCAGGCGCTGGCGAAGGCCGCGAAGGAGGAGCGCGCCAAGCTGGTGGCATTGTCTTCGGGCTTGACGTTCAGCTTCTTCACCAGGGCGAGCGCCTGGCTGTTCACCGCCTCATGGTCGCGCTCCATGTCCTTGGCGAAGTCGACGACTTCCTTGGTCTTGGACTTCTTGATCGCCAGCTTTGCCGCCTCGATGTCGAGCGTGCCGGCCGTGTAGGCGATATGGGCGATCTGCGGATCGGTGGGCTTTTCGGCGGCGCCGGCCAGCGGCGTGGCGCTGACAAGGAGGAAAGCGGCGAGGGCGGCGGTCTGTCGGA
>NZ_SRUT01000220.1:0-322 GCF_004791315.1 Mesorhizobium sp. M8A.F.Ca.ET.208.01.1.1
GCGGTCTGCGTGAAGGTCGGCTCGGTCGCGTCCGGCTTGCTGGCGATCGACCAGAAGACGCCGCGCGCCGCCGCATAATCGGGCCGGCTCGCGTCGTTGGGCAGGCCGCGATCGTCGGCGTCCTTGGCCGCCTGGAAACGCGCCACGAGGTCGCGGCGCCTGAGCGAGCGCACCTGGTTGTCGGTGGTGTCGAGCACGCGCTTCAACTGCGAGAACCAGTTCCAGTAGCCCGCCCTCGAAGCCTGCCAGGGCGCGCCGGCGTCGCTGACCAGCAGCCAGCGGCAGCGCTTGAGCGCCGGCTCGATGCCGTGATTGTCGTAGA
>NZ_SRUT01000221.1:0-321 GCF_004791315.1 Mesorhizobium sp. M8A.F.Ca.ET.208.01.1.1
ATCATGTCGGAGCTGGCACCGCTGGTGAATGCGCAATACGGCGTGTTCTATGTGACCAACCGGGAAGAAGACGAGTCCTATCTCGAGCTTGCCGCGTCCTACGGCGCCGAGAGCAGGGCGGTGATGAAGCAGCGCCTTGATCTACGTGAGGGGCTGATCGGCCAAAGCGCTGCCGACAAGCGTGCGATCGTTCTCGACAATGTGCCGCCGGACTTCCTGCGCATCACATCGGGCCTCGGCAACGCCACACCGGCCAATGTCATCATCCTGCCTGCGCTCTTCGAAGACGAAGTAAAGGCGGTGATCGAGCTTGCCTCATTC
>NZ_SRUT01000222.1:0-321 GCF_004791315.1 Mesorhizobium sp. M8A.F.Ca.ET.208.01.1.1
GGCGCCGGCGTGCTTGACCATCCGGCCAAGGGCATTGTCTGGCTCGCCAACCGGCTCCACCAATACGGCATGCAGATAGAGGCCGGACAGGTGGTGCTGTCGGGTTCCTTCATCCGGCCGGTCGAATGCCGGCATGGCGACCGGATCGTCTCGGATTTCGGACCATACGGAACCATCCGCATAGACTTCGCCTGATCGGCAGCATTTCCAGCGCGGAAAAGAAAAAGGCCGGGCGCGAAAGCGGCCCGGCCAAGCATGAAGGTCATAACCTTCAGAGGGGAACATCGCCCGGCGCAATGGGAGGAAAACACCGGGCGACAC
>NZ_SRUT01000223.1:0-321 GCF_004791315.1 Mesorhizobium sp. M8A.F.Ca.ET.208.01.1.1
CCGGCCGGCGGCAAGGGGCTGAGGCTCGAGACGCGGCTCAACGATGTGGTGGTCCAATCGGCGACCACGGACGACATGCTCTTCGATGTCGCCACCCTCATCGAGACGATCAGCGAGGCGATCACGCTCGAGGCCGGCGACCTGATCGTCAGCGGCACCCCTGCCGGCATCGGATGGGCCCGCAATCCGCGCCTGCTGATGAAGGACGGTGACAAGTGCGAAGTCTCGATCGAGGGGCTTGGAAAGCTGGTCAATCCGATCCGCGACGAAGTTCGCCGCGAGGACATGACCGGTAAGGCCGCCTGACGGAAATCGCCGGAA
>NZ_SRUT01000224.1:0-321 GCF_004791315.1 Mesorhizobium sp. M8A.F.Ca.ET.208.01.1.1
GCTCCGCCATGTTGAGCGGGATCAGCGTCAGATCGGTCGCGTCGCCGGCCCAGCCGTCGAAGGCCGGTGTGGCGCCTTTGCCGTGGTAGAACAGCCCGTCCGAGCGGCGGAAGACGAAGTTGTGCTCATTCCAGAACCGGTCCGAGACCTTCGCCGACAGCTTTTCGGCCGCGAGATCATGGATGAGCATATGGTTGCCCTTGGTCCATTCGCGGATCACCTGCAGGGCTTCCCAATACTCATCGCCTTCCCGCGTGTCGGCCGGGATCCAGGCGTTCTGCGGCAAGGTCTCCGGCGACAGCGTCTTGCGCACGCCTTCGG
>NZ_SRUT01000225.1:0-321 GCF_004791315.1 Mesorhizobium sp. M8A.F.Ca.ET.208.01.1.1
GCGTATCTCGCGAATCGCCGGCACCGCGAGCTCGATTGCCGGCGCTGTCACCGCGCCAAGGAACACCGACCCGCCCTTGCCTGCCTTGAGCTCAGAAATCTCACGATCGGCCTCCCGCATCTCGAGCAGGATCGAGCGGGCGCGGCGGGCGAGCGCCTGGCCGTAAGGAGTCAGCGTCACGCCACGCGGCAGCCGCTCGCACAACCTAACGTCGAGCACCGCCTCCATCTCGGCGATCATGCGCGATGCGGCCGGCTGCGAGATGTTCATGACCTGGGCGGCGGCGCTCACCCGTCCGTGATCGTCTAGAGCGGCGATCAT
>NZ_SRUT01000226.1:0-321 GCF_004791315.1 Mesorhizobium sp. M8A.F.Ca.ET.208.01.1.1
GTTGCCGGATTTCGAGGCGCTCGAGGATGCCGGGCTGCTGTCGAAGGAGAAGCTGCTGGCCGGCGAAATCATGCCCGAGTTTTCCGATCGCGATGAGGGATAGGTCAGGTCAATTGGCAATCCAAAGGCTCTTGAGCTCGTGGCCGACAGCCCACTGGGCTGAGATCTGAGTTTCATTGCATTTGGTCTCATACGGGTCGCGAACCATTTGGAATTCGTTGTCGACGACGGCGCCGAACAGGAAGCACTCGTCCTTGTACTGGCCCCGCTCCGCGCTCGCCATCTTGACCGTCGCCTTGACGACGATGCCGTCTAGATTGC
>NZ_SRUT01000227.1:0-321 GCF_004791315.1 Mesorhizobium sp. M8A.F.Ca.ET.208.01.1.1
GCGCGAGCGACCGAGAGGTCGAAATTCGATTTGAACTGGCTCGATTTCTTCGGCTTCACATTATCGGTGTGGCCGACGATCTGGATCGGCCCGGATTCGGCGTCAAGCGTGGTGGCGATGTCGGTCGCGATCGGCTGGAACTGCGGCTTCAGATCCGCCTGGCCGGATGCAAACAAGAGCTGGTTGTTGATCTCGACGACGATGAATTCGCCCTTCTCGCCGACGCTCAGTCCGCCGTCGGCGATTTCCTTGGCAAGTGCGGCGCGGATACGGTCGATCTGGGCGGTATCCGGAGCCGCGGGCTGTGGCGGGGTGGCTGGC
>NZ_SRUT01000228.1:0-321 GCF_004791315.1 Mesorhizobium sp. M8A.F.Ca.ET.208.01.1.1
GTAGCCCTATGCGATGATGGTCAGCCAGCCGCCATGATTGCAGCCTGGGACCGCGCGGGTGCTGCGCCAAAGGTCAGCGCGCGGCCGAGGCTGGAAGAGCCCGCCTGACCCTGCTGCCGCAAAAATAAACGCGACCTGGCCGAGTTCGCATCATTTTGAATTTAGCGTATTTCGGGAGCGGAATCTGACCCGGTTTGCACGTCAGCGATCGATTTCGGTCTGGAACGGCCCAGGATTCGTCGATTTTTTCTGGTCCTATCGGTCTTCGGCATGGGTTGGACCGCTGCCTGCGTCTTTTTGCATGCGTGTGTTGCAAAATAG
>NZ_SRUT01000022.1:0-2755 GCF_004791315.1 Mesorhizobium sp. M8A.F.Ca.ET.208.01.1.1
ACTTCTTCAGGTCCTGCCTCTGCAATAACCGCTACCGTCTCTCCGTTTGAAGGGTCATCAACCTCGATCCGTTTGCCGGACGAACAATCTCTCCACTCCCCATCGATGAAATTCTTGATCACTTCTGCGCTCGACATCAAAGTCCTCCAGTTTACCCATTATCCGATCCGAGCCGGTCAAAAGAAGCGCAGGCTTTCGCTGAGTCATTAGGGAGGCTCCTTCGCATTTGCGCGTTTCGGGCCTGCAGAGCATTAGGGCGGCTTGCAGAGGCTCGGGCCTAATTGATATTGGCCGTTTGTGAGCCGGACTCAGCTATTCTGGAGCCGAACCTCGAACGGCAAGTTGGCCGCGGTTCCACTGCCCGGGGTGGTTCAAAAGGGCGGGTTTGGCAATTTGAGAACTTATCTAGCACCCTTGAAGATTACAGCATCAGGAGCTGGCCATGGCTGGCTATTGGCTTCCCATATTGCGCGAGCCTCAATGCGTCCCACAGCATAGCCTGGTTTGCAGTTATCACTGGCTTGCCGAGGCGCGCCTCCAGGCGGTCGATTATGCTTGAAGTCCGAAGGAGGGTGCATGGGATGAAAAGAGCTTCAGCCTCAGAAGAATCGAACGAGCAAGAGGCCTCGAAGATACTTTCCGGGGAAAGTCCGGCGATGTCGGAATCGTTTTTGCAGTGGAATGAAGCAGACGCGCAGACCGAAATACCCGACCTGCTGAGGGCCTCGGTGACGACAGCGCCTACCTGATCGATATAAGGTGTGAGCATGGCGATGCGTTTCACCCCGAGCCTGTCGAAGGCGCGCAAAGCTCCTGTCATCGGTGAGGTTAAGGAGGCCCCGGGTCGGGTTGTCTGTAGCTCCTCTTCCAGCCTTTTCTGCGAGATGATGGCTGATCCCGATGTGCAGGCGTAGGCAAATACTTTGACGACACCTGGCGGGTCGAATAGCTCGCCAACCTTAGCGATCTCATCAACATGGCGGTAGAGGTTTTCGACCGTACTGGGCTCGTGGTGCTTCATCCTGGCGGCACAGAAACTGATGCCGTCATCATGCATCATTCTGCGCAATTCAAGCTCTGTGAGGACGTCGTTGGACGGGGTTATCAATCCGATGACGGTCTCAGTTGCCACAGCAGGATATGATGGCTCAACGTGAGTGGTGTAGAACGCAGTCTCACTAGGCATCTCAAAGTTCTCCGTGCGTACGATCCGTTTCCGGATTCAACTCGTACTTTCCGATATGTCATCCCTGGTTTTTCGCAGAGCGGCTGCTGATGAAATTGGCTGTGCTAGAGGCAGTCGCCCACCTCTAGCACACAAGTTTTCAGCGATGAGCGCAGACCCATTCTGTTGTTGTATCGCCTGGCAACGCCTTCTCGTCGTAACCATCTTCTGCCGCAGCCTTCATCATCTCAGGCGTTCCGAGATAGCGCTTCAGTTCGGTATTGAATTTTGCCACGAAATCTTTGTCTGAATTCCTAAATCCGATACCTATCCAAGCGGACGATTCCTCCGGCATCAAGGCGGGATTGGTGGCCTCCACCTTCCCTCCAGATTTTTTGGCGATATCCTGGACGACTGTATAAGACGTCACTCCAGCGGCTGCTCGACCAGCGATCACTGCCGCAAGAATTTCGGTACCTCCTGGAACCTCCATAATCTGCGATGCGGGCACGCCCAGCTTCTTAGCGATCTCGATGCCAGCGTAGCCTGCCCCAGTCACCATGGTCGCACTCTTCGTCACCAAATCCTTGTATGTAGTGATTTGTTCCGGATTTCCGGATTTCACCATGAAGACATCTGTTTCTTTGGAAACAGGCTCCGAGAATGTTATGTTGTCGCACCTCTTTTTATTGATATACATGCCACCTGTAATTAAATCCAACCGGCCGGCTTGCAGCCCCGGGATCAACCCACCCCAATCGGTCACCACAGGCTCGATATTGGTGTAACCCATTGAACGAAGAACCCCTTCGGCAATGGCGTTTACGTACCCCAGAGGCTTGTTGCCCTCACCAGGATATGCCTGTGGCGACTCGGAAGCAAAGCCGAGACGAATTGTCTTGCCGCTTGCCGCGCGATCAGCAAGATCACCTGTGTAAGCGGGCGCCGTCAGACCAACGACGACGAGCCCAATGCTCAGAAAAATCTTGATTATACGTTCCATTTTGTTCCCTTTTCTTGTTCTGTTGAACGCGCGCCTCTCGGCGGCGATGGGCGTTCTTCCTTGCACTTCGAGCAAGAAACGCTTGCATCAGGTATGATAGGCCATTTTAAGTGCTCCTTTCTGCGAAGAACGCAGCTCTTGAGCGTTGCAGCTGCAAAACTTTCCGCCCAGGCGCAGAGATCCTGCGTGCACGAGCACCATTGAAACGGATGACTTAATACGGCTGAGCAGATCGGTGGAATGGTGCGGAGGGCACGGGGAGCATCTTCGCAACGCGAGAGACCTGAGCCTCAGCCGGCATTTTCGTGTCTCCGATGCCTTCAGCCGCGCCGGAAGACAATCCTGGATCTTAATCCTGAAGGCGGTCGTCGAGGGGAGCGAGCGCGAGCAGCAGGCCGCCGACCAGAGCAATTGAATACCCGATCCCGGCCGCAATCAACGTGTTGAGGGTAGCCCACAGCAACTGTGGCAGGATCTCCCACGTAAAGTCCCAGCGCCAGTTGAATGTCATGCCCTTCCAAGCCTCCGGGCAACCAAGCGTTCCGCCCAGCGCATCATCGGGGTTATGAGGAACCTGGCAAGGATGT
>NZ_SRUT01000229.1:0-320 GCF_004791315.1 Mesorhizobium sp. M8A.F.Ca.ET.208.01.1.1
GCGCTTCTCGGGCGTGGCATGCCTAGTGAACTGCAGGTTCCGATGGTCTCGGCCGGCGGCGCGGGACCCGAGGCAATAGATGATTTTCAGCAGATCCCGCAGATCCCAATGATGCAAGCAGCCCGTCCGCCCGCCACCTGTTTGTTCAACCTTATCCTGCGGGTGATGTTCCATTAGCGATCGCTTGACTAACCCGCTGCCCGCTCCAGACTCTTTTTATGGCGAAGGGCTCATTCAATATCGGCGATGAAGCCGCCATCACCGCGACCGTGCGCGGGCGCGTCACCGAGGACCGTGTGAGCGTCTCAAGACCCTCCTAT
>NZ_SRUT01000230.1:0-320 GCF_004791315.1 Mesorhizobium sp. M8A.F.Ca.ET.208.01.1.1
GGAGGACTAACATCGTGAGTTTAGTTGGTCAAACTTTAAAAGGACGTCGTGAAAGATTAGGTATGACATTAACAGAATTAGAAAATCGAACAGAAATTAAACGTCAAACTTTGACACTCATTGAAAAAAATGATTTTGAGTCACTTAAAAATGCAGATTATGTAGAAGGCTTTATCCGAAAATATGCAAAGGCTGTAAATATTGATGCTGAACAGCTTATTCATGCACATAGAGATGAAATTCCTAATCATGATAATAACCTGAAAGATACAATTGACGCTTTTTCTTCTGATCATCAACCTACTTATCGTAGTAAAAAC
>NZ_SRUT01000231.1:0-320 GCF_004791315.1 Mesorhizobium sp. M8A.F.Ca.ET.208.01.1.1
TGGAGATCCGTTACGGCGACGGCAGCTTCCCCGGCCTGCAGGCGGACCTGCTGTTCAAGGAAGATTTGACGCCGGTGTGCAGTCGCAAACTCTTCCACGAGATCCTCGGCGACAAGCCGCTGTCGAAGGTCACGCCGGACGATCTCAGGCATTTCACGCTGCTCCACTCCGACACCTGCACCCAGAACTGGCAGTCGTGGCTGGGCTTTGCCGGGGCAAGCTTCGTGCTGGGCGAGACCAGGAGCGTCTATTTCGATAGCTGCATGATGTCCTACGAAGCCGCCAATGCCGGCATGGGCTTTGCCGTCGCCAACCGCGCC
>NZ_SRUT01000232.1:0-320 GCF_004791315.1 Mesorhizobium sp. M8A.F.Ca.ET.208.01.1.1
CGATCATCGTCGCGATCTCGGCATGGCTCGGCGCCGGCTCCTTGAGATCGGGGATCGGCGCGGAATTGCGGGTGAGCAGGAAGTCGATGATCGGCGACGCCAGTGGCGCAAGTCTGCTAAGCATTCGATAGCATTCAATTTTGAGCTGAAGCACGCCATCGGGAGGTCGGGCGGCTCGGGCGATGGCGTTTTACGCCGGATAAGAAGCCGCCGCGCAACGCGACGCGCTTCTAGGCCTTGAAATTGCCACCGGCTTCGGCTTCAACGCAAGGCATGTTTGAGGGGACACTGCGCCTTTTCGTGATCGCGCTGGTCGCCGC
>NZ_SRUT01000233.1:0-320 GCF_004791315.1 Mesorhizobium sp. M8A.F.Ca.ET.208.01.1.1
TTCATATATGCTTGAATAAGTTCCATTTCATGTACTTGTCTATCATCTTTACTCAAATTTCTATTATTAATACGTTCACTTATGAGCATGAGTGCAATTTCTCTACCATACTTACTTTTAAACTCTCTAACTATTTCTATTTGTGGAATATTTTCATAGTTTGTCATCTTAATTAACCTCCAGTTTATTAATGAAATTTTCCATTTCTTCAATCGCTATTTTTAATTCTTCAATATCGTCTTTAGTTAGGAATTTGCTAATATTAGAATCTTCGTAAATGATAGGAAAATCTGTAAAAGTATCAGCTGCTGATAATAAAC
>NZ_SRUT01000234.1:0-319 GCF_004791315.1 Mesorhizobium sp. M8A.F.Ca.ET.208.01.1.1
CCGTGCCGAACACGGCGTAGTACATCTGGATGCCGTTGACGTGCGCGTAGCCGCCTTCGTCGGGTTTGGGCATCGCCGCCGGCTCCGGCAGGGTCTGCCAGCGCTCCTCGGCCATGGCCAGCGCGGTCGATGCGATGAACAAAAGGACGGTGGCGAACGCTTTCCAGAAACGGGTCATCCTTCCCCTCCGACGGTTCGTTTCGGCAACCAGCATCGCCTTTCGCCTGGAATAGTCAACAAGCGTGGGTTTGCGTCTGAGGCCAAACGGAGGCTCTGGCTCCGCGCGCCGACATTTGCCACAGTGGCTTATGCAGAGGAC
>NZ_SRUT01000235.1:0-319 GCF_004791315.1 Mesorhizobium sp. M8A.F.Ca.ET.208.01.1.1
GACGGTGAGCGACGGCGAGGCGATGCGGCTGACGACATTGGCCGGAGCGGGCATCGCAAGACTGGCGCGCTGGCATGTCGAGCCCGACATCGTCGCCGGGCGGCTCGTGCCGCTGCTGGAGGCGTTCAATCCTGGCGACGAGGAGCCGACGCACGCTGTCTATGTCGGCCAGGGCAAGCATCTGCCGGCGCGAGTGCGCGCCTTTCTCGACTTTCTCGCCGAGACCGTTCGTCTCTGAAAGGAAAGCCGCGCATCCAAGGACACGCGGCTCTCGAAAAGGTGAGCTTATCTCAAAGGCAGTTACGCCTTCGGCACGAAC
>NZ_SRUT01000236.1:0-319 GCF_004791315.1 Mesorhizobium sp. M8A.F.Ca.ET.208.01.1.1
CGGAATCTTCGATTGCCGCCGAGCCGAAAGCGAAAGCCATGGACACCGAGAATCTGCGCAGTTTCCTCGAGGTCGCGGAGCATGGCAGCTTCACCGTTGCCGCCCATCGGCTGAACCTGGCCCAGTCCACCGTCAGCGCGCGCATCCGCGGCCTGGAGGAACAGTTGGGGCGCAAGCTGTTCGTCCGCGACAGCGACGGCGTCACGCTGACGCCAGCCGGCCGGCAGTTCCTGCCGCACGCCTCCACGTTCACCCGGACCTGGGAGCAATCGCGCCAGGACATCGCCGTGCCCGATGGCTACGAGACGTTGCTCAGGCT
>NZ_SRUT01000237.1:0-319 GCF_004791315.1 Mesorhizobium sp. M8A.F.Ca.ET.208.01.1.1
ACCACCTGCACGCGCCGATCGCAACCGCCTTCCTCGAAGCCGGCATCGACGTCATCTGCGACAAGCCGTTGTCGACGACGCTTGCCGAGGCCGAGGCGCTGGTGGCGCTGACAGAAGCCAAGAAGCGCCGCTTCGTCGTCACGCTCAACAGCACCGGCTACGCCATGGTGCGGCAGGCGCGCGAGATGGTGGCGGCGGGCGAACTCGGCCGCGTCGTTTCGGTGCATGGCGCCTATATCCAGGACTGGCTGACGCAGCCGATCGACGCGCAAGGACAGAAGCAGGCCGAATGGCGCACCGATCCGGCGCGCGCCGGGCA
>NZ_SRUT01000238.1:0-318 GCF_004791315.1 Mesorhizobium sp. M8A.F.Ca.ET.208.01.1.1
CCGCTCGGCATCACGCCCATGGCGGTGATCAATTTCGAGCCGCTGCTGTTCGGCAACGCGGCCAACAACGGCCGCATGCTCGGCGAGATGGACGCCAAGAGCCCGGTCGTCGGCACGATCAACGAAATCGCGCATGTGCTGACCGGGCGCAGCGAAATCAAGACGAAGAAGAAGGCAGGCCTGGGCTCCATCCTCGGCAAGCTTTCGCGCAACAGGAAGTGACGCTCCGCTGAGCGGCATCGGGTAGTCGATCATGTTTGGTAAAAGAGGCACAGACGACGGCAGCCGGGCAGCCCCCGAATTCCGTCCGCCGGCACC
>NZ_SRUT01000023.1:0-1603 GCF_004791315.1 Mesorhizobium sp. M8A.F.Ca.ET.208.01.1.1
CGCTGCTCGACAATTTCTCGCATCCCGACGCGGGTGGACAGAATGTCATCAACCTGACCGGCATCAATGTGGTCGCTACCGATTCGGACGGAGACCAGGCGAGCGCGACGGTTCAGGTCAATGTTACTGACGACGTGCCGACGGCGGTTGCCGACAGTGCGACGCAGACGACCGAGAATGCGCCTGTGACGGTGAACGTGTTCGCCAACGACGTGCCTGGCGCGGACGGAGTGAACATCACCGATCCGACCAAGGTGAGCTATGTGGCGGGATCGCTGGCGGGCGGCACCGGAACGGTCACCTACCACAATGATGGCACCTTCACCTACGCGCCGGTCGCCGGCGAGGAAGGGACGGTGACGTTCCAGTACCAGATCGTCGACGGTGACGGCGATCCGTCGGTGACCACGGTGACGATCAACCTGCTGAAGGATTCGACGCCGACGCTCGTGATCGCCGCGGGTTCGGACACCAGCGTGAACGAGGCTGGCCTTCCGGTGCGCGGCATCGAGCCGGCGGGTTCCGGCGAGATTGCCGACCATGATGGGACCAACAACAGCGATCCGAGCGAAACGGCGACGGGCGCGCTGACGATCACGACGGGCAGCGACACGATCGGCCACCTTTACGTGACCGACAAGAACAACCTCCAGGTGGAAGTGACCAATGGCGGCCTGGTGCATGGCCAGTATGGCGACCTGACGATCACCGGCACGCCGGCGACAGGCTACACCTATTCCTACACGCTGCTGGACAACACCTCGGGCAACACTACCCATGACGACTTCGCCGTCCAGGTGGTCGATTCCGACGGTGATCCGGCCTCCACGACGCTCTCCATCGCCATCGTCGACGACGTGCCGACGGCGGTTGCCGACAGTGCGACGCAGACGACCGAGAATGCGCCTGTGACGGTGAACGTGTTCGCCAACGACGTGCCTGGCGCGGACGGAGTGAACATCACCGATCCGACCAAGGTGAGCTATGTGGCGGGATCGCTGGCGGGCGGCACCGGAACGGTCACCTACCACAATGATGGCACCTTCACCTACGCGCCGGTCGCCGGCGAGGAAGGGACGGTGACGTTCCAGTACCAGATCGTCGACGGTGACGGCGATCCGTCGGTGACCACGGTGACGATCAACCTGCTGAAGGATTCGACGCCGACGCTCGTGATCGCCGCGGGTTCGGACACCAGCGTGAACGAGGCTGGCCTTCCGGTGCGCGGCATCGAGCCGGCGGGTTCCGGCGAGATTGCCGACCATGATGGGACCAACAACAGCGATCCGAGCGAAACGGCGACGGGCGCGCTGACGATCACGACGGGCAGCGACACGATCGGCCACCTTTACGTGACCGACAAGAACAACCTCCAGGTGGAAGTGACCAATGGCGGCCTGGTGCATGGCCAGTATGGCGACCTGACGATCACCGGCACGCCGGCGACAGGCTACACCTATTCCTACACGCTGCTGGACAACACCTCGGGCAACACTACCCATGACGACTTCGCCGTCCAGGTGGTCGATTCCGACGGTGATCCGGCCTCCACGACGCTCTCCATCGCCATCGTCGACGACGTGCCGACGGCGGTTGCCGACAC
>NZ_SRUT01000023.1:1699-1931 GCF_004791315.1 Mesorhizobium sp. M8A.F.Ca.ET.208.01.1.1
CTGGACAACACCTCGGGCAACACTACCCATGACGACTTCGCCGTCCAGGTGGTCGATTCCGACGGTGATCCGGCCTCCACGACGCTCTCCATCGCCATCGTCGACGACGTGCCGACGGCGGTTGCCGACACGGACAGTGTCACGGAAGGCGGCACGGCGAGCGGCAACGTGATTACCGGCGTCGGCAGCGACGGCAATGCGGCCGGCGCCGACACCAAGGGTGCCGACGGCG
>NZ_SRUT01000239.1:0-318 GCF_004791315.1 Mesorhizobium sp. M8A.F.Ca.ET.208.01.1.1
CGCTGGACGAATTCGTCGTCGACGGCATAAAGACGACGCTGCCGCTGTTCCGCGACCTGGTCGGCAACCCCGACATCGCCAATGGCGACTACGACATCCACTGGCTGGAAAAATTTCTGGCCAAAGGTGAGTGATACGGGGATGCGATGACCCGTCCCTACGCACCAGGCTATCGCATCCCGACCGACCTGTTGCTGAAGGCCTATGCGTCGGGCGTCTTCCCGATGGCCGAAAGTGCCAGCGATCCGGAAGTGTTCTGGGTGCGGCCGGAAACGCGCGGGATCATACCGCTGGACGGCTTTCATACGCCGCGCAGCC
>NZ_SRUT01000240.1:0-317 GCF_004791315.1 Mesorhizobium sp. M8A.F.Ca.ET.208.01.1.1
AGCGGCTGTTCGACGTTGAGGCTTGATCCAGCGTTTCGAGACTGCACGAGCGGCCAGCATTGATGGAGGCAGCTTTTCAGGCCGCGCAATTCTGTCGGCTGCCCCCTCCTGCGAGCCGCAGCTCGGCTCGCCCTGCGCAGCAACCACGAATGTGCGATCGCAAGAAAGGCAACACGCTGACGATAGAACTTGGCGGCGCTGGTCGGCTGCGAATCAAGATGTCGATGGCAAGGAGCTCTCGCCGCGCGTCTTTGCCGGGCCGAACCTTCTGGCTCTCGTCCAGCCGCTTGTTGATGGCCGAGATCGACGAGGCCGAG
>NZ_SRUT01000241.1:0-317 GCF_004791315.1 Mesorhizobium sp. M8A.F.Ca.ET.208.01.1.1
CGATGACAGGCCGGCCTTGCGCAGGAAACCCTGCACCGCCTGCTCGGGCGCGGTGGTCGAGGGACCCTTGATCTCCTCACGGATGTCCTTGGAGCGCGCGGTCAGGCGGCGGATGTCGAGCGCCAGGCGGCGCGGCGTCCAATATTCGCGCGCCGCCTCATAGGTGAGACCCGCCTCGACCAGACCGTCGGTCAGCATCTTCCTGAGGTCGCCGGCAGCCTTGCGCTGCATGCGGGCGGGAATCTCTTCCGAGCGAAGTTCTAGCAGTAGGTCAGGCATGATTAGGCTCCCACCCTCCCCTTGATGGGGAGGGCCGG
>NZ_SRUT01000242.1:0-317 GCF_004791315.1 Mesorhizobium sp. M8A.F.Ca.ET.208.01.1.1
CCGCCACGGTGCTCGTCGGCACGCTCTATCCGCTGGCGCTGGAGGCGCTGACCGGCGGCAAGATCTCGGTCGGCGCGCCGTTCTTCGACCTAACTTTCGGCCCACTGATACTGCCACTCTTGGCGATCGTGCCATTCGGCCCGCTGCTTGCCTGGAAACGCGGCGACATCATTGCCGCCTCGCAGCGCCTGATGGCGGCCTTCGCCATTGCGATCGCCGCGATGCTGGTCACCGGCCTGTTCATCGACGGTGCGTCGGTGTTTGCGGCACTCGGCGTCGGCCTCGCCGTCTGGCTGGTCGCCGGTGCGCTGACCGGC
>NZ_SRUT01000243.1:0-317 GCF_004791315.1 Mesorhizobium sp. M8A.F.Ca.ET.208.01.1.1
CTGGTGGTGGTGTCGAGCGTGTGGAAATCGGGGTGCGCGTCGAGCCACAGCACGAAGAGCGGCCGGCCGCGTTTGGCGGCGCGGCGCGCCACGCCGGACACCGTGCCGGCGGAGATCGAATGGTCGCCGCCAAGGAAGATCGGCATGGCGTCCCTGGAAGCGGCGTAGGCGGTTTCGGCGATCGCCGCCGTCCAGGCCGAGATCTCGGGCAGCGCCTTCAGCGCGAGGTTGCCGTGGACCACCGGGCGCGCCGCGGCCTTCTCGACCGCGCCCCAGTCCTCGACCTCATGGCCGAGCTCTGAAAGCACCGAGACCAG
>NZ_SRUT01000244.1:0-317 GCF_004791315.1 Mesorhizobium sp. M8A.F.Ca.ET.208.01.1.1
TTTCGCCCGGCCGGGGGAAACTGGCGCCGACACGGTTGCTTCGGACGTCTCGCTCATGGTCGCACATACTCCTGATAGGCGAGCGACAGGATGCGCTCCTGGTCGAATTCGGCGCGCGGCACCTCGCCGACGATCCTGTTCTTGGAAAAGACGATGATGCGGTGGCACATGCCCATCAGCTCGGGCAGGTCGGACGACACCATGATGATGCCCTTCTTAGCCGCCGCCAGCATCCACAAGAGCTGGTAGATCTCGCGCCGCGCGCCGATGTCGACGCCGCGTGTCGGCTGGTCGAGGATGAGGGTCGGGGTGCCGCA
>NZ_SRUT01000245.1:0-317 GCF_004791315.1 Mesorhizobium sp. M8A.F.Ca.ET.208.01.1.1
AGCGGAGGTGCTGGGCAGCGTCGGCTTCGCCTGCCTGCTGCCCGCCGGGCATGCGCTGCGAGCCAAAGCCGAACTGACGCTCTCCGACCTTGCCGGGAAGGATCTGATATCCTACCGCGGCAACACCCGTCCCTCTGACGAACTGGCCCACGCTGCCCGCACGCAAGGTGTGACGCTTTCGCCGTCGCTGGAGATCGATGTCTCTATCTCCGCGGCGGGTTTCGTCCAGGCCGGCCTGGGCATCGGCCTGGTTGACGCGCTGCTGCCTTGGCATCGGTTCGCCGGGCTCACCGTCAGGCCGCTGGCGGCCGGGCCGG
>NZ_SRUT01000246.1:0-316 GCF_004791315.1 Mesorhizobium sp. M8A.F.Ca.ET.208.01.1.1
GGTTGTTCTAATTGGTCAACAATTGCTGTACAAGATTGTCTCGCTTTACCATTGATAACCATAGAACAAGCACCACAAACTTCCTCTAAACAATTCATATCCCAAATAACAGGTGTTGTTTTCTCACCTTTACTATTAACTGGGTTACGTCTAATTTCCATTAAACAAGCAATAACGTTTAAATTCTCTTTATAAGGAATTTCAAACTCTTCCTCATAAGGTTTAGATTCTGCATCATCTTGTCGTTTAATGATAAATTTAATTGTTTTTTGATTTTGTTGTTGGCTTTGTTGTTCGCTTTGCGCTTGAGTTTCAT
>NZ_SRUT01000247.1:0-316 GCF_004791315.1 Mesorhizobium sp. M8A.F.Ca.ET.208.01.1.1
GTGGATTTTCGTATGGATCTTCGTCAGATTTTCCTGCTAAATAATTGCCTAATTCAATAATCGAAACAAATGAATATGTCGGAATTAAAAAGTCTGTGATTTTCAATTTATTGAATTCATTTTCAAAAGCATTTAAATCTTTTAATTCAGGACGCAATGCCCATAAAAGAATATCTGCTTTTTGACCAGTGATATTATAAAATGCATGATCGCCTACATGGTTAGTACGCGTTTCTTCGTGTTTATCTAAAAATGCTTGTAACTCTTCAACTAACGTTTGACGTTCGTTTTCTGGGACTAAACGTAAACTAGCCCA
>NZ_SRUT01000248.1:0-316 GCF_004791315.1 Mesorhizobium sp. M8A.F.Ca.ET.208.01.1.1
CTGGCGCAACCGCAAGGCGCGCGGCCAGACGGCGGTGATCGCCGATATGCTGTGCGAACAGGGTCATTTCGGCCAGAAGACCGGACGCGGCTGGTACCGCTATGAGAGCGGCGCGCGCGAGCCGATTGCCGATCCGGACGTCGAGGCGCTGATCCGCGCCAAGGCAGCGGAGCTTGGCATTGCCCGGCGTGACATCGGTGCCGACGAAATCATCGAGCGCACGCTTTATCCCCTGGTCAACGAAGGCGCGAAGATCCTCGAGGAAGGCATCGCTATGCGCGCTTCCGACATCGATGTCGTCTGGGTCAACGGCTAC
>NZ_SRUT01000024.1:0-1733 GCF_004791315.1 Mesorhizobium sp. M8A.F.Ca.ET.208.01.1.1
CGTCAGATGCCGCCGCCATTGTCATATTGCTCTTCGGCAATGTCACGCTCGTCCAGCCAGTGTTCCAGGGTATCTACCATCTCTTCGGCCGACTTGCCGAGCGTCTTGAGATGGATCTCCGGTTTCTCCGGTGCTTCGTAAGGAGAATCGACACCGGTGAAATTCTTGATCTCGCCGTTCAGCGCGCGGGCGTAGAGACCCTTCGGGTCACGCCTGGCGCATTCCTCGAAAGGCGTGTCGACAAACACCTCGATGAACTCGCCATCGGCCATCAATTCCCTGGCCATGCGCCGCTCGGCGCTGAACGGCGAAATGAAGGAGACAATGACGATCAGCCCGGCATCGGCCATCAGCTTGGCCACTTCGGCGACGCGGCGAATGTTCTCGACGCGATCGGCATCGGTGAATCCGAGGTCGCGGTTGAGACCGTGACGGACATTGTCGCCATCGAGAATATAGGTATGGCGGCCTGTGGCGAACAGCTTCTTCTCGAACAGGTTGGCGATGGTCGACTTGCCGGAACCCGAAAGCCCCGTGAACCAGAACACGGCCGGCCGCTGGTTCTTCATGTCGGCGCGCACGCGCTTGCCGACATCGAGCGATTGCCAATGGATGTTTTCGGCGCGGCGCAGCGAGTGCACGATCATGCCGGCGCCAACCGTGGCGTTGCTGATGCGATCGATCAGGATAAAGGCGCCAGTGGTCCGGTTCTCGCCAAACGGGTCGAAGGCAATCGGCGCCCGCGTCGAGATGTTGCAGATGCCGACTTCATTCATCTCGAGCGACTTGGCCGCCTCATGGCCAAAGTCGTTGACGTTGATGCGGTATTTCAAGTCGGTGACGGTGGCGCTGGTCTGATCGGTCTCGGTGCGCAGGATATAGGAGCGGCCCGGCAGCAGCGCATGCTCGTCGAACCAGACGATGTTGGCGGCGAACTGGTCGGCGACCTGCGGCCGCGCGGCCGGCGAAACCAGCATGTTGCCCCTGGAAACCTCGACCTCGTCGTCAAGGACGAGCGTTATGGCCTGGCCGGCCACCGCCTGTTTGAGATCGCCGCCATAGGCGACGATGCGTTTGACATGCGAGGACTTGCCCGATTTGGCGACGACGACCTCGTCGCCTTGCGCAATGGTGCCGGACGCGATGGTGCCGGCGAAGCCGCGAAAATCGAGATTGGGGCGATTGACGTACTGAACCGGAAAGCGGAACGGCAGCTCGGCGGTGACTTCGTCGACCGAGACGGTTTCGAGTTGCTCGATCAGCGTCGGGCCGGAATACCACTTCATGCTGTCCGAGCGGCGGCTGACATTGTCGCCATAACGGGCCGACATCGGGATCGGCACCATGGTCTGGAAACCGAGATCGCCTGAGAACTGCCGGTAGTCCTCGACGATGCTGTCGAAAACCGCCTGGTCGAAATCGACGAGATCGATCTTGTTGACCGCCAGCACGATGTGGCGAATGCCGAGCAGCGAGGCGATGATCGAATGGCGCCGGGTCTGGCGCAGCATACCCTGCCGGGCATCGATCAGCACGATCGCCAGATCGGCGGTCGAGGCACCGGTCGCCATGTTGCGGGTATATTGTTCGTGGCCGGGCGTGTCGGCGACGATGAACTTGCGCTTCGGCGTGGCGAAGAAGCGGTAGGCGACGTCGATTGTGATGCCTTGCTCGCGCTCGGCCTCGAGGCCATCAACCAGCAGCGCGAAGTCGATGTCGTCGCCCGTCGTGCC
>NZ_SRUT01000249.1:0-316 GCF_004791315.1 Mesorhizobium sp. M8A.F.Ca.ET.208.01.1.1
TGGCGATCTCGCCGCGCTCGAGCAGCACATGGTCGATGGAGCGCTCCGCGAGGCAGCGGCTCATCGCGAGCCCCGCGTGCCCTGCGCCGACGATCACTGTGGTGACGGAACTAATCGCGCCCTCTCAGCAAAAGCTACGGCTCGAACCGCCCTTCAGTTGACCACGACCGTGACGTTCGTCGGATTGGTGACGATGTCATAGACGGCCGACCGCTTCTGCGACTGGGCGACGAGCGCCTCGATGTCCTCGCGCTTGGCGTCGGCGTCGATGGCGTACTTCACCGTGATGCCGCTGAAGCCGTTGCGGACGTCGCTG
>NZ_SRUT01000250.1:0-315 GCF_004791315.1 Mesorhizobium sp. M8A.F.Ca.ET.208.01.1.1
CGGGCATCGGAACGTAGTCGAGTTCTGCAGCCATCTTATCGCCCTTGGCATAGGACCAGGCGAAGAACTTGAGCGCTTCGGCCGTGGCGGCTGCATCGTCGGGCTTCTGATATACGAGGATCCAGGTGGCGGAGGTCATAGGCCAGGATTCGGCACCTGCCTGGTTGGCCAGGATGACGCCATAGCCCGGCTGCGAGCTCCAGTCGGCATTGGCCGCGGCGGCCGAGAACGCCGCAGCGGTCGGCTCGACCTTCTTGCCGTCCTTGTTGATCAGGTCGGTGTAGGTCAGCTTGTTCTGCTTGGCGTAAGCATATT
>NZ_SRUT01000251.1:0-315 GCF_004791315.1 Mesorhizobium sp. M8A.F.Ca.ET.208.01.1.1
GATCACCCGCGGTCTGGGCGATTCCATGGCGCTGAAGCGCGCCTGTCACGATCAACGCATCCACAACAAGCTGGCACCCGAAGGCAAGCTCGCGCGGTCCATCTTCGATGCCGTAGAGCAGGCGCGCGTCGAGGCGATCGGCAGCCGCGCTATGCAGGGCGTGGCCGACAATATCGGCTCGATGCTCGAGGACAAATACGCCAAGGCGAACCTCGTCGACGTCAGGGACAAGGCTGACGCGCCGCTCGAGGAAGCGATCGCGCTGATCGTGCGCGAAAAGCTCACCGGGCGGCCCGTGCCGAAGAGCGGCGAGCG
>NZ_SRUT01000252.1:0-315 GCF_004791315.1 Mesorhizobium sp. M8A.F.Ca.ET.208.01.1.1
CTTCGATGAAGGCCATGCCTTCGACGCCGTCCTCGATCGTCGGGAAAATCACATCCTTAGCCGGCTTGCCGCCTTTCCTGCGCGCCGCGCGGATGGCGCGGGCGGCTTCCTGGTAGATGTTGGCAAAACCTTCGAGATAGCCTTCCGGATGGCCGGCGGGAACTCTGGAGGCAGCTTTCGCTCCGGCGCTGACGCCCGCGCCGCCGCGGGCAAAGACAACCGGCTGCTGCCCGGATTCCGTAAAGGTGAGTTGTTCTGGGTGCTCTTGGTGCCAGGTGATCGCGGCATCGGAGCCGAACACACGCAGTGCAAGCC
>NZ_SRUT01000253.1:0-315 GCF_004791315.1 Mesorhizobium sp. M8A.F.Ca.ET.208.01.1.1
GTCGCCGATGCAAGGCTTTCGTTTCCGCCGCCGCAGCGCCACGACGACGGCTACGGCAAATGGGCCGGCTATCATCGCCCGGTGTCCCTGCCGGTGACCTTCACGCTGTCTTCGCCCGGCCAGCCGGCGACCATCGACGCCAATATCTTCCTCGGTATCTGCGAGACGATCTGCATTCCGGTGCAGACCCGGCTCAGCGTCGATCCGGGCTCCGATCCCGACAACGCCACCGACGCGGCGCTGGTGAAGACGGCGCTCGCGACGCTGCCCTCGCCGGCACGGCCCGATTTCGGCATCAGCGTGCTGCCCGGCGAC
>NZ_SRUT01000254.1:0-314 GCF_004791315.1 Mesorhizobium sp. M8A.F.Ca.ET.208.01.1.1
ATCAGGAACCACGGCAACGTTCGTCGTCACCACATCCAGCGGCGTCACGAACTGCACAATCGTCACCTACAGGCTGATCCCCGTCAGCAGCTCCCACATCGATACTGTTGCGTCGTCAGATGCAGGTAACTCTGCAGTCGTAACGGACCTTGAGGTGAAGACCGGCGGTTTGGCCCTGATTGTTTCAAACGATACGACCGGGACGCCGACATCCGGCGCTTGGACCGGTGTCGATACACCAGTGCACGATGAGACAGATCTGACGAACGATCGACCCGGCCCGACAAACGCTTGGTCGATACCAACCACCGAAA
>NZ_SRUT01000255.1:0-314 GCF_004791315.1 Mesorhizobium sp. M8A.F.Ca.ET.208.01.1.1
TTGCAGGCGGTCGCCGCGAAGTCCAATGGCGGGCGCAATCTCAAGCCGCTGTTCAGCCGCTGCTCGATGGGCGGCTACCATTCGTCGAATTTCGTGTTCCGCTTCCCGGAACTGGCGAGCGGCGTGATCTCGCTTTCCGGCGTCTATTCGGCCCGCGACTTCTTTGGCCGTGCGCTGGAAGGCAACATCTATTTCAACTCGCCGCTCGACTATTTGCCGGGCATCGTCGACCAGAAGCTGCTCGGGCGGCTCAGGGCGCTCAGGCTGATCTTCTGCTGCGGTCAGGGCGCCTGGGAAGCGCGCATGCTTGTCGA
>NZ_SRUT01000256.1:0-314 GCF_004791315.1 Mesorhizobium sp. M8A.F.Ca.ET.208.01.1.1
TTCTTGCGGTCTTGAGGACCAGCGGCTCGGGCTTTGCTGCTGCCCAGCCGGCAAATTTGCCGGCTGCCGAGAGGCCGACGCCGGCCGCGCCGGCGACAGCGGCGGTTTTGAGGAGGTTGCGGCGAGTCAGCATCATCATCTTGATTTCGGCGGGGAGCATGCCGCGGCAAAGTTGAACAATTCAGGCGCGTACCACCATCCGTCGCGCCGGCCTAGTCCCGCAGGCTGAACACAAATGGTGCCGTGCGGGTGACGCGAGCGCCAAGTTCCGCCGGCGGCGCCGGCACCGAGGCGCCCTGCAAGGCGGCGAGGGC
>NZ_SRUT01000257.1:0-314 GCF_004791315.1 Mesorhizobium sp. M8A.F.Ca.ET.208.01.1.1
CGAGCGCTCAATGGGTCTTTTTCCGCGCGCAGACGGAAGCGCTGGATCTTGCCGGTCTGTGTCTTGGGCAGGGCAGCGATGAATTTCACTGACCGCGGGTATTTATAGGGCGCGATCGTCGCCTTGACGTGATCCTGGAGGCGCTTGACGGTCGTGGCATCCGCCGCCGTGCCCGGCACCAGCACGACATGCGCCTCAACAATCTGGCCGCGTTCGGCGTCCTCGGCGCCGATGACGGCGCATTCGGCGACATCCGGATGCGACAGCAGCGCTGCTTCCACCTCCGGTCCGGCGATGTTGTAGCCGGCGCTGAC
>NZ_SRUT01000258.1:0-314 GCF_004791315.1 Mesorhizobium sp. M8A.F.Ca.ET.208.01.1.1
GTGACATACATCAGGCCGCCACGACCCAGGGAGGGCGCTGCGTGACCATGCAGGCCGCAAGTACAGAGATCGCGTCGCGCACCGCGGCGATCATTGACGAGATGAAGGGCCTCGAAGGCCCGCTGCTGCCGATCCTGCACAGCATACAGGAAGAGTTCGGGCACGTTCCGAAGGACGCGCTGCCGGTCATCGCCGACGGGCTGAACCTCTCCAGGGCCGAAGTGCACGGCGTGGTCAGCTTCTATCACGATTTCCGCGGCCAGCCGGCCGGCCGGCATGTGCTGAAGCTCTGCCAGGCGGAAGCCTGCCAGTCG
>NZ_SRUT01000025.1:0-1458 GCF_004791315.1 Mesorhizobium sp. M8A.F.Ca.ET.208.01.1.1
CAGAAGTGATCAAGAATTTCATCGATGGGGAGTGGAGAGATTGTTCGTCCGGCAAACGGATCGAGGTTGATGACCCTTCAAACGGAGAGACGGTAGCGGTTATTGCAGAGGCAGGACCTGAAGAAGTGCATCTCGCCGTTGCTGCCGCCGACCGTGTCTTTCGCGACCGCGTTTTGATAGACATGCACCCGTACGACCGTGGGCGCATGCTTTTCCGCGTGGCGGACGCACTTGAGGCACGCAGCGACGAGGTCGCGATCATTAACTGCATAGACACTGGGAAGGCGTTGGACCTTGCCCGTGGCGAGGTTCGGACCGCCGTCAGATACCTGCGGTACTACGCTGGCTTGGCGGACAAGCTCGAAGGTCGCTCTATTCCGCGGGGGGCGGATCTTGTTGACTATACGGTCAGAAGCCCCTTCGGAGTGTCAGCCCAGATCGTTCCTTGGAACGGCCCCCTCGAACTGACGGCCCGTTCGCTAGCTTGCGCCATTGCAACTGGTAACGCAGTGGTAGTGAAGTCCCCCGAACTGGCTCCTTTATCAGGCATCGAACTTGCTCGCGCCTGTGAGACCGCGGGCCTGCCTGCCGGAGCCGTAAACGTGCTCACTGGGTACGGCCAGACGGCAGGCCAGGCGCTGATCGATCATCCCGATGTTCGCCACATCGTCTTTACGGGCTCCATGGCAACCGGGCGAACCGTCCTCAAGGCTGCAGCGGAGCGCATCGTACCCTGCATCATGGAACTGGGCGGCAAATCGGCCGCTGTCGTTTATTCCGATGCCGATCTCGATGCCGTCGTGGAAGCGGTGCGTATCGGAACCTATCTAAATGCTGGCCAGAATTGCAACAACCTCACAAGATTGCTTGTAGAGCGTTCAATCGCTGATGAAACGTTAGAAAGAGTGAAGGCTTGCGTCGAAGGACTCTCAATTGGACCAGGACGCGAAAACTGCGACATCACCCCGTTGATCTCTCAAAAGCAGCGAGAGGGGGTCGAGAGCGCCTGCCGGATGGCCCTGTCGCAAGGGGCACGGCTTGTGGCCGGCGGAACTGCACTTTCGGTGCGAAGCGGCTATTTCATGGCGCCGACTGTATTTGCCGATGTCGCGCCCGACAGTAGTCTTTTCCAGGAAGAAGTCTTCGGCCCTGTTCTTTCCGTTACTGCTTTCGATGATCCGATAAAAGGGATCGAACTGGCCAACGATACCGATCAAGGCTTGGCAGCGGGCGTTTTCACCCGGGATATCGACCGGGCTCTTTGGAGCGCGGATCGCCTTTGGGCTGGCCAAGTGTACGTGAATGGATGGTACGTCGGCGGCGTAGAAACGCCGTTCGGTGGAGTGAAGAAGTCTGGCTACGGCAGGGAAAAGGGTCAGGAAGCCCTTGATGGCTACGTGCAGACCAGAAATATTGGCATCCGGATCTCACAACCCTTGTCTGGTTCGGGCAACAGCG
>NZ_SRUT01000259.1:0-314 GCF_004791315.1 Mesorhizobium sp. M8A.F.Ca.ET.208.01.1.1
ATGACTCTTGGATTTGAAGTCGCTTTTTTGACATTTAATGCACCAACATCTTCATAAAATGCATCGATATAGCGGTTAGCTATTGTATTTACTGGCTCATTTAATTCTTTGGAACGTTTTATTAATTTATCATCTACGTCCGTAAAGTTCGAAACATAAATTACTTCATAACCTTGGTACTCAAGATATCTTCTAACAACATCATAGTTAATTGCAGGTCTTGCGTTCCCAATATGAATGTAATTATATACAGTTGGTCCACAAACATACATCTTAACCTTACCTGGTTCTATTGACTTAAACGTTTCTTTTTG
>NZ_SRUT01000260.1:0-314 GCF_004791315.1 Mesorhizobium sp. M8A.F.Ca.ET.208.01.1.1
ATGCGTTGCCAGCACCGCGGTGCTGACGCGGTATGTGTTCAGCCCGGAGGCGGCCGGACGATCGAGTTTTTCGAGACCCGCCTGGAATTTCCGCCAGTTTTCGACATAGGTTTCCGCTGCCGGCTCGAAACCCTGTTTCAGGCTTGCAAGGGCAAGGTCGGCGGCTTCTTCCGGCGAAGCGCCGAAGCCGAGCGCCAGCAAGGCCGTGCCCTTGCCTGCCGAAAAGCCGATCCCGCCGGTCAGCGCCACATTGCCGTCTTCCGCCCGCCCGCAAGCAGGATCGAGCGCGCGCCGATCATGAAGCTGCTGCCAGC
>NZ_SRUT01000261.1:0-313 GCF_004791315.1 Mesorhizobium sp. M8A.F.Ca.ET.208.01.1.1
CTTGTTTTGTTAAATCATCATAAACGATTAAAACATCTTTACCAGCAAACATGAATTCTTCAGCCATTGCTACACCAGAATATG
The DNA here is from genome assembly GCF_004791315.1 of Mesorhizobium sp. M8A.F.Ca.ET.208.01.1.1. Classification (NCBI taxonomy): domain Bacteria; kingdom Pseudomonadati; phylum Pseudomonadota; class Alphaproteobacteria; order Hyphomicrobiales; family Phyllobacteriaceae; genus Mesorhizobium; species Mesorhizobium sp. M8A.F.Ca.ET.208.01.1.1. Next base: position 85 of record NZ_SRUT01000261.1, read on the forward strand.
GCGAGATATAAAGCATAGGTGCTGGATCTGCTGCTGAAGCTGAAACAACAATTGTATAGTCTAATGCACCTTCTTGACGTAATTTTTCAACATTTGCTCGAACTGTTGAATCTTTTTGTCCGATAGCAACGTATATACAAATTGTATCTTGATCTCTTTGGTTCATGACATATCATAATTACACTGAAATCACATTGAAAGGGAAGATGATATGTTTACAGTTTAGATC
>NZ_SRUT01000262.1:0-313 GCF_004791315.1 Mesorhizobium sp. M8A.F.Ca.ET.208.01.1.1
CCGTGAAAGCGGATGTGCACACCGATGTCAGCCTCTATTTCCCGCTGTTCAGCATCGGCGATATGCAGCGCGTGACCTCCTCGACCACGGCGCTCTATTCGGACAAGACGGTTGAGGTGGCGATGATGCTCGACGTCACCGGCTCGATGGCGGGCCAGAAGATCAAGGATTTGAGGGCAGCGGCGAGCAACGCGGTGGATTCCTTCCTCACCGGCCAGAACGCCGCCAATCCGCGCGTGCGGGTGGCGATCGTGCCCTATGCCAATTCCGTCAATGCCGGCCCGCTTGCCGCCAGCACCGTCTTTGTCGAGAC
>NZ_SRUT01000263.1:0-313 GCF_004791315.1 Mesorhizobium sp. M8A.F.Ca.ET.208.01.1.1
CACGCGCCTTTGACGGACAACCCGGCGGCCTCACGCGAGATGATGTCCTCGATAACATCACGCTCTACTGGTTGACGAATACGGCGACGTCGTCGGCGCGTATCTATTGGGAAAACAAGTTCGCCTTTTTCGCCCCGAAGGGGGTCGCCATACCCGTAGCCGTGAGCGCCTTTCCTGACGAGGTCTGTACAATCCCGCGGAGTTGGGCGGCGCGGGCGTATCCCAAGCTCATCTATTACAACAAGCTCGATAAAGGCGGGCACTACGCCGCCTGGGAACAGCCAGAGGTCTTCTGCAGTGAGCTTCGGGCAGC
>NZ_SRUT01000264.1:0-313 GCF_004791315.1 Mesorhizobium sp. M8A.F.Ca.ET.208.01.1.1
GACAGCAGCGAGAAGAAGCCGGTGACGCCGATCAACGGACCGGGCTCGGGGTGGTAGCCGGCGGCCTTCAGCACGGCGAGGCCGGACAGGTTCTGCGAGGCCATGGTGACAAGGTAGAGCGGCAGCGCAAGCCCGATGACGGCGCCGGCCGTGAACTGCGGCGCAATCAGCGTCAGCGTCGACAGTTCCGGCGCCGGCAGGCCGCCGACGCGGCCGGTGAGGAAGGCGGCAAGGCCGCCGCCGATCAGCACCACCAGCACCGAGACCGCCGGGTTGAACAGCCGGATGACGAAGAAGGCGGCGATCAGCGGCA
>NZ_SRUT01000265.1:0-313 GCF_004791315.1 Mesorhizobium sp. M8A.F.Ca.ET.208.01.1.1
GACCAGCCCCAGCCTGCCGGTTGGCCCATCCGGAGAGAACAATTTGTCGATGCAGATTTCCGAACGGTGCGTGTTGCCGGTCACGTCGGTCAGGAGATTGCGGAACAACAGGTCGACCAGCCACGGCAAGGGTGCCGCGCCCTTGCCCGGATGCGGCACCTGCGCCAGCGCGATCTCCAGCTCATAAAGTGAATCGTGCCGCGCCTCGTCGAAGCGCGGCGCCTGGCTGGTCGGACCGATGAACAGGCCGGAAAACAGGTAGGACAGCGACGGATGCCGCTGCCATTGCAGCACCAGGCTCTTCAACAGGTCG
>NZ_SRUT01000266.1:0-312 GCF_004791315.1 Mesorhizobium sp. M8A.F.Ca.ET.208.01.1.1
CGACTATGCGCTGTCGGTCACCACGACCGGAGATCTCACGACCGGCGACAAGCCGTTGCCGGAAAAACTGACGCTCGCCCAGGGCAAGCGTCAGTCGCTCACCTTCCCGCTGGTCGCCAAGACCGCGGGCGATGCCTCCGTCACCGTCAAGCTCGCGCATGCCGACGGCACCGCGGTCGAGCAGACGCTCTATCTGCCGGTGCGCCCGGCACAGCTTCCGGTCACCACCCGCATGGTGGTCGACCTGAAGCCGAAGGGCGGCTCGCTACGCGTCGACAAGGAATTGCTTGCCGCAAGCGTGCTCGACGGGGC
>NZ_SRUT01000267.1:0-311 GCF_004791315.1 Mesorhizobium sp. M8A.F.Ca.ET.208.01.1.1
GCCGCGCGCATGCGGCAAGCGCTGCCACTCGCGCAGGCCATTGCGGCGATTCCAGCCAACCCTGCACGAAAGGCGAAAGCCATTTTACCGGTGCGAGGGTGACTGCGCCATTCACACCGACAATCGATTCGGGATTTTCGGCGACCAGCTCGATTACCTTGCCGAGCCGCTGACGGTCCGAAACCACCAGGGCCAGCCATGTGAGAATAAAGAATTCTCCAGCCTCCGGGAAATCTTCGGCTTGGGCGAGCGACAGTTCCCATCCAAGATCACCGGACAGTTCGGCGCCACGCAAGATCGGAAGAGCACAC
>NZ_SRUT01000268.1:0-268 GCF_004791315.1 Mesorhizobium sp. M8A.F.Ca.ET.208.01.1.1
CTGGAATGGCTGACGCCGTTCGGCCGCAAGTTCGGCGACATGTCGCGGAAGCTGATCTGGCGCTTCAACGACGTGCGGACATATTCCGTCAGCAGGACGACGTCCTGCTCGCGTTGGCCCCATTCGATCAGCGCTTCCAGGATGAGGCGCAGATTGCGGATCGGCACGTTCTCGCCGACGAGCCGGCGAAGCACTTCCGCGATCTTCTGCAGCGGCACGATCTCCTGAGCCTGCCTGACCAGATCCGCGTAGTCCGGCTCGATGTCCG
>NZ_SRUT01000026.1:0-1444 GCF_004791315.1 Mesorhizobium sp. M8A.F.Ca.ET.208.01.1.1
ATGGCGCTGAAGCTTGCCATTGACCGCGAAGAGATGCTGGACAAGATCCTGAGCGGCTACGGAACGGTCGGCAACGACTTCCCGATCAACGCTGGATATCCGCTGTCCCCTGATGACATCGAGCAGCGCACCTTCGATCCTGACAAAGCGGCCTTCCACTACAAGAAATCTGGTCACAGCGGCCCTATTCGGCTCCTCACCGCCAACGCCGGCTTTCCCGGTGCCGTCGACGCCGCGCAGCTTTTCCAGCAGAGCTGCGCCAAGGCCGGCATTACCCTCGACGTCAAACGCGTGCCGGACGACGGCTACTGGTCGGAGGTCTGGAACAAGCAGCCCTTCTGCCCAAGTAACTGGGGCGAGCGCGCGACGCAGGACCAGATGTACTCGACCGCCTATTCCTCGAAGGCGGCATGGAACGACACCCACTTCCACAACGAAAAGTTTGACAAGCTTCTCTTGGAGGCGCGTGGCGAATTCGACCAGGACAAGCGCAAGAACCTCTATCGCGAGATGGCCATCCTCGTTCGCGACGAGGGCGGCGTTATCGTGCCGATGTTCAACCAGGTCATCGACGCCATTTCTGACAAAGTCGGCGGCTATACCAGCGGGCGGCGCGTCGGTCTGATGGACGGTTACGCCTTTGCCAAGTGCTGGCTGGAGGCCTGATGAATCGGAGCGATAGAAGTCACTAGGAGAAATGGCCGATGACTAAGGGATCTGTCCCCACGCTGGGTGTTGCATTAATGGAATACAACGATCTCACTGGCGACTACGGGCGATTTTCCCAAAGCGACCGGGTCGGCCTTGGCTCAGATTTCGTCGGCACTTTTGAATGCCCGGCATCGTGGCCGTTCGATACTGTCTATGCGGTCGCAAGGGGCGGCGGGCCGAGAGAGACGCTCGCTGGGGCGGATAGTGCGGTGCAGGGCGTCACTCGAGCCGTACACCGCTTGGAAAGCGACGCCGATCTTGTAATCGCGAATTGCGGATTTTTCTGGTGCGGCTGGAAGTTGCTAAGAGGCAGCACAGAAACACCAGTACTGCTTAGTGGTCTCGATTTTCTCGATCTGGCGCTCTCTGCAACATCTGGCCTGATTGGGGTGCTGACCTATTCAAAGCCATGCGTTGAAGCGCTTCTGCGTGATCACCCTGGAATAAAGCGCATGCGGATTGTGGGCTTCAGTGATCTCCCGTCCTGGAAAGCTATCGAGGAGCCCGATTGCTCCAAGTTGGGTGGCTGGACCTATGGAAGTCTCCGCGAGGAATTTGTGACTCGTTTGGAAAGCGAACTGAGCGACGGCTCGCTTAAGGATGTTCGAGCACTAGTGATTGAGTGTGTTGGGATGCCCAAGTGGCGATCGGATATTCGCAAGCTGACCAATGTGCCTGTCTTTGATCTGATGAGCATTACAAAATCTCTTCTCGCCTAAGGGAGTGGCCTATC
>NZ_SRUT01000269.1:0-310 GCF_004791315.1 Mesorhizobium sp. M8A.F.Ca.ET.208.01.1.1
CGCTGCCAAGAGCCTCCGCGAGCCCGGGCGCGCAATTCACGCCGGCAAATTGGCGGCTGTAGCGAAAGGGCGGCTGGAGCTCGATCACGCGAGCGGCGGCTGCTTTCGCTTCGTCCAACCGGCCAAGCTTGGCCAGCGCGGCCGCCAATTGCACATAGGTGATGCTATGTGCCGGATTGGCTTGGACGGACTTGTAGGCAGCACGACAAGCCTCTTCGTAGCGACCGCGCAACAAATGGCTCATCGCCTGCGCGTCAAATGCGGCCCAGGCCCACGAATCGAACGGGCTCAGCCGCAAACCCTGCTTGCT
>NZ_SRUT01000270.1:0-310 GCF_004791315.1 Mesorhizobium sp. M8A.F.Ca.ET.208.01.1.1
GACTGCCCCGGAGATCTGCGACAACGAGCAGAAGCTGCTCGTTGCGCGCCGGGACAACTTCCAAGTCAAGCTGTCCGTGCTGAAGTCGCGTCTCGATCAGCGCGAGAAGGAACTGGACGAGGCAACCGCCAATTCAGACCGCCTGTCCAAGAGCCTCGCCGTCAGCGACCAGGAAACGGCGCTGGTCGAATCGATGGTCAAGAAGGGCCTGATGGCCAGGACCGAGCAGATTCGCGTCGAACGCGAGCAGACCGATCTCCGCGGGCAGCTCAACCTTGCCGGAGAGACCATCAAGAAGAGCAAGGCGGCC
>NZ_SRUT01000271.1:0-310 GCF_004791315.1 Mesorhizobium sp. M8A.F.Ca.ET.208.01.1.1
GACGAAACCCGTCGCCCGGCTTGCCTCCTCCGTCCATTCGGCGGCCGCCTTGAGCGATGGCCAGAGCGTATCGATGAAGGCCATGTCGCCGGTGCGGTCGGCATAGGCGCAGGCAAGATGAATGTAGAGCGGCGTCGTGTCGACGCCGCCGTAATAGCGGCCGAAGGGAAGCTCGCGCAGCGCCGCCATCTCGCCTTTGCGCGTCTCATGCATGATCTTGCCCGGCTGGGAATCCGAGCAGGGCGAGTTCTCGGTCGCATGATGCTCGGCGAGAAATGCCAGCACGCCGCGCGCGAGACCTGGGTTGAAC
>NZ_SRUT01000272.1:0-310 GCF_004791315.1 Mesorhizobium sp. M8A.F.Ca.ET.208.01.1.1
TCAGCAGCCAGTCGCCTGCCGGGTGCCCGAACGTGTCATTGACGGCCTTGAAGCGGTCGAGATCGAGCGAGAAGATCGCCAGCGGCCCGGCCTTGGCGTCGCCAAGTGCCTGGTCCAGGCTTTCGCGGAACATCGAGCGGTTGGGCAGGTTGGTCAGCGTGTCGTGATGCGCAAGATGCGTCATGCGCTCCTCGGCGCGGCGACGCTCGGTGACATCGTCGAAGGTCACCACCCAGCCGCCGCCCATCGGCTGGCGCACGACGAGCAAGGTCCTGCCGTCGGAAAGATAGCGGTAAGTCGAATGCATCTT
>NZ_SRUT01000273.1:0-309 GCF_004791315.1 Mesorhizobium sp. M8A.F.Ca.ET.208.01.1.1
GCAGGGCTTCGGCAAAAGATTCAATCATGGCTGCTGCCTCGTTTGTCAGGAGAGGGCAAGCAGTAACGGCATTGCAGGGTTCTGCGCTTGGGAAAAATTGCTATCTTTCAGTGATGGCGACGGCTGACGAAAATCTTGCTTCGGGACCTGGTTGGCAGGTGTCCGACGTGATCTGCACCGCCCGCGCCGGCGACAGGCCATTTGAGGAACAGCATCGCAGTTTTTGCGTCGCCGCGGTGACCAGGGGCACCTTCCGCTACCGCACGCGTCAGGGCACGGCGATGCTGGCGCCAGGCGCCATCCTGCTCG
>NZ_SRUT01000274.1:0-308 GCF_004791315.1 Mesorhizobium sp. M8A.F.Ca.ET.208.01.1.1
ATTTAAGTGTTGTATTAGTAGATTTTGGTAAAAAACAAAATATTGTGAGAGAACTTAATTTACGTGGTTGTAACGTTACAGTTGTACCTTATGATTCCACAGCAGAAGAAATTATTAGAATGTCACCAGACGGTGTGATGTTATCAAATGGCCCTGGTGATCCAGAAGAAGTCAAAGTTGCAATTAATATGATTAATGGCATTTTAGGAAAAATTCCTTTCTTTGGCATTTGCTTAGGACATCAATTATTTGCGCTTTCACAAGGAGCTACATCATTTAAAATGAAATTTGGACATAGAGGTGCAAAT
>NZ_SRUT01000275.1:0-308 GCF_004791315.1 Mesorhizobium sp. M8A.F.Ca.ET.208.01.1.1
GAAAGTTCGGTCGTGAGCAGCGCCACGTCGGCGCGGGCGCGCTCGACCCAATCGTTGAAGACGCGGCCCGAGCTGTGCACCGTGGCGCCATGCCGGCGTTTGGCGCGCATGCCGAAGCGGGCGCGCGCCGCCGCGGCGCGGAAGCGGTCGCGGTCCGGCGTATCGGCGACCTCGGGACCCACTTCGATATAGAGCACTTTCTGGCTGCGCTTGGTCACCGCGATGAGGAAATCGGCGCGGTTGTCGCTCAACTGGTCGGGCGCCTGCGAAAACGAGATTGCCGAACGCCGCGGCAAGCCGTCCAGGCC
>NZ_SRUT01000276.1:0-308 GCF_004791315.1 Mesorhizobium sp. M8A.F.Ca.ET.208.01.1.1
CGCACCCGGTCGGGCTTGCGGCGGATCTGACGATCAGCGGTCTGGTCGCCGCCGGATCGCGCGTTTCCCTCACCGGGCCAGACGGCGTGACAGCCGCAGCCAAGGTCGGCCCGGACGGGCGGTTCAGCACGCCGGTGACACCCGGGGAATGGCTGGTCGATTTTTCGGCAGGCGGGGCGACTGGGCGGCGGCATGTGGTCGTCGGCGCGGCGCCGGTGGTGCTCTCGGCGTTTTCGGGCAAGCCTGCCGAGGCGCCGCTGCCCGTGGCGCATGTCGTCGGCTTCGACGCCCTGATGACGTCGCCAGGT
>NZ_SRUT01000277.1:0-307 GCF_004791315.1 Mesorhizobium sp. M8A.F.Ca.ET.208.01.1.1
GTTAACTTTAAGAATGTATTTTATTTAACTAAAATGTGAGGCTAAATATTTTCCAGATACATAGAGTTCATACTCTTTACAAATATTTAGTATTTCAGCTAAATCAGTTCCAAATTTCATATCACTTAATAAATCAGAAGTATTTATTGGTACTTCTGTATGAATTTTAGCTAATGATTTAGAAAGTTTTAAATTATATAAGTTATCTTCTATTTTATTACGTTGACCAGGTGTTAATTCATTTAAAGCGTCAACCACTGCTTCAACTGAACCATGATTTTGAATGAGTTTTATAGCTGTTTTTTCT
>NZ_SRUT01000278.1:0-307 GCF_004791315.1 Mesorhizobium sp. M8A.F.Ca.ET.208.01.1.1
CGAGGCGCTGGAGATATGCGAACGCTCGATCAGGATGTCGGATGAGGCAGGGGCCGCGCCGCACCCGGCGGCGCTTCATCTCCACATCCATCTGCTTGAAATGTCGACACAGCCCGAGCGCGGCATGCGCTCGGCGGAACGGCTGGGCACGATGTGCCCGGATGCCGGCCATATGAACCATATGCCTGCGCACATTTACGTGCTGTGCGGCGAATATGAGAAGGCCAAGATTGCCAGCGAGAAGGCGGTGCGCGCCAACGACCTCTACCTCGCCTATGCCGGCGAGCCGACCTATTACCTGCTCGGC
>NZ_SRUT01000027.1:0-1328 GCF_004791315.1 Mesorhizobium sp. M8A.F.Ca.ET.208.01.1.1
TGTCCGAACCGGATAGATAGGTAACAGAATGGACCGATAGCATGGGTGACAGTTTTCTTGTCCGCCGGGAGGACCGGCGATGGTTTGGCGAGAAACTGGGATCATGGACGAGCGGCTACGGTTTGTTGTGGATTGCCTTTCGGGTGAAGAGACGATGATCGAGCTCTGTGCGGCTTATGGGATATCGCGCAAGACCGGCTACAAATGGCTTGGACGCTATCGCGCGTTCGGCCCGGAAGGTTTGCACGATCTGCCGCGCGCGCCGCTCAATCACGGCCGGGCGACGGCGCTGGACCTGGTGGAGCGGATCGTTGCCGCCAAGGAGGTGCATCCGCTGTGGGGGCCAAAGAAGATCGTGGCGCGTCTCAAGCGCACGGCTCCCGAGTTGGTTTGGCCGTCGGCCTCGACGGTGGGCGCGATCCTTGCACGGCACGGGCTCGTAGGCGCCCGCAAGCGGCCACGTCTGCGAGCCTGTGGCAACGGACCGTGGCCGGAGCCGCAAGGGCCGAATGCGGTGTGGACTGGCGATCACAAGGGGTGGTTCCGGACTGCCGACGGGTGGCGCTGCGATCCGTTGACGGTGATGGATGCCTCGAGCCGCTACCTTCTGGCGCTCGAAGCGACGGGCTCGACGGCGGACGCCGAGGCCTGGCCGGTGTTCGAGCGGCTGTTTGAGGAGCATGGCCTGCCGGATCGCTTCAGAAGCGACAATGGCTCGCCCTTCGCGTCGGCCGGCGTCACCGGGCTGACGCCGCTTGCGGTGCGCTTCATCAAGCTCGGCATCACGCTGGAACGGATCGCACCCGGCAAGCCACAGCAGAACGGTCGCCACGAGCGCTTCCATCTGACCATGCTGCCACTGGCCAAGGACCCGGAGGCCGACAGAACGGCTCAGGGCCAGGCCTTCGAAGCCTTCCGGCGCAGCTACAATGAGGAGCGTCCGCATGAGGCGCTTGCCATGGACACTCCAGCCCAGCATTACCGCCCGTCGCAACGAGCCATGCCAAGGACGCCACCCGAGCCCGATTATCCGCAAGAGGCCGCGGTTCGCTGGGTGCGCCACAATGGCGAGATCAGGTGGAATGGCGGCTTCGTCTATGTCTCGCAATCACTGGCCGGCGAAGCCGTCGCGGCCATCGAAGCCGAGGACGGCCAATGGGCACTTACCTTCCATGATTATCCGCTTGGCATCATCGACACCAGACGTATGAAGCTCGTCCGCCGCAGCGCCGCGCCAACCAAACCGCTTGGCGCTGCGGCGGATGCATAGGGGGAGAACTGTTACCTATGTATCCGGTTCAATCTGTTACCCATCTATCGGCTGGACA
>NZ_SRUT01000279.1:0-307 GCF_004791315.1 Mesorhizobium sp. M8A.F.Ca.ET.208.01.1.1
CTGCGCGACCTTGTGATTGGGATGGCCGAGCGTTTTCGCATGGACACCCTTGGGGTCGCCCAACAGTTGGCGGATCAGGTCGAGATAGTGGATCGAATGCATGGCGATCTCAACGCGCGGCGCCTTGAGCAGGAATTCCCACAGCTGCCAGGGTGTGTCGAGCGCCAGAAGCGCATCGAAATCGACGACCTCGCCCAGCCAGCCCTTGGCGATTGCGTCCTTCAGCGCCAGCATCATCGGCGCGAAGCGGAGCTGGAAGTTGACCGCGGCCTTGAGCTGCTTAGCGCGGCAGATTTCGAGGATCTCC
>NZ_SRUT01000280.1:0-275 GCF_004791315.1 Mesorhizobium sp. M8A.F.Ca.ET.208.01.1.1
CCTCGCCCAGCCCGTCGAACGGGATAGGCTCGACGGCGATGGTGGCGGCGCCGCTGCGGTCGAGCGCCTGCATATAGGCGAAGAGATTGGTGGCCGCCTCACGCAGGTCGCCCGCCTCGGAAAGATTGCGCACCGCGACCGCATCCTGCCAGCCTTCGGCACGATGACGGCCGAAGGCAAGCAGCGCCTCCCCGCCGGCGATCTTGCCGACATTGAGCCGCATTGATGCGCCCGGCGCGTAATGCGAAGCGAGCATGCCCGGCGCCTCGATGCCC
>NZ_SRUT01000281.1:0-307 GCF_004791315.1 Mesorhizobium sp. M8A.F.Ca.ET.208.01.1.1
TGGCGACCAACCTCATCGCTCAAGGTGTCGGTGCCTTCGAGAATGTCGAGCGGTGAATTGCGGTTCTTGAGGGCCTCGCTCTAGACTCCTGTTGATTCGTCTAGAGCATGATCCCGAAAAGTGGGAACCGGTTTTCGGAAAAGATCATGCTCCTACAGAGAACTGGATCAGGATGGCGTTTCAGGGGGCAGGGCGCTGGCGCATCTTTTGGCTCGCCCGGCTGCCCTCGGCGCTGCCCTATTTCTTCGCCGGCTTGAGAATATCCATCACCTATGCGGTGGTCGGCGCGATCTTCGCCGAATATGCG
>NZ_SRUT01000282.1:0-307 GCF_004791315.1 Mesorhizobium sp. M8A.F.Ca.ET.208.01.1.1
CGGCGCCGTCGTCGGCTTCACCACCGTCATCGTCGCGCTTCTGATCAATGCCGGCTGGCCGATCTGGGCGGCGGTGCTGATCACCTTGCTGACCGGCGTCGCCATCGGCCTGTTCCATGGCTTCGGCATCGTCAAGATGGGCCTGCCGCCCTTCATCATCACGCTGGCCACGCTGACCTCGCTGCGCGGCATCGGCCTGTTGATGACCAACGGCAATTCGATCTCGATCAACAACGACGCCTTCCAGGAATTCTCCCGCAATTCCTTCGTCGGCATCCCCAACCTGTTCTGGATGGTGATCCTGGTT
>NZ_SRUT01000283.1:0-307 GCF_004791315.1 Mesorhizobium sp. M8A.F.Ca.ET.208.01.1.1
CTCGGCTTTCCGCTCGCCTATCTGATCGCCAACGTGCCGAAGGGGCTGGCGGCCATCCTGATCGTCGCGGTGCTCTTGCCGTTCTGGACCTCGATCCTGGTGCGCACCGCGGCCTGGACGGTGCTGTTGCAGAAGTTCGGCCTGGTCAACGACTTCCTGCTTCTCATCGGCGTCACCAGCGACCGGCTCGACCTGATGTACAGCCGCATGGGGCTGATCATCGCCATGACCCATATACAGCTGCCGTTCACGCTGCTGCCGATCTACAGCGTCATGCGCACGATCCAGCCTTCGCAGATGAAGGCGG
>NZ_SRUT01000284.1:0-306 GCF_004791315.1 Mesorhizobium sp. M8A.F.Ca.ET.208.01.1.1
TCGTCTTCCGGGCGCGGCGCGCCAACATCGCCGTGCTCAGCGTCGGCGCCTTTTCCAACGACAGCCCCATCGCCAATTACGGCTTCATCAAGCCGAGCGAGCTGGAGGAATTGCAGGCCGCCGGCGCGGTCGGCGATATCCTTTGCCATTTCATCGACGCCGAGGGCTGCACGGTCGACCATGAGGTCAACCGCCGCGTCTGCGCCTATCCGCTGCAGGACCTCTCCGACATCCCGACCACCATCCTGGTTTCGGGCGGGCAGGAGAAGATCGCCGTGATGCGCGCGGCGCTAGATCGGAAGAGCG
>NZ_SRUT01000285.1:0-306 GCF_004791315.1 Mesorhizobium sp. M8A.F.Ca.ET.208.01.1.1
ACCGGATGCTCGACACATTCGAACGTTGAGCCGAACGCGTGCAGCGCGCAAGCGATTCAGCTTGACAGTTTCATGAATATGAAAAATCATTAGGTGATTTCAGAATCCCGATGGGCAGTTCGATGTCGTCGACCATCGTTGCAACAAGGCCCTTGCCGGAAAACCGCATCTCGCCGGTGTTCCGCTTCGCCATGCTGCTGCCGGGCGGGCTGGTCACCTTCTTCCTCAGCCTGTTCGCGCTCGGCCTTGTGGTCTTCCTCGCCTTCAGTCGCAATGACGGCTCGCTGCTCGCCGTCGGCCTGACGG
>NZ_SRUT01000286.1:0-306 GCF_004791315.1 Mesorhizobium sp. M8A.F.Ca.ET.208.01.1.1
GTGAGCCAAACCTGGCTCACCACAGAGCAGGGAGCGGGTGCCGATCCCGTGATCAGCTTCAAGGGCGATTCGGACGCTCATATCGTGCGCGGCCTCGTCGCCATCATGCTGGCGCTGTTTTCAGGCCGGCATGCAAGCGAAATCCAGAATACGGATGCCGAAGCGACGCTGAAGGAGCTCGGCCTGGACGAGCATCTGTCGCCGCAGCGCGCCAATGGCCTGCGCTCGATGGTCAAGCGCATCAAGCGTGACGCCGAAGCGGCGCTGAAACAGCCGGCCTAATCCGAGAGCCTTGCTGAAAGCAAA
>NZ_SRUT01000287.1:0-305 GCF_004791315.1 Mesorhizobium sp. M8A.F.Ca.ET.208.01.1.1
CGCCGGCCGCGTCCCGTGTCTTCTTGGGCAGCGGATAATATTCCGGGTGGATCGGGCTGACGTGGTGGTTCTCGCCGACCGTGCCGCGGCCGGCGTAGCCGAGCTGCATGACGGCATCGTTGTCGACGGCCATCTGCAGCGCGTTGCGCACCCGTTTGTCATCGTAAGGCTTGTGCGTGATGTTGGTGCGGGCAACCAGTGTGGTCGCCGTCGCGACCTCCGATTTCACCAGATCCATCTTGTCGAGGGCGTCGATGAAGTCGGCCGGCGTTTCGAAATCGAGGTCGACCTCGCCGGAATCGAAG
>NZ_SRUT01000288.1:0-305 GCF_004791315.1 Mesorhizobium sp. M8A.F.Ca.ET.208.01.1.1
GGCCTCGTCACCTCGGACAGCACATTCGTATCGAGTAGCAGCCTCACAGCGGCAGATCGCGCGGTTGGTCGCGTTGCCGCTCCAGGTCGATATCGGCGCCACGCAGCGGCGAGTCCAGCAGGAACTCCGCAAGCGTGCCTTTACGTGCGGTCTTTCGCTGCCATTCCTCCGCTGAGACGACGACCACGCTTGGCTTGCCGTTTTTGGTGATCGTCTGCGGTGAAAACTGCGCGCGCTCGATGACCTCGGAGAGGCGGGCTTTTGCCCCGGCGACCGTCCAGTTGGCGTCTTTGGGTGACGTTAGC
>NZ_SRUT01000028.1:0-1298 GCF_004791315.1 Mesorhizobium sp. M8A.F.Ca.ET.208.01.1.1
CGCCATAGGCACCGATATTGAGGCCGACGGATATGTAGCCGGCGGTGAAGTTCGGAAGCGTTATACCAAACAGCGGCAACACGAAGAAAATCCAATATAGCTGCACTAGCAGCGACGTTCCGCGGAACACTTCAATGTAAATCACCGAAGCGCCGCGGACCAGCGGGTTTCTCGAAATCTTTCCAAGTCCTGCCACATGGGCGACCAAGATCGCAATGAGAGCAGCGAGCAGGAACTGCGTGCATGTGACCAGCGTTCCCTGCAGTAGAACGGGCTTAAATTGTTGGAGAAACTCCAAAATTGACATTCACCATCCTCTTTACGCATCGGAACTAAGGCCTAGTCCCGAATGCCACCGTCAGTGGAGGGCGCTAGCTCTGCGGTCCTGTTTCTTGGGCATAGGGTCGAATCTCAGAGCTCACATGACCCGACAAATGTCCTTCCATAACCCTCCGTCTGGCCGTTAAGGTAGCACGCTTCCAAGACCGATTTGGGCTCGTATAGCTCGTGCCCCGCAGGAAATCTGCGTTCTTTTTGGTATTGGCGCACAATCTGACCGAGGAAAGACCTGTTCCGTTATGGGGGCAGCGCCAGGGGGAGACAACCCCGGCGGGAAGCCGTACCCAGCAACTCGGCATCCGCCACATTGCAATGACCTGGCTGGCGCCGTCCGGCGGCGACCCCTCCCCGGAATACCAGAAATCGCGTGATCTCACATGCGCAGAAGGCATCAGGGTGCGAGGTGCAGTGCGCGACATAGCAGAGCTGCGGGTCCTCATGCGGAACGTGCTGGCCCTTCCGGCAAGAGCTGACGCCGCATCGCTGGAGCTTTAGCGCAAGCGTTCGCCAACGACGTCAAGGCCGTCCGTAAGGCAGCGCGGTACCCGTTCGAGGTCGTCCGAATCTTCGCGAATGATGTCCGAGAAAATCTGCTCGAAAAGAGGGAGTGGCGGTGCCGCGGGCCAGACATATGACCTGAACCGCAATAAGTTGAGCAATTTTTCAATCCTGAACTGGCAGCCGTGGCCCTCTGATCAGCCCATCGCGTCCGGCGCTACGTTCGCGCAACGAAAAAGCTTGGCAAATGCCGGCGTCTCGGCCGCCACACCCAACGTGTGGCGGATGGCGAACAACTGCTGGCGACAACTAGGTCAAGTGGAGCTGTTGCGGACGCTGTTGCCCGAACCAGACAAGGGTTGTGAGATCCGGATGCCAATATTTCTGGTCTGCACGTAGCCATCAAGGGCTTCCTGACCCTTTTCCCTGCCGTAGCCAGACTTCTTCACTCCACCGAACGG
>NZ_SRUT01000289.1:0-305 GCF_004791315.1 Mesorhizobium sp. M8A.F.Ca.ET.208.01.1.1
CTGGCCTGTGGAGAAGTCGCTCGAGGCGTTGACGCGTCAACCCTTGCGGCTAAATCTTGGGGCATGTCACTCAATCTCATCAAACTATGCGTCGGCTGCGACAGCGTCGAGGATCTCGAAGAGTGGATTGCCTTCCGCCTCGACGAGCGGCGCCGCGCCGGAGAGCCGGCCGAGCACTGGCATACCACCCGCATGGTGCCGACGCGCGGCAGCGAGATCACGGATGGCGGATCGCTTTATTGGGTGATCAAGGGCAGCGTCCAATGCCGGCAGTTGATCACCGAGATACGGCCCTTCACCGATAG
>NZ_SRUT01000290.1:0-305 GCF_004791315.1 Mesorhizobium sp. M8A.F.Ca.ET.208.01.1.1
GTGTGGCAATCTTCCTCTACAACGAAGGCGGCATCATTTATGGGCGCGAGGCCGACGCGAATGGTGACGCTGACCCGAACGGCGACCTGGCGTTCGCTGTTGCGCTGGACGAGAGCGACCTGTCCTCGGCGCAAATTTACCTCATTCAATACGAGCCGCTGGGGCACAGCGATCCTCTCAACGTTGACGATGACGACATCCTGTCGTTTGCCGATGGCAAGTTTTTTCTTGATGCATCGACCACCGAGATCGTAACGACGTTTCAGACACTCGACTTCGCGTCGATCCCGTCAGGTAGCCCGCAG
>NZ_SRUT01000291.1:0-305 GCF_004791315.1 Mesorhizobium sp. M8A.F.Ca.ET.208.01.1.1
GGCGGGGATGCCGGTTGCGGCCAATGCGCTAAGACCGGAGGTGAGGCCCGAAAGCACCCGGAACGGAATGCTTTCGCCCGCGAGCGCCAAAGCCTCTTCGCCGCCCCGGCCGAAAATATAGGGGTCGCCGCCCTTGAGCCGCACGACACGGCGGCCTTGACGCGCCAGCCGCACCAGCAGGGCGTTGATATCATCCTGTTTCATCGAAGGCTGGCCGCCGCGTTTTCCGGCGTAGAAGAGCTCGGCGCCTTGAGCGACCGCCACGACATCGGGCGAGACCAGCGCGTCATAGACGAGCGCATCGC
>NZ_SRUT01000292.1:0-304 GCF_004791315.1 Mesorhizobium sp. M8A.F.Ca.ET.208.01.1.1
TGCTCTTCCGATCTGATTCGCGCTGGTGACAGCGACGGAACGCCGAAGCATGATCATATCGATGCGGCTTTCTTCAACTCTCGCCTGGCTGGTCGACAGCGCTGGCGGCGCCGTCCAGCCGGATGATTTTCTGGCCACGCTCGGCGCGCGGCTGGTCGACGACGGGTTGCCGCTCGCCGGTGGAGCCCTGACGCTCGCCGCGCCGCATCCGATCATAACGCGCCGCGCCTGGCTGTGGCGGGCCGAGACAGGGGTCGTCATGGAGGCTCTGGGTTTTGGCGCCGGCACGATGCCTGGAGCCGGA
>NZ_SRUT01000293.1:0-304 GCF_004791315.1 Mesorhizobium sp. M8A.F.Ca.ET.208.01.1.1
CGGTCAGCCACACCGTGTTGGTGATGCCGGCGTTCTTGATGTAGCGCAGCAGATCGGCGAATTCGAGCTCGCGGCCCTTCGGCGCGCCATTGTCGCCGTTGCTGACCGCCTCGGCGCCGGCCTTCTTGGCCGCATCGTTGGGTTTGTCGGAAGAAGCCTGTGCAGCGAGGGCTGCGCCGGCAAGGCGACGGCAAAGACGCTGGCCACCGAAAGCGCTGAACGTGGATTGGCGAGGCTGGTCGCAAGGCCAATCCAGAAGGCGCGCCAAGTCGAAAATCCCCTGGAATCGACGGCCAATGCGCCA
>NZ_SRUT01000294.1:0-303 GCF_004791315.1 Mesorhizobium sp. M8A.F.Ca.ET.208.01.1.1
ATCATGACCCGGCGCATGTCGTCGACCGAGACGTCCGAGAGCCTGATTCTGTTCTCGGCCTTGGCGCCGGCGGTGCTGCTCTTGCCCACACTGCCCTTCTCGCATGCGCTGCCGCAGGACCGCTGGCACTGGATCATTCTTTTGATGCTGGGCGTTTTCGGCGCCGGTGGCCACTATCTGCTGGTGCAGGCGTATCGCCTCGCCACCACGACGGCACTTGCGCCTTACCCCTATTCGCAAATGGTGTGGATGATCATTTCCGGCTGGGTGATCTTCCACCAGTTCCCGGATCGCTGGACGCTG
>NZ_SRUT01000295.1:0-303 GCF_004791315.1 Mesorhizobium sp. M8A.F.Ca.ET.208.01.1.1
GCCCAACAATGTGGTGCCGCTCTCCGCGCACCGCTGAGTTCGCCTGACATCACCGATCGAATTTTTGAGGGGCATCGCCGGACATGGCTGAAGCGTTGCGTGTTGGAATTGCCGGCCTCGGCACGGTCGGCGCCTCGGTGGCGCGCGTGTTGCGCGACAAGGCGGCCGAGCTCACCCGCCAGTGCGGCCGCGACATCGTCGTGGCAGCCGTCTCGGCCCGCGATCCCAAGCGCGACCGCGGCGTCGACCTTGGTGGCGCTCAATGGTTCGACGATGCGGTCAGGATGGCGGAGACAGATCGGA
>NZ_SRUT01000296.1:0-302 GCF_004791315.1 Mesorhizobium sp. M8A.F.Ca.ET.208.01.1.1
AATTGCTCATGTAGTAGGCGGCGCGGATAATACTGGCCGGAATGGTCTGCGCCTTCAGCTTCTGCTCGAAGCCGTAGAGCACGGAAAGATCGCCGATGCCTTCGCCCGGCTGCGCGCCATAGGTCGATTCCGCCACCACCTTTTCAAGACCTGAGCCTGCAAGCGCTGTGACGATGGCGGCAACTGTCTTCTGCTCTTCGGCGTCGGTATCGGTCGCCGGATCGGCAGGCGGGTTGAGAAGAAAGGCGCGGCGGCCTTGTCGCAACACCTTGCGCAGCGCCTCGGGGTCGCGAACATCCGCC
>NZ_SRUT01000297.1:0-302 GCF_004791315.1 Mesorhizobium sp. M8A.F.Ca.ET.208.01.1.1
ATGGAGATGAAGCGGCTCGATCCGGCGATCGGCAAGGCGATTGTCGAGGCCGCGCAGGAAGTCATCGACGGCAAGCTCGACGCGCATTTTCCGCTGGTGGTGTGGCAGACGGGCTCGGGCACGCAGTCCAACATGAACGCCAACGAGGTGATCTCCAACCGGGCGATCGAGATGCTCGGCGGCGTCATGGGCTCGAAGAAGCCGGTGCACCCGAACGACCACGTCAATATGAGCCAGTCGTCGAACGACACCTATCCGACGGCCATGCATATCGCCTGCGCCGAGCGGGTCGTGCATCATCT
>NZ_SRUT01000298.1:0-302 GCF_004791315.1 Mesorhizobium sp. M8A.F.Ca.ET.208.01.1.1
AGCGGTTGCCGCGAGCGAACCCATGCTGACGCATCGGGCCTCCAATCTTGCCATCTGGGCCACGGGCTTCGGCCAGCTGATCGTTTACGCGGCTTACTGGTATGCCGCGCTCTGGCTGATCAATGACGGCCTCGACTGGGTCTATGATGCGCTGGACGACGCGCCGGTTCTCTATATGCGCTGCGTCGTCCTATCGGCCGGGGTGTTCTTCGGGTTGAGCGGCTTTGCCATCGCCGCCAAATGGCTGCTGGTCGGCCGCTGGAAGGCCGAAACCTTTCCGATCTGGGGCTGGCGTTACTACC
>NZ_SRUT01000029.1:0-1158 GCF_004791315.1 Mesorhizobium sp. M8A.F.Ca.ET.208.01.1.1
CACCCCTTGTATCTGCACGGATCTGACTTTGTGCGATGGAAGCGACTGAGCCTCGAACCGGACGGCATCCGATTCGAGGCTTGGCGAAGTCGCCCGACACCCCTGCGGCTACAACCGTGGATGAGCCTGGGATCTTCGCCTTCGTCACGCACGACCGAATAGTCGCTTGGCTCCAATCGCACGCACAAGGCAGGTTACCGTGAACACGACCCTCTGTGGAATAGACATTTCGAAAGACTGGCTCGATGCCCATATCGAGCCGATGGGAGCGGCAAGCCGCTTCGCCAACGATGCGGCAGGCATCGCCGATCTGGCCGCCTGGTGTCGGAACCATGACGTCGAACTCGTCGTTGTGGAGGCCAGTGGCGGCTACGAACGGCTGGCCTTCTTGCTGTTGTGGCAGATGGGGCAACCCTGCGGCATGGCCAATGCCAGGAGCGTTCGCTACTTCGCCGAGGCAATGGGCTTTCTGGAGAAGACCGACAAGATCGATGCCGCCGTGATTGCCCGTTATGGTGTCGTCAAGCGGCTCAAGCCGACGTTGCCGCCGAGCGCGGCCCAGCAGCGGCTCAAGGCGTTGGTTGCGCGGCTTTCCCAGGTGGGAGGCGATCTCACCGTTCAAAAGCAGCGCAAGAGCACTGCCGACGCCGAAACCATCGCCAGCCTTGATGAGGTGATCGCGCTGCTTGCGCGTCAGAGCCGGAGGCTCGAGGGTGAGATCGCCACGCTCATTGATGATGATCCGCTGTGGGCACGCCTCGACCGCGCCTTCCGCTCGCTCAAGGGTGTTGCCTCTCGCACCGTGGCCCGGCTGATGGCGCAGTTGCCCGAAATCGGCATCCTCTCCAACAAGGCCATCGCCAAGCTCGCCGGCCTGGCACCGATCGCCAATGACAGCGGAAAGCGCAGCGGTCGAAGACCGGTGCGCGGGGGTCGTGCAGGGCCTCGCGGCGTCCTATTCCTCGTTGCCAGCATCGTTGCCAAATATGATCCGCATCTGGCCGCTTTCAAGCAACGGTTGCAGGCTGCCGGAAAGGAGAAAATGGTCATCCGCATCGCGCTCGCCCGCAAGCTGCTCGTCATTCTCAATGCAAAAGCACGCGATGCGCGAAACGAGTTCGCAAATGCAACTTGACACCTCAGATAGTCGCTCATCCG
>NZ_SRUT01000002.1:0-630000 GCF_004791315.1 Mesorhizobium sp. M8A.F.Ca.ET.208.01.1.1
GGAAAGCCCAAAATGCTCATCCGCATCGCACTCGCCAGAAAACTTCTCGTCATCCTCAACGCAAAAGCACGCGACGCGAGAAGCGAATTCGCAAATGCAACTTGACACCCCAGATAGTCGCTCTCCCCCCTCCGGAGGGAGAGGAAGGGAGCCCGGCCGGGCAAGCTCGCGCCTTTCCTCTCCCCGTCGATCGGGGGGTCCGAAGGACGGGCGAGACCCGCGGCTCGCCCCGGCAAGGTGTCGAGCGAAGCTCGACGGAGTGGGGGTCGACTGCGCGGCGTAAGACCAGGCGCTAGCTGAGAGACGCACCTCTCAAAAATAATCTGCAAGGTTAGCTCGGATACGATCGAGAACCGTATCCCCGGAAAGGTCGGGAACGAATGCCTTGCCCGTAATCGCCTCGAAGGCCTGGGCATAGACACGCGAAGCCTGTTCGACGACCTCGTCCGGGATCCTCGGGATCGGATCCTTGTAAGGATCGCAGCGCGCCGCCACCCACGAGCGGATGAAATCCTTGTCGAAGCTCTCCGGCCGCGTGCCATCAGCCAGCGCCTGTTCGTAGCTCGCCGCGATCCAGTAGCGGCTGCTGTCGGGCGTGTGGATTTCGTCGGCGAGAATGATCGTCCCGTCCTTGTCGGTGCCGAATTCGTATTTTGTGTCGGCCAGGATCAGGCCGCGCTCGGCGGCGCGCGCCTGGCCGCGGGCGAACAGCTTCAAGGCGTAGCTCGAAACGGTCTCCCACTGCGCCGGCGTGAGCAGGCCCTGCCCCAGGATCTCGGCCCTGGACAGCGGCTCGTCATGGCCGCCATCGGCGGCCTTGCTCGTCGGCGTGATGACCGGTTCGGCCAGCTTCTCATTGTCGCGCAGGCCGTCCGGCAGGCGCATTCCGTACATCTCCCGCTCGCCGCGCTTGTACCGGGTCAGGATGGAGGTGCTGGTGGTCCCGGCCAGATAGCCGCGCACGACGATCTCGACCGGCAGGATGTCGAGCCTTGTGCCAACGACGACGTTGGGGTCGGGATATTCCAGCACATGGTTCGGACAGATGTCGGCGGTTTCCTCGAACCAGTAGCGCGCCGTCTGCGTCAGGATCTCTCCCTTGAACGGGATCGAGGTCAGGATGATGTCGAAGGCGCTGAGACGGTCGGTGGCGATGATGATGCGCCTGCCGTCGGCCAGGTCGTAATTTTCGCGGACCTTGCCCCGGTAATAGCCCGGCAGTTCGGGAATGAAAGCATCCGACAGGACACGCATGGGTTCTCCTGCCTTGTGCAGAGTGGCCGATGTCCCCGCATAGTCCGTCGACCCCATGCATATCAAGCGCGATTGTCGGTATTCCCCACAACCCGGCCGGATAGACCAGTCGCTTTTTTCACAACCGATGCCGGAAGGCGCGGCGACGCGGCGAACTCGTGGCGTCTAGGCTGCGCCCTGTTTTCAGGAGCCGCCCATTTCCATCATGCAGACCTATGATTTCATCATCGTCGGCTCCGGCTCGGCCGGCTCGGTGCTCGCCGACAAGCTCTCGGCCTCGGGCCGTTTCTCCGTGCTGGTGCTGGAGGCCGGCGGCAGCGACCGTCGCTTCTACGTGCAGATGCCGCTCGGCTACGGCAAGACCTTCTTCGATCCCACGGTGAACTGGAACTACAAGACCGAGCCGGATCCCGGCCTTGGCGGCAATGTCGACCACTGGCCGCGCGGCAAGCTGCTCGGCGGGTCGAGTTCGATCAACGCCATGGTCTGGATCCGCGGCGCGCGCGAGGATTTCGACGACTGGCGCGCCGCCGGCAATCCCGGCTGGGGCTATGACGATCTGTTGCCGGCCTTCAAGGCGCTCGAGGACAATGAGGCCGGCGCCGACCAATGGCGCGGCACCGGCGGCCCGCTTCACATCAGCGACACCACGAACGCCGTCCACCCGCTGACGAAGCGTTATCTCGCCGCCGGCCAGCAGGCCGGCCTGCCGCTCAACCCCGATTTCAACGGTGCTGCCCAGGAAGGCGTCGGCATCTACCAGATCTCGACCAAGAACGGCCGCCGCATGTCGGCCGCCCGCGCCTTCCTGCGCCCGGCGATGAAGCGCGCCAATGTCCGCGTCGAGACCAACGCACTGGCGAGCCGCATCCTGTTCGAAGGCAAGCGCGCCGTCGGCGTCGAATATCTGCGCAACGGTGAGACCAGGACGGCACGAGCCGGCCGCGAAGTGATCCTCTCCGCCGGCTCGATCAACTCGCCGCAGCTCATGCAGCTCTCCGGCGTCGGCCCCGCGACATTGCTCAAAGGCTTGGGCATCCCGGTCGTGCACGCCAACGAGAATGTCGGCGCCAATCTGCAGGACCATGTCGGCATCAACTACACCTTCAAGGGCAAGCTGCCAACGCTCAACCAGATCCTGCGGCCCTGGTGGGGCAAGCTTCTGGTCGGCATGCAGTACATCCTGACGCGCTCCGGCCCGCTGTCTTTGTCGATGAACCACGGCGGCGGCTTCTTCCGCACCGATCCGGCCTTCTCGCGGCCCAACATGCAGCTTTATTTCCAGGCCTTCTCGACCCTCATCCCGAAAAACGGCGAGCGTCCGATCCTGACGCCCGACCCATGGCCGGGCTTCTCCATCGGCCTGTCCAATTGCCGCCCGTCGAGCCGGGGCGAGATCATGATCCGCTCCAGGAACCCGCTCGATTATCCCAAGATCGTCGCCAACGCCTATTCCACCAATGCCGATGTCGACGAGATGCTGGCGGCGGTGAAATTCGTGCGCAAGATCGCCTCGATGCCGGCCATGGCCGAGATCATCGCCGAGGAGGTGTTGCCCGGCCCGTCGATCCAGTCCGACGCCGACCTGATCTCCGACTTCAGGAAGCGCTCCGGGACCGTCTATCACCCGGTTTCGACCTGCCGCATGGGGCCCGACCCCTCGCGCTCCGTCGTCGATCCGCGCCTGAAAGTTCATGGCCTTGAAGGCCTGCGCGTCATCGACGCTTCGATCTTTCCCGACAACATCACCGGCAACACCAACGCCGCCTCGGTCATGACCGGGTGGAAGGGCGCCGAACTGGTTCTGGAGGACCACACATGAAGATCACCGACGTCAAGACCTGGGTTGTCGGCAACCCGCCGCCCGGCATCGGCGGCAAATATTTCATCTTCGTCAAGCTCACCACCGACGGCGGCGTGGTCGGCTATGGCGAAGCCTACAATGCCACCTTCTCCGCCCATGTCACGGCCAGGATGATCGAGGACATGGCCGAGCGCTATCTGATCGGCCGCGATCCGCACGACATCGAAAACTTCTTCCGCCGTGCCTATTCCTCGGGCTTCACCCAGCGTCCCGACGTCTCCGGCATGGGCTGCTTCTCGGCACTCGAAATGGCCTGCTGGGACATCGTCGGCAAGGAAGCGAACAAGCCGGTCTACAAGCTGCTCGGCGGCCAGGTGCACGAGACGCTGCGCTCCTACACCTATCTCTACCCCCACACCGGCAGCGTCCATTCCGAGGACGCGCCCGATGGCAGGAACGTCTACAACGACCCTGAGATGGCCGCAGCCTGCGCGCTCGAATATGTCGAGCAGGGATTTAATGCCGTCAAGCTCGACCCGGCCGGCCCCTACACCGCCTTCGACGGTCATCAGCCGCGCCTCGTCGACATCGATGTCTCCACCCGCATGATCAAGGCGATCCGCGAGGCGGTCGGCACCCGCGCCGACATATTGTTCGGCACGCACGGCCAGTTCACCGCATCGGGCGCGCTGCGCATGGCGCGCGCCATCGAACCCTACGACCCCCTGTGGTTCGAGGAGCCGGTGCCCCCGGACATGCCCGAAGTGATGGCGCAGGTGGCGCGTGCGACTTCGATCCCGATCGCCACCGGCGAGCGGCTGACGACCAAGTCCGAATTCGCCCGCGTCATCGAGAACCGCGCCGCGACCATCCTGCAGCCGGACCTCGGCCGCTCCGGCGGCATTCTCGAAACCAAGAAGATCGCCGCCATGGCCGAGGCCTACCACATCCAGGTCGCGCCGCATTGCTATTGCGGGCCGATCGTCGGTGCCGCCAACATCCAGCTCGCGGTGACACTGCCGAACTTCCTGATCCTGGAATCGCTGAAGCAGTGGGACGGCTTCCACGCGACGCTGCTGAAGAAGAAGATCGAATGGCAGGACGGCAACGTCATCCCCTCGAAGGAGCCTGGCCTCGGCGTCGAGCTCAACGAGGCGGTCTGCGACGCGCATCCTTACACCGGCAAGGACCTGCATCTGCAGATGATGCAGATGCCGCTGATGCCGTGAGCGAAAGCTACGCCTTCATCGGCCTTGGCCATCTCGGCGGCAACCTTGCCGCCAGCCTGATCCGCAACGGCTTTGCCGTTACCGTTGTCGACCGCGACCCCACCGCCGTCGAGCGCCTTGTCGCGCTCGGCGCCACGGCTGCCGGCAGTCCCGCCGAGGCCGCCGCCCGCGCCGGCAATGCCATAAGCTGCCTGCCTTCACCAAAAGTCAGCGAGGCAGTGCTGGCCGGCCCGGGCGGATTGCTGGAAGGCCTGCCCAAGGGCGGCACCTGGATCGAGATGTCGACCAACGGCCGCGACGAGATTTTGCGGCTTGCCGCCCTCGCCTCGGCCAAGGGCGTCGAGACATTGGAATGCCCGGTCACCGGCGGCGTGCATCTGGCGGCGGTGGGCAAGATCACCGCGCTGGTCGGCGGCAATGCGGCCCTCTACAAGCGCCACCGCCCAGCCATCGAAGCGATGTGCGCCAAGTCGTTTCTGATGGGCCCGATCGGCTCGGCGGCGGTGATCAAGGTCATCACCAACATGCTGGCCTTCATCCATCTGGTCGCCGCCGGCGAGGCGCTGATGCTGGCCAAGCGGGGCGGGCTAGACCTCGCGCAATGCTACCACGCCATCGTTGCCTCCTCCGGCAACAGCTTCGTCCACGAAACCGAAAGCCAGCTGGTGCTGAACGGCTCCTACGACATCGGCTTCACCATGGACCTGGCGCTGAAAGACCTCGGCTTCGCGCTCGCCATGGGCGAACAATCGGGCGTGCCGCTTGAGCTTGCATCGCGGGTCAACGCGATTTTTCAGCAGGGCAAGGCAGCCTATGGCGGCGGAGCGTGGTCGACGCAGATCGTCAAATTGCTGGAAGATGCTGTCGGTACCGACCTGCGCGCGCCTGGTTTTCCGGCCAGATTGGAGATGTGATCCCGGCAGACCAGCCAATGAAATCAAGGCGTTGGGCAAGCATCTGGAATCACGGCCTCAACAACTTGAATCAGAGCTGGAACATCCCGACTGGTTATCGGGAGAGAGTTTCGATCACGCTGCACGTCTCGGCGATCGGCAGAAGCACCCCTTCCCTTCGTCATCCTCGGGCTTGACCCGAGGATCCATGCCGTGACCTTGGCCAAAGAATGCGACGGAGCAGAATCAGCACCGTTGCAGCGCTATGGGAACGCTCCACCCCGCTCAACGCCTTCATTCAATATCTCAGCGTCAGGGCCCCCGGCAAAATCTCGAAGGTCGCGGGTATCCGCCCGGGCGACTCGCCGTCTATATCGACCAGCGCGCCATTCTTCTCGACGTCGCCGAGCGGTTCGACCACCACTTTCCGGCCGCGCAGGATGGTGATCGCGGGGTGGTTGCGGTGCCTGCCGCCATAGAGCAGCCTGATATCCCAGATCAGCTTCAGCTTGCCCGCCGCGCGCAGGATGACGATGTCGAACTGTCCGTCGGCCAGCTCCGCATCCGGCGCGATCATCATGCCGCCGCCGAAGAATTTGCCGTTGGCCACCGCCACCAGCGCCATGCGCGCCTCGACCGGGTCGCCGTCATCGACGGTAATCTGCACGTCCTGAAAGCGGTAACGGACGAACTCGACCACGGTGCGCCACAGGAACAGCGCTTTGGCCGACATCCTGCCCTTGCGCTTGTCGGCATTGACGGCGCGGTCGGTGGCGCCCGACAGGCCAAGGCTGGCGATGTTGATGAAGTGGCGGCTGGCCAGCGCGCCATGCTCGTCGATATAGCAGATACGGCCGGCATCGACCGCCCTTGGCTTGGCTTCGGCAATCCGCTTCAGCGTCGCGTCGATCTCCGTCGGCAGGCCGAGGCCGCGCGCGAAATCGATGCCTGTGCCGCACGGCAGGAGGCCGAGTTCGGTTGTCCTGCCGCCCTCCTCGCGGGCCTGCAGCAACCCGTCGGCCACTTCGCTCGCGGTGCCGTCGCCACCGGCCGCGATCACCAGGTCGAAGCCGTTTGCGGCGAGATCGAGCGCAAGCCGCTCGGCATCGCCCTCGGCCTGGGTCTCGCGCAATTCGAAATCGCCGAAGTGCTTTTTCAGCGCGGCGGCGACATCGGGCCAATGCCGTTTCAGCCGGCCGCCGCCGGCAATCGGATTGAGCACCACCCCGACCTTCAATGCTTTTCCTCCCCCGGAAGGCGCCAACCCGATCCTTTGCCGGCCCCGATCGTTTGCCAGCATTGAAACCCGCGCCTGTCGGCAGGGCAAGGGGCACCATCGGTTCGTTCGCCGAAAAAGCGGGGCAGGCTGTCTAAGGTGTTCGCGCTTGAATTTCCCTGGCTTCTGGCATCGGTCCCCGATAATCCCGCTATCCACAGGGGCGCGGCCATTCCCCAAACCCCTTACCCGGCGTAAGTTCAACCCATCTCAGGCGGCTACCGATCGCCAAGCCGAAAGGCGAAGTGAAAGGCGGATTTCCTGAGGCCCGTACGGCCCGGATCGAGACCAGGCTTGCCTGTTCGAGGGATGGTAGCCGAGACCTACGGGGCCGCGGAAAGCGTGCCAACGCCGACGGCGGACCGATGCTGCCATGAAGGACGGCAAAAACCTTCGATGGCACGCAGGGCAAAGCCCGCAAGGGCCAAGACCAGCGTGGTCTGGAACGGATGCTGCCTTCGGGTGGCTTCTGGCAGGACCGTCAAAATCAAGGCCGGCATGGCGCGACGACTTTACGGAAGTTGCTGCCGCGACCGTGTCCTGATCTGACAGGGAGGCGCTGGGAGAAATCCCGGCGCCGACTGTCTTTCTTAACCCTCGCAAAGTCCTTTCCCGGCGAAGTTGCGGGCGCCGCTTCACCGCGCGTCAAAATCGGTTAGTATCGCTGCGTCGTCAGAGTCCGTCTGCAACGGGCTTTTCGGAGGGGGATACTTCATGACGCTGATCCAGAAGCTTGCCATCACCTACGCGTTCCTGTTCTTCGCGGTCGTGGCCATCGGCTACATTCCGGCCTTCAACGATGCCGACGGCAATCTGTTCGGCCTGTTCTCCCTGCAATGGTATGACGACCTGCTGCATGCCTTTTCAGGCGTCTGGGCGCTGGCCGCCGCCTTCATCTCGCACCGCCAGTCGGTGTTCTATTTCAAGCTGTTCGGCTCGGTCTATCTGTTCGACGGCGTGCTCGGACTGGTCACCGGCTCGGGCTGCCTCGATGCCGGCATCTTCATCAACGGCTTCCGCTCCCTCAACGACATCGAATTCCCCACCCGCTTCTTCGCCAACCTGCCGCACATCGTCATCGGCGGGATCGCCGTCTATATCGGCTTCTGGCTGTCGAAGCGCATCTACGACCACTTCGCCACGGCCTGATCGGCCATGTTCCTGTTCCGCTTGATAAAGCGCATCGTCAAGACGATCCTCTGGCTGATCGTCATCGTCATCCTGATCCCCATCGCCGGGCTTGCCTATGGCTTCCTGACCACGCCGTCACTCGACAGGACGCCGCTGCCCGGTATTGCCGACGGGGCGCCGCCCAAGGCGCTGGCCGACAAGGTGCGCGCCGAAATTCCCGGCTACCAGCGGCCGGAGGAATCGACCTTCCTCACTTATCCGGAATGGGCGATCGTCTACGCCGCGCGCGAATATGCCGGTTTCGTCGCCAAGGACCAGCCAAGCGGCTTTCCCTATTGGTCCTATGTCGGCCGCTTCTGGCAGGATTACGCGACGGTGATCCGCGCCAGTTCCCCCTACAAGTTCAACTACGCCAACCACCAGATGCTGGTCATCATCGGCACCAGCCATTCGATCGAGCATATCCTGCAATGGGCCTATGAGAACACGGTCGGCCGTATCACCGAGGCGGCATCGACCAAGCGTACCGCCGCCGACATCTACCAGGCCAAGGTGGCGGCGGATTATGCAGCTTTTCTCGACCAGGTGCCGTGGTACCAGTTCCCCTACGCGCAAAAGCGCGCCGGGCTGTTTGCCGTGCAGCCGGCGCCTGGTGACAGTTCCATCCGCACCAGCGAACGCAAGCTCGCCTTCGGCCTCGCCGACACCATCAAGCAAGGCTATGCCGATCTGATCAAGCAGGCGCTGGCGGCGACCTCCGACCCGGCCTTCCTCAATGTCCATGTCTGGGCCAAGGGGCCGGTCGGCGAGGCCACCCGCAACGAGCCCGACACCTTGCTGGAACGGGACCTGGGTCCGGACGGCACCGTCTTCGTCACCAAGCGCTATCAGGTCTTCACCGACATGATCCCGCGGCTGATCGACAAGGGTGTCTCCTTCGTCGAGATCGGCGGCAATGACGAGATCATGGTCACGGCGCTGTCGACCGACGCGATCGCCATTCCCGAAGGCATGCGCATCCTGTTCAGCTATCCGCTCCCGGCGGATCCCTCGACGCGCCGCACCGGCATGGTCGTGGCCGTGCGCAAGCTGCATCTGGTGCTGCCGTCGCTGATCAAGGCCGGCGCCAGGCTCGAACACGTCTACGACTACTGAGGTGACAGCCCTGCCATGCGTTGACTGATCCGGATTGTCGGCTGGCTCGCGTTCACGCTGCTCGTGCTGATCATGGTGGTGCTCGTCGGCTTTCGCGGCGCGGCGGCCTGGCGCGAGACGCTGTCGCCACAGGAGGCTGCGCCGGCGGGAGCCCTGTTCGCGACGGTCGATGGGCTGAAGATGCACTACCAGGTCTGGGGGCCGCCGGACGGGCCGCCGCTGCTTTTGTTCCACGGTACGGCGTCGTGGGCCGAAACCTACCGCGATATCGCAGCACGCCTGGGTGAACAGGGCTTTCGCGTGATCGCCGTCGACATGCCGCCCTTCGGTTATTCGGAAAGACCGGCCGACCAGGATTATTCGCGCGCCGCTCACGCCAGGCGTGTCCTTGGCTTTGCCGACGCGCTCGGCCTTCGCCATTTCAGCATCGGCGTCCACTCTTATGGTGGCGGAGGCGTGATCGAAGCCGCCTTCTCGGCCCCGGATCGCATCGATGCGCTGATCCTGCTCGACGTGGCGATTGGCCTCGGCCAGACCGAGGCGCCCGCCCCACCGTTCGCATCTCTCCTGAAAAGGGACTGGCCACGCCAGCTCCTGACCGCCTCGACCTTCACCAATCCGCTCATGACCGGGTTCGGTCTGCGCCAGTTCATCGAGAACGATGATCTGGTCACGGCGGAGCGCATCGCCATCTACACGCGCCCGCTGAATGTCACGGGCACCACCAATGCCGTCGGTCATTGGCTGTTCAGCGGCCTCTACAATGACGAGCGGAAATCGCTTGCCGCCAACAAGGCGAATTATCGCGCCTTCACACCGCCGGTTCTCGTTATCTGGGGACGAGAGGATTCGACCACGCCGCTGGCCCAGGGCGAAGAGATCGCCTCGCTGTTTCCACACGCCGAACTGGCCGTCCTCGATGGCGTCAACCACATCCCACAGGTCGAGCGCCCGCACGACGTGGTGCGGCTGATCGCCAATTTCCTCAGACGGATCTTCCCGGGCAGCTGGTAGGCACGCGCCGTCACGCACATTCCACGGTTGAAGCCAAAATCCCGCCTTGTTCGCGCGCAATGGAGAATTGCATGTCGCCTGGAACGCGGCACGCACCTGACTGGGCTGCCGGGGGGCATCTCGAAGGGACGAGACCGTGATCAAGACCGCCCTTGTCGCCATGACCATCGTCGGCTGCGACTGCGACGCCAAGCTGTGCGAATATATCGGCGAGACGCCGGCCAAGTGGTCGACCATCGCCGATTGCGAAGCCGCGATGAAAAGCCAGATCCTGCACGAGCGCAATTTCAATTATCCGCTGGTGTCCGGCATCTGCCGCACCAAGGGTTCGGCGTCCTCATCGCACCTGGCCGCGATCGCGTCAGGCCCGGAACTGAAGCCCGCCAGCAAGATCGTCAGAACGGAGAGCCCGCTGCCGCCGGAGCTCAGCCATCGGCCGAGCGTGCCCGTCGGATCGCCGACGACGGCCTTGGACGCGGCCGCTGCCCGGCCCGTCGCATATGAACAGGTGGTGGATGGCGGAACCGGCGTCCTCTATCGCACGAAGAACGGCTACGCCGTGGTCAAGACCGATCTCGGCCGCGCCGCCTCGGCAACCGCCGACGCGGCAAAGCGCTCGGTGAACTGGCTGGCCGGCCTGGTGCCGAGCAAGCTCTAGGCACAGCCTACATCTTCAGCTTCAGGCTCTGCCAGAACTTGTCGATCAGCGGCTTCTCGGTCGCCGCATCCTCGCCGGCGACGCGCGTGATGAACAAAAGCCCCTGGTCGGCGCGACCGTAGCCGACGATTTCGAAATAAGCGGTGTCGGTGCGGGTCTTCACCTCGGCGGTGATGCCGGTCAATTCCTTGCCGTCGGCAAGCTTGCGCGTCGTCGGCTGCTGCGTCAGCGCGGCACCTGCCTGCACCGATTCCTTGGTCATCTCCTGCAGCATCAGCTGGTTGAGCGACACCGGGTTCATCTCGCCGTATTCCTGCACCACGACGATCGTGCCCAGCGCCGAGGCCATCAGATATTGCGTGATGTTCTCGCCGAGATCGCTCTTGGTCACCGAAATGCCGCTCGGATGGTTGAAGGAGAAACTGCCGCCGGAAAAGGTGGCGAAATCGTTCTTGTCGAGCTTCACTTCGACCTGTCTGCCGTCCGGCAGCGTCACATGGGTGCTCTCGCCGGCGTCGATATCAACCGCCTTGCCGTCGATCGTCACCTTGAAGGCCTTGAGGTCCTCGGCTCCGGCGGATCCAGCGCACAGCGCGATAAGAGTGAGGGCTGCCGCCGATACCATGCGCATTGACTGTTCTCCTGCTCTATTCCTGAGCAGTTCCGGACGGAAAACCGCTTCACACTTTTCCTGGAACTGCTTCTTATACCACCCCGCTCAGCGCCTTGATGGCACGGTAGAAGGTCGAGGAAAACAGTTCCGTCGGGTCATGGCGCCGCTTTGCCGCCAGGAAGGCCGGCAGTTCGGGATAGGACGCCAGCAGCTCCTTGCCCGTATAGTGCAGCTGGTAGGGCAGGAAGAACCGACCGCCATGCTTGATCGTCACGTCGATCAGCGCCCGCGTCAGCGCCCGCATCCTGGCATTGCCATCGGCATCGGCCGGCTGGTTGATATAGAGCACCAGCGAATAGGCCGGCTCCGGCGCGTAGGTCAGCGCCACATCCTCCTTGTGGACGACGCGCACCGAGGCGTTGAGGACAGGCAGATCCTGGTTGCGCAGGATTTCGCGCGCTTCTGCGATGAACTCGACATAGGCTGCGCGAGGAATAAAATATTCGTGCAGTATGTCGGTCTTGTTCATGAGGTCGTTGAACAGATACGGCACCGAATCGTGCATCGGGTTGTTGCGGGTGACGAGACAGGCCTCGCCCTGGGCAAGCGCCGAGCTGCGCGGCACCGTGCAGCTCTCGAATTTCGGCTCCAGCGTCTTTTCGGTGAACCATTTCAGTTCCTGGAACGCGCTGCCCCACTTGGCCATGTTCATGATCACCCGCTTCAGGCCGACGCCATCGGGTTCACCGAGCGCCGGCTGGTCCGCCGGCGGCTGCTCCGCCACCTTGTCGTAGCGGTAGACGATCATGTCCTCAAGGAAATTGCCCGGCGCCGTCGACAGATGGCCGTAGAACAGGCCAATGTCCTTGTTGGGTTCCAGCACCTCGGCGAAGAATTTCGGAAAGTCGTCGGATTTGATGATCTCGCGCGAGGTGCGGTAGACGGCATTGTCGACGATATCGAGCGTCGCCTCCACCACCACGCCGAACAGGCCGTAGCCGCCGACGACATGGCGGAACAGCTCGCTGTTGTCGGCTGGCGAGCAGGTGGTCACCGACCCGTCGGCCAGCATCACCCGCATCGAGCGGATCGAGCCGGCCACCGAGCCCGCCTGATGGTCCATGCCGTGCGCGTTCACCGACAGCGAACCGCCGACCGAAAAAATATCGGTCGACTGCATCGCCTTCACCGCGAAGCGCGGATGCAGCATGGTCTGGATGTCGTGCCAGCGCGCGCCCGGCTGCAAGGTCATTGTCCTGGCCGCGGCGTCCACCGTGACCTTGTTGAACGGTCTGAGGTCGAGAACCAGCGCATTGTCGTCGAAGGCATGCCCGCCCATCGAATGGCGGATGGCCGCCAGCGACACTTTCAGCCCGTTGGCGCGCGCGAAGGCCAGCGCCTTGGCAATATGCTCTTCCTCGCTGACCTCGACCACGCCATAGACCGGCGTCCTCGACAGGCCGCTGGCATCGTTTATGTCGCCGCCTTTTGCCAGCCAGGGCAGCGACGGATCGAAGGCCGGCGCGTTGTCGATCGGCTTCAGCGGCAGCGCGATGCCGTCGATATCGGCGATGCGTCCGGTGTTCTTCGGCCCTGACGGGCCTCGCGCCAGCCGCGCCACGGTGGTGCCGCCCCACAGGACGGCGCCGCCAAGGACAGCCGCGCCCAGAAGCAGCCGCCGCGACAGGCGAAATCCCTTTTGTTCCTCGGCCATGCAGATCCCCCGCAGCCAAGGAATAGCGCGGCCTCTGGGCAAAAACCATAGCAGCGCTGCCGGAACGGCGTTTCGCCACCGTCGACGCCCGGCGGTGCGTGTCCAAGGTCATGAAAATGGCCGATCCCCGAAGGAACCGGCCAGATTGGAGCAGGGTCTCAAAAGTCCGATCAGGAGTCTCTATGAAGCCTTCTTGATCGACGTCACCATGCCGGTCTTGTCGTCGACGGTCACCGCCACCTTGGCGCCGACCTTCAATTTCCCGACCGACGCATCGGGCGACAGCTGGTAGATCTTGCCGTCGTCGAGGGTGACCGACTTGGTTGTCGGATCGACCGCCTGGATAGTGCCCTGAACGGTCGCGGCATAGGCCGTGCCGAGAAAGGCGAGCAGAACGGCGGTGGTTGCGAGGGTCTTCTTCATGGATAGCACTCCGTGCTGTTTCGGTTTTCCGGCACCGCTTGGGAGAGGCAGCACCGAACGGCCCGAGACTGGAGCGGAAAGCGCGCCATCGGCAAATCACGTTGAATGAATTTTCGCAAAGGAAATCATTGGCTTAATTCCGACACAATAGCCTCCAAGCCCTCCGATGCCGACAGCTTTCCCGTCCAGATGGAAGCCTCTTCTCCGCACGAAAAGAGTCGTTTGACGGATTGTGGCTCGCGCCGCCGGCGATCACGCGGCCGCCGCAATCCCTTCCCGGCCGCATCACGAAACAGGACTTCGATTTTTCATCGGTACACATTTTATGTCGCGGGGCCGGCTCGAGCCTCCCATTTGGCGGAGAGCAATTTCGCGCTCAGGTTGCAAACTCGAAGCGAATGCGGGATGGTGTCGCGCTTGTGATAAGGGGGGGCTTCCATGAAAATCGCCGTCCGGACCACGCTATCCCTGATGCTAGCGATTTTGCCGGGCCTGGCTGGCGCGCAAGGCGCCGATCCGGGTGACGACAGCACGATCATCTTTGCTCCTGATGATCCCGACATGGCGTCGGCGACCGCGCGAGCCCTCGCCGGCCTGGATGAATTCCTGGCCTTGTCCGAAACACCTCCGTCCGGCACCGACAGGTTCAAACTGAAGGTCAAAGTGCGTGACGGCAATGTCACCGAACACTTCTGGGTCATGCCGTTTCGCCGCACGGAGACCGGATTTGTCGGCATATTGGCGAACGAACCGGAAGAAGTGCATAACGTCGTGCTCGGTCAGAATATAGAATTCACGCGCGACGACATTTCCGACTGGGGATACACCAGGGACGGCCATCAGGTCGGCAGCTTCACCGTCTGTGTGATGTTCAAGAGAATGTCCAAGGAAGAGGCGGACTATATGCGCGGCAAATACGGCTTCGACTGCTGAGCCTGCTTCGGCCGATCAGATCGCCCCGTCCCTCACACCGATCTTCCTCACCAAGGCCGCCGTCGCCAGCATGGCGCCCATGTCGGAGATCATCGGCGCGACATGGGTCTGGTAATCCAGCGGCACCGAAATGGCGGGCAGTTCGAAGAAGTTCTTCGCTTGCGGCAGAAGCAGAAAACCGTCGCTGCCGTTGAGCGCGACACGCGCCGGCTCGTCCGGCCAGGTTTCGCCGAGCCATTTCAGCGCCTGCGCCAGCCGCCCGGTCACCAGCGGCCGCGCCGCCTCGACATTGTCGGTGCGGAATTCATAGGCGGCGTCGAGAAAAGGCTCCCCCGACGACAGGTCCTGCAGCTTGGACCCAAACATGCCACGGAAAAAGCCGACGACCGCATTGGTTCGCCGCGTCGCCACCAGGATTCCCGGGAACGGCTGGACGGCCTCGAAGGCGACGATGACACCCTTGAATGCAGTCGACGAACCCTTGCCGTTCCCTTCCCGCAATTCCGTCTCGTAAAGCTCGAACGGAAACTCTTCGTAGCGTCCGGAAACGACATCGTCGAAGGACTGCCGGTTGAAAGGCCCGACCGTCTCGCGCGGCAGCCGGTCGAAGGAGTTCGGCCTTCCGCCGTGCTGGTAGTGCACATCGCGGATAAAACCGAAAATGATGGGCAGCAGCGTGTCGCGGAACGATTGCTGCAGCCGCGTCGCCGGTTTCATGGCCTGGAAATAGAGCAGGACCGAAGCGGCGAAGCCTATGACATAGAGAAACACATGCGGCGTCGAGAACCATTGCTCGTGGGGATCGGCGACCTTGTTGAACAGCCAGGCAATGAGCGCGACGAAAACGACCACCAGGCCAACGAACAATGGGACGCGCCACTTGACCCTGCGGGCGACCGAGGCCCTTGTCGCTTCGTATGTCCCGATGTCCTTCTTGATGGCCGCGATAGCTGCCGCGCCCGGCATGAAATCCGCTGTTTCCATCGCCATCCCCCGCCGCCGAAGCCCGCTTTGCGCCATTATGATAGCTGCTTTTGCAGGAACGGCGCCAGCCGGATAGAGCGATCTTCCCTTCTCACCTTGTGGGAGAAGGGAAGATCGCCCTCAGCCGACCCTCGACCTTTTGCCGCATTCCACCTTCCAATCCGTCCACCGACACCAGCCGCTCATGGTCGCCCACGCGTAGCCGCATGAATGGAAGCAGCCGATAGGCGGCGACCCTGCCGCGCTTCTGCGCTTCAGCACTGACGTCGACGATGAAAATCCCGCCGATACGCCCTGGCCATGGCTGGCGGGCAAAAGCGGTGCCGAGGAAGTCGCCGAGCCCATAGGCGACGATCGCCTCGCCGATCCGCTGCACCGGCTGCACGACATGGGCATGATGGCCGGCGATCAGCCCGACGCCGTGCCCGGCCAGCCGCCGCGCCAGCGCCCGCGTTCCGGCACGCGGAAAATGCCGGAATTCCCAGTCCCAGTGCGGCACCGCACAGAGGAGATCGATCCCCGCGCTCGCCTCGCGCGGCCAGCGCGCCGGATCGCCTTCCATCAAGACGCGGCCGGCAAACAGGCTTTCGTCGGCGTTGCGCCAGAGCGTGAAAGCGGCGAAGCCGAGAGCGATCGGCCCGACCGCGAAGCGTTCGACCGGGCCAGTGGCGGCTAGGCCGATGGTGCGGATATCGAGCAGCCTCAACGTGGCCGCCGTCGCGTCGAAACCGGCGACACCCTGGTCGAACACATGATTGTTGGCCAGCGACAGCACGAGTTTTTCGCGCTCGATCCCGACCGCCGCCAATGCTTCCACCAGAAAGCGTTCGCTCATCGCATGATGCGTGCCGAGCTTGGTCCCCAGCACGGCACTTGGCTTGTCCACGATCGGGCTTTCGCAATTGCCGATCACCAGGTCGGCAGTGCCGAGCAGCGCCTTGATCGCCGGATCGCACGCCGGCGCGCTGCGGTTGGCCACGGCCGAGATGTCGCCGACGAAGGCCAGCCGCACAGTCTGTCCCGGCGGCGGATCCATCGGCGTCCCCGCCGCCGGGGCAAACCCGTTGGCGTCGCCGCCAAGCGACGGCTTCAGGAACCGCGGCAGCCAGGACAGTTTGTAGGAAAGCGGATAGTTCGACACGCGATGCCCAATTTGCTTGCCCTGTGTAGACCGTCCGTCCGGCGTGTTGAAGCCATCCGGCGACAATCATGCGCCGAGACCGGCAGACGGCGGACGGCAAATTCGTGTATGGTCGCCGGCGCGAAACGCACCTGGAGGGGGAACATGAAACGAGTTGCGAGCCTGCTGGCCTCAGCCTTTATGCTGCTTGTACCGTTGTGTTCGGCTAACGCCGCCATGCCCGAAGCGGCAACCGCATTGTTCGAAGCCAAGACCGTGGCCGCGCGCGACGGCGCCCTGTCGACACTGGAAGCGGCTGCGCCGAAAGATCCGGCTTCGGCCTATGCCGCCGGCGCCGGCGAGTTCTTCACCGCACTGGAATTGCTGGCGAGCGGCCTGCACCGCCATGGCTTCGAGAGCCCGCAATCCTTCATGCTGCCGCTGATGCAGCTGCCGGTGCCGACAAACCCCAACCCCGAGCCGCTGACCTACGAAGAGTTCCGCTCCATCCTGGTCGCCTTCCGCGACCGGCTGGCAAAGTCCGCGGCGACGCTGGGTTCGGTGCCGGCCGACGCCGATATCGGCATGGTCATCGACCTCACCCATGTCGGCATCGACCTCAACGAGGACGGCACGATCGCACCGGATGAAAGCATGGCTGCGATCATGGCGGCGCTGTCGCACGGCGGCATGGCGCCAGACGGCGCCGCACCGGCGCTCACCTTCCGCTTCGACCGCGCCGACGGCTACTGGCTGCAGGGCTATGCCGAGTTCCTGATGGCGCAGGCCGATTTCTGGCTGGCGCATGATTTCAGGGGCACGTTCGACGGCTCGTTCCACATGCTGTTCCCGCGCGCCAAGCTGCCATTGCAGGACATCCTCGTGCCGCCGCCCAGCGAGATGGGCGGCAACATGTTCTCCTCGGAATGGCGCATCGCCGATTTCATCTCGATGGTGCACATGATCAACTGGCCGGTGATCGAGCCGGAGCGCCGCAAGGCGGCGCGCCAGGAGCTGCTCGAAATGATCCGGCTGTCGCGCGAGGACTGGAAAGCGATCCGCGCCGAGACCGACAATGACCGCGAATGGCTGCCCGGCCCGCAGCAGAAGGGCGAAAACCGGCTCACCGGCCTCGAAGTCGGCGAGGAGCAGGTCCAGGCCTGGCTCGCCACCTTGACCATGGCCGAGGACTTGCTTGAAGGCCGGGCGCTGCTGCCGCATTTCCGCATCACCGGCAAGGGCATCAACATGAAGCGCTTCTTCGACGAGCCGAAGCCCTTCGACCTCGTACTGTCGATCACCGGCCCCGGCATCGCACCCTATCTGGAGACCGGCAAGATCCTGACCAGCGACGATTTCGACCTGATCCAGCGCGAATTCGGCGGCGGCGGGTTTCTGACCTTCGCGCTGTGGTTCAATTGAGGACTAAGCGCCTCTAACCGCACTGACGATCAGAAGAAACGGCGTTGGAGACCCAGGAGCCCGGCCACGACCGCCGCTATCAACGCGTTCGATATCACGCCGACCGCGCCGCTCATCCAGGCGATATCGCCGGACTGACCAAGAATTACGAAGGGATAGAAGATGGCGATGATGACAATTGCCGCCACCAGCCCAAGCCAGCCCACGCTTGGCTGCTTGACCCTGAGGCTGAGGAAATAGGCGATCGCGATCAGCACGATCCTGAGCGGATCCAGTATCTGGGCAATGACGATAGCGGTCAGAAGCATGGCCGGGCACTAAGCTTCAAAAACCAAACCTTTCAAGTGCCAGGTTTCAAGTGGCAAGGGCTGATGGAATTCAGCCGGCCTGATGTACACAGATCCTATCGCGCGAACCCGTGCAGCCGGGCCAGCAGCCATTGCAGCGGATTGTTGACGAATGCCTTGGTGACGAAGCTGTCATGGGCGGCTTCCGAGGCGAGCAGAGCGATGGTGCCGGCTTCCAGCCGCCGCGGCGGATCGGCGCTTGCATTGATGCCCTTGCCTGCCAGCGCCTGCCTGATCTCGGCATTGCCCGAGGCCGAGGATTTGCCGTAGGCGCTGACGAAGAAACTCTTCCTGTGATGCGCGATCCAGTCGGCGAAGACGTCGGCTTCGTCGAACACGGCGTCGAGCAGGATGACGCCGAGCAGGCGGCCGCCAATGTCACCATTCCCAAGCACGGAAGCGGCCGGATTGTAGCCGCCGCTATAGGCGACCAGCACCACCGGCATGGCCTCGAATTTTGCCGCCTTGGCGCCGGTCAGCCTGGCCAGGCCTTGCGCCGCCTCGGCCATGAACCCGGAAAAATAGCCCGGCGTCCAGAAATTGCCGGCGCTGGAATCCTGCGCGTCGCGGGCAAATTGCGGCGCCACCAGCACGGCGTTGAGGCCTGAAGCCTCGACCTGCGCGACCACGCGCTGGCGCCCGACCACGTCTCGCTGCAAGGTCGCGCCGTTGCCGTGGAAGAACACGACGATGACAGCAGGCTTGGCGGCATCGAAACCTCTGGGAATCGCGAGCAGCGTCGAGCGGTCCGAATAGGTCTCGTCTTCCCAGTAGATTCCCCCACGCGGCGAGGTGTGGCCGTGGCGGCCGTTCGCATCGACGTCGAGAAACGGCGCGGAGCCGTCGGGCAGCTTGCCCCGGTACGGAAACGGCGACGCCTTGAACGGCACGATGGTCGAGATCGCCTTGTGCGAGTGCGCGCCCTGGCTTGCGGCCGGGAATACCGCCGTGGCCAGCAGTCCGGCGACGATGGCGCGCCGGTCCGGCATCAAGCGGGCACCACCCGGAGAGCCGGCGCCCTTGATGGCAACAGCACCGCGAAGAAGGCCGGAATGGCGACGAGATAGGCGATCCCAGCCCATTGCAGCACGGCGCTGAGGCCGAAGCTGGTGGCGACGATCGGCACCGCGGCCGAGCCGATCACCGAGAAGCAGCCATTGATGCCCCAGGCCCAGACGAACAGATGCTCCTTGCCGAGCCGCGCCAGCCAGGTCATGGCGGTGGCCATCGGCATGCCCATCAGGAAGGCCGGCGGCGACACCAAGAGGAAGCAGAGCAGCAACCGCACCGCATAGGGATAGGCGCCGATCCAGTCGAGCACCGGCGACAGATAGAAGCCGTAAATCAGCAGCAGCGCGCAGATGGCCAGCAGCACCACCGGCAGCAGCGTCCTGGCACGGTCGAAGATGCGTTCGGCGAACAGGCTGCCGAGACCGGAAAACACCAGCATCGAGGAGATCAGCACCGAGGCCGAAACGGTCGGATTGGCCAGCGCCACGGTGAAGCGGCTGATCAGCCCGACCTCGACCATGATGTAGCCGAGGCCGAGGCAGGCGAAATAGAGGATGGTGCCGAGCTTCCCGCGCGAGCGCGAGAACACGATGCGCCAGCCGAAGAGCACCGGCAACAACACCAGCGACGCCGCCGTGATGCAGGCAATGCCGAGCGTCGCCCAGATCAGCAGATAGCCCCAATCGTCCTGGAACAGGTCGAGCCGGTCGAGCGTGCGCGGCAGGTCGGCGACCTTCACATAGGCCGCGAAATAAGGTTGATCGTTGCTCAGCGCACGCGCGTCGAAGACATAGTCGCTCGCGAGCTTTTCCCAGCCGCCGGTCAGAAGTGCGTGCCAGCTCATGCGCTGCAGTTCCGTCGCCGGCAACACCTGCGGACCGGCATCGGCATCCGCGCAGGCATCGAGCGTCGGATCGGCGGGTGCGGTCGGATCGCAGTCAGGATTTGCAGGCGTGGTCGGGTCGGCGG
The DNA here is from genome assembly GCF_004791315.1 of Mesorhizobium sp. M8A.F.Ca.ET.208.01.1.1. Taxonomy (NCBI): domain Bacteria; kingdom Pseudomonadati; phylum Pseudomonadota; class Alphaproteobacteria; order Hyphomicrobiales; family Phyllobacteriaceae; genus Mesorhizobium; species Mesorhizobium sp. M8A.F.Ca.ET.208.01.1.1. Next base: position 19,951 of record NZ_SRUT01000002.1, read on the forward strand.
GTTGGGTGAGCGTCGCGTCCTGTCCGCTGCCGAAGATCGACGCGCGGTAATCATCGAGTACCTTCTGCGCCCCCGAGCCGTCATAAACCAGTCCTGGATAATAGACTTCCTCCCAGGACATCGATTTGGTGTAGTCGCGCAGCGTCTTTATTTCGGTTTCCGTGAAGCCGCCACGCTTGAACAGCACCGTCGTGGTGGAGAGATAGCTCGACACGGCGAAGACATCGTTGGCGGCACCTTGGCGGTCGAAAATCTCCGCCGCTTCGGCGACGGTCGAATATAGCTTGAGCACCGATTTCGGCGGCTCTTCCTTGTTCCACAAGGTGATCGACAGCACGCCGCCATCGGCAAGCGCGTGCATGTAGCTCAGCATCGCCTCACGCGTGTAGGCGTATTTCTCCGAAATGGCGAAGCCGCCGGGATTGGACAGGCCGACGCTGTCGGCCAGGCTGAGGTCGATGACGTCGTAGCGCTCGGCCGTGTTGGCGAGGAACAGGCGCCCGTCATAGTCGATCACCTTGAGCCGCGGTTCCGCCAGTATATTGCCGGTGACATCCCTGAGGATCGGATCGCGGAAGGCCCGCAACGTCATCGGGTTGCTCTCGGCGAGGGTCACCGAGGTCGAACCGGCATTGAGCGCGGCCTGTGTGGAAATGCCGCCGCCGAACTGCACAACGAATGTCTTGGGTTTCTCCTTGATGACATAGGGATAGTGCATCGGCAGATAGCGGAAATAGACTTGCTCGGCCGGCGCCAGGTTGCGCATGATGCCTTCCGGCCCGTCGCCGTCGCGATACATGCCGACATAGGTGTTGGCCGGAACCTCGGGCATGCCGAAGGCGGCGTTGTCGCTCAGGCCCGGCGCGAAATGCATGTAGGAGCTGGCATAGACCTGCAAATCGCCGAACGGCGAGACGCTGCGGTAGATGCGCTTGCCGTCCGGGAAGTTGCGGGCATAGGCGACACCCTTGTATTGCGAGACAGTGATGTCGGGTATGCCTGTAAGCCCGGGCAGCACGAGGTAGCCTGATATCGACAGCGCCGCGACCACCAGGCCCGCGACAACGCTCTTCCAGGCGCCGAACGCGGCGAACCACAGCAGCGAACCGGCGGCCCACAAAAGCAGCGGCACGACGATGATGGTTTCAGGCGCGAACAGATACAGCGACACCAGCACGACGAGGCCGGCAAGCCCCGAGCCGGTCAGGTCGGCGAAATAGACGCGGCCGAAGGCGGTGCGGCTTTTCAGGAAGACGATGCCGAGGAAGAAGGCGCCGGCCAGGAACGGCAGGAGGTAGAGCAGGAAATTGGCGAGCAGCCGCCATTTCTGCTGGGGATCGGACACCAGGAAGATGGCATTGAACGGCACCGTCTGGGCGATGAGGTTGGAGCCGACGGCGAGCGGGCCGATCAGCAACAGGGCCACCGTTGCGGCGCCTTGCCAGTGGCGATCGAACCAACCCTTGCCGGCGAAGATGACGACACTGGACAAGGAGAAACCAAGCATGGCGAGGCTGACCACCAGCGAGCCGAAATGCGACCAGCTGCCCACGGCAAACACCCGCATGACGGCGATCTGCAGGGCGATGATGGCGCCGGCGATCAGCCCGACCGCGAGGTAATGCGCAAGCCGTGGCGCCTCCAGCGAGGCGATGCCTGGTCGAGAGATCGATGCGACGGCTGCCATTCAGGCCCCTCGATGCGAATTCAGCAAGGCCGGTGCCGCCGCGCGGCGACTCAGCCGTTATGCGTGCCGACGATCTGGTCGCCTTCCAGCTTGGTGAAGGGCACGAAAGGCACCACCTTGCCGTTATAGATGTCCGAGCGGACGATGTTGAACGTGCCGTCGGCAAGCTGCTGCTTGATCACCTTGAGCACATGCTGGGCGCCCGGCGGACCGACGGGAATGACCATGACGCCATTGGGCTTGAGCTGCTGCAGCAGCGATGGCGGAATATGGTCGATGCCGCAGGTGACGATGATCTTGTCGAACGGACCGACGCTCTCCCAGCCATAATAGCCATCGGCATTGCGGCTGGTGACCGCGCCGAATTCGCTGTAGCCGCGCTCGATCAGCCCGTCATAGATACGGCGGGTGCGCTGCGCCAGCGGATTGATGATCTCGATCGTGTGCACCTTGTCGGTGAGGTTGGCCAGATAGGCCGACTGGTAGCCCGAGCCGGTGCCGATCTCGAGCACGGCTTCGCCGAACTGCACGTCGATGGCCGTCGTCATGCGCCCGACCAGGTGCGGGCCTGAAATCGTCACGCCATAGCCGATATCGAGGAAGGCATGATCATAGGCGCGGCCCAGGTTCTGCGGCAGCACGAACTCCTCGCGCGGGGTCAGCAGGAAGGCGCGCTTGTTGCGATCGTCCAGCACGTCCTTGTTGTAGACCATGATCTGGAAGCGATCGAATCGCTCAGCCAGCAACTTCGGATCCTCGCCGCGATTGGCCACCATCCAGTCGATGAAGGACTTCTTATCCTTGAACGGCACCTCCGCATTGCGGTCATAGGGAACCGGCACGGCAGCCTTGACGGCGGCCGGAAGAATGGAAAACGCCGCGGCTCCCGCCGACAGCGCCAAGAAGTCCCGACGCTTCATGGAAAAGCCTCCAAAGGTGCCCTTTGCCACCTTGAAACCAAGCACTTGACCGGATTGCACCGCCTCCCAAAACGAGTCAATCGGCCGCCGGAAGTCGATCCGCCAGGCCGAAAAATTGTGGCAGGACGGCAACAGTAGTCGCGGGCACCCGGTGGCGTTCGCGGCGGCGCGGCCGATGCCTGTCGGCGCGCCTCATTGCCGCGGGAAGCGCTCGATCGTGTTTTTGCAAGGATTAGCAAGGGCTGTTTTGCTTGACTCGACAGGCAAAAACAGGCAGCAAAACAGCCTTGGAAGGGCTGCAATACCGCGTGCATGGTCGTGGACGAGCCTTTTTCGGCACAAAGTCCACGTCTCTCGATTGGTTTTGAGAGGGATTGGTTAACCAACTTTGTCCATATTTTGAAGCAATCGGCAACTAACGACAGGCGCGGCAAACGCGTCGGGGACCACCTGGGATCACTCACAGAATGGTCGTCGCGGCTATCACAGCCGCGGACGTGGGAGCCGATTGGAGCAAGATTGGTTGCATGGCGTTCTTGAGTCGTAAAATTGTCGGGGACAGGCGTTGGGGCGGCGAGACCGCTGTCGAAGCGTCACGTGCCTCATCCTTCACCCCTGAACGGGTTGTCCCCTGGGTCGCTGTGCCAGGCGTCGGCGTTGCCGTCGGCCTATGGCTGATCGGCACCATGGCCGGCCTCAGCTCCGTCGGCGCCTCGCTCTCGGCGACGTCGGCAGGCCTGCCGCAGACGCTGTCCATGCCGGGCGTTCTCGCTCTCGCCGATCCGCTGAAACAGCATTTCCTCAGCTCTTCGGCGCCGTTCGTGATGGCCAATGCCCATGGCGGCGCGCAGGCGCTGCACGACCATGCCGTACAGTGCGGCGCCAGCTGCTTCAAGCTGGCCGCGGTAACCTCCAAGGCGGAGAAATCCGCGCGTCTGGTGGCACAGGTCAAACCAACGCCGGCGAAGTCGAAATCGCAGCAACGCTTCGAGCTGATGGAAGCGTCGCTGTCGCCGACAAAGCTTGCCGCCGCCTTCGCCGGTGCGGGAAAGCCGGCGGCCCCAGCCAGCACCCATCCCCTTATTTCCACCGCCGCCCAGCAAGTCACCGAGGCGTCTCTCGTGCCGTCCGTCCAGGTCATGGCCAGCCTGTCCAACGACATGCCGGCTCCGGCGGCGGAACGCTTCGCCCGCGCCGATACGGGTTCCGTCGTGCAGACCGCGCCGGCGCCGACGGGCTTTGCCCAGTCGGAAACGCCCGACAACGCGCAGCTGGCGCTTGCCCTCGTCGAGTCGATGCCGGTCGAGGACGAAGCCTTCGCCTCGCCGCTGCCGATGACAGAATCCTCACCCGATGTCGCGGTTGCGCCGGTGGAGACCCAGCAGGAACAGCCCGGCGACGCCGCCTCGCTGCCGGATGCGCTTACCGACGGCGTCCCGCTGCCGACCCGCCGCCCGCAATATGAGGCTCCGCAGCCCAAGGTCGTGGAGCAGGACAAGCCGGCTCCGCAGCCCAAGGCACTGCCACAGAAGCCTGCACCTCAGGCAAAGCCGGTCGAGGTGGCCAGGCAGCCTGCCCGCCAGGGCCGCTCCGGCGAAAACGGCGACGTGCTGGCCTATGCCAAGCCGGATACCCCTGCGGGCGGCCTCGGCCAGGCGTTCAGGAACCTGTTCAACGGCCCCAGTGCCGGAAGCGGCGCTGGCCATGGCGTGGCCGTCTATGACATCAGCGCCAAGACCGTCTACATGCCGGACGGCCAGCGGCTCGAAGCGCATTCCGGCCTCGGCGCCATGGTTGACCAGCCGCGCTATGTCCACGTGAAGGACCGTGGTCCGACGCCGCCCGACACCTACAATCTGTCGCTGCGCGAATCCCGCTTCCACGGCGTCGAGGCGATCCGCCTGACACCGACGAGCGGCGGCAACAAATACAACCGCAACGGCCTCCTCGCGCATACCTACATGCTGCGCGGCGGCCGCGCCGAATCCAATGGCTGCGTCGTCTTCCGGGACTATGCCCGCTTCCTCGCCGCCTTCAAGAAGGGCAGGGTTACACGCCTCGTCGTAGTGGATCGCCTGAAGGGATCGGCGACCCGGGTCGCGTCGAACGGAAGCGGCGCTTGAGATAAGGCGGAACCCACCGACACCTCCTGACAGCCTTCTGTCAGGAGCATGACGCGCCCGCCGGCCAGCCTTCATCGCGCTCTTTCCATTTTCGCCAAGACCTCCCATATTCGGGACATGGCCAAATCCCCCGATAAAAGAACGCCGCCGACGGCGGATGACGACCGCGCCGCGCCGAAGCGGCGCAGCCCGCTGACCGATTTCCTCGACGCGTCCGAGCCGCTGCACAAGGGCGGCTTCGCCGAGATGCCGCAGGCTGAGCTGACGGGCACGCCGCTAACCGGTTCGATCGCGGATTGGGCCGAGCAGATCGAACAGGAGGCTGAACGGGAAGGCCGCGCCGCGGGCAAAGGCGGCGGCGCCAAGTCGCCGAAGAAGATTCCAGAGCGCTCCGCGGCGCCGGGCCGCACCGCGCGCGGCACCTCGATGGGCGGCGCCGCGTCGGCCCGCGAACGCACGGCGGCCGGCCTCAATCCGGTCGCCGGGCTCGACATCTCGCTGGAAGAAGCCGAGACGATGTCGTCCAGTGGCGTCACCGCCACCGTGGCAGCGCTCTCGGCTCTGATCGAATCCGGCAATCCGCTGCACAAGGACGGCGTGCTGTGGACGCCGCACCGCCCTGCCCGGCCGGAGAAATCCGAAGGCGGCATCGCCATCAAGATGGTGTCGGACTTCGAACCGGCGGGCGACCAGCCGACCGCCATCAAGGATCTTGTCGAAGGCGTCGACAACAGCGACCGCACGCAGGTGCTGCTCGGCGTTACCGGATCCGGCAAAACCTTCACCATGGCCAAGGTGATCGAGGAGACGCAGCGCCCTGCCTTGATCCTGGCCCCCAACAAGACGCTGGCCGCGCAGCTCTATTCCGAGTTCAAGAAATTCTTCCCCGACAATGCGGTGGAGTATTTCGTCTCCTACTACGACTATTACCAGCCGGAAGCCTACGTTCCGCGCACCGACACCTTCATCGAGAAGGAATCCTCGATCAACGAGCAGATCGACCGCATGCGCCATTCGGCGACGCGTTCGCTGCTCGAGCGCGACGACGTCATCATCGTCGCCTCGGTGTCCTGCATCTACGGTATCGGGTCGGTCGAGACCTATACGGCGATGACCTTCCAGATGCAGATCGGCGACCGGCTCGACCAGCGCGCCCTGCTCGCCGACCTCGTCGCCCAGCAGTACAAGCGCCAGGACATCAATTTCGTGCGCGGCTCGTTCCGCGTGCGCGGCGACACGATCGAAATCTTCCCCGCCCACCTGGAAGACCGCGCCTGGCGCATCTCGATGTTCGGCGACGAGATCGAGGCGATCACCGAATTCGACCCGCTGACCGGCCAGAAGACCGGCGAGCTGAAGAGCGTCAAGATCTACGCCAATTCGCACTATGTGACGCCGCGCCCGACGCTCAACCAGGCGATCAAGTCGATCAAGGAAGAGCTCAAGCACCGGCTGGTGGAACTCGAGCGCGCCGGCCGGCTGCTTGAAGCGCAGCGGCTGGAACAGCGCTGCCGCTTCGACCTCGAAATGCTGGAAGCCACCGGCTCCTGCGCCGGCATCGAGAACTATTCGCGCTATCTCACAGGCCGCCAGCCTGGCGATCCGCCGCCGACTTTGTTCGAATACATTCCCGACAACGCGCTGGTCTTCATCGACGAAAGCCACGTCACCGTGCCGCAGATCGGCGGCATGTATCGCGGCGACTTCAGGCGCAAGGCGACACTGGCCGAATACGGCTTCCGCTTGCCCTCCTGCATGGACAACCGGCCGCTGCGCTTCGAGGAATGGGACGCCATGCGGCCGCTTTCGGTTGCCGTTTCGGCGACGCCGGGCGCCTGGGAAATGGAGCAGGCCGGCGGCGTCTTCGCCGAGCAGGTCATCCGCCCGACCGGCCTGATCGATCCGCCGGTCGAAGTGCGCCCGGCCAAGAGCCAGGTCGACGACGTCGTCGGCGAAATCCGCGAGACGACGGCCGCCGGCTACCGCACGCTGGTCACCGTGCTGACCAAGCGCATGGCCGAGGACCTGACCGAATACCTGCACGAGCAGGGCGTGCGCGTTCGTTACATGCATTCCGACATCGACACGCTGGAGCGCATCGAGATCCTGCGCGACCTGCGCCTCGGCGCCTTCGACGTGCTGGTCGGCATCAACCTGCTGCGCGAAGGTCTCGACATTCCCGAATGCGGCTTTGTCGCCATCCTCGATGCCGACAAGGAAGGTTTTCTGCGTTCGGAGACATCGCTGATCCAGACCATCGGGCGCGCTGCCCGCAATGTCGACGGCAAGGTCATCCTCTACGCCGACCAGGTCACCGGCTCGATGGAACGGGCGATGGCCGAGACAAACCGTCGCCGCGAAAAGCAGATGGAGTGGAACGCCGCCAACGGCATCACGCCGGAATCGGTCAAGTCTCGGATCTCCGACATTCTCGACTCGGTCTACGAGAAGGACCATGTCCGCGCCGATATCTCGCAGTTCACCGACGGCGCCGGCGCCATGATGGGCAACAATTTCAAAGCCCATCTCGACGCGCTGGACAAGCAGATGCGCGACGCCGCCGCCAATCTCGACTTCGAGAAGGCGGCCCGCATCCGCGACGAGATCAAGCGGCTGCGCGAGATGGAACTGTCGATCTCCGACGATCCGCTGGCGCGCGAGGTGGAAGGCCAAAGTCCGGCCTCGGGCCGCGAAAAAGGCAAGCACAACAAGGGCGTGGCCAAGCATCGTACGGCTGAGGAACAGGAGCGGTTCCGCAAGCTCGACCAGGCACGTGCCGCCGAAGAGGCGGCCAAGGCCGCCCGGCCCAACCTCTTCCGCAAGCCCGATCTCGACGAGATGGGCGCCGACGGCGCCGTACCGGTGAAGAAGCCGCTGTTCGCCAAGCCGTCGCTGGACGATATGGGGCCTGGTACCGACATGCCGACACCTTCAGGCGCGGTGTCGCGCTCGCTGTTCAAGAAGCAGTCGGCCGAAGAGGCGCACGGCTCCGATTTCGGCATCCCGGGCGACGCGACCAAACCGCTGTTCAAGAAGAACTCACTCGACGAAATGACCGTGCGGCGCACGGAGACGCCGGTCGAGGGAAAAGTGCCGGCAAAGCCGCAGCCAATCCCCCCCCAAGCGGAACGCGACGACAAACCAATCGTGCGCCAACGCGCCGGCATCGGCTCTTACGAGGATCCAGGCGACGCCCGCCGCGAAAAGCGCAGGCCTGGCAAGACCGGGCGGCCGGGGAAGTAGCTTTCACCATGCCGAAATGCTGGCGGGACAGCGCCCCTCTCTGTCCTGCCGGACATCTCCCCCACGAGGGGGGAGATTGGCAGCTCACGCGCCGGCTTGCATCTTGCAGCGCTGGCGATTGGCGAGGCGCCGACGACAGCTAATCTCCCCCCTCGTGGGGGAGATGGCCGGCAGGCCAGAGGGGGGCGCGAAGGAACGCAGCGACTCCGTTGTGGCTGTCAACTTTGCCCGCCCCTTGCCATTCGCCCCCTCCTCGTTGTACCCAGTCGTCACACTCGAACGTCTCGAAAGGAGGGCTCACGTGTTTACGTTTTTTCGTCACCATCGTCAGCGTGGCCCGATTTCTGCCCTGCGAGCTAGCTTGCAGGGCTGACCAGGGACGGTCCGGGTTTTTTTCCCGCTTCGATTTTTTGGTCTGCCCTTCGTGGTGTGCAACGCCTGGCCTGATAGCCGGCACGCGCACCGTCAAAGTGCATTGACCCGGACTTTCCGGACAGACCAGAGAAATCGAAAATGGCCCTGATCAGCCTCAAATCCCTCGGCGTCACCATGAGTGCGCCGCTCTTCTCCAATCTCGACCTCAGCATCGGCACTGGCGACCGGCTCGGCATCGTTGCCGCCAACGGCCGCGGCAAGTCGACCTTGTTGAAATGCCTGGCCGGCGAGCTGGAGCCGACAACGGGCGACATCACCCGCACGCGCGGCCTGCGCGTCGGCCATGTCGAACAGTCCGTTGCCCCTGCCCTGCTCGGCAGTACTTTTTACCAGGTGGTGGCGGATGCCTTGCCACCGGAGCAGACCGACAGCGAGATGTGGCGCGTCGACGTGGTCCTCGATTCGCTCGACGTGCCCGAGCCAATGCGCGAGCGGGAGATGCGGGCGCTGAGCGGCGGCTGGCAGCGGCTGGCGCTGATCGCCCGCGTTTGGGTCACCGATCCCGACGTGCTGCTGCTCGACGAGCCGACCAACCATCTCGACCTCGCCCGCATCAGCCAGTTGGAAACCTGGCTCAACGCGCTGCCGCGCGACGTGCCCGTCATCATCGCCAGCCATGACCGCGCCTTCCTCGACGCCACCACCAACCGCACGCTGTTCCTGCGTCCGGAACAGTCGCCGGTGTTTTCGCTACCCTACTCACGGGCCCGGGAAGCGCTGGACGAGGTCGACGCCTCGACCGAGCGAAAATTCCAGCGCGACATGAAAGTGGCGCAGCAATTGCGCCGGCAGGCGGCCAAGCTCAACAATATCGGCATCAATTCGGGCAGCGACCTGCTGACGGTCAAGACCAAGCAGCTCAACCAGCGCGCGGAAAAGCTCGAAGAGGCAGCCAATCCGGCGCATCGCGAAAAATCGGCGGGCGCGATCAAACTCGCCAATCGCGGCACGCACGCCAAGGTGCTGATCACGCTCGACGACGCGGCGGTGGAAACGCCCGACGGCACGCTGCTGTTTCGGACCGGCAAGCGTCACATCTGCCAGGGCGACCGCATCGTGCTGCTCGGCCGCAACGGCGTCGGCAAGTCGCGCTTCGTCACCTTGATCCGCAACGCCATCCTCGATCAGGATGCGGTGCGCAATGTGAAGGTGACGCCGTCGACAGTGCTCGGCTACAGCGACCAGGCGCTATCCGGCATCAGCGGCGACGACACGCCGCTGGCCATGGTCTCGCGCCGCTACGATGTCGGCGAACAGCGCGCCCGCTCGCTGCTCGCCGGCGCCGGCGTGGTCATCGAGATGCAGGAGAAAAGGATCGGTGTGCTGTCGGGCGGCCAGAAGGCGCGGCTGATGATGCTGGCGCTCAGGCTCGCCAATCCCAACTTCTACCTGCTCGACGAGCCGACCAACCATCTCGACATAGACGGCCAGGAAGCGCTGGAGGAGGAGTTGCTGAAGCACCAGGCAAGCTGCCTGCTCGCCTCGCACGACCGCTCCTTCATCCGTGCCGTCGGCAACCGCTTCTGGCTGGTCGAGAAGCAGAAGCTGACCGAGGTCGAAGACCCGGAGCGTTTCTTCCGCGAAGTGGCTGAAGGAACCGGCTGAGCGGCGACGAAGATGCATTGCCGATGAAGTTTCGGCCTGTCACTGACAGGGCGCACCTTTGGTATCATTTCATGAGACGTACTCTTGATTCCTGAAACGTATCATGTCATGGTACGTCCGTCGGAACCCCACGGATGATACGCTCGTTCAAGGACAAGACCAGCCAAGCCGTTTCGAACGGCAAGGCTCCAAAGGGCTTCCCTTCGGATCTTGTCCGACCGGCCCAACGGAAGCTGTACATGATCGACAACGCCGCCGAACTGTCAGATCTCAAGACGCCTCCCGGCAACAGGCTTGAGCCGTTGAAAGGCAACCGTGCCGGTCAGCATTCGATCCGCATCAACGATCAGTTTCGCATCTGCTTTCGCTGGGTGGATGGGCAAGCAGAAGATGTTGAAATAACCGACTACCATTGAAGGCAGGTCCCAAATGCTTGATATCAACCCGCCCATCCATCCCGGAGAAATTCTCCGCGAAGAGTATCTCATACCGCTTGGTCTGAAGCCTTACACGCTGGCCAAAAAGCTGCATGTGCCGCGCACGCGCATCGAGCGCCTAGCCAGCGAGACGACACCGGTAACGCCCGATACCGCACTGCGCCTTGCGAAGTTTTTTGGGACCACGCCGCAGTTTTGGATGAACATGCAGGCAAGCTATGACCTCGCCGTCGAGGGGAAGGCCAAGAGAGCCGACCTTGAAACGATCGAACGATTGGAGACTACTGCCTGACGTAAGGGCGCCGCGCCGGTAACAGAGAAAAAATTCGACAATCTGTCGGATCGCCCGTTGCTGCCTCGTCCTTGGGATGCCGACACGATGATGCCGGCGCCAACCCAGGGAGAAGTCATCATGTCCGTCCTGTCATCCATCGGCCGCATCGCAACCCGCTATGCCGCGGCGCGCGCCCGTCACCGCAGCGAACGCATCCTGTTGTCGCTGCCGGCCGAACTGCGCAAGGATATCGGCTTTCCGGAAATCTTCGATGCCCGCGACAGCCGTCGCGCGGCCACGTCCTCGGCCAAGGTCATATGACCATATGGCCCGCCGCGGCAGCACCGGCCTCAAAAGCCGGCCGGTGCCCGATGATCCGGCCGCGGCGAAAAATTTTCGGGCCCTGTAGGATTGGCGTCACCTCATCCGTCCTATGATCCGCAAGGCCATGCCAAACGTGAAGAGGAACACGAGAATGACCGACCAGACCCCGCCCCGCGCCAAAGTACTTGGCGGATTGACCCCCTATCTGCAGGTCAACGGCGCCATCAAGGCCGCCGAATTCTACAAGAAGGCTTTCGGGGCCGAGGAAGTCTTTGCCTATCCGGCGGATGAAAAAGGCCGCACCATGCATATCCATCTCTACATCAACGGCTCGACGCTGATGCTCGGCGACGCCTATCCGGAACACGGCCATCCGCACCAGGCGGCGCAGGGCTATACGCTGCAGCTCCATCTCGGCAAGGATGACATCGACGCCTGGTGGAAACGCGCCGTCGACGCCGGCTGCGAGATCGTCACGCCGCTGCAGGTGATGTTCTGGGGCGACCGCTGGGGCCAGGTGAAGGATCCCTTCGGCGTCGCCTGGGCAATGAACGCACCGACTGAATAAGCTTAGCGTGCGCGCCCTCGCCGAGGGGGATGCGCCCAAACAATCCTATGGCGGAGCAAGGAGCGAAGCGACGCGGCGTAGACCATAGGATCCGTGCCGTAACGTCAAAATATCGGAAACGGCGAAGACTTCTTCCCCGCGGCATTCTTCGATCGAGGTCGCGGCATGGATCCTAGGGTCTTCGCGACGGAGCTTCGCTCCTGCTTCGCCCTAGGATGACGAAGCTGATGGGCATCTCCGCGACCCGCTCGCTAATCCAGCTTGTCGAGCAGCGGCTTCAGCCGGTCGCCGTAGCGCTTCCACAAATCGACCGAGCCCTGGTACATCGGCTGGCGCACCTGCGCGGCGGATGCCGTGCGCACCGGCCGGTCGGTCGCGTGGAACGACAGCACGGCATCGTCCCATGGCAGGCCGAGATAGTCGATCAGCGCCCGGCTCTGGCCTTCCTGGTCGGCGACGAAGTCCTCGTAGCGCACATCGTGCACGACGCCGGGCAGCACCTTGTGCCAATGCGCCATGATGTCGATATAGAGATTGTGGAAATCGGCGAGTTCGCCGAGGTCATAGCCATAGCGGTGGCTGTCGCCGCGGAAATGCACCTTGTAGATCGACAGGCATGTCGCCGCCGCATCGCGGGCGCAGTGGATGATCCTGGCCTTCGGCAGCATCATGCGGATGAAGCCTACGAGCAGGAAGTTGCCCGGCATCTTGTCGGTGACGTGGCGCATATGCGGATAGCGGGCATGCAGCATGTCGAGATAGGCCTGCCCCGCCTCGCCGAAATCGGTATCGTCGGTGTCGGCCACGCCCCAGGGGAAGCCGCCCGGCATGTCCGACGGAAACTGCCTGCCGACCGCCGTCTTCAGGATGCTGAGCTCGCCCGCGCCATAAACCTGGGGGTGGCTGGCGATGATCTGTTCGACCAGCGTCGTGCCCGAACGCGGCATGCCGACGATGAAGATCGGCGCATCGTCGGTGATCGGGCTCGGCCTGTGCTTCTCGAAGAAGCCGGCATCGAACACGGTCTTCATCGCCTCGAATTCGGCACGCGTCTTCACCGGATCATAGTCGATGCCCTTGCGGCGGATGGCATTGCCCTCGGCGAAGTAGTCGAAGGCCTTGCCGTAATCCTTGAGATCGTCATTGGCCTTGCCGAGGCCAAACGACAGCTGCATGCGTGCCAGGCTGTCCTGAGGCGCCTTGGCGTGCTGCGCCTCCATGCCGGCCAATTCGGCATCGCGCTCCTTCTGGCGCTTGACCTGCGTCAGCATCAGCCACGCGCGGGCCATGCCGGGCTGGATCGCCACCGCCTGGCGGAACAGGTCTGTCGCCTCGCCGAGCTTGCCCTTCTCCATCAGGCCGACGCCCAGCCCGTGCAGCAGGTCGGCATCCTTGGGGCGAATGGTCAGGGCCTCCTGGAAGACGGCCAGTGCCTCGTCGAGGCGTCCGGCTTCCTGCAGGGTTTCGGCAAGCCCGATGCGCGCGCGCACGTGGAATGGATTGCGCTGCACTGTGCCGCGATAGATGTCCTCGGCCTCCTCGAACCGGCCGATCTGCTTCAGCGACGAACCGAGATTGTCGCGCGCCGCGAGCTGCTCCGGCCGCAGGTCCACCGCGCCGCGGAAGAAATCGATCGCCGCCGTGACGCGGCCGAGATCGCGCATCACCGTGCCGAGATTGTTGAGGAAGTCGGGGTTCGTCGGCTGCAGCTGAACCGACTGCTCCAGGAAATCCATGTCTTCTTCGCTGCGCCCGGTCTGGTGCAGCAGCAAGCCGAGGAAATGCGCCGCGGCCGCGTGTTTGGGCTGACGCGCCAGCACCTGCCGGTAGATCGCCTCGGCCTCCTGCCGGCGCCCGGCCTGATGCAGTTGCAGCGCCTGCTGCACATACTGGTCGAGGCCCAGCGGCGACCGTCCTCCGGCGCCAGACTTGGCCGCGCCAGACGTAGCTCCCGCACCCGCCGCTCTTCTCTGATCTCTGTTGATGGGACACCTGCCGTGTTTTCGCGCCTGCCCGCGATCTAGGCCATCGGCGCGGCACGTTCAAGGCTTTGCTTGGTTCTGTGCCCTACATCGCCGCGAAAGCGGTCAGATCAGGCGGTTGGTCTCGGCAACCTGCCTGGCCCGCCTGACGGTGCCGTCGGTGTCGGAGATCGTACGCCTTGCCGCCTCGTCGCTTCTGATGGTCAGCCGCGCCGACTGGACGGCCATCGGCTTTCCAGCGGCGCCATTGGCGTATGTGGCGATTGGCTTGACGATCGGATTGATCGCCACCGTCTTCCCTTTCGAGGTTCTGACTGAAACCATGGTTTTATCCTTTTTAGAAAAAATAAAAAGTACGGGCGTCAAGGAAAAACTCGGCATGTTTCCAAGAAACTTTTAGAAATATCTTGAACCCTAACGGAATTGTTCGAAAGTTTATAGAGGCCTATTTTTCTATCCGAGGCGGGTAATTCAACAATTCTTCTTGAAGAGAGCGCAAAGTTGAGCTATATGGGAGATATCGTTTGGGCCAGAATTGGCATCTCGCGGCGTCGGAGGTTTTCGACCCGCCAATCTCATTCCAAATTGCCGGTACCGGACGCGCGGCACATTCGTCGTGTCCCCGCTTTTTTGCTCTCAGACCGCTGTTTACGTGACGCCACGAGGCGGGGAAATATCAAGGCCAGGACAATGCCGGACCGCACCACCCGCTCCATCGCCCATTTCACCGCACCGTTCGTGCTCGGTGGCCTGGAAGGACAACTGCCGGCTGGCGACTACGACATCGATCACGACGAAGAGTTGATCGATGGCATGTCGCGGCTTGCCTGGCGCCGCATCGCCACCTTCATCCATCTGCCGGCAAGGGCGATGAACAACCCGCCCATCAGCCAGCTTGTCGCCATCGACTACATGGACCTCGAAACCGCGCTGATGCGCGACCGGGAGAATGCAGCATGATCCGTTTCCAACAGAATGCGCGTCCGCGCACCGACACGCCCTCGCATCTCTTCGCCATCGGCCAGACCGTGCGCATGAAAAGCCGGACCGGCCTGCTCAGCAAGACCGCGGAACTGTTCGAGATCAAGAGCAGGCTGCCGGTCAAGGACGGTTCCCCGCAATACCGTATCCGAAGCGAGCAGGAGACCCACGAACGGGTCACCACGGAAGACAATCTCGAACTGGCCGACAATCCGGTCACCTGAGCGGAAAGCCAGCCGACACGCCCAGCCAACGCGCATCAGGAGCAGTCATGTCCAAGGGTCAGCAGCGAAGCAATCGCGAGGTGCGCAAGCCGAAGAAGGACAAGGTGGTGGCCAAGCCTGCCTCCCCGTTCGGCTCGTCGGTCAAGCAGGCGGAGAGCGGCTTGAAGCCGAAGTCCAAGGGTTGACAGCCCGAGCGGCGCTGAGTGCGCACACCCGCTGCCGTGAGCAGACAATGGACTGACGCAACATGCTCACGCAATATTCCGCTCGGAGGCTTGCTTGAACTTTGTAATCGAATTCTACCGGTCGCGCGACACCGAGGAAGCGACGCTCGACAAGGTGTCGCTGGAGGCGCCGACCCTGCGTGCGGCGCTGCAATGCGCCACCGCGCTGTTCCACAGCCTGTCCATGCCGCAAACCCCCGACCGCCTGCGCATTTCCGACGAGCACGGCAGCGAGCTTTTATGCAGGACCCGCCGATGGGGCGTATCCTGCCTAGGCAGCCATGTTTGGATCTCGCCCGCCGCGCAACCGCAAGCGCCTTGTGACGTTGAGCGTGCACAACCCTATGCAGGAGTTCCGCAATGCCCCTTGCCGCCTTTGCCATCAATTGTTCGCTGAAAGCTTCCGGCGACAAGGAAAAATCGTCCACGGACAAGATCATCGCCGATCTGCTCGCAGCGCTCAAACCGCATGGCGTGAAGGGCCAGGTCGTGCGGGCTGTCGATCACGACATCAAGCCCGGCGTGCTCTCCGACATGGGCAAGGGCGACGACTGGCCTGGCCTGCGAGAAAAGATTGTCGCCGCCGATATCTTCATCCTCGGTCTGCCGATCTGGTTGGGCCAGCCGTCAAGCATCGCCAAGCGCGTCATGGAACGCATGGACGCCTTTCTCGACGAAACCGACGACAAGGGCCGCATGCCGGCCGCCGGCAAGGTGGCGCTGGTGGCGATCGTCGGCAACGAGGACGGCGCGCATCACTGCCACGCGGAATGCTTCCAGGCGCTGAACGACGTCGGCTTCACAATCCCCGCCAATGGCGGCGTCTACTGGGTCGGTGAAGCCATGGGCGACGTCAACTATGTCGACCTGCCGAAGACTCCCGACAAGGTCGCCGAAGCCATCGAAATGGCGGCTTCAAACGCCGCTCATCTGGCCGGCCTGCTCAGGACGAAGGCTTATGTCGGCGTGGAAGAATAACTGCAATTTCCGCTTCTTCGACAAGGAGGGAAGGTAAGTTCTCAGCACGGCCCTTCGCCGACGATGCGATAGTCCGAGGCGCGGGCCTCGCAGGCGTTGGGGAAGGTGCGCATCTCGCCATGCCGGCGGCCGCACACCGGCGCGTATTCGCGGGTGCAGAAGGCCTGCTGGCCGCCACCACCACCACCATCGCGGCAGGGGCCATCGCGCACAATGCGGTAACCCGCCCTGCCGGCAAGGCAGGCATTGGCGAAGGTCTGGCGATCGTCGCCGCGCCGGGCGCAGACCGGCTCGTACTGCTTGGTGCAGAATTGCGGTTCGGGGCGCGGCGGACGCGGGCGCGGTCCGTCATCGACGACGACCGTACAGGCGGCAAGAATTGCCGACAGGAACAGGACGCTAAAACCCTGCCGTGAAAAGATTGCCGCAAGCAACCTCATGATCGTCTCTCCCTCGATCCCCGTCCCGGTGCATACCGCCCAAGACTGCCTGGCGGTTCGCTGACAATGATATCGCTCAAAACAAGATTTAGATCAGTCGCCAATGGCATGATCCTCGCCATTCCACTGCCGATTGCAACCCCGCCCGCGGCCTCTATCGGGAAATGACAGCGGGATCGGTCGGGTCCCGCCGCGTCGCCGGCAATCATCGCTTCTGGCCCATGCATGACCGGGGCTGTGGGCCGATGACCCCTCGGCCAACGAAGCCTATCTGCGGCCGGTCGACGCTTTGATCGGTCGATTTATGCGTCGGGATGCGCCCATGGCGGCGGCCCGCGGCGCTATCTTGCAACCTTCACGTTTCCGTGCGATAAATTCTGTGTTCGGGCATTTGCGACCCGGAGAGCGGAACGTTTTGGACGACCTTTCCCCGATACTGTGAATCTCTGACGGCCCCGTTTTTCGGCGGGGGGTTTGACCATGCGCCAATGCATGACTGCCGAAAGCAACCACCAGGAACTGCCCTCGACGCCAGGTGGCGGGCAGGACCACCAAGACTGAACGGGTGAAGGAGTTTCCCCAATGGCCCAGACCGGCACCGTTAAATTCTTCAATGCAACCAAAGGCTTCGGTTTCATCACGCCCGACGGCGGCGCCAAGGACGTGTTCGTCCACATTTCAGCGATCGAGGCCTCGGGCCTGCGCACGCTCGTCGACGGCCAGAAGGTCACCTTCGACGTCGAGCCGGACCGCATGGGCAAGGGCCCGAAGGCGGTCAACCTGCGCGCAGCCTGAGCGATCGGCGCACCGCACGTCCCAGGCGGATGAGCGAACGAGGAGCTTGACCAGCACCTGGGCAGGCAGACAGATTTTTGAAAGGCGCGGCGGTTTTCGCCGCGCCTTTTTCATGTCAGCAGTGCAGCATGAACGCATGTTACCGGCAAGTTCATCCGGGTTCCGGCCAATGACGCGCATCATAACAAGCACTTAAAGCGCGGCGGGCTTTAAGTGCCCGCAAAACTTTCTCTTGCCGATGACGCTAAAATAAAGGACAAATTTCCTCTCGGGCATTTGCCGGCCCGAGACTGGAGTTTATGGGATCAAAGGAGCTTCCCATGCCGCAGACCGGCACCGTCAAATTCTTCAACCATGCCAAGGGCTTCGGCTTCATCACACCGGATGATGGCGCGAAGGATGTCTTCGTGCATATTTCGGCCGTGCAGGCGTCGGGTCTTCCCGGTCTCGAAGATGGGCAGAAAGTGACATTCGACACCGAGCCGGACAAGCGCGGCAAGGGACCCAAGGCCGTCAACCTGTCGGTCGGCTGAGCCGGCTTCGGACGACGCCGGCTCCGGCAGGTCAGGTCCGCGCCCCGAGGGTGCGGCTGTTGATGCCGTGAAAGAATGCGCGTGGTCAAAATTTCGTTCAGCCCCCGTTCAGCCACGGTCTCATATTAGTCACTGGTAAAGCCGGACCGTATCCCCTGCAGACCTGCACGGCCCGGTACGAAGGAGACCAAGATGAACCGCATTTTCAAGACAGCCGTGCTGTCCGCCGCCGTGGTCGCCACCACGCTGGGGACCTTTTCGGCAGCCAATGCCGATGACTGGCGCCGTTGGCACCATCACGGCCATGGCAATGGCGACGCTGTGGCAGCCGGCGTTCTCGGCCTTGCCGCCGGCGCGCTGATTGGTGGCGCATTGGCCAATGACCGGCCGCCGCCCGATTCCGACCGTTATTACGATGACGGTTACTACGATCGTCAGGTGCTCGTGCGCCCGGCTCCGGTCCGCCGCTACTATGTGGAACCGCAGGTGGTCTATGCCGACCGCTACGCCGAACCCTGGACGCGCGGCTGGTACGACTATTGCTCGGATCGCTACCGCACCTTCAATTCCCGCACCGGCACCTTCACCGGCAGCGACGGCGAGCAGCATTTCTGCACCGCCAACTGAGGCTTCCCTGCCCCAGACAAAAAGCGCTGACCGCAAGGCCGGCGCTTTTTTTGTTGTCGGCTTGTTGGGCTTTCGAACCCAGGGCGGTCCAGACCTCATTCATTCAGGTCAAAAATGGATTGGTCCGCCGTTCCTCGCCGAAGCGCCCGCCGGGGCCATGGCCGCAAATGAAGCCGATGTCGTCGCCGAGCGGCAACAGCTTGTCTTTGATCGAGGCGATGAGTGCCGCATGGTCGCCGCCCGGCAGGTCGGTACGGCCGACCGAGCCGCGAAACAGCACGTCGCCGACATGGGCGAATTTGGCGGCGCGGTTGTAGTAGACGACATGGCCGGGCGCGTGGCCGGGGCAATGCAGCACCTCGAACACATGGCCGCCAAACGACACAGTTTCCCCTTCTGCAAGGAACCGGTCGGGCACGCAATTGCGCACGCCGTCGATGCCGTAGCGCCTGCCCTGGTTTTCCAGATTGTCGAGCAGCATCTTGTCGGCTTCATGCGGGCCGATGATCTCGATGCCGAGCGCCTCCTTCAACTCCATGGCGCCGCCGGCATGGTCGATATGGCCATGCGTGATCCATATCGCTTCGGCGGTGATCGCATTGTCCTTCAACACCGCCAGCACCTTGTCGATGTCGCCGCCGGGATCGACCACCACGCCGTGCTTGTCGTCCATGTCGAACAGGATGGTGCAGTTCTGCTGGAACGGAGTGACCGGCACGATACCGGCATTGAGCTGACCCATGATCGTCCTTTCGCTGTGTCAGCGATCATGTAGAGGCATCGGCCAAGACCGTCCACGTCCGGAAGGTCAAACAGTGCGTGTCCAAAAAGAAATGGGCGGCCGAAGCCGCCCATTTTGCCAGCCCGAGATTGGCAGGCTTACTTTTTCATGGCGCCCATGACCGCGCCGAGAATGCCGGTCAGGATCGCGCCGCCGCCTGCGCCACCGACGATGTTCTGCAGGTTGAGCGCGCTGCCCAGGCCGCTGGTGGCCGCCGCGGCTGCGTCAGGAGTGATCGCGCCGCCGCCGAGCAGGCTGCCGAGGATCGCCGCGCCGCCAACGCCGCCGATGGCTCCGCCCAGGATTTTGGGAAGCTGACCCATCGCCGCCGTCTTGATCGCCGCGCCGACCGCCTGACCACCGATAATGCCTGTAATGATCTGAATGATGATCGGAAGAAGCGTGTTCATGTCCATATGATTAGTCCCTCCATAGCTGCCAGCCTCCCGGGCCGACACCATCATGAGACGCCGAATTGGACGAAAGTCAAATGCACAAACGCTTAAATAAAAGGGGCGGCCTGAAAACCGCCCCTGCTTGCGAGAAAAGCTGTGACTATCGTTATTCTGCGGCAATCGCATGCTTGGGTTGAACGGCCATAGAATAGTCGTTCATGAGATTCTTGGCGATCTCGCCGACCTCGAATCGGTAAGGGCCGATCTCCGAAACCGGGGTTACTTCCGCTGCCGTTCCGGTCAGGAAGCATTGCTCGAAGCCTTCCAGTTCTTCCGGCAGGATAGCGCGCTCGATGACCTCCAGGCCGCGATCCCTGGCCAGGCCAATGACCGTGCGGCGGGTGATGCCGTCGAGGAAGCAGTCGGGCTTGGGCGTGTGGATCTTGCCGTCCTTGACGAAGAAGATGTTGGCGCCGGTCGCTTCCGCGACCTGGCCCCGCCAGTCGAGCATCATGGCGTCGGCGTAGCCCTTGGCCTCGGCGGCATGCTTGGACATGGTGCAGATCATGTAGAGGCCGGCGGCCTTCGACCGCGACGGCGCCGTGCGCGGGTCGGGCCGGCGCCATTCCGCCACATCGAGACGGATGCCCTTCAGCTTCTGCGCCGGATCGAAATAGCTCGGCCACTGCCAGATGGCGATGGCGACGTTGATGCGGTTGTTTTGCGCCGAAACGCCCATCTGCTCGCTGCCGCGCCAGGCGATCGGCCTGACATAGGCGTCCTGGAAGCCCTGCTTCTTCAGGAGCGTGGTCGAGGCGTCGTTGAGCTCGGCCACCGAATAGGGAATCTTGAAGCCGAGCAGGCGCGCTGATTCATGCAGCCGCTCGGTATGCTCGTTGAGCTTGAAGATCTCGCCGCCATAGGCGCGCTCGCCCTCGAAGACCGCGCTGGCGTAGTGCAGGCCATGGGTCAGCACGTGGATCTTGGCGTCTCCCCACGGTACGAACTCGCCATTCATCCAGATGAAGCCGTCCAGTTGATCGAAAGGAACGGATGCCATGGTAACCTCCCGCGGACAACGGCCCGCATATCTCAGTGTCGTTGCGTGTTCTTTTTTGGCCGCGCCAGGTGATTGGAGACGCCGGCCGGTGTCTCGAAGCGTAAGCGGATAATCGCGCCCTGGCAAACTCAGGAAGTTCCGGAAAAACCGGCCTGCCTTGCCTTTTCGTTCGCAATCCGCCCAAAAGCTTGTCAAAAATTACCATTGCAGGGAAATTACGTCAATAGTACTGACATAATCTCCCGTTCCCATGGAGAAATGATGACGGATAAAAGCCCAGCTGCCGGAAAACCGATCAGGACCGCGATCACCAGCGAGGACGGCATCGACTTCGCCATCATCGAACTCTTCTTCTTCGCCTATCGCGACTTCACCTCCGATCCCGATCAGATCCTGGCCGATTACGGCTTCGGCCGCGCCCACCACCGCGTGCTGCATTTCGTCAACCGCCGGCCGGGCCTGACCGTCGCCGAACTGCTCGACGTGCTGAAGATAACCAAGCAGAGCCTGGCGCGTGTGCTCAAGCAATTGATCGACACCGATCACGTCGTGCAGTTGCAAGGCCCGCGCGACCGCCGCCAGCGCGAACTTTATCCAACGGCCAAGGGCCGCGCGCTGGCGCTGGCGCTGGCGCGGCCACAGTCGCGCCGCATCCATGCTGCATTGGAAGATTCCGGCGCCGCCGAACGGACCTTGGTGGAACGCTTCCTCGAAGCGATGGTCAATCCGGAACTGAGAGCTCAGATCGACGTTGGGTCCGCAAAAATGTCAGGAAAAAGCCATGGAGAGCACTGAGAGGATCGACCAGGCGGCCGCACCGGACGACGACGCACCGCATCTGCTCGTGGTCGACGACGACACCCGTATCCGCAATCTTCTCAAGCAGTATCTGACCGAAAACGGCTTTCGCGTCACCGTCGCCGGCAATGCCGGCGAGGCCCGCCGCAAGCTCGCCGGTCTCGACTTCGACCTGCTTGTGCTCGATGTCATGATGCCTGGTGAAACCGGCGTCGACCTGACAAAGTCGTTGCGCGCCGAAAAGAATGTGCCGATCCTGATGCTGACGGCCCTGTCGGAGACCGACAGCCGCATTTCCGGGCTCGAGGCCGGCGCCGACGACTATTTGCCAAAGCCCTTCGACCCGCGCGAGTTGATCCTGCGCATTAACAACATCTTGCGCCGGGGCGGCCCGGCGGCGACGCCCAAGGTCGAACAGTTGGTGTTCGGTCCCTACACATTCCAGATCGCCAGGCGCGAACTGAAGCGCGGCGGCGAAGCGCTTAAGCTGACCGACCGCGAACAGGAGATCCTGGCGATCTTCGCCGCGCGCGCCGGCGAAACCATCCCCCGCCACGAGCTGGTCGGTGACGATTCGGAAGTCGGCGAGCGCACCATCGACGTCCAGATCAACCGGCTGCGCCGCAAGATCGAGCGCGATCCGTCCAACCCGGTCTGGCTGCAGACCGTGCGCGGTATTGGGTATCGGCTCAGCGTGGAATAGAATGCCGGCGGCGGCTCAAGTGCATGATCCCGAAAACTGGGAACCGGTTTTCGGAAAGATTATGCTCCAACAAAGAGTTAGCCGCGGATGAAAAGAGCCAATGGCGACCACGGAACTGGAACAGCCGGACAATGACGGCCTGAGCGCACGCGCCACGCGGACGTTCAAGGCGGTGCCGCGCATCTGGAACCGGTTCTGGCGTCTCGTTTCGCTTTACATGCCCAAGCGCCTCTATGCGCGCTCGTTGATCATCGTCATCGCGCCGATGATCCTTTTGCAGTCGGTCGTCGCCTTCGATTTCATGGAACGTCACTGGGCAACCGTGACGCAACGCCTGTCGCAGGCCACCGTGCGCGACATCGCCGCCATCATCGACCTGATCGAGACCTATCCGCACGACGCCGACTACGCCAACATCATCCGCATCGCGCAGGACCGCATGCAGCTCAAGGTCGACCTCCTGCCGCCCGATCCGTTGCCGCCGCCCGGTCCAAAACCGTTCTTCTCGATCCTCGACGATGTTCTCTCCGCCGAAATTACCCGCCAGATCAACCGCCCATTCTGGATCGACACGGTCGGCAATTCCAACATCGTCGAGGTCCGCGTCCAGCTCGAAAACAAGGTGCTGCGCGTCTTCGTGCGGCGCAGCCAGGCCTATGCCTCCAACACCCATATCTTCCTGATCTGGATGGTCGGTACCTCGCTGGTGCTTCTGATGATCGCCATCCCCTTCCTGCGCAACCAGATCCGGCCGATCCTGGCGCTTGCCGAGGCCGCCGAGAGCTTCGGCAAGGGCCGGCCGATGCCGCGCGATTTCCGCCCGCGCGGGGCCGAGGAGGTGCGCCGCGCCGGCTTTGCCTTCATCCAGATGCGCGAGCGCATCGAGCGCCAGATCGAGCAGCGCACGGCCATGCTGACCGGTGTGAGCCATGATCTCAGAACCATCCTCACCCGCTTCAAGCTGCAGCTGGCGCTGGCCGGCGGCAAGGCCGAGACCAAGGCGGCGCTGGACCAGGATATCGAGGACATGCAGTCGATGCTGGAAGGCTATCTCGCCTTTGCCCGCGGCGAGGCCTCGGAGGATCCGGGACGTTTCGATCTCGAAGCCTATTTCCAGAAGCTCGGCGAGGAAGCGGGGTTGCGCAAATGCAAGCTGTCGACGACGCTTTCCGGCGATCCGACCGTGCATGTGCGGCCGAACGCCTTCGCGCGGCTCTTGTCCAACGTCATCGGCAATGCCTTCCGCTATGCCAAGACGGTGGAGGTCACCGCCAATCATGGCCGCGGCTCGCTTCTGGTCACCATCGACGACGACGGCCCGGGCATTCCTCCTGACAGGCGGGAAGACGTCTTCAAGCCCTTCGTGCGGCTCGACGAGGCCCGCAACCTCGACGCCAGCGGTACCGGGCTCGGCCTCTCGATCGCCCGTGACATCGCCCGCAGCCATGGCGGCGACATCACGCTCGACGACAGTCCGATGGGCGGCCTGCGCGCCGTAATCAAGGTTCCGGCCTGATTTCTATTTGACTAACTGAGCATGATCTTGCCTGAAAAACGGTTTCGACTTTCCGGGGGCGCGGTCTGCTTCATCCGCCCGTCATGAAACCATGGTCAAGAGCGCGCATGAAGCGCGCGACCGCACTTGATTCGTCCTTGCCGCCTCACTTCGACCCCGTGCCCGCCAGGGTGCGCTGGAGCGAAGCGAGGGCGGCCGCATGGTCGCCGTTCCGGTATCGTTTCAAGGCAACCGCAGACCTCCGAAGCAAAGGGCCGCCATGCGCATATTGATGGTCACCGACGCCTGGCGCCCGCAAGTCAACGGCGTCGTCCACACGCTGGAGCGGCTCACCGAGACTCTGAAGTCCTTCGACGTCGCGGTCGAGTTCCTGACCCCGAACATCTTCCGCACCCTGCCCTTGCCGACCTACCCCGACATCCGCCTGGCGCTGACCACGCCCGGCCATGTCGCGCGCCTGATCGACGGCTACAAGGCCGACCATATCCACATCGTCACCGAAGGGCCGCTGGGCATCATGGCGCGGCGCTATTGCCGCAATGCCGGCCGGCCGTTCACCACCAGCTATCACACCCGCTTCCCCGAATATCTCAGTGCCCGCCTGCCGGTGCCGGAGAGCTGGGCCTATCGCTGGCTGCGCGATTTCCACAATTCAGGCCAGGGCACGCTGGTCGCCACCCAGTCGCTCGCCGACGATCTTGCCGCGCGTGGCTTCAACAGGTTGAGGCCGTGGACGCGCGGCGTCGACACCGATCATTTCCGGCCAGACAAAAGGAAGGACCTCGGTTTCCCCGGACCGGTTTTCCTGTGCGTCGGCCGAGTCGCCATCGAAAAGAACCTCTCCGCCTTCCTCGATCTCGACCTGCCCGGCAGCAAGGTGATCGTCGGCGAAGGTCCCGAGCTTGCCAAGCTCAAGGCGAAATATCCGAAGGCGCATTTCCTCGGCCATCGTCCCAATGACGAACTGGCCGAAATCTATGCCTCGGCCGACGTCTTCGTCTTCCCCAGCCGCACCGACACCTTCGGCAACGTCATCATCGAGGCGCTGGCCAGCGGCACGCCGGTCGCCGCCTATCCGGTGACCGGGCCGAACGACATCGTCGGCGACGGTTTTGGTGGCGCGGTGTCGAACGATTTGCGCGAGGCGGCGCTTACCGCACTCAACGTCAGCCGCGACCAGGCCCGCGAGCGCGCCATGCGCTACAGCTGGAAGGCCTGCGCGGAAATGTTCCTCGACGCGGTTGAGGAAGCATTGGGAACGACACGCAAGCTGGCGGCCTGATAGAGCCGGCGCATAGGATGCGGTGAAGTTCAGGTCTGGTCAAACACGCTCCTTGCGAGAGCTTGTGCGACAGTTGCTTGCGGTGCATTATTCGGTGTGTGTAGTTCGTTGCGGGATTGACGCCGATTTCTACGCTGGACGACGTGCCTGCAGTATCATCGAAGCGTCGCGTCTTGCGCATCGGCAAGACCGTTGCGAGGGTGTTCGGCTATTGCCGCGCGAATGCCTGGCCGCTCTTCGTGGCCGCCTGGTTTCCCTGCTTTCTGACAACGCTTTGTCTGGCGGTGCTTGCTCTTGTTCTTTTTGCCGATCCGGGGAAGGCGCCAACCTGGCTTCTATCGCGGGGCTTTGACCCCAGGACTTGGCTTTCCGCGATTGTCGCCGCGCCGTTCTCGGCGATGGTCCTTGCGTTCGTTCTGGACCGTATGGGAAATGCGCCCGAGGATGGCCGGGTCGTCGTTCGGCGCGGCATTGAGAGTGTCAAGCGCTTCGCTATCCCGGGCGTGCGCTTTGAGCTCGACCGGCGGATTCTTTTGGCCGCCCTGCTTCTCGCAGTCATCCAGCTGTTTTGCCGCTTTGCGGTCGCCGGCGAGCACAGACTGCTTTTTGCCGGCCTGATGGCCACACATGACCTGCCGCTCCGCCCCGAGGACGTCGCGCCTTGGGTGTCGGCGATGGGCGCCTTCAACCTCCTCGCGGGTGGTTTCGTCCTTGGCTGGACATATCTGTTTGTCGGCGATTTTCTGTGGACGGGATCGTTTGATCCAATCGGCTGCTGGCGTGCGCTGGACGGCAATCTTCTGCGTTTCACCGCCATAATGTTCATCGTTCTGGCAATAGTTGCCATACTCAAATATGGACTGGCCCTGGCCGGAGCTTTGGTCCTGATTCCCGCGGATGGCGCGTCGCCTTCCTTCTTGACCCTTATGATGATCCATTTCGGACTGGCCTGGCCGTTCGACGTCCTGCATCTCGTGCTCTCAGCTGCAACGGTTGGAACCATTCTCGGCGCGTTCCGGCCTCGAGCTGTCGCTTCAATCCAGCCGGCTGCAGCACCACCATGATGACGCTTGCCGGGGCTTCCTGATCTAGAATAGCCGCCCGCCGTCCGGCACCTTGCGTTCGATGGCGCCCAACACCACGGCGCCCTTTTCATCGGGAAAACCGAGCGTCAGCACTTCCGACATGAACGGGCCGATCTGGCGCGGCGGGAAATTGACCACCGCGAACACCTGGCGGCCGATCAACGTTTCCGGCGTATAGTATTTGGTGATCTGCGCCGACGACTTCTTGACGCCGATGGCGGCGCCGAAATCGATCTTCAGCTTGAAGGCAGGCTTGCGCGCCTCCGGAAACGGTACGGCCTCGATGATCGTGCCGGCACGGATGTCGACACGATCGAAATCGGCGAAGCTGATTTCGGGCTTGCGCTCGTTGCTTGAACTCATCTCGAACGCGTCTTGCTCAGGCGTTGCCGAAGGTCTCGAACAGCACGCCGGCGAGCGCGTCCTTGGCCGAGGTTCCCGACCAGACGACGAATTGGAAAGCCTGGAAGTAGCACTCGCAAGCTTCCAGCGCCGAGGACAAAAGCACCTCGACCTGCTGGCTCGAGGGTTCGACCCCGCCGGCGAGCAGCAGCGACTGGCGGAACATGATGGCGCCCTCCTGCTCCCAGAGGTCGAAATGGCCGAACAGCATCTGTTCGTTGATCAGCGACAACAACCGCATCACTTCCAGCGTGCGGGTTTCCGGCACCTTGATGTCGAAGGCGCAGGCGAGATGCAGCGCCTCGAAATCCTCCATCCACGAGAAGGAGACGTGATAGTCGGTCCAGCTGCCGGCAACCGAGATCGAGATTTCGTCGTCGCCGGCCCGTTCAAAGGACCAGTCATTGTTGTGGGCCACCTGCTCGATCACATCCACCGGATGGATTTCGCGGGAAAATTCGAGTTCGAGAAGTTCCATGGAATGCTTCCTGTGTTCAGGGGAGCGCCACACGCTCCGCGGGGCACACACGACGAACAATCTTGTCTAGAACTCGGACGGCCGGGACTTCTCAACGCAAAGACCCCAGACCGGACCCCACCGCCCGGCGGCATGACCCTGCTCCGAATCATGCAACAAATTCAGTCTATTGATCGGGAGTCGCGTGAACAGCCCAATTTTTCGCACTGCGTCATTCGCATGTGGAAAGGTGCCTGTCACAAAGAGTCACGCAATGCCGGTAAGCGATTCACGGCAAAGCGATTTTCAGGCTGGTGCTTTGTGGAAAAGTTTAACGAATTATTTTTTCGGCTTGGGCTTCGCCGGAGCCGCAGGTGTGGCCTGACCGGTCAGTTCGGCGATCCTGGCCTCGAGCGCCTCGATGCGCTCGGCAAGCCTGCCGTTCTCTTCTCTCGCCTTGGCGGCCATCTCGCGCGCGGCCTCGAACTCCTCGCGCTGCACGACATCCATGGAGTTGAGGATGCGCTCCGCCTGGCCCTTGAAGGCCGTCTCCACCTCGCGCCGCACACCTTGAGCGGCACCGGCGGCATCGGTCATCAGCTTGGCGAATTCATCGAGAATGCGGTTCGGTCCGGTCGACATGGCAAATCCTCGCTTGCTTGATTTGAGTTAGTGGTGCTGCGCGCCGAATGCAAGAACGTTGAGGCCGGTGCGGCATCACGTCGGCGCCAACCTCCCAAACGACTGGTAAGTCGCGCCAATAACTATTATTGTTTTGGAGGGAATATGCAGGAGCACCACCATGGCCATTAGCGCGGATTTGGGCACCCGGCTCGAAGACATCGTCAACCAGCTTGTCAACACAGGGCGCTACAACTCGAAGAGCGAAGTGCTGCGCGAAGGTGTTCGCCTCGTCGAAGAGCGCGAGAAACGCCTTGCGGCTCTCGATGCGGCTCTCGCCAAAGGCCTTTCAGACGCTGATGCTGGGCGCGTAAAGGCGGTTGACGAAGTGTTTGACCGCTTGGAGGCCAAGTACAAGGCAATGGCAGCCAAAAAGTGAAGCGGCTGGTCTTAACCGATCAGGCGGAGGCGGACCTTGAAGCCATTGGCATCGATCTTCCGGCATTCGGCGGCGTCCTCACGGCAACTATCTGATTTTCTACCGCGTTGGCGTGGAAACCGTTGAGATATTGCACATCCTGCACGGCTCAATGGACCTCGGAGCAATTCCGTTCCCGGATAACTGACGGATCGGTACCCGAGCCTGAACCAGCTTTCGAACGGCTCCTTCTGTACGGCATGGCGTCAATTCGCCTAGTGTAATGTTTTCCTCACGACCTGCATCAAGCATGAGTCGCTTCCAATCAGGGTCCCCCAATGGCAACGCCCCCGCGCAGACCGACAAATCCGATGGAAGCCGCCGAAGCCGTCTTCAAGCCGGTCAAGAAGCCGGCCGCGGCTCCGCCTCGCGAACCCTCCACCGCGCCGAATGTCCGCGAGCTTGTCTCGATCAGGATCGACCGGGCCGTGCTCGATCATTTCCAGGAAGATGGTCCCGGCTGGCAGGATAGGATCAACGACGCCTTGCGTGAACTGGTGTCCGCCAAGCCCAGGGGTTGAGCACGCCCACCCGGCGACGGAGCTGGGAGCGATCCTGTTCACGGACCATGGACGGCCGTGACCTTGCCTTGACCCTGCCAAAACCCTGCCGCATGGTCCGCGCCGATCGCAACCGAGAGCTCCCCGTTGAACGAATATTTCCTGCTGCCGCTGGCGTCGCTGCCTTTCCCGAACATCAACCCGATCCTCGTCCAGATCGGGCCGCTGGCGGTGCACTGGTACGGCATCGGTTACATCGTCGGCATCCTGTTTGCCTGGTGGTATGCCAAGCGGCTCGCGGCAAATCCGAAACTCTGGCCCGACGGCGTCCTGCCGATGAAGCCGGACGATCTCGACGATTTCATCGTCTGGGCGGCCATCGGCGTGGTTCTGGGCGGCCGCACCGGCTATGTCCTGTTCTATGACCTGGCGCGCTATATCGCCCATCCGCTCGATATCTTCGCCGTCTGGCAAGGCGGCATGTCCTTCCATGGCGGCCTGCTCGGCGTCATCCTCGCCATGACGCTGTTTTCCATGAAGCGCGGCATCCGCACATGGTCGCTGTTCGATGTCGTGGCAGCCGGCGTGCCGGTCGGCCTCGGCCTCGTGCGTGTCGCCAACTTCATCAACTCCGAACTCTGGGGGCGGCCCACCGATGTGCCCTGGGCGATCGAATTCCCCAATGGCGGTCCGTTCACCCGCCATCCGAGCCAGCTCTACGAGGCCCTGCTCGAAGGCCTGGTGCTGTTTGTCGTGCTGCGCATCCTCACTCATTCGCGTCTCAAGCTGAAGACGCCGCGCTTTGTCGGCGGCGCCTTCATCTGCGGCTACGGCCTGTCGCGCATCTTTCTCGAGTTCTTCCGCGAACCCGACCAGCAGCTCGGCTATCTCCTCGCCACCAACTGGCTGACCATGGGCATGATCCTGTCGACGCCGATGGTGCTGGCCGGCATTTGGGCGATGGCGACAGCCAAGCCGGTGACCCAAGCACAACCGCAGGTGACATGACGCGACTGAAATCCCGCATCGTCGACCTGATCGAGGCGGTGGGCCCGATGCCCGTCAACGAATACATGGCGCTGTGCCTGTTCGATCCGCGCGACGGTTACTACACGACCCGCGAACCGTTCGGCGCGGCCGGCGACTTCATCACCGCGCCGGAGATCAGCCAGATGTTCGGCGAGCTCGTCGCCGTCTGGCTTTACCAGGCCTGGACAGCAATCGGCCGGCCGATGCCGGTCACCATCGCCGAGATCGGCCCCGGCCGCGGCACGCTGATGAAGGACATGCTGCGCACCTTGTCGCGGCTCGATCCGGCCTTGGCCGATGGCGCCGCCTTCGCCATGGTCGAGACCAGCCCGCGCCTGACGGAAGTCCAGAAACAGACGCTCGGCGAGACACCATTCGATGTTTCCTGGCACGAGATCATCGACACGCTGCCGCGGCAGCCGCTGCTGATCGTCGGCAACGAATTGTTCGATGCCGTGCCCATCCGCCAGTTCGTCCGCGCCGGCGCCGAATGGCGCGAGCGCATGGTCGGCCTGGACGAGGCCGGCAATCTCTGCTTCTTCGCCGGCGCCGGCTCGGTCGACCCGACGCTGCTGCCCAGGGATGCGGGCGACGCGCCGCAAGGCGCGATCGTCGAAGTCGCGCCCGCCCGCACCGCACTGATGGCGGCCATCGCCGAGCGCATGGCCAGCGACGGCGGCGCCGGACTATTCCCCGACTACGGCCATCTGCGGCCTGGTATCGGCGACACGCTGCAGGCCTTGCGCCGGCACAATCATGAAGATGTGCTGGCCAATCCCGGCGAGGCCGACCTCACCTCGCATGTCGATTTCGCCGCTCTTGCGGCAGTCGTGCGCGCGCATGGTCTCGACGCCCATCTGTCGACGCAGGGCGATTTCCTGCTCGGGATGGGCATTCTGGAGCGCGCCGGCCAGCTGGGCGCCGATGCCGGCCAGGCGGCACGCGACAGGATATCCAATGCCGTCGAGCGCCTCGCCGGCCCGCAAGCGATGGGCGAGTTGTTCAAGGTGCTTGCCGTCATGCCGCGTGGTATCTCCGTCAGGCCCTTCGCCACGGCGGATTGACTTTTTGCCGCTGCCCCTCCCAATCTCCCGTCCGGTAAGAGAGCGGCCGGACCGCCGGCTGCTTTTCCTTGACGAAACCGCCCACACGGACAACAACGCCGACATGCTCAATCAGACCAAACCGGATCCCGTTCGGTCGCCGCTGCTGGACAAGGCGCAGGCACAAGGCATCCGCCACGGCTATTTCACCCGCAATGGCGGCGTCTCCACAGGCATCTACCAGGGCCTCAACATCGGCACCGGATCGGATGACGACCAGGCGCTGGTGGCCGAGAACCGGGCCCGTGTCGCCGCCTGGATGGGCGTGCCCGCAAGCCATCTCCTGACCGCCTGGCAGATCCATTCGCCCGACGTCGTCATCGCCAGGGAACCATTCGCGGGCGAGCGGCCCAAGGCCGATGCCATCGTCACCGACCGGCCCGGCATCGCCATCGGCGCCTCGACCGCCGATTGCGGCCCGGTTCTGTTCGCGGATGCCGGCGCGCGCATCATCGGCGCGGCGCATGCCGGCTGGAAAGGCGCTTTCACCGGCGTGCTCGAAAACACCATTGCCGCCATGGAGAGCCTCGGCGCCCGTCGCGAAAACATCATCGCCGTGCTCGGCCCTTCGATCGGCCCCGACAATTACGAAGTGGGGCCGGAATTCGTGGCCCGCTTCGTCGAGGCCGACAGCGAAAATGCCCGGTATTTCGTGCCTTCGGCACATGCCGGCCATTCGATGTTCGACCTCGCCAGTTACACGGTCGACCGGCTGGCCAGGGCCGGCGTGACGGCCGAGGGTCTCGGCCGCTGCACCTATGCCGAGGAAGATCTGTTTTACTCCTACCGGCGCACCACGCACCGCAAGGAGCCCGATTATGGCCGGCAGGTTTCGGCAATCGTTTTGGAGAAGATATAATGGCGCTGCATTTTGAACGATCGGAATTCGACGCGCGGCGCGACCGGCTGATGATCGAGATGGCCGAGAAGAAGCTCGACGCCATGCTGCTGTTCGCGCAGGAAAGCATGTACTGGCTGACGGGTTACGACACGTTCGGCTTCTGCTTCTTCCAGTGCCTGGTGGTGAAGGCCGACGGCTCCATGGTGCTTCTGACCCGCTCGGCGGACCTTCGCCAGGCGCGCAACACCTCGATCATCGACAACATCGTGCTGTGGACCGACCGCGACGGCGCCAATCCGGCGGTCGACCTGCGCAACCTGCTCAACGAACTCGACCTGCTCGGCGCCCGCATCGGCGTCGAATACGACACCCACGGCCTGACCGCCTATAATGGCCGCCGCCTGGACGAGCAGTTGCAGACCTTCGGCCAGATCGCCGATGCCTCGGGCATCGTCGGCCGGCTGCGCTTGTTCAAGAGCCCGGCCGAGGTCGCCAAGGCGGAAAAGGCCGCCAATCTCTCCGACGACGCGCTGGACGCGGCCCTGCCGCTGATCAAGCAGGGCGGCGACGAGGCCCTGATCCTGGCCGCCATGCAGGGCGCGGTCTTCGCCGGCGGCGGCGACTACCCGGCCAACGAGTTCATCATCGGCTCCGGCGGCGATGCGCTGCTGTGCCGTTACAAGGCCGGCCGCCGCAAGCTCACCAAGAACGACCAGCTGACGCTCGAATGGGCCGGCGTCTTCCATCACTACCATGCGCCGATGATGCGTACCGTGCTGACCGGCAAGGTCTCCAAGCGCCATCAGGAGCTGTTCGACGCCGCACGCGCCGCGCTTCTGGCCGTCGAAAAGGCGATGACGCCCGCGAACACCTTCGGCGACGTGTTCGACGCCCACGCCCGCACCATGGAAGCGCACGGCCTGACCAAGCATCGGCTGAACGCCTGCGGCTATTCGGTCGGCGCCCGCTTCACGCCGTCCTGGATGGACATGCCGATGTTCTACCAGGGCAATCCCGAGCCGATCGCGCCGAACATGACGCTGTTTGCCCACATGATCATCATGGATTCCGAGACCGAGACGGCGATGACGCTTGGCCGCACCTACCTGACCACCGAATCCCAGCCGAAGCCGCTGTCCCGCCATGATCTCGACTTGATCGTGCAGTGAATCCATAATGGGAGGCGTTCTTCGCCAAGGAGTTAGAAGGCAAATGAGACGATCGCACCTGACGACCGTGTCATTGCTTGTGGCATTGGCTTTGACTGCCTGCACCAACGCAAAGGACGTTCTCGAACCCTCCGCCATCACCCCGCCGGCAGCCTCGGCACAGCCAGCACCCGCCACGCAAGGCAGCGCCGCCGCGACCGTTCCCGCCCCCCCGCCATCGACGGCCGCGCCGGCCTCCACGACCGCGGGCGCACCCGCCGCCTCGCCCGTCACCTCCGCCCAGGCCGCCGCGATCCTGTCGAAGACCCGGCTGCAGATCGCGCCGATCGTCGGCGCTTCGGTGGACGCCGCCACGCCGCTGACGGCGGAACTGCAGACACGCGCCAAGCAGCGCGGCATCACTCTGGCCGGCAGCCAGGACCAGACCGCGACCCATGTGCTCAAGGGTTACTTCTCGACGATGACGGAGGGCAAGGACACCACCGTCATCTATGTCTGGGACGTCTACGACCCCTCCGGCAACCGGCTGCACCGCATCAACGGCCAGATGAAGGCGCCTTCGACCGGTTCCGGCGGCAGCGCGGCCGACAGCTGGAAGTCGGTCTCGCCAGCCACCATGCAGGCGATCGCCGACCAGACCATCGATCAGTTTGCCGCCTTTCTCAGCGGCAAGGCGAGTTGAGGTGTTGCCAGCCGGTGATGCCGAACAGCTTTCTTAGGCTTAGCCGGCGGATTCGCGATCACGGCGCTTGCAATAGCCGCGCGGGCCGCTAAAAGCCCGGTTAAAAGGCGCAGGAGAGTCTGTTGGGGCTCTCCTTCCTCCACCAGGAACGGTGCATGAAACTCTTCGCAGGCAATTCCAACAGGGTGCTGGCCGAAGCGGTCGCTCGCTATCTCAACATCCCGCTGGGCAAGGCCAGTGTCAGGCGCTTCGCCGACCAGGAAATCTTCGTCGAAATCCAGGAGAATGTGCGCGGCGAGGATGTCTTCATCCTGCAGTCGACCTCGTTCCCGACCAACGATCACCTGATGGAACTGCTCATCATGATCGACGCCTTCATGCGCTCCTCGGCCAAACGCATCACGGCGGTTATCCCCTATTTCGGCTATGCCAGGCAGGACCGCCGCGCTTCCGGGCGCACGCCGATCTCGGCCAAGCTGGTCGCCAACATGATCACACGCGCCGGTGTCGACCGGGTTTTGACGCTGGATCTCCATGCCGGCCAGATCCAGGGTTTCTTCGACATTCCGACCGACAATCTGTTCTCGGTGCCGGTGATGGCCCGCGACGTGAAGGCGAAATACAAGCAGCTCGGCAATGTCGTGGTGGTGTCGCCCGATATTGGCGGCGTGGTGCGCGCCCGCGCGCTGGCCAAGCGCTTCGACGCACAGCTCGCCATCGTCGACAAGCGCCGCGAGCGTCCGGGCGAATCGGAAGTCATGAACATCATCGGCGCGGTCGCCGGCAAGGATTGCCTTTTGATCGACGATATCGTCGATTCCGGCGGCACGCTGTGCAATGCCGCCGATGCGCTGCTCGCCAACGGCGCCACCAGCGTCACCGCCTACATCACCCACGGCGTGCTGTCGGGCGGCGCGGTTGCCCGCATCAGCGGCTCGAAGCTGCAGGAACTGGTGATCACCGATTCCATCCAGCCGACGCAAGGCGTGCTCGACGCGCCCAACATCCGCGTCATCTCGATCGCCGACCTGATGGGCGAAGCGATCTCGCGCACGGCGACCGAAGAATCGGTGTCGAGCCTGTTCGACTAGAGTTTTTGCCGCATATTGCACTTCGCGTACCCAACACTCGATTCCATTCGCGATGCGATGTATGCAATCCGAATTGGGATTGGGTGGGGCATCATGGCTCTTGCATGTGGGGCGGTATGTCAGCCGGCTGAGGTGCGCCGGGAAATAGAGTCGTTCGGTTCAAGCACCAGCCCGATCCGAGTGGATACAGATTCAGGCGAGGGATTTCTCAAATCTATGGGAAATCCGATGGGCTCCGCGATACTCGTGTCGGAATTGGTCTCCGGAGAATTGGCCTCTTGGATTGGCCTCCAGGTGCCGCCATTCGCGATAGTCCACCACTGTCAAATAGACCTAATCATGGAAAGAAATGGGGCGCATATGGCACCGCCCATGTTCTTTTCGCGCGCGGTTGACGGAACCCCGCACGACGGAGGAGACACCTTTTTGTCTCGTCTCCGGGAACCTGGCGACGTGGCGTTGCTCGTTATTTTCGACACGTGGGTCCGCAATTGGGACCGGTTTTTTGATGGAGAAGACAACGCCGACAACCTGCTGTACGTGAAGGCTGAGGGGCGTCGTAAATATGATCTTGTCCCGATCGATCATTCTAGCTGCTTTATCGGGAACGACGTCGATTTTCCAACGGGTCCAGCCCCTGAGGCATGGGTCCTAGATCCGAATGTCTATGGTAAGTTTCCGGCCTTCGATCCATATATCGACGCAAAGTCCGTTAAACGCGCGGTCGAGCGACTGTCTCAATTAAAGCGCGATTTCGTGATTGAAGTCGTTAATTCTATTCCTGCAGAATGGGGCTTCGGTCCCAATGCTGCGCTCTCGCTGGTCGATTTGATTTGTGGGCGCGCGGAATATGTGGTGAACACGATCTCAGGGCGATTGGTGGATGAACCGGAAATCCCGGGGTTGGTAAAATGATCCGAGAGTCTCAAGGCTATTTTTCACTCGTTCAATACTCAGAATTCCCCGAGCGGGCTGAGTTTGTGAACATTGGCGTCATCGTGTTCGCCCACGGCTCGGTTTTTGTGAAATTTAGCCATCGCCCGCGCCGCGCAGAGCAGGCGTTCAAGATCCATCTTGGAAACCATTTTCAGCACCTGAAAGAATCGATGGAAGATCGATTGAGGCATGAGTTTGGTAGCGGCTGGGACAGGGAAAAAATCGAGAAATTTGTGGCGCTTAGGTCAGGGAAGGTTCGCCTGTCTCCGGTTCGATCTGTGTTGGTTAAAGACCCAGAGCAACTTGTCAGCGAACTGTTCGAAAAATTGGTTGGAGAGGTTCCGAGTTCTCCGCGTGGCCAAAGACTGTCGACAAAACTGGCGCAAGCTTTTCGCTCCAATGGAGTTGAGGACTTCCTCGTGAAGCCCGACCCGGTTCACCTTTCTGGAGGCGTAAAGATCGAGGTTCCGTTTGCATATCAGAATGGAGCCTTCAATCTGATTGACGCTGTGTCGCTTGCCGGCGACCCGGACAAGGCACTCAACCGTGCCAGTCCGCATATGATAGAAGGCGAACTTCTTTACCAAGAAACAGCCCTTGATCGGCCCGCCCGCTTAGTAGTGGTCGGAGACGATGCACAGGCGCAGGAGGCGGATTTCATAAATATGATTGCCGAGCAAATGAACCGCCACCATGTCCGGTTCTATACCCTAAATGAGATCGAGCCGTTGGTTACGGACATTCGCCAGAACTATGTTCTCCATCGCTAATCCCACGTTCGGCGTCTTGCAATTTTGTTGATTGCAGTTTCGAACGCTTTCCCTCTTTCATCTACCTCAAGCTCCTGAGCGGTTTGCATGAACCGCTTGGGTTGCTCCTTCTGATTAAGCTTTCCGCCTTTTTGCTGGGTGGCTTTAGGGCGGTATCTGGACGGTCTCCAGACGCCATAGGGTGCCTCACCTTTGTCGACGACCCATCGAGGATGCAACCGGCGCCTCGCCCTTTTGGCAGTAAAGGGCTTCCGGCACCCGGTAGCACTTGTAGGTGCCAATCCGGGACTCTTGCCTTCCATCCTCAATATGCGCTCGGAGCCGCGGCAATGCGGGCAACGGGACCATTCGGCCAAATCTTGGCTTCAGGGAAATCGCGTCTCCTGAAATTGCTCTAGATCGGCACCTCCCGTTACGGTGCCGTGCTTTCCAGTCGAACCTGGCCGGTCAGGCGACGAGTAACTTCGACGCTTTCGCGCGCGCCGCGCATATAGCCGCGCGGCGAGGAGCCGAGCATGCGCTTGAACATGGTGATGAAGGCCGGCACGCTGTCATAGCCGAGATCGAGCGCCACCCTGGTGATCGGCTCGCCATCGGCGAGCCTCGGCAAGGCCGCGAACAGGCAGGCCTGCTGGCGCCACGTCGACAGCGACAGGCCGGTCTGGCGCTGGAAGGCGCGCGTGAAGGAGCGCCGGCTCATGCCGACAGTATCGGCCCATTCGTCGATCGTCGCGTGCGGCGAGGGTGCGGCGACGAAACGCCTGCAGAGCGCCGCCAGTTTGGGATCGGACGGAAACGGCAGGCCGAGCGGCCGCTCCGGCAATTGCGGGATCTCGTGCAGGAGCAGGTTCATGATCAGGCCGCCGCGTCCCTCCAGTTCGCCGCCTTGCGGCAGCTTCTCGGATTCCACGATCAGGCTGTGCATCAGGTCGGTGATGCCGACGACGCGCATGCCCTCCGGCAGGCCCGGGATCGCCTGCGGCATGACATAGACCGAGCGCATCGACACATCGCCCAGCATCTCGACGGAATG
The DNA here is from genome assembly GCF_004791315.1 of Mesorhizobium sp. M8A.F.Ca.ET.208.01.1.1. NCBI lineage: Bacteria > Pseudomonadati > Pseudomonadota > Alphaproteobacteria > Hyphomicrobiales > Phyllobacteriaceae > Mesorhizobium > Mesorhizobium sp. M8A.F.Ca.ET.208.01.1.1. Next base: position 57,083 of record NZ_SRUT01000002.1, read on the forward strand.
TTCGATACCGGCCGGAATCCACATCGCATGGTCGGGCGGCACCATCCAGCGCCCATGCCGCGTCGTTACCAGCACGACGCCGACCAGCGCATGCAGCAACTGGCTGCGGCTGTGGTGGTGGTGCGGCACGCGATAGCCGTCCGGATATTCCGTCGGCAACACCACCGCCGGCCCGACCGCCTGCTCGAGCCACTGCCAACGCAGCCCGTGCAATTGCCCGAGATCGGTGTGGCCGGCGCCGAAAATCTCCCTGGCTTTTGGCATTCGGTATGGCCCACTTGCGAAACTATTGGACCAAACCACGAAAGAAGTCGCTTGGCAACCGGACTATAAGGCTGCCTGCGGGAAGCGCCCGCCACGTCGCCTGCGGGAACAACCCGCCAAAAAGACTACGGAGCCTATCTTGACCGATACGACAGCCACCAGCGTCGCGCCGCCTGCGACCGCCAGTCACGCTTCAGCCCAGGCGACGGCCTTCACCGTCATCCTGGCGGTGAGCCTGTGCCACTGCATCAACGACATCATGCAGTCGCTGCTATCGGCCATTTATCCGCTTCTGAAAGACAATTACGGCCTCGACTTCTGGCAGATCGGCCTGTTGACCTTCACCTTCCAGGTGACGGCATCGCTACTGCAGCCGATCATCGGCGCGGTCACCGACAAGCGGCCGATGCCTTATTCGCTGCCCTGGGGCATGGCGTCCTCGCTGATCGGCCTGGTCGTGCTGGCCTATGCCGGGCACTACTACCTGCTGCTGATCGGCGCCTCGCTGATCGGCATCGGTTCGGCGATCTTCCATCCGGAATCCTCGCGCATCGCCCGCTTCGCTTCCGGCGGCCGGTTCGGCCTGGCGCAGTCGCTGTTCCAGGTCGGCGGCAATTTCGGCCAGTCCATGGGCCCGTTGCTCGCCGCCTTCATCGTCGTGCCCTTCGGCCAGACCAGCATCGCCTGGTTCGCCGTCGGCTCGCTGATCGGCATCGTCATCCTGTGGCAGGTCGGCGGCTGGTACAGCCGTCTGCGCGCCGCGCAAGGCAATCGCAAGACGGCAAGCTTCGTCTCGCCCTTCCCGCGCCGCAAAGTTATGTGGGCCTTGGCGGTGCTGACCTTGCTGGTGCTGACCAAGAACGCCTACATCGCCAGCCTCGCCAGCTACTACACCTTCTACTCCATCCATAAGTTCGGCGTTTCGGTGCAGATGTCGCAGGTCATGCTGTTCCTCTTCCTTGGCTCCTCGGCGCTGGGCATCCTGCTCGGCGGTCCGTTCGGCGACCGCTATGGACAAAAGGCGATGATCTGGTTCTCGATCGTCGGCGTGCTGCCCTTCACGCTGGCGCTCCCTTACGCCAACCTGGAATGGACGATGGTGCTGACCGTGCTGATCGGCCTCATCCTGTCGTCGGCCTTCTCCAACATCGTCGTCTTCGCGCAGGAACTGGTGCCGGGCCGCGTCGGCACGATCGCCGGCATCTTCTTCGGCTTCGCCTTCGGCGTCGGCGGCATCGCGGCCGCGGTGCTTGGCGTCGTCGCCGACATGAAGGGCATCGATTTCGTCTTCCAGATCTGCTCCTACCTGCCGTTCCTGGGGCTGCTGACGGTGTTCCTGCCCAACATGAAGCAAGCCCGCAAGGCGCAAGCGGCCGCTTAAATCATCCGGGCTGTGTCCAGGCAAAGGCACCCGCCATATCGCGGGTGCCTTTTTCGTTCAGGCGGGAAGGTTTCAGGCCTTGAAGAAGGCCAGCAGGTCGGCGTTGATGACTGCGGCGTGGGTCGTGGCCATGCCGTGCGGGAAACCCTTGTAGACCTTGAGCTCGCCCTTCTTGAGCAGCTTGATGGTCAACAGCGCCGAGTCGGCGATCGGAACGATCTGGTCGTCATCGCCATGCATGACCAGCACCGGCACGTCGATCTTCTTGAGGTCCTCGGTGAAGTCGGTCTCCGAGAAGGCCTTGATGCAATCATAGTGCGCCTTGGTGCCGCCCATCATGCCCTGGCGGTACCAGTTGTCGATGACACCTTGCGAAACCTCGGCGCCTGGACGGTTGAAACCGTAGAACGGCCCAGTGGGAACGTCCACGTAAAGCTGGGCGCGGTTGGCGGCGACGCCGGAGCGGAAGCCGTCGAACACCTCGATGGGAAGGCCGCCGGGATTGGCCGGCGTCTTGAGCATGATCGGCGGCACCGCGCCGAGCAACGCTGCCTTGGCGACGCGTCCGCCCGCTCCATACTGGGCGACATAGCGCGCCACTTCGCCGCCGCCGGTCGAATGGCCGACATGGATGGCATCCTTGAGGTCGAGATGCGCGGCAAGTTCAGCCACGTCGGCGGCGTAGGTGTCCATCTCGTTGCCGACATCTGTTTGGGTCGAGCGGCCGTGGCCGCGGCGGTCATGGGCGATGACGCGGTAGCCCTGTGCCAGGAAGAAGAGCATCTGGGCGTCCCAGTCGTCGCTGCTCAACGGCCAGCCGTGATGGAAGACGATAGGCTGACCGGTTCCCCAGTCCTTGTAATAGATCTGCGTGCCGTCCTTGGTGGTGATCGTGCCGCTGCCTGAGCCTGATTTGGTCTGCGAGGTCATCTCAATCTCCGTTGAATTTAGTGTCGCGATAAACAATATCGCGATACCGGTATCGCTAACGCAGCTTGATCCCCGTGTCCACAAAAAATATATATCGCGATATCATTTCTCGTGGTACATACTTGAGGCGCTTAATCGGCAAAGGACTGCGTCGTGCCTCTCCCGTTGGACAATCAGCTCTGTTTCACGCTCTACGCCACCAGCATGGCGATCAACCGCACCTACAAGCCGATGCTGGACGAGATGGGCATCACCTATCCGCAATATCTCGTGCTCAACGCGTTGGACGAAGCCGACGGCATGTCGGTCGGCGCGATCGCGCACAGGCTCGCTCTGGAATCGAGCACTGTCACGCCGCTGGTCAAGCGTATGGAACAGGCTGGCCTGGTGACCCGCCAGCGCAATCAGGCCGACGAGCGCCAGGTACAGGTCGACCTGACATCCGCCGGCCGCAAGCTGCTCGTCCAGTGCAACTGCCTGAACGAGACCCTGATCGAGCGCTCGGGCATGACGCTGGCCGAACTCGACGCCCTGAACCGGCAGGTCCAGGCACTGCGCGATGCGTTGAGCGGCGACCGGTAGCGACGGCTCTTCGGCCGCCGCTTGCACCTGGGACCACCTTCCGCTATAGAGCCGCCACCCGCGTAGACACCCTTGGAGGCAACGCGGCGGAAGGCTGCCTTCCCCTTGTGATCCCGAACAAAGATCCGCTCGCTGCGGTTTCCGGCATTCGGACATCGAGGTCCGGCGGCTTTCGACGTTTACGGCCTGGCACATCGCCAACCGTAGGCGCTCCATAACACGCGAAAGGAAAAGCCATGAGCCACGATACTTACGAGCTCAAGGCCGAAGCGCGCGAACAGGTCGGTAAGGGGTCCGCCCGAGCAGTTCGCCGCAACGGTAAAGTGCCTGCAGTAATTTACGGTGACAAGCAGCCTCCCCTGGCGATCGCGCTCACCTACAAGGACATCTTCTACAAGATCCATGGCGGCGGGTTCCTGACCACGGTCGCCACGATCGATGTCGACGGCAAGAAGATCCAGGTCCTGCCGAAGGACTTCCAGCTCGACCCGGTCAAGGACTTCCCGATGCATGTGGATTTCCTGCGCATCGGCAAGGACACGGAAGTCAATGTCGACGTGCCTGTCCACTTCATCAATGAAGACAAGTCGCCCGGCATCAAGCGCGGCGGCGTGCTCAACATCGTGCGTCACGAGGTCGAGTTCCACTGCCCGGCCAATGCGATCCCGGAATTCATCACCGTCGATCTCACCGGCGCCGACATCGGCGATTCGATCCATATCTCGGCGGTCAAGCTGCCGGCTGGCGTCAAGCCGGTCATCTCCGATCGCGACTTCACCATCGCGACCATTGCCGGTTCGGCGGCGATGAAGCCGGAGACTGAAGAGACGGCTGAGGTTGCGGCCCCCGAAGCGGCTCCTGCCGCCGAAGAGAAGTAACTCTTTCACGCCCGGAGCAGACGATGCCAGGGAAGACGGCGCTTGTCTTTGCAGGCCTCGGCAATCCGGGCGCGAAATATGCTGAAAACCGGCACAATGTCGGCTTCATGGCGGCGGACGCTATCGCCCGCCGCCATTCCTTTTCGCCCTGGTCGAAGAAGTTCCAGGGCCTGATCGCCGAGGGCACGCTCGGCGGTGAAAAGATCATCCTGATCAAGCCGCAAACCTTCATGAACCTGTCCGGCCAGTCGGTCGGCGAAGCGCTGCGCTTCTACAAGCTCGACCTTTCCGCCCTCACCGTCTTCTATGACGAGATCGATCTTGCCGAAGGCAAGCTGCGCATCAAGACCGGCGGCGGTGCCGGCGGCCACAACGGCATCCGCTCGATCGATGGCCATGTCGGCAACGCCTATCGCCGCGTGCGCATCGGCGTCGGCCATCCCGGCGTCAAGGAAATGGTCCAGCATCATGTGCTCGGCGATTTCGCCAAGGCCGACCGCGACTGGCTCGACCCGTTGCTCGACGCGATCGCCGACAACGCTGCCATGATCGTCAAGGGCGACGAATCCGGCTTCATGAACAAGGCCGCCCTTGCCGTACAGGGCAAGGCGGGCGCCGAACCGGAAAAGCCGGCGCAAAAACAGGCTCCGAAACAGCAAAGCCATGTCCGCCAGGCCCGCCCCCAGCAGGCGCCCGCCAAGTTGCCCGAGACCGGCCCGATGGCGGCGATGCTGAAGAAACTGTTCGGCAACAAGGACTGAGCCGCGGGACCATCGGCGTTACAGGGCTTGACGTTCCCAACCCCTATCGCCCATAGCCCTCATCAAATTTCGCTTTTCCCGATAGGACCGGACAAAATGGGTTTCAAATGCGGCATCGTTGGCTTGCCCAATGTCGGCAAGTCGACGCTCTTCAACGCGCTGACGAGGACGGCCGCCGCACAGGCCGCCAACTATCCGTTCTGCACCATCGAACCGAACACCGGCGAGGTGGCGGTGCCGGACCCGCGCCTGCAGAAGATCGCCGCGATCGGCAAGTCGAAGGAGATCATCCCGACTCGCATCTCCTTCGTCGATATTGCCGGCCTGGTGCGCGGCGCCTCCAAGGGCGAAGGGCTGGGGAACCAGTTCCTCGCCAACATCCGCGAGGTCGACGCCATCGTCCACGTGCTGCGCTGCTTCGAGGATGACGACATCACCCATGTCGAGGGCCGCATCGACCCCGTCGCCGACGCCGAGACGGTCGAGACCGAGCTGATGCTTGCCGACCTCGACAGCCTCGAGCGCCGCATCGTGCAATTCCGCAAGCGCGCCGGCAGCAAGGACAAGGAAGCCACCGCCGTGCTGCCGATGATGGAGGCAGCGCTCGAGTTGCTGCAAGCCGGCAAGCCGACCCGCATCCTGCTCAAGGGTATTTCGGCCGAAGATTTGCGCATCCTGCAGGGGCTGAACCTACTCACCTCGCATCCCGTGCTCTATGTCTGCAACGTCGCCGAGGCCGATGCCGCGACCGGCAACGAGCACACAAAGGCTGTGGAGAAAATGGCCGCCGCGCAGGGCGCCGGCACCGTAGTGATCTCGGCGGCGATCGAGGCGGAAGTCGCCCAGCTTTCCGACGAGGAGGAAATGGAATTCCTATCCTCGCTCGGCCTCGACGAGCCCGGCCTGAACAAGGTGATCCGCGCCGGCTACGACCTGTTGCACCTCATCACCTATTTTACCGTTGGGCCGAAGGAGACGCGCGCCTGGACCGTGCACAAGGGCGACAAGGCCCCTCAGGCGGCTGGCGTCATCCACACCGATTTCGAGCGCGGCTTCATCCGCGCCCAGACCATCGCCTACAACGACTTTGTCACGCTGGGCGGGGAAGTGGCGGCCAAGGAAGCCGGCAAGGCGCGCGATGAAGGCAAGGAATATGTCGTCCAGGACGGCGACATCATGCTGTTCAAGTTCAACACGTGACCCTCCTGCCCAGTCGACAATGTCTGGGCGGAAGTAGAGCCGACGAAGCTTTCGTACCACCGGCTCCTCGACGAATTTTTCTGAGTGGCCGATGCCAGCCGGCCCTGCTCGGCTTGTCTTGATTTTGTCATGCCGCGGGTCTAAGCGGCAGCCACACGGTCGGCGTGCGACGAAAAACCGTGCAATCCGACACGATGCGTAACCTCAACGCGGCTCTGGCAGGGAGATTCGGCGATGATCAAGGCCTTCGTCGTCGACAATGATCGCCTGCGCCTCACCGACGACCTGCTGGTCAATGGCGACAAGGTCGTCTGGGCCGATCTCGTCAATCCGACCAAGGAGGAAGAGGCCACCATCGAAAGCTGGCTCGGCATCGCCATCCCGACCCGCGAGGAGATGGAGGAGATCGAGATTTCAAGCCGCCTCTATATCGAGGACGGCGCCTACTTCATGACCGCCACCTTGCCCGCGCAGACCGAGGTCGACGATCCCCTGATGTCGCCGGTCACCTTCGTGCTCGCCGGCGCCAGGCTGATCACCGTACGCTATCACGAACCGAAGGCGTTCAAGACCTTCCCGCTGCGCGCCGAGAAGGTGGCGACCGGCTGCAGCAGCGGCGACACCATCCTGATCGGCCTGCTGGAGGCGATCGTCGACCGCCTCGCCGACATCCTCGAGCGCGCCGGCCGCGATGTCGAAGTGATTTCGCGCGACATCTTCGAGGCGCGCTCGACCAAGGTGTCGAAGCGCAACCGCGACTTCCAGGAACTGCTGAAGGCCATCGGCCGCAAGGAGGACATCGCCTCCTCCATCCGCGACAGCCTGATCTCGCTGCAGCGGCTGGCGGGTTTCCTCGCCCATGTCGCGACTCTGACCAAGATGAGCAAGGACGTCCGCGCCCGCATCAAGACCCTGTCGCGCGACGTGCTGTCGCTTGCCGACCACGCCACCTTCCTGTCGCAGAAGATCTCCTTCCTGCTCGACGCCACGCTCGGTATGATCTCGATCGAGCAGAACGCCATCATCAAGATCTTCTCCGTCGCCGCCGTCATCTTCCTGCCGCCGACACTCGTCGCCTCGATCTACGGCATGAATTTCGATGTCATCCCCGAGCTGAAGTGGGAGTTCGGCTATCCCTTCGCCATTGCCATGATGGTGATCTCGGCGATCCTGCCTTTCTGGTATTTCCGCCGCCGCGGCTGGCTCTGAACACCCGCTGCCTGGGCCTGGCTCACCAGAAAGGGCTTGACCAAACCGCCCGCGGCCTGCATCCGGGTTTTCCGATCCAAAGGGATCGCACATTCTACAACCGGATTGCTGACCATGACCGGAAAGACATGGGCGTATGAGGACTTCGTCGAGGGGGCCTCGTTCGACCTAGGCGCGAAAAAAGTAAGCGCGGCCGAGATCATCGAGTTCGCCAGCGAGTTCGACGCTCAGCCGATGCATCTCGACGAGGAGGCCGGCAAGGCCAGCATCCTCGGTGGCCTCTCGGCCTCGGGCTGGCACACCTGCGCCATGTTCATGCGCATGCTGTGCGATGCCTTCCTGCTGGATTCCACCTGCCAGGGCGCGCCCGGCGTCGATCAGGTCAAATGGAAGAAGCCGGTGCTCGCCGGCGATACGCTGCGGGGCAACCTGGTGGTTCTCGCCAGGCGCCTGTCGAAATCGAAGCCGCAACTCGGCTTCGTGACCATGCGCAGCGAACTGGTCAACCAGCGCGGCGAAAGTGTCTTCGAGCTCGAGAACTCCATCATGTTCCTGACGCGCGATGCCGCTGGGAGCCTGTCATGACATTGGACGAATTCTTCCGCATCGGCACCACGGTGACGCTGGGCTCGCACACATTCGAGCCCGAGGCGATCAAGGCGTTCGCCCGCAAATACGACCCTCAGATCTTCCATATCGACGAGGAGGCGGCGAGGAAGAGCGTGCTTGGCGGGCTCTGCGCCTCCGGCTGGCACACCGCGGCCACCTGGATGAAGCTTAATCTGGAAACCCGCCTGGACGCCGAAGGCTGGGACGGCCCGGTGCCCGAATTCGGCCCCTCGCCCGGATTCAAGAACCTGAAATGGCTAAAGCCCGTCCATGCCGGGCAAACCATCACCTTCGCACGCACGGCGCTTTCCCACCGCCCCATAGCGTCCCGTCCCGGCTGGCGGTTGCTGGCGCTGCTCTGCGAGGCCTCCGATTCGACCGGCGCCAAGGTGCTGGAATTCGAGAGCGCCGTGCTGGTGAAGGTGGAATGAGGTGTCTTTCCCTTCTCCCACAAGGGGAGAAGGGAAAAATGCTCAATGCCCCTCGAACCCGATCAGCGTCCTCACCGGCACGCCGAGCGCTTCGAGCTTGGCGCGTCCGCCCAGATCCGGCAGGTCGATGACGAAGCAGGCGGCGAGGATGTCGGCGCCGATCTGGCGCAGCAGCTTGACCGCCGCTTCCGCCGTGCCGCCGGTGGCGATCAGGTCGTCGACCAGGATGACCTTCTCGCCGGGCGCGACGCCGTCCTTGTGCATCTCCATCTCATCCAGCCCATATTCCAGGCTGTAGGCGACGCGCACGGTCTCGTAAGGCAGCTTGCCCTTCTTGCGGATCGGCACGAAGCCGGCCGAGAGCTGGTGGGCTACGGCGCCGCCAAGGATGAAACCGCGCGCCTCGATGCCGGCGATCTTGTCGATCTTCTGCCCGGCATAGGGGTGCACCAGCTCGTCGATGGCGCGGCGGAAGGCGCGTGCGTTGCCGAGCAGCGTGGTGATGTCGCGAAACAGGATGCCGGGCCTGGGATAGTCCGGGATGGTTCGGATCGAAGCCAGCAGCGTGTCTTCGAGAGAGGATTTCATGAAGCGGCTCCGGGTGATCCAGCTGACAGAAGCAAAACGGCGCGGGGCCGATCGTAACCCGGCGCCACCGACAACGGCTAGCGCGATGCGACGGTCGAGACAAGCACATCCGGCAAAGGATGTGGCAGCAAACGCAGTCGATCTCTTTGCCGTGGCGACACGAAAAAGGGGCGCCCGAAGGCGCCCCGCTCGGACAAATGGCTACCGGCCAGTCCTACATGCCGAGATCGGAGCGAAGCTCCGCCCTGGCCACTTCGTACTCGGCCGTGAACTCGTCGCGGTTGAGCAGGACCGCGGCGATGACGCTGCCGGAAATCTTGCCCATCTCGACATCGGACGGAAAGTGAATGCCGCCGACAATTCGGTTGTGGGCGAACTCGGCCGCGCGCGCCATGATCTGGGCGCGCTTTTCCGGAACCATGTCGGACAAGATGATGCCCATCATCGTGCCGACGGTGGCATGGCCGGACGGCCAGGAACCGGAGCTCGAGAGCTTGACCACCGGCTTGACGAGATCGCTGAGCTGGTGCGGACGCGGACGCTTCCAGACGTCCTTGGCCGGATCGACGACGGCGCCTTCGGTCTCCACCACACGATCGAAGAAGGCGCTGAATTTCGGCAGCTTGTCCTTGTTGAAATTCGGCCCCATGACATCGGCGAAACGCCAGACGTTTTCCTCGGCATCGGCGATGGCGCGGGCTTCCATTTCGGGTGTGCGCGTGACTTGCATGGTCAGCACCTCGCCAAGCTCGGCCTTGGTCTCGGCCGAATCATTGGCCGGGGGCGGCGGCAGGATCATCGTCAGGTCGACATCCTTGTTGGTGATGAAGGGTTTTGCGTCTTCGGCGCGGGCCGCGGAACCAACGACGAGCAGCAGCAGGCCTGCCGCAAGCGATGCGTATCTTTTCATGGGCGTGATCCTTTGATGAGAGCACCGCAGGATCGCGATGTGCGATGACGGCCATGTGACACCGCCGAGGCGTGGCCTGAGCTATCCACCCCAAAAGCAGAAAAGGGCACCTCGCGGCGCCCCTTTTGAATTCCAGACTATGGCATCGCTTAGTGGGCGACGGCTTCCCACACCTTACGCTTGGTCAGGTAGACAAGGGCGCCGAACAGAAGCAGGAACACCAGCACGCGGAAGCCCATCTTCTTGCGGTCTTCCATGTGTGGCTCGGCCGCCCATGTCAGGAAGGCAGCCACGTCGCGGGAATACTGGTCGATCGTCTGCGGCGAGCCGTCGTCATAGGTCACCTGGCCGTCGGAGAGCGGCTTGGGCATCTTCAGCGACACGCCGGACATGAAGTACGGATTGTAGTGGGTGCCTTCCGGGATGACCATGCCGGCGGGCGGCGTCTGGTCGTAGCCTGTCAGCAGCGAATGGATGTAGTCAGGACCACCCGCATCATACTGGGTGAAGATGTCGAAGACGAACTGCGGGAAGCCGCGCTCGACGCCGCGCGCCTTGGCCAGCAGGGACATGTCGGGCGGCGCCGCGCCGCCATTGGACGCAGCGGCGGCTTCCTCATTGGCGAAGGGCGCCGGGAAATGGTCGGACGGCTTGCCGGGACGGTCGAACATGTCACCGGCATCGTTGGGGCCGTCGTGGATGGTGTATTCTGCTGACAGCGTCTTGATCTGCGCGTCGCTATAGCCGAGGTCCGACAGCGTGCGGAACGCCACCAGGTTCATCGAATGACAGGCCGAGCAGACTTCCTTGTAGACCTTCAGGCCGCGCTGCAGCTGCGCCTTGTCATAGGTGCCGAACGGGCCGGTGAAGCTCCAGCTCATTTCCTTCGGCTCGTTGATCGGGAAATGCGTGGGTGCCGCCGCGTTGTGCGCTTCTTCGGCCGCGAACGCCCAAGTGCCTGCAACCCCAGTGCCGGCGGCCACAAGGCCGACCAGCGCCAGCGAGGTGAGAATCTTCTTCATGCCAAATCCCCTTAGATTCTCTACCGCTCAGCCCTTGGTCTCGGGTGCTGCCGTGGCGCCCGCCGGATGTCCGCCGCCACCCTTGTTCTTTTCGAGCACCGCCTCGGTGATCGAGTTCGGCAGCCTGCGCGGAGTCTCGATCAAGCCGAGCACGGGCAGCGCGACCAGGAAGAAGGCGAAGTAGAACAGCGTCGCCATCTGCGCCATGAACACATAGCTACCTTCCGCCGGCTGCGAGCCCAGCCAGCCCAGCAGGATGGCATCGGCCACGAACAGCCAGAAGAACAGCTTGTACCAGGGCCGGTAGACCGCCGAGCGCACCTTGGAAGTGTCGAGCCACGGCACCAGGAACAGCATGACGATGGCGCCGAACATGCACAGCACGCCGCCGAGCTTGGAATTGATCGGCCCGATGTTGAAGGTGATGGCGCGCAGGATCGCGTAGAACGGCAGGAAGTACCATTCCGGCACGATATGGGCCGGCGTCTTCAGCGGGTTGGCGACCGTGTAGTTGTCCGGATGGCCGAGATAGTTCGGCAGGTAGAAGACGAAGTAGGCGAAGACGAACAGGAACACGATCATGCCGAACGCGTCCTTGATGGTCGCGTAGGGTGTGAAGGCGACGGTATCGGTCTTCGACTTGACCTCGATGCCGGTCGGGTTCGACTGGCCGACGACATGCAGCGCCCAGACGTGCAGCACGACGACGCCGGCAATCATGAACGGCAGCAGGTAATGCAGCGCGAAGAAGCGGTTGAGCGTCGGATTGTCGACGGCGAAGCCGCCGAGCAGCAGTTGCTGGATCCAGTCGCCGACCAGCGGGATGGCGCTGAAGAAGCCGGTGATGACGGTAGCGCCCCAGAAGCTCATCTGCCCCCATGGCAGCACATAGCCCATGAAGCCCGTCGCCATCATCAGGAGATAGATGATGCAGCCCAGGATCCACAGCAGTTCGCGAGGCGCCTTGTAGGAGCCGTAATAGAGACCGCGGAAGATGTGCAGGTAGACGGCGATGAAGAAGAACGAGGCGCCGTTGGCGTGCATGTAACGCAGGAGCCATCCGGAATTCACGTCGCGCATGATCTTCTCGACAGAACCGAAGGCGAGATTGGTGTCGGCCGTATAGTGCATGGCCAGGACGATGCCGGTCAGGATCTGCGCCACCAGCATGATCGCCAGTATGCCGCCGAAAGTCCACATATAGTTCAGGTTGCGCGGCACCGGATAGGCGATGAAGCTGTCATAGACCATCCTGGGCAGCGGCATGCGGGCGTCGAACCAGCGTTCGATACCGGTCTTCGGCGTATAGGTCGAGTGTCCCTCGCTCATCGAAATATCCCCTGCCTCAACCGATAAGGAGTTTGGTATCGGAAATGAACTTGAATACCGGAATCGCCATGTTCTCCGGTGCCGGGCCTTTGCGGATGCGGCCGGCAGTGTCGTATTGCGAGCCATGGCACGGGCAGAACCAGCCGCCGAAATCGCCTTCCTGGCCGAGCGGAATGCAGCCCAGATGGGTGCAGACCTGAACCATAACCATCCAGGCTTCCTTGCCGGGCGTGGTGCGGTTGGCGTCAGTCGCCGGCGCATCGGATGGCAAATTGGCGTTGCGGGCGATCGGATCCTTGAGATCGGAGAGGCTGACGGCCTCGCCGTCCTTCATTTCCTTCTCGGTGCGGTTGCGCACCACGACCGGCTTGCCGCGCCACTTGACGATCAGCGAGCTGCCGGGCGTCAGCGAGGAGACATCGACCTCGACCGAAGCGAGCGCCAGCGTCGAGGCGTCGGGGCGCATCTGGTCGATGAACGGCCAGGCGACGGCACCGGCGCCGACCACAGCGGCCATGCCGGTGGCGACGTAGAGAAAATCTCGACGGTTGGGATCGTGGATGTCGGTTGCGCTCACGGGTGCCTGATCCTTTCGCCTCTTCCGCGCCGGTGGCTGAGCCTTGTTCCCCGCTCAATCACGCCAACCCGACAGCGCATGGCGAACAGGCTAGCGAATTCCTCCGGCATTTGGACTTCGGTTTATGCGTGAAGCCCGTTTTTGTCCAGACGGGTCAAGGCACAAGGGCAGATTGTCGCGGGGACAAAATCCGCTGTCGCGCGGCAAGGCGGCGAATGGCCGCAAAAGGCGGCTAAACAACCGGGAAACAACCGCAAATCCGGCATCGTTGTTTGCCTCGACATAGGCTGCCCGAGTGATCTATTTTCCCTGCCATGGTGCATGTCATCGATCGCGAGGAATGGTCTGTTCGTTCCAACCACTGGAAGGGCGAACTGCAAGGCGGCGTCTACGGCTCCAACTCCTGCCTGATCTTCAATTACTTGCCCGATGTCGGGGGCGGCCCGCGGCTGCACGCTCATCCCTATGCGGAGATCTTCATCATTCGCGAGGGAACCGGCCTGTTCACGGTCGGCGACCAGGAGATCGAGGCCTCGGCGGGGCAGATCGTCATCGTGCCGCCGCACACGCCGCACAAATTCACCAATCTCGGTCCAGGTCCGCTGGAAACGACCGACATCCACGAAAACGGTAGCTTCATCACGGAATGGCTGGAGTAATTCCTGCATAGCCCTGGCGGCGTCCCGGTTGGCGCCTAGATCAACGGCATAGGCGCCAACCAGAGAGCCGCCAGAGCCAGGATATGCAAACCTCGACCATCGAAATCGAAGGGCTGAGCATTGCGACCCGCGAGGCAGGCCCCGCTGGTGCGCCGGCTTTCCTTCTGCTGCACGGATGGCCGCAAAGCTCCTACGCCTTCGAGCGGGTGATCGGCCGGTTGGCGGCCGACTACCGGGTCGTCGCCCCTGACCTGCCCTGCATCGGCGGCTCGCAAGGCGTACCCGAGGCTGGTGACAAGAGAACCTTGGCGAGGCTGATGAGAGGCGTCGCAGAGACTTGCGGGCTGCGCCAGCTCGTGGCCGCCGGCCACGATGTCGGCGGCCAGATCGTATTTGCCTTGTTGAGCGACCATCCTGAGATTCTTTCCGGCGCGGCGATCATGGATGTCGTCATTCCGGGCGTCGCTCCGTGGGAGAAGGTCATTCGCAATCCGCAAATCTGGCATTTCGCCTTTCACGCTATTCCAGCCTTGCCGGAAACGCTGGTCAGGCCATCAGAGCGCTTATTTCGACTTCTTCTTCAATGTGCTTTCGAAGGATCGAGCCTCGATCCCTGACGACGCCAGGGAAATCTACGCCAAGGCCTATTCCCGGCCGGAAAGCCTCCAGGCGGGGTTCGACTGGTATCGTGCCTTTCCGGAGGATGCCAAGGCCAATGCCGCGCGGCCCGCGAAGCCGATTGCGGTTCCGGTGCTGTATCTGAGGGGTGCGGCCGAGTCCGGCGACATCGGCGACTATGTCGATGGCCTGCGCGCGGCCGGGCTCTCAAATGTCGAGGGCGACATCATAGCCGACAGCGGACACTTCGTTGCCGATGAAAATCCCGAAGCGCTTGCCGCCCGCCTGGCGCGTTTCCACAGGGAAATCAGCGCGGCAAGTTCCAACTCTACATGGCGCCAAGCCTGACCAGCACGGCTTTGGGGATGTTGTATTCGCGGATGACGGCGTCGTGCTTTCGAAAGCCGCACAATTCGCGCTGGATGAAATAGGCGTGAACGGCCGCGGCAGCCTCCTTGAGAAGCAAGGGACGCATGTCCTCGTCGGCATTGCTGGTTAGCCGGGCCAGCGTCTCCTCGACCTTTTGACCGGCGCGGCCAAGTGCCGCCGCCTTCTCGGCGAGGATTTCATGGCCAAGCGCGTCAAACGCCGCTTCGGCGGCCGACGCGCCGGCAAGATGAGATGGCGGACGCAAGGACATTTCAGTTCCCTTTCCCGAACACCATGCGGTGGGTGACGAATTCTTCGCCTTCCACGCGCTGAAAGCCAAGCCGTTCATAAAAACCGAAGGCTTCCGGCGGCGCGCGGGTGTTCAACACGGAGAAATATTGGCCGGCCCGATCGATCACGGTCTCGACCAGCATGCGGCCGAGGCCGTTGCGGCGGTGGCGTGCGCTGACGAACAGGTGCCGGACCCGGCCCTGGTCCCTGCCCTCGAAATAGGGATCGATGTTCAGCCCGCACACGCCGGCGAGTTCCCGGCCATGCCATATCCCAAACAGTCCCTCCCCTCGCTTCAGGAACTTGTTGCGGCCACTTGCCCAGCCGTCGCCCAGGCGTACCAGCATCCAGTAGCCTTCCGGCTCTCGTCCTTCAACGCGTCGAAGGCCGCCACGGTTGGTCGCAAACGCTTGAGCGCGTAGCCGACCCCTGGGCCGAGCTCTGGCCCGATCTCCGGGCTGACCTCTGGCGATCCAGCCATGCGCCTACTCCGCCGGCCGCGTCTCTTCGAGCACGCTTTCCTCGTGATAAAGGAAGCCGCCGGACTGGCGCTTCCACAGCCGGGCATAGAGCCCATCGAGCGCCACCAGCTCGTCATGCGTGCCTTGCTCGACGATGCGGCCGCCGTCGAGCACCACCAGGCGATCAAGAGCCGCGATCGTCGACAGCCGGTGCGCGATGGCGATCACGGTCTTGTTCTCCATCAGCCGCGTCAGATTCTCCTGGATCGCCGCCTCGATGTCGGAATCGAGCGCCGACGTCGCCTCGTCGAGGATCAGGATCGGCGCGTCCTTGAGGAAGACGCGGGCGATCGCCACGCGCTGGCGCTGGCCGCCCGACAGCTTGACGCCGCGTTCGCCGACAAAGGCTTCGTAGCCCTGGCGATCCCTGTTGTCGCGCAAGCTCAGAATGAATTCGTGGGCCTCGGCCTTCTTGGCCGCCGCGATCACCTCCGCGTCGGTCGTATCGGGCATGCCGAGCTTGATGTTGTCGCGCAGCGAGCGATGGAACAGGGCGGTGTCCTGGCTGACGACGCCGATATTGGCGCGCAGCGAATTCTGCGTCACACCGGAGACGTCCTGGCCGTCGATGGTGATCCGGCCGCTTTCGAGGTCGTAGAGGCGCAGGATCAGGTTGGCCAACGTCGTCTTGCCGGCGCCCGATGGCCCGACCAGCCCGACCTTCTCGCCCGGCTTGACGACAAGGTCGACGCCGTTGAGCACGCCAAACCCCTTGCCGTAATGGAACTCGACATTCTTCACGTCGATGCGTCCGCCCGTGACGACCAGCTCTTTCGCGTCCAGTGCATCGGTGAGCCCCAGCGGCTGCGAGATCAACGCCTTCGAGTTCTCCAGCACGCCGAGGTTTCGCAAGATACTGTTCATCTGCATCATCAGCCGGCCGAGCAGCATGTTGAGGCGCAGCACCAGCGACAGCGTGAAGGCGACGGCGCCGACGGTGATCGAGCCCTCGACCCAGAGATAGACGGCAAAGCAGCCGATCGCCGTGATCATGATGCCCGACAGCGTCGTCAGCGCCATGCGCACGCCGGTCAACCGGCGGGTGAAGGGGCGCAATGCGTCGAGATAGATGTCGAAGCCGTTCCTGATGTAGCGGTCGTCGCCGTCCGCCGCGAAAAGTTTCAGCGTCTGCACGTTGGAGTAGGAATCGACGATGCGGCCATTGATCATCGAGCCCGCCTCGGCCGTCGCTTCGGCGTGCTTGCGGATTGCCGGCAGATAGCGCCTGGCCAGAAAGCCGAAAGCGGTGATCCAGATCACCACCAATGCCGCCAGCCTGAGATCGAGTCCTGCGACCAGTGCCAGCGTCGTCACCGTATAGACGATCATGAACCAGACGACCTCGATGAAGCTTTCCATCAGGTCGCCGGTCGCCTGCCCCGCCTGCCAGACTTTCGTCGCGATCCGGCCGGCGAAATCGTTCTGGAAGAAGGCGTAGGACTGGCGCGAGACGTGCCGGTGCGCCTGCCAGCGCACCAGATTGTAGAAGCCGGGCGTGATCGTCTGCTCGTCGACCAGCGCCGAGAGGGCCACGACCATTGTGCGGAGGACCAGCACCACCGCCACCATGAACATCAGTTCGGGGCCGGCGGCGGTCCATAATGCATGCCAGCTCCGCTCGCCGGGCAATTGATCGAGAATATCGACCAGCCGCCCGACGAAATAGAACAGCCCGGCCTCGACCAGCGGCGCGATGCCGCCGACGACCAGCATGGCGAAGAAGGCGAACTTCGCCTGGCCGACATAGTGCCAGAGGAAGCCGGCGACGCTGGCCGGTGGCCGAAGATGCGCCGGCTCCCTGAACGGATAGACCCAGTTTTCGAACCAGCGGTAGACGGCTGTCATCATGCGGCGGCCATCATTCTGCGGCTTGCCCCTTCGCGCCAATGTCGTTGGCGACACTGTCGTTGGCGGCGCCGACCGGACTGTCCTCGAACAGGAATCCACCCGACTGGCGCTGCCAGAGCTGCGCGTAGAGCCCGCCGCCGGCGACCAGTTCCTCGTGCGAACCCTCCTCGATGACGCGGCCCTGGTCCATCACGACGAGCCTGTCCATCGCCGCGATGGTCGACAGCCGGTGCGCGATGGCGATGACGGTCTTGCCCTGCATGAGCTTGTAGAGATTCTCCTGGATGGCGGCTTCCGCCTCGGAATCGAGCGCCGACGTCGCTTCGTCAAGGATAAGAATAGGCGCGTCCTTCAACATAACGCGAGCAATGGCGATGCGTTGCCGCTGGCCGCCGGACAGTTTGACGCCGCGGTCGCCGACATAGGCGTCGAAACCCTTGCGGCCGCTATGGTCCGAAAGCGCCGATATGAAATCCAGCGCCTCGGCCCGCCGTGCCGCCTCGACCAACATCTCATCGCTCGCATCGGGCCGGCCATAAAGGATGTTCTCGCGCACCGAACGATGCAGCAGCGAGGTGTCCTGTGTGACCATGCCGATCTGGGCACGCAGCGAATCCTGCTTCACGCCGGCGATCTCCTGGCCGTCGATCAGGATCCGGCCGGATTCCAGGTCGTAGAAGCGCAGGAGGAGATTGACCAGCGTCGACTTGCCGGCGCCCGAGCGTCCGACAATGCCGACCTTCTCGCCCGGTTTCACCGCCAGCGACAGGTTTTCGATGACGCCCTTCTGCTTGCCGTAGTGGAAGCGGATGTCCTCGAAGCGGATATCGCCTTTTGAAACGTTGATCTCCCTGGCATCCGGCCTGTCCTCGACGAGGCGTGGCAGCGAGATCGAGGCAATGCCGTCCTGCACCGTGCCGATATTCTCGAACAGGCCCGACATTTCCCACATGATCCACTGCGACATGCCCCACATCCGGAGCACCAGGCCGATGACCACGGCGACCGCGCCGATCGTCACAGCTTGCCCCATCCACAGCCACAGCGAGATGGCGGTGACCGAGAACAGCAGAAGCGCGTTCAGTATGTAGAGCGAGCCGAACAGCACCGTCACCAGCCGCATCGACCGGTAGACCGTGTCGAGGAAGCCTATCATGCCTTCCCTGGCGAAGGCGGCCTCGCGGCGCGAATGACTGAACAGCTTGACCGTCTGGATGTTGGTGTAGCTGTCGACGACGCGGCCGGTCATGGTCGAGCGCGCATTGGCCTGCTCCTCGCCGACCTTGCCCAGGCGCGGGATGAAAAAGCGCAGCAACAGGATGTAGCCGACCAGCCAGACCCCGAGCGGCGCGGCCAGCCGCCAGTCGGCCGAACCGACGATCAGCAGCATGCCGAGGAAATAGACGATGACGTAGTTCAGCACGTCGATCACCTTGATGACGCATTCGCGCACGGCGAGCGCCGTCTGCATCAGCTTGGTGGCGATGCGGCCGGCGAATTCGTCCTGGTAGAAGCTCATCGATTGCTTGAGCAGATAGCGATGCACCTGCCAGCGGATGCGCATGGGATAGTTGCCCATCAGCGTCTGCTGGTTGAGCAGCGAATGCAGCCAAACCGTGCCGGGCAGCGCGAACAGCACGATGAACGCCATGCCGGCGAGCTTCCAGCCCTCCGTCTGCAGGAAGGTCTCGCGGTTCTGCCCCGACAGCCAGTCGACGATGCGGCCGAGGAAGCCGAACATCCACACTTCCGCGATGGCGATGGCCGCCACCAGCACCGCATCGACCAGGATGTAGGGCCACGCGCCGCGCGTATAATGCAGGCAGAAGGCAACCAGCGTCTTGGGCGGTTCGACCGGTTCCGCGGCCGGGAACGGATCGAGCCTTCTTTCAAACCAGCTAAACAACAACATTAGGGCATGCCTGTAAAATCTGTTTTCCGCTTACGCGGCTTGGCGACGTACAAAGTCCTCGGATCGCATGGTGTCGAGGGCCGACGCTCCGGAATCATCCGGAGCGTCGGCCCTGCTTCGCGCAATATAGGGGCTCGCCGGCTTTTCGCCGACAGCCACCTTTGTCGATGCTGACGACACGGTGCCACCAGTGCGGTTTTTCGCGCCCGGCCGGATCAGCCGGATGATGCGGCGCACCAGCGACGGTCGGCTCAGGTCGGGAACCGCGTGCGAGAAATCGACATCCGGCAGCATGCCGCGATGCGGACGCCGGCGCACTTCGGCATGAACCGCCGACGAATAGGTTTCGCCGATCAGCAGCGCCCAGGTCGGCAGCCGGTGGATATGCAGGCTCCTCGAGCCCGGTATTCTGTATGGATCGAACATCGGTCCGTCCTCCGTGTTGAAATAGAGATAAAAAGGATGATCGACATCGTGCCGCGGGATCGGCGGCGGATCAGTCGGGACGCGTTGGGACGGGGCCATCGGCCCCTTCGGCAGCTTGAAAAACATCGCAGGATTCCTTCGAAGACCAGGGTATGGTTTCGGCGGAGATCGGTGCGGAAGTGCCTAAAAGATCAGGAGAAACGTCGTACCGAAACCGCCAGGGCGCAAGTAAGCCCACGGGTGGGGCGCTGGATGTGCATGGTCATCATGAATTACCCCTCCTTCGGTTCGGGTTGACAATGCTGGTCGTATACCCGACTTCGCAGAAAATGGCCACCCGCAGGTCCAGGAATTTCCAAAACCAGGAAGCTGCTGTGGCCGATCTGCCACTTATTAGAAGGACGCGAAAGTGAACCGTGGTCTCCGCATCGCGCTCTACCAGCCTGACATAGCCGGCAATACCGGGACAATCCTGCGCTTCGCCGCTTGCCTCGGCCTTGGCGTCGACATCATCGAGCCGGCCGGCTTTCCGCTTTCCGACAGAGCGCTCAAGCGCGCCGGCATGGACTATCTCGAAATGGCCGCCCTGACCCGGCATGTCGACTGGAACGCCTTCGAGGAGTGGCGCAAGGCCCGCGCGGACCGGCTGGTGTTGCTGTCGACCAGGGCTACGGCCCCTTACACCGACTTCAGCTTCACCGACCGCGACATCCTCCTGTTTGGCCGCGAATCCGCGGGCGTGCCGGATCCAGTCCATCAGGCGGCGGATGTTCGGCTGACGATCCCGATGCAGCCCACCGCGCGCAGCCTCAACGTCGCCCTTTCCGTGGCCATGGTGGCGGGCGAAGCCATCCGGCAACTCGGCTAGGGGATCGCCGGCAGCGCGGTCCGCGGTGATTTTTGCCCAGGCGCACATCCGCCTTCTCCTTCGTTTGCACATCCAGGCTTTCTTGGCTACAAGCTCAACTTAACTTGAGGTCAAGGGGAAAGTGCGAAGATGGCGCCGGTAACGGAATTGACGGTCGGCCAAGTGGCCGCGCGCAGCGGCGTGGCGGTGTCGGCGCTGCATTTCTATGAAGCCCGCGGGCTGGTTCGCAGCCACCGCACCTCCGGCAACCAGCGCCGCTACGGCCGCGATGTCCTGCGACGCGTGGCCATAATCCGGATTGCCCAGGAGGTCGGCATCACGCTCGCGGAGATCGGTGTCGCACTTGAATCATTACCTGAAGGCCGCACCCCGACGCGCGAGGATTGGAATCTGCTTTCAACGGCTTGGCGCGATAGCCTCGATCAGAAAATCAGCCAGCTGAAGAAACTGCGCGACGGGCTGAGTGACTGCATCGGTTGCGGCTGCATGTCGATCGACAAATGCCCGCTGAGGAACAAGGGGGATCGGCTTGCCAGGGAGGGAACTGGCGGGAGAAGGCTGTTGGTCGAGCGTTAATCCGCTGCCGGCAGGCGCCTGATCGTGAACTCGATCAGATCGCCCGGGCGCTCGAACCAGCTTTCGATCTCGGTCCAGTAGGCCTGCTTGGGAAAGCGCTCGAACCATTCCTTGGCCTTGAGCCGGGCATCGGAGCGCGGCAGGACGAACGTCTCGCGCAAAAAGCCGTCGCGTGGCATACGCGCGCGCTCGGCCCGGCTTTGGTCGAGCCTTTTCTTCAGGCCATCCAGCGGCGGTCTTGCCGGGGTGCGCACGAAGCAACTCCTTACACCCTAAATCAGACGGGACTTGACCCTGACCCTCAAGAGATTAGGGATCGCGCCGGCAAAAGACGAGTCATTTGTCGGGAATCCCCACAACGGGTGGCCCACAACCGGAGACGGCACTTGGAACGACCCGAAATACCGGCAGGGCTGCCCGCCGACATCGAAGAGAAGAAGATGAAGGCCCGGCTTTGGTTCGAGGCGCTGCGCGAGCGCATCTGCGCCGCTTTCGAGCAGATCGAGCAGGACCTCGGGGGTCCGCTCGCCTCGTGGTCGGCCGGCCGCTTCGAAAAGACGCCGTGGGAACGCGATCAGGGCAAGGGCGGCGGCGGCACCATGTCGATGATGCATGGCCGCGTCTTCGAGAAGGTCGGCGTCCACACTTCGACCGTTTATGGCGAGTTCTCGCCCGAGTTCAGGAAGCAGATGCCCGGCGCCGAGGAAGACCCGCGCTTCTGGGCATCGGGCATTTCGTTGATCGCGCACCCGTGGAATCCCAACGTTCCGGCCGTGCACATGAACACGCGTATGGTCGTCACATCCAGGCAATGGTTCGGCGGCGGCGCCGACCTGACGCCAGTGCTCGACCGCCGCCGCACCCAGGATGATCCCGACACGGCAGCCTTCCACCGCGCCATGCAGTTCGCTTGCGAGAAGAACGCCGACGTCGCCGACTATCCGAAATTCAAGGCCTGGTGCGACGAGTATTTCTTCCTGCCGCACCGCAACGAGCCGCGCGGCACCGGCGGCATCTTCTTCGACTGGCTGCATTCGGGCGAGGAGAAGGGCGGCTGGAACGCCGATTTCAACTTCGTCCAGGATGTCGGGCGTTCGTTCCTCGTCGTCTACGGCCACCTTGTGCGCGCCAACTTCAACGAGAACTGGACCGATGGCGACCGCGATGAACAGCTCATCCGCCGCGGCCGCTACGTCGAATTCAACCTGCTGCACGACCGTGGCACCATTTTCGGGCTGAAGACCGGCGGCAATGTCGCCTCGATCCTGTCCAGCCTGCCACCGGAGGTGCGCTGGCCGTAGACGTCCGGTGACAGGACGGCGCACGCAGCTTTGATGCAACCACGCCGCCCCTCCCGTGTTATAGCTTTCGCCCCGCTTACGTCTGACCATTCGACCGTAAGCCAAAAGTGGCGGAGCCTCGACCGGCTCCATGGAGCAAGAGGAGAAATCCCATGAAGCAATTTCACTGCGGGTCGCTCGTTCCCGGCTGCGAATGGCACACACGGGCCGACGAGGAGGCCGAGGTGATGCGCCGCGCCGTCGAGCATATGCGCGAGACGCATGGCGAGACGACCATCCGCGAGACGATGATCGAGGCGATCCGCTCGCGCATCGAGAAGGTCCGCGACGCCGCGTAGGTGCGGCGGGGGGTTTTCAGGTAATAACAAAAGAACCGCGGTGCGCTTGGGTAACGCGTGCCGCGTCGATTTATTTGCGAGACAGTGCCTGCATCTCAAAAAATTATATTTGCTCCAGCTAAAATAAACCGTGCGGTAACCGAACCCGTGCGATCGTCGGACTGATTTCCAGACTACAGGGGGCTGCCAGAGAAGCCCGTCGCCGTCAGGCACTGGTCCGGAATCGGTGGGCGAGGTGTTCGCGCATGCGCGAAAAGTCCGGCAATCGTGCCAGTTTGTGCGCAACGGCGCTCCTGCCGTGGGCGCTCCTTGGCGCGTCGCCGGCGATTGCCCAGGACATGACGACATCGCTCATCGACATCCATCAGGGCTCGCCGGTCAGCGACAAGGCGAGAGGCCTGGGTGACGGCGGGTATGAGTTGCAGACCGGAAGCCGGGTATCGTTCAACCAGTGGTACCAGACAAACTGGGTCGACACGCATGTGGACCTGATGACGCAGATCACGCAGGACACCGGTATCCTTTGGGGATTTGGCACTGGGGAACAAGGCGAGAAGTATCGCATCGCGCCCAGCCTCAAGCTCGGATTCCTCACACAGCTGCATCCGAGCGCGAACAGCATCCTGTCCCTGTCGTTCACCACGACCTTCGGCGGCAAGCTCAGCGAAAAGCCCTGCCAGGCCGATTATGGCGATCTGGGCACCTTCAGCGTCAATTGCCGGCTCGCCGCCGGGGAGATGGCACCCGAGGAAACCTTGAAATATCTGGCTAACGCTAAACCGGAGAGCCAGCATCTGTGGCTGAATTACCGTGTTACTTTCTGATCGCGAGGGGCCGGGCACGAGATGTCGCGTAGCCGCGGAAGATCCGCGATCCTCAGTCCTAGCTTCTGTTTGAACCGGGGTAAAAACATGTCAAATACGCATTGGAAATTCGCTATTGCCACGGCCCTCGCCCTCCTGCCGGCATCGATTGCCGTGGCTCAGGAAGCTGTCGGTCCAGATCCGCTGTCCGCGCTCTGCGGCGGCGGTCAATCCAACGCATCCATATGCCTGAGCGCAACCCTGCCGGCGGCCACGTCGCAGACCTTGCAAAACTGGATGAGCCCGGATGTCGGGGCCGCATGGCGTGCCGGTTACAAAGGCAAAGGCGTCACCATCACGATCGTCGACGACTTCTCCAGCACCTCGAAGTTCAGCGGCAATTTCGGCATCGGCACCCAGACCCAGCGCCATGGCGAATGGACCCGCGAAGAAGCCAGCATGATCGCGCCGCTGGCGACGATACGGTCGAAAGACTTCTCCACCAGTTCCTCGGTCGCGCTGGCGCCGGGCCTGAACGTGCTCAATCTGAGCTATGGCATGTACGCCAAGGCAGGCTACAGCCCAAGCCAGATCGGATGGAGCGCCGAGGAAGCCTCCATCATCTCCTATGCCACCAAGGGAACGGCCGTGGTTTCGAAGGCCGCGGGGAACGACGCGGTTGCCGTGGGCGGCGTCACCAGCGGCCAGCAGGATTATCTCGACCTCGCCTTGGTCGGAAAGGCATCCGCGATTTTCGTCGGCGCGCTCAACAGCAACGGCACGACGTCGAGCAAGGCCACCATGGCCTGGTATTCCAACACCGCCGGCACCAACACGGCTGTGCAGAGCCATTTCCTGGTCGTGGGTGTCACCGGGGACAAGACCGGCCTTTACGGCACCTCTTTCGCCGCGCCGATCGTTGCCGGCTACGCCGCCATCGTGGGCAGCAAGTTCACCAAGGCAACGTCGACCCAGATCACCAACCAGTTGCTGAATACGGCCCGGACCGACACGTTGGCCAACTACAGCGCCTCCGTCTATGGCAAGGGCGAGGCAAGCCTTTCGCGTGCCCTGGCTCCGCTGTCGATCAAGTAGCAGGACGGAACAGCAGGGCAACACCGGCGGAGACCCGGCGTTTCCGACCTACGTGTCAAGCGCTTGCGCGGCGCGTTCGAGCAACGTGGCGCGATCAGGCGCAAATCCCGCCTCGACCCATTCGGCTTCGAGGTTCTTGAGGATTTCGCCGAGCTTCGGTCCCGGCTTTGCGCCGAGCGCCGTCAGATCGGCCCCTCTGAGCGGAAACTCGGGCCGTTCCCATTTGAGCGCAAAGCCAAGCAGGCGCGAAAAGCCGCCCGCTTGAAGCAATGCGTCATTGTCCTCGACGGCGCGCACCCGCGCCGCGGCAAGCGACAGACGCAGGCGGTCGACAAGCCCTTGCCGGTTGCCGCGATAGAGCCGTTTCGCCAGTTCGCCTTCGGTCGTCTTCGGCTCGACGGCCGTGGTGAGGGCCCAATGGAGCATGCGGTCGGCTTCGGCGGTCGAGAACCTGAGCCTCTCGGCCAGCGTCTTCATGCGCGCCGCATCCGGCGGCACGATTGCCTCCAGCCGCAGCATCGGATCCACCGCCCAGCCCAGGTCTTTCTCGGCCTTGGTCAACCCGTGGATCGCATCGATACCCCATTTCTCGCTTTCCGACAGCGCGGCGGTCAGGACACCAGCCTGGCGCATCCACAGCAGTGCGCGTGAGGGATCGGGGGCCGACAAAAGCTTCTTCAGTTCGGACCAGACGCGTTCGGCCGAGAGCTGGCCAAGACCGTCCTTCAGCCGGGCGCAGGCCTTCAACCCCTCGGCATCCGGCCGGCCGTCGCCATACCAGGCAAAGAAACGGAAGAAGCGCAGGATGCGCAGATAATCCTCGCGGATGCGCGCCTCCGGGTCGCCGATGAAGCGCAGCCGGCGCGCCTCGATGTCGGAAATGCCGCCGACAAGGTCGACAACACTGCCGTCGGCCTCGGCGTAGAGCGCGTTGATGGTGAAGTCGCGCCGCTCGGCGTCGAGCTTCCAGTCGCGTCCGAACGACACCTTGGCGCGGCGGCCATCGGTCTCGACGTCGGCGCGCAAGGTGGTGACCTCGTAGGGTTTGCCGCCCGCGACCACCGTGATCGTGCCATGTTCGATGCCGGTCGGCACCGCCTTGAAGCCTTCCGCTTCGGCACGGCGGATGATCTCCTGCGGCAGGCAAGAGGTGGCGATGTCGACGTCGGCGACAGGCTGGCCCATCAGCGCGTTGCGCACGGCGCCGCCGGCGATACGCGCCTCTTCACCGCCTTCGGTGAGCGCGCCAAGCAGGCGCTGCAGATGCTTGTCGGAGAGCCAGTCGGCCCTGCCCGCGATCGAAACACTCACGCATAGAGCCTTTCATAGAGCGTACGGATGATACCGGCGGTGACGCCCCAGATGCGCCGGTCGCCATAGGGCATGTCGTAGAAGAACCATTCGAGATCGTTCCACATGCGGCTGTCGCGCTTGTGATTGGCGGCGTCCATCAGGAAGCGCAGCGGCACCTCGAAGGCGGCATCGACTTCGTCGGCGTTCAAAGCCAATTGGAAACCCGGCCGCACGATGCCGAGCACCGGCGCGATGCGGTAGCCGCTGCCGGCAACGTAATCCGGCATGCGGCCGATGATTTCGATACGATCCTGGCCAAGGCCGATCTCCTCGAAGGTCTCGCGCAGCGCCGCCGCCTCCGGGCTCGCGTCGGTCGCATCGATCGTGCCGCCCGGGAAAGCCACTTGCCCGGAATGATTGCGCAGTCTCTCGGCCCGTTTGGTCAGGAGAACCGTCGCCTCGCCGTCATGGTCGACCACCGGGATCAGCACCGCCGCATTGCGCAGCGGCTTGCCCGGGTTGAGGCGTGGGTGGCCGGGATTGAAGCGGTGATCGCCATAGTCGTCGCCGGCATGCGCGTCCGGCTGCGCGGCGAAGCGCGCGCGAAAATCCGCCGATGAGAACGGCGCCGGCGATATCTGGTCCATCACGCGCTCAACCGCTTCAACTGATCCGCAGGCATGATCGGAAACACGGCATTCTTCGAGCGCACCGAAAACATCGTCCGGCCGTCGATCTCGATCTCCTCGCCATGCCCCACCAACTCATACATGACCGGCCGCGCCACCAGCGCCTCCAGCCTGCCGCGCACCAGCAGATATGGCTTCAAACCGCCCGTCTCGTTCTCGTCGACGAAGCGCAGCGGCCGCTCCGGCCCGGCCTCGACCACGTCGCCGACATTGGTGCGGAAGGTGATGACCTGATCCTCGCCTTCGCCCGAAACATCCATCTCGACGGCGATGAACGGCGCATCGGCGACGCGGATGCCGACCTTTTCCACCGGCGTCACCAGATAGGTCCTGCCGTCGGCGTCCTTGCGCAGCACGGACGAGAAAAGTTGCACCAGCGGCATGCGGCCGATCGGCGTGCCCAGGTAGAACCAGGTGCCGTCGGCCTTGATCTCCATGTCGAGATCGCCGCAAAAGTCGGGATTCCAGCGCTCGACCGGCGCCGCGCCCTTGCCGGCACGGGCCGCGCGCGAGATCAGCGCCTCGAGGCCTCGGGCCTCGGTGGCCTGCGTAAGGCTTTGTTGGCGATGTTCGTGGTGTTCGCTCATCGTCACGAAATAGTCACTGTTGTTCCGCTTGTCAGCCTAAGTCTGTGATTTAAGTTCCAGCATAGGCGCTCCGCGAGGCCGAATCGCGGCAACCTATGGTATGGTGCGGGCCAGTATTTCCAAACCATGGCATTTCCAACCAAAGGGATCGATGCGGCATGAGCGTGATGGTCAAGGAAAGCCCGATTAGCGAAACGGACATGGTCGCCGAGGCCGAGAAGGCGCTTGCAGACATCTCCAGGATCCGCGACGGGGTTGGCCGGGTGATCTTCGGCCAGGAGCACGTCGTCGAGCGCACCCTGGTGGCGCTGCTTGCCGGCGGCCACGCGCTGCTGGTCGGCGTGCCGGGCCTGGCCAAGACCAAGCTGGTCGAGACGCTGGGCATCGTGCTCGGGCTCGATTCACGCCGCATCCAGTTCACGCCCGACCTGATGCCGTCCGACATCCTCGGTTCCGAGGTCATGGAGCAGGACGAGACCGGCAAGCGCTCGTTCCGCTTCATCTCCGGCCCGATTTTCGCCCAGCTGCTGATGGCCGACGAGATCAACCGCGCCTCGCCGCGCACGCAATCGGCGCTGCTGCAGGCGATGCAGGAATATCACGTCACCATCGCCGGCGCGCGCTACGATCTGCCCTCGCCCTTCCATGTGCTGGCGACGCAGAACCCGCTGGAGCAGGAAGGCACCTACCCGCTGCCCGAAGCCCAGCTCGATCGCTTCCTGATGCAGGTCGACATCCTCTATCCAGAAATCGAGGCCGAGCGCCGCATCCTTCTGGAAACCACCGGCGTCGAGGACGCCAAGGCCACCAACGTGCTGCAGCCGGCACGGCTGAAGGAGATCCAGACACTGATCCGCCGCATGCCGGTGCCCGAAAGCGTGGTCGAGGCGATCCTCACCCTGGTGCGCTCGGCGCGTCCGGGCCAGGGCAATGCCGACACCGACAAGCATGTCGCCTGGGGCCCAGGCCCGCGCGCCAGCCAGGCGCTGATGCTGTGCACCAGGGCCCGCGCGCTCTATGACGGACGGCTGGCACCCTCGGTCGACGATGTCAGGGCGCTGGCCGAGCCGGTGCTGCAGCACCGCATGGCGCTGACCTTCGCCGCCCGTGCCGAAGGCACCAGCGTACGCGATGTGGTGGCGAAACTCGTGAAAGGTATTTGATGGCGCGTATCGGCGAGGTCCAGGCTCCGGCAGCGACGCGCGACGCGCTCGCCCGCGGCCGGTTGCGGGCTTCGCTCGTGCCTGACCTGCTGGTCGAGGCGCGCCGCATCGTCAACACCGTGATCGCCGGCTGGCATGGCCGCCGCAAGCGCGGCATCGGCGAGAATTTCTGGCAGTTCCGGCCCTACGTCGAAGGCGATTCCTCGCGCATCGACTGGCGCCGCTCGGCCCGCGACGACCACACCTATGTGCGCGACCGTGAATGGGAAGCCGCCCACACGGTCTGGCTGTGGGCCGATCCCTCGCCGTCCATGCTCTACAAGTCGACCGGCGCCGGCGTTTCCAAGCAATCGCGCGCGCTGGTGCTGACGCTGGCCATGGCCGAGCTTCTGTCGCGCAGCGGCGAGCGCATCGCCTGGCCTGATCTGACCGATCCGTTCACCGCCCGCAACGGCGCCGAGCGCATCGCCGCCCAGCTCATGCATGCCGGCGATCTGCCGGCAAAACCCGATCTCTCCGATATCAGGCGCTTCTGCGACATCGTCATCGCCAGCGATTTCCTCGATCCGGTCGAGGAAACCATGGCCTGGCTCGACGTGCTCGCCCGCCACGGCGTGCGCGCGCATCTGATCGAGGTCGCCGACCCGGCCGAGGAAACCTTCCCTTATGCCGGCCGCACCGAGTTCACCGATCCCGAGACCGGCGACAAGCTGACCGCGGGGCGCGCCGAAATGCTGGCCGACGAATACCGCCTGCTCTACACCGCCCGCCGCCAGGAACTGGCCAGTTGGTGCAAGCGGCTCGGCTGGAGCTTTACCGTCAACCACACCGACCGGCTGGCGTCCGACGCGCTGGTGCGCCTGCACATGGCGATGACCGCCGATGGCGGTAAGCCTGGCATTTCCGCCGATGGCGGTAAGCCCGGCATTTCCGCCGATGGCGGTAAGCCCGGCATTTCCGCCGATGGCGGTAAGCCTGGGAAGGCTGTCGCATGAGCTGGCTGCCGCTCTCCTTCGGCGCCCCCATGGTGCTGTGGGGCCTGTTGGCGCTGCCGGTGATCTGGTGGCTGCTGCGGCTCACCCCGCCTAAGCCGCAGACCGAGGTCTTTCCGCCGCTGAAGATCCTGGCCCGCGTGCTGAGGCGCGAGGAGACACCGCAGCGCAGCCCCTGGTGGCTGACGCTGCTCAGGCTGCTGATGGCGGCCCTCGTCGTCGCGGCATTGGCCGAACCGGTCTTCAATCCGCGTGAAAAGCTGCCGGCCGAGGGTGCCGCGCTTGCCCTGGTCATCGACAATGACTGGGCCAGCGCCGCCGACTGGAACAAGCGCGTCGCCACGGCCGAACGGCTGATCAACGACGCCGGCTCGAACGGCGTGCCGGTCGTTATCGCCTTCACCGCCGAAAAGCCCAATGCGGAGATCGGCCCCTTCGATGCCGCCGCCGCACTCGACCGCTTGCGCGCCGCCAAGCCGCGGCCGATCCCGACCGACCGGCCCGCCGTCTATGCCCGCGTCGCCGGCGTGCTGGGGGGCTTGCCCGGCGCCAGCGTCGCCGTGCTCGCCGATGGCCTGGCGGCAAAGGGCGACGAGGCCGCCTTCAACACGCTGTTGTCGAAAAATGCCGCCCGCGTCGTCTGGGCGGTGGCCGACCGGCTTTCCCTGACCGGCCTGACGTCTGCCGAAAACCAGGTCGATGGCTTTGCCCTGACCGCCGTCCGCGCGCCCGGCGATCCCGCCCCGGCTCAGGTCACCGCCGGCGCCTTCGACGACAAGGGCCGCCGCATCGCCGATGCGACCCTGACCTTCGCGCCGGGCGAGGCCGCGGCCACCGGCACCATGGCGGTGCCGTTCGAATTGCGCAACGACTTCGCCTCGATCGCGCTCGATGGCGAGCGGCATGCGGGTGCCGTGCGCGTGCTCGACGAAAGCTCCAAGCGCCGCCGCGTCGGGCTGTTGTCGCAAGCCGAGGCCGACCAGGCGCAGCCGCTTCTGTCGCCGCTCTACTACATCAGGCGCGCGCTGCAGCCCTTCGCCGATCTGGTCGAGCCCTCCAGCGCCGATCTCGCCGACGCCATCCCGCAGATCCTCGACCAGAAGCCGGCGATGATCGTCATGGCCGATATCGGCACCATTCCCGCCCAGGTTCGGCAAAGGCTGGTCGACTGGGTCGACAATGGCGGCACGCTGGTGCGCTTCGCAGGCTCGCGGCTGGCCGCCGCCGGCAATGATGACGATTTGCTGCCGGTCCGCCTGCGCACCGGCGAACGTTCGCTCGGCGGCGCGCTGTCATGGACCTCGCCGCAGCCGGTCACCGAATTTCCCAAGGCCGGCCCGTTCGCCGACCTGGCGCCGCCGACCGAGGTCACGGTGACCAGGCAGGTGCTGGCCGAACCGACACCCGACATCGTCGAGCGCACCTGGGCCGCCCTTGCCGACGGCACGCCGCTGGTCACCGGGCTGAAGAAGGGCAAGGGCACGCTGGTGCTGTTCCACGTCACGCCCGAGGCGACATGGTCGAACCTGCCGATCTCGGGCAGTTTCGTCGAGATGCTGCGCCGCATCGTGCAGCTGTCGCGCAACCAGGGCGCGGCGGTCGCCAATGCCGAAGCCGCCGCCACGTCGCTGGCACCCTATCGGATGATCGCGGCCGACGGCTCGCTGGTGCCGCCGACACCGGATGCACGGCCGCTGGTGCCGGGCGCTGGCACGCTGCCGGTCACCTTCGAGAACCCGCCAGGCCTATATGGTTCGGAGACCGGCGTCTTCGCCCACAATCTGCTCGATGTCGCAAGCACCTTCGAGCCACTGGCGCGCCCGCAAGTGACGGTGCCGGTCACCACCATCCAGTATGCCTTTGACGAATCGCGCAACTTGAAGGGCGCGTTGGTCGCCGCGGCTCTGTTGCTGATGCTGCTCGACACGCTGGCGGTGTTGTGGATGGGCGGCCTGTTTTGGCGCCGGCCGCGTCGGGCCGGTGCCGCTGCAACCACCGCCGCCGTGCTGATCGCGCTTGGCGCGCTGTTCGGCCACGCCGACCTTGCTCGTGCCGACGACGCCAAGCCGGGTGACCAGGGCGCTATCGAGGCAATTTCGAAAACCCGCATCGCCTATGTGCTGACCGGCGTGCCGGGTGTCGATTCGATCAGCCGCGCCGGGCTCGAGGGCCTGACCCGCTTCCTGATCGAGAAGACGGCGCTTGAACCGGGGGCGCCGGCCGGCGTCGACATTTCGAAGGACGAGCTGTCCTTCTATCCCCTGATCTACTGGCCGATCGACCCGGCGGCACCGATGCCGAGCCAGGCGGCCATCGCCCGCATCGACGCCTATATGCAGCAAGGCGGCACGGTGCTGTTCGACACGCGCGACCAGTTCGCCAACGGCATCGGCGCCGATTCCACCAGCCCGGCGACCGAGCGGCTGCGCGACATTCTCGGCAACCTCAACGTGCCGCCGCTGGAGCCGGTGCCGTCGGACCATGTGCTGACCAAGTCCTTCTTCATCCTGCCCGAATTTCCCGGCCGCTTCGCCGGCAGCCCGCTCTGGGTCGAGGCATCGCTCGATGCCAGCAATGCCGACAACCGGCCGGTACGCACCGGCGACGGCGTGTCGCCGATCATGATCACCGCCAATGATTTCGCCGGCGCCTGGGCAGTCGACGAGAATGGCGACCCGCTCTTGCCGACCGTGCCCGCCGACCCGATGCAGCGGGTCTACGCGCTGCGCGCCGGCGTCAACATCATGATGTACATGCTGACCGGCAATTACAAATCCGACCAGGTGCATGTTCCCATCCTGCTCGAACGTCTGGGGCAGTAGGATGATGCGTTTTCTTGCGCCCCTCACGATGATCGATCCTCCCCCGACGCGGGAGGATAGGGCATGAACTGGTCGATCTCCTTCGAACCGCTTCTATCCTGGCCGCTTTTGGCCCTGGTGCTGGTGCCGTTGGCGCTGCTGGCGCTCGTCGGCCTGTGGTTCCGCCAGCGCGGCGCGGTCCTGCGCTTCGTCGCCCTGTTGGCGCTCGCCGCCGCCCTCTTCAATCCGGTGTTCCTCAATGAGGAACGCGAGCCGCTGAAAAGCGTCGTCGCGCTGATCGTCGACCGCAGCCAGAGCCAGGATATTGGCGACCGCACCAAACAGACCGACGAGGCAGTGGCCGGGTTGCAGCAGCGTCTTGGCAGCTTCAAGCAGTTCGACGTCCGCGTCGTCGAGGCCGGCAAGTCCGACGCCGCCGAGGAGCGCACCGAAACACGGCTGTTCGGCGCGCTGGAAGGCGCCTTCCGCGACGTGCCGCCCTCGCGCATCGGCGGCGCCATCATGATCACCGATGGCGAGGTGCATGACACGCCCTCGGGCACGCCCGATTTCAACGCCCCGCTGCACGCCTTGATCACCGGCAACGATCACGAAAAAGATCGCCGCATCCGCTTCGAGAACGCGCCGCGTTTCGGCCTTGTCGGCAAGCCGCTCGACATGACTTACCGCGTCATTTCGACCGAAAACGAGACCGGACCGGTCGACGTCCGGGTCTCGGTCAATGGCGAGCAGGTTTCGGTCGAGCATGCCACTGTCGGCCAGGCCATGCCGCTGCAGGTGACCATCCCGGGTGCCGGCCGCAACATCATCGAACTGGCCATCGACCGCGAGCCGGGCGAACTGACCGACACCAACAACCGCGCCATCGCGCTGGTCGACGGCATCCGCGAGAACCTGCGCGTTCTGCTCGTTTCGGGCGAACCGCATGCTGGCGAGCGCACCTGGCGCAACCTGCTGAAATCCGACGCCTCGGTCGATCTCGTCCATTTCACCATCCTGCGGCCGCCGGAGAAGCAGGACGGCACGCCGATCAATGAATTGTCGCTGATCGCCTTCCCGACCCGCGAGCTGTTCGTCGAGAAGATCAAGGATTTCGACCTCATCATCTTCGACCGCTACCAGCACCGCGACGTGCTGCCGATCCTCTATTACGACTACATCTCCGAATATGTCGAAAAGGGCGGCGCGCTGCTGATCGCTGCCGGTCCCGAATATGCCGGCGAGGCGTCGATCGCGCGCACGCCGCTGATGTCGGCCCTGCCGGCAATGCCGACCGGCGAGGTCGTCGACAAGGCCTTTTATCCCCGCCTCACCGAACTCGGCCAGCGTCATCCGGTGACGCGCGGCCTCGATGGTTCGGCCACCGAGCCGCCGCACTGGAGCCGCTGGTTCCGCACCATCGGCGTGCAGAACCCGCAAGGCGAAGTGGTAATGAAGGGTGCCGACAACCGGCCGCTGCTGCTGCTCGACCGCAAGGGCGAAGGCCGCGTCGGCATGCTTCTGTCCGATCAGGGCTGGCTCTGGGCGCGCGGCTTCGAGGGCGGCGGCCCGCATGTCCAGCTCTACCGGCGCATCGCCCACTGGCTGATGAAGGAGCCCGAGCTCGAGGAAGAACGGCTGACCGCCGAGGGACGCGGCATGGTGCTGGAGATCCGTCGCCAGACCATGGCCGACGATCCCGGCCCCGCGCAGATCATCACGCCCTCCGGCAAGACGCTCACCGTCAAGCTCGACAAATCCGAGCCCGGCGTCTTTCTCGGCAGCGTTCAGACCAGCGAGATCGGCCTCTTCCAGGTCGCCAATGGCGATCTCACCGCCCTCGCCCATGTCGGCCCGGTCAACGCACCCGAATTCGCCGACGTCGTCTCCACGCAGGAGCGGCTGAAGGCGCCGGCGGAAGCCACCGGCGGCAGCGTGCGCCGGCTGGCCTCGTCCACGGGCAGCGACGCGACGCTGCCATCCATCGTGCCGGTGCGTTCGGCCGGCGAAGCGTCGGGCAGCGACTGGATCGGCCTGCGCACCACCGACGACAGCGTGTTGAAGGCCGTGTCGCGCGTACCGCTGTTCGGCGGCTTCCTCGGCCTCGGCCTGCTGCTTCTGGCGATGGGCTCGATGTGGTACCGCGAGGGAAGGTAGCGGAGCGCTCTTCCCTTCTCCCCTTGTGAGAGAAGGTGGCCTCGCGAAGCGAGGTCGGATGAGGGGTGCTCCAGCTTGGCGCCGACGACACACCGGCACCCACCCCTCAACCGTCTCGGCGCTGCGCGCCGATCCACCTTCTCCCACAAGGGGAGAAGGAAAAAGCGCCCTCCCCTACTCTTCCGGTTCCGTCGTGAACAACAGCGGATAACCCTTCGCCTTGCCAGCGTCGGTCGCCCGCGTCGCCTTGGTCTCTGCGACATCCCTGGTGAAGACCGCGACCACGCAGACGCCGTGCCGGTGCGCGGTGATCATGACCCGGTGCGCCTGGTCCTCACTGAGCTTGAACTCGCCCTTCAGCACCGTCACCACGAATTCGCGCGGCGTGAAATCGTCGTTGACGAGGATGACCTTGTAGAGCTTCGGCCGCTCTGTCTGCGGCTTGACCTTTACGCGCGGTTTTGTGGCGATTTCAGGCATTCGAACCGACTGTTTCGCGATCGAGCTTAAGTCCGCATTTTGCCACGGGCGGCAGCGATCGTCCATTTGCGGACCGTCGGCGGGCACGCCCGGTCCTTCACGATCATGTGGGAAATGGTCTGTCGCGGTTCAACGGCCCTGACGGCCGAAGATGCGGCGACTTGCATCGGCATCCGCCCGGCGTTCCAGCCATGCCGCGATCGGCCATCCGGC
The DNA here is from genome assembly GCF_004791315.1 of Mesorhizobium sp. M8A.F.Ca.ET.208.01.1.1. Taxonomy (NCBI): domain Bacteria; kingdom Pseudomonadati; phylum Pseudomonadota; class Alphaproteobacteria; order Hyphomicrobiales; family Phyllobacteriaceae; genus Mesorhizobium; species Mesorhizobium sp. M8A.F.Ca.ET.208.01.1.1. The sequence goes on from NZ_SRUT01000002.1 coordinate 91,754, forward strand.
AACGCAGATCAGTGTCGCGCCGGCGAGCACGATCAAGAGCCAGGCCTGCACGGGCGTGATGTAATCCCAATTGCTGGAAATCGCCGGCGCGAACAGCGAGGGCTCGGTGCGCCCGCTTGCCGGATCCGGCACGGGGCTGGCGGTGAGCAGAATCAGCACCCTGGCGGCGCCGGTGGCAACCAGGCCGCCGATCACCATGGAGCGAAAAATGGACGAGGGCCGCTTCTTCATGCGGATTGTCCTACCGGGCCGGCATTGCAAACGGGTTAAGCACGATCGAGATGCGTGGCTGGAAGCCGCCGGTGTTCAGCTCATCGATCATGCACTTGGCAGAAGGCCGCCCCAGCCGGTTTGCGGCTGGAGCGGCCTTGCTAGAACTGACCTCGAAGCTGATCAGGGCTTCTTGGGAGCAGCCTTCGCGGGGGCCGCCGTCGCGGGAGCCATCTTCGCGGGGGCCGCCTTCGCGGGGGCCTTCTTGACCGGGCACTTGTGCTTCTTGGTCTCCTTGCAGACGGTCTTCTTGGCGACCTTCTTCGGAGCAGCCTTGGCCGGAGCGGTGGTCGTCGCGGCAGCAGCCGGAGCGGTGGTCGTGGTGGCGGCAGCCGGGGCAGCGGTCGTGGTGGCGGCTGCATAGCCGAGAACCGGCATCGAGAAGGCGAGAGCGACGGAGAGACCAAGGGCGGACAGGATGGACTTGTTCATGGCTTCATTTCCTTTTGTATGCGGGTCTTTTTGAGTCACTGGACCGGGTCGTTCGGTGTCACTCCAAGCAGCTTCAGAGCATTGGCGAGCATCCGGATGCCCTGCGCCTGTTTCTTGGCGGCACAGTACCGGTTGCCCTTCCTCTGAAGTGCCTTTGCCGCGGTGACCTGCGTTGCCGTGGCATGGGTTTCGATGGCTTCATCAAATTGGTGGCTGAGATTGGCGCACCGTTCGCTCCGGGTGAGCGGCGCCTTTGCATCCGATTGGCCGACAGCGGCAGTGAGCAGGCCAAGGCCCAGCAAAACTCCCAACAAACTGATCGACAATCTTGGCATTGGTTTATCCGTGAACCCGGAGACTAGCGTCGCAGCCGATGACCTGACCGCCACGGCACCTTTATGCCGACCTACCTTTTCAGGAGTTTTTCCCGATTGTAGAATTTTGTTTCTGGATTGTGTCTGGCCAGGCCGGGGCCGGGCCGGCCGTCGCTTTCCATGTGGAGAAGGCGGAATTCATTCTCCCTTGAAAAGCAAGGCACTGGCCAACATATGGCCCGAATTCTATCGTGTGGCTCACCAGCCAAGAATGGCTTGGCCGGCAAACCAGACAGGGCAGCTGTGAAATCCGATGCGCACATACTGATCGTCGACGACGACAAGGGCATCCGCGACCTGCTTCAGGAGTTCTTCCAGAAGCGGGGCCTGCACACCTCGGTTGCCGCCGACGGCAACGAGATGGAAGCCATCCTGCGCCGCTCGCAGGTGGACCTCATCGTGCTCGACGTGATGCTGCCCGGCAGGAGCGGGCTGGAACTGTGCCGCGACCTGCGCGCCCAGTATACGACGCCTATCATCATGCTGACCGCCGTCACCGAGACAACGGACCGTGTCGTCGGCCTCGAGATGGGCGCCGACGACTATGTGCCCAAACCCTTCGACCCGCGCGAGTTGCTGGCCCGCATCCGCGCCGTGCTGCGGCGCAATGGCGCCACAGAGCCCAAGCGCGCCACCAGCAAGCAGATTTACCATTTCGCCGGCTGGACGATGGACTGCTCGCGGCGCCGGTTGACCGCGCCCGACGATGTCAGGGTCGAACTGACCATGGCCGAGTTCAACCTCCTGCACACCTTCGTCAAGAGTGCCCAGCGCGTGCTGACCCGCGACCAGCTCATCGAACTGTCCGGCGGCGACAGCGACTATTCCTTCGACCGCAGTATCGACATCCTGGTCAGCCGATTGCGGCGCAAGATGGAAGATGATCCCAAGACGCCCAAACTGATCCTCACCGTGCGCAGCGGCGGCTACCAGTTCCTGCCCGAGACGACCTCCGAATGAGACGTTTCCTGCCGCAGACCTTGCCTGTCTGGGTGCTGCTGATCGTCATTGCCGGCCTGCTGATCAGCCAGGTCGCGACGCTCTACATCGTGTCGCGCGACCGCGCTGCTGCCAATGACGTGGTCGACCTCTACCGCCTCAACGACCGCGCCTTCTCGCTCGTGCAGCTGATGAGTGGCGCCACGCCGGAGGAGCGCAAGGCGACCGCCGCGGGCCTGTTCAACTCAACATACGCGCTCACCGTCTCGGACACGCCCGCCGTCACCTCCTCGATCGCCGGCGATGACGAACTGGCCGAGCTCGAGGACATTCTTGTCGGCCGGCTGTCGAAGTTCGGCATCACCGACGCGCGCGTGCGCCGCGATCCGGCGACGCGCGAAGCCGACGATGCCGGCGGCGCCGCGCCGGGCCCCGATATCGGCCAGGTCGAGCGGGACCTCCTGGTGCTGGCCGCCGATTTCGCCCAGAGCGACAAGCTGACGGCCTCGCTGCGCTTCGCCGACGGCCAGTGGCTGAACTTCACCGAACCGATCACGCCCGTCGGCCCGATCCTGAGCATCGACAGCCTGCCGCTCTATGCGCTGATCGCCGGGCTGGTGGTGATCATGTCGATCTGGTCGCTGCGCCGGCTGACCGCGCCCTACCGGATGATGGAAACCGCCGTCAACCGGATCGGCAATGATCTCAAGAGCCCGCCGGTCACCGAGAGCGGCAGCCGTGAGGTGCGCGCCGCCGCCAGGGCGATCAACGCCATGCAGACGAGACTGCGCGAATATGTCGAGGACCGCGAGCACCTCGCGGCGGCCCTTGCGCACGACCTGCGCACGCCGATGACAAGGATGCGGCTGCGTCTGGAACTGTTGCGCAGATCACCGGCGCGCGAAGCGCTCGCCCACGATCTCGCCGACATCGAAGGCATCGCGAGCTCGGTGATAGACTTCGCCAAATTCGAGGTCACGGAAGAGAAGGCCGAGAGGATCGATTTCTGGTCGCTCGTGGAATCGATCGCCGACAGCTACGAGACCGTTTCCTTCGACAATGACGACACCCGCTCACGCGGCCTGATCTGCATGGCGCGGCCGGTGGCGCTCAAGCGCTGCGTTACCAATCTTGTGCAGAACGCCGTCACCTACGGCAAGCATGCGCATCTCAGCCTCAGCCGCTCGGACGGCACGATCACGCTCGCCATCCGCGACGAAGGGCCGGGCATACCCCAAGCCCAGATCGACGCCGTGTTCGGCTCCTTCGTGCGCCTCGAACACTCCCGCAACCGCCAGACCGGCGGGCTCGGGCTTGGGCTGACCATCGCCCGCAACATCGCGCGGGCGGCGGGCGGCGAAGTGCGCCTGTCCAACCACCCACAAGGTGGGTTGCTGACGGAGCTGAGGCTGCCGCTGGCGGCTTGAGCCTTGTCGCTTGGGGCCTCTACCGCCGCAGCACCGCGCTCAGCACATCCCTGATGCCGATGGCGCCGACGAAGCGGGACTGGTCGTCGAACAACGCCACCGGCGCCGTCTGCGAGCGGTGCATGGCCAGCATCACGGTTTTCAGCGACGTGCCCGGATTGGCCCAGAACACCTGACCTGCTTCTTCGGGCTGGCCCTCTATCCCGGTGCACGACGTCCACACCGCCGGCTTGCCGTCGCGTTCGGCCGCCGCCACCAGCCCGTGCTCGTCGATCTTGAAACGGGTCGTCTTGCGTCGGTCGAGCCACACCCAGCCGTCCGTGCCCTGTTCGAGATCGCGGCGGTCGCGCATCACGTTCCATGCGGTCAACACCGAGAGCGGGTTCACATTGGCGATGAAGTCGCGGACATAGTCGTTGGCGGGGCGCAGCACGATGTCTTCCGGCGCGCCCGTCTGGACGATACGGCCGCCCTCCATGATGGTGATGTGGCTGCCGATCTTCAGGGCCTCCTCGAGGTCGTGGCTGACGAAGATGATGGTCTTCTTCAGCTCCGCCTGCAGTTGCAGAAGCTCGTCCTGCAGCTTGGTGCGGATCAGCGGGTCGAGAGCCGAGAACGGCTCGTCCATCAACAGGATAGGCGCCTCGGTCGCGAAGGCGCGCGCCAGACCGACGCGCTGCTGCATGCCGCCCGAAAGCTCATGGGCGTATTTGTTCGACCATTGATCGAGGTTGACCAGCTTGAGCTGGCGATGCACCCGCTCCTTGCGCTCGGCATCCGGCACGCCGGCGAGTTCGAGACCGAGGCCGACATTCTCTTCCACCGTGCGCCATGGCAGGAGGCCGAACTGCTGGAACACCATCGCCACCTGTTTCTGTCGCAGCCGCCGCAAGGTCGGCTCGTCGCAGGTGACGACGTCGACCGTACGGTCGCCGTCCTTGACCAGCACTTGTCCGCGCGACACCACGTTGAGCCGGTTGACCGCGCGAAGCAGCGTCGACTTGCCGGAGCCCGACAGGCCCATCAGCACCGAGATTTCGCCTTCATGCACGGTGAGGCTGGCGCCTGCGCAGCCGAGCACATTGCCGGTCTTCTCGAGGATCTCGGCTCGGGTAGCGCCCTTGTCGATCATCGCCAGCGAGCCGGCCTGGTCGGCGCCGAAGACGATATCGACATTCCTGAAATCGACGGCGACGGTCATTTCTTGCCTCCAACGCCAATGCGGGTCATCCGGTCGAGCACGATGGCGAGCACGACGATGGCGAGACCGGCCTCAAGGCCAAGGTCGATGCGGCGCGAACCGAGCGCCCGGTTGATTTCCGTGCCGAGGCCACCGGCGCCGATCAGGGCCGCGAACACCACCATCGACAGCGACAGCATGATCGACTGCGTCAGGCCCGCCATGATGGTGGGCAGTGCGGAAGGCAGCTCGACCTTCCACAACAGCTGGCTCTTGGTGGCGCCGAAGGCCTCGCCGGCCTCGATGATCGACTTCGGCACCGAGACGACGCCGAGATGAGTGAGCCTGACCGCGGTCGGGATGACGAAAATGATGGTGACGATGAGGCCGGGCGCGTTGCCAAGGCCGAACAGCGTCAGCACCGGGATCAGGTAGACGAAGGTCGGCAGTGTCTGCATCAGGTCGAGCACCGGCAGCATGACGCGGTAGACCTTCGGCTTGTGCGCCGCCCAGATGCCGAGCGGCACGCCGATGGCCATCGCCATGGCGGCGGCGGCCACGACCAGCACCAGCGTCTGCACCGTCTGTTTCCAGAGATTCTGGTTGATGATGAAGATCAGGCCGAGGAAAACGCCGATGGCGAGCGGCCGTGAGCGCTGCAGCAGCCAGGCGACGATGGCGATCACCAAAGCGAGCAGCACCGGCGGCACCATCAGCAGGATGTTGACCAGCCCGTCGAGGATGAAATTCAGGCCATTCGAGAACGCCCTGAACACAGTGTCGAAATGGTCGGTGAGGAACCCGAAGAAAGCCTTGCCCCAGGGCCCGATGGGAATCTTGTAATCGATCAGGAATTTGGAAATCGGATCCATCTTGCCCCTCTTTGGCCTGCGCCGTCCTTGCCGGACGGTCATCTTCTCACAGCATATGAAAAAGGGCAGCCTTTTCCAGTGGCTGCCCTGTTTTTGAGGTCATGCCGAAATCAAAGCCGGCTCAGCCTCCGAGCGCGGTCTTGACCGCCGCCGCCGGGTCGCCGCCGTCGAAGGTGGTCACGCCGGCGATCCAGGGCTTGACCGCATCCGGGTTTTTCTTCAGCCAGTCGGTTGCCACCTTGTTGGCATCGCTGCCCTTCAGGATGGCGTCCATCATCTGGCCTTCCATATCCAGATTGAACTTCAGGTTGGTGATGAACTTGCCGACGTTCGGGCACTCGGTCGTGTAGCCCTTGCGCACGTTGGTCGAGACGGTGGCGGCGCCGAAACCGCTGTCGCCCATGCCGTCGAGATAGGTGATCTTCATGGCGCCCATCACAGGATGCGGCGTCCAGCCGAGGAAGGCGATCCACTCATTGTTCTTCATCGACTGCTCGGCCTGCGTCAGCATGCCGGCCTCCGAGGATTCGACCAGTTCGAACCCGTCGAGATTGTCCTTCGGGTTCTTGATCATGTCGAGGATGATGCGATTACCGTCATTGCCGGCCTCGATGCCGTAGATCTTGCCGTTGAACTTGTCCTTGAACTTGCCGAGATCGGTTAGCGTCTTGACGCCGGCATCCGCGACATAGGTCGGCACGACGATGCCGTAACCGGCGCCGGCCAGGTTCTGGCTGACGGTCTCGACCGAACCGTCGGCCGTGTAGTCCTTGATGTCGTTGGTCATCGACGGCATCCAGTTGCCGAGGAAGACGTCGAGGTCCTTGTTCTTCAGCGACGCATAGGTCACCGGAACCGAGAGCTGGATCACCTGCGGCTCGTAGCCGAGCGCGGTGAGCAGCACCGAGGCCAGCCCGGTGGTGGCCTGGATGTCGGTCCAGCCGACATCGGAGAGGCGAACCGCCTTGCAGCTTGCCGGATCGCCGGCGAAGGCGGCACTCGTGGACAGGAAGGCCGCCAAGCCGAGGCCGGCGACGAAGGAATTCATACGCGACATCTGTATTCTCCCATTGCGATTCTTTGGCGAAGCGAAGTTACGGTTTTTGTGTCCGCCTTGTTTCGTCAGCCAAACACCATTCTGGAGTGGTTTCAAGCGCTAAGACAATCACGATCAACGGCGCTGGCTGGCCAATCAGCGACACCGCTGACGCTTTCCGTGCCAAGCCTAAGCGCAATCTGCCTCGGCAACGGCGGCTTTTTCAGGGGAATGCGGCGGCGGCCCCTCCCCGCGCGGCGGCAAGTCGGCTTAAGGTCTGTTTGGATTCAGGTCAGGCCGCACCGAAAATGGTGGGCTCCGAGAACCGGAGCGGAGCGTACTTTGAGTACGCGAGCACCGGAAGCGCAGGAACCGCCTTTTGCAGGCCGGCCTCACCTGAATATGAACAGACCTTAAAGGGCGGCATGGCCAAGCTTTATTTCCATTACGCGACGATGAACGCCGGCAAGACGACCATGCTGTTGCAGGCATCGTACAATTACCGCGAGCGCGGCATGACGACGATGCTGTTCGTCGCCGGCCATTACCGCAAGGGCGATACCGGCCTGATCTCGTCGCGCATCGGGCTGGAGACGGAAGCCGAGATGTTCCGGGACGGCGACGACCTGTTCGCCCGCGTGGCCGAGCATCACCAGCACACGGCGGTGCATTGCATCTTCGTCGATGAGGCGCAGTTCCTGGAGGAGGAGCAGGTCTGGCAGCTTGCCCGCATCGCCGACCGGCTCAACATCCCGGTCATGTGCTATGGCCTGCGCACCGATTTCCAGGGCAAGTTGTTTCCCGGCTCGCGCGCGCTGCTGGCGATCGCCGACGATCTGCGCGAAGTGCGCACCATCTGCCGCTGCGGCCGCAAGGCGACCATGGTCGTGCGCCTCGGTCCCGACGGCAAGGTGGCCCGGCAGGGCGAACAGGTGGCGATCGGCAAGGATGTCTATGTCTCGCTCTGCCGCCGCCACTGGGAAGAGGAAATGGGCCGCGCCGCACCCGACGACTTCATCGGCTTCGTCAGCGGTTGAAACGAAGGCCCGCTGGACGTCGGCCTCGGGTAGCCGGCTGCCACCTCTTGCAGCCACGCCATTCTATGGTGCCTTTGTTAAGGTCAGCGCCGTATTTTCACGCGCTCAGCCAGAACTCTCCGGGGTCAGCCATGCTTCGAGCCGTCTTGTCCGCCAGCCTTCTTTTGCTTGCCACTTCCCTTGCCGCCCGGGCCGGAGGCGATCCCATCCTGGGCAAACATGTCTTCAATCGGTGCATGGCCTGTCATGAGGCGGCGACCGACCACGACAAGGTCGGCCCGCATCTGATGGGCGTCGTCGGCCGCAAGGCGGGGACCGCCGAAAGCTTCCTCGGCCATTATTCGGATGCCATGAAGAACGCGGGGGCTGCCGGTCTCGTGTGGGACGAGGCAAATCTTGCCGAATACCTCAAATCGCCCAAGCTGAAGGTGCCCGGCAACAGGATGGCCTTTGGCGGCCTGGGCAATGACGACGACATCGCCAACGTCATCGCTTATCTGAAAGCCGATCCCAAGCCCTGAGCAGCCGTTCGTTGTCGGACGGGGCGACTTGTGCGCGCCGGGTCGGGGCTGCAAAGCGCCAGTTGTTGTCGAGTTTCAGAACGATCCGCTTCGGCGTCGACTGATTGCTTTGCCGGCATGAAAGTTCAAAATCAGCTGAACCAGGCTTGGCCGGCCAGTTGATCCCGCCATGACCACGGCTCCATTACCATTCAAGGGTTCGGCCGAATATTTGTTTTCGCGCCGCGCACTCTCTTCACGTCTTTCAATCCCCTGATACCCCACATATATTCGCCGCTGTTCGCAACCAGCGAGCGGAAGCCGAAGCGGGAGGCCCCTATGGCGACATTGCAGAATTTCGATGCCGAAATTGCCAAGACCAAGCAGGTCGTCCAGGATATGCGCACCAAGATCGAGCAATCCGGCACCGTGCTCGACACGCTCGCAACCGCCGACAAGAAGATTGGCGACGCCAATTTCGACATCGAGAACGCCCGCATCGAGGATGTGCTGAAGCAGCAGAAGGTGATGGAAGGCAACATCGCCGACCTGATCATCGGGCTCGAGGACGCCACCAATGTCTTCGGCGCCGAGTTCGAGAGCATGAAGAACTATACCGGCTGGGAAAACTTCGTCGGCGTTTTTTCGGCGCAGCGCAAGCAGCGCATGCGCACCGACCGCGTGCGCAACATGTCGCTCGCCGGCAATTTGCAGGAACTGCTGGCCAAGTCCGACACCATCGTCGGCATATTGAAGGCGCAGAAGGAAGTTCTCGACCAGCGCTACAAGACCTCCGAGGCCAGCCTGTCGCAGGTTATCGAACGCCGCAAGACCACCATGACCAACCTCGAAGCCGTGCAGAAGCGCATCGAGGAGCTCAATCCGATGTTGCTCGACATTGAGAACAAGATCGCCGCCTCGACCAGCCAGAAGGACCGCACGCAGCTCGAGGGCGAGCGCTCCAAGCTCGCCACCGAATACAATGAAAAGCAGGCCAAGGAGCAGGAGCTGCTGGCCGAAAGCCAGACGCTGGAGCGCTACACCTCGATGTTCCAGACCTTTGTCGATTCGCTCAACAACCAGATCGCCGCGCAGTCGACGCTGATCAACAAGCTGACCATCGATACCGAGCAGCGCATCGTGCTGTACAAGGCTTTGGAAGATTCCTTGAAGACCGCCGCCCAGCAGGACGTCGCCCACAAGATCAACACGCTGGGCAGCCAGGTCGACAACACCGCCGAGGAAACCATGGCCGGCATCGGCGCCGCCTCGCAGAAGCACATTGGTGACCTGCTGGAGATGCACGAGAAGAACATGGTGGCCAGCGCCGACATCCAGCGCCGCAAGAAGCTGGCCGACGATGCCTTCGCCCGCCGCTTCGACGAGGTGCTGAAGAAGCACAATTCGGCCAACTACGTGCAGTCATAATTGCCGCGCGCACCGGTGCGACAATCCCAGGGCTGACAGCATGACCCCCGAAAACGACGCTGCGGCGCGGTATTTCTCGGCAATCACGGCCGCGCTTAGCGGCCTTGAAGTGTTCATGCGCGACGACCGCTCGCCGCTCTACCGGCACGGCATCGTCGCCAGGATCGTTGCCGAATACATCGCCCGGCTCGACAAGTCCTTCTCCTGCTGGCGCAATCGGCTGGGCTTCATGGACACGTTCCGCATTTCGCGCGCCGAAAGCGGTTTCCCGGTGTTCCAGAACCTGCTCGAACTGGAGAACGACCGCCGGCAGGCTGATGCACGCCTTGCCAACATCCCGCTGGCCGGCGAACTGCGCGAGGAGATGGCCGACTTCATCCTGCGCCACAAGGCGTTCCCCGAGGCGCTGCAGAAATCGATGGCCGAGCGGCTCTATCTCGAGGACGTCAAGAGCGAACAGACCTTCGGTCCGTTCACGCTGGCGCAGACAGCCAAGGTGTCGGTCAATCCGAAGACGGCGCGGCCTTATTATCTGGTCCACTGGGCGACCTTCGACGGCAGCGCCAACTTGCCCTTGATCTACATGGTGACGGTGGAGGATTCCTCGGAAAGCATGGTCAGCCAGCTTGTCGACCGGAGCGGCAAGCTCAACGACAAGGTCGACATTCCGCTGCCGGTCGACGGCTTGCTCAACCCCGAGCTTGCCCACCGTTTCGACGATTTCACCGAGAAGAACTCGGCCTATACGCTGTCGCCGGCGACCATCGCCGTCAACCTCGACAAGGATTTCGAGCCACTGCACCCCAAGCAGTTGAGGCGCGTGGTGCTCGGCCCCTTCTATTCGGCAGGCATTACCGACAACAATTCGACGGTGACGGAAGTGCTGGCCAAGGTGCGCAAGCCGGAAAACGCCTGGCTTTTGACCTGGACCATCCAGGAGGTCTACTCCAAGGGCGAGAAGCCCGGCCGCAGGGGCCTATTCTCCAGCGAGAAGACGACGCAGGAATTCTTCATCAACACCGACGACCTGGAGGCCGCGCGCCAAGGCGTATCGAGCTACGAAAACCACGCGCTGATCCCGCACGAGGCCTACCAGGCGCTCTACGCCGCCGGCGAAGCACAGAAGATTTTTGCCGGCTACAAGGTTCACATCCTGTCGAATGGACAGGTGATATCGGATGTCTAGGAACCTGCTTTGCGTCATTGAAAACCACACAGCACCGAGGCGCCAGCAATGACCGCCGCAGCTAAAATATCCGGCAAGAAGCGGCAGCTCGATGCGCTCAAGAGGAGAGTTCGGCCCGGCGCCCTGGAAGGCTTGGAACACAGCCAGCGTATCGACATAACGTACACGTCGAACGCGATCGAGGGAAATACACTGACGGCGGGCGAGACAGCCCTCGTTCTGGAAAAAGGCATCACGATCAGTGGCAAGCCGCTCAAGGATCACCTCGAGGCAATCGACCACGCGCGCGCATTGAGTTGGGTACTCGAAATCGCTTCAAAGGACGACCATCCGATCATGGAGGCGGACATCCGCAATCTTCATCATCTGGTCGTGGCGAATTCCAAGCCGGAGATAGCCGGCCAATACGCCGACAGCGCTCGTTACGTGAATACGAATGTCGGCGTATTCAATTTTCCCGCCCCCGTGGAGATTCCAGCGCTGATGGAGGTTTTTTGCCGGTGGTTGAGCGCAGCGCCAAGCACGCCACGAACTGCCTTCGAGGCTCATCGGCGCTTTGTCGCCATTCACCCGTTCAACGACGGCAACGGACGTACAGCGCGCCTTTTGATGAATCTGGTGTTGGCACGCGGTGGATACCCGCCGGTAGCGATCCGCCCGGAAGATCGCCCCGATTACATTGCAGCGCTTGAGATCGACCAGAGCGGCGGCGGGCACATTGCTTTCGACAAGCTGCTTTTCGAAAGGCTGGATCAGACTTTGGACATCTATCTGGACGCAGCGCGTCAGGCGCAGGATCGTTCTGCGGAAGCCGGGAAAGTAATCCCGATAAGGAGCTGACCATGGACACCGGCCTGACCACCATTCCGGAAGCGGCGATCGAAAAGCACCGCGCCACCGCGCAGAGCTTCATCACCCGCATCGTGGTGCTGGAGGATCCCTCGCGCGAATCCGGCACCGCACTCGCCGGCACCAACCGGCGCTTCGTCTCCACCGTTTCGGTCGGCTCGGTGCGCCGCACGCGCGAGGTCGAGCTGTCGAAGACCGTCGGCGCCGTCCATCCCGACGACCAGTTGCTGACCATCCCGCAGCACACGCTGCTCTATCGCGCCCGGCGCGGCACGGCGATCGCGCTTGCGGTATCGGACGTGTTCGCCGAAGGCTCCGATCTCGAGAGCCTGCAGGCCAGGAACACCCGCGCCCCGCTCGAAGGCGACGAGGCGTCCGCCTTCAAGAAACTGCTGTCGGCTTCGGCCTATATCTCGGCCTTCAGCCTGTCGTCCTATCTGTTCCAGCTGATCGACAGCGACGGCGAGGCGCCAAACGACATTCCGGAACCCGACTTCCTGTTCGACACGCCGCAGGATGCGGTGAAGTCGATCCTGGCAGGCCTCGACAAGGCAATAGCGGGCTCGTCCGACGACACCGACCTGATGACCAGGGAGCGTGCCTTTGCCCGCGTCGCCATCGACGGGCTTTTGGCGCGCAAGGGCCGCTTCGACGGCATCGGCCCGTTCGAGAACGCCCATATCCGCATCGACGCCGACGACTTCACCCTCGACGGCTTCGATGTCGCGCCGGGCAAACGCTCGAAGCCGCTGGTGATGACCTTCAAGACGCCGGAAGAGGTCGTCGGCAACCACATCGCCAAATACCAGTCGGTCAAGCTCGCCAAGATGCTGATGGCCTATGATTTCGAGCGCGAGCTGAACCCTTTCGTGGAACTCGGCGGCTTCCTGTTCACCTTCATCGGCGACGGCGCGCCCGGCACCGGCAAGACGACGCTGATCCAGATGATCGCCGGCCTCGTCAACGGCTATTGCCAGGTTGCCGGCTATCCCTTCGCCTATGAGAATTTCGGCGTCGACCAGATTTCGTCCTACCAGGGCAAGTCGGGCCAGAACTGCCGCCAGTTCATCAACAATGTCTTGAACCCGCGCGTCATCGGCTTCGGCACCATCGACGACATCGACCAGGTGGCCGCCAGACGCTCCGACGACCGCGCCTCGGCCGGCCAGCAGGAGATCACCGGCGTGCTGATGGATGCCTTCGCCGGTGCCGCCACCGTGGTGCGCGGCAATTGCTCGTTCGGCATGTTCTCCAACTACCCGGAAAACGTCGACGACGCGCTGCGCCAGCGCGCCGGCGCCCGCTGGCTGGTCGACGGGCCGCAGACGCGGGACGACTATATCGACATCTTCGTGCTGCTCGCCGGCAAGAACCACGAGATCCCTCTGGGCAAGCACGAGCTATACGCGGCGCAGGAAATCCAGCGCGCCGTGACCGAGGCCTATGAGGAGCATGAAAAGCCGCAGGAGGAAGGGCTGATGCGGGTCTATGAGCGCTACATGAAGGAAAACGGCGCGCCCAGGACCATGGCCGACATCGGCACCTACCTGCATCTGATCAAGGATGCCGAACCGCGCTTCACCGGCCGCGCCATCAAGAACGTCACCGACGCCATCAAGATGCGCGCCATGGACATCGAGCTTCCCGACGACTGGTTCGAGAAGCCGGAAGCCTTCATGCACAAGAGCTACGACGACAAGAAAGCGATGATCGAGGACCTGCGCGGTCCGTTCTCGATGGACATGGTCATGCAGGAGATCAACCGCTACGCCGACAGCGAGTTCCGGTATTCCGACAAATCCGACGATGCCGCGGTGGAAAAGCTGCTGCGTGACGCAAGGCTGCGCGAACGCGCCGCGCGTGAGATGGAGGAGATGAAGAAGAAGGGTCTGTGGAATGCGTAATGTTCGGTCGTCACGCCAATGGACAGTCCTTCGCGCCGTTGAAGGACAAGGAGCCAGCGCTGACGCCCCCCTCTCCCCGTTCTTCACGGGGAGAGGGTAAGGGTCAGGGGCAGCGCATGCGTGGACCAGAAATCGAAACAACAGGGCGGGCGAGACGTCTACGCCAGTCGGACAACGACGCCGAGAACGCGCTTTGGATGGAGTTGCGCGGACGCAGGCTGAACGGCCACAAATTTGTGCGACAGTTTCCGATAGGCAACTACTTTGCTGATTTTGCTTGCAGGGACAGCCAGTTGGTCGTCGAGGTCGACGGCAGACAGCATGTCGACAGCAAGTACGATCAGACGAGAGATCGCTTCATGGTTTCAAATGATTGGTCTGTACTCCGCTTTTGGAACGTCGACGTATTAAAGGAGCGAGACGCGGTGCTTGAGACGATATTGGCAGCTATCGAACAGCGCCTCGATCGTCATATCGAGACGAGTGAGCTTCGATTCATCGCTGCAAGAAGCTATGGGGAGACATATCCTTGACTGTCGGCGCCGCCCCTCACCCTTACCCTCTCCCCGTGAAGAACGGGGAGAGGGGGACGTCGGCGTTGGCGCTTCATCTTGTGAGGCAAAATTTCTCGGACTTCTCGAGATGACCACCAAAAAACCCGACCTCCTTCGCGACAACGAGCTCATCTACGGGCGTCTGCTCCCCGTCGACGAAGCCCATCTCATCCAGCGCTACAACAAGGCGCTGGCCGCTTTCGGCCTCAAGCCCACCAAGCTGAAGAGCTTCCAGATCGACCGCACCGGCTTTTCTCCCGAAGTGGCCGAGGAGTGTGGCGACTACGACTATCTCGACCCCAACGAGGTCAACCGCCGCTTCATCATCCTGACGCCGTCGCAGATCGACCTGCCGGTGGTGCACACCGCCTTCTCCAACACCTCGCAGCTGATGTTCGAGTTCATGTCCAGGAACCAGCGCGCCATCGACGCGCTGACCATCAAGGACGTCATCTACGGCGAGATCGAGGATTCCGTTCCCAAGGTCAACGACATCGAGGATCTGCTGTCGATCAACCAGGTCGAGTTCAAGGTGCTGTCGGCGGAAGACGTGCTGGGCAAGGCCGCGGAACTCGGCAAGCTCGTCGACCGGCTGAAGCAGGAGCCCGACGCCTGGCGCGACAATGCCATGCTGACCCGCATGGTCGAACTCGCCAAGGTCTGCGGCGACATCCGCGAGAACGCGCTGGTGCCGGACCAGGTGATCTTCCGCCACAACGCCTACTGGACCAGCCATTTCGGCGGGCTCTACGTGTTCGTCGATCCCGACATGACGACGGTGATCAGCGATCCGGCCGCTCCTGGCTTCCGCCGCTCGCGGCCCTGGCAGGTGAGCTATCTCTCGATCAAGGATGCCGACAAGGTGTTCAAATTCCTGGCAGCCACCGGCCGTATCGAACTGCCGCGCGCCTCCTGGATCGAGGCCTCGGGCTACCTCGAGCATCGCGCCGAAATGGTGGTGCGCGCGCTGATCCGCGACGCCGAGCCGGACCGCAATTTGACCGATGTCGACAAGGTCTGGCTGCAGACCTGGATCCAGAGCCACGCCGACCTGATCACCAAGGACGGCAATTTTCCCTTTCTCAACGCCGCCAAGCGCGAGATCGCGCAGCTCGGCCACCTCAAGATCGAGGATGTCTTCCCCCAGCAGCGCTTCCTGGTGGTCCGCGCCAAACCGGACCACCCCGACGCCTGGCTGACCAACCGGCTGATCTCGGATTTCGTGCCGTCGGACTTCGTCTCGCGCTACATCTTCAACAAGGACGGCTTCTACAAGGACTATGACGGCTTCAGCGACGCCTGGCGATCGCATGTTGTGGACGTTCTGAAAACCACATATTTGAAGGACAAGGTGGCGTTTCGCACACGCCTCTACGGCCTGACCGACTAGAACGAAATGAACCGTCATTCCGTTCTAACTTGTTGTTTTGGTGCATGATGTTATCCAAAAAGTCTGCAACTTTTTGGCATCATGTTGGGGGGTGACATCGCCATGCTCGATCCGATCGTGAACTTCTTCACCGGGATTTTCCAGTGGATCGGCCGCGGCATCGGCCTTTTGATCGGCGTGATCCTGTGGCCGTTCATGTGGGCCGGGCGCTGGTACGGTCAGCGCGGCTGGATCCTGAAGGCGATAGTCGGCCTGGCCCTTTTGGTACTGATCGGCCTCTACGCCAACTTCTTCTACGCCACCCAGTGGTGGAACAATTTCAACCCGAACTACCCGGACACCTATACGTTCGAGAAGCGCAATGTTTCGGCCGGTGAGCAGGTGGCCGCCGGGACCGGCACGGACACGGCCAAGACTTGCGGCAACTCCGGCATCGCCCAAGTAGCGGCGGACCTGACGGACTTCAACGTCAACCAGAATGCCTGGATTTCGTCGATGATCCTCTACAAGCTCGGCCTGTTCGGCATCGACTGGGACAACACCCCGTGGATGGACAACAAGGCCTCTTTCCAGCGCGGCATCAACCAGGCGGTGCGGCGCACGGCGACCGAGCTTGCCGACAATCTCGGCCGCGTCCGCACCACCTCGCAGATCGACGCCGACCTGCAGGACGCGCGCGGCAATCTGCAGTTCGACGAATACACCTGGTATTTCGGCGTGAGCCCGTTCGGGCCGAAGACGCCGACACCGAGCTACTATCGCGACGCGGTGCGCAAGCTGCGTTCGTTCAATGCCCGGCTCGCCACCTGTCAGGCCACTTTCGATGCCCGCGCCGACAATCTGAAGCAGTATATCGACCGCATCGCCAGTGACATCGGCTCGACTTCCGCCATCCTCAAGGAGCGCGCCGAGAACCACAACAATGGCTGGTTCGACACCCGCGCCGACGACCGCTACTGGTTCGCCTATGGCCAGCTCTATGCCTATTACGGCCTTATGAAGGGCGCCCAGGCCGATTTTGAGGACGTCCTCAAGGAAAAGCACCTGCAGAGCCTCTGGGATACGATGGACGCGCAGTTCGTGTCGGCCCTGCGTATCCAGCCCTTCATCATCGCCAACGGTCGCGAGGACGGCTGGCTGCTGCCGACGCATCTGACGACGATGGGCTTCTACATCCTGCGGGTGCGCTCCAACATGGTCGAAATCAGTAACGTACTGACGCAGTAACGGCATTGGCGGGCAGCGACGGCCCAATGCATGTCGCCCAAAAGTGATCCCGGTTTTGGGAGAACGACATGCATCAGAGATGGCGAATTTGCGCCGTCGCGTCTGTCGCATTCCGTGCATTGTGCGGCTGTTTTGAGACGGCGGAAGCGTCCCTGCTCTGGCTTCTATACGGCGCGGCAAGCGGAGCCATAAAGAACCGGGGATAGGTCGGCCCGCCGCAGAGGAATTTTCTCTATAGGAAACATAGTTGCATGAAAGTTGACGCAACCGCAGCGACAGGGTTAGATGCCCGCGCGTCCGGTTCCAGCCTTCTTGCAAGAGACATCAACCCCGTCCCCTCCACCGTCCAATCCAGAGGAAAGCCGTCATGGCCGAAGTGAAGTCCGACATCGAGATCGCGCGTGGCGCCAAGAAAAAGCAGATCCAGGAGATCGGCCAGAAGATCGGCATCCCGACCGAGCATCTGCTGCCCTACGGCCACGACAAGGCCAAGATCTCAGCCGAATTCATCAAGTCGGTAAAGGGCAACAAGGACGGCAAGCTGATCCTCGTCACCGCCATCAACCCGACGCCTGCCGGCGAAGGCAAGACCACCACCACCGTGGGCCTCGGCGACGGCCTGAACCGCATCGGCAAGAAGGCGATCGTCTGCATTCGCGAAGCCTCGCTCGGCCCGAATTTCGGCGTCAAGGGCGGTGCCGCCGGCGGCGGCTACGCGCAGGTGGTCCCGATGGAGGACATGAACCTCCACTTCACCGGCGACTTTCACGCCATCACCACGGCGCACAACCTTCTGTCGGCGCTGATCGACAACCACATCTACTGGGGCAATGAACTCGGCATCGACACCCGCCGCGTGGTGTGGCGCCGCGTCATGGACATGAACGACCGCGCGCTGCGCGAGATCATCGCCTCGCTCGGCGGCGTCGCCAACGGTTTCCCGCGCGAAGCCGGCTTCGACATCACCGTCGCCTCCGAAGTCATGGCGATCCTGTGCCTCGCTACCGACCTGAAGGATCTGGAAAAGCGCCTCGGCGACATCATCGTCGCCTATCGCCGCGACAAGACGCCGGTTTTCGCCCGCGACCTCAAGGCCGACGGCGCCATGGCCGTGCTGCTCAAGGACGCCATGCAGCCGAACCTGGTACAGACGCTGGAGAACAACCCGGCTTTCGTCCATGGCGGCCCGTTCGCCAATATCGCGCATGGCTGCAACTCGGTCGTCGCCACCACTACGGCGCTGAAGCTCGCCGACTACGTCGTCACCGAAGCCGGCTTCGGCGCCGATCTTGGCGCCGAGAAATTCTTCGACATCAAGTGCCGCAAGGCGGGCCTGAAGCCGGCGGCAGCCGTCATCGTCGCCACCGTGCGCGCCATGAAGATGAATGGCGGCGTCAAGAAGGAAGACCTCGGCAAGGAAAACATCGAGGCGGTGAAGAAGGGCTGCGCCAATCTCGGCCGCCACATCGAGAACATCCGCCAGTTCGGCGTGCCGGCGGTGGTTGCCATCAACCACTTCTATTCCGACACCGACGCCGAGATTCAGGCGATGAAGGACTATGTCGCCTCGATGGGCGAAGAGGCTATCCTGTGCAAGCACTGGGCCAAGGGCTCTGCCGGCATCGAGGACCTCGCCAACAAGGTGGTGGCGCTGGCCGAATCCGGCGCCTCGCAGTTCGCGCCGCTCTATCCCGATGCCATGCCGTTGTTCGAGAAGATCAACACCATCGTGCAGCGAATCTATCGCGGCTCGGAGGCGATCGCCGACAAGTCGGTGCGCGACCAGTTGCACGCCTGGGAGCAGGCCGGCTACGGCAATCTGCCGGTGTGCATGGCCAAAACCCAGTACTCCTTCTCGACGGATCCAAACCTGCGCGGTGCGCCGACCGGCCACACCGTGCCGGTGCGCGAGGTCAGGCTTTCGGCCGGCGCGGGCTTCGTCGTCATCATCTGCGGCGAGGTCATGACCATGCCTGGCCTGCCAAGCAAGCCGTCGTCGGAGAAGATCTTCCTCAACGAGGCCGGCCAGATCGAAGGCCTGTTCTGATCCTTTGTCCCGACAATTGAAAAGGGCGCCGCATCGCCGCGGCGCCCTTTTTGTTTGCGGATCGTGCTACGCGGCGCTGCGCGCCAGTGCCCGCTGGTTGGACACGTAGATGGTGTCGCGTTCTGGCAGCGTGCCGGTCTTCAGGCAGTCGATCCATTCGGCGGTCTTGAGCACGGCAGCGAAACGGGACTGCAGGATGATGCTCACCACGCGATGGATTTCCTCGGCCGAGGCATAGCCGGCGCTGTTGGCGTAGGGCACCGAACCGGTTGCGTCGGACAGGAACTCGACCGCGAAGCCCATATGCACGGCGTGGATGATGGTCGACAGGTCGCAATTGTGCGTCATGTAACCGATGACCGCGATCGTATCGACGGCGTTGGCGCGCAGCCAGGCCTCGAGATCGGTGCCGGTAAAGGCACTCGGCAAATTCTTCTCGACATAGTGGTCGCGACGACGCTTGGCGATCTCGGGATGCAGTTCGCCGCCATGGCTGTCCTTGGCGAAGATCGGCGACGTCTCGGGCGCCATCTGCTTGACGACCACCACCTTGATGCCGGCAGCGGCGGCGGCATCCATGGCGCGTGTCACGTTGACGACGCTGTCGCGGAACGGCGGATGCTGGATGGCCAGGTTGCCGCCGTCATAGTCGTTCTGGACGTCGATGACGACGAGCGCCCGGCGCGGCGCGGTGTTGGCTAGGTCAGACATGGTGTTTTCCTTCCGGCTTGAATGCGACGGACCGAAAATAGGATGGTTGGCGGGCAGTCAAAAGTGGCCCGATTGACATCATTCGAAAGAATTGGGACAATCCGCATTCACACTGGAAAATCGCCTCATGACCGCTCCGATCATCGCCGTCCTCGCCTTCGACGGCATCAGCCCGTTCCATCTCTCCGTGCCTTGCCTGGTGTTTGGCGCGGACCGCACCGGCCTTGGCCTGCCGCGCTTCGACTTCCGTGTCTGCGGGATCGAGGAAGGGCTGATCCGGACCGATGCCGGGCTGAGCATCCTGGTCCCGCACGGGCTTGCCGCGCTCGAGGACGCCGATATGGTCATCATCCCGAGCTGGAAGGATCTCGAGGCGCCTCTGGCCAAACCGCTCGAGGACGCGCTCGGCCGCGCCCACCGGCGCGGCGCGCTGATCGTGGGCCTGTGTCTCGGCACCTTTGGCATCGCCGCCGCCGGCCTGCTTTCGGGCCGAAAAGCCACCACCCATTGGGCCTATACGGAGCAGTTGCGGGCTCTCCACCCAGACATTTCGGTCGATGCCGACGTGCTCTATGTCGATGACGGCGACATCGTCACCTCCGCCGGCGTCGCCGCCGGGCTCGACTGCTGCCTGCACATCGTGCGTGCCCGCTATGGCGCGGAGGCGGCACTGCGGCTCGCGCGGCACGTCGTGCTTTCGCCGCACCGGCAGGGTGGACAGGCGCAGTTCATCGAACGCCCCGTGGCAAAAAGCGCCAAGGCCGACCGCTTCACCGGGGCGCTGGACGCGGTTCGCGCGACGCTTGGCGAAACGCACAGCCTCGACAGCGTCGCCGAAGCCGCCGGCCTGACGCGGCGCACCTTCACCCGGCGCTTCCAGAAATCGATCGGCACCAGTTTTGGCGACTGGCTGACCAGCCAGCGGGTCGAACTGGCGCAGCGCTTGCTGGAAGCGACGGAGAAATCGATGGACATCGTCGCCTTCGAGGCCGGCTTCGGCAGTGCCACATCGCTGCGCCAGCACTTTTCCGCGCGGCTCAGGACGTCACCGGCGCAGTACCGGCGTGAATTTTCCAGGCGGAGCGAGCGGGACGAGGCGCGCGCCCTGTCGCATTGATTGCCGACGAAAGCACCCTCAACCGCGTTTGATCACCCGCGCCGGATTGCCGACCACGGTCGTGTTCGCCGCCACGTCGCGCGTCACCACCGCCCCGGCTCCCACTATGGCGCCCTCGCCGATGCTGACGCCGCCAAGGATGACGGCGCTGCCGCCGATCCAGGCATTGTCGCCGATCGTGACCGGCCTGGCGATCTCCAGTCCCGCCTGCCGACCTGCCGGCTCCTTGTGGTGCTCGGCACAATAGATCTGCACATTGGGGCCAAGCAGCGTCCCTTTGCCGATGCGCACCGAAGCGGTATCGAGGATGGTACAGCCGGCATTGAGGAAGGCGCCGTCGCCGAGACAGATGTTGAAGCCGTAGGCGCAATGGAAAGGCGCCTCGATGCGGGCGCCCTCGCCCACGCCGCCCAGCAGTGTCCGCAGGGCTGGCCCGAGGTTCCCGCGCTGACGGGGCGGCAGCGTATTGTGTGCGAACACGGCATCCGCGGCCACGGCGCGCAACGCGCCAAGATCGTCATCCAGGCACGTATACCATTCGCCGGCCGCCATTTTCGCACGTTCGCTCACAGCCATGGCAGTGCCTCCGTTTGAGATCACTGCCAAAGCACAGTTGACCCGAACAGAAAAGCGCCGAGGCAAGGACCAAGCCGTAAGCCTATAATCCGGATTGGCCGAAATTTGCGCGCCTTGCGGTCACCGTAAGATCATGACCTTTGATCGCAAGCGGCCATTCGCGGCCTGTTCCGGCGATGAAAATAGTTCAAGACCGCTGTCGATTTCCGGGTACCTCATTCGTCCTTCGATAGGAAGCCGAGGAAATTCGCCCAAGCAAGGAAACGGATGCGATGACGATCACGATCACGGCGTTTGAACGATCGCCCGATGGCGGCAAGGGACTGGCGCGCGATACGCGCGTTCGCTGGGCGCTGGAAGAAGTGGGGCAGCCCTATGAGGTTCGTTTTGTTTCCTTCGCGGGGATGAAGGCGCCCGAGCACCTGGCCATCCACCCCTTCGGCCAGATCCCCACCTATGAGGACGGTTCTCTCTCGCTGTTCGAGACCGGCTCGATCGTCTTTCATCTTGCCGAGCAGCATGCGGGGCTGCTGCCGAAGGAGCGCGATGCCCGCGCGCGTGCGATCACGTGGATGTTTGCCGCATTGAACACCATCGAGCCGCCGGTCCTCGAATTGACCACGGCAAGGATTTTCGAAGCTGACAAGCCCTGGAGCGAGGAGCGCCTGCCGCTGGTAAAGGACCGTGTTCGCGCCCGGCTGGACAGGCTCTCGGCTCATCTGGGCGTCGCCGACTGGCTCGATGATGCGTTCAGCGCCGGCGATCTGTTGATGGTATCGGTGCTGCTGCGACTGAGAATGTCAGGCATTCTGGACGAGTATCAAAACCTGGCTGCCTATGTCGCGCGCGGGGAAGCACGACCCGCTTATATCAGGGCTTTCGCCGCGCAATTTGCGGTCAACGCACCATCAGTCAACTGAAACATTGACTCATGGAGCCGAGCATGTTCGCTCGGCGCTTCCAGCCCGGCTACGTTTGCACGCTTGTGAGTCTACGGCCTAGTCAAATATCCGGCCTATGGTAGCCTGCCGTCTCAGGGCCGTCCCGGCCCGGGATCGAGGGGGATCGACCATGCTCTACATTCTTGCACTTCTGATCGGCGTCATTGCCGGCCTGCGCGCCATGACGGCACCTGCCGCCGTCGCCTGGGGCGCCTATCTCGGCTGGCTGCCGGTTGCCGGCACCTGGGCGAGCTTCATGAGCCATTGGGCGGCTGTCGGCATCTTCACCATCCTGGCCATCGTCGAACTGGTCACCGACCAGCTGCCGTCGACGCCAAGCCGCAAGGTGCCGCAGCAGTTCGGCGCCCGCATCCTGCTCGGCGCCTTCTCTGGCGCGGTGATCGGCGCGGCCGGCGGCGCCACCATCGTGTGCCTGATCGCCGGCGCCATCGGCGCGGTCATCGGCACGCTCGGTGGCGCCGAAGCGCGCGGCCGGCTGGCGGCCGCCTTCGGCAAGGACCCGCCCGCCGCCTTCATCGAGGACGCGGTGGCGATCATCGGCGGGCTGCTGATCGTGGCGGCGGTTGCATGACGACGAAAACCTTCGACGCCATCATCATCGGCGCCGGCCAGGCGGGGTCGCCATTGGCGGGCCGGCTGACGGCCGCCGGCATGAGCGTGGCGCTGGTCGAGCGCAAGCTGGTCGGCGGCACCTGTGTCAACACCGGCTGCATGCCGACCAAGACCATGGTCGCCAGCGCCTATGCCGCGCATCTGGCACGGCGCGCCGCCGACTATGGCGTGACCCTTCCCGGTCCGGTCGGGGTCGACTTTCAAAGGATCAAGGCGCGCAAGGACAAGGTGACGAACGACGCCCGCGGCAATCTGGAGACCTGGATCGCCGGCATGAAGGGCTGCACGCTCTATCGCGGCCACGCGCGCTTCGAATCCGCCAACACGGTGCGCGTCGGCGAAGACCTTTTGACCGCGCCGAAAATCTTCCTCAACACCGGCGGCCGTGCCTCGGTTCCGGACCTGCCCGGCATCCACGACATCGACTACCTGACCAATTCCTCGATGATGGATCTCGACGTGCTGCCGCGCCACCTCATCATCGTCGGCGGCAGCTATATCTCGCTCGAATTCGCGCAGATGTTCCGCCGCTTCGGCTCGGACGTCACCGTCATCGAAAAGAGCCCGCGCCTGACCGGCCGCGAGGACGAGGACGTCTCGGCCGTCATCCTGTCGATCCTCGAAAACGAAGGCATCGCCGTTCATGTCGGCGCCGACGACATCGGCTTCGCCAGACAGGGCGAGGACATTGCCGTGACTTTCTCCGCCGGCCAGCCGCCCGCGATAGGGTCGCATGTGCTGCTGGCGCTGGGACGCACTCCCAACACCGATGACCTCGGCCTCGACAGGGCCGGTGTCGAGGTCGACAAGCGCGGCTTCGTCATTGTCGACGACCAGCTGCGCACCAGCGTGCCCGGCATCTGGGCTATGGGCGATTGCAACGGCAAAGGCGCCTTCACCCACACCTCCTACAACGACTACGAGATCGTCGCCGCCAATCTGCTCGACAATGACCCACGGAGGATCAGCGACCGCATCGAGGCCTATGCGCTCTACATCGACCCGCCGCTCGGCCGCTGCGGCATGACCGAGACGGCGGTGAGGAAATCCGGACGCCGCGTGCTTGTTGGCCAGCGGCCGATGACGCGCGTCGGCCGCGCCGTCGAGAAGGGCGAGACGCAAGGCTTCATGAAGATCCTGGTCGACGCCGACACCAGGGAGATCCTCGGCTGCTCGGTGCTCGGCCCGGGCGGCGACGAGGCGGTGCATTGCGTGCTCGACCTGATGTACGCCAAGGCGCCGGTCGACACGCTGGCGCGCGCGATGCACATTCACCCGAATGTCTCGGAACTGCTGCCCACCATCGCCCAGGAGCTGAAGCCGCTGGCCTGAGCCACTCTCGTCAAGCTCCCGACTTTCTGCATTGCTGCATTGCGGCAATAGACGTTGTGCTCGGCAGGGATCCTCGCGCAGTCTGAAATTGAACCGATTCAGTCTGGACCTCCCATGCCTTTGCCGATCCTTGCGCTTGCCATTGCGTCCTTCTGCATCGGCACCACCGAATTCGTCATCATGGGCCTGCTGCCGGAGGTCGCCGCCGATCTCGGCGTGACGATCCCGGCCGCCGGACTGCTGGTCACGGGCTATGCGCTGGGCGTCGTCTTCGGCGCGCCCGTTGTGGCCATGGCCACCGCGCATCTGCCGCGCAAGCCCGTGCTGGTGGGGCTGGCCGCTTTGTTCGTCGTCGGCAACCTCTTCTGCGCCATCGCGCCCAATTACTGGCTGCTGATGGCGGCGCGCGTCTTCACCGCTTTCGGCCAGGGCGCCTTCTTCGGCATCGGCTCGGTCGTCGCCGCAAGCCTGGTGCCGCGCAACAAGCGCGCCAGCGCCATCGCGCTGATGTTCGCCGGCCTGACGCTCGCCAACATCCTCGGCGTTCCGGCCGGCACCGCGCTCGGCGAAGCCTTTGGCTGGCGGGCCACCTTCCTGGCCGTGGTCGGCATCGGCCTGATCTCGGTCGCGGCCATCGCCTGGCTGGTGCCGTCGGATGTCACGGAACCGAGCGGCGGCGGTCTGCGCGCCGAAGTCCGCGTGCTGGGCAAGCTGCAAGTATGGCTGGCGATGCTGATCGCGGCGCTGACCTCGGCCAGCCTGTTCGCCGTCTTCACCTATATCAAACCCTACCTCACCGACGTGTCGGGCCTGTCGACAGCGGCGGTCACCTGGGTGCTTCTGCTGTTCGGCGCCGGCATGACCATCGGCAACATCATCGGCGGCAGGCTGGCCGACTGGAAACTGATGCCGACGGTGATCGGCACACTGCTGCTGATGGCCCTGCTGTTCGTCGGCTTCATGCAGTTCGGCGCCATCGCCAGCGTCGCCATCGGCATCGTCTTCCTGTGGGGCCTGCTCATCTTCGTCGTCGTGCCGCCGCTGCAGATCCGTGTCGTCGAGGCAGCGTCCGAAGGACCGAACCTTGCCGCCACGCTGAACCAGGGCGCCTTCAATGTCGGCAATGCCGGGGGCGCCTGGATCGGCGGCGTGGCGCTGTCCGCGGGCGTTTCCTATGCCAATCTGCCGCTGGTCGGCGCGGTGCTCGCCCTGCTGGCGGTCGGCGTCGCGGTGCTGTCGCAGGCGCTGGACAGGCGCGCGCCGGTCGCCGCCCTCCAGCCTGCCGCCGAATAACTGCCTGTCCTCCCAAAAGTGCGCAGCGGTTTTGGGACAACGACATGCGGCAAGGCAAAAGACTACTCTTGCGCCCATAGCGCGGCGGGCTGGACCAATCGACATCGGCACCTTCAAATGGGCATGTCTTCTCGCTTTTGATGGAGAACGTCATGCAGAAATCGATTGAACGCATCGCCGGCGACAGCGACGGCGTTTCCTACGAATTCCCGGTGTTCCGTCTCACCGGCGCCGACAAGGCGGCCCCGTCGGCCTACCTGCAGGCCGCACTCCATGCCGGCGAATTGCCGGGCGTCGTCGCCATCGATGCGTTGATACCGATGTTGAGCAAGGCCGAGGCCGAAGGTCGTATCAAGGGCAACATCACCATCGTGCCCTGGGCCAACCCGATCGGCCGCGCGCAATATCATTTCGGCGAGCACCAGGGCCGCTTTCATCTGGGCACCCGCACCAACTTCAACCGCGGCTTTCCGCTGCTGGCCGCGCCCGACGCCAGGCTCTTGCCAGACGCCACCTTTGGCGGCGCCGACCAGCGGCTGAAGTCGCGCCTGGTGCAGCTTTCGCTCGGCCACGACATCGTGCTCGACCTGCACTGCGACGACGAGGGCCTTGCCTATCTCTATGTCCACTCCAGCCTCTGGCCAGCCATGGCCGATTGCGCCGCCGCCATGGGCGTCGATGCCGTCGTGCTGTGGAGCGAGGACACCGACGGCACTTTCGAGGGCGCCTCGATCATGCCCTACCAGAACGCATCAGCCGATGTCGCGAAGCTTGACAGGCGCGTCGCCACCACCGTCGAATATCGGGGCATCCTCGATGTCGATGGCGCGCTCGCCTCGGCCGACGCGGCAGGCCTCTACCGGCTGCTGGCGATGCGCGGCGTGATATCCGACACCACCCTCCCCGCACCCGGCCCGTTCACGGGGGTCGCGGCGCCGCTGGAAAACATCGACATGATGCCCGCACCCCGTGCCGGTGCCGTCCTCTATGACGTGAAGCCCGGCGACCGCGTCGCCAAGGGCGCGCGCCTCGCCACCATCGTCCACGCACCGGGCGAAGCCGATGGCCGCACCGAAGTGTTCGCGCCGCAGGACGGCATCATCCTGACGCGGCGCTCGCGCCGCATCATCCGCGCCGGCGAGGACCTGTTGAAACTGGTCGGCGACAGGAAGAGCGGCGACGCCAGGTCGGGCACGCTGGAAGACTGAGCCTCCGTCGAATCCAGTTGCGCCGCCGCCCAATCGCCGCTAAGGGAATCGCCATGAACATGCGTTCGACCAAGACCATTTGGTGGTGGGCCTGCTGACAGCGGCCTGTTCGAACGCGTGCGCGTGAAAAGAGAGGTGGCCGCAACGGAATGTCCGGGCGGCCATTTGTTTTTTTCAAGCCATTCCCGGGTCCGTTGCCCAAGTAGCTGATGGAGACGGCAATGACGTTGAAGGTTCTGGAAAACGGCGCTGAAAGCTTCGTGACGGCGGGTGGCATCACCATCACCCGCGTGCGCCACGACCGGCCCTATGAAGGGGCGATCGACACTTATGTCGATGGGCTGAATTCCCGTCGGGGCGCGGTGTTTTCCTCCAATTACGAATATCCCGGCCGCTATACGCGCTGGGACACGGCCATCATCGATCCGCCGCTGGTCATCTCCGCGCGCGGCCGTGCCATGCGCATCGAGGCGTTGAACGGCCGTGGCGAGGCACTGTTGCCGGTCATCGGCAGGACGCTCGGCGGTCTCTCCGAGGTCACGATCGCCGAGACTTCGAAAAAGCTGATCCGCCTCGACGTCGCCAAGCCCGGCCGTGTCTTCACCGAAGAGGAACGCAGCCGCGTTCCCTCGGTCTTCACCGTGCTGCGCGCCATCACCGCTCTGTTCAAGACGGCCGAAGATGCCAATCTCGGCCTCTACGGCGCCTTCGGCTACGACCTCGCCTTCCAGTTCGACCCGGTCGACCACACGCTGGTTCGCAAGGAAAGCCAGCGCGACCTGGTGCTGTTCCTGCCCGACGAGATCCTGGTCGTCGACCACTATTCGGCCAAGGCCTGGACCGACCGCTACGACTATGCGGGCGAAGGTTTTTCGACCGAAGGCCTGCCGCGCGACCAGATCGCCGAGCCGTTCAAGACCGCCGATCGCATCCCGCCGCGCGGCGATCATGAGCCCGGCGAATACGCCAATCTGGTGCGCCGGGCGATGGACTCTTTCAAGCGCGGCGACCTGTTCGAGGTCGTCCCCGGCCAGATGTTCTACGAGCGCTGCGAGACGCAGCCATCCGAGATTTCGCGCAAGCTGAAGTCCATCAACCCGTCGCCCTATTCCTTCTTCATCAATCTGGGCGAGAACGAATACCTGATCGGCGCGTCGCCTGAGATGTTCGTGCGCGTCAACGGCCGCCGCGTCGAGACCTGCCCGATCTCCGGCACCATCAAGCGCGGCGACGACGCCATTTCGGACTCCGAGCAGATCATCAAGCTGCTCAACTCCAAGAAGGACGAATCCGAGCTCACCATGTGCTCGGACGTCGACCGCAACGACAAGTCGCGGGTCTGCGATCCAGGCTCGGTGCGCGTCATCGGCCGCCGCCAGATCGAGATGTATTCGCGCCTGATCCATACGGTCGATCATATCGAGGGGCGGCTGCGCGAGGGCATGGACGCTTTCGATGCGTTTCTCTCGCACGCCTGGGCGGTCACCGTCACCGGCGCGCCGAAACTGTGGGCCATGCGCTTCATCGAGCAGAACGAGAAGAGCCCGCGCGCCTGGTATGGCGGCGCCATCGGCATGGTCAACTTCAACGGCGACATGAACACCGGCCTGACCTTGCGCACCATCCGCATCAAGGACGGCATCGCCGAGGTGCGCGCCGGCGCTACATTGCTCTTCGACAGCATTCCCGAGGAAGAAGAAGCCGAAACCGAACTGAAAGCATCCGCCATGCTCTCCGCCATCCGTGACGCCAAGACGGGCAATTCGACCAGCACCGAGCGCGCATCCGCGCGCGTCGGCGACGGTGTCAACATCCTTTTGGTCGACCACGAGGACTCCTTCGTCCACACGCTGGCCAACTACTTCCGCCAGACCGGCGCCAATGTCTCGACCGTGCGCACGCCGGTGCCGGAGGAAGTCTTCGACCGGCTGAAGCCCGATCTCGTCGTGCTGTCGCCCGGACCCGGTACGCCCAAGGATTTCGACTGCGCGGCGACCATCAGGCGAGCGCGCGCCCGCGACCTGCCGATCTTCGGCGTCTGCCTTGGCCTGCAGGCACTGGCCGAGGCCTATGGTGGCGAACTCAGGCAGTTGCACATTCCCATGCACGGCAAGCCGTCGCGTATCCGCGTCTCGAAGCCGGGTATCATCTTCTCCGGCCTGCCGAAGGAAGTCACCGTCGGCCGCTACCACTCGATCTTCGCCGATCCGGTGCGCCTGCCGGATGATTTCATGGTGACCGCCGAGACCGAGGACGGCGTCATCATGGCCTTCGAGCACCGCAAGGAGCCGATCGCAGCGGTGCAATTCCACCCGGAATCGATCATGACGCTCGGCCACAATGCCGGCATGCGCATCATCGAGAACATCGTTGCGCATTTGCCGCGCAAGGCCAAGGAAAAGGCAGCCTGACGGTAATGGCCGAAGCCGAGAACACCATGGCGATCGCGGCGAAAGCCGCCGCGAAGCGCAAGGTCGCCAACCTTGCCTTCTGGTCGATCGTGATCGCCTTTGTCGTGCTCGCGCTGAAAGCCGCCGCCTGGTACATAACCGGATCCGTGGCGCTCTATTCGGACGCGCTGGAATCGATCGTCAACGTCATTGCCTCGATGGCCGCCTTCTGGGCAATCCAGGTCAGCTACAAGCCCGCCGACCAGGATCACCCCTTCGGCCACCACAAGGCCGAGTATTTCTCGGCCGTGCTCGAAGGCGTGCTGATCGTGCTCGCCGCGCTTTTGATCCTGAACGAAGTCTGGCGCTCCTGGCAGACGCCGGCTCCGCTCGAACAGCCTTGGAAAGGCCTTGCCGTCAACGGCGTCGCCACCGTCATCAATGCCTTCTGGGCCTGGACGCTGATCCGCGTGGGCCGAGCCGAAAAGTCACCGGCGCTGGTCGCCGACGGCAATCACATCATGACCGATGTTGTAACCTCGATCGGCGTCTTCGGCGGCTTGGTCGGAGCAATCCTGACTGGCTGGCAAATCCTCGACCCGGCACTGGCCGTCATCGTCGCACTCAACATTCTGTGGCAGGGCTGGCATGTCATCGGCTCGTCGATGAACGGCCTGATGGACCGAGCCGTCGGCACGGCGGAGCACATGCGCATCCGCGACATCATCTCGGCCAATTGCAAAGGCGCGATGGAGGTGCACGACCTCAAGACCCGCATCGCCGGCCGCGCCACCTTCATCGAATTCCATCTGGTCGTCGACGCCGACATGTCGGTCGGTGCCAGCCACGTCATCTGCGATCGCATCGAGGACGCGCTGAAGGCCGAACTCCCTTCGGTGCGGGTGACCATCCATGTCGAGCCGGATGATGAGGCAAAACTGCCCAAGGGTACGACGGCGGTGCCGTTCGCCTGAGGCGGTTCACCAAGTCTCGATTGAGAGGCCGTTGATGCGCTCGAATTCCCGGACGTTGCGGGTGATCAGAATGAGGCTTCTAGCGCGCGCCTGCCCGCCAATGAGCGCATCATAGGGGCCAATTGGCGTCCCTAACGCTGCAAGCGTTGCCCGAATCTCTCCGGCATGCCTCGCGTCCTCTCGATCGAATTCAAGCACCGGGAATTGCAAAGCTTCGATGCGCGCCAGATTTTCAGCTCTTCTCTGGCTCCTTTCGGCACCATAGTACAGTTCATGTGCCACGATCGCCGAAAGCGCAAAATCCTGCGGCGTATGCTGTTTCAGAAGCGCGAGTAGACTCGCGTCACCTTTGATGACGGCAATAACGGCGTTGGTATCAAGCAGATAGATCACTTGAAGATGTCGTCCAAGGCAGGTCTATCCTGCCCCTCCTGCCGTTCCAGCGCCGCTTCGACAAAATCCTCGTCGACTGGTCCGATCACCTGGTCAAGCCACGCCCAATCCTGCACGAGTGGCTCAAGTATGACAGTATGCCCATGGCGACGGATCGAAACCTCGTCCGTTTCGAAACGAAACTCTTTGGGCAGACGCACAGCTTGTGACCGGCCCGACCAGAACACCTTTGCCTTGTCCATCATGCCATCCTCAAATGAGATATAGCAAAGATATATCCCTTCGCGGCATTGTAGACAAGCCCGTGCTTACGGCGCACACGCCGATTGCGGCATCGCCTCCAGCCGATAGACCTTGTCATCGGACTTGGTTTTGCCGTCGGCGGCTTTCGAGCACAGGTCGATGATTGCAATGCTGCTGTTGGGATTGGCCAGCATGATAGTGCCGTTGGCGCCGCGCTTGAGGAAGATTTCCTTTTGCGCGATGTCGCACGAAAAATCGCTCATCTTCGAACTCGCGGCGCAACGCCACTGGTCGGCCTCGCCCTGGCAGGAATAGGTCTGCGTGACCTTGGCCCCCTTCCGCCGTGTCGTGACCGAGACGGCGATGTCGGCGCCGTCGGGCCAGTTCGCGACATCACCGCCCGAGGCGTAGGAAGCGAGTTCCACGGACCCGCTGAACACCCGGATCGACTGCGTCAGTTGATCGGGATGCGAACTCATATGCGCTGCATCATAGTCGCGCCCGTAGCAGAAGGCCTGATCGGGTTTGAACCGCTCGCGCAACGGCGGCCCGAGCGCCGGGTCGATCGGATCGATCCACGCGAACTCCGCCTTGCAGGTGGCGACCGGCATCGGATCGAGGCGGAAATTGTCGTCTTCCGAACCGAGCGCCTGCCTGACGTATTCCGCCTTGCCGAGTTGCTCCTCTGAGTCCGGATCGAGGTAGATATCGGACGACAGGTCCGACAGGATCAGCCGGCCCTTGTCGTCGACCTTCAGCGACGCCAGCGTACGGTCGCAATCCATGCCGCAGCG
Source organism: Mesorhizobium sp. M8A.F.Ca.ET.208.01.1.1 (assembly GCF_004791315.1). Taxonomy (NCBI): domain Bacteria; kingdom Pseudomonadati; phylum Pseudomonadota; class Alphaproteobacteria; order Hyphomicrobiales; family Phyllobacteriaceae; genus Mesorhizobium; species Mesorhizobium sp. M8A.F.Ca.ET.208.01.1.1. The sequence continues at coordinate 123,011 of NZ_SRUT01000002.1, forward strand.
GATCGGGCCCGATTTGTCGTCCTCGGACTCGTGATTGCACCAGCCGCCGGCCCATTCCGGCGCCTTGGCGCCACGCACCGTTGTGGTGAGGAAGCCATTGTAGGACGTATCCGAATTCGCGTTCGGTTCCTCATTCGGACGGCTGACCGGATCATGGCCGTAGTAGAAGAAGATCCGCGCCACTTTCTGCTTCGGATGCGCCTTGAGGTGCGCCGCGTCATAGACCCTGCCGAAACAGGCGTCCGCCCCGTTGGGGCTGAGTTCGGTGAGCTTGAGCGCATCATCGGCAAAAGCAGAACCCACAAGTCCGGCAAGCAGTATGGCGCCAAGTCCGGCGCCGGCGAACGTCTTCCATTCCCTGTACGCCATGTGCCCCTCCTCCGCATCGACAGGACGTAAGGTCAATTTATGCTAGTATTGCGGCAGCGGCCACGCAAATCGCGCTGCGCCGGCAAGCCAGGGAGGGGACGCCATGCGCCGACGCGACATGTTCCGGGCGGCCCTCGCCGGATCCGGAACGCTTCTCGGCCTGCGGGCGGTCCGGGCGGCAACCACCGAGCCTGCCAGGCTGAAGGTCGCCTATCACCTCAGCGACCTCGACAAGGTCAATTTCGTGCTCGGCAACATCAAGAACCATTATGAGGGCACCGGCGGCAACGTCGAGATCGCGCTGGTCGTGCATGGTCCAGCCCTTGCCGGCTTCAAGTCGAAGGGCATATCGGCGGCGATTTCGGGGCGCTTTACCGGTCTTGTCCAGCAAGGGCTCGACCCGCATGCCTGCGGCAACACCATGCGCGGCATGGATATTACGCTCGCCGACCTGCTCGACGGCTTCCATGCCGCCGACCAGGGCGGCGTCGTCAAGCTCGCCGAACTGCAAAGCCAGGGCTATGTCTATCTCAGGCCTTGAAGCGGCACTGCCTTGAATGCAAGGGTGGCAAGATCCGCCAACAATCTCGGATATCCCCGGAGGAACAGCAGTGCCAGAGACAGCCCTCGGTCTTGTCATCCCCGATCTCGCCGGCAAGGCGGTGTTGGTCACCGGCGCTTCGACCGGCATCGGCGCCGCGCTCGCGCTCGCCTATGCCGAGCAGAAATGCAAGGTGGCGCTGCACTACAATTCCAGCCGCGACGCCGCCGAGAAACTCGGCCAGACCATTCGCGACGGCGGCGGCGAGGTCTTTCTTGTCCAGGGCGATTTTTCTCTTCCCGCCGATGTCGAACGCGTCGTCGAGGACAGCGCGCGACATTTCGGCCGCCTCGACGGGCTGGTCAACAATGCCGGCGGCATGCTTGGCCGCATCCCCTATGCCGAGCAGACCGAGGCGCATTACGACGCGGTGATGGATCTCAACGCCCGCTCGGTGCTGACCGCCTCGCGCAAGGCGATGCCATGGCTGAAGAAACAGGGCGGCTTCATCGTCAACACCTCGTCGATCGCCGCGCGCAATGGTGCCGGCGGCGGCGCCGGCCTTTACGGCTCGGCCAAGGCCTTCGTCTCCAACGTCACGCGCGGCATGGCCAAGGAACTGATCGGCTTCGGCATTCGCGTCAACGCCGTGGCGCCGGGCACCATCCTCACTCCCTTCCACGAACGCTATTCGACCGACGAGCAGATGAAGGGCATGGTCGCCACCATTCCGCAGGGCCGCGCCGGCACGGCGCAAGATTGCGTCGGCGCCTATCTGTTCCTCTCATCGGACCTGTTGAGCGGTTACATCACCGGCCAGGTGATCGAGGTCAATGGCGGCCAGTTGATGCCTTGACCAGCGACCGGCATACTGGACACACTCCTTTCGCGCCAACCCTGGGGGAGACGACGACATGTACGGACTGATCGGCAAGATGCGGGCGGCGCGCGGCCAACGCGACGCTGTCATGACTGTGCTGCGCGAGAGCACCGGCGCTCTGCCCGGCTGCCTGAGCTATATCATCGCCACCGACCCGGCCGACGCCGACGCGATCTGGGTGACCGAAGTGTGGACCGATCAGGCAAGCCACAAGGCCTCGCTGCAGCTTCCGGAAGTCCAGGCGGCCATCGCCAAGGCGCGGCCCTTCATCGGCGGCTTCGAGTTCCAGGTGGAGACGCATCCCGTCGGCGGCTTTGGGTTGGCTGAGGCCAAAACCGGCTGAGGCGCCGGGACCTGCTTTTCCGGTACGCCGGGGTTCGCATTTTTCGCATCCCGGTCTAAGACCAGAGCATGGATTCCGCGGCCGAGCAGCCACCTCCCGACCAGCCCGCCGTCGAGCGCATGACGCGGCTGGGCAAGCCTTGGCAATGGCTGATCCTGCTGGTTATCTCCGCGCTGTTTGCCGGTGCGCTGGAACTCGCCGCCTTGCCGGCGGCGCTGCTGATCGGACCGATGCTGGCCGCCATCGTCGCCGGCACCAACGGCGCTACGGTGCGCGTGCCGCGCCTTCTGTTCGGCTCCGCCCAGGCTGTCGTCGGCTGCCTCGTCGCGGCTTCGATCTCGGCCGATATCTTTCCGGTTTTCTACAAGGAATGGCCGCTGTTCCTCGGCGTGGTGATCGCCACCGTCGCGGCCTCCAGCCTGCTTGGCTGGCTGATCAGCCGCTGGCGCATCCTGCCCGGCACCACCGCCGTCTGGGGCTCGTCGCCGGGGGCCGCCACGGCCATGGTGCTGATGGCCGGCGCCTTCGGCGCCGACCAGCGCCTGGTCGCCTTCATGCAGTATCTGCGCGTCATCTTCGTGTCGATGACGGCAGCCCTCGTCGCCAAGATGTGGGTCGACACCTCGGGCATCGAGGTCCCGCCCATCGTCTGGTTCCCGGCGATCGACCCGCAACCCTTCGCCGCCACGATCGGCATGGCAATCGTCGGCGGCCTGGCGGGCAGGCTTTGCCGGCTGCCCTCGCCCTTCTTCCTCGGCAGCTTCATCGTGGGCACCGTCATCCATCTTGGCCTCGGCGTGCCGATGCAATTGCCGCAATGGCTGCTGGCGGTCAGTTACGCGATGGTCGGCTGGTCGATCGGCCTGAACTTCACCAGGCCGATCCTGCGCCATGCGGCACGCGCCCTGCCGCAGATCATCGCTTCGATCATCGCACTGATCGCCTTTTGCGGCGGCCTTGCCTTCCTGATCAGCCATCTCGCCGGCATCGACCCGCTGACCGCCTATCTGGCGACCAGCCCCGGCGGCATGGACAGCGTCGCCATCATCGCCGCCGCCGCGCACAACGTCGACATCTCCTTCGTCATGGCGCTGCAGTCGGCGCGTTTCCTGATCGTGCTGCTCGTCGGCCCGAGCATTGCGCGGGTGGTGGCCAGAAGCATCAGGGAGTGAAAGCCCGGCACCGGGCGATGTTACCGCGCCGCCGCGAGCCGTTCGGGAAGGAAATCGACGAAGACGCGCACCTTTGGCGACAGATGGCGGTTGGAGGGCCACAGCATCCGGAACTGGCCGCGGCCGTCGATATGGTCGTCCAGCACGGTACGCAGTTTTTCTTCGCGCAGCGCCTCGCGCACCAGGAAATCGGGCATGCAGGCGATGCCAAGACCGGCGATCGTGGCGCCTTTCAAGGCCTCCATGTTGTTGCAGGTCAGCATCGAACGGATCAGCGGTTGCGCGCTCCCGGTAATGAACGGCCAGTCCAGCAGCCTGCCGCTGTTGAGATAGCGGAAGTTTATGCCGAAGTGCCCGATGAGATCCGCCGGCACGCCGGGTATGCCATGGCGCTCGAGGTAGGAAGGCGCCGCGCACAGCAGCATGCGAAAGGGCGCAATGGGTTTCGACACCAATCGTGAATCGGGCAGCTCGCCGCTGCGGATCGCGACGTCGATGCCTTCCTCGATGACGTCGACGATCCGGTCGTTGAAATCGATGTCGAGCTCGATCTCGGGAAACCGCGCCATGAACTCCGACAGCACCGGCAGCAAGAGATGATAGGTGACGATCGGGGCCGAGACGCGCAGCCGCCCGCGCGGCGTCTCCCGTGTCCGTGACAGCATCGCCTCGGCATCGTCGATGTCGTCGAGGATACGCCGCACGCGCTCGTTGAACAGCTTGCCCTCTTCCGTCAGGCCGATTCGCCGCGTGGAGCGCTGCAGCAGCCGCACCCCTAGTTCCTGTTCGAGCCGCGCGACACTTTTGCCGACCGCAGAAGCGGAGATGCCGAGCGCCCGGCCGGCGGCGACGAAGCTGCCGAATTCGGCGGTGCGGGCGAAAGCCAGAAGGCCGCTGAGGCGATCCATCAAACTCCTCCATTCGAGCGTTTCAGTCCGTTATGTCGAGATATTTAATACCATTTTTCCAGAGCCGTCATCGACCTATCTTGGTCGCATGAGCGGGCGCCGCGATTGCGCGGCATGCCGGCGCAGACTGCCCCAGATAGGAAAATCCATGACCTTGAAGATCACAATCGGCCCGGCCGAGAGATGGCTCGTGCTCTTGTCCGTATGCCTTGCCGCCACGACGATGCCCCTGACCTTCACCGGCCCGGCCGTCGCGCTCTCCCGCATAGCGGCCGATGTCGGCGGCAGCCCGATCGCGCTCAACTGGGTGACCAACGCCTTCATGCTGACCTTCGGCGCCAGCCTGATGGCGGCGGGCGCCCTGGCCGACAATCATGGCCGCAAGCGGATATTCCTCCTCGGTCTCGCCCTCTACATCCTCGCTTCGCTCGGTGCGATGCTGGCGCCCGACATCGCCTGGTTCGACGTCTTCAGGGCCGCGCAAGGGCTGGGCAGCGCCTTGGCCTTCGCCGGCGGCGCGTCCGCACTTGCCCAGGAATTCGAGGGACCATCGCGGCTGCGCGCCTTCTCCTTCCTCGGCACCAGTTTCGGCATCGGGCTGGCCTTCGGCCCGATCGCTTCCGGCCTGCTCATCGCCGCATTCGGCTGGCGGTCGATCTTTGTTCTGGTCGTGGCACTAGCGGTTGCCTCGGCGATCCTCGGCCTGCGCACCATCAGGGAATCACGTGACCCGGATGCGACCGGGCTCGACTGGGCGGGCGCCGGCACCTTCACGGTCGCGCTGGCCTCGCTGACCTATGGCGTGTTGCAGGCGCCGCAGAGCGGTTGGGCCGAACCTCTGGTGGTAACGCTTCTCGGCGTTGCCGTCCTTTGCTTCGTGCTGTTCGTCATCGTCGAGCGGCGCGCGCGCCGGCCAATGCTCGATCTCACCCTGTTTCGCTTTCCTCGCTTCGTCGGCGTCCAGTTTCTCGCGGCGGCGCCCGCCTATGGCTTCGTGGTCCTGCTTGTGCTTTTGCCGATCCGCTTCATCGGCATCCAAGGGATGAGCGAGATCAAGGCCGGGCAATTGATGATCTGCCTCTCCGGCCCGTTGCTGGTCCTGCCCTTGCTCGCCGGCCAGCTCGCGCGCTGGATCGCTCCGGCCACCATTTGCGGCGTTGGCCTGCTCGTCGCGGCGGCTGGCTTGGTCTGGCTGAGCCTGACGCCGTCCATCGACGTCGCGCTGGTCACGCCGCTGATCCTGATCGGCGTCGGCATCGCCTTGCCCTGGGGATTGATGGATGGGCTGGCCGTCAGCGTCGTGCCAACGGAGCGCGCCGGCATGGCGGTCGGCATCTTCAACACCACGCGTGTCGCTTGCGAGGGCGTGGCGCTGGCCATCGTCATGGCGACGCTGTCAGGCTTCACCGCGGCGCAGCTCGCCGCTCGAGGCGCCGCGCCGTCCAGCGACGCGGCTGCCGCGGCGCAATTGCTGGTGACCGGTAATGTCGGCGGTACCGCGCAACATTTGCCGGCGGCCGGCGCCGCCGTTCTGGTCGAGGCCTACGAAACGGCGTTCGACAGGCTGCTGATCGTGCTGGCGGCAATCACCATCGTCACCGCCCTTGTCGTGTTCCTCGGCCTGCGCCGAGGATCCGCGCCCGAACACGAAACCGTACCGGTGCCGGCCTGCCAGGAAGGGTAGGTGCGGCTGATGTCGGCTGATGACAAGGCAAGCGGCGGATGGGCTCTGGTGTGGTCATCCGTGCGCGCGCAGGTGCAGTGAGATTCAGGTCGGCTGAGTCGAAAATGGTGGCTTCCGAGAACCGGAGCGGAGCGTACTTAAAGTACGTGAGCACAGCTCTATTGCGACGCAATAGAGCGGGGAAGCGCAGGAAGCCGCCATTTGCAGGCCAGCCTCACCTGAATATCAATGCACCTCAATCCAGCCTGTGCATCAGATCATCATCCAGCCAGCGGCCGAAGAAATAGACCAGTTGCTTGTGCCACCACGGCCAGTCATGGCTGACGTCGCCGCCCCAATAGTCGACCCAGGCGGGAATGGACTTGTCGCGCAGGATCTGTTCCAGCTGGCGCGTCTCGACCAGCATGCGCTCTTCCCAGGCGCCCTGCCCGCAGCAGAAGATAAGCCTCAGCGCCTTCAGCCGCGCCAGTAATTTCGGGTCGACGATGCCGGGCAGATAATCGAGCGGCGAGTTGTAGAAGATGTCGCCGTCGAGCGCCTTGCCGAAGAAATCGCGGGCCGAATAGACACCCGACAGCGAGATGACGCCGCTGGCGAGTTCGGGAAATCGGAAGACGAAGTTCGAGGAATGGTAGCCGCCCATCGAACAGCCTGAGAACAAGGGCTTCAGCCGCCGTCCGCCATTGGCCTGCGCGGCGGTTTCCAGGAATTCCGGCAGCGCCTCCTCTCGCACATAGCGGAAATAGGCCTCGTGGCGGGCGATGCGGTGCGCGGGGTCGGCACGCTTGTCGAAGAAGGATTCCGAATCGATGCCGTCCACCGTGAACAACTGGATGCGGCCGGTGTCGATGAATTCGGCGAGCGCGCCCACCCCGCCGGAATCCTCGAACTGGTAGAACCGGCCCTGCGAGGTCGGGAACACCACGACGGGCCGGCCGGCATGGCCATAGCGCTTGTACTCCATGTCGCGGCCGAGATTGCGGGCGAAAGCCTTGTGATAGGAAATGTCCATGTCCTCAAGCCTTTTCCGCGTGGATATAGGCAACCGCCTCGCGCAGCTCCGCCTGATCCTTCGAGCGCATCTGGTAGGCGTAATCTCCCATGGCGCGGCTGAAAACCTTCTCGATGGCCTGATGGTGGACGATCTTGTCGCGGTGCGCGGCTAGCACGTCCGCATGGCTGTGCAAATAGTCGAGGTGGCGCTTGCGGCTGGCATAGGCGGTGAAATACTTGCCTTCATAGGGGCCGCCGGCTGCGTCCCTCACGACCATGTCTGCCCAGGCCGCATAGACGTCGATGTCGAACGTGTAGTTGATCGCGTCGGTCATCCAGGCGCCGGGCGGGCGCATGTTGACCTCCAGAGCGATGATGCGGTCGTCCCTGGTCTCGAACAGTTCGATGTGGAAAAAGCGTTCGCGCACGTCGAATGCTTTCAGGATCTTGCGGCCGGCCTCCTCGACGACAGGCCTGATCCGGGGAAAGCAGGTGTAACTCATGTGGCGGTCTTCGTTGACCACCTCCATGACGCTCTGGTCGTAGCGATGGCTGGCCGCCAGCACCACCTCGCCGTCGCGGTTGACCAGCCCGTCATAGGTCACCACCAGCCCCTCGATGAACTGCTCCATGACGAAGGTCACATCCTCCGGCTTGTCCCGGAAGAACTGGTCGAGTTCTTTCGCATTCGAGATCTTGAACGTGTTCGAAGCGCCGGAGCCGGAATCCGGTTTTACCACCACGGGATAGCCGACGCGGCGGATGAAGGTCATGGCGCCGGCCCGGTCGGAGCATTTGCGCTGCGCGATGGTCTCGACGCCGCTCTTGCGGAAGAAGGCGCGCATGCGGCTCTTGCGCTTCAGATTCTTCACGAAATCGAGCTTGGTGCCGTAGATGTTGAAGTCGGTGCGGATGTTGGCTTCCAGTTCCAGCCAATGCTCGTTGAGCGATTCGAACCGGTCGATGCGGCCCCATTTGTGGATGAAATGTCCGATCGCCCGGAACACCGCATCGTAGTCTTCCATGTCGGCGATACGGTAATATTCCGAAAGCGCTGCCTTCAGCTTGCCGTCCAGAGCGTCAAAGGGTGCGTCGCCAATCCCGAGCACGGTCGCGCCGGCCTTCTTCAGCCGGTCGCAGAAATCGGCGCCGTTGGCGGGAAAATGCGGCGAGAAGAACACGAAATTCATGGATGACCCCTGCCGGCGGCACCCCGCCACCGTTCAAGTCTGGCGCATTTGCAGCGCGCGGGGAAGAGCATCCGCGTTAGGGATAAAATTCGACCGGGCCGGCCCCGCTTGCCTCCAACAGGCCGCTCCTGTATGAGAGCGGCCATGAACACGCGCGCCACCACCGCTTCCCGTCAGACCGGCTTTGCCGGCGAGACCGTTCGCGCGCTTGCCTCGACCCTGCTTCTTCTCGGCCTTATCGGCGATCGCCGGGTTCGCTGAAGGAGCGCCCGGCGGTCGAACCGCCGCGCAAGCGCATGCTCCTTGGCAAATCATATCAAGCGAACGAAAATCTGGTAAAGGCGCCGCTTGGCACCACATCCGCCTGAAAGGTGGACCGCCAGCCGCCGGGAGAAACGACGATGAACGCACGAGAAGACATCCGCGCCAGCGAGGCCGCGACCGGCAAGCAGGTCGGCCGGGGCATGCCGGACGCAGCCCGAAAATACCAACCTTATCCTACGGTCGGTCTCACCGACCGGACCTGGCCCTCGAAGGTGATCGACAAGGCCCCGATCTGGTGCTCGGTCGACCTGCGCGACGGCAACCAGGCACTGATCGATCCGATGGGCCACGAGCGCAAGGCGCGCATGTTCGCGCTGCTGCTCGACATGGGTTTCGAGGAGATCGAGATCGGCTTCCCGTCGGCTTCGCAAACTGACTTCGACTTCGCCCGCTGGTGCATCGAGGAAGGCAATGTGCCGGCCGATGTGTCATTGCAGGTGCTGGTCCAGTGCCGGCCCGAACTGATCAGCCGCACCTTCGAGGCGCTCAACGGCGCCACCAACCCGATCGTGCATTTCTACAACTCGACCAGCGAATTGCAGCGCCGCGTCGTCTTCGAGAAGGATGTCGGCGGCATCAAGCGCATCGCCACCGACGCCGCCAAGATGATCACCGACATGGCGGCCAAGGCGGGCGGCGGCTACCGTTTCGAATATTCGCCGGAGAGCTTCACCGGCACCGAACTCGAGGTCGCGCTGGAGATTTGCAACGCCGTCACCGAGATCGTCAGGCCGACGCCTGACAACAAGCTGATCATCAACCTGCCGTCGACCGTCGAGATGTCGACGCCCAACATCTATGCCGACCGCATCGAGTGGATGTGCCGCAACCTCGACGCCAGGGAAAGCCTGATCATCTCCCTGCATCCGCACAATGACCGCGGCACCGGCATCGCCACCACCGAACTCGGTCTGATGGCTGGTGCCGACCGCGTCGAAGGCACGCTGTTCGGCAATGGCGAGCGCACCGGCAATGTCGACATCGTCACCTTGGCGCTCAACATGTACACGCAAGGCGTCGATCCGGGCATCGATTGCTCCGACATCAACCGGATGAAGGACGTTTATGAATATTCGAACCAGCTGAAGATTCCCGAGCGCCATCCCTATGTCGGCGAACTCGTCTACACGGCCTTTTCCGGCTCGCACCAGGACGCCATCAACAAGGGCATGAAGGCGCTGAAGAAGGCCAACACGCCGCACTGGGAAGTGCCCTATCTGCCGATCGACCCGGCCGATGTCGGCCGCAGCTACGAGGCGATCATCCGCATCAACTCGCAATCGGGCAAGGGCGGCATCGCCTATGTGCTGCAGGCCGATTACGGCCTCAATCTGCCGCGCAACCTGCAGATCGAGTTCAGCCAGGCGATCCAGGCGATCACCGATGCCGAAGGCAAGGAGGTTCCGGTCAAGCGCATTTACGAGCGCTTCCTCGAGACCTATGTCGACCAGCCGGGCGCGCGGCTGAAATTCCTCGACCACCACACCTATCCCGATACCGAGGTCAAGAGCCGGCGGGTGATCGAGGCGGTCATCCTCGACCACGGCAAGGAAGTGACGATATCAGGCACCGGCACGGGCCCGATCGACGGCTTCGTCGATGCGCTGTCGCGCCATGTCGGCGTCGACATGTCGGTGCTCGATTATTCCGAGCACTCGTTGCAGCGCGGCTCGAACGCGTCGGCCATCTCCTATGTCGAGATGGAATATCCCGGGGGCAAACTGTTCGGCGCCGGCATCAACACCAACATCGTCGCCGCCTCGCTGGAAGCGGTGACGTCAGCGGCGAATCGTATCGTCGGTCGCTAGCATCGGCCGGTCGGCGGCGCGGGAGGCAGGAACAGCTCCCCACGCCGCCATTTTTCAAGCCCTCGAAAGGCTTTGCCTCGACTGGCTGATGTTGGCTCTCACGCCCATGCACTGGCCGATACCGGCAGGCTATTAACCACCGGAGAATTCTCCGGTGAGGTACGCGATCGCATAATGGGTGCAGACTTGTGTGCCGGTGCGGGAACTATATGATCGCACCTCAACCTGTGCCGACTTCGAGAGGATCGACACTTGCAGCATGCCACGCCTGCCGCCCCCGCAGTGCGCGAGACACTAGAGCGACTGCTTGCCAGCGAAACGTTCGGACGATCCGAGCGTGCACGCAAGCTGTTGCGTTATCTTGTCGAGCGCGAACAGGCAGGCGAAGCCGACCGGCTCAAGGGCTTTTCCATTGCCATGGATGTCTTCGGCAAGGATGGCGATTTCGATCCTTCGACCGACGCGGTGGTACGCGTGCAGGCGGGCAGGCTACGCGAGCTGCTGCAGCAATATTTCGCCAATGAAGGCGTCGCGGAGCCGTTTCGCATAGCGATACCGCGCGGCAGCTATGTCCCGGCCTATGAGCTCAACGCGATCCGCTTGCCGGAACCTGCGAAACCCGCCGAGCAGATCGAAGCCGTAGCGGCACCATCCGAGCCCCCCGGTGATGCCATTGCCGCCGCTGCATTGCTGGCACCGGCGGCGGCGCCGGAGCCCTCGGTGGCACGCCATCTCCGTTTCTTCTGGATGGCGATCGCCGTGGTCATAGCCATGCTCGGCGTTCTGATATTGCGTCAGGGCAGCGGTGCGCTGCTGGCAGGCGGCGACCCTGCGGCAACGCTCGAGACCGCGACCCTGACCGGCAGCATCGCGCCGTCGGCCGCCAGCGAGGCTTTGCCGCTGGTCTACATCGCCGTCAAGGCCAGTGGCACGGATGCCAGCCGTGTCGCCGCAACGCTGCGTGCCGGACTGAGCGGCTTCGATACGATCGACTTCATCGGTCGCGACATCGTCAACAAGGCCGATCCGGTCGCTAGCGCGACGAGCTTCATCTTCGATATCCTGCCTGGACCGGATACGGGTGACATCACGATCGAACTGCAGAGCGTGGCCACCGGACGGGTGCTTTTGTCGCGCAACCTGACCGCCGCCGACAGCGCGCCGACCACCGTCGAGAGCCGTATAGCCGGCATCTTGACGTCCGCTCTTCCCGCTTCCGGCACGATCTACGGCTATCTCGAACAGAGCGGCATACAAACCGCCCTCACGCAATGCCTGACGCTCAACGACAAATATTATCTCGACCAGAACGCCAGGACCCACGAGGCCGCCTATCGCTGCCTCGAAACCCTCGCCGAAAACGGCGCCAAATCACCGTTGGTCTATTCGGAAATCGCCTCGCTCCACCTGGAGGCCGTGAACGACCACTACGCCTATCCGCCGGATGCCACGATCGAGAAGGCGATGACATTCGCCCATCGCGCCGTGCAGATGGGGCCGACCAGTCCCTACGCGCATCGTTCCTACGGCTACATCAATTCCCGTCTTGGCAACGCCGACGAGGCGCTGCGCTGGATGCGCAAGGCCTATGACCTCAATCCCTACGATCTCGCCATGGCCGCCGCTTATGGCTACGGGCTGATTTTCGCCGGCCGCTATGCCGAGGGGACGCCGATCCTGGCCCAGGCGGTGGACGCCTCCAGCGGTCATCCGACATGGTGGGATTTTGGACTTTTCGCCGGCGAACTCATGCTTGGCGACACGAACAAGGCCGCGATTGCCAGTTCCTCTTTGAGAACAACCGCAACGAAGTCGCACTATCTTGCCGCCCGGCTGATCGGTGCCAAGATCGCCGGTCAGGACAATCTGGCGCGCAAGCTGGTCGACGAGCTGACCGCCAAATTTCCGAAATTCGCCGCCGACCCGCGCGCGACCTTCATCGACCGGAAATATCCGCCCGATCTGACCGAGCGGCTGGTTGGAGCCCTGCGCGCGGCAGGCCTCGGCAACGCGAGCTGACGTCCTCCGAACAGGACTGTTTGGACCAATCGAATTGTTGGCCGCCGAAAGCAGGTGGCAAAGTCCCGATATGACTGATTTGCCGGCTTTGTCGCGCGAACCCGCGAGATCGAGAGGTCGCAAGCGCTAGTCGTCGTGAAGATTTTACTGGCCATCGTTCTGGACAAGGAGCAAACCACCCGCATTTCCTACCTTGCCGTTCCGCAATAAAGCTCTCAGATTTCATGATCGCATCGCTTCACGCCGCCGAAAAGGGTGTTGGCTCGAAGGCCATCGTCTTGCTGCATGGCTTCGGCGGCTGCCACGATATTTGGCGCGAAGTGATCCCGGCGCTGTCGCCTGCGGTGCGCACACTCGCTTATGATTTGCCGGGGCACGGGCTGTCGCTCGATTTCCCCGGTGCCGGCCCGGCCAAGCTGGCGGCAAGGGCCGTCCTGGCCGATCTCACCGCGCGATCGGTAAAGCGCGTTCATCTGGTCGGCCACTCGATGGGCGGCGCTGTGGCGGCGCTGATGGCGCTGGCCGAGCCCGAGAAGGTGGCGTCGCTGACACTTCTGGCGCCTGGCGGCTTCGGCGCCGAGATCAACGGTCCGCTGTTGCGCCGCTTTGCCGCCGCAAGGGACCCATCCGACATCCAGGCGTGCCTCTCGGCGATGTCGGGACCACAGACGCGGCCCATCGATCACGCCGTGGACGCCCTTGGGGACATGCGCGGGCGGCCCGGCCAGGTCGAGAAACTCATCGAGATCGCTGCCGCCATGACCAGCCAAGACCGGCAGGGCGTCATCCCGCGCGACCGCTTGGAAACACTGACCATGCCGGTGATGGTGGTATGGGGAAGCGATGACCCGATGCTACCCGTTGCCCACACCGACAATCTGCCCGTGCAATTTCATGTGCACCACGTCCCGGGGGCTGGCCATATGCTGATCGAGGAGGCGCCAGAGCTGATCGCCACGATCATCCGGCGCAACATGAACCGCCGTGCCAGGCCCTTGCGCCCGAATTAGCCGAGACCGGCTGGGCCAGCGCGACACCACCCGGGCGCCTCGCCGTCTTGATCGCGCCAGTGCATTTTGCCGGCGGCTGTGTTAACTGCGTGTTAACCAACCCCGCGAGGCAGACGCCGATGAAGGACACAGGCGAGAAGATCGATCCGTCAAGCAAACTGTCCGATGCCATCCGTGACGTGAAGAACGCCTTCGCTGACCGCGACGATGTCGTCGTCGACATGCGCGAGGCGCACCGCATGCGCCTCGACCTCCTGGCCGCGGACCTCGCGCCCGTCTTTGCCGATGTTCCGGCCGACATGGATAATTTCGACTTTGTCGTCTCCTCGGGCCTACAGCCGCGCCTGTGGATCGACGCCGTCAGCCATGTCGCGATGGGGCGCGACCGCCGCACCTACCGCTTCCTCAAGGACACTCGCATTGGCCGTGTCGTGCTTGCCGAATCGACCGAGATGAAGCCGGTCGCCGATTCCGTGACGCGTTATGTCGCCGAGCGCATCGTCGAACGCCGGAGAATGATGGAGGGTGGCGTCGAGCCGGCGGTCGCCGGCATGAGACGCGCCGAGGTCACGGAAGCCGAGCCGCCGCTGCGAGCCTCGACGCAAGGCAAGGGCTGGTCGGCCTTCCTGTCGGGCCTTGGGCTGGTCGCCGCCGGCGGACTTGTTGGTCTCGCGGTGTCGGCGGCGCTGTTGTGGGACCGCGTCTCGGCCATGGTTCTCAACTGGCGACCATAGCCGCGTCGGGCTCGACACCGAGTTCCACGGTCTGCAGATCGGAAGGCGGTATGGACGGTCCGGTCAGGCCGCGTCGCGTCAGGCGGATGCGCCAGTTTCCCTTTTCGCTGTCGATGTCGAACAGATTGTACTGTGCTGCCGGGTGATTGCCGCCCGGCGCCTGGCCGGCGGCGGCGACCCCGACGACCGGGACCTTTGCATCGCGAGGCCCGATCTGGAACAGCGACGGCAGGTGCGAATGGCCGTGCAGCACGAGCTCCGCGCCATGGCGGCGGATGATCTTGTGGAAGCGGGCGATGCCGAACAGCCGCTTGTGCTGGGAGACGGCGCCCCGCACCGGCGGGTGGTGGATCATGATCGCACGGAACAGCCCTTGCTTCGCCGCGCTCTCGAGGATCTTGCCGAGGCGAGCCGCCTGCCCCTCCATGAAGAAGCCATTGGCCATGAAGGGCGCCGTGGCGCGCGCCGTCGAGACGCCGATCAGCGCGACATTGCCGCGCACGCGCAGATAGGGAAATGCATTGCGATCGACCGGCGTGTTGACACCGTCGCCGCTCATCCACGCCGCCCATGACCGGCAGATCTTGTCGAAGGCACCGGGCACATAGGCGTCATGGTTTCCCGGCACGACCGAAACGTCATGCGCCGACCCCAGCGTCTCGAGCCAGTGTTTGGCCATCTCGATCTCGCCGTCGAGCGCCAGGTTGACGAGGTCGCCGGTGACAGCGAGATGGTCCGGGCTTTGCGCCTTGATGTCGGCGACGATGGCGTCGATGACGGCATCGTGCATGTGGCGGCGGCGGTTGCGCTGCCAGTTGACGTAGCCGAGCACGCGCTTGGAGGCGAGATCGCGATAGGATACATCGGGGAGCGGCCCCAGATGGACATCGGAAATATGCGCGAGCCTGAACATTCCTCCTTCATAGGCGACGTGCACGCCGCTTTCCACCCACGGTTTCGCTACTGATGCCGACCGACGACGAAGCCGCGTTCCGCCAGACCGGCTGGGCGGGGTTGAGGGCCCGGCTGTTCCATCTCTATTTCGTGCTGCGGCGGCCGATGACGCTCGGTGTGCGCGGCCTGATCCACGATGCCGCCACCAATTCCGTCTTCCTCATTCGCCACACCTATGTGCCCGGCTGGCAGCTTCCCGGCGGTGGCGTCGAGGTTGGCGAGACGCTGGCCGAGGCGCTGGCCCGCGAACTCGCCGAAGAGGGCAACATCGCCATGGCCGCCACGCCGGTGCTGAAGTCGATGCACTTCAACCGCCGCGCCAGCCGCCGCGACCATGTCGGCTTCTATCTCATCGAAAATTTCAGCCAGACCGCGCCGAAACGGCCCGACCATGAAATCGCCGAGGCCGGCTTTTTTCCACTCGATCGCTTGCCGGAAGGCACCACACCGGCGACGCTGCGGCGGATCGCCGAGGTTTTCCGCGGCGTGCCAGCATCGCCCTATTGGTAGATCAGGCCGCCGCCCTCGCGAACTTCGCCCGATCATGCGGCGCGCCATAGTCAAGCTCCGGTCCCGCCGGCACGATCCGCGTCGGATTGATCGTTTCGTGGCTGCCGTAATAATGCGCCTTGATGTGATGCAGGTTCACCGTCCCCGCCACACCGGGCACCTGATAGAGGTCGCGCAGATAGTTCGACAGGTTCGGATAATCGGCGATGCGGCGCAGGTTGCACTTGAAATGGCCGACATAGACCGGGTCGAAGCGCACCAGAGTGGTAAACAGCCGCCAGTCGGCCTCGGTGATGCGGTCACCCACCAGATAGCGTTGCCTGGACAGGCGGTCCTCCAGCCCATCGAGCGTCGAAAACAGCTCGCCGAACGCTTCTTCATAGGCCGCCTGCGTGGTGGCAAAGCCGGCGCGGTAGACGCCGTTGTTGACGGAGGGATAGACCAGCGCGTTGATCGCGTCGATCTCGCCGCGCAGTGCCTGGGGATAGAAATCGAGGCCGGCATCGCCCCATTGATCGAAGGCTGAGTTGAGCATCCGGATGATTTCGGAGGATTCGTTGGAGACGATGGTCTGTTCCTTTTTGTCCCACAGCACCGGCACCGTCACCCGGCCCGAATAGGCGGAATCCGCCCTGGTGTAGATCTGGTGCAGCAACTCGAGGCCATAGAGCGTGTCGCCGGTGGCGCCGTCCTCGGCGACAAACGTCCAGCCGTTGGCGCCGAGGAAATGATGCACGATCGAGACGGAGATGATGCCTTCGAGCCTCTTCAACGCGCGAAAGATCAGCGTCCGGTGCGCCCAGGGACAAGCGAGCGAAACGTAAAGGTGATAGCGGCCGGGCTCCGCCTTGAAGCCTCGGCCGCGGCCTTCCGCCGGTGCACCGTCGCGCGTGATCCAATCTCGCCACTGCGATTGCGGCCGCACGAACCTGCCACCGCTGTCCTTGGTGTCATACCAGCGGTCTTGCCATTTACCGTCGACCAACAATCCCATGGAATATCCTTTCGCGTTTCCACCTCATGTAGAGCGCGATGCGGCAAGACGGAATTAGTCAGGACTGAACAGATCGTCAATCGATAGGGCCAGCGGACGGGTCGATTGCGGCGGCGCAAAATTGATGCTAGCGGACACTTTGCATGTTCGATTTTGCTTTGATCCGGTTTGACCGACGACGAAAGGGCGCCCGCGCTTGATGAAGCGCTGACTGGCGAATGCTGCCGTTTGCAGCAACCTTTCCTCCTCTACCGGAACGCAAAGACCATGAGCCTTGCCGACGTGAAGTACCTGCCGGAAACCCCGGCGCACGATCCTGAAATCGAAGCAATCAATGACGAGGCCTTCGGGCCCGGCCGTTTCGTGCTGGCCGCCTACAAGATCCGCGAGGCCGGTGGGCATGAGCGTGCTCTGTCCTTTGTCGCGGTCGACGGCGACCTCGTCGTCGCCTCGGTGCGCATGACGCGCATAGCGGCCGGTGCCGGCCGGGCGCTGATGCTTGGGCCGCTCGCGGTACGGCCCGCCTTCAAAAATCTCGGCATCGGCCGCCGGCTGGTGGCGATCGCACTGGAGGCCGCCGCCAAGGCCGGTGCACCCGCCGTGATCCTGGTCGGCGACGAGCCCTATTACGGGCCGCTCGGCTTCAAGCGCATACCGCGCGGCCAGATTTCGATGCCGCGGCCTGTCGACCTCGACCGGCTGCTGTCGCATGAGATCACGCCAGGCGCGGTGGCCAGGCTTTCGGGCGAGGTCGGCCACGCCAGCCAGGCCAGGATCGTCGAGCACGCCTGAAGCAGCTTCGCGAAGGGTATGAACGGGGCTGCGTTCGCCGTTTCTGCAAGACGGCGAACTGCTCCATCTTGACCTCGTCGGTCGATCCGGGCCTGATCCGTCCCCGTCTCATAGGAAGCCCGTTCTCACAGGAAGGATGACGCCATGAATCCCAGCGGCCAGATCGCGATCGTGACCGGCGGCGGCTCCGGCCTTGGCGAGGCAACCGCGCGCGCGCTTGCCGCCAAGGGAGCCCGGGTCGCCATCCTCGATGTCGGCATCGAGCGCGCGGCCAAGGTCGCGGCCGAGATCGGCGGCATCGCCGTCCGGTGCGACGTCGCGAGTGCCGACAGTGGTGCCGCCGCCCTCGCCGATGTCGCCGCCAAGCTGGGCGAGCCGCGCATCCTGGTCAATTGCGCGGGCATCGCCATTGGCGTGAAGACGATCGGCAAGGACGGCCCGCATCCGCTCGACCAGTACCGCAAGGTGATCGAGGTCAATCTGATCGGCACCTTCAACATGATCCGGCTGGTTGCCGACCGTGCCGCGAAACTGGAGCCGCTGCAGGGCGGCGAGCGCGGCGTCATCGTCAACACCGCCTCGGTCGCCGCCTATGACGGCCAGATCGGCCAGGCCGCCTACTCCGCCTCCAAGGGCGGTGTGGTCGGCATGACGCTGCCGGTGGCGCGTGATCTCGCCCGCTCCGGCATCCGGGTCTGCACCATCGCGCCCGGCATCTTCAAGACACCGATGATGGCCGGCATGCCGCAGGAGGTGCAGGATTCGCTGGGCGCCGCGGTGCCCTTCCCGTCACGCCTCGGCGAGCCGTCGGAATATGCCGCGCTTGCGCTGCACATCGTCGAAAACCAGATGCTGAACGGCGAGACCATCCGCCTCGACGGCGCCATCCGCATGGCGCCGAAGTAAGACACGACATGTGTCGGCGCCTGCCCCTTGCCAGATCCGGCATCTTGGCTGATAAGTGGAGCAGGAAAATCAGCTTAGCAGGGCGAGAACCTTGGACGGCCCAAAGAAGGATGTGGTCCGCGAGACCGACGCCGAGGCGATCCGGTTGGCGAAAACGCTCCTGCGCGGTGCCCGTTTCGGCGCCCTGGCGGTGCTGGAACCACGGACCGGGGCGCCGCTGGCGAGCCGGGCCGGCGTCGCGACCGACATCGACGGCGCGCCGCTTATTCTGGTGTCGATGCTCGCGGCGCACACGTCGGCGCTGCTTGCCGATCCGCGTTGCTCCCTGCTGCTTGGCGAACCCGGCAAAGGTGATCCGCTGGCGCATCCGCGGCTGACGCTGGTCTGTCAGGCATCGCGGCTGGAGCGCGGCTCGCAGGCGCATGCCCGCGCCGAGCGCCGCTATCTCAACCGCAATCCCAAGGCGAGCCTCTATGCCGGGCTCGGCGACTTTTCGATCTTTCGCCTGGAGCCGCAACGCGCCAGCCTCAACGGCGGGTTCGGCAAGGCCTATCTGCTCGAACGGGCCGACCTCCTCACCAATGGGCCCATCATCGAGGAACTTGCCGGAAGCGAACAATCGGCCGTCGAGCACATGAATGCCGACCATCTCGACGCGATCGCCATCTATGCCCGTCATTTCGCCAAGGCACCTGGTGATGGCTGGACGATCGCCGGTTTGGACGCCGATGGCATGGATCTGGTGTCGGGGGACAATGTCTGCCGGGTATTCTTCCCGCAACCGCTGGTAAAGGCTTCGGAATTACGTCCCGCCCTGGTCGAAATGGCCAGGATCGGCAGGGCCGCATCGGAGGCATAAGACGAAACTAAATTGCATTTGATCAAAAGCAACCCTTGAGATTTGAAAGAAATGTTCTAGGCTTAGCTGTGGTGCTGACTCGTCGGCACCTTCACAAGTGAATTTATGGATTCAGGCACCATTGCCCCCATGGCGCCTCGATGAGCAAACAGCATGGGGCATCAATGGTCTCGACAAAGCTAATCGCGAACGCCGAATCGGCTGCCGAATTTCTGATGCTGATGGGCAACGAAAAACGGCTGTTGATCATGAGCTATCTGATCGACGGTGAAATGTCGGTCGGCGCCATCGCCGAAAAGGTGATGCTCAGCCAATCCGCCCTCTCGCAGCACCTGGCCAAGTTGCGGGCGCTCGACCTCGTGGACACCCGCCGCGATCGTCAGATGATCTACTATTCCTGCAAATCCGATGCGGTGCGCGAACTGCTCGCCGTGCTGGACGGCATCTTCGGCAGCAGCAAGGAAGATCTGTCCCAGATGGCGCAGAGATTGCGCCGCGCCGGGACTTGACCGGACGCTGCCACGGCCGTTTACCTCGCTGACGATTTCCGGAGCGTGGCTCATGTGTCTTTCGCGGCACACGAGCCACGCTCTTTATTGTTGAGCGGGACATGGACCCAATTCGCATCGACGATCCACGCGACCCACGTGTCGCGGCCTATCTTGATATCCGCGAGCGCGACCTGGCCGGCCGGCAAGGCCGCTTCGTCGCAGAAGGCAAGGTGGTGCTCGACCTGCTTTTGTCGTCGAGCCGCTTCAGCGCCGAATCCATCCTGGTCTTGGAAAACCGGCTTGGCGGCCTGGAGGACATACTGCGCAAGACACGAACGGACCTGCCGGTCTATGTCGTCGCCGGCGCGGTGATGGACGCGATCGCCGGATTCCACATGCATCGCGGCATCCTGGCCATCGGCCGCAAGGAGACACCCCTGCCGTCTGGGTCATTGCTGGATGCCTTGCCCGCTCAAGCCCTGGTCGTGGTGCTTGTCGGCATCGCCAACCATGACAATATGGGCTCGATCTTCCGCAACGCCGCCGCTTTCGGCGCCGATGCGGTGTTGATGGACGCGACATGCTGCGATCCGCTGTACCGCAAGGCGATCCGGGTTTCGGTCGGCGCCGCGCTCAAGATCCCTTTCGCGTTCTTCGCCGACACGGCGGACTTCACGGCGGATCTCGATCGGCGAGGTTACGACCAGTTCGCGCTGTCGCCGCGCGGCCGGATCGACATACGCGATGCACGGCGCGGCGAGCGCCTGGCGCTCTATCTCGGCACCGAGGGCGAAGGCCTGCCCGAAAGCCTGCTTGCCCGCTTGCAAACCGTGCGGATCACCATGTCGAATGGCTTCGACAGCTTGAACGTCGCTGCCGCCTCGGCCATCGCCCTGCATCATTTCTCGCGCTGACGGGCGCCGTCTGAGGCCAAGACGCCGGCAGGCTGCCAGCCCGCACCGCGTCAGTTGGCTTCCGCCTTCTGCAAGGCGCGCACGCGGTCGGCGAGACTGCGGTCGTGGCCGGCGGAGCGGTTGTCCTGCGGTGCCGCCAGCGCCTTGGCGATCGGTGAATCCGGTCCTTCGAGCTTGGCTGTCAGGTGGACGACCTCCGCCGCCAGTTCGTTCATCTGCTCACGCAGCGCGGCGCCATTGCCATTCGTCAAACCCGACGATGCCACAGCGCCGAGATCCGCCTTAAGCCGCTTGTTCTCCCGCGCCAGCGCCGTCAGCCTGGCCTCCAGCCGCTCGCGGTCGCTGTCGAGCTTGGCAATCGCGCGGTCCATGTCGTCGCGCTCGCCTGCCTCGTCATGCCGGTCCGACTCATCGGGCTTGCCAACCAGCCGCAAGGCTGGGGCGCCGTCCTCGGCTTTCGTTTTTTCCCGCAACCGCGCCAACTCCTTTTCGCGCCGATCAAGCTTGTCCTCACGGTCGGCGAGCGTTGCCAGCAGCCGCTCGACCTTCTTGTCGAGTTCGGCGGCCCTTTTCTTTTCGGCCTTCAAGGCATCGCGCGCGGCCTTGCTTTCGGCCGCGATCTCCTGGCCGCGCCGATCCGCTTCCTTGCGCTGGCCACGCAGCAGCGAGATGTCGCTGGCGAGCTTCTGCAATTCGGATTCGCGGGCCACGAGTTCGATCTGGCGGCTGCTGGAGGCAAAACTGGCGTCGTCATACATGCGCTCCAGCTTCTCGAGCTCGAGCGCCCGCCTTTCCAGCTTTCGTTCGGTTTCCTTGAGCCGCTCCGAAAGCTGATGCAGTTCCTCTTCGCGCCGCCGCAACGCTTCGCCCTTGGCGCCGAGTTCGGCGAGCGCGTGGTCCTTTTCCGCGCGCTCGACCGCGAGCCCCTTCAGCGCCTCGCGGCCCCGGTTGATCTCGACGAGCTGTTCGGCCACCTTTTCGCGCAGCGTCTTGACGTTGATTTCGAGCCGCCGCGTCGTCATGGCGTACTCGGCCCTGACCCGGTCCTTGTCGGCCTGGATCTCGGCTTGCGTCAGCGGGATGGAGGCCTCGATGCGCCTGCGGGTCAGGGCGACGGCGCGCCGCCAGACGGCCGGAGCCACCATCAGCGCCAGAAAGCCGGCACAGAGAAAGCCGAGGGCAAAGAACAGGACCGACTGAACCAAAGGACTACCCGTTATCGACGACAACTTGGAAGGCTGGACTGTGCCATCTTGGCATGGCGGAAATCCGGCACCGCGGCAAGGGCTTGCCGCGGCTCATTCGGGGCGTGGGCTCGGGAATCCGGTCAAACTGTCCGCGATTCGATCATGTTGGACAGATCAGAACGGGTTCCAGGTCGCCCGCTCGGTCAGTTTCAGATAGCCGAGATTGACGCCGAGCCGGGCGCCGACGCCGGTACGGATCGGCACCAGCAGCACATTGTTGTTCTTCAGCACGTTGAAGCCGACACCCGCCACCACATAGGCCGAACCGGCGACGCCGCCATAGCGATTGTAGAGGTTGCCGACATCGTCGAGATTGTAGACCAGCATCATCACGCGTGACCCCTCGCCGCCGAAATCCCAGCCCAGCGACGGGCCTTGCCAGAACACTTTGTGATCGCCGGCATTCTTGGTGTAGAGCGTGCCTTCGCCATAGGTCAGGCCGCCGATCAGCGCACCGGATCCCTCCTCGCCGAGCAGATAGCCATTGGGCAGACCGTAGGAGGCGAAAATCTTCTCCACGACGGTGGCCAACCCGCCCGACGTCGCGCCGAAGAACTTGTGGCCGGAATCGATAATTTCCTGAGCGGTGTACTCCTGGGCCCGCAAGGGCGATGTCGTGAAGACGAGAACGCCCATGAGCGTGATCGCCATTGAGAGGACGCGGAGAAAACTCCGGTCATAGAATCGGGAAAACATGCTTCCAATCTCCGTCATGAAGCACTTTCGCCGACGCCTCGCATCCGTACGGCTCTTTTTAGGCGGCCGTTAAGGATGACTGTTAGGGGCAAACTATGCCGTAATCCTTTTTCAACCATTAAATTCCCACATGAAGATGGCGGTTCGAAGGCTGTTTGGGGAGCGCGCGGGGCCGGCAGCCTGGGCGAACACGCCATTTGCCCCGACGACAATCTTGGATTTGTTGCTGTACGAACGAGTGCTGTGTATTCAGAAAGCCTCGGGTTGGAACGTGATTCGTGTGGGTAGCGCGATAGCAGGTCGCCCGGTCACGACTAGTGGAATTTGCAGGGATTTTCACCGATGGCCGATCTGTTCACCCTCACCGCCCCCGATCTGGCGGCGCTCTTGTGCAGCCGCGTCTGCCACGACATCATCTCGCCGGTCGGCGCGATCAACAACGGGCTTGAACTGCTCGACGAAGGTGGTGCCGACGAAGACGCCATGCGGCTGATCCGCCAGAGCGCAAAGAACGCCTCCGCCCGTTTGCAGTTCGCCCGGATCGCCTTCGGCGCCGCCGGCTCGGCCGGCATGATGATTGACACCGGAGATGCCGAGGCCGTCGCCATCGCCTTCCTCAAGAACGAAAAGCCGGAATTGGTCTGGAACGGCATCCGCGCGCTGCTGCCCAAGAACAAGGTCAAGCTGCTGCTCAACCTGCTCCTGGTTGCCAATGCCGCCATTCCGCGCGGCGGCAAGCTGGTGGTGACGCTCGAAAATCTCGAAACCGAGCCGCGTTTTTCGCTTTCGGCAAGCGGGCCGATGCTGCGTGTGCCGCCGAAATTCCTCGAACTGCATTCCGGTCACAAGCCGGAGGAGCCGATCGACGCGCATTCGGTGCAGCCCTATTACACGCTGCTGCTGGCCCGCGAGGCCAACATGACGATTTCGATCCATGCGACGGCTGAAGAAATCGTCCTTTCGGCGGCCTGAAATCGGCGCTGGCAGCGCGATCGAACAAAGTATTTCAATCTGAAATATTTCATTGACACCCCAATCGGGGGCGATGAACTTTGCCAGCTCGGCAACGCCGAAGCATCCGCAAGGAAAAGCGCGTCGAACGGTATCTTTGCAAAAATTTTACCTAACGGCTTTTTGGCTTCTTTACCAGATCGGTCTAGGCTACGCCGCAGATGCCCCGCACGACCGGATTGCCAAAGGGCAAAGAGGACCCGGAAAATGAAACGCTGCATGTTCGTCGACGATTCAAGCGTCATCAGGAAGGTCGCAAAACGCATCCTGGGCGGTTCCGACATGATGGTCATCGAGGCAGCCAGCGGGCTTGACGCACTGGAGATGTGCGCGGCCGACATGCCCGACATCATCGTCGTCGACGGCGCCCTGCCGGACATGCAGGCGATCGACCTCATCCGGCGCGTGCGCGCCATGGAAAGCCCGATCAAGCCGCAGATCCTGATCTCGCTGGTCGAACTCGATATCGCGTCAATCATGCGCGCCAAGCGCGCCGGCGCCCAGGGCTATCTGTTGAAGCCCTTCAATCGCCCGCAACTGCTCGAGCGCTTTCGCGCCTTGAAGATCGCTGCCTGAACGCTGTTCCAGAAGAACCGCGGCGGCCGGCCGTCTGTCCGGCAGTGCGCAAAAACAAATGATTGTCGGCCTACAATGCAAAAACCCGGCCATGGCCGGGTTTTTTTAGAAAAGCTCTGCCGGCTGCGCTCAGGCGCTGACGCGGATGTCTTCCGGTTCGCGCAGCACATAGCCGCGACCCCAGACGGTCTCGATGTAGTTCTGGCCACCGGAAGCGGCGTCGAGCTTCTTGCGCAGCTTGCAGATGAAGACGTCGATGATCTTCAGTTCCGGCTCGTCCATGCCGCCATAGAGGTGATTGAGGAACATTTCCTTGGTGAGCGTGGTGCCCTTGCGCAGCGAGAGCAGCTCCAGCATCTGGTATTCCTTGCCGGTCAGGTGCACGCGCTGGCCACCGACCTCGACGGTCTTGGCGTCAAGGTTGACCACCAGATCGCCCGTGGTGATGACCGACTGGGCGTGCCCCTTGGAGCGGCGCACGATGGCATGAATGCGCGCCACCAGCTCGTCCTTGTGGAACGGCTTGGTCATGTAGTCGTCCGCGCCGAAGCCGAGGCCGCGTACCTTGTCCTCGATGCCAGCCATGCCGGAGAGGATGAGGATGGGCGTCTTTACCTTGGAGAGGCGAAGCGTTCTCAAGACCTCGTAGCCGGACATGTCGGGCAGGTTGAGGTCGAGAAGGATGATGTCGTAGTCGTAGAGCTTGCCCAGATCGACACCCTCTTCGCCGAGGTCCGTCGTATAGACATTGAAACTTTCCGATTTCAGCATCAGCTCGATGCTTTGTGCGGTTGCACTGTCATCTTCTATCAGCAGAACACGCATTTCATTCCCCTTTTCTGCCGCCGGACCATTTCACGACCCGTCCTGCCCCGGAGCAGTGGTTGCCTTGTAGAGAGGCTGCCATCGAATGGTTAACAAAACCTAATTTCCCGTTCATTACGGTATCAGATTTTTTAACCCCTTTCTACACCCTCTTGAATCTAATAACGAATCACAGACCAAAATTCCTAATGCGACACATTAATAACCTGGACTAAGTGACTCCAGGGACTCATCGACGCGGCTTCGCTTCGGCGGCCGGAATTTTTACCCGGCCTTAAGCCCTGACCCGTATGATTAACAATGCCCGTAAACGAATGGTTACCGTCGGCAAAAAACTTTAGGGTTTTGTTTCCCATAGTGCGGGGAAAGCCGGTGGATACGGGCAGTGCTTGGCCTTTCCAAGTGGTTTGGACGATATGTGCGGGTGTGCGTTTCCGGGAGTACCGAATCATGAAGTCACGTGAAAACCTCGTCCGGCTGAAGCAGTTTCAGGTGAATGAGAAGCGGCGGCAGATGCTGCAGCTCGACATGATGATCGCCGAGTTCGAGCGCATGGCCGTCGAACTGGAGCTTCAGATCACCGCCGAGGAAAAGAAAGCCGGCATCACCGATATCAACCATTTCGCCTATCCGACCTTCGCCAAGGCGGCGCGTCTGCG
Organism: Mesorhizobium sp. M8A.F.Ca.ET.208.01.1.1; assembly: GCF_004791315.1. Taxonomy (NCBI): domain Bacteria; kingdom Pseudomonadati; phylum Pseudomonadota; class Alphaproteobacteria; order Hyphomicrobiales; family Phyllobacteriaceae; genus Mesorhizobium; species Mesorhizobium sp. M8A.F.Ca.ET.208.01.1.1. The sequence continues at coordinate 148,420 of NZ_SRUT01000002.1, forward strand.
CCGCGACAATCTCAGGAACTCGCAAGGCGACCTCGCCCAGCAGCGAAGCGCCGCCGAATCATTACTCGGCGAAGCTGAAGCGGAGCTTTCCAAGGCTGAGATGCTGGAATCGCGCGATACTAAGATTCGCGAGGCCGAAACCGGCGGCCGCAGCGCCATGATCGGCTGAACCGGCCGACATCGGCGCTATTCGGCACGCGCACAAGCGCGCCCGCTGTCGGGACGGCAGCCTGAACCAGCGCCGGCTGGCGCCGCGAAGTGCTGCTGGCGCACAAGACCTAGGCCGCCCAGTCCGCCTCATTTCCGTTGGTCGCCCTTGCCCGGGCATCCTTGATATCGGGCGTATGCTGCTCCGCCCACGATCTGATCTGGGTAAGCAGTTCCGCCAGGTTCTGGCCGAGCTCGGTCAGTTCATATTCCACGTGTGGCGGAATGACCGGATAGACCTCTCGCCGCACCAGGCCGTCACGTTCCAGCACACGCAAGGTCTGGGTCAGCATCTTGGGCGTGATGCCTTCGAGCTTGCGGGCAAGCGCACCATTGCGCATCCGGCCTTTGCGCAGCGCGCAGACAACCAGATAGACCCATTTGCTGGCCAGCATTTCCAAAACGGTGTGCGACGGACATGTCCGCCGGAACGCGTCATAGCCAAAGGGGGAGTCGCAATCACTATCCATAAGGTACCTATATATCAGAGAGGTACATACTAGACAATAGGTCTTTACTCTCCAAATGATAGTGGCATCGATCAACAGGAGAGATTTCATGCGTGCCGTTACCCAGAATGCCGTCGGCGGACCCGACGTTCTTGTCATCGCCGAATTGCCCGATCCCACGCCGAAGGCCGGCGAGGTGCTGGTCCGCGTCAAGGCGGCCGGCATCAATCCCGTCGATGGCGCGGTGCGCGCCGGCAACTATCCGCTGCTCGGCGAGCCGCCTTTCATCCTTGGCTGGGATATTTCGGGGACGGTCGAGGCACTGGGCGCCGGCGTCACCAGCGTCAAGGTCGGCGACGACGTGTTCGGCATGCCGCGCTTTCCCAAGCAGGCCGCGGCCTACGCCGAACTGGCGGCCGTGCCGGCCGATGAGATCGCGCCGAAGCCGAAGAGGGCGGACCACATCCGGGCCGGCGCATTGCCGCTGGCCGGTCTCACCGCCTGGCAAGGCCTTGTCCGCCATGGCGCACTGCAATCAGGCCAACGCGTGCTGGTGCACGCCGGAGCTGGCGGCGTTGGCCATCTGGCCGTGCAGATCGCCAAGGCGCGTGGTGCTTACGTCGTTGCCACGACCAGCCCGGGCAAGCTCGACTTCGTGCGCAAGCTGGGCGCCGATGAGGTGATCGACTACACCAAGGGTGATTTCACCAGCCAGATCAGCGACATCGACCTGGTGCTGGAGCCGCTGGGCGGCGACCATGCCGATCGCTCCCTGAAGGTGCTGAAGCCCGGCGGCGTGCTGGTGTCATTGCTCAATGTCAACGACGCCACGCGCGCCGACGCCAGTTCGCGCGATATCAGGGTCGAGCGCCTGTCGGTGATGCCCGACCGCGAGGGCCTGCTCGAGCTCGCTGGGTTGATCGACGCGCAAAAGCTTGCCGTCCACGTGGCCAGGACTTTTCCGCTCGACCAGGCGGGAGCCGCCCACGCCTTTCTCGCCACCAGGCCGATCGGCAAGGTGGCACTGACGATCTGAGCGGCGACACCGTCGCTCCGAAAGAAAAAGGGCGCGGCTTGCCGCGCCCTTTGATCGTGGTGAGGCCGGCCTAGTGCCGGTATTGCTGGATACGCGTGGTGCGCAGCCCGGCAAGGCCGTATTCGTCGATCGACGCTTGCCAGGACAGGAATTCCTCCGTGGTCAGCTTGTAGCGCTGGCATGCCTCTTCAAGGCTCAAAAGTCCGCCGCGCACCGCTGCAACCACTTCCGCCTTACGCCGGATGACCCAGCGACGCGTGTTCGTCGGCGGCAGATCGGCAATCGTAAGCGGGCTGCCGTCAGGCCCGATAACATATTTGACTCTAGGTCTAACCAGATCGGTCATCGTACTCTCTACAAAAAACTCAAAGACCCAATCCCCGCCACGTTACCGCCACAGCTTTAAAAATTGCCTAAGCAGACCCTAATGACTAGGTAAGGATCGTGAACGCCGCGTTAGTCTTTTAGCGGGCATTTGAAATATGCGGCTGGAAGCCCTGTTTTGGCCGGGAGAAATGTATCCATTCGCAGCGTTCGCGACGCGCCGCCGGTCGCCCTGCAAGCTGGCGCAGCAGGAAAGCTTGACCTATATTCTCGACATTGGCATTCAGACGCCGCGTTAGAATGAAAGCACCATGAACAGCCTCGACCTTCCCGGACGCCCAGAAAACACCCGCATCGTCGTCGCCATGTCGGGCGGCGTCGATTCATCCGTGGTCGCCGGCCTGCTGAAGCGCGAGGGCTACGATGTCGTCGGCGTCACCTTGCAGCTCTATGATCATGGTGCGGCAACGCATCGGGCCGGATCATGCTGCGCCGGCCAGGATATCGACGATGCCCGCCGCGTCTCCGAGACGCTGGGCATTCCCCACTATGTGCTCGATTATGAGGAGCGGTTCCGCAAGGCGGTCATCGACCCCTTCGCCGAGAGCTATGTCGCCGGCGAAACGCCCATTCCTTGCGTTTCCTGCAACCAGACGGTCAAGTTCGCCGATCTCCTGGCCACGGCCAAGGATCTCGGCGCCGATGCGCTCGCCACCGGCCACTACATCCGCTCCGGCGCCAATGGTGGCCACCGCGCCCTCTACCGGCCGGTCGACGCCGACCGCGACCAGAGCTATTTCCTGTTCGCCACCACGCAGGCGCAGATCGACTATCTGCGCTTTCCGCTTGGCGGCCTGTCGAAGCCGCAGGTTCGCGCCATCGCCGAGGAGATGGGGCTGACGGTCGCCGCCAAGCAGGACAGTCAGGACATCTGCTTCGTGCCGCAGGGCAAATATTCCGACATCATCGCCAAGCTGAAGCCGGCCGCCGCCAATCCGGGCGACATCGTCCATATCGACGGCCGCGTGCTTGGCCGCCACGAGGGCATATTGCGCTACACGATCGGCCAGCGCCGTGGCATCGGCATCGCATCGGGCGAGCCGCTCTATGTCGTCCATCTCGATGCCGAGCGCGCCCGCGTCGTCGTCGGCCCGCGCGAGGCGCTGGAGACGCACAAGATCTATCTGCGCAACATGAACTGGCTGGGAGACGGCGCACTCGCCGATGTTCCCGCTGGCGGCATCGAGTTGTTCGCCAAGGTGCGCTCGACCAGGCCGCCACGGCCGGCGGTGCTGCGCCACGAGGCAGGCGTGACCTCGGTCGAACTGGCCGATGGTGAATCGGGCATCGCGCCCGGACAGGCCTGCGTGCTCTATTCCGACGACGGCAACGAGGCCCGCGTCTTCGGCGGCGGCTTCATCGAGCGTTCCGAGCGCGGCGCCGAGGCCGAGGCGATGCTGAACCGGCTCGCCGCCAAGCCGGCGCGGGTGCCCGCCGAATAACACCCTCTCAAAGACCGTTTCGAAATCCACTTTAGGCAGCCATCAGATGGCCGCCCCAGTAGAATTTCCAAACAGTAGAATTTCCGAACAGTCTCAGGATTTGGTGTGAGTGACGGTGCCAGCGGTCAGGATGCGCAGCACCCTGATCGCTTCCTCGCCGCTGGTGCGCGGTTCGGCGCGCGTCTCGATGCACTGGATGAAATGCTCCAGCTCGCGCGTCAGCGGCATGCCCTGGGCAACCGCGACATAGGACGGCTCGTTGGTGGTGAACGCCCACTGGCCGCTGTCCTGCCACACCGCGTGGCGGTAGACCGCAAGCTTACGCTCCCATGGCTCGACATCGTCGAACACAGCCATCGCCTTGGTGCCGACCACGGTCAGCCGGCGCTCGCGATAGGGGTTGAGCCGCGACGTGAAGAGATGGCTGCGCAGCCCGTTGGGAAAGCGCATATGCAGGTGCGCGAAATCGCTGAGATTGTCGAGGAGTGCCGCCCCCTCGCCGCGCACCTCGATCGGCTCGGTGCCGGTGATGGCCAGGATCATCGACAGATCGTGCGGCGCCAGGTCCCATAGCGCATCGTTCTCGGTATGGAACTTGCCGAGCCCCAGCCGGTGCGAATGGATGTAACGGACCTCGCCGAGCTCGCCCTTGTCGATCAGCCCTTTCAGCGTCTCGAAGGCGGGATGGAAGCGCAGGACATGGCCGACCATGAACACACGCTTATTGTCCTTGGCCGCCTGGACCGAGCGCTCGGCATCGGCCACCGTCAGCGCGATCGGCTTTTCCACCAGCACGTCCTTGCCGTTCTCGACGGCGCGCACGGCGAGGTCGGCATGGAACTGCGGCGGCAAGGCCATGATGATGGCGTCGATGTCATCGCGGACGAACAGCTGGTCCGGCTCGATCGCCAGGCAGTCCTGTTCGCTGGCAAAACCTTCGGCGCGGGCACGATTGGTGTCGGAAACCGCGTGCAACGCGCCGAGCGCCTTGAGGGTGCGGATGTGGTTTGAGCCCCAGTATCCGCAACCGAGGACTGCAATGCGCGGCTTCATCTGTTTCAAACTCTAAAAACTCGTGGCCGAGACATAGCGACGTGCCCCGTCGAACTCAACCCCGGCGGCCGCATCCAGGTGTTCGCGCGGCAAAGCTTTTCGCCATCGAGAATATGCGGCCCTATCGAATGCATCGAAGCTTGACAGGCTCGCCCTCCCAACCTTATATCCGCCCGACCTTGGCGAACGCCTCGAAATGCCTTGCGATTTAAGGCGGATTTCGGGCCTTTCGCCGCCCTGGCGGGGTAGCTCAGTTGGTTAGAGCACGGGAATCATAATCCTGGGGTCGGGGGTTCAAGTCCCTCTCCCGCTACCATCCCAATAGCCACCTTACGGCCTGCCGGCGGAAGTTCCACTTCCTCGCCGAGCAGGGCCGCGAGCTTGCCCTTGATCTCGATCTCGATCGGATCGAATGGTCGCGAGGGATAGACGATCACGGCGGCCACAAGGCGGCGCAAGGGATCGATCAGCGCCGATGATGGATCAGCCTGCGCCTCTTCGAGGCGGGCGCTTAACGTGGCCACGTCGCGGGCGTAGGCGGCCATTGCGCCGGGATGAAGGTCAACGGCCTTGATAGGCGGCGCAACCACGAGATCGGCTTCCAGGCGCTCGATCTCGGCGTCCAACGGGGCCTTGCGCTCGATCAGCTTCTCGGCCGTCAGCACGCCCTTGATCACGAGGTCGATCATCCGCTCCAACTCGCCGCGCCGCTTTTCCAGCTCGCGCTCGATCCGGCCCCGATTGCTCGATGCTTCGAGGGCGAGCCGGCGGCGCTCGGCGATATAGGTCTCGACATAGAGGGCCACGGCCTTCGGATCGGCGAGCTGATCGCGCAGGCCATCGACCACAGCGCGCTCGATCACCGGCAATGCGTATTTCTTCGAGTGGTCACATGTGCCCGCCTCGCGGGCACGCGAGCAGCGGATGCGCGGCTGGCCGACCTTCGTCTTCCCGTCCATCGTCATGCCGCCGCCACAGCACCCGCAGCGTAGGAGGCCCGACAGCATTCTCGGCCGGCGCGGCGTGTATTCCTCGACGGCGCGCTTGCGCCCCTCCAAGCGGGCGGCCACGGCCTCGATCGTCTCAGCATCCACGATCCGCAGCTCTTCCACCTCGGCGACCTGCCACTCGCTTTCGGGATTGAGGCGGCTGATCCGCTTCCCTGTATCGGGATCGCGGATCATGCGAACGCGGTTCCAGACGATCTTGCCGGCGTAGATGGGAGCGCGGATCATCCCATTCTTGCGCTGCGCCGAGCCGTTGATGGTCGAGGCGTTCCAGACCGTGCCACGCGGTGGCGCTATCCCTTCCCGATTGAGCGCCCACGCGATCTCGCGCGGCGTCTTGCCAGCGGCGAAGTCGCGGAAGATGCGACGAACGACCTGGGCCTCTTCCGGCTCGATCACAAGCTCGCCAGGCTTCCCGAGGACGGGCCTGTAGCCATAGGCGCGCCCGCCGGCCGAAAGGCCGTCCCGAACGCGGCCGGCCATGCCTCTTCGGGTCTTGTGCTTGAGATCTTCCAGATAGACCGCGCCGATCAAGCCTCGGATGCCGATCTGCACCACGTCGGCCTTGCCGTCATGGACGGCGACGATATCGACCCCGCTGAATTTCAGGCGTTTATAGACAGCGGCCATGTCCTCTTGATCACGGGAAATGCGATCGAGCGCTTCCACCACCACGACATCAAAAGCGCCTGTCTTGGCGTCCGCGATCAGCCTCATGAGGCCGTCACGCTCGATCATGGACGAGCCTGATTTTGCGCGATCGTCGTAGCTGCGGATCAGGTCAAGGCCGTTGCGCTCGGCATAGCCTTGGCAGAGGGCGATCTGATCTTCGACCGATCTAGCCGATTGCAGTTCGCTTGAATACCGCGCGTAGGCGACCGCCTTGCGGCGCGTCGGGTTTATACTCTTCATTCAGCCGTCCTCTGTTTTCCGGCGAGCCCTGTATAGCGTGGTCGTGGCGCGCGCTGGAACGGGCAAGTTCGCGGATAAAACCTGCGAGATCAGCGTCGAGTTCAGCCGAATGCTGCCCGCGATCATCACTGATCGCAGCATCGCATCCAGACTGTTCGAGCCGATCGGCCACGGCAGCTTCCCAAGGAAAAAAGCCGCGACCCTACCTATTTAGGGCAATCGAAAGTCAAGCGCGTAAAACGATCATCTGGCGACGCGTGCCTCGATCGCCAGAACGGCCAGATCGCGGTACCGAGCCATAGCCTTGGGTGAGGACGAATATGGCTTGATCTCGATCGCCTTCAATCCGGCGGCATCGCCTGCCTCGGCCAATGCGACGAGCTGCGCGAGCTTGCCACGGAAACGCTTGTGCGTCTCGGCGCTGAAATCAGGCGCGTCGGGCATTTCGCCGCGCTGCGCAGCTTCGAGGATCGCGGCGCGCTTGCCTGCTGGCTTCTCGGCGGCGCTGGAAGCGCTCGGGGCCTTGGCGCGCTTCTCCGGCCCGCCGCGGCCCGCTGTGGCCCCTCCCTTGCGCGCCTGGGCGATCATGGCGGCCGGCACTAGGATCGACTGCTTGTCAGGCGTGATGGCGTAGATCAGCGGCCTCTTGCCGCTCTGCGTCTTCCCGAGCTTGTCGGCAGCCTTGATGGCCGCCGCCAGGGTCTTCGCCCTCTTCGTGATCTTGTCGGCTGGGCCGGTGCGCAGATGGGCCGTGAAGTGCGTGGCGGTGCCGATCTTCTCGATCGCGGATGCGTCGGCAGGGTGCAGTTTCTTTGCCATGTGGTACCTCCGTGTTGGACACGGCTGGTCCAGTTAGCGAAAGACCCCGAAAGAGCAACTCCGTCGCGCCGCCCCTTTTTCAAACCCCGTTTTCCAGCTACGATTGCTGAGGTAGGGGGACTTCCATAATTGCGGGCAGCAGATCACAAAACGTATTTCGAGTTTCTAAACGAGCTGCGCCGGGAGAGTGATCGGGGGCTAGCCCTTGTCGGCGGCGCTTTCATTGATGAGAAGCTTGCGAACACGCTCTCATCGTTTTTCGTCTCTGATATTCCGGCCTTGCTGCAAGGCAAAAATGCGCCGCTGGGAACATTTTCGGCAAGGATCGAAATGTGTTTTGCCCTCGGTCTGATCGAAGACGTCGAGCGGCATGACTGTGAGATCGTCCGGAAAATCCGAAACGAATTTGCACACAAAGTTTTAGGCACTTCGTTCGAACAACAGCGGATCGCTGATCTCTGCTCAAACTTAAAGGCCGACCTACCCGATGGCCCTTCGGGCGTTTACACGCCACGGTTTCGATTTGAAAACGCGATCTTAGCGATGTCTAATCGCCTATTTTATCGCGGCGAGTATGTCGCTAAGGAAAAGCGGACGGCCAAGGTTTGGGTAGACCCTGAAAGCATTCGCTGGCGGCGAACCGACGAGGAATTGCCACCCGACAGTCAACCGGTGATAGCTCTCGCAAGAAACGCGAAGGCTGGAAAGCCGTAGGCTGGCTAGGCCCGCATTCACGCCGCTGGTCTTGCCGCGCCCTCCCTTCTTCGAAACCGGCGCAACTTGCGCCAGTTTCCCGCTTCGATCAGCCTGATCCACTCGGCGCGCTGCGCCTTGGTCAGATCGGCGCGGTGGCTGCTGCTATGACTTTTCAAGGAAGGCAATAACAGCGTCGAGACAGCGATCCCGGGCGCGGGCCGTCCGGTCGGCGTTGAAGCTGTCTGGCTCGGCGTTGTCGCGCTCACGGACGAAGTGCTGCGCGGCGTGCAGACAGGCAAGCACGCCGCCTATCGTGATCGGACGTGCAAAGGACACGGCTTCGATGAGCATATGGGTCTTGTCCGCGAGATCGGCCGGGATTGGCGCAGCACCGAAGGTCTCCATCTGCGCGAAGATGTCTTCGCGCTCGGCATAGAGCAACGCTGCTTGGTCACAAATGGAAGTATGGGCGTTCATTCATCTAGCTCCGCTGTCACAAAGGGCGTGATTGCCGTCTCAAGGTGAGCAAAAACGGTCGCGCAGAGCAAATTGGAAATTGACCTATCTTTACAACTATAATTCCGACGATTTCCAACACGCCTAGAACGCCAACTCTTCGAGAAAGTTATCCCGGTCTTTGCCGCAGAAGATTTCCATCAGATGGGGATCGTGCAAGACCTTCTTGAATGAGCGCCGTAGGATATCTTCTGTGACCGCCGAGAGCGCGAGCGACTGCTCGCCTTTTAGCTTACCAAGGCGACCACCGTGCGCGATCTTGGAACGCCAGCCGTAGCCATCCTTGGCGGACTTGAACATTGCGCGTCGCTCAGCTGAGTTCTCGCCGAGGAAAAGGCCGATCCGTTGGGAGAGCCGAAAGGTCGTTTCGTTCGGACTTTGCGAGCCGAGTAGCGCCTCAAGCGCGACCCACTGCAAGAGATATCGAAGCTCCCAACGGCGTTCGCGCAGCGCCAAGAGCGTCATATAGATCGTCGTCCAAAGCGCATTGTCCCGTGGCAATTCCAGCATCGCTGCAAGCAGCTTACCGCCGGCTTGAAGATCGTCCCGCGTGATGACGTTCTCGTCCTCTCCTTCATTGATTAGGATTGCATATTGCTCGGATGCTTGCCGGATCGAGTGCGGGTCGCCCTCATTATCAAAGTGCAGAACGATGCCCGACGACAGGTTGGACGGCTTCACCAGCCATAGGGCGAATACGGCCAGGGCGAACTTCTCGTCGGCGTAAGCCTGGACTGTCATCGGCCTACTGCCTTTCCAGTCGGGATCATAGCTGCCGATTGCATCAGCCGAATAGCGTACGGAAAACGCGAGCTGTCCGTTGACAATGTCTTCTCGCTGTCTCCACGACAGGTGCTCGAAGGCTTCCTCGTTTTTCACCCAATCCGGGACGGGTTCGATATGAACGCCGGCTGCGAGTTCGAACGGCTCCGAGACCGGCGAGGGATCAAACCAGCAATTCTTGGCGACCGAGCACGCGTACCACATTGGGCTTCTCTCCCCGGCAGAATGTCTGCCGAAACAATATAGCTGACGGGACGCGTGGGTGCGGATCGCGTTGGAAATTCCACCGGAATTTCCAATTCACTTAGAACCATTCACGAGAGAGGTCCAAGGAGCGCGATCGTGCTGCCGCCGGGCAATTCCCATCATCCGGGGGTCGAAACGCCGCTGTGGGGCCGCGCCTGGCCTATCCTAAGAGTAGTCGGCATGGAGCCCGCGAACGAGCATTTCGGTCTTCTTCTCCAAGATGTGGCCAATTTGGTCGGCAAGCTCCCGTAGATCGCCGGCCACCCCGGAGATCGTAATGTTGTTCGTTTGATGCAGGGCAGCGCCGCCCAGGCTAGAATTCGGCCGGACGTGACCGCTGCGACCCATCGTGACCACCTCGGGGCCGCGCTCGCCGACTAGGTACGAGCCGCCGGCCCTCACAGGGCCGCCGCCTGCGCGATGCCCCGCCAGCGCCCCGACCTGCGATCCTGCGGATGCGGCGGGACTAGCCGCCCCGCCGAATGACGGCAGGTAGCTCCGAAGCTTCCCGATAGCTGCGCTGGCCGCGCTCGCGATCGCGTTGCCGATCTGCGCGCCGAGGCTCGCCGCCCACTCGACCAATCCACTGAATACCGACTTGATCGCCTCGATCATGCGGATCGCCGCGTCGTGGCCGGCCGTGGCCCACTGCGCCTTCTGATCTTCGCTTAGGACTTCGCGGGAGAAGAACGACCCGATCCAGTCACCGAAGGCCGACAATGCAGCCCTGGCCTTATCGAAGCCGGCGGCGATCGCCTCGCCGACCGGCCTCAGGAGATCGAGAACCGGCTGGATGGCCTTGATCGCCGGGGCCAATTCCTCGGCGAAAGCCGAGGCGACGCCGGAGAGCACCGAGGTGATCCGATCCCAATACTTCCACAGCAAAGCGCCGGCCGCCGCCACAGCGGCCACGCCGAGGGCGATCAAGCCCCATGCAGGGGCCGTGATCGCCGCCAGCGCCGATCCCACAGCCGCGAGGGCGCTCGCGATCATGCTGACGCCTGGCACGGCGAAGATCATGCCCCGCAGCGCCGTAGCGAATGTGCCAAAGGCCCCGAGCTTCTGGCCGGACATTGCGCCGAGGGCGCGCTGTAGGGCCACGGCGTTCTTGGCGGCCACAATCGCGCGGCCTCCGATGTTAGCGATCCCGAGTGCGATCGTCAGGAGCGCGCCGCGCAGATTGAGGCCGAGGAAGGACAGGCCCGCGAGCGCCACCCGGAACGAGATCAGCGCCGCGCCGGCCTGCACGAGGTTCGACGTGAGCTGCGGATAAGCGTCAGCGAAGTCGGCAACCTTCGCGGCGACCGTGCCGAGCTTGTCGGCATACTCGGACAGGCCGGGCAGAAGGGCCGCGCCGATCGAGGTGTTCATCGTCTCGATCGTCGCCTGGAAGCGTTGCAGGGTGCCGAGCGTGGTCTTCAATCGGCGCTGGTAGTCTTCCTCGACCGTGCCCTGCGCAGCCAAGGCCTCCTTACGGATGCGCCGGTACTCTTCGATGTTCTGGATCAGCGGACGGAGGCCGGCCTGCACCTGCGCGTCTTGGAACAGATCGCCGATCTTGCCGAGATCGCCCTTGAGGGTCTTGTTGGTGATCTCCGCGATGGCTTCGAGCGGCGTGTATCCCTTCTTCGCCAGCTTCTTCATTTCGCGCGTCAGATCGACGCCCATTTTCTTGAACGCCTTGCGGGTCTGCGGCGAGTTGATCTTCTGCAAGACGTTGCGGAGGTTGTTCGCCGCCTCGGCGCTATCGCCTGCGCCCTTGCGGGCGATTTGCAGCGCGGCCGACAGATCGGCCACGGCCGGCACGCCCTTCTGCCCGAGCGCCTGATAAGCCGCGCCGAGGGAGGGGAAATACTGCGCCATGTCACGCAGCTCGAAAGCGCCCTCCTTGCCGGACTTCGCCATCGCATCGAGCGCCCGGCCGAACTGATCGGCGGGCACCTTGAGATTGTCGAGGGCAGCGTAGCCGGCGCGCGCAAGATCATCGATCTCGGCGCGATAGGCAGTCGCGGCGCGGCCGATCGGTTGCAGGAGCCCGAGCGCGTCGTTCTCGCTTGCGCCGAAGCCAACGAGGGTATCGAGGCCCTGCGCCATCTTCGACGCGGCTTGGTTGGTGTCGCGGGCCACCCTGCGGATTTGTTGGCCGAGGGCCGCGAGACGAGCCTGCGGGATTTCAGCCTTCTGGCCGATGTCTTCGAGCTGCGTCTGGAATTCGACGCCGGCCTCGATCGGGGCCTTGAGCGCCCGATACAAAGCGTAGCCGGCGGCGCTCGCGTCTAGCATCCGTCCGCGAGCGCGATCGAGCGCGGCGTTGTTGCGCTCGATCGCATCGCGGAGGTTGGTCTGCACGCCATTGATTGAGCGCGCAGCATTGCCGATGCCGAGAAGGGAGCGGGCGGCGGCCCTGGCAGGCACAGACACGCCATCGATCAGCCTCACGAGAAGCTGCGAAGTAAGATTTGCCATTAGGCCCTCCCGCCGCGCGCCGCGTTGGCGTAGGCCCTCTGAACAGCCGTCGCTACGGTCTCGATCTCAAACATTTCGAGCGCAAGAAGATCGTCTTCGTTTAAGCCCGTCATCATCGCGACCATGCGGGCACCTAAAGCGATCTGTCGGCCGGCGTTGGCCCCTGCGATCTCATCCTGCAATTTGTCGATCGCACGGATGCGGCGATCGGAAAGTTGCGGCAGGACGATCGAGCGAAGGGGTTTGCCTTTGATAGTGATCGGCTGGGGAAGAACGGCGACGGGCATCGGGATCTCCGATTGAAAGAGGCGCGCTGCGGAGCGAAAGGAAACCGCAGCGCGCGGCCCGCCTTAGTCAGAGAGGCGGGCAGTGACCGGCGGGCGGACATGGAGAAAAACGCCACCGGTCATTCAGCGGGGAAAGGCACCACCCAAACCCCGCCGATCGTGATCAACCCGAGTATGGGTTCTTCGAGAGGCCGCGCCAGTCGATCACCTTGGCACCCACGTCGAGGCGCACCTTGATCTCCACTCCATCCACGTCGAAGCCTTGTTTCGTCTCGGTGTAGACGCCCTGCGCGCCTTCGAGATAAGCCAGTTCGATCAGATCGACGTAGGCCGGTGCAGCTGCGAAGTAGTAGGAGTGCTGATCGCCCGCGATATTGTAGCGTGCAACGCCCAAGTCCAGACGGGGCTCTGCGATCAACGTAAGGTTCTTGAGGACCGAGGCCACGGCATCGTTCTGCTGGGTCGGGGAAATCGTAGCCAGGAACGTCAAGGCCTGGATTTCGAGGGCCTTGGGGACGATCAGGTAGCTCGGCGTCAAGTTCAGAACGGTCTTGCCGTCCAGCCCGGTCTGCAAGCCCATCTTGAGGCGCGCTTCGCCAACCGTGGTGGCCCCGATTGCCCCTGAGGTAAGCAGGTTGCCGTGGTTGGCGTGGAACAGAGCCGCGTTGTCGCCCATCGTGGGATTGGCGAGCAACTGCGCCCACACCACGTCGCTTTCGAGCTGCGCCGCTTGGATGCCGAAGGCTCGCGGGATACGGCCGAACGCGTCGAGATCGTCGTTGACCAGCGCCTGCCGCGTGATGCCGATGATCTTACCGAAGGTGGCGATGCGGTACTTCTCAGCGCCCTCGGACATCGAGCCGCGCTTGAATTCCCCATGCTCGTTGACCTTCTCGAACTGCGGCGCTTCGCTGATCGACGCGCGGGTCACGTCCTTGAAATCGGGAACGGTCACTTCACGAACCAACGGCCGGAAGGTCTGCGGCACGGCGTCGTAAGCCGCGCGGAGGGATTTGCCAGCCACGTTGCTCAAGATCGTGGGAAAGTCCGAGGTCGAGTGAAGGCCCGAGCGCTGCGCGAGGGCTTCGCTGGCGATCTGCATCTTCGACATGCCGTAGGTGCGGCCACCGCGATCCTCGATCGACCGCCTTGCCAGATCGAGCAGCGACGAGGACATGTAGTGCTCGGCCCCGGCCTCAAGCTTGAACCGGGCCGGATCGACCCGATGCGCGATCGCGCTTTCCATTGCCCGCGCCCTGCGGTGGTCGAGACTGTCGTCGCTTACCGTGGCCGGGACGCCGAGGTGCCTGGCCCCGTTGCTGGGGAAGTCGCGCTCCTGATCCTCGGCGAGCCGTTCGACCAGCACCCGGCGGAATTCCTCGACGGTGGTGCCGGATGCGATATGCTCTTTTCCGAGCGCGACTTGACCGGTTCGGGTGGCGAGATCGGCGATGATGTCGTTGCGAACGCGCTCGGCTTCAACTGCGGCGGGGGCGGGATTGGGGTTTGCAGCGGGCATTTTGCGCCCTCCTTTTGAAATTGTTGCGGGGAAAGTTTCAGCCTCGGAGCGCACTTGCGCGCCGGGATCGGCCGGGATCGGGACGGCGGAAATCTCCAAGGGCTCCCAATCGATCACCGAATGCAGCGGCGGTTCGCCGTCGCGTTCGGTCACCATCACAGTGTGAACGCGGTAGCCGACGCTGATATTTCGGATCACGCCGTTCTTGATCTTGGCGACGATATCGGCATCAGCCGGCGCATCGGAAAGCTGAACGCGGGCAACGCCCTTGCCCCTTTCGATCCGGGCGCTGCCTGGAACCACAGCACCGATCACGTCAGCCAGGTCGGCGCTGGCATGGGTGTTGAGGAAGGGCGCACCGGCGTTAAGCCGGTCAAGGCGAACAGCGGATGCGCTCACTTCGAGCTCTTCGTCGTAGGGACCATCAACCCACGAGACGCGGCGCACTTTGGCTCCCGTGGTCCAGACGATCTCGATAGTGTTGTCAGCTTCTTGGTAGCTGGCCGCGCGGACTGCCGCGCCGCGATGCTGCACAGGCAGGTCCAACGTCGCGGGCTGCGGAGCGGGTTGGTGGCGGTACATGTGAGCCGCCGGCATTAGTTGAGGCCCCTGGCCTTGGCATCCTCGAGCTCGCGGATGCGGAGAACTTCCAGCCCGATCGCCTCGGCAACGTAGTGCTCGGCGATCGCCTGCCGATCCATGCCGAGCGCCGCGACCACGTAGTCGATCGAGAGCACGCCGGGCCGCTCGACCATCGAGCGGACGAGATCGCGGAGGTGCGGATTGAACAGGGGATGGTTGAGCGCCTCGCTGAGCGCGACTGCGCCTTCGGCTTTTTCGGGGGCGAGTTCGGACATTGGGGACGGCCTTCCTTTTCAGCTTGGCCGTCGCGTCGAAGATTTATCAGCCCACCCGAGGGGAACAGGTCGATCATGCTATTTCGACGCCCACCACCTTAAAGTGGAACAGGCCAGCCGTAAGCATTCGCGAGAAGATTTATTTCGTCAACGCAGTGGAATTTCCAACGCGCATTTTTTTGTCTCACTATCCGTTGGAAATATACATTCCAACGGCGTTGGAAACACAACCCAAGCCGAAAAATCGAAAGTGCAAATACACTCGAAAATCAGGGGCCGCGCGCCCGCGTAGGGCCGGGAGGGGCTTAAAGATCGCTTTGGCGGCGGGGGGGCATGGCGGGCGCGCTCAAGCGCGACCGCCACCGTGCCGAGGCGGCTCGTCCATGGCCCGGAGGCGCTCGTAGTAGTGGCGATAGCGGACAGGATGCCAATTCCTCAGCCACCCCTCGAACGGTCCACGCACACCAATCCTGACGAGTTCGGTTGCGAGACCCCACGCGTAGTCGTTGGTCGCCTTCATCCTGGCATCGACATGCAATCCGCTGGTCTTTAGCGCCTCTCGCATGCGTCCGACCTCGGCGACAAACGCGTCCCCTTGCTTGGCGCGCCGCGCTGCGGCGACCTTCGCCGCAGCCGCACGTATCCGGCCCTTCATCTTGTAGGTTGGGAACGCGATGATGAAACGCGGATCATAGCCTTCGTCAAAGTCGTCGGTCGTGGTGGTCTGATGCTGCAACATCATTTCATATCCCTTTCGAGATCGTCTTCGAGAACGCGGACTGATGAGGGGATGGGATCGCCGTCCGAGTTGAGATCAAAGCGAAGCGTGTCGCCATCATGGGCTGACCGGACGATGACCCATTTCCGACCGGAGCGCTGGACCTCACATGGACCGAAGCCGTTGATCTCAACGAGTTCGTCTTTCGGGTAGCGGGCGCGCTCTGCGCGTGCGCTACTTCCCTTCGCCGTAGAGCTACCACGTGAAGGGTTCGCCGTAGGCGAACCTTCTACCTCTATCTCTACTTCTTGTGATACGTTCGTATCAGCCGGCCTTTGATTTTCCTTGATTTTCTCCCAACGTTTCGAAACAGACTTGGTTGATTGTGACGACTTCTCTGCATGGTGATCGATCTCAATTTCGATGATCTCGCTCCAAAGGCCGCCGCTTTTTTCAATGATAAGACCTCGGTCTTTAAGCTCGACAATCGCCTTTTCGAACGCCGGCCTTGTCGTTCCACAGAGCCTGGCTAAGGCGGCACGATCGCGCCTGATCGGCTCGCCATCCTGATGCATTCTAGGGAACAATTGGACGAGAATACTGGCGGCCACAGCCGACAGCCCTTCCATTCGACGGATCATGTCGGCGCTATGGAAGCGGAACCACGGTGGTGACTTGACTGGCCTAAAAGACATACACGCTTCGCCTGATCCTGTTGCTTTCCGAACAACTCATTCAGGCAGGCCATCGCCGCTAACGTAAGTTTGGCGCGATTTGCCGAGCGTTTCAAGGGCACCAGTCCCAGCTAGCAGCCGAACAGGGTGTTTTCCAACATTTGCTTAGTTGGAACGCTTCCCTCTCTGATGATCTTAATTAGAACCTTGCGGACAAGTTCAAAGGTCGCGACGAGATCATCCCCGTCATGAGACGGTTTTCCATGAGCGGCGGCCGACCGCTTGTCATAAAGGCCGGCAACGCGCTTTTGCTCGTCCCGACGCTTCTCTCCAGGCGGATGAAGGTAGGCTGAGATCAACGCAGAAACGCGAAACCGCAGTTCGGAAGTAGACGGCGAGAACAGCGCTTCCAATGCTCCCCACAGGGAGATCAAAACCAATGCCGTGTTGTCGATGAACTGACCCGCGTCAATGGCATATGACGCCAGACGAAACTCAGTGCTTTCTTTGCGAAGCCGAAAGGCTGCTTCGAAATTTTCCTGCACCCATTCGAGACTATCGATGGTCTTGGATTGGTCCACCAAGCCAAGCGCGAAATGGCGTGGGCGATGTTCAACCGAGATGATGTGAGCTACGCCATCATCTGCTTTTGCAATGTCCGCGAATGGCATGTTGGCGATCGCGGGTAACGCAATCGAAGGATCGGACCAGAGCCTTAGCAAGAATAAGAGAGTGGAGGCGATTTCCATCCTTTCGCCAAAACTGCTTGCTGCCGCCTTTGGAATTGCGATTTGGGCGGTTATGTCTTGACCGAAGCCGCCTCGCGCGGACTTCCATGGTGCCGGGTGATAGCCGCCAGGACCGGGCGGAGAAAACGCCATCGTCATCGGCGACATGAGATGCGCAAAGGTCTTCTCCAGCACGATATTCCGCGAAAAAGTTATTCGGTTGTCGGCTAGAGCGAGGCCGGAAAGACCGACAAAAAGGTCTCCATCTTTTACATCGTTTGCTGCACTCATCGGAGACGACTATCCAGTTTCACTTCACTCGCATGTATCGCAGATAAAAAGAGACTGAAAGTCTAAGAGCCTCAGGCCAAACGCTCGGCCGCTGCGGGCGGCGGCAGGAAGGGCGCGAAGATCAGGCGATGACGCTGCCCGGTAGCGACGGCAACGGCGAAGCGCGCGATCGTAGGGAAAGCATGGAGGCTACTCCGACTGAAACGCCCTCCCGCTACCACTTCAAACCCACTATCGCACGCAATGTTTGTATTGCGGCGGCCGATTGATGCGGCCCGCTTTTCGGCATGCGGGTTCGCTGGGTGGAGAGCCACGGTCGAGGGCGGCCCAAGATTGCAGGCGCCGCCCCCATCCCGGCATGTTTCGGCAGAGCGCAAAATGGGCCGGTCCAACCGGCCCATCCTCGATCACTCCTCCTCAACGGGTGCCGGGACCTCATCCGGTAGGATTTGCGGTCCAACCCGGTCGGCAACGAGCATCGAAAGCATCATCTCGACAAGGCCGTTGGCGGCCCCCTTCTCGCCACCGGTAGCGCCGATCTGGATCTGCGGCACGAGCGGTAGCCTGCCATTTTCGATCGCCTCGGCGAAGCGCATGAGAACCTGCGAGTTGAGCTGATAGTCCGGGCCGCCGAAGGCCGCGACCTTCTTCTCGGTGGCTTCGGCCTCCGCCAGGCCGACGGCGCGAACCCTCTCGGCATCCGCAAAACCGGTCGCCTTGATGCGTTCGGCATCGGCAAGCGCGATAGCCTTGATCATGTCGGCCTCGCCCTGGCCGCCGAGGCGCACCTTCTCGGCCTCTGCCTTGGCAGTGACCTGAATGGTTTCCGCCTGCTGGCGGGTGCGGGCGAGTTGCGCCTTGCCCTCGTTCTCGCTGATCTCGATGGTAAGTGCCGAAGTCGTGATCTTGGCTTGCTGTTCGGCGAGCGCCTCCTTCTCACGCAACGTGCGTTCCTGGATGGCCGCCTTCTCCTGCAATTTATAAGTCTCGACCTTTTCGACCGCAATCTGGCGCTCGCGCAGCTGGATAAGGATCTGCTCTATGCTGTTCTGGCCATTGCCGGCACGTGGCGTACCAATCAACACTTCCTGCAGCTCGAGGCTGTAGGAATTGAATTTCTCGCGCATCTCCTCGCCCGATTTACGCTGGATATCGCTACGCTCCTGCAAAAGCTGGATCAGCGTCTTGGTCTGGGCGATATTCTTGAAATAAGCAGAAACCATCGGATCGAGCGTTTGTTCGACAAGCCGCTTGATGTCGCCGAAACGCTGCACCACGAGTGGCGCCTTCATATAGTCGATGTGCACGACGACGGACAGCGGCAGCACAGGCTCGAACGCATCCTTGGTGATCAACGACACTTCAGACAGGTTCTCGTCCAGCCTGTGTTCGCCAAACTGCTCCTTCGTCCATTTGAGCACGAAGTTGGTGGTCGGCACAGTGATGATATTGCCGGCATAGGTATTGAACGCATACTTGCCTGGCAGCAGCGGCGTCGACCAGACACCGCGTGCGCCGATTTCGACCAGCTCGCCGTGACGGTATGCCTGCCCGGAAATATCCGTGCCGTGGCGGCCGTTATAGGAGACGACGACACCCACCGTGCCGACGTCAATGATCGTCTTCTCGACCAGTTCGACAGTCGCGAAAATGCGATTGAGGAAGTAGCTGCCGTCGGCCAGCACCTGCAACTGGCGGCCACGGTAACCACCGGCATCGAGAAACTTCTCCGGGTCCTGGAAATTGTTGTGGAAGTTCGGGTCGTTCGGATCATTGGCCACGGTCGGTGCGATGATCTCGCCGTCCGGCAGGGCCGGACCGTCATGGATGGTGACGATACCGATCATGTCCTCGGCATTGTGGATGACGACTGGCTCAAAGCCGCCCCGCTCCGAGATCATGCTGGACATATTGGCAAAAAGGTTTTGCTCCGACGAGCTCAGATTAACGGAATGGATCGACTGGGCGGTGAGCACGATGAACTGTGCGAGATTGATGGCATAGGTGCCTTCACGCAAGATCTTGCGTTGCGGCCCTTTCTGTCCGCCTTTTTCGAGAAAGCCGCGCACATCCTGGAAATCATCGGCGTCGGTGTTGGAAGCAAGTGTCTGCGTCGGAGGCAGCGGCTTGCCATCTCGGGCAAAGACATAGCCGATCTGGCCCTGCGGGATGGTGACAAGATTGGCGCGATGCATCGAATACTGGAACGGCATGAAGAAATGCAGGCCGCCGCGCACGACTTCCGGCTGATAGCCTGCCTCACGGTTGAGCGCGATGAAGCCATTGCTGACCGAGCCGCGAAAACTCCATAGTTTTTCCAAGATGCCGAGCCTGTCGTTCGGGATGTAGCGGACCACGCCGCTCCACCAGAACAGGATCGCCAGCACGATGACGAGCACGGCCACCTCGACAGCCATCCATTCCATCGGGCCGAGATATTGCAGGGCTTCCATCTTTTCTCTCCTATGGGCGCGCGGGTTCGTTCACCCGACGGTCACCCGGTTGGTGTTGATTTATGAAGCGGGGAGATTGCGCACCGACGCGCTCGACGCACTAAGGGCGTGTCGAACGTTTGGGCTGCTCATTGTATGGGAAAATGACCGCGCATCCCGAGTCCCCAGTGAGGGCAGGCGTGGCCGTGAGCGATGTTACATCGGTGTTGCCTTGATAGACATAACAGAGAATGACGTAGGGATCGCGCCTACAGGTTTAAAGATATTCCGCGCGAAAATCGTATAAATCGCTGAAACAGCATCTCGCTTACACTACTACGGACTCACTCTAGATGAATATCGCTAGAAGTGGGGTTTGAAGCCGGATTACGCGATGGTTGCGCCGAACTGCGCGGCTCAAATGTCCACGCTCGCGAAGGGCGGCGGTACTCGAACGCAAACCGCGGTTGCCCCCCGCCAAAAAAGCTTCTCCCAAGCGGCCGTTGGTATCTTGTCGCTTGGAGTGTGCCTCCTTTGCTGGTGACATGATATTTCTCGCGCGCTGAGGGGCTAACTGCCGGGCGTTTCAGCAATGGCTAAAGGAACCGAACGGCGATCGCCGAATTTTGCTTCAAGCGGATCTCGAAGGATCCGCGTTTCTGGAGCACCTGCATGAGCAACACGAGCGTCGACGTCTCGGAGAAACAGAGCAACATTCGGGCAAAAGGGCCAGTCCAGCGATTCCTGCGCACAATCGGACCTGGTTTCATCACAGGCGCTTCGGACGACGACCCTTCGGGCATCGGCACGTACAGCCAAGCGGGCGCCCAGCTGGGGTTCAATGTCGGTTGGACCATGGTATTCACTTTTCCGCTCATGGTCGCGATCCAGGAGATAGCCGCGCGGATAGGGCGGACGACAGGTCGAGGTATTTCCGGCAATCTCTCCCGATACTACCCGCCTGCCTTGATGTATTTTGTAGCCTTGCTTTTGTTCGCCGCCAACGTGATCAACATCGGGGCGGACCTGAGCGCGATGGCTGATGCGCTGCGACTGCTGGTGGGCGGCCCAAGCTCGCTTTACGTCCTTGCGTTCGGCATGGCATGCGTTCTGGCGATCGTCTTTCTCGACTACAGCCGATACGTCACGGTCCTGAAATGGACAACGCTGAGCCTCTTTGCCTATGTGGTGGCTGCGTTTCTGGCTGATATCCCATGGGGGGAGGCCCTCAAGGGGGTCGTTCTCCCGCACATGGAATGGAACCGAGCGTTTTTCACGACGCTTCTGGCCATACTCGGCACCACGATT
This sequence comes from Mesorhizobium sp. M8A.F.Ca.ET.208.01.1.1, assembly GCF_004791315.1. NCBI lineage: Bacteria > Pseudomonadati > Pseudomonadota > Alphaproteobacteria > Hyphomicrobiales > Phyllobacteriaceae > Mesorhizobium > Mesorhizobium sp. M8A.F.Ca.ET.208.01.1.1. The sequence goes on from NZ_SRUT01000002.1 coordinate 169,250, forward strand.
TCTCCCTACCTGTTCTTCTGGCAGGCGTCGCAAGAGGTCGAAGAGGAGAAGATCGACCCGAAGGCCAAGCCGCTGAGATGGGCACCGTGGCAGGCGTCGGGCGCCTTCCAGCGCATTCGCGCCGACACCTTGGTGGGCATGGCTTTTTCGAACCTGATAGCCATTGCAATCATCGTCACGACCGCCGCCACCTTGCACAAGGCCGGAGTGACCGACATTAATTCCTCCACCGATGCGGCCAAGGCGCTGGAGCCGGTCGCAGGCAAATTCGCATTTGCGATCTTTGCAATGGGGATAATCGGCACCGGCCTTCTCGCGGTTCCGGTTCTGGCGGGCTCGGCCGCCTTCGCCGTGGGTGAGGCGCGCCGTTGGCCAGTGGGACTGGAGCGCAAGCCGAAGGAAGCCATGGCATTTTATGCGACCTTGGCGGCCGCCGTGGCGCTGGGCATGGGGATCATGTTCACGCCGATCGATCCCATAAAGGCGCTTTACTGGAGCGCCGTCATCAACGGCATATGCGCCGTCCCCGTAATGGTCGTTATGATGCTGATGACCGGGCGTTCCGACATCATGGGCGAATTCCCCGTCGAGGGTTGGCTGCGCTTTCTCGGATGGCTTGCGACAGTCACAATGGGACTGTCCGTGGTCGGCCTTGCGCTGCAGTGGGTCTTTTGAATGCCGCGAGTCCCAACCGGGTTGGGGAAGCCTACCGCAACACCGTCATCAGCAGGGGCGTGTGGGGCCGTTCGGCCGATCTAGCCCCACTTAGCCTGCGAACGAGTACGGAAAGCCCCGCTTTCGTCGAGTCGATCCACATAGCCTCAGGCGGGTCCCTGCCGCCCGCAACCTGCCGGCCGTGGCTGTCGATGTGTCGATGGCCTCTAATGCCGGATCATGCCCGCATCGACGTTGAGCGTCTGGCCGGTGATCCAGCGCGCGTCATCGGATGCGAGAAATGCCACGACATCGGCGATGTGTTCGGGCTGGCCCTTGCCCTTCATCGCCTGCAGCATCTCGACGAAGCCGAACGCCTCGTTGTGCGGGCTGGCCTTGACGCCATCGCTCTCGATCAGACCGGGCGTCACCGCATTGGCGGTGATGTTGTACTTGCCAAGCTCGGTGGCCAGCGCCCGGGTGAAACCGATGACGCCGCCCTTGGCCGCGACATAGGCGGCCATGTTCGGCGTGCCGGCGAAGAAGGTGTTGGAGGCGATGCTGATCACGCGTCCGGCCTTGCCCGCCGCCCGCATCTGGTCCGTCGCCGCCCGGGTGACGATGAACGTCCCTGTCAGGTTGACGTCGATGATCTTGCGCCAATGGTCGAGGTCGACATCGTCCCAGGCGACGAACGGCACGATGCTGGCATTGTTGACCAGGATCTCGACGCCGCCGGTCAGCGCCTGGATCTCGCCGAACAGCGCCTTGACCGAGGCCGGATCGGAAATATCGGCGGCGACAGCCTTCGCCTTGCCGCCGATCGCGGTGGCCGCGGCCTTCGCACCCTCGGCATTGATGTCGCTGACGATGACGGTCGCGCCGTCGGCCGCCAGCCGCGCCGCGATCGCCTTGCCGATGCCCTGTGCGGCGCCCGTCACCAGCGCCGCCTTTCCCGCAAGCCGTTCAGTCATGAAATTTCTCCTCAATGCGCAATCTGGTGATGTCTGTTCAGGCGTCGGCGTCGATCACGGCCAGCGCCGCGTCGATGCCCTTGCCGACCGCAAGCTTGCGGCCTGCCGCATTCATGGCGCCGCCAAGCGCCGCCAGTGCCGCGATCGCGTAGATCGGCTGCGCCGTCGGGCCCATATGGCCGATGCGGGTCAGCTTGCCCAAGGTTTCGCCGCGGCCCGACGAAAACACCACGCCGTAGCGGGCGCGCGCTGCCTGGCGAAGTGCTTTCTCATCGACACCATCCGGCGTGCGGACAGCGGTCGTCGTCGGCGAGGCGATCTTGTCGCAGGCGGCCCAGATCGACAGGCCCATCGCGGTGGCGCCCGCACGCATGGCCTTGGCGGTCAGGGCATGGCGCGCCCACACCGCTTCCGGCCCCTCGTTGAGATAGAGGTCGAGCGCGACATCGAGCCCGTTGATTTCCGAGACCGATGGCGTGAACGGAAACGGCTTTTCCCTCGACCAGGCATTTTCCCAATCGACGATGCTCAGCATCGATGCGCGCGGCGCCAGCGGATTGGCCTTCATCTTGGCCCAGGCCCGCTCGCTGACGCCCATCATGGTCAGGCCGGGAGGTGCGCCGAGGCACTTGTTCGGCCCGGTGACATAGATGTCGGCCTTGCAGTCCTCCGGATGCGTCTTCATGCCCCCGAACGACGACACGGCATCGACGATCAGGTAGCCGCCATGCGCCGATACCAGCGCGCCGATAGCATCGATCGGATTGATCGTGCCCGACGGGGTGTCGTGATGGCAGACGGAGACGACCGTGATTTCCGGATGCGCCTTCAGCATGTCGGCAACCGCCTGCGGGTCGATCGCCTCATTGTAGGGCACCTCGATCTCGAGCAGATGCGGCGAATAGCGTTTCGCCCAGTAGCCGAACCCCTTGCCGTAGACACCCGAGGCAAGGTTGAGCACCACGTCGTCGGGCGTGATCAGCGACGCTGCCGCCGCTTCCAGGCCCAGCACCGGCTCGCCATGCAGGATGACCGGCTTGTTGGAAAGCCGCATCGCCTTCTGCGCCTTGTCGACGACCTTCTCGTAGAAGAGCTGGAAGGCCGGGTCGTAATCGTAAAGCACGGTGCGGCCGAGGCCCCGCAGCACCTCGGCATAAGCGTTCACCGGTCCAGCGGTCAGGGTGATGACCGGATCGGCGTGTTCGAGATAGCGCATGGTCTTGGTCTCCGGATTGGCGGCGGTCAGCCGTAGAACTGCGTGCCGGTTTTGTAGGTTTTGAAGTTGTCCATGTCGTGCGAGTACATCAGCTCGGCGCCGTGATCCTCGGCAAGTTTCTTCACCTTGCGCATCGAATTGACGCCCGCGACCGGGTCGATATGGAAGGCTGCCTGGCAAAGCGTTTCAAGGCTCTTCTGCGTATAGGCGGCGTCGATCGTGAACATGATCGGCTTGCGCTTGGGAAACTCGACCAGGAGGCTGTAATGACCGATCGAGTGCCCGGGGGTCGAGATCAGCTTGACGCCCTTGGCGAGGTCGACGTCACCGTCAATGCCCTCGAAGGTCGAGTTGGCGCGCGTCGTGCCCTCCAGCAACTGGGCGGTCGCGCCACGCGCTTCGGCCGCCTCGGCCGAGAAGCTCAAGTCGGAATAGCCGAGATGTTCGAAGGGCTGCGGATTGCAGGCCTGCGGGACCTCCGTGCGATGGCAGATCTTCTTGGCGTGCGGAAAATACTTGTTGCCGCCGCAATGGTCGAAATGGAAATGCGAGTTGACGACGACGTCGATATCCCTGGGCTCCAGCCCGAGCAGCGCCAGCGCGCCGGGAATGGTCTGGTGCTTTTCCTGGATCGGCTTCTCGAAGGGCAGCACCTTCATGACGTGGTCATAGTCGTAGCCGGTGTCGATGAGGAAGCGGCCCTCGGCATGCTCGATCAGGATCGAGTAGACGGGGAAGCGCACTTCGCCGCCCGGGCCGCGGTTCCAGAAGACATGATAGCCGTCGAGGACGAGCGAGCCGCCGTCGAGCAGGTAGACCTTGGTATCCGACATTGTTGCCTCCGTTTCCGGCGCGGGTCCCATCCGCGCATCTGGTTTCTGTCAGCGCGCGCCGCGCTCGTATGGAATGCCGAGCGCCGCCGGCAGGCTGGCCCGCCGCCCGAACAGCACCAGCATGATCATCACCGCCAGGAACGGCAGCATCTGGATGACGTCGGTCGGGATGTTGATGCCCGCCACCTGCATGGCCGTGGTCAGCGACAGGCAGACGCCGAACAAAAGCGCCCCGAAGAGCACCCAGACCGGACGCCCGCGCGCCAGCATGGCCAGCACGATGCCGAGAAAGCCGGCGCCATTGGTGATGAACGGAATGAACAGGCCCGCCCCGACATTGGCGAGATAGGCGCCGCCGAGCCCGGCCAGCGCGCCGGTCGTCAGCACGGCGATGGTTCGGGTCCTGATGACGTCGATGCCGGCAACGTCGAGCGCGGCCGGCTTGTCGCCGGCGGCCTGCAGATTGAGGCCGAGCTGCGTGCGCCGGTAGAGGTAGCCCATGCCGAACACAAGGGCGACCGCCAGATAGACGATCAGATGATGCTTGAAGAAGGCCGGGCCGATGATCGGAATGTCCGACAGCAGCGGAATGACGGTTGCGTCCGCCGCCGGCAGGCGGGGATAACTGCGCGAGAACTGGAAATGGTGAAGCAGCGCCGTCAGGCCTTCGAGACCAAGCGTCAGCGCGATGCCGATGACGATCTGGTTCAGCCCGATGCGCACGCAAAGCAGCGCCATGATCAGCGCCACCGCAATGCCGCCGGCCGCACCCGTGAGGAAGCCCAGCCACAGCGATCCCGAATAGAAGGCGCCGACGAAGCCGAGATAGGCGCCGGCCAGCATCATGCCTTCGATGCCGATGTTGAGCACGCCGGCCTTTTCCGACATCTGTTCGCCGAGGCCGGCAAGCAACAACGGGATGGCCGCCGTGACGGCGCCAAACAGCAACGCGCTGAGAAAGACTTCGCTGAACAGCCCGGTCATGTCAGGCCTTTCTCGACTGGTGATAGCGGTGGTCGACATACTCGGCGAGAGCGAGCACGATCAGCACGATGGAGACCAGCACCAGCGTGAAATGATTGGGCACGCCAAGTCGCCGCGCCGCGCTCTCGCCGCCGATCGACAGCACCGAAAGCAGGAACACGAAGCCTATCGCGGCAAAGCCGTTCATGCGGGCGAGAAACACGGCCGGAATGACCGCCAGCCCATAGGCGGGGTTCCAGTCGGCGCGGACATTGCCCTGCACGCCGATGATGTCGACAGCGCCGGCAAGACCCGCGAGTCCGGCCGAAATGGCAAAGACCGCAATGGTCAGCCCGGGCACGCCCAGCCCCGCATGAACCGCGGCGCGCGGATTGGCGCCGACGATCCGCAATTTCAGCCCGAATGCCGTGCGCGTCATCACCAGATGCACGATGATGATTGCCGCCAGGCCGAGCAGCAGGCCACTGGTGATCGTGGTTTCAAACAGGCGCGGCAGCCGGTCTTCCACCGGCAGCGTGCGGGTCTGTGGCACGGTCGTGCCTGGATCGCGAAACACCAGCTTGACCAGCACATTGGCGAGCGACGTGCCGAGGAACGTCATCATCAGCGTGGTGATGATCTCGTTGACGCCCTGATAGGCGCGCAGCAGCGCCGGCACCAGCGACCAGATCATGGCCACCAGCATGGCGATCAGGAACGAACAGAAGAGCGCCAGCCAGGCGGGCAATATCTGCACCAGCACCGGAGCGCTTGCGGCCGCGGTGACCGCGCCGAGCAGGAACTGGCCGTCGCCGCCCAGATTCCACATGCCGGCGCGAAAGGCCACGATCAGGCCGGCGGCGAGAAACAGCAGCGGCGCCATGCGCGTCAGCGTCTGCTGGATGCCGAGCGGCGAGAACAGGCCCTTTTCCAGCACATAGCCATAATAGGCGAGCGGGTCGACGCCCACGGCAAGCAGGATGCAGCCGGCGATGACGAGAGCGGCAAGGATCGGCCCGATCGTCATCAGCAGCCGATGCAGAATGTCACGGCGCGTGGCCGCCCCGCTCGTGGCATCGAGTGCGGTGGCGCTGGCGGCGGGTGCGGTGTCGATGCTCATGCGGCAAGTCCGATCATCAGGCGGCCGACCCTGGTGCGGGCGTCGTCGGCATTGGCGACGGTGCCGACCAGCGCGCCATTGGCGATCACCGCGATGCGGTCGCACATGCTGAGCAGTTCCTCGAGGTCGGTGGAGATCAGGAGCACGGCGAGGCCGCGTGCCGCCGTGTCGCGGATGCGCTGGCGCGAGGCCAGCGTGTTGGCGAGATCGAGCCCGTAGGTCGGCTTGTTGAAGATCACCACCTTCGCGCCCTCGGCCAGTTCGCGCGCCAGCAGCACCTTCTGGATGTTGCCCCCCGAAAGCCGCGCGACCGGCGTCTTCAGGCTTGGCGTGCGCACATCGTATTCGCGCACGAGCTCGGCGGCGCGCTTGTCGATCTCGGCGCGCTGCTCGACGCCGCCGCGCCAGAAGGGCGCCGCGCCGACCTGCTTGAGGAAGAAATTGATGGAGACCGGGAACGTGCCGACAGTGCCCTCGCCCAGCCGGTCGTCGGTCAGGTAGCGAAGACCGCGCTGGCGGCGTTCGCCGACACTCAGGCCCTCGATGGCGGTGCCCTCCAGCCGGACCGAACCACCGGTCGCCACGCGCTGGCCGGCCAAGGCCTCCGCCAGTTGCTTCTGGCCGTTGCCGTCGATGCCGGCGATGCCGAGTATCTCGCCCGGACGGATGTCGAAGGAGATCGACGACAGGCCGGGCGCGTTGTCGGTCGGCGCGACCGTGAGATCCGCGACCTGAAGCAGCGGCGCGGCTTGCGCATCGACCGCGCGGGCCGGGCATTCGATCGCTTCGGGATCGTCCTTCTGCTTGCCGAACATCAACTCCACGATCTCGGAAATGATCTCCTGTTCGCCAAGCGCGCGAAACCGCTCGGGTGGTATTTCGCCGACCTTGCGGCCGAGCTTCAACACCGAGATGCGGTCGCCAAAGGCGGCCGCTTCCTTGAGCTTGTGGGTGATGAAGACGATCGCCAATCCTTGCTCGACGAGGCGGCGCATCAGTGCGCCAAGTTCCTCGATGCCCTTCGGTGTCAGCATCGAGGTGGATTCGTCGAGGATCAGCAGGCGGCTGTTGCGCACCATGGCGCGCAGGATCTCGACCTGCTGCTGCTCGCCGAGCGAGAGTTCCGAAACCCTGGCATGCAATTTCACCGTAATGCCGAGGCTGCGGGTGATCTCGGCCACGCGGGCCTCGAGCTCCTCGGTCCTGGGACGCTGCCACCACGGCCCGCCAAGAAGCAGGTTCTCGGCGACCGTCAGGGTGGGTACCAGCATCATGTGCTGGAACACCGTTCCGATGCCGAGCGCCAGCGCATGGCGCGGCGATGTGATCGGCGTCGGTTTGCCGTCGACAAGGATGCGCCCCTCGTCCGGCTGCTGCAGGCCCGACAGCATGCCGATCAAGGTGGATTTTCCCGCGCCGTTCTCGCCGAGCAACACATGCACCTCGCCAGGGCGGATCGACAGGTCGATGCCGTCATTGGCGACAATGCCGGGAAAGCGTTTGGTCACGCCTTCAAGCGCGACGATGTCGCTGATATCGACGGGCGATGAAGAAAGACTGCTCATGAAAGCCCAGCACCAGAAAATGGGAACGGTCCGGAGGAGCGAACCGATCGCCCCTCCGGCAGCCGACTTTGATCGCCTTACTGGGCGACGCTTGTCATCAGCGCCCTGACGGCGGCCGCGTCATAGACCGGCTCGACCTTGATCTTGCCGGAAATGACGTCCTCGCGCAGCGCCTGGATTTCGCCCCAGACCTTGTCCGGGATGGCGGCGGTCTTCAGCAACTGCACGGAATCGTCCTTGAGGCCGATCGAATAGTGCTTGGTACCGAACGTGTCGGCCTTCAGGTCGGCGATCATCGCCGCGTAGACCGGTTCGATGTTCCACACCACCGACGACAGCAGGAAGCCCTTGTCGATCGGCGACTTGTCGCCGATGACGTCGATGAAATAGACCTTGCCGCCATCGGCGGCCTTGGTCGTCTCGACCGCCTGCAGCATGCCGAAGCTGGAGCCGTTGCCCTGGCCGAAGATGATGTCGGCGCCCGAGGCGATAACGCTTTCGGTGACGCGCTTGCCGCCTGCGGCGTCACTGTAGGCGGCCGGCCCGATCACCGCATAGGTGATCTTGACGTCCGGGTTCTCCGCCTTCACGCCCTGCGCGAACGCCGCCGACTGCGAGTTCCACGATGGCGGTTCGCCGGAGACGACGATGCCGACCGACTTCGAGCGCGACATCTTGGCGGCCAGACGGCCGGCCAGATAAGCGCCCTGGTGACCGCTCAGCGTGTAGTCGGCGACGAGGCCCTTCTCCAGGCCGTTCGGCGTGTCGACGATCGCCACCGGAACCTTCAGTTCCTTGGCGATCTCGGGCGCCGAGGTGTTGTAGCCGCTGGCATGCGCGATCAGCAGGCTGGCGCCGTCGGACGCGAGCTCGCGCAGCGTCGGACGGACATCTCCATAGCCGAGGCCCTGGGCCACGACCACCTCGACGCCGGCGGCCTTGCCGGCTGCCTTGGCGGCGTCGATGCCCTGCTGGTTCCAGCCATAATCCGTGCCCTCTTCGGGCGTCAGTATGGCGATCGACTTGACTTCGCCGGCAAGCGCGCCGCCCATCAAGACACCGCACAATATAAATGCACTTACACTGCTCTTAAGGATCTTAAACATATTACCCTCTCTGTTTGATTTTCCAATCAATATTCTTGTTGTTATTGCGCCGAAGCGAGATAGACTGCCTGAGAAAACTACCCCATGGAGCTCAGGCAAAGTGAAAATCCGTTATGCCCTTCCCGTGATTTTGGCGTTCACATCGCTCGCCAACGCGGTTGAGTTGCACCATGTGATTGTCCGCAAGGGCACCGACGGGCTCGACATGGTGCCGTTGACGATATCGAATGCGGGCAAGCAAGGCGTGTCCTGCAACGCCGACTTTGCCCACTGGTATTCGGAAGGGATCGCCACGATCGAGCCGGGCAAGAGCGCTCGCATCGAACTCTGGTTCGACCCCAAGACCGGCACCTTCACCATTCTCAACGACAAGCGCGAGAACCTGCCGGTCGAGCGGCTGTGGTGCGGCCTGTCTGGCCGCGCATACGCCACCCGCGCGCAGATCACGCTCGACCGGACCGACGCCGCCAAGGGCGCGCGCGCGGTGTCCTGCAGCATGCTGCAGGACGGCCTGGCGTGCCGGTAGGCGCTCATTGATGCGTCCGCCCGGAACATCGTGCCTTATTCCTTCGCCAGGAACTTGTCGGTGAAGACGTCGTCGGCCGACAGCGCCGCCTTGAGCACGCCCTGGTCGGTGAGCGTCTTCAGGGTTTCCTCCCACTGCGTCTTCGTCATCCAGCCGAGGCCATGGTCCTTGGTGTCGGGGCTGTTGAAGGTCGAGGCGATGTCGGCGTTGATCTGCGCCAGCAGCACATCCTTCTTGTCCGCATAGCCCGGAGCAGCCTTCGCCGTGATCTCGGCGGCTTCTTCCGGATGGGCGACGACATAGTCGAAGGCTTCTCTGTATGCCTTGACGAAGCGGGCGGCGACGTCGGGCTTGTCCTTGATCATCGCCTCCGAGGTGAACAGGCCAGAGCCATAAGCCTTCCAGCCATGGTCGGCGCCCATCATGATGCTGAGCGAACCCGGACCGCCCGCCTTGGCCTCCAGTTCGGGCACCTCGGCGTCGACATAGCCGACCACCGTCTGCACCCGGCCCAGAAGCAGATAGCTCTCATAGGGCGGCGAGACGCTGTTCAGCGTCATGTCCTTTTCGGTCAGGCCATTGGCCGCCAGGAAGCCCTTGAAGAAGATGTATGTCGAGCCCGCCGGATGGATGCCGATGGTCAGGCCCTTGAGATCAGCCGGCTTGGCGAGCTTCACCGTCTTTGCGAGCGACATGATCGCCAGCGGCGAGTGCTGGTTGACGGCGGCCACCGCCACCACCGGAACGTTCTGCGAGCGCGCGACGGCAAGCGTGGGGAGATCGCCGAAACCGAAATCCGCGTTCCCGTTGCCCACCAGCCGCATGGCATCCGGCGAACCCGAACCCTTGCGGATTTCGGCGACGTCGATGTCGTTCTTGGCGAAGAAGCCTTTTTCCTTGCCGACGAAGAACATGGCGTGGTTGCCACGAACGACCCAGTCGAGCTGGACAGTGACCTTGTCCGCCGCCAGCGCCGCGTTCGAGAAGCCAAGCGCCCCGGCAAATGCCGCAAGCGTGGCTACCTTGATAAGTGAGCGTCTCAGCATTTTTGTTCCCTTTTATTGTCGGTGGTTGATCGAGAGGCCTAGGCCTGGCTGAATTTGGGTGCCCACGGCACCACGATGCGTTCGAGGATTTCGGCCGCGTAGTAGAAGGCGATGCCGAGCACGGAGACGAGCAGCAGCGCCGCGAAGACCAGCGCGGTGTCGAGCTGGGTCGAGGCGAACTGGATGACGTAGCCCAACCCGTCCGAGGCGCCGGCGAATTCGCCGACGATGGCGCCGATCACGCTTAGCGTGGCCGCGATCTTGGTTCCCGCCATCAGGTTCGGCAGCGAATGCGGGACGCGGATCCTGAACAGGATCTGCGTCGGGCTGGCGCCGACCGAATTCATCAGCGACAGCAGCGAGCGATCGACCGATTGCATGCCGGCCAGCATCGACAATGTCACCGGGAAGAAGGCGATGACCAGGATCAGGCCGATCTTGGGCGCGAGCCCGTAGCCGAACCAGAGGATGAAGATCGGCGCCAGCGCCACCTTGGGCACGTTCTGGAACAGCACCACCAGCGGGTAGAGCGCTCGCCCCAGCCAGTCGAAGCGCACGATGACCAGCGCAATGGCGACGCCGACCACGACGGAGACAAGGAACCCGAACAGGATCTCGCCCGCGGTCACCAGGGTCGCCTGCATCAGCGTTTCCCATTGCGCGACCAGCGATTGCGCGATCTCGGACGGGGCGGGAATGATGTAGGCGGAGATGGCGAAGATCCGCACCACGGCTTCCCAAACGATGATCGTCGCCAGCAGAAGTATGACCGCCGGGAGCCAGCTGCCGGTCGCGGCCGCCCAGTTCGAGGCAAGCCGCGAGTCGGAGAGATTGGGGATGGGTTGATCGCTCATGACGCGCCTCCCGGTTGATGGCTGGCGCGCAGCATGGTGCGCAGTTGAACCACCAGCCTGACGAACTCCGGATCTTCCGTCACCGACAGATCGCGTGGATAGGGCAGGCCAATGTCGAGGCTCTCGGTGATCCGGCCGGGCTTGATCCCCAGCACGTGGACATGGCGCGACAAATGAATGGCCTCGTCGATGGAGTGCGTGACGAGAACGATGGTCTTGCCGGTGCGCTGCCAGATCTCCAGCAGCGACTGGCCCATCGAATCGCGGGTAATGGCGTCAAGCGCGCCGAACGGCTCGTCCATCAGCAGCACCGCCGGATCGAGCGCCAGGGCCCGCGCGATGGCGACGCGCTGGCGCATGCCACCCGACAATTCGTTTGGACGCTTGTGGGCAGAATCGCCCAAGCCAACCAGCTCAAGCATCTCCTGTCCGCGTGCCCGCAGCTCCGCGCGCGACAGCGACTTGTCGGCGATGCCGAGCAGCATGGATGCGTTGTCGACGGCATTCTTCCACGGCAGCAGGTTGGCGTCCTGGAAGACGAGGCCGATCATGCGCTTGCGCGCCGCCTCGACTGGCGAAAGCCCGGCGATCGAAACGCTGCCGCTTGTCGGATTTACCAGCCCGGCCAGAACCTTGAGCAAGGTGCTCTTGCCGCAACCGGAAGGACCGATGAGAGAAACAAACGATCCCTTCGGCACCGAAAGATCGATGTTCTGCAGAACCAGTTGCCTGGCCATGACCACCGAAACGCCCTTGGCGGAGATCAGGTCGTCGTGACGGATATGGGCCGGCCGGCCGCCCGCTGCTCGAATGGTCTCAACACGCATGGTTTGATCCTCCATGCGGCGCCAAAATCCGACCGGCCTTGTGAGCATGATGTGTCATTGGCTACTCCCGGCCTTCCAGGATGCGCCGCACCGCGACGAGTTTGCGCGCCCGCTCCCCTTGCAGCGCCTTTATCTGCTCGGGCGTATAGGAGAACATGCCCTCCCCCGACTTGATGCCGAGCTTCGACGCATTCGTCTTTTCCAGCACCATCGGCGCGACGTCGTCGCGATTGGAGAGATCGGCGTTGAGGAAAGACGAGACGGACTTGTAGATATCGAGGCCCGCCATATCGAGCAGCGCCATCGGCCCGATCACGGCGATCTTGTAACCGATGCCCCAGGACACGCAGGTGTCTAGATCTTCCGGCTCGATGACACCGCGCTCGACGAGATCGACCGCCTCGCGCAACAGCGCATAGAGCACGCGGTTTTCGACGAAACCCGGAACGTCCTTCTTGACCACCACCGGCAAGAGGCCGATCGAGCGGATCAGGTCGCGGATAACGGCCACGGTCCGCGGCGCCGTCTTCTCGCCGGCGATCACCTCGATCATCGGGATGATGTGCGGCGGGTTCGACCAGTGCATGCCCACCATCCGCTCGGGATGCGAGATATGCGCCTGCAGCTTGGTGATCGGGATACCCGACGTGTCGGACGCGACGATCGTGTCCGATGCGATCAGGCTGTCGATCGCGCGATAGACATCGGCCTTGATCGAGATGTTTTCAGGAACGTTCTCGATGACGAGGTCGGCACCCGATACCGCGTCCGCGATATCATCCGTGAAGCGGACCGTTCCGGCACCGGCCGGAGGCACCGCGATACCCAGGGAATCCAGAACGGTCTCGGCCACGCCCAGCATGGCCCCCGCGCGCTCGATCGCCGCCAGGGCAACATCGTAGGCGACGACCTGCAGGCCGCCCCTGGCGAGCCGGGCGGCCATGCCTGGCCCCATCGTCCCCAGACCGATGATGGCGATACGTTGGATCATCACGCTGCCCTGCTTTCCGTTGCTGCTTTTGATGCCGCGATGAGGTCGGCGGCCTTCTCGGCGATCATGATCACCGCCGCATTGATGTTTCCGCAGACCAGGTCGGGCATGACGGACGCGTCCACCACCCTCAGGCCGTCGACGCCGCGAAGGCGCAATTGCGGGTCCACGACGGAGGCCGCATCGGCCCCCATGCGGCATGTCCCGGCCGGATGATGCACGGTGATGGAGGTCTTGCGGATATGCTCGTCGATCTCGTCGTCGCTCTGGCACTTGGGACCGGGAAAGAACTCCGCCTCGATGAAGGGCTGCATGGAGGGCTGCGCCGCGAGATCCCTCGCCACCCGGAAACCGGCGCGAAGGGACTCCCAGTCTTTCGGCGAAGCGAGGAAATTCTGATGGATCAGCGGTGCCGCGAGAGGATCGGCCGAGGCCAGTTTCACCGCCCCCCGGCTTTCAGGCTGCGTCGCCACGATCCGCGTGGCGAAACCGTCCGGAAATGGCGCCTTGAACGGCTTGAGGTATGGCCACGCAGCGAGCGGGGCCGCCGTGAACAGCAGTTGCACATCGGGCAACGGCCGTTCCGGACCGCTTTTCAGGAAGGCGACAACGCCGCCGGGGACATCGCCCGAGAAACCCCGACCCGTGAAGTAGGTCTTGGCGAAATCGAACCCGATCCGATCGGCACGCATGTTGCGAAGGAAAGGGCCGCCCGGAGCCCGGCGTCGGTACATGAGGATGACCGAGACGTGATCCTGCAGGTTCTTGCCGACCGCCGGCAGGTCGACCCGCGTCTGGATACCGTGCGCCGCGAGTTCCTCGGGCGCCCCGATGCCGGACAGCATCAGGAGTTGCGGCGTGTTGATGACGCCGCCCGAGAGCAGCACTTCCTTGCGGGCGACGACCGTCCGTTCGCCGCCACCATGGTTTATCACCACCCCGTTAGCGCGCGTGCCTTCCAAGGTGATCTTCGTCGCTATCGCTCCGGTCAGGACGGTCAGATTGGGCCGCTTCAGGGCCGGCCGCAGATAGGCGGACGCGGTCGAGCTGCGCCGGCCTTTCGAAATCGTCATCTGGAGGCGGCCGAACCCTTCCTGCCGCTCACCATTGTAGTCGTCCGTCTGCGGATAACCCGCCTCGACGCTGGCCTGAGCAAAGGCGTCGATCAGCGTGTCCTTGTAGCGGCAGAACTGCGTGCTGACCGGGCCATTGCCACCACGAAAACGGTTGCCGCCCCCTTCCCAGCTTTCCTGCTTCTGGAAATACGGCAGCACCTTTTCGTACGACCAGTCTTGGAGCCCGCTGGCCGCCCAACGGTCGTAATCGCCGCGATTGCCCCGCACATAGGCCATGGCGTTGGTCGACGACGACCCGCCGATCACCTTGCCGCGCGCGCACTCGACCCTGCGGCCGCCGACATTGTCTTCCGGCTCGCAGAAATACATCCAGTCATGGCGGCGCTCCGTCAGGATTTTGCCCCAGCCAAGCGGGATGTGGATCATGGGGTCGCGATCCCAGCCGCCGGCCTCCAGCAACAGTACCGAACATCCGGGGTCGGCGCTCAGCCGGTTGGCGAGCACGCAACCGGCCGATCCGGCCCCAACGATGATGTAGTCGTAACTTTCCGCGTGCGGCATGGTTTTGTTGCTTTCGCCTGACGCTCAGGCGCCAGAGAATTAACGAGATCGAGGCCCAGAGAGCTTGGCTCGGACCAAGCTCTTCCAGGCCATGTTCAAGGATCAGGCAAGGCCCACTTGCCTGAGACGCTGCGACCAGTGATTCCATCCTCGATCGATCTGGGCACCGACGAGTTTTCCTGCCGTCTTTATCTCGCCCGGCGACAGATATTTGATATTGCCGATCCGCAGGCCGGCCGTGAGCGCTGCTGCTTCCTGCTCGAGATAGAAGGCGCGGAAGACGACCTCCCGCACGGAGTTGCCGACATTGACGACACCATGCCGCGCCATGAGGACCACGGTCTGGTTGCCGAGACTTTCGGCGATATCCGCGCAGACCCCGGGGCTGCCGCCGAAGAGATCCGTCTCGTCGCCATTCTTGTCGCGAATCTCGTAGACCGGGACCGACTCGCCGATGAAAGCTCCCATGTGGGTGACCGGCCGAAGCGGCGTATCGACGAAGCAGTACGGCAGGACAGCCGGAGAATGGGTGTGGAGCACACACTGAACGTCGGGCCGCGCCTTATAGATCTCGCTGTGGATATAGCGCTCGAGATAGGAGGGTCTGTTATCCGACGTCTCGCCGTCGAGATTGAAACGCTGGATGTCGTCGACGGTTATCAGGCTCGGAGCAAGCTTCTGGGCCAGGAAGAAGCTTTCGGGATCCTCGGGGTCCCGGGCGCTGATGTGCCCGAACGTATCCATAATGCCTTCGTTCAGAAGGATCTTCGTCGCTGTGACCAGCTCTTCGAAGACCTTCTGGTGCACGGGGCCGTTGTCTCTCATTTCCAATTCTCCCATTGCGGTGACAGCGACCATTCTTGTTGTTGTTATCGGTCGCCGGCGCCGCGGATTTCACTTGTTTTCGTAGATGCCGACGATCCGATTCTGCTCGATGATGTTGCCGGCATATTTCTGCAGGAACTCCTCCCTGGTGGGTGTCCCTTCGACGTGGGTGTCCAAGGCATAGACCCAGAAGTAGTAGTGATGTTCGCCATGGCCAGCGGGCGGCTGAGGCCCGTAATACTGCTTGCCGCCGGCGCCATTGGGGCCGACGCGGAATTTTTCCTGCGCGTCCGAAAGATCGGTGGTCGACGGATCGATGCCGTAGACGACCCAGTGCGTGAAGCCGTTGGGCAACGGCGCGTCGGGATCATGGCAGATGACCGCGAGTTCCTTCGCGCCTGCCGGCACGCCGCTGACCGTAAGCCTGGGCAACACATTGCCTTTGTCGCCGGCATGCTCGTCGCGCAATTTCCCGAGCGGCTTGAAATCAGCCGATGTAATCTTGAGGTCCTTGATGTTCAGGGGCATGGAATTCGTCCTTCGCCAATTTCGATCGAACTAGACACCGACCTTGAGGTCGGCGACGGTTTTGCCTCCGACGCGCTGATGCACGCGCGGACCCGATGCGACGGCGACGCAGATCAAAAGCTCATCGGGGCGCGGGCCATCCGGCACGGAAAAGGTGACCGCATCATAGTGGGAACGGATGTAGAGCTCGTCCTTGTGGGCAAGCGGGATATCGATGGATGTGCCGGCGGCGGCGACCTTGCTGACCGACGAAATCCAGGCCTTGCCGCCCCCGACCTGCTGCCGCAGCGGATCTCCGAACACCGTGGTGATGCAGGCGACGACATGCTCCTGTTCGCCTGATGTGCCCGCGATACCGCCCTTGCCATAGCTTTCGACCGGCCTGTTGCCGAGCAGCGCCACGGCCCGCTCACCGAGCGCATGACCGATGGCTGAGCTCGGATTCGTCAGCTCGGACAGTTCGGCGACGAACTTTCCGGCATACGGATTGCGTATGACGACGCCAGTCGCGACTTTGACGAGGGTCTCGCCAGGCTGGCCGCCGTCATGCCGGCTTTCCTGGACCGAGGCGTACCAACCCCTGACGTCATAGTCCCGTTCGACTTCACTGGAATAGTTCATCTTTATCTCCTGAAGGGTGCGCGCAGTTTCCGCACGCGCCGATTAATTCGTTGACCGCCGGTCCGAGCTTACTGCGGCCATGAGAAGACGCCGCGCAGCGGGTCGTAGCGGGCTGCTTCCAGAGCTGCCGGCGTGAACATGTTTCCCTTCGAGAGCGAGCGGTTCGCCGCGTAATCGCCGGACAGCGCCTGGCAGCGATCGGTGATCGGGCGAATGCGCTTTTCCCACGCGACGAGCGCGTCCTCGACCGAAGAGCCCGCCTCCAGGTCCTGCGACAGGCTGAAGGCATTGACCATCGCGCAACCGGCGCCCTGGGCAAGAGCCGGGCACATCGCATGCGCGGCATCGCCCACGAGGGCGACCTTGCCTCTTGTCCAGCTGTCCAGCTTGGTCGTCTCGTACTTGTCGTACCTGGCGGTTTTCAGCTTCGCCGCCTCGATCAGGCAGGGCTCCAGGAAAGGAAACATCTCGACCCAAACCTCGAGATCGATCGGAACCTGCGATCCGCGCGGGTCGGCGGCCGGTGCCATGAGGCCGAGATAGAGCTCATTCTCGTTGCAGGGCGAATAGAGGATGCGCTGAACCCGTGGCCAGAAGTTCCACATGTCGATGGTGTTGTCCCACTCGCCGTGGCCGAGTTCCTTCTTCTTGCGAGGAACGATCAGCCGGATGAGGCCATCTTTGGAAACCCATCGGTCCTGTTTGAAGCCGATGGAATCCCTGACCTTCGAGCCGACGCCGTCGGCGCCGACGATCAGGTCGGCTTCGAGCACCTCGCCGGTTTGAAGTGTCAGGCGGCCTTCCGGATCGGCGGCGACCGCCTCCGAATTGACCGATATGTCGACGCCCAGCGCACGGGCGCGGTTGACCAGGGCATCATGCAGATGGCTGCGGGTCATGATGCGCCAGGGCAGACCGTTGAACGTCTCCTTGGAAACCGACTTGTTGTGCATCCAGGTCTCGTAGGTGGGAGGCGTGTGCGAACCTTGGAGAACATCATCCAGGGCGCCCAGTCCCTCCAGCACGCGAAGGCCATTGTGCCAGAGATAGATACCCGCGCCGAATGCCCGGAGCTCCGAGCTCTTTTCGTGCAGCCTGACGTCCCAGCCGTTTTGCCTGAGAGCGATGGCGGCTGTCAGGCCGGCAAAGCCGCCGCCAGCGACCTCGGCACGGCGCGCCTTACCCTGGGTTCTGTTTACATTGGCCATTTTCTATCCTGATGCTGCGTACAAGAAGACGGCGTGCTGGGCCGTCAGGCGTCGATGAAATTCGTGATGGCTTTCAGCGTGATCTCGGGAGAAACCTCGTTGACGTAATGGTCGGCGCCCGGAACGACGACCACGGGCAGATCCGGCCGCAACCGGCTTGTTTTTGCAAGCGCCGCCGCCGAAACCAATTTGCTCGCCTCGCCCCGAACGATGAGGACGGGCTTCGTCACGTCCCGATAGGCGGGCGCCAGGTCTGATCGCAGGCCCTTGGCTGTCCGGGCCATGGCCTCGGGCGACGCCAATGGCCGCAGCCCGCCGTCGACCCGATGATAGCCGCTCTCGGCTCGGATCTTGATGGCAGCGGCGGGAATGTTGGTATAGCGGCCGGCAAGATAGGCTTCGACGGCATCGATATCCTGGAAAAGCTGGCTTCCCGCGTTCACGCGGGCTTCCAGCGCATCCAGCGCCTCGGTTTCGATGTATGGCGTGAAATCGATTGCGACGACCGACCGTACCAGATCCGGATATCTCACGGCGGCGGTGACGGAGTTTCTCGCGCCAAGCGAATGTCCGACGAGGATGGCAGGCCCCCGGTCGAGCGTGCGGATCAGGCCGGCAATGTCGTCAGCATAGTCATTCGCCTCGTAGCCGCTTTCCGGCTTGTCGCTGAGGCCATGCCCCCTCTGGTCGACAGCTACGGTCGTGAAACGATCCGAGAGCCGAGCCATCAACGGCGTGAAGACCGCCGAGTTGGAGGTTATGCCGTGGAAAAACAGCATCAACGGGCCGTTGCCCGTCTCGCGCACGTTCAAGGCGATGCTGCCGGTGTCGATGCGTCGCGAGCCAAATGGGTCGCAAGCTATCTCTGCCGCCATGTTCATGATCCTCACCATCACTGCCCGTCTCCTTCAAAAGGATCATACAGCCGGGAGCGCGTCAAGCAGATTGTCTGACATTCTTGCAATCTTCAGATTTGACAATCTGGCTATTTTCCACCGCGTCGCGTATGGTGCCGCGGAGATTGCGACTCAAACCTATGAGACGTTGCCCATGCCTCCAGATTTGAATTTGCGGATTTCGCCACGGACGGTGCAGCGGGAGACCGTCGACAAGTTACGGCTCGCCATCTTCTCCGGAGTGTTCCAGCCGGGAAGCCGCCTCATCGAAAGTCAGCTGTGCACACAGCTCGGCATCAGTCGCCCGTCGCTGAGGGAAGCTTTGCGCAGTCTCGAGGCCGAGCGCCTGATCGAGATTGTACCCAACCGCGGGCCATCAATACCGTCACTTTCGTGGGAGGTGGCAACCGCCATCTACGAGGTTCGAGAGCTGCTGGAAGTCGAGGCGGCGGGACGATGCGCGTCGAGAATTTCCCCGGAGCAGTTGCTTGAACTCGAGAAGTCTCTTTCCGCGTTCGAAGAGGCGGCATCCAGCAATGACAGCCTGGCGCAGGTCATGACCGCCGCGGACTTCTATTCGATCATACTCTCGAATTGCGGGAATCCCATTCTTGAGGAAGTCCATCGTGGCCTGGTGGCCAGGATCAGCTTCTTTCGAGGACGATCGATGTCATTGGAAGGCCGGGCACAAAGCAGCCTGGCGGAGATGAAGGAGATATTCGAATCCATCGCCGCCGGCGATGAGAAGGCCGCGCGCAAAGCCTCGAAGAATCACCTGTTGAAGGCGAAAGCGGCAGCGAAGATGTCCATGGACAGCGCGATTTGAGTTTTTCGGAAGACAGCTGCTGCGTCTGAAAGCTCGAAATCCTTCATGACATTGCGGATCGACGGTCCGCCGAGCGCAGGTCGATCGCGGGGCTTCACCCGTGCCGTCGCCAGACATGCCGACCATCCAAACACGCAAGCGTCAGATGGAGTGATGATGACCAGGGCGAATTTTGAGCGCGAACGGGATGCCGATATCGTCATCGTCGGCGGCGGGTCGGCTGGCGCGTTGCTTGCAGCACGACTGAGTGAAGAGCCGGACAGTCGCGTTCTGCTGATCGAGGCGGGCGAAGAGGCGGCGGACCCCGACATCTGGAACCCCGCCGCCTGGCCGGCGCTTCAGGGGCGCGGCTACGATTGGGACTATCGCACGGAGCCGCAAACCGGGACTGCGGGCCGGGTGCATCACTGGGCGCGCGGGCGGTTGGTGGGCGGCTCGAGCTGCCTGCATGCGATGGGCTACATGCGCGGCCATCCCCTCGACTTCCAGGCATGGGTCGACGCGACCGGCGATGACAGGTGGAGCTGGAATGGATTGCTGCCCGCGTTTCAAGCCATCGAGGATCACCCGCTCGGTGGCTACGGCCTTTACGGCAAGGGCGGGCCGATGCCCGTCCATTTGCCGACCGACGAGGTAAGTCCGGTCGCACGCGCGTTCATCGAAGCCGGCGCTTCGCTCGGCCTGCCGCGTCTTGAGGGTCACAACAGCGGACAGATGATCGGCGTCACCCCGAACTCTTTGAACATTCGAGACGGTCTGCGGGTCACGGTGGCCGACGCCTGGCTCACGCCGGCGGTTCGAAGCCGCAAGAACCTGACCATTCTTACGGGATCGCGGGTGCGGCGGCTCAAGTTGGAGGGCAATCAGGTCCGCGGCCTCGAGGTCGTGGGGCGGCAGGGTCGGGTCGAAATCCTTGCGGATCAAATCGTGCTTTGCGCCGGCGCGCTGGAAAGTCCGGCCTTGCTGATGCGCTCGGGCATCGGTCCGCACGATATACTCGACGCCGCGGGCGTCAGCTGCGTGATCGATATGCCGGAGATCGGTCGAAACCTTCAGGACCACCTGCTTGGTGCCGGCAACCTCTATGCGGCCCGCAAACCCGTTCCCCCCTCGCGCCTTCAGCACTCGGAGTCGATGGCCTATATGCGGGCCGACGGGTTTACCGGTACCGGCCAGCCCGAAATTGTCGTCGGTTGCGGCGTCGCGCCGATCGTGTCCGAGCGCTTTCAGGCGCCTGCCGCTGGCACTGCATATTCGCTGCTGTTCGGGATCACCCATCCGACGAGCCGCGGCAGCGTGCGCATAAGCGGGCCGGAACTCGATGGTCGATTGATCATCGACCCCGCATACTTGCAAAGCGGTCGGGACCGCGCGCTGTTTCGCGGGGCGCTCGAGGCAGCCCGGACAATCGGACATCGAGATGAACTCGCCGGCTGGCGAGAGCGCGAGCTCCTGCCAGGCACCCTGAACAGTACGGCTGAAATGGACGACTTCATCGCGCGGTCGGTCATTACACACCACCATCCCTGTGGCACTTGCAGGATGGGCAAGGACCCGGACGCCGTCGTCGATGCGAATCTCAAGCTCAAGGCGCTCGACAATCTTTTTGTCGTTGACGCGTCGGTCATGCCCAGTCTCACCGCGGGGCCGATACACGCCGCGGTTCTCGCCATCGCCGAGACCTTCGCTCGCCGGAAAATCCTGCTGTCTTGATCCGAGGGCTGCGCGTCCGTTCCTTCGCTACAAGGCTCGGGCCGCTGTCGCCATGCTCCTCAACGCGCGCTGAGCGCGACCATGCGGTCAAGGGCAGCGCCAAGGCCTTTCAGCGACACCGGAAAACTAAGCGTGGTCTCGGCCGCGGTGGTGACGTCGAGCTTGAGCTCGGTACCTGCCTTGAGCTTCTGCATCAGCGCCCGGTCGATCGGAAACAGCGCCACGCAGCCATTCGGCAGGCAGGTCCTGAACTTCAACGGCCCGACAGGCGGCTGGTCGTCGATCTGTGCCGCCACGCCGGGATCGAACAGGATGCCGAAGGGCAGCAGCAAGGTTCCGATCAGTCCGCCCTTCTGCCCCACGCGCAACTCCACGGCCAGTAGCCTCTGGCCGTTTTTCTGCGTCTGGTCCTGCGTGACCGTGCAGACCCGGGCATTGTCCTGCATGACGCAGGCCAGCTGCCAGTCCTGATAGGTTTCCTGGAGCGACGACGCGCCATTCGGAAGCGACCCAGCCTGCTGCTGTTGGGCGAAAGCAGCCGGTAGCGAAGCGGAGAAGGTCGCCGCGCAGATGGCGGCTGCCTTCAGCGAAAAATGTCTACGAACCAATGAATGCGGCCTTCTCTTCGGTGCCGGGCAAATGCCCAAAGTGTCGGCTTCGAGGCCCCGTGGCAACGGTCACGTACAGACCCATTCGCGGATCTTGCATTGGATCCCCCCTGCCTCGCAGGCCTGCAAGGCGAGATCTTCGGCTTCGCGGCGCGTTTCGGCGGAGTTCACGCCCCAGGGGGTGAACCGATGCTCCACCTTGTCGGCCACCGCCAGCGCGCCGCAATGCTTGTAGGGAAATCCGGTCTCGTCGTCGTCCGTCCAATGGCGGTGATTGCGGAACACGGCAACGACATTGCAGGCTTTTCCACCGGCATTCTCGCAATATTTCTGCGCAATGTCCTTCGCTTCCTGCCGCTTGTCGGCGCCCCAGAAGAAGCCATACTTGGTGTCGGTCTGGGAATAGGCGATTGCCGCCCAGATGCCTTTCTCCTCCTGTGGCGGCTCGGACGGCTCCACCAGATCGGCCGAGACGACCTGCCCGCTCCACAGCAAGGCCATGCACAAGACTGTCAAACGTCGCGATTTCATGGTCCGCAATCCTTTCCAGGGCGTCTCGCCCATTCGCCTGACATCCTCACTTGGCCGCCGATGCGATGGAAATCACCACGCATGTGTTGCCCGTCGGCAGCAGAAGGGCTTCGCCCGTGTTGCCGCCAAGCTCGTACACTTCGACCTGTCCGAGATGGTCGGTGATCTTGCTGCCTTGCGGAAGAACGGACGGAATGTCGGCGCACGGACTTGCGAACGGCGCCACCCGCACCATCGCGCCCTCGCAGCCCGAAGCGGTGGGCGAGGCGAAGACCACGCCGGCCGCAGGCCCGCTGTAACGGTCCGTGGCATAGTCCATGCCGACAAAGGCCTGGACGGCGTGCTTGTCGGCGGCCTGGTCGTTCCACAGGGATTTGACGCTGTACTTCGCGCCGGTCGTCAAAAGCTGTCCGAGCACCGGAAAGATGGTCGAGCAGGCCTGCACGCCGGCCTGCTTGACGTGCTGGAGGAAGGGCGAGTCCGGCAGTGCGGGAGCGGCGGCCGCCTCGGCCTGAGCGGCCGTCGGGCTGCCGACCAGACCGGCGATCGCGGCATAGTTCGCGCCGGCGAAGCCAATGCCCATCATGGCCAGCCCCAGCAGCGAAAATCCAATGACGCGCGGCCACCGCCGCGGCGGCTCGACTATCCTCTTGCGATCCGGCTCGACGATCCTTTTGCGGTCCGGCTCGACGGCCGGATTGCTGCGCGTCGCGGAGATGAATGGATCTTGCTGGCTCACGGTGCTGCCTCGGTTATTTGACTGGCGCAAGGGCCTCGGACAGCCCCTTGAGCGTTGCGGTGACGGTAATGGTCTGGCCATCGACGGTCGGATAGGAAATCGCCGGCGTCGCCTTCTGCGCTATCTCCTGGCGCATCAGGGGTCCCACCGGCAGCATGCCGACGCAGACCATTTCGTTGCAGCCGTTCAGATGCACGTCGATCGGCTCGGCGCGCCCATCGAACTTCAGCGACACAAGCCCATCGCTCCTGGCGTTCGGCGCGGTGCGCAGGATCATGTAGGGCTTGCCGTCCTGGGTGGCGGCGAGCGACCAGCTGAACGCCATCTTGCCGGCGCCGTCCTCGATCACCTGCGAGACATTGCAGACTTTCTTGCGCGCCTTGAGGTTCTCGTCGCAGATCAGCGTCCAGTTCTCGAAGGGACGGATGGTGCGCTGGTATTGTCCGAGCTTCACGTCGGGAGGCACGACCACCTCGGAGGGCTTGATCCTGTAGGGCGAAGCCACCTGCCCGGCAGCCGGCGCCAGCCCGCCGGCAAGCGCCAGGCAGGTCAGGCATGCCATGGCAAATCCGGGAAAGCCAAACGGCTTTCCCGAGTCTGCGTCTAGCCTGTCATGGCCGGTTCGCCTTTTCATTGCCGCCCTGTTGTCCGCCTCAGTTCAAGGTGAAGCTCAGGCCGGCGCCGACACCGACATTGCCGCCCGCCGCCGTGCCGGACACGTTGCCGCGGATGCGGCCGTCCTCGCTGGTGTAGCCGGCGCCGAAGGCAAAGGCGCTCGAATCCCGCCAGAAGCCGCCGCCCGCCGCCACGCTCAGCTTGCCGGGACGGTCGTCATAGCGCAGCGAGGCTGCCGCCAGTCCGATTGCCGCCGCCTGCCGTGCTTCGTCCCTGATGCCGCTGATGTCGGAATTCAGCTGGCTGAGCTTCTGGTCGGTATAATTGTTGGCCTGCTGCAACGTCGTGACCGCCACCTGGTCGGTATAGGTCTTGCTCTGAGCCAGGTTCAGGTTCAGCTGGTTGACGTTGACCGCGTCGGTGCCGGTAACGCCGGGGCCGACATTGGAGATGACGACAGGCGCATTCGGGTCACCGCCCTGCAGCGTTATCTTGTTGGTCTTGGTCGTCGATCCGTCCGGATTGTTGACGGTGTCGTATTGCACGGTGTTCTGGACGGTGCCGCCGATGCCGCCGATCGTCTTGGTCAGGTCCTCGATCGCCGTGTTGGTGGCGTAGAGCTGCGACCCGTTGATCGCATCGGTGCTGCCGGAGGAAACGCGCCCGGCGGCGACATTGGTGATCGTCCGCTCGGTTCCGGCATCGCCGACGCTGACGGTCCCGGTCGGGGTCGTGCCGGCGAAGGCGTAGGTCTTGCCGTTGATGACCGTGCTGGACGTGCCGACGGCGGTCTGCGACACCGAACCCGAACCGAGCGCCACATCGCTGGCGTTGTTGGCCTTGGCGCCTTGGCCGAGCGCGACGGCGCCCTGCCCCGTGGCTGTCGAGCCATTGCCGGCGGCAAGGCTGTTGGTGCCGCTGGCCACGCTGGCCGGCCCGATCGCGACGCTGTCGGTGCCGCTGGCGGTGGAGTCGGCCAGCGTCGAATTGGCGTGGAAATACTTGATGCCACCGCCATTGTTGATGTTGGTCAGCGCATTGTCGACAGCAGTGAAACCATCAAAGACGGTCGAATAATTGTTGCCCTGGATGGTGTAGGTCGGGCCGGTGATCGAGCCGTCGGGATTGACCGTGGTGCCGCCGCCGAACAGGTTGGAAACGTTTTGCGAGACGCCGCGCAGCTGCGAGACGTTGACGGCATCGGTCCCGGCCGAGCCCGCCGCGACATTGGTGAGCTTGCGCTCGGCGCCCGCGGCGCCGATCGACACTTCGCCGGCCGAGGTCTGCGGAGCGGTCAGGCCAAAGGCGGCGTAGCCGGCCTGCGCGCCAACCGTGGTGGTTGACGACGCACCCAGTGCGACGCTGTTGGCGAAGGTGCTCTGGGCGCCGGCGCCGAGCGCCACCGACTGGATGCCCGATGCGGTCGAGTCGGTGCCGAGCGCGATGCCGTCGGCCAGCATCACATGAGCGTTCTGGCCGATGGCGGTGCCGCCAGGCGCCGTCTGGTCGACGATGGCGCCATTGCCGATGCCGACGCCATTGTCGCCGTTGACGACCGTGGTCGGGCCGACCGCGACCGATTCCGCACCGACCGCCAGCGAATCGCCAGCGGTCGAATTGGCATGGAAATATTTCGTCGAGGTGGCAGAGACCGCCGCGATCGCCCCCGCCAGCTGGCGCACCGTCACGGCGTCCTGGTCCTGCGTGCCATCGGCGACGTTGGTGATCTGCCGGTAGGAGGTGGCGGTACCGACCGAAACGGCGCCGAGCAGCACTTTGTCGGTGGTGTTGTACTGGATGAAGTTCGACGGACCTGCGGCGATCTGCCCGGAAGCGGGAGCGATCGCGCGATCGGACACCGAGCCCGAACCGAGTGCCACGCTGCCGTCGATGCTGGCCGCGCTGTCGCGGCCGAGCGCCAGCCCGCTGACGCCGGTCGCGGTCGCCTGGTAGCCGACGGCCGTGGAGCCGACGCCCTGTGCGAAGGAGTCCGTTTGCGCCAGTCCGGCCTCGTTGGTGCGGGCATAGCGGATGCCCACGCCATTGGCGTCGGTATAGGCGGTCGAGGTGTCACCGGCGATGTTGTTGATCGTGTTGCCGAGATTGGTCACGCCGCTGCCGATGGTGCTGAGCGTGGTGCCGATGGCGTCGACGGCCTGGTTGGTGGCGGCGAGCTGCGAACCGTTGATGGCATCGGTCGACGTCGAGCTGATCCGCCCCGCGGCGACATTGGTGATAGTGCGTTCCGCGCCGGGCGCGCCGATGCTGACCGTCGAGGTCGGATTGGTGCCCTGGAAGGCGTAGGTGGTGCCGTTGATCACCGCGTTGGGCGTGCCGACCGCTACGGCGGTCACCGAACCCGAGCCGAGCGCCACGTCGCCGGAGCTTGCCGCCGCCGTCGCACCGTTGCCGAGCGCGACATTGCCGGCGAGGCCGGCGGCACCCGCAGTGGAGCCGTTGCCCAGCGCGACGGAGCCTTGCCCGATCGCCTTGTTGCTGTTGCCGATAGCGACAGCACCGTTGGCCGTATTGGCCGCGGTGGCGGTTGCCGTGCCGTCGCTGTTGGCGATGTTGTTGGCGCCGCCGGTAAAGGCGCCGGTGCCGCTGGCGAAGCTAGGATCGCCGATGGCCACCGCGCCGTCGCCGTAAGCAACGTTGTCTGCGCCGATTGCGACAGCCTTCCCCCCGGTCGCGATCGCCCTGGTGCCGATGGCGACGGAGTCGGCGGTATCAGCGGAAGACTGGAGACCGACCGCGATGGCGTTGGTTGCAGTCGCCGCGCTTTCACGCCCCATCGCAAGGGCGTCGTCCCCGGATGACGTCACGTCCGTGCCGACGGCGATGGCGCTCTGTCCGCTGGCGCTCGTCGCAAAACTGGTCTGGCCGATATAGACGGAGTTTATCCCGGACGCGCTCGTCCCAGCGCCGACAGCGACGGCATTCACGGCGGTGGTTCGGGCACCACTGCCGAGAGCGGTACTGCCGGCTCCGCTGGCACCGGCGTTGACGCCGGCGGCGAGGGTATTATTTGCCGTCGCGCTGGCCAGGACGCCGAATGAGGAGGCGTTTGCGCCGCTGGCAACGGCCCCATTGCCGACTGCCGTGCTAAAGTCGGCAGTGGCCTGAGTGGCCTGGCCGAGCGCGACGCCGAAGCCGCCGGAAGCAAGCGAATTGGTGCCGATCGCGATGCTGTTGGGCAGGGCCGTGTTGGCCTGAACGCCTGCCTGCGCGTTCACGCCGAATGCGATGGACTGGTTGCCCCAGGCCTTGGCTGCATCACCCATCGCCGTGGCGCTTGTGCCGATCGCGGCGGCCTGACGTCCTACGGCAGTGGAATTGGCACCGCTGGCGACAGATCCCCAGCCTCCGGCGAACGAATTGGCGCCGCTGGCGGTGGAACTGGTGCCGACCGCCGTGGAGTTACCTCCCGAAGCGACTGAGAAGGTACCCAAAGCATTGGCGCCGGCCAAGGTGGCACTGGCCTGAACGCCGATCGCTACCGAATTGGTGCCACTCGAGATCGTGCCCTGGCCCAGCGCCATCGCGCCGCCGGCGCCGGTGGCTTTTGCGCTCAGGCCGAGAGCCACCGAGTATTGTGCCGACGCAACGGATGAACGTCCGACCGCGATGGCGTCGACCTGGGATGCCGTCACATCCGTGCCGATGCCGATGGCGCTCTGTGCCAGCGCTCCTGTTCCAGCAACGGTGCGCGAACCGAGATAGACCGAATTTAGCTGCGTGGCTTGTGCCTGGAAGCCGAGAGCCACTGCGTTCTGGGCGCCGGCGGCGGCGAAGCTGCCTTGGGCGAGAGAATCCAATCCGGACGCAACGGTGTTTGTGCCGAAAGCGCTCGCGCGCAGCCCGCTCGCAGCAGCGAAGTTGCCTACGGCAGTCGAATTCTGCGCGGTCGCCGCGGATCCTTGACCCATGGCGACAGCCCCGCCGCCTTGGGTTTGCGCATCGACTCCGATCGCAACTGAATTATTCCCGTTGGAAATCGCTCGGCAGCCGATGGCCATGCCTCCCGTCGGCGCTCCGACGGTGGCCGTATATCCTGTGCAACCGATCGCGATGCCGTTGGCACCACTCGCCGTTCCGGCGCCCGCTGTATAGTTACCGCCTGGAATAACTTGGCCAAATGCCTGAGGCGCAATAGCCAGCCCCAAGGCGCCGAAAACAGCCCCAATCGCACCGATACCCCGATCTTTACGACGCATGCCTAGAACGCGGGACGCCATGCGCAGTACAGCCATCAGGCGGCGCCGGGCCGAGCGGGAGCGAGGATCGGCATTCGCGATCCAGTGACTGGCGAAAAGCGCCGCGCGATGCTGGACAAACGAGTGACGTGAGATGCAATTGTCGGTCATGGTCCCTCTCAGCGCGCCAGTCGGCATGAAAATGTCAGATAATTCCCCCAAGCGGCAGAAAGACATGATTCTTGTGCGCGGTATTTCACGATCTTGCTGTGTCGTAAGAAAAAATCGCGGAACAACTCGGCAGAGGTTAACGGCTTATTACTTTAGCTGGAACTTTAATAGGTATCACCTATATTTCCAAGATATGCCGCAGCTTATCCATCACCTGGTCTTCGAGATAAGCTTGTTCGAGCGCGACCGCAGTGGCGTTACATGCCGGTATTTCTTCATCATGGTGGTGAAATGGCTCTGGCTCGAGAAACCGCTGAGATGGGCAATGTCGGCGATCGCCAGGCTGCTCTCGGCAAGCAGTCTCTCCGCAAAATCCAGCCGCAGATCGAGAATATACTGATGCGGCGGCATCCCGAACGTCCGCGAGAAGGCCCGCACGAAGTGATAGGATGAAAGCCCGCAGACCGCGGCCATCTCGGAAATCGCCAGCTTGCGCGAGAAGTTCTCATCCAGGAAGTCCCGCACCTTGCGCGCACTGCTGGCGGAAAGCCCGCCTTTTACATTCGCCAGCGGCTGTCTCACCACATCCGCAATCCATCTTGGGGGGTCATCATCGCGCCGCACCGTTTCGGCCTCCTGAGGGGTCCCTGCGCAAGCCAAACCTTGGCGGCGTCCACGCGGTTCCCGGAAAAATAAATTGTGATGGAACGAGCCGGCCGGTCGGTGGCGAGGGCGAGCCGGCAAGAGATATCCCACTCCCCTCGACATCCATGCCGGTGGCAATCCTCGAAGCATCCGGGCGCATCGATCAATTTCTCGCCTCGACCATGGGCGCATTCGCGATGGACGTATTTTGCAGAACACCGATTTCCTTGCAGGAAATCCCGGTCTCCGAGCCCCGGGCACCTGATGGGGCGGCTTTGCCATACCGCGCGGCGCGGCTCTCCCGGGGACGCTGTCCGGTTTTCTCTTGGACTCCTGGCCGTAATCGTTTCCGGTTGCAGGCGCAGAAGCGCCTCAGTTTCTGGCGGAAGCATAACCGGTTGGTGTCCTTCC
Source organism: Mesorhizobium sp. M8A.F.Ca.ET.208.01.1.1 (assembly GCF_004791315.1). Classification (NCBI taxonomy): domain Bacteria; kingdom Pseudomonadati; phylum Pseudomonadota; class Alphaproteobacteria; order Hyphomicrobiales; family Phyllobacteriaceae; genus Mesorhizobium; species Mesorhizobium sp. M8A.F.Ca.ET.208.01.1.1. Next base: position 198,095 of record NZ_SRUT01000002.1, read on the forward strand.
CCTGTATTTCTTCATGGTGGAGGCCAAATGACTTTGATCCGAAAACCCGGCGAGGATCGCCGATGTCGAACTCATGAGCAGCCAAAGCCGACGGTGCTTCGGGAGAGATGGAGACCAGGGCATTTTCCCTGGTCACGGACCAGGCAAGATTGCTGTCCACGCCGGCGGGATTGATGACGAGACACCCGACCGGCGCATCGTATTGCTGGAGCTTGTCGCTGCCGAGCGAGGCCCTCAACTTGCGTATGGGCGCAAGCACGATGCCTACGGAGTGTTCCCTGGCCGGGAATGCCTGCGAGCCTGGCCCGCGAACGGAATAGATCACGCTTCCTTGCGCGGTGGCCCTTCGCGGACCGGCACTTTCAGGAATGATGTCCAGGACGTATCGAGCTGTCCGCTCCCGATCGATGCCTCGGGAAACGCCGCCTTCCCGAGCCTCGTCCGCATTGTTCATTCGCGCTGCCTCAGCCGTATCGACGCTACTTCGAATACCCTTTTCCCGACCCGAACGCAGCGTAACGCACACACCTTGGCTTGGGAAGAACTCCCACGCGCAAAGAAAAATCTTTATTCGAGAAAAGAAAAAAATGGCCAGCGAATAGGAGTTGACGAGCGTTCATTTTCGTCTGGCGCGAGGCCTCGTCATCCGGAGTTTCGCCGATCGGTCCTGACACGACCGGTCATGCGATTCTGTATTCTGGTCAACGACTGATTGAGGCCGTTGGCGCAGCCTGCGCGGATCATAACCTGTCCGCGAGATCGACGCCTGCGGTGTGGATCCGGTTATCGGCGGCCGCTGCTACAGATCACCGCGCCGTTTCTCGTACAGATCCCAGGCGAGTTCCACGAAAGCCAGAAGAACGTCGTCCCGATTCCAGCCGGCCGCCACCGCCGCCTGGACGATCTCATTGATGAGAGGCAGCAACTGCTCCTGGCATTCGGCCGACATATCGCCGTCGCCCGCGGGTGGCCCCCGGAAGTTGAAAGTCATCATTCGGCGCCCCCCTTCGCCTTCAATCGAAGTGTTACATCGGTAATTTCATTCCCTCTGATATACAATAGATGTGGTACCAAAGAACAGGAAGCCCCAGCGAACCAAGGCAGCACATGACGATGCCGGATCACCCCGGATCTATGCTTTCCCATGGGTCAGGGTGGGCTTTCCAAAGGGAACTCTGTCGACGCTTGATCGACCAACTGCTGAACGCTCGAATGACCGCCCGCTGTAACGGGAGAGCAATGCTTCGCGGCGGAGACTCTCGCGATCAACGACGCGCTTGCTGCCGCGCGTCGCCTCGTGACGGTCGACGACGCCCAAGGCCGGTGATGGCGAATAGGCTGCCGCGCAGGACGCCGTCCCGGGAAAGCGCGGCAGCGGGCCGCGTCAGAAGGCGACCTGGTCGCCGCCCTTCAATGACAGGATTTCGCGCGCCTCGTCCGGTGTCGCCACTTCCATGCCAAGCCCTTCGATGATCTTGCGCGCCAGCACGACCTGCTCGGCATTCGATTTGGCGAGTTTGCCCTTGCCGGCCCACAGGCTGTCCTCCAGCCCGACGCGGATGTTGCCGCCAAGCGCCGCCGACTGCGCGGCGATGCGCAACTGGCTGGCGCCGGCGCCGAGCACCGACCAGCGAAACTGGTCGCCAAACAAGCGGTCGGCGGTGCGCTTCATATGGGCGACATCCTCCGGATGCGTGCCGATGCCCCCAAGCAGGCCGAACACCGACTGCACGAAGAAGGGCGGCTTCACCAGCCCGCGATCGGCGAAATGGGAAAGGTTGTAGAGATGCGCGATGTCGTAGCACTCGAACTCGAAGCGCGTGCCGTTGTCGTAGCAAGTCGCCAGAATGTATTCGATGTCCTTGAACGAATTGCGGAAGACGAGATCGCGCGTCGCTTCCAGATGCGGCTTTTCCCAGTCGAATTTGAAGGTCTCGTATTTGTCGGCGAGATGGTAGAGCCCGAAATTGATCGAACCCATGTTGAGCGAGGCCACTTCCGGTTTGAACTGAGCGGCCGGCTTTACCCGCTCCTCGACCTTCATGTAGGGACTGCCGCCGGTGGTGATGTTGATGGCGGCATTGGTGCCTTGCTTGACGCGCGGCAGGAAGCGGGCAAACGCCTCCGGCGTCTGGTCGGGCCTGCCGGTTTCGGGATCGCGGGCATGCAGGTGCAGGATTGCCGCTCCCGCCTCGGCCGCCGCGATCGCTTCCGACGCGATCTGGTCCGGCGTGATCGGCAGATAGGGCGACATGGTCGGCGTGTGGATCGCTCCGGTCACCGCGCAGGTGATGATGACCTTGCCCCTGGCCACCGTGGCGCCGGGCTTGCGGCTGGTTTCTTTCATTGTCCGAACTCCTGATCCGATTTCTTCTTGTGCGCCGCCAGCGCCATCAGCCGGCGATCGCGCCACACTTGCCGCTCGCCTAGTTTTTCCCTCGGCAGGCGTTTGCCGCGCTCGGCCTCAACCGTCTCCATCACCTCGCCCGCCCAGTCGACCCGGCGCAACATCTGCGGGAAGATGTTGGAATAGATGCCCTGGTAACGCTCGACATAGTCGCGCACGCCGCCGGGCGCGTTGAGGTCGATGGTCTCGAACGGTCCCATGAAGGACCAGCGCAGCGCCAGCCCGTCGCGGATGCCGATATCGACGTCCTCGACGCTGGCATAGCCGTCGGCGACGAGCCGGAACGCTTCCTCCAGCAACGCGCCCTGCAGGCGGTTCATGATGAACCCGTCGAGTTCGCGCTTCATCACCAGCGGCGCATGGCCGGCCTCGATGAGGAAGGCGCGTGTTCTTTCGAGCGTCTCGGCCGATGTCCACGGCGCTGGCACGACCTCGGCGGCGGGAATGAGGTAGGGCGGATTGATCGGATGCACGACAAGGCAGCGATGCCGCCCTTGCAAATGGTCGGTGAATTTCGACGGCAACAGCGCCGAGCTGGAACTGGCGATCACCGCTCGCGGATCGGCAGCAGAGTCGATCAGCGAAAACACCTCACGCTTGACCTCGAGATTTTCCGGCGTGTTCTCCTGGACATGGATCGCGCCGGCCAGCGCCTCGCCGAGTTCGGCGGCAACAGTGATGCGATCGAGCACGGTGGCGGCGGACTGTCCCCGCAGCAGGTCGTTGGCAGCGAGATCGCCGAGCACACCTTCTATGTAGTCGCGCGCGCCGCCGGTCGCGGCGCGGGACTGGTCCCACATGCGGACGTCATGGCCGGCGCGCGCGAAACTGATCGCCCAGGCCCGCCCGATGAATCCGCTGCCGACGATCGCAACCTGTGCCATGGATCTTGCCCTCAAAGTGTTTCGACATTGCCGTCGACGCCGAGCGACTGGCCGGAAATGTTTATCCCCGCATCCGAAAGCAGGAAGGCGACCATCGAGGCGACATCATAAGGGCTGGTCATGCGGCGCAGCGAGATGTTCTGCAGATAGCGCCCGGTCATTTCTTCGTGGCTGATGCCGATCTGCCTGGCGCGCGCCGAGATGACGCCCTCGATGCGGGGACCCTCGATGATGCCGGGCAGGATGGCATTGACCCTGATGCCGTGCGGCCCGAGTTCCTTGGCAAGGCTCTGTGTGAAGCCGATCACGCCGAACTTGGCGGCCGAGTAGGGCGTGCGGAAAGCATAGCCGTGGCGGCCGGCTGCCGACGACATCGAGACGATCGAGCCGCCTCCCGCCGCCTTGATCATCGGCACGGCGCGCCGCGCGCACAGGAACTGGCCGGTCAGGCAGACATCGAGACAGCGCCGCCAGTCGTCCGGCTCGATCTCGTCGACGCCGCCGGTCGGGCCGGCAATGCCGGCATTGTTGATCAGGGCATCGAGCCCGCCGAGCTTTTCGGCGACCGTCTCGAACAGCCGGTCGACGTCGTCTTCGTGTGAGACGTCGGCCTTGACCGCGGCCACCAGGTCGATCTTGCCGGGAGCGGCAGCCAACGCCTCGTCGGACACGTCGCAGACGACGATGCGCGCCCCGAGCCGCGACAGCGTGTCGGCGATGGCGAAACCAATGCCGCCGGCGCCCGCTGTCACCAGCACGCGCTGTCCATTGAGGCCGGCCAGAAATTCCGCCGCCGTTTCAGGTGCCTTTGTGCTCATCGTCCCGTCCTTCCCATCGAGAACCTGTGGCTGCAGATCAGCCCCTATTTCAACATGCTGCACGATTCGGGAAACTATTCGACCGCCAACGAACATCATCAGGAGATGTTCGCGGCCCTGTGTGATCGCGACGGCGACGCCGTCAAGGCCCCGGTGCGCGCCGATATCGACGCCGCTTTCAATGTCCTGGTTGGCTTGCTCAAATAACCGTGCGCCGGCCGTTCTCTCACCGGCGGAGCCCAATGGGTGAGTGTGGAAATCGCCGGCTGCATTGCCTTCCGCGGGCGCTCGCTGGATAGTCCTGGCAATGTTCGAGACCCTGGCGATTCACTGGCCCCAAATACTGGCGATCATCTCGGTGGTGATGGCGACCATCGGCATTGCCCATGCCGTCATGACCAAGGAGGACGTCCGCGCCGCCACCGGCTGGGTCGGCATCATGGTGCTGTCGCCGATTCTCGGCGTGCTGATCTATGCCGTGGCCGGCATCAACCGCATCCGCCGCGCCACGATCAGCGCGCAGCGCCCGCTTGCCGAGGGCCTGGTGTCGGCCAAGCATGAGCGCGACGTCGCCGCCGAAGAGGCGCTGATCATCGAGCGCTATGGACAGCGGTTCACCGGCCTCAGAACGCTGGGCGACAGGGTGGCGCGGCGCGCGCTCAACCCGGGAAATGCAATCGACGTGCTGGAAAGCGGCGACGAGGCCTACCCCGCCATGTGCGCGGCGATCGACGGGGCCGAGCGCAGCGTCCTGCTCGAAACCTATATTTTCGACAATGACGCGGTCGGCCTGCTTTTCGTCGAAGCGCTGGCCGGCGCTGTCCAGCGCGGCGTCACCGTGCGTGTGCTGATCGATGCCGTCGGCGCCCGCTACTCCGTCCCCAGCATCCTGGGGCATCTGCGTCGCGCCAACATCACGGCGGATGTCTTCAACGGCAACATCGTCATGGGCCTGCGCTTGCCTTATGCCAATCTGCGGACCCACCGCAAGATCCTGGTGGTCGACGGCACGGTTGCCTTTACTGGCGGCATGAACATCCGCAAGGGTTTTTCGGCGGAGTTCGCCGGATCGAACAGCGCCAAGGACACGCATTTCCAGGTCACCGGACCCGTTGTCGCCGATCTCTTCTCGGTCGCCGCGGAAGACTGGCGCTTCGCCACCAAGGAGGCGCTGAAGGGCGATGCCTGGCGGATCACACCGGTTTCACCGCCCGCTGGCCAGCCGATGCTGGTGCGTGCGGTTGCATCCGGGCCGGACGCCAGCAACGAAACCAACCACAAACTGCTGATCGGCGCCTTCTCGGTCGCGCGCAAGTCGATACGCCTGATGTCGCCCTATCTCCTGCCGGACCGGGAACTGATCAGCGCCCTGGTTACCGCGGCCAGGCGCGGCGTCGAGATCGATGTCGTGGTGCCGGCGGTGAACAACCTCTTCCTCGTCGACCGCGCCATGACCGCCCAATTCGACCAGATCCTGAAGAATTATTGCCGCATATGGCGCACGGAAGGCCCCTTCGATCATTCCAAGCTGCTTTCGATCGACGGCGTATGGGCTTATGTCGGGTCCTCCAACCTCGATGCACGTTCGCTGCGGCTCAACTTCGAGATCGATCTGGAGGTCCTCGACGCGGGTTTTGCCACCGAGATCGAGACCCGGATCGGATCGGCGATCGAAACGGCCGTTCCAGTGACGCTGGCCTCCTTGCGCGCGCGGCCCTTCATCATCCGCCTGTTTGACCGCATCCTCTGGCTGGGATCGCCCTATCTCTGAGAAATTCTGTCTTTAACAAAATGACGTGTTTGCCCGATAGCGTGTCGCCAACCATGGAACATCGGCCGAATGACTCTATTTCTAGGTGCATGATGAGAACGGCAGGGATGATGGGCACGCTATGCGAATGAATGGGCGCAGCCTGCCGGCCAGCATGCTCCTGTCCATTCGCGACAGGCGGATGCGCAAGGCCAACGCCTTGTCGCCGAAGAAGGACGGCGTCACCGGGACGCTGGTCGCCTCCTACAACGTCCACAAATGCATTGGCGTCGACCGCAAGTTCGATCCCGACCGCACCAGCCGCGTCATCCGCGAGATCGCCCCCGACGTCATCGCCCTGCAGGAGGCCGACAATCGCTTCGGCGACCGCGACGGGCTCCTCGACCTGCACCGTCTTGAACTGGAAACCGGCCTCGTGCCTGTGCCCATTTCCGCAACGGGCAAAGGCCATGGCTGGCACGGCAATGTCCTGCTGTTCAAAAGGGGCGTCGTTCGCGACGTGCATCAGATCAGGCTTCCAGGTCTCGAACCCCGCGGTGCCGTGGTGGCCGAGATCGATCTCGACGGGAACCAGTCCTTGCGCATCATCGCGGCCCATCTGGGGTTGCTGCGCCGCTCCCGCTCGCAGCAGGCCCAGGTCGTGCTTGATATCATGAACAGCCCCGACGAGAAGCCGACGCTCCTGCTCGGCGATCTGAACGAATGGCGGCTCGGAAACCGCTCCGCGCTGAACACGCTGCACGCGACCTTCGGCCCGCAGCCGCCAGCAGTCCCCACCTTCCCGTCCAACCTGCCGCTGCTGGCACTCGACCGGATCATGGCCAACCGGCACGGCATGATCGCGACCGTCGAAGCGCATGACACGCCGCTGTCGCGCGTGGCCTCCGACCATCTGCCGCTGACCGCCTTCGTTCGCCTTTAGCATGTGGCCGATAACACCTTGATGTCGCCGGCGTCGCAAAGCGTGTGGATTCGAGCGGAACACCCGGTTCTTCAGCGAGTTTATGTGTTGAATATACAGGAGGATGGAATGAAAAAGTTGATTTTGGCCTCGGTGCTGGCATTCGCCGCGACAGCGGCGGCGACGGCGCCAACCCAAGCCGCCAGCCTGACTATCCAGTCCGACGACGGCGGCCAATATTCCTCGGATGACGATTCCGGAATCGTCGTTCGCCGTCATCATATGCGCCACTATGACAACGAGTATGACGGCGACCAGAACGCTCAGTACGATGACTACGACAATGGCGGCTACCGCTGGCGCCACCACCATCACCGCTGCCACACGGAAACGATTGTGCATTGGCGCCACCACCACAGAGTGTTCGAGGACGTTCGCGTCTGCGGCTGAGGCCGCTCCGTCTCCTGATCCAACCGTCTCCTGATCCAACCCTTGGCGGGTTGCCGCCAAGGATAGCCGTTGACAGCCGTCGCCTCCCGCCGACGCCGCCATTGCCGCATTGCACAAATTTCCGAGCGTGCCCACAATGCGGGCATGATCCGAACTTCACTCGCCGTCCTGGTGATCGACGAAAACCGCATCCGTGCCTCGATAATCGAGGCTGGCTTGCGCGAGGCGGGCCATCAGCGGGTCACCGTCATCCATGACGTCAGTGGCATTGCGCGCCGCATCGCCGAGATCGAGCCCGACGTCATCGTCATCGACCTGGAAAACCCCAACCGCGACATGCTGGAAAACATGTTCCAGCTGTCACGTGCGGTAAAGCGGCCGATCGCCATGTTCGTCGACCGCTCCGACCAGGCCTCGATCGAGGCCGCGGTCGATGCCGGCGTTTCGGCCTATGTCGTCGACGGGTTGAGGCAGGAGCGCGTCAAGCCGATCCTCGACATGGCGGTGAGCCGCTTCAACGCTTTCTCGCGCATGGCGCGCGAACTGGACGAGGCGCGCAGCGAGCTCGAGAGCCGCAAGGTGATCGACCGCGCCAAGGGCATCCTGATGAAATCGCGCGGCCTGAGCGAAGAGGCCGCCTATATGCTGCTGCGCAAGACGGCGATGAACCAGAACCGCAAGATCAGCGATATCGCCCAGAGCCTGGTGACTGCCGCCGGGCTTCTCGGACCGGGGGACGAATAGACATGGGCGCCGAGCATCAGATCACCGCCGGCTTCATGCCGCTTTTCGATAGCGCCGTCCTGGTGGCAGCCGGCGAACTGGGCTTTGCCGCGCGCGAAGGCATCGATCTGGCGCTGCACCGCGAGACCTCCTGGGCCAACATCCGCGACCGCATCGCCATCGGCCATTTCGACCTTGCGCACATGCTGGGACCGATGCCGCTTGCCTGCAATCTTGGCCTCACCCCCCTCGCCTCCGAGACCATCGTGCCCTTTTCGCTGGGGCTCGGTGGCAACTGCGTCACCATCTCCAACGCCGTGTGGGCCGGCATGGCGGCGCACGGCGCCGTACCCGATCTCGATCCGGCTCGCGCCGGCGCGGCCCTCGGTGCGTTCATCCGCGAGCGGGCGGCCGCCGGCCGCGAGGCGCTGCGCTTTGCCGTCGTGCACCCGCATTCCGGGCACAATTACGAACTGCGCTACTGGCTTGCCGCCTGCGGCATCGATCCAGAGCGGCAGATCGAGATCGTGATTGTGCCGCCGCCCTTCATGGCCGACGCGCTGGCCACTGGGCGCATCGACGGCTATTGCGTCGGCGAACCCTGGAACAGCGCCGCGGTGGCGGCCGGCACCGGCCATATCGTCACCGTGAAGGCGCTGCTCTGGCGCAACAGCCCGGAAAAGGTCATCGGCGCGCGCAAGGCCTGGGCCGAGCAAAATCCCGAGGCGCTGGCTGCACTCCTGCGCGCATTGCATCACTCGGCGCGCTGGTGCCAGGACCCGGCAAATCGTGGCGAACTGGCGGCGCTGATGGCGCAGCCCGGCTTCCTTGGCCAGGAGGCGGCCGTTCAGATGCCGATCCTGACCGGGCATCTGCGGCTCGGCGGCGGCGCACAGCGGGCCGTCGAGGACTTCTTCGTGCCTTTCGACAAGGCCGCCAATTTCCCCTGGAAGAGCCATGCGCTGTGGTTCTACACCCAGATGGTGCGCTGGGGTCATGTCGCGCACACGCCGGAGAATCTCGCCATCGCCCGCGACTGCTACCGGCCCGACCTTTACCGGTCGGCGCTGAAGCCGCTCGGCGTCGCGCTGCCGGGCGCCAATGCCAAGGTCGAGGGTGCGCTGAAGGTGGCGACCCCGGTGGGCTCGGCGGGCGCCAGCCTGGTGCTCGGCCCGGACGGCTTCTTCAACGGCCAGATCTTCGATCCGGACGAGATCGACGCCTATGTCGACAGCCAAAAAACGACCCTCGGAGAAGCCTGATCATTTCTGCGCCATCCTTTTGCATTGCACAAAAATTATGCGCCCCTGTAGGCAAGGTGATCAATGTTTGACCCCAATCGCGGTGGATCGAGTTGCCGCGTGATGCTCCGATCCCACTGAATTCATTTGATGTTTTCTTCCAGAGGGAAACTGGCACGGTTCCTGCTTTGAAATGAACGAGCCCTTCTCGGGCAACGGAACAGGCGTCCAATGGCGGGCGCCACAGGCAAAGCTGCCGCTCAGGTCACTGCGCAATCCCCAGGGATGCGCGAAGGCCTGGACGGCGGCTTTTTTGTTTTTGGCCGAACACGCAATCGACGGCGCTTCCAAGGCGCTCAACCGGAGACGACGATGACGAAACGGATTGGAACTGGCACGTCCCTCAAGGATTTCACCCGCCGTGATTTTCTGGCCAGCAGCGCGCTGACGGCGGGACTGTTTATTGCCGCAAGGACATTGTTTCCCGCTGGCGCCCATGCCGAAGGCAAAGGTCCCGAAGTGACCGGCGCCAAGCTCGGCTTCATCGCGCTGACCGATGCCGCGCCTCTGATCATCGCCAAGGAGAAAGGCCTGTTCGCGAAATTCGGCATGCCTGATGTCGAGGTGCTCAAGCAGGCCTCCTGGGGTGCGACGCGAGACAATCTGATGCTCGGAGGCGAAGCCAACGGCATCGACGGCGCCCACATCCTGACGCCGATGCCTTATCTCATGCACACCGGCAAGGTGACGCAGAACAACCAGCCGCTGCCGATGGCAATCGTCGCTCGCCTCAACTACGATTGCCAGGGCATTTCAGTAGCCCAGGAGTATGCCGCCACCGGCGTCGGCCTCGATGCCTCCAAGCTGAAGGACGCCTTCGCCGCCAAGAAGGCGGCAGGCAAGGAGGTCAAGGCCGCCATGACCTTCCCGGGCGGCACACATGATCTGTGGCTGCGCTACTGGCTGGCCGCCGGCGGCATCAACCCCGACAAGGACGTCTCGACCATCGTCGTGCCGCCGCCGCAGATGGTGGCCAACATGAAGGTCGGCAACATGGACGTGTTCTGCGTCGGCGAACCGTGGAACGAACAGCTCGTCCACCAGGGCGTCGGCTTCACCGCCGCCACGACCGGCGAGATCTGGAAGGGTCATCCGGAAAAGGCGCTCGGCCTGCGCGCCGCCTTCATCGAGAAATATCCGAACGCCACCAAGGCGATCGTCATGGCGGTGATGGCGGCACAGCAATGGTGCGACGCCAAGGAGAACAAGGACGAGATGGCCGCCATCATCGGCAAGCGGCAATGGATGAACGTGCCTGTCGCCGACATCGTCGGCCGCCTCAAGGGCGACATCAACTACGGCAACGGCCGGGTCGCCACCGCCACCGACCTCTACATGAAATTCTGGAAGGGCGGCGTCTCCTATCCATTCAAGAGCCACGACAGCTGGTTCCTCGCCGAGAACATCCGCTGGGGCAAGTTCGCGCCGACCACAGACATCAAGGCGCTGGTCGACCAGGTCAACCGCGAGGATATCTGGCGCGAGGCAGCCAAGGAACTCGGTGTCGCGGCAAGCGACATCCCGGCCTCGTCTTCGCGCGGCGTCGAGACTTTCTTCGACGGCAAGACTTTCGATCCGGCCAACCCCTCGGCTTATCTCGACAGCCTGACGATCAAGGCATCGGCCTAGTCAGGCCAAACGGCATTTCGCCGTCTCTCGTTCAGTTCGACCAGACGCCACGGAGTTTTCCCAGGACATGTCCATCCAAGTCATCGAGGACACCAAGGTAAAAGCATTCCCGGCCAAGCCGGCCGAGGTGGTCGCCTTCACCGCCAAGACGCGGCGGCGCATTGATCTGGTATCGATCGCAGGCAAGGTCGCCAGCGCCCTCGTCCCGCCCGCCATCGTCATCGCCCTTCTGCTCGTCGTCTGGCAGGTCGCCTGCTCGTCGCCGACGGCAAGCCTGCCGCCGCCGAGCCAGGTATGGAACGAAGCCTATGACCTGATCGCGCATCCGTTCTTCGACAACGGCCCCCAGGACATCGGTCTTGCCTGGCGGGTGCTGATCTCGCTGCAGCGCGTCGCCATCGGCTTCGGCATGGCGGCGGTGGTCGGCGTCGCGCTCGGCGCGCTGGTCGGTCAGTCGGTCTGGGCGATGCGCGGCCTCGATCCGGTGTTCCAGATCCTGCGCACCGTGCCGCCGCTCGCCTGGCTGCCACTGTCGCTCGCCGCCTTCCGCGACTCCAATCCATCGGCGCTGTTCGTGATCTTCATCACCTCGATCTGGCCGGTCATCATCAACACCGCCGTCGGCGTGCGCAACATCCCGCAGGACTACCGCAACGTCGCCCGCATCCTGCGGCTGAACCAGCTCGAATTCTTCGTCAAGATCATGGTGCCGGCCGCGGCGCCTTACATCTTCACCGGCTTGAGGATCGGCATCGGCCTATCCTGGCTTGCCATCGTCGCAGCCGAAATGCTGACCGGCGGCGTCGGCATCGGCTTCTTCATCTGGGACGCGTGGAACTCGTCACGGCTGCCCGACATCATCGTCGCGCTCGCCTATATCGGCGTCACCGGCTTCTGCCTCGACCGCCTGGTCGCGGCGGTCGGCGCCTTTGTCACCCGCGGCACGACGGCAAAGTGAGGACAGCGCCATGACCGCCTATCTCAAACTCGACCACATCGACAAATCCTTCGCGCGTGGCGGCCAGGTCAGCGAGGTGCTGAGGGACATCAGGCTGACCATCCACAAGGGTGAATTCGTCTCCATCATAGGTCATTCGGGTTGCGGCAAGTCGACCTTGCTCAACCTGATCGCCGGCTTGACCAAGATTTCCGCCGGCGCCGTGCTTTTGGAAGACAAGGAAGTCGACAGCCCCGGCCCCGAACGTGCCGTGGTGTTCCAGAACCATTCGCTGTTGCCGTGGCTGACCGTCTACGAAAACATCAACCTGGCGGTGTCGAAAGTCTTCGGCCGTTCGAAGAGCAAGGCCGAGCGGCATGACTGGATCATGCGCAATCTCGACCTCGTGCAGATGGCGCATGCAAGCGACAAGCGCCCGGCCGAAATCTCCGGCGGCATGAAGCAGCGCGTCGGCATCGCACGGGCGTTGGCCATGGAGCCCAAGATCCTGCTGCTCGACGAGCCGTTCGGAGCTCTCGACGCGCTGACGCGCGCCCATCTGCAGGACGCCGTGATGGATATCCATTCCAGGCTCGGCTCGACGACGATCATGATCACCCATGACGTCGACGAGGCGGTGCTGCTGTCCGACCGCATCGTCATGATGACCAACGGTCCGGCCGCGACCATCGGCGAAGTGCTTCCCGTGCCGCTGGCGCGGCCACGCCGGCGCATCGAACTTGCTTCCGACCGCACCTTCCTGCGCTGCCGCGAGGCGGTGCTGAAATTCCTCTACGAACGCCACCGCTTCGTCGAAGCCGCGGAGTAACGCCATGACCGAAAAACTCGTCATCATCGGCAACGGCATGGCCCCCGGGCGCATGCTGGAGCATCTGCTGGAGCAGGCGCCGGGCCGCTACGCCGTCACCATCTTCAACGCCGAGCCGCGCGTGAACTACGACCGCATCATGCTGTCGCCGGTTCTCTCCGGCGAGAAGGCCTATGAGGAAATCATCATCCATGGCGACGGATGGTACATCAAGCACGGCATCACCCTCTACAAAGGCCACAAGATCGTGGCCATCGACCGGACGGCGAAGACGATCACCTCCGATCATGGCGTCACCGAGCCCTACGACAAGCTCGTCATCGCCACCGGCTCGGTGCCGTTCATCATCCCGGTGCCGGGCCACAATCTGCCGGGCGTACTGACCTATCGCGACCTGGACGACGTCCAGGCAATGATGCTCGCCGCCCAGTCGCGGGCCAAGGCCGTGGTCATCGGCGGCGGCCTGCTCGGATTGGAGGCGGCGGCCGGCCTCAACGCGCAAGGCATGGACGTCACCGTGCTGCATGTCATGCCGACGCTGATGGAGCGCCAACTCGATCCGGCCGCCGGCTATCTCCTGCAGCGCGCGGTGGAGGAGCGCGGCATCAAGGTCATCACCAAGGCCAACACCCAGGCGATTACGGGCAATGGCAAGGTCGAGCAGGTGGAACTCGCCGACGGCACCATCATCCCGGCGACGCTGGTGGTGATGGCGGTCGGCATCAGGCCAAACGCCGCGCTGGCCAAGGATGCAGGCGTCGCCGTCAACAGAGGCATCGTCGTCGATGCCGGCATGCGCAGCAACGACCCCGACATCTTCGCGCTCGGCGAATGCGCCGAGGTGGGCGGTATGGTTTATGGGCTGGTGGCGCCGCTCTACGAGATGGCGCGTGTTGCCGCTCATCAGCTTGCCGGCGACGAGACCGCCGCCTTCGTCCACATGGACACGCCGACCAAGCTCAAGGTCACCGGCATCGACCTCTTTTCGCTCGGCGACTTCGCCGACGGCGACGACCGCCAGGAGATCGTGCTGCGCGATGCTTCCGCCGGCGTCTACAAACGCCTGGTGCTCAAGGACGACCGCATCATCGGCACGGTGCTTTATGGCGAGACATCGGACGGCGCCTGGTTCAACGACCTGAAGAAGAAACAGACCGACATATCGCAAATGCGCGATACGTTGATCTTCGGCCAGTCCTACCAGGGGGGTGCCCCGCTGGACCCTATGGCGGCCGTTGCAGCCTTGCCGGATGATGCGGAAATCTGCGGCTGCAACGGCGTTTGCAAGGGCAAGATCACGGGCGCGATCACGGGCAAGGGCCTGACTTCGCTCGACGACGTGCGCGCCCACACCAAGGCGTCGGCCTCCTGCGGCTCCTGCACCGGGCTGGTCGAAAAGCTGATGGTGTTGACCCTCGGCGACACCTACAACCCGGCCGCCGTACAGCCCATGTGCTCCTGCACCACGTTCGGCCATGACGAGGTGCGCCGGCTGATCAAGGCCAAGGCGCTGAAGACCATTCCGGCGGTCATGCAGGAACTGGAATGGAAGACCTCCTGCGGCTGCGCCAAATGCCGGCCGGCGCTCAACTACTACCTCGTCTGCGACTGGCCTGACGACTACGCCGACGACTACCAGTCGCGCTTCATCAACGAGCGCGTCCACGCCAACATCCAGAAGGACGGCACCTATTCGGTGGTGCCGCGCATGTGGGGCGGCGTGACCAACGCCGCCGAACTGCGCGCCATCGCCGACGTCGTCGACAAGTTCGAGATCCCGATGGTCAAGGTCACTGGCGGCCAGCGCATCGACATGCTCGGCATCCGCAAGGAGGATTTGCCGGCGGTGTGGGCCGATCTCGGCCAGGCCGGCTTCGTTTCCGGCCATGCTTACGCCAAGGGGCTGCGCACGGTGAAGACCTGCGTCGGCTCGGACTGGTGCCGCTTCGGGACGCAGGATTCGACCGGTCTCGGCATTCGCATCGAGAAATTCATGTGGGGCTCGTGGACCCCCGCCAAGGTCAAGATGGCGGTGTCGGGTTGTCCGCGCAACTGCGCCGAGGCGACGTGCAAGGATGTCGGCGTGATCTGCGTCGACAGCGGCTACGAGATCCACTTCGCCGGTGCCGCCGGTCTCGATATCAAGGGCACGGAAGTGCTCGGCCTGGTCAGGACCGAGGACGAGGCGCTGGAGCACATCGTGGCGCTGACGCAGATGTATCGCGAGCAAGGCCGATACCTCGAGCGCATCTACAAATGGGCCAAGCGCATCGGCATAGCCGAGGTCAAGCGCCAGATCATGGACGATGGCGAGAAGCGTCGAGCCTATTACGAGCGCTTCGTCTTTTCGCAGAAGTTTGCCCAGGTCGATCCGTGGTCCGAGCGCGTCTCCGGCAAGGACAAGCACGAGTTCCGGCCGATGGCTTCGGTCGGGTTTGCGCAGGCGGCGGAGTGATGGAGATGTCAGCGCGAGCCACCCCCCTCTGGCCTGCCGGCCATCTCCCCCTCAAGGGGGGAGATCGATCACCATGGCGGCCTTCGCCAATTGTCGACGTTGCAGAATGGGCGGTGAGCCTGAAGCTGCCAATCTCCCCCCTTGAGGGGGAGATGTCCGGCAGGACAGAGGGGGGCGCCTGGGCGCGATCCTATCAAGCAAAGGCAGTGCTATGAACTGGATCGCCATCGGCACCCTCTCCGACATTCCCCGGCGGGGCGCGCGTTGCGTCGCCACACCACAAGGCAAGATCGCCGTCTTCCGCACAGCGGACGACGCGGTCTTCGCCATCGAGGACCACTGCCCTCACAAGGGCGGACCGCTGAGCCAGGGCATCATCCATGGCGCGGCCGTGACGTGCCCTCTGCACAATTGGGTCATCTCGCTGGAGACGGGCAAGGCGCTTGGCGCCGACGAAGGCGCCGTGCGCACCATTCCCGTGAAGCGGGAAGGCGAGCGCCTGTTCATCGCGCTGGAAGCGCTGGCCAGCCGCGCCGCCTGACATGGAGATCGTTGAAGCGCGAGAGGTGAGGACCACCTGCCCCTATTGCGGGGTGGGCTGCGGCGTGCTGGCAAAGGTCGCCACGGACGGGCAGGTGTCCGTCCGTGGCGACCCCGATCATCCGGCGAATTTCGGCCGGCTATGCTCGAAGGGCTCCGCGCTCGCCGAGACCATCGGCCTCGACGGCCGGTTGCTCGGTCCGCAAATCCACGGCCGGGGCTCCTCTTGGGACGAGGCGCTCGACCTCGTCGCCTCGACCTTCTCGCAAGTCGTTACCGACCATGGTCCCGACGCGGTCGCCTTCTACGTCTCCGGCCAGTTGCTGACCGAGGATTACTACCTCGCCAACAAGCTGATGAAGGGCTTTGTCGGCTCGGCCAACATCGACACCAATTCGCGGCTCTGCATGGCTTCGTCCGTCGCCGGCCACCGCCGCGCCTTCGGCTCCGACACGGTGCCGGGAAGCTACGAGGATCTGGAACTGGCTGATCTGGTCGTGCTGGTCGGATCCAACCTCGCCTGGTGCCATCCGGTGCTTTATCAGCGCATCGCGGCTGCCCGCGAAAAACGGCCCGAGATGAAGGTGGTGCTGGTCGACCCGCGCCGCACCATGACATCTGATATCGCCGACATGCACCTGGCGATCGCGCCGGATGGCGACGTCGCCCTGTTCACCGGCCTGCTGGCATGGCTCGGTCAGCACAATGCGCTCGACCGTGCCTATATCACGGCGCATACGTCCGGCTTTGGACAGGCACTGTTCGCCGCCTCGGCGCTCGACCTTGCCGGCGTCGCTGCCGCCACGGGGCTCAGCGAAGACGAGATCGGCCGTTTCTACAGCCTGTTTGCCAGGACCGAAAAGACCGTCACCGTCTACAGCCAGGGCGTCAACCAGTCGTCCCAGGGCACCGACAAGGTCAACGCCATCATCAACTGCCATCTTGCCACTGGCCGTATCGGAAAGCCCGGCGCCGGACCGTTCTCGGTCACCGGCCAGCCCAATGCCATGGGCGGCCGCGAGGTCGGCGGCATGGCCAACATGCTCGCCGCCCATATGGAGATCGAAAATCTCGAGCATCGCGAACGCGTGCGTCGCTTCTGGAAGACACCGGAGATTGCAGGCAAGCCCGGCCTCAAGGCGGTCGAGATGTTCAAGGCGGTTGCCGACGGGCGCGTGAAAGCACTGTGGATCATGGCCACCAACCCGGTCGATTCGATGCCGGATGCAGGCGCCGTCGAAGCGGCGATCAAGGCCTGCCCCTTCGTGGTGGTGTCGGACGTGCTGGCCGAGACCGACACGGTCCGCCATGCCCATGTCCGGCTGCCGGCGACGGCCTGGGGCGAGAAGGACGGCACCGTCACCAATTCCGAGCGCTGCATCTCGCGCCAGCGCGCGTTCTTGCCGGCCCCCGGCGAGGCGCGGCCCGACTGGTGGATCATTGCCGAGGTGGCGCGGCGCATGGGCTTTGACGACGCGTTTGCGCATGAAACGCCAGCGGAGATTTTTGCTGAGCACGCCGCGTTGTCAGGATTCGAGAATGACGGCGCGCGGGATTTTGACATCGGGGCCTATGCTGATGTTGACGCCGATGGGTATGAAGCGCTTGCGCCGTTTCAGTGGCCAGCACTTCAGCCAGGCGGAAGTACTCAAGCTGAACCTCCGCCCGACGCGGTCAACTCGACCGGGCACCAGCCCACTCGCTTCTTCGCCAACGGCAACTTCTACACGCCCGACCGCAAGGCGCGCTTCATCGCCATCCGCCCGACCGTCGAAACCCGCACCACCCCCGACTTCCCGCTCATCCTCAACACTGGCCGCATCCGCGACCACTGGCATACCATGACCCGCACCGGCAAAAGCCCGCGCCTGTCCCAGCACATCGCCGAGCCCTTCGTCGAAATCCACCCGGTGGATGCGCAACGCCACGGCGTTGGCGATGCTGACATCGCACGCGTCTCGACTCCGCGCGGCGAAGTGCTGGTCCGCGCGCTGGTGACCACGCGCCAGCGTCAGGGCAGCCTGTTCGCGCCGATGCACTGGACCGATCAATTCGCCGCCAGGGGTCGGCTCGACACGCTCACCACATCGCTTACCGATCCGGTGTCGGGCCAGCCGGCGCTGAAGCATGTCGCGGCCCGCATCGAGAAATTCACCGCTCGGGCATTCGGCTTTGCCGTGACACGCAAAAGGCCCGTGGCGATGGCCGACTATTGGGCGGTAGCCAGATGCCGGGGCGGCTGGCGGGTCGAGCTCGCCTTTGCCCACGACGATGTCGACTGGACGGCCTTCGCCGGTTCGCTCTTCGATGCTGCGGATGGCGAAATGCTTGCCTATCACGACCGCGAGGCCGGCCAGCACCGCATCGCCGCCTTCGACGGCGAGCATCTGGCGGGTGCCTTGTTCATCGCGCCCGGTCCGGTCGCGGTGTCGCGCGGCTGGGCGGCCGAGCAACTCGATGAGGTCCACGCCAGCCAGCGGCAGCGTTTCAGGATCGTCGCCGGCCGCGCCGGTGCCGAGCGGCCAGATGCCGGCGCGACCGTCTGCTCCTGTTTCAACGTTGGAGTCAACCAGATCACGGCTGCCGTGGCGGCTGGCTGCACCAGCGTCGACGCCATCGGCGCCACGCTGAAGGCGGGCACCAATTGCGGCTCCTGCCGGTCCGAGATCCGGGCGATCATCGCGGCCAATCGGGTCCAGGCCGCCGAGTGAAGGCGACATGCCCCCCGCCGGGCCGGCCTGAACTCCGGTCGGAAGGTGGGATCGAACCTGTCCAACAGTTAATTCGACTTCGCCGGGGGTGATGGGGGTGAAAGATGCCTCCATGGACCAGCAAAAGGAAATGCCCCTGCGGACAACCGTCGCACCACGCCGCTCGCTTGGCTGGATTCCACCGTTCGGCTGACCATAGTTGGGAGGCGTTTTCCAAGCCATGGCAAGCGGTTGGCGGAATGCGCATGTAACCGTGCCGTGGATCTGTGGCTCGGCTGGCCCTGTCCTTCGCAATTGGTACGTCTGGACACGCGTGGTGAAGACTGGAAAATGGGGAACGCAACCTCGCCATCCGAGGTGATTCAAAGCATCGGGAGATCAGCGCTGAATCTGGAAGACATAGCCGGCCATCCGGCCTTGCACCGCTACGTTCAGGAACAGTCGCAGTCCCTGATCCGTATCTACGAGGAAAGCCCGCGGCTGGCTTCCATCTTTGCCACCCAGCAGCGTTGGCTGTTGGGTCATGTCGGCCTTGCCATGCACTTCAGGCGCGACCCGAATGACCGCCGCAAGGAACTGACCGTATCGCGTTTCATCGAGGTCGTGCACAAGAATGCGGTGGCCAGCCGCAATACCGCGGACGCCTTCATCAAGGAGATGCTGCACTACAACATCGCCGAGTATGTGGCGGGCGGGGACGGTCGCACGCATCCCCTGCAGCCGACAGCGGCGACCATCGAGCGATTCACCGGCTGGGTAACAGCCCATCTGCGCACGCTTGACCATATCGACGGCGGCGACCGGCTGGCCAGATATTTGGAGCGTCCCGAGATGCTTGCCACGCTGCAGCCCCTGGTGGCTGACGGACTGCTTGCGTCCAAGCCGGTGCGCGAACCCAACCAGACCTTTTCCCTGTTCATCTGGCTCAACAATGGCGGCATCGTCATGGACTGGCTGATGTCGGGCATCGACCCCGCCCACGCCGGCCTGGAGCGGATTCCGACCAGCGTGGTTTCGATCGGTGACTTCGCCAAATGGCTCAAGCTGTCGCGGACCCATCTCGGCCGCAAACTGCGCACGGCAGAGGAGCTCGGCAGCATTGGCTGGCTTGGTCAGCGCGGCCATTCGGTGATGTGGGTGTCGCACCGATTTTACGAGGAATACATGACTGTCCAGGCGGCCAAGCTGGCCGTCGTCGACACGGCCTTCAAGGCCTGCTTCCCGCCATCGCAAGGCGACGGCTGAGCAGCGGCACACGAGAGCCATTTCAGCCGTGATACGTTTCCGTCCGGAATTGTGCCAGAACAGGTGGATTGACCGGTTCCGCGTTTGCGTGGCTGCGCGACGCCGACGACCTCGGCAGCGTCGGCAGGCTCTGCCAGCGCCCAGTTACGAAAAAGCCGACGCTGGACAAGTGTCGGAAGCTGTCCAGCGTTACAGCCGCGTGTACACCCTCCACCTGTGTCGATTGATGCTCGCGCAGCTGATCGACCTGACGGGGGCACCCCTGGCATTCTCAATCGATGTCGAACGAGACGCCTTGGGCGAGCGGCAGCGCCTTGGAATAGTTCACCGTGTTGGTGGCGCGGCGCATATAGGCCTTCCACGCATCGGAGCCGCTCTCGCGGCCGCCCCCAGTTTCCTTTTCACCACCGAACGCGCCGCCGATTTCGGCCCCGGAGGTGCCGATGTTGACGTTGGCGATGCCGCAATCCGAGCCGTCCACACCGAGGAAGCGCTCGGATTCCTGCAGGTCACGGGTGAAGATCGACGACGACAGGCCGGCGCCGACAGCATTGTGCTCGTCGAGGACGGCATCGAAGTCGGAATACTTCATCACATAGAGGATCGGCGCGAAGGTCTCTTCCGTCACCGGTGCAACCTGTTTCGGCATTTCGACCAGCGCCGGATGGACATAATAGGCATCGGGATGGCCGTTCTCGACACGCGTCCCGCCGGTCACCTTGCCGCCATGGTCGGTCGCTTCGCTCAGGGCCTTCTGCATGGCATCGAACGCGGCCTTGTCGATCAACGGCCCAACCAGCGAGGAGGTCTCCAGCGGATTGCCGACCGAAACGCTCTGATAGGCCTTCTTTAGGCGCGGCACCAAGGCATCGTAGACGCTGTCATGGACGAACAGGCGGCGCAGCGTCGTGCAGCGCTGGCCGGCCGTGCCCATGGCGCCGAAGGCGATGGCGCGCAGCGCCATGTCGAGATCGGCCGTCGGGCACACGATGCCGGCATTGTTGCCGCCCAGTTCCAGCACTGCGCGTGCAAAACGCTTGGCCAGGCGAGGACCGACATCCCGGCCCATGCGGGTCGAGCCGGTGGCCGAAACCAGCGGCACCTTGGGATGATCGACCAGGATCTCGCCGACCGCGCGGTCGCCGATCAGCACCGGCGCCAGGCCTTGCGGTGCGTCGGGGCCGAAACGCTTGACGGCACGCTTGAAGATCGCTTCGCAGGCAAGCGCCGTCAGCGGCGTCTTCTCGGAAGGTTTCCATACCACGGCATCGCCGCAGACCAGGGCAAGCGCCGCGTTCCACGACCACACCGCGACCGGGAAGTTGAAAGCCGAGATGACACCGACGACGCCCAGCGGATGCCAGGTTTCCATCATACGGTGGCCGGGACGCTCGGTGGCGATGGTCAGCCCGTACAATTGACGGGACAGACCGACGGCGAAATCGCAGATGTCGATCATTTCCTGCACTTCGCCGAGCCCTTCGGAGGGGATCTTGCCGACCTCGATCGACACCAGCCGGCCAAGCTCAGCCTTGTGCGCGCGCAGTTCCTCGCCCAGCAGCCGCACCAGTTCGCCGCGCTTGGGACCTGGCACCAGCCGCCAGGACTGGAATGCCTTGTGCGCTCCGTCGATGGTCTTTGCCGCATCGGCCGGCGAGATCGTCTTCAGCGCCGCGATCTGCTCACCCGTCACCGGGCTGCGCACGATCAGGTCGCCGCCGTCAAGCGCCTCCTTGGCCACGCCCAGTTTCGCCAGAAGCTCGGCCGTTTCCTTCGCTATCGTCATTTTTGTTCCTTTCAGATCCCGCCGCTCATATGGCTGGGGTCAACGCCTTGCGCCATGCCTTCCCGGCGCCGTCGCGGCTGGAAGGGGCTGTCATGGCGTGCCATTACCTGTTTCAGGGGAAAATCGCCACCCCGGCATGGTCCAAGCCCAAGCCGCACGATTGAGCCAGACGATGCCTGGGCTGAACGGGCAGAGGGGGCTCAGTTTGCCTTTGTCGCCGGCGCGCGCACGGCGCCGTCCTTGATCAGGCGGTCGATATGCATGCGGATATGGGCCGCTTCCGCCGCCGTGTTGGCCAGCGCGATGGCGCGGTCGAAGGCAATGCGTGCCTCCTCGCCCCGGTCGAGCTGCATCAGAAGCCCGCCCTTGAGGCCGAAGAAATGGAAATAGCCGGAAAGCCTCGGCTCGAGCGGCTCGATCATCGCCAGTGCCGCTTCCGGTCCACGCACCTTGGCGACCGCGACCGCACGGTTGAGGGTGATGACCGGCGACGGCTGCATCTGTTCGAGCAGGCCGTAAAGCAGGTCGATTTCCACCCAGTCCGTGTCCTCGGCTTTCGCCGCCCGCGCATGGAGTGCGGCGATCGCCGCTTGCACCTGATAAGGACCGGGCTTGCGGTGGCGCAGGGCCTTGTCGACCAGCGCCAGCCCTTCCTCGATCATCTTGCGGCTCCACAGGCGCCGATCCTGGTCCTCGAGCAGCACGATCTCGCCGTCGCCGTCGAAACGGGCCGGTGCGCGCGCGTGCTGCAGGAGAAGCAATGCCGTCAGCCCCATGATCTCCGGCTCGGTCTGGAATAGCCTCAGCAGCAGCCGGGCCAGCCGGATCGCCTCCTCGCACAGCGGCGCGCGGGCCGGCGCTTCGCCGCTGTTGGTCGAGTACCCCTCGTTGAAGATCAGGTAGACCATGGCGGCGACCGCAGCGAGCCGTTCGGAGCGCTCGGCCGCGCCCGGCGTCTCGAACGGCACGCCCGCATCGGCAATGCGCGCCTTGGCGCGGGTGATGCGCTGTTCCATGGCGCTCTCGCCGACCAGGAAGGCACGCGCGATCTGCTTGACGGTGAGGCCGGAGACGATGCGCAGCGCGACCGCGATCTGCTGCGTCGCGGGCAAATCAGGGTGACAGCAGATGAACAGCAGCCGCAATATGTCGTCGCGGTAATGCGCGCCATCGAGCCGCTCGGCGATATCGCTCTCGGCGTCTTCCAGATCGGAAATCTGGTCTTCCTCCGGCATCGGCGCCTGCTTGGCGCGCTTGCGCACCGCGTCGATGCCGCTGTTGCGGCCGACAAAGATCAGCCAGGCCGCTGGATCGCGTGGCGGTCCATTCTGCGGCCAGTTCTTGAGCGCCCTGAGGCAGGCATCCTGGAAAGCTTCTTCCGCGGTGTCGAGGTCGCGGAAATAGCGCAGCAGCGCGCCCATCGCCTGCGGACGGGCGGCACTGATGGCCGAGCTTATCCAGGCAAGTTCGGTCATACGGCAACCCCGGTGGGATTGAAGACGGACACCGGCCGGATCTCATACGAGCCGCCGCTGGGGTTGACCTCGGAGAGTTCGCGGGCGAATTCCACGGCCTCGTCGAGATCGGCGCATTCGAGCGTGTAGAAGCCAAGGAATTGTTCCTTGGTCTCGGCGAACGGCCCGTCGATGACAACGGATTCGCCCTTGACCTTCCGCAGTGTCGTCGCCGCTGTCGTCGGCAAAAGCCGCGCCACCGGGCCGAGCCGGCCGGCCTTGGCATATTTGTCCTGGACGTTGAGGAGATTGGCCATCACTTCGTCGTCCTGCGCCTTGCTCCAGGAGCTGACGACGTCTTCGGAAGCATAGCACAGGATGGCGTAGAGCATGATCGGTCCTTTCTGTATCAAAGGACGAAACAGTAGGACCGATCCCGACACGGCGTCGATAAAAAAATCCGGCAGCTGCGGATTCGGTGTTCGTCAGTCGCGCCGGGTTAGCTTTCGTGTGTTTCCAGCCATCTCAGCACAAGCGCCTCCTCCTCATCGAGACCGTCTATGGACCGCTTGCGCTTGTTGGCTTCCGCCATTTCGGCAAGCAGCCGTCCCTGCGACCAGGCCTCGAAAACCTGCGGATGGATATAGCATTTGCGGCAGACCGCACGCGTGTTGCCCAGCCGCTCGGCCACCTTGTCGATGACGCTGTTCATCACCCGCTTTTGCTGCGCCTGGCTTTCGGGCAGTTGCGTCTGCGCAAACAGTGACGCGGCGTGGATGGTGCCGCCCCACGTGCGGAAATGCTTCGAACTGAACGCGTCGCCGACCGCTTCGCGTATATAGTGGTTGACGTCGTCGGAGCGCACAGGGCGCCTGTTGCCGTCCTCGTCGAGATATTGGAACAGCTTCTGCCCCGGCAGGTCCTGCGCGCCCCGAACGATCCCGGCGATGCGGCGGTCGACCAGCTTCAATCTCCATTCCTTGCCGGACTTGCCCTTGAAGGCAAAGCGCAGGCTTGATCCCTTGATGTCGACATGCCGGTCCCGCAATGTCGTCAGGCCGAAGCTCTTGTTGTCGCGTGCATAGGCGGCATTGCCGACGCGGATCATCGTGTTGTCGAGCAGCCAGACCACCGCGGCGACGACGCGTTCGAGCGGCAGGCCGCGACGGCGCAGGTCTCTGTCGATCCTGCGCCGAAGGTCCGGCAGGCTTTGGGCGAAAGCGACGAGGCTCGAATATTTGGCGCCGTCGCGCTCCTCGGCCCATTGCGGATGATAGCGATACTGCTTGCGCCCCCGCTGATCCCTCCCGGTCGCCTGGATATGCCCGTTCGGATCGGGCGAAATCCAGACATCGGTCCAGGCCGGCGGAATGACGATCGCCGCGATGCGCGCCCTGGCGGCGTCGGACACCGCTTTCCCCTCCGGTCCCCTGTAAGTAAATCCCTTGCCCGCCTTCAGCCGGCGGATACCGGGCTCGGCATCGCTGACATAGGTCAGCGCGGCATGCTCGGCTGAGCTTTGCGCCCCGTTCCGCGGCGATGCATCTGTCTCCGCCGACGGGCTCAGCGACAATCCTGATCTCTGCAGCATGTAAGCTCCACGCAAATACGCGTAGATAAGCTGCTGGTTGACTGCTGGTTCCACACGCCGCCTGCAAAGCAGGCGATCCTGCTGGCGTCGGCACCTGGCGCGGCGCGAGGCCTACAACGCGCCCTGCATCTGGGTCAGCGGAAAGGACAGCCGGCGCCGCACCTTGAGCTTGAGCGTGTAGCGCAGGCAGCGCCAGGCTTCCGAACGCCGCTTCGGTGCGGCCGCGGCCACCGCCAGGAAGCGCGACGCGGTCTCCAGGTCGCCCCGCGCATAGTGGACGCGGGCGATCTTGAGCGCGACAAGGCCCTCCCTGGCTTTCAGTGCCGAAATCGGGATGCCGCAATTGGTGAGCTTCCGCAACTCCCGGCGCCAATCCAGGAAGCGGCGCGCCGGGTTGACCGTGAAGCGATCATCGGAGCGCTCCGCTGAAACTTCGTAAATCATGACGGGACGCTGAACCATGGCCAGCGACGCCTTGCTCATCAGCCGCGCCCAGAACAGCGTGTCCTCATCGAAGGCGAGCCCGACCGGGAACCGGGTCTCGCCGATGAGACGCCGGGAAGCCAGCACACTGCCCACCGCCACCGAGCGTATATCCCCCTTCACATAGGCGGAGGCATTGGTGAGGCAGGCCGCGGTATATCCGTTTGGCACCTTGATCTGCCGGTCCTCGCCGTTCACCCTGCGCCGGAAGGCGCCGACGATCATGTCGGCCTTGGGCTGGCTTTCCGCTTGCGACAGCAAGGAGCGCAAGCCACCCTGAAGATGCAGGTCGTCTGCATCGATCAGGTAGACCCATGGATGGATCGCCTCATCGAGCGCCAGGTTGCGGGCGCCGCCGGCGTCGCGGCAATTGGCCGGCAGCACACGGAGCGGCAGGGAGGATCGCGCCGCCGCCTGCCGCGCAGCATCGGCCGTGCCATCGGTCGATTGATCGTCGACCAGCAGAATCTCGCCGATAAACCCGGCCTCTCCGCCAAGCGACGCCAGCGTTTTGGCAATCGTTGCCGCCGCATTGTGCGCGGGTATGACGACGCTGACAGTTTTCAATGACAAACCCGCACCTGTACGCAGCCGCTTAAGACTATTCTCCCTCGGAACGAATACAGACTAAAGCAATTCCAGGTAAAGTGCGAAACGGTTTTTCCGTTCGGAATTGCGCCAAATCAAGGGGTTAGAGCGGCTCGCCGTTTCCGTGAAACGGTGAACTGCTCCAATGGCCTCATCGATGTTTGAGAAGTCTACTCCATCTATCGCGGGCACTCGCGGCGCCGGGCAAGTCGGCACGCCCGTTTTCACGCCTTTTCGAGCACCACCGGGATGACGTCGACAGCCTGCTCCCCGACCTGGCCGCCGGTCGTCTTCAGCACACCGACGATGGGCGCCACATCCGAATAGTCGCGCCCGTAACCGACAGTGATATGGTCGTTGGAAGCCCGCATGCCGTTGGTCGGGTCGAACTCCTGCCAGCCGGCATCACGCCCGCACCAGACCTTGACCCAGGCATGCATGGCATCCGCACCTTCCAGCCGGGGCTTGCCCTTGGGCGGAATGGTGCGCAGGAAGCCGCTGACATAGCCGGCCGGAATGCCGAGACCGCGCAGCCCGGCGATCATGATGTGGGAGAAATCCTGGCAGACCCCGCGCTTCAGCCGGAAGGCATCGCTGGCCCGGGTCCGCACCGTGGTCGCTTCGCCATCATAGGTGAAATCGCGATGGATGCGGTTACATAGGTCCGTCGCCGTCCCAGCGGCCGAGTTTCCGACGCTGTCTTGCGCGAATGCGGTGATCGCCGCATCGATACCCGCATGGCTGCTGGCGGCCAGGAAATGGTGCGGCGAGGCGGGCGCCAGCGACCGCACGGCGGCCAGTTCCCGCCTGAGCCGGCCGATATCGGGCGACACGTCGAGCCCGGGCTCGGGCCGCGACACCGCCACGCGCGCGCTCATCCTTATGTCGAGCGCTTCATGCGCGTCGCGAAACGCGATCGAGGTGACGTTGTTGCCGAAAAAATCGGTGAAGTCGGATCGTTCATTGGGCGCCGGCTCGAAGGACAGCGAAGCGGCGATGACCCGTTGCACGCCGCTGATGGTCGGCGGCAGCACCCGCACCTGATGCCGGCCGCCGCCGGCAGCGGCGGCGTAGTCGTAATGGAGCAGAAGCCGGATGTCGTACAGCATGGCCATTGCTTTCTAGCCGAAATAGGCTCTGGCGAGGCTGTTGTAGAGGCCGCCGATTTCGCTGGCGAGTTCGTTCAGCGCCTTCGTCGTCATGTCGGCCGGTTCCTTGATGGCGATGGCCGTGTTGAGCTGCAGGATCTCCTTGGCCGCTGCCGACATATGCCCCTCGCCGCCTGTCGTCGGCAACAGCCCGATCTCGGCCTTCAGCCTTTCCAACTGGAACAGGATGGAGCGTGGATTGAGCGGATCGAGCGCCAGGAGATCGATCACCGTGCGCCGGCCGGCCTGCACCGGATATTGCCGGCGATGGGTCATGACGCTGTCGCCGATCTCCAGCATCATATCCAGCGCGCCATCCGGCGCCTTGCTGCCGGTCAGTCGGGCCAGCGTGCCGGCGATCTGGATGCCGCGCTCCAGCCGCCGGCCGATCTCGAGGAAGCGCCAGCCCGCGAAACGGTACATGTTCTCATGCAAAAGGCCTGAGAATCCGGCAAGCTTGCGCAGGATGACGGTCATGGCCCGCGTCGCGTCGTCGCCGGGCGCCACGGTGGTAGCGAACTGATGGATGGTCTTCGACAAATCCTTGAGCGCCAGCCAGCCATCCGGCGAGAAACGATCGCGGATCTGGCCGGCGCTGTAGACGGCGCTGTCGAGCGTACCGATCAATCCTGACGGGATCGCCGTCTCGACATCGATGCCGAACGGTTCGAGATAGTCCCTGATGTCGGCCAACAGCGGCATATCGGGATCGGATGTTTCGGCGAGCCGCACATGATAGGCGCGCAAGATGCGCACGGTGTCTTCCGAACGTTCGATGTAGCGGCCGAGCCAGGTCAGGTTTTCCGCCGCGCGGCTGGGCAGGCTGCCCGGCTTGGTGCGGTTGAAGCTGTCACCCTCTTGCGGCAGCAGCGTCTCGCGCTCGACCGGTTTGTCACTGACCACCCAGACATCGGCCGCCTGGCCGCCGCGCTGCATGGCGATCGCCGTCGGGTCGAGCGACAGGCCGACACGGGCAAAACCGCCCGGCATCACCGTCCAGCCCTCGGGCGTGCGCGCCAGATAGACGCGCAGGCTCGCCGGCCGGGGCTCCAGCCAGCCGCCGACATAGACGGGCGTCGTCGAAAGCGTCACCGCTTCCTGGCCAACGAAGGCCTCGCCATCGCGTTCGATGCGCGCCACCAGCTCCGCCCGTTCCCCGACCGACAGCGCCGAGCCGAGCTTTGTCTGTCCGTCATCCTCAAAGGCAAGTCTTGTCGACAGCGCCGGGCCGACCACCATGCGATCGATATTGGCGAGCACATGGGCGCGCTCCGTCTCCTGCCCGCACCACCATGTCGCCACACTGGGCAAAAGCAGCTCCTCGCCCCACAATTCGCGCGCGATCTTGGGCAGGAAGGCAAGCAGCGCACGCGTCTCCATCAGGCCAGAGCCAAGCGCATTGACGGTGGACACCGTGCCTTGCCGGATCGCTTCGACCAGGCCCGGCGTGCCGATCTGCGAATCCGGGCGCAGTTCGAGCGGATCGGCGAAGGCGGCGTCGAGCCGCCGCCACAGCACGCTGATCGGCATCAGGCCGGACACGGTGCGCACCATCAGCCTGCCGCCGGAAACGGTCAGATCCTCGCCTTCGAGCAGCATGATGCCGAGGTAGCGGGCGATATAGGCGTGTTCGTAGTAGGTTTCGTTGAGGGGGCCCGGCGTCAGGATGGCGACGCGGCCGTCGCTCTCCTTTGCCATGCCGATCAGCGCATCGCGGAAGCGGCGGAAGAAGCCGGCGAGCCGGTGCACATGCATCTCGCCATAGATGTCGGACAAGGCGCGCGTGGTGGCGACGCGGTTCTCCAGCGCGAAACCGGCGCCTGAAGGCGCCTGGGTGCGGTCGCCCAGCACCCACCAGCGGCCGTCAGGGCCCCGGCCGAGTTCGAAGGCGCAGAAGTGCAGGAAATGCCCCCCCGCCGGCGTGGTGCCAACCACGGGCCGCAAATATTCGGGGCTCGCCGCGATCAGCCCTGCCGGCAGGATGCCTTTGTCGATCAGCCGGTTCTGCCCATGGATATCGGCGACAATTTCCTCGAACAGGTCGGCGCGCTGCACCAGGCCGGCGCTGATCGCCTGCCACTCGCTGTCCTCGATGAGCACGGGAATATGCGCCAGCGGCCATTCGCGCTCGTTGGCGCCCGCCTTGTCATAGACGCGGTAGTAAACACCGGCATCACGCAGATACTGGTCGGCGCGGGCGAAGCGCTGACCGAGCTTTTCGGCCCCGAGTTCGTCCAGCGCCTCGACAAAATGCTTCCAGACCGGACGGGGATTGCCCGAAGCGTCGACCATCTCGTCGACGACGCCATCGATCGGCTGGTAGTGCTCCAGCAGGCTGTGGGCCTGCGGCTTGCCGCGCACCCTTTTGTGATTCCCCTTTGCCATGTCAGATCACAGTCTTGGTGGACGCCTGAGGTCAAGGGTCATCGGGAAATCTTCCGCCGGCTGTTCCTCGCGCAACACATAGCCGGACGGCGTATGGCCGCGTGGTTCGAAGCGGGCGAGCCGCCGTGCCTCCGCCTCGTTGCCGTTGACCGGGAACGTGTCGTAGTTGCGCCCACCGGGATGCGCGACATGGTAGACGCAGCCGCCAACCGCCCTGCCGGACCAGCGATCATAGATGTCGAACACCAGCGGTGTGTTGACCGGCAGCGCGGGATGCAGCCCCGAGGCCGGCTGCCAGGCCTTGAAGCGCACGCCCGCCACCGCGACCTCCCTGTCGTCGGTAACCTTCATCGGCACGATGCGGCCGTTGCAGACGATCGCGTGGCGCTCCGGATTGAGACCTTCGGTCTTGACCTGCAGCCGTTCGACCGAGGAATCGACGAAACGCACCGTGCCGCCGATCGCGCCCTGCTCGCCCATCACATGCCACGGCTCCAGCGCCTGCCTGAGCTCCAGCTTGATGCCGGCATGCTGGACTTCGCCGCAGAAGGGAAAGCGGAATTCGAGCTGGGCGTCGAACCATTCGGGCCGAAACTCGAAGCCGTTGAGCTTGAGGTCGTCGAGCACCTCGAGAAAATCCGCCCAGACATAGTGCGGCAGCATGAAGCGGTCATGCAGCGAGGTGCCCCAGCGCACGAAGCGCCCGTCGAGCGGGTTCTTCCAGGCGCGTGCGATGATTGCCCTGACCAGCAACTGCTGCGCCAGAGACATGCGCGCATTGGGTGGCATCTCGAATCCACGGAATTCGACAAGGCCAAGCCGGCCAGTTGGGCCATCGGGGGAAAACAGCTTGTCGATACAGATTTCCGAGCGGTGCGTATTGCCGGTGACGTCGGTCAACAGATTGCGGAACAGGCGGTCGACCAGCCATGGCAGAGGTGGATTACCCTGGTCGGGATGCGGCACCTGCGCCATCGCGATCTCGAGCTCATAGAGCGAATCGTGTCGGGCCTCGTCGAAGCGCGGCGCCTGGCTGGTCGGGCCGATGAACAGGCCGGAGAAGAGATAGGACAGCGAGGGACGCCGCTGCCATTGCAGCACCAGGCTTTTCAACAGATCGGGCCGGCGCAGGAACGGGCTGTCGTTGGGCGTGGCGCCGCCGACCACGACATGGTTGCCGCCGCCGGTACCGGTGTGGCGGCCGTCGATCATGAACTTGTCGGCGCCCAGCCGCGTCTGCCGCGCCTCCTCGTAGATCGCCGTCGTGGTCGCCACGCAATCCTGCCAGTTCGAGGCGGGATGGATGTTGACCTCGATGACGCCGGGATCGGGTGCCACGCGGATGACGTTGAGGCGCGGATCGTGCGGCGGGCCGTAGCCCTCGATATGCACGGGAAGGCCTATCGCCTTTGCAGCGTTCTCGGCAGCGGCCACGAGTTCGAGATAGTCTTCCAGCGCCTCGACCGGCGGCATGAAAACGCACAGCCTTCCGTCACGCGGTTCGACCGAAAGTGCCGTGCGCACCGCCCCGCCGATCTCGGTGATCTCCTGCTCGACGCGGTCCTGCTGGCCACTGACAGCGGTGAAGGATACCGCCTGCTGGCGGCGGGCCATTTCGTCGGCGCCTTCCAGTTCGGCCGGAGCGGCCGTCGGCAAGATCGCTTCCCGCACGGGGAGCGGCCCACGCGGCAGCGACGGATCGACAGGCACGATGTAGGGAAATTGCGCCGGCGGCACATAGGGCAGCGTTCCCAACGGCAGACGATAGCCGACCGGCGAATCGCCGGGCACCAGGAACAACCGGCCGCGCCGCGTCGTCCATTTTTCCGACCGCCAGCGCTGGCCGGACGCCTGGCTGTTCCAGCGCTGAACCGGCAGCACATAGCCGGACGGCTTGGTCAGCCCGCGCTCGAACACCTTCGCCATGCGGCTGCGCTCTTCCGGGTCTTCCAGCTTGGAGTTGGACGGGTCGACATTCTCGGGCAGCTTGCCTTCCTTGAGCAGCCATTCGGCTGGGTCCTCATAGGCTTCGCTGACCATGGAGGTGTCGATGCCGAGCTCGCCGGCGATCGCCGTCAGCAGGCTTTCGGCCTGTTTCGGCCCGATATCGGCCGAGCTTTTCTCCCGCGCGATCAGCGACGGGTCGCTCCATACCGGCTCGCCGTCGGCGCGCCAGTAGAGCGAAAACGTCCAGCGCGGCAGGCTTTCACCGGGATACCATTTGCCCTGGCCGTAGTGCAGAAAGCCTCCCGGCGCGAAGCGCTCGCGCAGCCGGCGGATCAGCGCGTCGGCCTTTTCGCGCTTGGTCGGCCCGACGGCGGCCGTGTTCCACTCGGCGGATTCAAAATCGTCGATCGACACGAAGGTCGGCTCGCCGCCCATCGTCAGCCGTACATCCCCGGCCGCGAGCGCGGCATCGACCTTGTTGCCGAGCGCGTCCAGCGCCTGCCAGCTTTCATCCGAGAACGGCTTGGTGATGCGCGGATGTTCGGCGATGCGATCGACCCGCATGTCGAAGCCGAACTCGACATTGGCAAAGCTCGCCATGCCCGAAATCGGTGCCGCATTGCGGAAATGCGGTGTCGCGGCCAGCGGCACATGGCTCTCGCCGGTGAGCAGGCCGGAGGTCGGGTCGAAGCCGATCCAGCCGGCGCCGGGAAGATAGACCTCGCACCAGGCATGCAGGTCGGTGAAATCGACCGATGTACCTGCGGGCCCATCCAGCGCGACAAGGTCGGGCTTGAGTTGGATCAGGTAGCCCGAGACGAAGCGCGCGGCGATGCCGAGATTGCGCAGGATCTGCACCAGAAGCCAGCTTGAATCGCGGCACGAACCCTTGCCCGCGGCCAGCGTTTCCTCCGGCGAGAAGACGCCGGTCTCCATGCGCACGATATAGGCGATCTCGCGCTGCAGCCTTGCATTGAGGTCGACGAGGAAATTGACCGTGTTGGGCGCGCTGCGGTCGACGGATTCCAGGAAAGCCGAGAGAAGCGGCCCCGCCGGCTCCGGTGTCCGGTAGATGGCCAGATCCTCCCTGATTTCCTCGGGATAATCGAACGGGAACGCCTCCGCCGACGGTTCGACGAAGAAGTCGAACGGATTGTAGACGGTCATGTCGGCGACGAGGTCGACCTCGATCTTCAGCTCCGTCACCGGCTCGGGAAAGACGAACCGGGCGAGGAAATTGCCGTAGGGATCCTGTTGCAGATTGACGAAATGGTTCGCCGGTTCGACCTTCAGCGAATGGCTCAACACCTTGGTGCGGGAATGCGGTGCAGGCTGAAGCCTGATGATTTGAGGGCCGAGCACCACCGGCCGGTCATATTTGTAGTGGGTCAGGTGGTAGACGGCTGCCAGAATTGCCATGGGGCCCCGGGATCGGCGTTTAGCTGGCCGAACCCTGCCACATCTGGCCGCCATTCTCCAAGCGGATGTTGCGGCGCACCTAAACTAAAGAACCCGTTGCCGGCTTAAAGTCGCTCAAAAGAACGCCTGTATCCCCGTCTGCGCCCGTCCAAGGATCAGCGCATGCACGTCATGCGTGCCCTCATAGGTGTTGACGGTCTCGAGGTTCTGCGCGTGGCGCATGACGTGGTAGCCGATCTGGATGCCGTTGCCGCCATGCATGTCGCGGGCCTGGCGGGCGATATCGAGCGCCTTGCCGCAATTGTTGCGCTTGACGATCGAGATCATCTCCGGCGCCATCTTGCCCTCGTCGAGCAGCCGCCCGACGCGCAAGGATGCCTGCAGCCCAAGCGCGATCTCGGTTTGCATGTCGGCGAGCTTCTTCTGGTAAAGCTGGGTGCCGGCCAGCGGCTTGCCGAACTGCTTGCGGTCCAGGCCATACTGGCGAGCGCGATGCCAGCAATCTTCCGCCGCTCCCATCGAGCCCCAGGAAATGCCGAAGCGGGCCCGGTTGAGGCAACCGAACGGTCCGCCGAGGCCCTTGGCATTGGGCAGCAGCGCGTCCTCGCCGACCTCGACGCCTTCCATCACCACTTCGCCGGTGATCGAGGCGCGCAGCGAGAGCTTGCCGCCGATCTTGGGGGCCGAAAGCCCCTTCATGCCCTTTTCCAGCACGAAACCGCGGATCTCGTCCTTGCCGTTCTCGCCCTTCACCTTCGCCCAGACGACGAACACGTCGGCGACCGGCGCATTGGAAATCCACATCTTGGAGCCGGTCAGCTTGTAACCGTTGGCGGTCTTTTCGGCGCGGGTCTTCATGCCGCCGGGGTCGGAGCCGGCATCCGGCTCGGTCAGGCCAAAACAGCCGATCCATTCGCCACTGGCGAGCTTCGGCAGGTACTTCTTGCGCTGTTCATCCGAGCCATAGGCGTAAATTGGATACATCACCAGCGACGACTGCACCGACATCATCGAGCGGTAGCCGGAATCGACACGTTCGACTTCCCGCGCCACCAGCCCATAGGTGACATAGTTTGCGCCGAGGCCACCGAACTCCTCCGGGATGTTGATGCCGAGCAGGCCGGCCTCGCCCATCTCGCGGAAGATCGCCGTGTCGAAAGTCTCGTTGAGATACGCTTCCTCGATGCGCGGCGCGAGCTTGTCGGCGGCAAAGGCGGCAGCGCCGTCGCGCACCATACGCTCATCTTCCGAAAGCTGGCCCTCGATCAGGAACGGGTCTTCCCAGACGAATGCATTCTTGTCGGCGGCCATGGCTTTTCGATCCTTCGAAGGGTGAAGCCCGGCTTATCGGCCTGTGCCTTGAAAAAATCAAACGAAATTGCTTCACCGATCAATGAGCGTTAGGAATGGATCATGAGTGTCCAGCGTCGCCTTTTGCCCAACATCAGTGCCCTCGCCGCCTTCGAGGCGGTGGCCCGGCTCGGCTCCTTCACCGCCGCTGCCCAGGAGCTGGATTTGACCCAGGGTGCGGTCAGCCGGCAGATCAGGCTATTGGAAGATCAGTTCGGCCGCCGATTGTTCGAGCGCGACAGCCGCAACGTCCGCCTGTCCACGGCAGGCGAAATCTATGCCGAGACGGTGCGTTCCGCCCTTGGCCAATTGCGCGACGCGGCGCTCGGATTGATGAGCAATCAGCATAGCGGCATCCTGAACCTCGCCATTCTGCCGACCTTCGGCACGCGCTGGCTGATGCCGATGATCCCCGATTTCGTCGAAAGCAATCCCGACATAACCATCAACTTCGTCACCCGCGTCGGCCGCTTCGACTTCGCCAGGGAGAGGCTGGATGCGGCCATCCACTTCGGCCTGCCGGACTGGCCGGAAGCCGACTCGACGCTTCTGGTGCGCGAAACGGTGGCGCCGGTGGTGTCGCCCGAATTCCTCGCCGGCCGCGCCATCGCCACGCCGGCCGACATCGGCCGTTTGCCGCTGCTGCACATGACGACGCGCCCAGGCGCCTGGACGGAATGGTTCGAGCATCAGGGCCTGAGCGCTCCGACCGGACCCGGAATGCAGTTCGAACAGTTCGGCACCGCCGCCCAGGCCTGCATGGCAGGGCTCGGCGTGGCGCTGTTGCCGCTGCTCCTCATCGAGGGTGAATTACAGCGCGGCCAGCTTGTGCCAGCGCCCGGCCAGCCGATGCAAAGCCGCAGC
The DNA here is from genome assembly GCF_004791315.1 of Mesorhizobium sp. M8A.F.Ca.ET.208.01.1.1. NCBI lineage: Bacteria > Pseudomonadati > Pseudomonadota > Alphaproteobacteria > Hyphomicrobiales > Phyllobacteriaceae > Mesorhizobium > Mesorhizobium sp. M8A.F.Ca.ET.208.01.1.1. Next base: position 232,711 of record NZ_SRUT01000002.1, read on the forward strand.
GCCTATTACCTCGTCGTTCCCCACGACAAGCGCGGCTATCCACCGGTTGCCAGTTTTCGAGACTGGCTGCTGGGCCGGCTCGAGAAGGAGCCGGCTGTTCTGGCGTGGTAGCTACTTCCGCTTCAGCGCGTCCGCCAGCGCCGCGCCAAACGCACCTTGCTCTGCCGGCCGCTCCGGCTGGCGCTGCGGCGCCGGCGAGCGTGGCGCCGGCCTGCCGCCGCCATTGTCGCGCGGTCCGCCCTTCGATGCGCCGCCCTCGCCGCCATCCCTGCGCATGGACAGCGCGATGCGCTTGCGCTTGATGTCGACATCGACGACGCGCACCTTGACCACGTCGCCGGCCTTGACCACCTCATGCGCGTCCTTGATGAAACGGTCGGCAAGCTGCGAGACATGCACCAGCCCGTCCTGGTGGACGCCGATATCGACGAAGGCGCCAAACGCCGCCACGTTGGTCACCGTCCCTTCCAGCAGCATGCCGGGCTTCAGGTCCTTGATGTCGTCGATGCCGTCGGCGAAGGTCGCGGTCTTGAAGCCGGGGCGCGGGTCGCGGCCGGGCTTCTCCAACTCCGCCAGAATATCGCGCACCGTCGGCAGGCCGAAACGCTCGTCGACGAAGACACGGGGATCGAGCGCCTTGAGCGCCGCGCTGTCGCCCATCAGCGAACGCACGTCGCGGCCGCAGGCCGCCACGATCTTCTTGGCCACGCCATAAGCTTCCGGATGCACCGACGAGGCATCGAGCGGCTCGCTGCCATTGGCAATGCGCAGGAAGCCGGCGGACTGTTCAAAGGCGCGCGGTCCAAGCCGCGCCACCTTGAGCAGTTCCTTGCGGCTGGCGAATGGTCCGGTCGCATCGCGATGTGCGACAATGGCGTCGGCGAGCGACGCGCCGAGGCCCGAGACGCGCGCCAGCAACGGCGCCGAGGCGGTGTTGAGATCAACGCCGACCGCGTTGACGGCGTCCTCCACGACAGCTTCCAGCGAGCGGCCGAGCCGGTACTGGTCGACATCGTGCTGATACTGGCCGACACCGATGGATTTCGGCTCGATCTTGACCAGCTCGGCCAGCGGGTCCTGCAGGCGCCGAGCGATCGACACCGCGCCGCGCAGCGACACGTCGAGGCCGGGAAACTCGGCCGCCGCCGCCGCCGAGGCCGAATAGACCGAGGCACCCGCCTCGCTGACGATCACCTTGAGCGGCTTCGGACCTGCCCCCGCGGGCATATCGGACAGCATGTCGGCCACCAGCTTTTCCGTTTCTCTGCTGCCGGTGCCGTTGCCGATCGAGATCAGTTCCACCTTGTGCTGGCGGATCAGCGCGGCAAGCTCGGCCTGCGTGCCACGCACATCGTTCCTCGGCGGGAACGGATAGACCGTTGTCGTCGCCACCAGCTTGCCGGTGCCATCCACCACCGCCACCTTGACGCCGGTGCGGATGCCGGGATCGAGCCCCATCGTCGGCCGCGAGCCGGCGGGTGCCGCCAGCAGCAGATCCTTCAGGTTGCGGGCAAAGACGTGGATCGCCTCTTCCTCGGCCCGTTCGCGCAGGTCGCGCATCAGATCGAGCGTCAGGTGCAGCGACAGTTTTATCCGCCAGGTCCAGCCGGCGACCTCCATCAGCCAGCGGTCGCCCGGCAGGCTGCCGCCGATGGCATAGGCGTTGGCGATCATCCGCTCGACCGGCTTCACCGGCGAGGTGTCATCCGCGTCGACCTCGATGTCCAGCGACAGCACTTCCTCGTTGCGGCCGCGCAGCATGGCCAGCGCGCGGTGGCTTGGCGCCGTGGACCATCGCTCGACATGGTCGAAATAGTCCGAGAATTTCGCGCCGGCTTCCTGCTTGCCATCGACCACCCTGGCGCGCAGGAAGGCGCGCTCCTTCATGTAGGTCCGCAGCTTGCCGACCAGATCGGCATTTTCCGCGAACTGCTCCGACAGGATGTCGCGCGCGCCCTCGAGCGCCGCCTTGGCGTCGGCCACCTCCTCGGTCACATACGCCAGCGCCACCTCAGCGGGCACCAGCGAGCGGTCTGCGAGGATTGCCTCCGCCAAAGGCCCCAGGCCTCGCTCGCGGGCGATCTCGGCCTTGGTGCGGCGCTTCGGCTTGTAGGGGAGATAGATGTCTTCCAGCTCCGCCTTGGTGACCGCCGCCGCGATCTTGGTTTCAAGCTCTTCGGTCAGCTTGCCCTGTTCGCGGATCGAGCCAAGGATGGTGTCGCGGCGCGCATCGAGCTCGCGCAGATAGGCGAGCCGCTCGGCAAGGTCGCGCAGCTGCGTGTCGTCCAGCCCGCCGGTCACTTCCTTGCGGTAGCGCGCCACGAACGGCACCGTCGCACCCTCATCGAGCAGTCCGATCGCTGCGGCCGCCTGTTCGGGCCGCGCCTTGATTTCGGCCGCGATGATGGCTGCGATGCGCTTGATGTCGGATGCCATGTTATTCCCACTCTTTTCGAAAAGAGCGGCGACCATAGGCGCCGACGTTCACATCGCCAACTGCTGAGCGCTTCGCCGGTGCGCGAGGTCCACAGGAAAGCATGTCTGCTATCGAACGTCAGCGTTGCCCCTCACCTGCCTGCCGGCATCCTGTCCCCGTATAGTGACGGGGAGAGGGCGCTGTCTCACTGGCTTCGCCAATCACCAACGTCGCAAGAAGTGAGCCGACATTGCTGCCAGCTCCTTCTCCCCGTCCCTATACCGGGAGAAGTGCCCGGCAGGGCGATGAGGGGCGGCGCTACCGTTTGATAAACCGGCTCACCACCCCCAACTCAAATCATCCGGCTCAGCGCCTCGAAGAACGCGACGATCTCGACATCCAGCGGATCGTCGACCGGCTCCGGCTGCGACGACATCTTGGCGATCACCACTTCGGTCCTGGGATCGACATAAAGCCACTGGCCATGGATGCCGATGCCGCAATAGGCGCCATTTTCGAAGCCGGTCTGATACCATTTGTTGCGGTAGCGGCCCTTCGGGAACAACGGCAGCATCGCACCGCGCTGCCAGGCTTCCGAGCTGCCGCCGGTGACCGTGGTGTCGCGCACCCAGGCCTCGGGCACGATGCGGCGGCCGTTGGCCGTGCCGCCCTGCCGCATCATCTCGCCGATGCGCGCCAGGTCACGCGGCGTCACCGAAATGCCGCCGGCGGTGCGTGCCGTGCCTTCCATGTCGACGCCGATCGAGGCTTCGCTGACGGCGCCGAGCGGCAGCCACAGTTTCTCTCGCATCAGATCGGGGAAGCGCTGTCCCGACGCCCGCTCCAACAGCAGGCCGAGCAGGTCGGAATTGGGCGAGCGGTAGCGGAAGGTCTGGCCATGCGGCTCGGCAAGCCGCTGCAAGGTCAGGATGAATTCGCGCAGGCTTTCGGTGCCGCCGCCGGGATTCCACAGCGTGGCGCGGCGATAGCGGGCGAAGGCGCTTTCCGGATCGAGATAGGCCTCCTCGAAATCGAGGCTGACGCTCATGTCGAGCACATGCCGCGCGCTCGCATCGCCATAGGCCGAACCGACGGCTTCGGGGATATAGTGCGTCACCGGCGCCTTGGGGTCGAACACCCCCTCGCCTTCCAGCATGCCGGCGATGATGGCGGTCACCGATTTGCTGATCGAGAAGATGATGTGGCGGGCGCCGAAATCCATATACGGGGCGAACCAGTCACCTATGATCTTGCCGCCTTTCATCACCGTCAGCGCGTCGGTGCTGGAGCGCAAGAGAAACTCGGCCACCGTCTCTGGCGCACCGGCAACCGAAACCTTTTCGCCGAGCAAGCCGGCCAAGTCCCGCACAGGAGCTTCGACGACGCCCGGTGCCGCGGCCACACGTGCCGTCGGCACCAGTTCGCCGAGATTCTGGAATGTCCAGCGGTTGAACGGGTTCTCGCGCCAGTTGCCGAGCAGCACCTCGTTGCGGCGGAAGCCGTAGCGGGTCTCGAACGCGGTCTTGCCGGTCATGGCGTTTCCTCCCAGTCTTTTCTTTCTTGAGGTTCAGGCGAGCGCCGCGGCGATGGCGTGCACGGCCTTCAGCGTCGCCACGGAATAGGCCATGTTGCTGAAATCCGGGTACGTCGACAGCTTCACAACCACCATTCCGGTGTTCCAGTCGATGTGGATCAACTGCCCGAACACACCCCGGCACATCAGTGCCCGCGACCTGGAATTCTCGATCCAGAACTGGTTGCGGTAGCTGCCATCGGGCAGGCTGGCGGAGAAATCCGGACCATGCGTGCCAGTGCGCGTCGCCTCGATCCAGTCGGCCGGCACGATGCCGCCGCCATTGTCGAGGATCAACTGGCCAAAGCGGGCGTAGTCGCGCAGCGTCGCGTTGAAGCCGCCATCGGCCAGCGCATAGCCGGCGCTGTCGACGGTGAAGCAGGCGCTTTCGTCGGCGCCGAGCTTTTGCCAGAGTTCCTCGGAAACCAGTTGCGCCAGCCGCTTGCCGGTCACCCGTTCCATGATGAAGGCGAGCACATCCGTCTCGATCGAGCGGTATTCGAACTGAGCGCCGTGCGGGCGCACCGTCTCTTTCAAGCCCAGGATCAGCTCGAACATGTGTGAAGGCCAGCGGAAATCCGGATCGCTGCCCGGTGGCACCGGCTTCCAGCCGGTGGCGACATCGACCTGACCGATGTCGGAATAGCGGTCGGTATATTCCTCGGAGAACCGCACGCCCGTCGTCATGTCCAGCACGTGCTGGACGCTGGCCCCGGCCCAGCCGGTAGCGCCGAGCTCCGGCAGATAATCGGTGACCGGCCTGGCCGGGTCGATCAGGCCGCGGCCGGCCAGTATGCCGAACACCGAGCCGGTGACGGACTTGGCCATCGATTGCGACAGATGCAGCGTGCGTTCGTCCATGCCGTTGAAATAACGCTCATAGGCGACCTTGCCGTGCTTGAGCACCAGGAACCCGTCCGTATAGGTCTCGTCGAGCAAGCCGGCGAGCGTCGAGGGCCTGCCCTCGCTGTCCTCGACCGCCAGTCCGTCGAGATCGACCTCGGCGCGTTCGAGACGACGGCGGTGGCCAGTGCCGCGCCAGACTTCAACGGTCGGCAGAATTTCCCTGATGTGCTGGAAGGCCCAGCGGTTCCATGGCGGCCTGTCCCAATCGAGCTTCGGCGGCACCATGGCGGGCGGCGAGCCCTGCATGATCGGCGGCCGCGGATCGCTGTTGCGATAGGAGTCCATGATAGGCCATTCCCGGAAAGAAAAAGCCCGGCGGCATCCGCCGCCGGGTTCGTCATGCAGCGATTACTTCTGCAGTTCGGTCCAGATCTTGGTGTAGAGCTCCTGCGTCTCTGGGGCGCACATCTGCTGCAGTTCACCAAGCGGCTTGGCGTCGGCCGGGATGACGACTTCCGGAGCGTCCTTCATGTCGGCCGGCATATACTTGTCCGAACCGGTGATGGCATTGGCGTAACGGTGGAAGGCCGACAGGCCCGCCGCGTTTTCCGGATCCATGATGAAGTTCTGGAACAGCTTGGCGTTCTCGACGTTCTTGGCTTCCTTCAGGACGACGACGTTGTCGCTCCACAGGCCGTAGCCTTCCTTCGGATAGTTGAAGTGGATGGCCGGATTGGCCAGGCGCTGGCGCAGCGCCGAGCCGTTCCAGTCGCTGGTTGCCTTGAAGTCGCCGGCGCCCATCTTCTCGATGGTGTTGTATTCCATGGCGATCCAGTTCGGCTTGGCCGCCACCAGGAGATCACGCACCTTCTTCAGCACCGCCTTGTCGTTGGTGCACTGCTGGCCGCCGACATACTTGATCGCGGCGAACATCACGTCGCCCATCTCCGGCACGACGTTGGTCTTGCCCTTCAGTTCGTCAGGCGTGTTGAAGATGATGCCCCAGGTGTTGGCCGGGCCCTTGTAGGCATCGGTATTGACGACGACGCCGATCGTGCCCCAGGCCCACGGAACAGTGTATTTACGGCCGGGGTCGAAGTCGGGATTGGCCCATTCGGGCGCGATGTTCTTGGCGTTCTCCATCTGGCCCGGGTCGGTCTCCTGGACGAGGCCCTCCTTGATCCAGATCGGCACGTAGGTCTGCGACGGCACGGCAATGTCGAAGCCGGTGCCGCCCTGGCGGACCTTGGCCAGCGCCGTATCGTTGGAATCGTAGTCGGTGATCGTGACCTTGACGTTGTATTTGGCTTCGAACTTCTTGATCACGTCGGGACTGGTGTAGTTGCCCCAATTGTAGATGTTGAGCACGCCATCGGCGCGGGCAAGGCCCGTCGAAGCGAGCAGCGCCAACCCCATGGCGCTCGCCGTTGTCTTCCAGTTCATCGTTCTAACTCCCATTTCAGGTTCAGTCTCGTTTCCTGCTGACGAAGAAAAACAACGTGACGATCGCGACCGAAAGCAGCAGGAAGGCGGTCGATATCGCGTTGATCTCGGGTGTGATGCCGCGGCGGATCTGGCCGAGCATGTAGGTGGGTAGCGTGTCCTGGCCGCCCGATTTGACGAATTCGGTGATGACGACGTCATCGAGCGAGATGACGAAGGCCAGCATCAGCCCGGCCAGGATGCCGGGCCACAAAAGCGGCAGCGTGATGCGGCGGAAGGTCTTCCACGGCGTGGCGTAGAGATCTGCCGCGGCGCGTTCCAGCGTTAGGTCCATGTTCTCCAGCCGCGCCCGGATCGGCAGATAGGCAAAGGGAATGCAGAACGCCGTATGCGCGGCGACCAGATAGCCGATGCCGGAATAGCCGGTGAAGATCTTGATGCGCGAGAAGAAGATCAACAGCGCCACGCCGGTGACGATCTCGGGCACCATCAGCGGCTGGTTGATCGCCGCGTATTTGAAGGTGAGACCGGGATAGGACGCCGTGCGCGTGGTGGCGAGCGCGGCCATGGTGGCGAAGATGGTCGACAGCACCGCCGCGATGGCGCCGATCTGGAACGAGCGCAGCGTCGCATCGATGACTTGCGTGTTCTGGTATGCCGACTGGAACCATTTCAGCGAAAAGCCGCCCCACTCCGAGGTCGAGCTTGCCGCATTGAAGGCATAGACCACCAGCACGAAAATCGGCAGGTAGAGCACGATGAAGCATGTCGCCGCGATCGCGGTGAAGCCCGGCTGGTGCTTGATGGAGAAGTTGCTAGCCATGCCGCACCCCTGACTTGCCGGCATTGCGCACATAGGCAAGCAGCGCCGCCATGACGATGATCATCACCGTGATCGACAGGGCCGAGCCGAGCGGCCAGTTGCGGCCCTGTCCGAACTGCAATTCGATCAGGTTGGACAGCATCATGTTCTTGCCGCCGCCGAGGACGCTCGGCGTCACATAGGCGCCGAGCGCCGGAATGAAGACCAGGATCGAGCCGGCGATGACGCCGGGTTTGACCAGCGGAAAAATGATCTTGCGCAGCACCTTGAAGCGCGTCGCGTAGAGATCGTAACCCGCCTCGACCAGCCGGAAGTCGAGCTTCTCCATGCTGGCGTAGATCGGCAGCACCATCAGCGGCAGGTAGACATAGGCCATGCCGATCAGGATCGCCGTGTCGGTATAGAGGATCTGGATCGGCGCCGAGACGATGCCGAGCTTCAGAAGGATGGTGTTGACGATGCCTTCGTTGCGGATGATCTGCAGCACGGCGAAGGTCCGGATCAACAGGTTCGTCCAGAACGGGATGGTGATCAGGAACAGCCAGAGGTCGCGTGTTTTCTCACTACGCGTGGCCATGAAATAGGCGGTTGGGAAACCGAGCGCCAGCGTGGCGAGCGTCGTCACCACCGCAAGCTTGATCGAGCGCCAGAAGATGGTGACATGCGCCGCCGCGAGCGACAGCGTATCGTCGAAAATATCACGTTCCAGGAATACCGACGTCCAGGCATCGGCCGAGAATTGCCATTTCACGTCGCCATAGGCGCCGGGGGTCAGGAACGAATAGACCAGCACGATCAGCAACGGGCCGGTCGCGGCAAACAGAATGACCAGCAGCGCCGGCGCTGACAAAAGCCAGCGGTCACGGACATCGCGCCGTTCCGCTGCCTTGGCGACTTCTTCCGCGGTCGCCATCAGTCCCTCAGCACTTGCGCGGCGTCGTTGCCGACGATGATGCCGACCTTGTCGCCGCGCTCGAAACCGCAGCCGGCGCTGCGCGTGTTCTGCTGGCGCACGGTGAAGGCCTCGCCGCTGTCGAGATGGACATGAATATGCGTGTCGGTGCCGAAATAGACGATGTTCTCGACCGTGCCCGACAGGTCGCCCTTGTCCTTGGTCAGCTTGGCATGCTCGGGCCTCACCACCACGGTGGCGTTGTCCTTCGGCTGAAAGCCTTCGGCAACGGTCGCCTCGATGGTGGTACCGGATTTGAGCGTCGCGCGCGCCTTGCCACTGCCGACGCCCGAGATGGCGGCGGTGAGGAAATTGGTTTCGCCGATGAAGTCGGCCACGAAGCGTTCCGCCGGCTTGTCGTAGATGTCCCAAGGCGAGCCGACCTGCAGGATCTTGCCCGACGACATCACCGCGATGCGGTCCGACATGGTCAACGCTTCTTCCTGGTCGTGGGTGACGAAGATGAAGGTGATGCCGGTCTCGTGCTGTAGCCGCTTCAGCTCGATCTGCATCTCCTTGCGCAGCTTGTAGTCGAGCGCCGAGAGCGGTTCGTCGAGCAACAGCACCTTCGGCTGCGGCGCCAGCGCCCGGGCCAGCGCCACGCGCTGCTGCTGGCCGCCGGAAATCTGGCCGGTGCGACGACCGGCCAGCGCTTCCATCTTGACCAGCTTCAACATCTCGGCGACGCGCGCCTTGATCTCGGCCCTCGGCTTGCCCAGCATTTCAAGGCCAAAGCCGATATTGTCGGCGACCGTCATGTGCGGGAACAGCGCGTAGGACTGGAAGACGGTGTTGACCGGCCGCTTGAAGGGCGGCAATGGCGCGATGTCCTGGCCGTAGAGCAGGATCTCGCCGGCGGTTGGAAAGTCGAAGCCGGCAATCAGCCGCAGCAAGGTGGTCTTGCCGCAGCCGGACGGTCCCAGCAGCGTGAAGAACTCGTTTTCGCGGATGGACACCGAGACCTTGTCGAGGGCAGCGACCTGCCCTTCACCCGATCCGAAAATTTTGCTGACGTTTACTACTTCAATCGCATTCCGATCCGGTTTGTCCGGCACGATTACGCCTCACTGTTGACCCCGCTCTTGCTGGCGGAGTTTGTCCCCTGTTGGATGTGACCACATGGCCGGTAGGATGGCAAGCCCGGCATTGAATCACAGTTCAGTCAGTCTTAGACAGCAAGCCTCATGCCATTGTCAGGCCTGATAGGTGATCTTGCCGCCGCAGATCGTCGTCACCGGCCGCAGCTTGTGCAGATCGGCCGGCGCCGTCTTCTCGATATCGGCCGACAGCACCACCAGATCCGCCATGTAGCCTGATTTCAGCATGCCCTTGCGATGCTCGGCGAATTCCGCGTAGGCGCCCTCGACCGTGTAGGCGGCGATCGATTCAAGCAGCGAGAAGCTCTGGTCGGGATCGTTTTCTGCCCACGGTTTGCGCAGCACTGCCGCCTTGATGCCCAGGATAGGATCGATCGGCGATACCGGCCAGTCCGACGCGAACACGACGTGGGCGCCGGCATCCTTCAACGTCCGCCAGGCATAGCTGAGCGGCCAGCGGGCCGGCCCGATGCGCGACACTGTCGGCTCCAGCGGAAAATCCATGGCGCCGGGCGGATGCGGCGGCTGCATGGAAGCGATGACGCCGAGTTCGGCAAAACGTGGTACGTCCGCGGTGGTGGTAACCTCGATATGTTCGACGCGATGCCGGCTGTCACGCTTGCCATTGGCCTTCTGCGCCGCCTCGTAGCCGTCGAGCACGGCGCGCACCGCGCCGTCACCGATCGAGTGCACCGCGATCTGCAGCCCGCGCCTGTCGATGGCGACTGCCAGATCGATGAACTGCTGCGGCGTGAACAATGGCTCGCCGACCCAGTCGGGCCGATCGGCATAAGGCTCGATCATGACCGCCGTCCAGGAATCGAGCACTCCGTCGTAGAACACCTTGACCATGCCCGATGACAGCCACTCGCTGTCGTAGCGTTCGGCCATGACGGAGGCCTTGCCGAGCATGTCGAGCGTCATGAAATTCTTGTAGTGGAAAGGCATTCGCACGCGGCATGGCAGGCCTTCCTCGGCCTCGATCTCGGCCAGCAGCTCGAGCTGGTAGAGGTTCCCGTCCATGTTCTGGATCGAGGTGATGCCGTGGCGCGCGCACCAGGCAAGCCCGCGCCGCATGATGTCGCGGTCGAAAGCCCGTTCTTCCGCCGACGGCATCGGGTCGGGCTCGCCGCCAGTCGCCAGGCCCAGCCGCACGCGGCCTTCGCCGGCAAGGTCGAGAACCGGGCCGAAGGCCTCGCCTTCGCGCAATTCGCCCGCTGCCAGGCCATCGTCGCCCATGACGATCTCATTGCCCGGCCCAAGCGTGCGCCCATTGAGGATGCCGGCCAGTTCAAGCGCCTTGGTGTTGGCCCACATCGTATGGTGGTCGGGGGCGGCCATGACGAAAGGCCGGTCCGGCAGGATCGCATCGAGATGGTGACGCGTCACCCGCTCGTCGTCGAGCACGGTGTAGTCGACGCTCTGGCCAACCAGCATCCGCGCGTCGGGGTGCGTCGCTGCATAGTCGCGGATCGCCTTCTGCAGCGCCTCGAACCCATGCACGCCAGCCAGTTGCAGATGGGCGAGCTCGGCGGCGCCGGAAAACAGATGCATGTGGGCTTCGATGAAGCCGGGCAGGACTGATCCGCCAAGAGCATCGATGACCTTGGTAGCCGGTCCCTTGAACTCTTCGATGGAGGTGCTGCTGCCGATGGCGATGATGGCGCCGTCCTTGACGGCAACGGCTTCGGCGGCGGGATTGTCATTGTCCATGGTCAGTACACGACCGTTGAGGACAATCAGATCCGCACTAAGACCCGCACCCGTGACCGACATCGCGACTCCGCGCTTTTGACGACTGACTGAGACCGGCAAAGCTCGTGCCCAACGACCCGCCACACCACGGAGCGTGGGCTATCGGACAACGAATGATGCCGGCGCGCTGTCTTCGAGATTCCCCTTGTTATCCCGAGAGACAGTGTGGATAAAAGAATGCGACTGATTATTCGCGTTTGTCAACATGCCGGATTTAGAATGTATTGTGGACAGCACGCTCCGCCTGTGTTGGGACCAGGCGGGGAACGAGGGCATCAAGCAGTGAAGCGCAGTCTCGACCGCAAAACCAGGATAGCGCTTGAACCGCGCAAGCAGCCGCGGCAACAACGGTCCAGCAAGGTGGTCGACAGGATTCTCGACGCCGCGCTGATCCTGACGCGGGAGCAAGGAACCAAGACGCCGACGACGCTCGCCATCGCGCAGCGCGCCGGCCTGTCGGTCGGTTCGGTCTACCAGTACTTTCCCAACAAGGAAGCCATTCTTCTGGACCTCGCCAGGCGCTGGCTGTCATCCTTTCCCGAAGTGATCGCGCGGCGCATCAAGGTCGCCCCGCCGACCAACCGGGAAGAGTTTCGGCGTGAAGTGCGCAAGCTCTTCATCGACACCTCGAAGCTCTACCTCGAAAACGCCACCCTGATGCCGGTGATCGAGGCCATTTCGGGCAACGCCGACCTGCGGCCGATCCAGAACGAATATGACGACCAGATCATCGCCCTCTACGCCGCATGGCTGCGGCATGTGAACCCGGCCCTTGAAGACAAGATCGCCAGCCGGCTCGGCGTGCTGATGATGGAGGTCGGGCACGTCTGCCGCCTTGTGGGGCTGAAAAAAGATCGCAGGACGTTCGACCTCATCGAGGACGATGTGGAAGTCATGTGGCTCGCCTTGGTGACCCCCTATCTCAATCTTGATTAATTTCGCATTTCGAGAGGAACCTTATGAAGACTGTCTATTCGCCGCTTCACGCCGGCCATGCCGGCCAGATGGAACTGGTTACCTCAGCCATCGTGCCCGGCTTCGAGAAGCCCTCGCGCGCGGAGTTCATCAAGGCGCGGGTCGAAAGCGAGAAGCTCGGCGCGATCATCGCACCGGTCGAGCACGACCTTGCCGCGGCCAAGCGCGTCCACAGGTCAGACTATATCGACTTCCTGCCGACCGTCTGGCCGCAATGGATCGCCGAGGGCCACACGGGTACGGCGATGCCCTTCACCTGGCCGACGCGCGGCCTGCGTGGCGACGTGCCGCCCAAGCGCATCGACGCCCTGCTCGGCTATTATTCCTTCGACGGCGGCGCCACCTTCGTCGAGGGCACCTGGGCCGCGATCAAATCATCCTATGACGTGGCGCGGACCGCCGCCGGCCTGGTCAAGGACGGCGAGAGAGCGGCCTTTGCGCTCTGCCGACCGCCCGGCCACCATGCCGGGGCCGGCTTCATGGGCGGCTACTGCTACATCAACAACGCGGCGGTCGCCGCGCAATGGTTCCGCGACCAGGGCGCCAAACGCGTCTCGATCCTCGACGTCGACTATCACCACGGCAACGGGACGCAGGAGATCTTCTATGACCGCGCCGACGTGCAGGTGATCAACCTGCACGGCGATCCGATGGTGGAATACCCGTTCTTCCTCGGCCATGCCGACGAGCGTGGCGCGGGTGCCGGCGAAGGCTTCAATATCAACTATCCCATGCCGTTCGGCACCGGCTGGGACGCCTGGAACGCCTCACTGGAAGACGCCTGCGCCAGGCTCGCCGCTTACGCGCCCGACATCGTCGTCGTCTCGCTCGGCGTCGACACATTCGAGAAGGACCCGATCAGCCAGTTCAAGCTGAAGACATCAGACTATCCCAAGATCGGCCGGCGCATCGCCAAGCTCGGCCTGCCGACGCTGTTCGTCCAGGAAGGCGGCTATGCCGTCGAAGAGATCGGCATCAATGCCGTCGGCGTGCTGACCGGCTTCGAGGATCGGTAGATCGTCGTCCAGGGAACGCGGCCGGCTGCGCGGAAGACGGACAAAGGAAGGGTGGCGTCAGCCGCCCTTTCTTGCGTCCGCCGACACCCCATGAGGCCATCGCAAACGCCATGCCCGGCCTGTGCGGCTCGACGTTCCCGCCCATGGAAAGGCACGGAAACCAGCCCCTGAGTCGCAGGCAGAGTCCCCCAGATTCGATTTTGTCAAATCGCGTTTGATGTCGGATTCATCTGCGGGTAGATTAGACCCGAATCAGCCGGTCCTCGGGGGGCGCGGCGACCACCCAAAGTCTCAGTTCCGGACTTTTCCGGCGCCAGACGCGGACGTCTTCGCGTTCCCTGAATGGATTCCGTCTGGTTGGGCGCGGCCCCGCGCCTCGTGTGTGTCTCGTAAAAGTAACGCGTTTTCGAGTTCGGCGGCTGGCTCTCCAGCAACCGGACATCAGAACCGATTCCGGCCAAAAGCAGCAGATGAGCAGTCCCGCCGCGCCTCTTCAATCCGACACATTAGGCTCGCGCCTGACGTCGCGCGGTGATCTCACCAGCTTCTTCATGGAGCTGACCGCCGAGATCGGCGCCGACAGCTACATGCTGGTCGCCATCGTCCATGACCAGGACCGCAACGATGCGCGTATCGTCTCCTCGAACTGGATCTTCGACGCCATCGAGTTGATCGGCAAGCGGCTGATCGCCGGCCTTGCCCAGGGACCGCTCACCGCGGCACCCGGTATCCGTCCGACACCGTTGGTGGCGGCCCAGGCGCCGGATGCCGACGGGCTGGTCTCGGGCGAAGAGGCCCGGCTCCTCGACGTGCTCGGCCATGCCGAAATCTATTCGCTGCGGCTGAATGTCGGCCGTCAGCGCCTGTTCGCCTTGTTCTCGGCGGCGGCCGCCGGCCGGATCGACCAGCCAGCGCTGATGAGGGCGCAGCTGAAATGCTGCTACGCGCTTTCGCATATTCCGCAGTTGATCGCCGCCGCGGCCATGCAGGATCCGCTGTCGGACCGCGAGCGCGAATGCCTGTTCTGGGTCTCGGAAGGCAAGACCACCGACGAGGTGGCAGTCATCCTTGGCGTCTCCTCCAACACCGTCAACAGCTACATCACCCACGCCATCCAGAAATTCGCGGCCTCGAACCGTGCGATGGCCATCGCCACGGCGATCAGGAGTGGCATCATTTGAAACACGCCGACATCAAGGACGCCGCGGAAGCCCTTTTCAACGAGCAGCGCAGCCCTTTCGGCGCCTTCTCGCTGGGCTCCGAAACGCATCACGCCGTCACCATTCCCGATGCGGTGCGCCGCTGCCGCTGGATATCAGTCGACATCAACGCCTCGGCCTTCGGCCTGTTCTTCGTCAGCCCGTCGCCCGAGCGCGCGCGGCTGGTCCCGTGTTTTGATTCCGATTATCCCGGCACCGCGGTGGCGACGAAGTTCATTTCGGGCGCCAATGGCGAGGAGATCGTGCGCCATAGCCGGATTTCGACCGAGCCGCGCTGGTGGACGGATGATGGCGTGGCGGCCATGGCCGACATGTTCGGCAATCTCGCCTGGACCGGACAGATGGCGCCGCTGACACCCGGATCGAGCGGCATTGCCTTTCCCGTCCATGCCGATCGCGGTCAATGCGGCCTCGTCGTCTTCCTGGGATCGGAGATCGCGCTGCCACAGGATGCGCTCTACGAAATCCACGCTCGCTGCTTCTCGCTGTTCGCCGCCGTTGCGCGCATGCGTCCGGGCGATACCGGCAGAATGCGCTCGATCTCCAAGCGCGAGCTTGAGTGCCTGAAGCTGACCGCCAACGGCAACACCAGCGAGGAGATCGCGCGGCTGCTGAAACTGTCGGTGCATACCGCCAACCAGTACCTCACCCAGTCGACCCAGAAGCTCAACGCCGTCAACCGCAACCAGGCGGTCGCCAAGGCGCTGCGGCTGGGGCTTATCGAGTAAGAGCTTCGACCTTGCGGATGCGGGCCTGTTCAATCACAGCCTCCAGCAGCGCCGTATTATGCTGGGGGTCTTCGCCCGGTTTTTCAAACGACACGTAATTGACCACGACCGTGTTGCCGGTCTCGCTCAGCGTCAGCTGGAAATAGACGGTCACGCCAGGTGGCCTGAGCTCTAGGTCCAGCACGATGCGCGGGCTGCCGCTCCAGTCGACATGCGCCTCGCCGCCATGGCCGAGCCTCAGCGTACCCGGCATGAAGAACAGCTCCGCCGCTGAATCGACCAGATCCGACAGGCAGGCGAAATGCTCCAGCCGGATGAAGGCGATATAGTCGGCGACGTCGATCAGCCTCAGTTCCATCACCACCTGTTCGATGGCGCTGGCGACGATGATCTCGCGGGATTTTGCGTGCGGTTGGCGGTTCATGAAATCTGTCTGCGCTCAGCCTTTTTCGAGTAGACGATCCGCACCAGTTCGGCGACGGCCTGGTAGAATTGCGACGGGATCACATTATCGACCGAAACTTGCTTGTACATGGAGCGGGCGAGCGCCACGTCCTCGAAGATCGGGATGTTATGTTCCTTTGCGATTTCACGAATTTTCAGCGCCACGAGGTCCTGCCCCTTCGCCACCACGAGCGGCGCCGAATCCTCGTCGCGCACATATTTCAGCGCGATCGAGAAGTGGGTCGGGTTGGCGATGACAAGCGTCGCGCGCGGCACCGCCGTCATCATCCGCTTGCGCGCCCGATCGCGGGCCAATGACCGCAGCCGCGACTTGACGATCGGGTCGCCCTCTGACTGCTTGAACTCGTCCTTGACCTCCTGCTTGCTCATGCGCAGGTCCTGCCTCCAGTGGAAGCGCGACCAGACGATGTCGACCGCCGCGATCAGTCCCATGACGAAGACGATCGCCACCAGTATGTCGACGGCGATGCCGCGGATGACCAGGCCGAAAGCGACCGGATTGGTGATCATCCCGGCAAGCAGCTTGCGGTGATCCTCCGACAGCGTGAAGGCGAGCACGGCGATGGCAAAACCGACTTTTGCAAGGGACTTCAGGAATTCGACCCAGCCCTGGGCGCCGAACATCCGGTTCCAGCCCTTGACGATCGAGATGCGTGACATCTGCGGCCTGATCCGCTCACCGACGAATTGCGGGATGTTCTGCAGCACCGAGGCGCCGATGCCGGCAACGGTCAGCAGCACCAGCAGGCTGAGCACGGCGCGGCCCACTTCCAGCATGACGATCTTGTAGAGCTCGATGACATCTGTCTCGGTGTCCATCGGCCAGGCCTCGGGCTTCTCGAGAAACATCGACAGGAACATGCCGAGCTCGACGATGGCGTCCTTGGCATAGAAGACGGTGAACACCAGTATGGCGACAAAGGAGGCCAGGATCGCGGTTTCCCTCGAATGGGGCAACTTGCCCTGTTCGATGGTGTCGCGGATCTTCTTTTCCGTCGCCTCTTCGGTTTTCGAATCCTTGTCGACGGCGTCGGACATGCCTTAGGCGGCGTTCTGCGTCGAGGGAAGTTCGAATGCGCCTTCGCGCGACAGCCGGATGGTGGTGGTCACGATCGTCTTGCGTGCCGCCATGATGTCGGCGGCGGGGACACCCTCCGACCCTTGCCCGAGTTCGGCCTCGATCATGCGCCGGGAGCGGGCGCCGATCGCCGACAGCACCGCTTCGGCCAGTGCCGCCGACGTGCCGCGCAGCGCCAGCGTGACAAGCTCGGTCGACAGCCCGTCGAACAAAAGCACGCGCGCCTTCTGGGTGAGCAGCGGCAGGTCGTCGAAAGCGAACAGCCGGGCCCGAACACCGTCGAGGTCGGGCGTGCCGGCGGCTTCGAGATCCTGCATGACCTCGTCGAGCAGGGGCTTTTCCAACTCGTTGAGCACGCTGGCGACGCGCGCCTGCCCGGCCGACGTGTCCTTGGTCGAGGTGTCCGACAGCACGCTGGCGCGCAGCCTGTTCTCGACGATCCTGGTGGCGGCGGCCGGAACGTTGGCCATCGTCACCATGCGCTTGATGATTTCGCCGCGCATTGGCTTCGTCAGCGTCAAAAGCACGCTTGCCGCCGCCTGCGGCGCCAGTTTCGACAGCACCATGGCCGCCGTCTGCGGATGTTCGCCCGCGAGGAAGGCGCCGAGCCGCGCGGGTTCGAGCTTTTCGAGATCGGGCCAGATCGGCGGCGGCCCTTCGGGCGCAGCCTCCGGCTTCTTGTTGCCCATGATGGCGCTCATCTCTTCGGGCGAGAGCGACTCGTTGAGGATGGTGTCCATCCTGTCGGCGGAATCGAGCAGGCCCGCGCCTTCGGTGAACTCGGCCTCGAATTCGGCGACGATACGCTCGAGATCGCTCTGCGGAATGGTCCTGAGCAGCCGGGCGCCCTCGATCAGCGCCTTCAGCTCTTCCTGCTTGAAGAATTTCAGCAGGCGGCTGGCGGACGGTTTGCCCATCGCCACCAGTATGGCGGCCGCCTTCTGTGCGCGTGTCAGGGTCGTCAGCGGCGTTGTCATGCCTTTCGCCTCCGCTGCCATCGGCAAGCCCTGCCAGCCATGTCTAGGCGCCCTTCGTGCCGGCGATGATTTCGGTCAGCCTGATGCCGAAGCGCGAAGGGTCGCTTTCGAGCACGGTGATCTCGCCGCGCGCTATCTTGCGGCCATTCACCACGACATCGACCGGTTCGCCGATGCGGCGGTTGAGCGCGACCGTCGAACCCTTCTGCAGCGCCATCAGATCGGCAACCGCCATCTCGGTGCTGCCGAGGATGATCTGGACATCGACGGGGATATTCATGATGACGCTGGAATTGGCCGATGCCGCGGCCCTGGCTGCCATCTCGGGGCGCTGCTCTTCCTCATGCAGGACCCCGCGCAATTCCTCGATGGCGCGATCGAGTTGCTCGTCCGGCTGATCGAGCTCTGGTTCTACCTTGGTCTTGGCCATGCGTCGTCTCCAAAAGCTCAGGCGCGCCCGGCACCGGCCGGCATGAGCCCATCGATGAAATCCTGCCCGGCATCGAAAGGATGCCTGATTCGGACGGTGTAATTCTGCCCCAGTTTGCCGAACTCGCATACGAACAGCGTCTGGCCGCGCGCGCCGAGGCGAGCCCGTGATTGCGCCGTCTCATCGAAATCGATGACCTGGCCCACTTCGAGATTGGCGAGGTCCCCAAGCGTCAGCCGCGTCAGCGGCATGGTGGCTTCGAGCGCCACGGTCGAGCGCATCACCTCTTCCGAAAAGCGAGCCCGCCAGCTGGTGCCGTGATCGTCTTCGCTGACGCCGGCCGTACCGTCGCGGCCGGCCAGCACGATACGCTGCGGCATCATCACCGTGATCGAGCCGCTGTCGACCGGCGTCGAGATGCCGAGGACGATGCGGATCGCGGCGCCGTCGCGCAACACGTGCCGCCTGGCCTCGAGGCCCGACATTGCGCGCGGCGCGGGCAGCCGCAGTTCGAGCGAGCGCTGCCCCGATCCGTTCAGCGCCTGCGCAACCTCCTGGAACACCATGGACGAGACATCGGCTTCGATCTGCGACAGGTCGCGCTCGATCGGCGACACCGGCATGTCCGGGTCGCCGCCGAACAGCGTCGAGACGATGATCGCGATCGCGGCAGCGTCGATGACGAGGGTCATCGCATCGGAGGATGCCGGTGAGCCGACAACGGTCATGGCGAACGTCTCGCCGGCGCGCGAACGCGCCTCGGGGACACGGCTGATTTCCACGGTCCTGAGGTCGACGCTCACGGGAGTTCCAAGCTCGCTCGAGAGCGCCTTCTGCAGCAGCGGTACGGCCCGTTCGGCCATGGCGCGGCCGGCGTCGATGACCTGGTCGGCCTCGCCGCTGTCGCCGACCAGGCGCTCGATGATCAGCGAACGCGCTTGCGAGGGGCTGCCCGGACTCGTCATGACAGTTTTGGCACCGGTCTGTCGCGCATCGCTCAGGCGGCCTTCTTCTCGGCGCTGCCGGTGTTCATCGTGCTCTGCTCGACGGCGTCGATGGTCGGCCGCTCATAGGAGGAGATGGTCTTGCGGCCGAACTCGATCGCCACCTGCGGCAGCGCGCCGTTCATGTAGGCGAGCAGCGTCTGCTTGACGATGATGTAGAGGCGGTTCTTCTTCTCGCGCACCGTCTTGATCTTGGTGGCGACAGGCCCGACCACCGCATAGGACAGGAAGATGCCGAGGAAGGTGCCGACCAGCGCGGCGCCGATCAGGCCGCCGAGGATTTCCGGCGACTGGTCGAGCGCTCCCATCGCCTTGACCACGCCGAGCACAGCGGCGACGATGCCGAGCGCCGGCAGGCCGTCGCCCACCGCGACCAGCGCGTGATAGGCCTTCATCTTGTCGGACTTGATGGTCTGGATTTCCTCGTCCATCAGCGCCTCGATCTCGTGCGAGCGGGCATTGCCGATGATGATGATGCGGCAGTAGTCGCAGATGAAATTCATCAGGTCGTGATTCTTGAGCACGGTCGGAAAGGCCTGGAAGATCGCCGACTCCTCCGGATTGTCGATATGTGCCTCGACCTCGCTGCGCGACTTGGAGCGCAGCTCGCGCATCAGGCTGTGCAGCACGCCAAGCGTTTCCAGATAGTCCTGCTCCTTCGGCACAGCCTGCTTGAAAGCTTCGAGAATGCCCTTGCCGGTATCCTTGACCGTCTTCATCGGATTGGCGACCAGGAAGGTGCCGAGCGCGGCGCCGCAGATGACCACGGCTTCCCATGGCTGCACCAGCACGTGCAGATGCCCGCCCATGGCCATGAAGCCGCCAAGGACGCAGCCGAGCGTCACCACAAGTCCAATCAGAATGCCCACGACCGGTCCTTCCGCATTTCACGTCGGACAAGGGATAGCCCCCGTGCCTTGTGTGAGGCTTGAATCGGAGCCGCCATGGGGCCGAATGTTGGCGATTCAGTTTCGCGCAAGGAAGTGCGCTTATTGTGCTGGCATAGCTTCGGCCGGAGGCGCGTCCTTGCTCAGTACCTATACCAGCTACCAGTTGATCACCAAAGACATCAACAAGTCGATCGACCGTATCGAGCAACAGCCGACGGTCGATCGCGATACCAAATATTATCTCGCCAACATCACCAAGGTGAAATCGATCGACGATTTCGTCAACAACGACCGCTTGTTCAAATATGCCATGAAGGCCTACGGGCTGGGGGACATGGACTACGCCAAGGCGTTCATGGTCAAGGCGCTCAAGGAAGGCGTTTCCAATCCCAACAGTTTCGCCAACAAGCTCACCGACAAGCGCTACGCCGCGTTCGTCACCGCCTTCAACTTCGCCGCCAACGGTGCCGATGCGACCATCTACAACAAGGCGCAGCAGCTGGTGGCGAAGAACTACGCCACGCAGGCGCAAATCGCCGGCCTCGATCCGAATTCCGCCTATGTGAAGGGCGAGACGACCTACTATCTTGCCAACATCACCAAGGTGAAGTCGGTCGACGATCTGATGTCGAACAGCCGGCTCTACACCTACGCGCTGGCGGCGTACGGCCTCGATTCGGCGACGGAGAACAAGGACCTTATCAAGCAGGTCCTGCAGGGTGGCGTGCGCGACCCCAACAGTGTCGCCAACAAGCAGACGAACCCGGCTTACGCGGGACTGGCCACGGCCCTTAACTTCGAACAATACGGCGAAAATGCCACCACCATCAATCCGGCGCAGCAGCCGACCGTCGACAAATACATGCGCCAGACGCTGGAAGAGGATGCCGGCCAAACCAATGAGGGCGTGCGGCTGGCCCTCTATTTCAACCGTAAGGCGCCCGACATCACCAGTTGGTACGACGTGTTGGCCGACACCGCGCTGGCCAGCGTGGTGCGCACCGCGCTGGGGCTGCCTGATTCCTTCGCCACCGCCGACATCGACAAGCAGGCGCAACTGTTCGAGCAGAAGCTCGACATCTCGGATTTCACGGATTCCGTGAAACTGAACAAGTTCCTGACCCGCTTCACCAGCATGTACGAGATCAACAACCCGACCTCGACGGCCGTGACATCGATCAGCGTGCTCTTCGCCAAACCGGTCACATCGGGCATCTCCACCGACCTGATGATGGCCATGCAGAAACTGAAGTTCTGATCATGCGAGACAGTCTTTACGTCGCCCTCTCCGCGCAGATGGCCCTCGAGCGGCGGCTCGATACGATCGCCGACAATGTCGCCAACGCCAGCACCGTCGGCTTTCGCGCCACCGGCGTGAAATTCGAGGATGTGGTGTCGGGTGCAGGGCAGAAGTCGGTATCGTTCGCTTCCTCCGGCAAGACCTATCTGTCGGGGGCTCACGGCGCCATGACAGAAACCGGCAACCCATTCGATTTCGCCATCCAGGGCGACGCCTGGTTCGCCATCGACACGCCGGCCGGCACCGTCATGACTCGCGACGGCCGCTTCTCCATGAACGAGAATGGCGAGCTGATGTCGGTCGAGGGCCACCCGGTGCTCGACGCCGGCGGCGCGCCGATCCAGCTCGATCCCCGCAACGGCCCGCCCAAGGCGGGCGCCGACGGCTCGCTGCGCCAGAACGAACAGCTCGTCGGCTCGATCGGCCTCTACAATTTCGACCCGGGCCAGAATTTCGTGCGCTACGGCAATTCCGGCATTGTGCCCGCACGCACGCCCGAACCGGTCACCGACCGTTCCGATGTCGGCATAGCGCAAGGTTTCGTCGAGGAATCCAACGTCAATCCGGTGCTGGAAATGACCCGGCTGATCATGGTCCAGCGCGCCTTCGAGAACACCGCCGCGCTGATGCGGCAGACCGATTCCTCCACCGATGAGGCGATAAAGACGCTCGGCTCGAAGTCGTAGCATGTCGTCAGAGCAGCCAACCATCCGCGCACCCGAAAGACAGCTCCAGCCGGCGCCGAAAGATCGGCTTGCCGCTTTGGAGCGGGTCATCAGACGCTTCGGCGATGGTGACGGGCTGGTCAAGCGCGGCGGCCTCGTCACCGAAGTCACGCCCACGCACTACAAGGTGCGCGGCCTTTCCGATTTCACCCGGCTGGGCGACATTGTCGAACAGCGCGGCCAGGCCGGCGCGCGTCGCGGCGAGATCGTCAAGATCAGCCGTGACGAGGTTGTGATCGCCCCCTTCGAACGCAGTGCCGACGCCGGCATCGGCGATGCCGTGTTCCGCAGGGGTCCGCTCGCGGTGGCGCCGCATGCCTCGTGGCGCGGCCGCGCCATCGACGCGCTCACCCGGGCGATCGATGGTGGTCCGCCCTTGATGAGGGGCGACGACATGGCGGCGATAGCCGCGACGCCCGGCGCCATGGCGCGGCAGCGTGTCGGCACAGCCTTCATGACCGGCGTCAAGGTCATCGACATCTTCACGCCACTCTGCTTTGGCCAGCGCATGGGCGTTTTCGCCGGCTCCGGCGTCGGCAAGTCGACGCTGTTAGCCATGCTCGCCGGCGCCGACGCGTTCGACACCGTCGTCGTGGCGCTGATCGGGGAACGTGGCCGCGAGGTCCGCGAATTCCTCGAGGACACGATCGGCGACAGCATGGCCAAGACCGTCGCCGTCGTCGCCACCAGCGACGAGAGCGCCATGATGCGCCGGCGCGCGCCCGACACCGCCATGCGTGTGGCCGAGCATTTTCGCGACCAGGGCCACCGTGTGCTTCTGGTGCTGGATTCGATCACCCGCTTCGCTCACGCGCTGCGCGAGGTGGCGACGGGAACCGGCGAGCCGCCGGTCGCGCGCGGCTATCCCGCCTCGGTCTTCACCGAACTGCCCAAGCTGCTCGAGCGCGCCGGCCCCGGGGCCGAAGGTAAAGGCTCTATAACCGCCATCATTTCCGTGCTGGTCGACGGCGACGACCACAATGATCCGGTCGCCGATTCCGTCCGCGGCATTCTCGACGGCCATGTCGTGCTCGACCGCGCGATCGCCGAACAGGGCCGCTATCCGCCCGTCAATCCGCTGTCATCCATATCGCGGCTGGCAGGCAAGGCCTGGAACATCGAGCAGCGAGCCCTGGTGACGCGGCTGAAGTCGATGATCTCCCGCTTCGAGGACACCCGCGACATCCGCCTGCTCGGCGCCTATCAGGGCGGCGTCGACGCCGAACTCGACATGGCGGTGCGCCAGGTGCCCCTGATCTATGAGGCGCTGACGCAATCACCCAGGGACCGTCCGTCCGCCGATCCGTTCTCCGACCTTGCCCGCCATCTCAAGGGAAAGCAGAATGTCGAACCAGGAGACTGAACGCCAGTACACGGAGCGCCTCCTGAACGAGATGATCGCCGAGGCGAACGCCGCGGAACAGGCTCGAGCGGAGGAGGCCAGGGTCGCCAAAGCAAACGCCGCCGGCGCCATTGCTGCCAGGACCGCGGCTGTTCTGGCCAGGGCCGTCAAACCGGCTCTCCCCAGATCCGAACCTGTTCTGGGCCGGACCGCCCTTTCATCAACGCATGTGGCTCCCGGCGTCGATGCTCCGGAGATGATGCAGGCCAGCCGCGAATTGCTGATCGAAGACCTTTTTCCGGTCGCCGAATGGCCGCAACCGCCAAAGGCGCAATTTCCAAAATTGCGAAAGAAGGCGGACCGTCGCAGCGACGTCGTCATCGCCGCGCTCGGCATCACGCTCGGCCTGATCTGCGCTCTGTTTCCCTGGTACATTTTCTTCAACCAGGACCAGTTCGGCGTCCAGGCGATCAAGTTCGGCGGCACCGGCACCAATTCAGGACGCGTGGGCGGCGGCGTGGTCGCGGCACGCAGCGCGCCGCTGACCGCCAAGGACGTTCCCAACGCAGGTGTCGACCTGCTCGCCACCGGCGCGGTGCAGGACGATGCCAAAACGGAGCCGCCCGGCGACCAGCCCTTCCCCGCCGATATCGCGAAGTTCCGCATGGTCCATGTCGCCAACGGCCGCGCCATGATCGAGGACGACACCGGCCTGTGGATGGTCCAACGCGGTTCGACGCTGCCGGATTCCAGCAAGGTCTCGGCGATCGAACAGCGCAACGGCAAATGGGTCATGCTCACCAGCGCCAACCAGGTGATCGAGCTTTCCAGGTAATGCCGTCTCGGCCTTGCCCAGAGCCGGATCCAAGATAGAGCAGAATATCGTCCGAAAACCGCTTCATACTTTTCGGCATCCTGCTCTAGCGACCGTCCGCAAGGTCCACGCAAGACTGGCGGCCTAGTCTTTGGGCACATGCCCGGAGATTCCCATGGAGCCTGTTTCCCTTTTCGATCTCGCCGCCAAGCAAGCGCAGTGGCTGTCCGTGCGTCAGTCGGCCGTGGCCGGCAACATCGCCAATGCCAACACGCCGGGCTACACGGCAAACGATGTCGAGCCGTTCGAGAAGGTGCTCGACCGTACCGCGGTGTCGCTTGAGATCACCGAGCCCGGCCATCTCGGCAGCGCTGCCACCAATGCCGGCTTCGCCATCAAGCCGCAGGAAGACGACGGCGTGATCTTGCCGTCCAAGAACACGGTCGTGCTTGAAGACCAGCTTCTCAAGGCCGGCGAGGTGCGCCGCTCCTTCGAGCTCAACACGGCCATCGTCAAGGCATTCCATTCAATGATGATGATGGCGGTGAAGAGCTGACCATGGACGCGCTGACCGCAGCCCTCAAAGTCGCAGCATCAGGCCTCGGCGCCCAGTCCGAGCGCTTGCGCGTGGTTTCGGAAAACCTCGCCAACGCCCAGTCGACGGGAACCACGCCGGGCGCCGACCCGTATCGCCGCAAGACCATCAGCTTCGTCTCCGAACTCGACCGGGCCTCCGGCAGTTCGACCGTTGAGGTGAACTCGATCGACCGCGACCCGAGCGACTTTCCCGTCGAATTCCAGCCCGGCAACGAGGCCGCCGACGACAAGGGCTATGTCAAGATGCCCAATGTGAACGTGCTGATCGAAATGGCCGACATGACCGAGGCCAACCGCTCCTACGAGGCCAACCTGCAAGTCGTGAAGCAGGCGCGCGACCTCATTTCAATGACCATCGACCTGATGAGGAACCAATGATCGTCAACGGCATCGGCGCGCTTAACCTGAAGCCTGGGCTGGGCGACACGGCCACCGACCTGCTGCAGGGTGGCGTTGCGCCGGCGGCATCGGGAAACCTCGGCACCTCCTTTGCCGAGGCGGTGAGCCAGGCAGCCTCCAAGACCGTCAGCACCATGCAGAATGCCGAGCAGGTGTCGCTGCAGGCGCTCAAGGGCGACGCCGACACCCGCCAGGTGGTCGATGCCGTGATGAGCGCCCAGCAGGCGCTGCAGACCGCCGTTGCTATCCGCGACAAGGTCGTTTCGGCCTATCTCGAAGTCAGTCGTATGGGCATCTGAGGAGCAGGCCATGAAAGCACTCGCCATCGCCGCCACCGGCATGAATGCCCAGCAGACCAATCTGGAAGTCATCGCCAACAACATCGCCAACATCAACACCACCGGCTACAAACGCGCGCGCGCCGAATTCTCCGACCTGCTCTACCAGGTCGATCGCACGCAAGGTGTGCCGAACCGTTCCAACGCCTCGCTGGTGCCGGAAGGCGTTTCGATCGGTCTCGGCGTCAAGACGACCGCCGTGCGCAACGTCCACACACAGGGCGAACTGACCAGCACCGGCAACAGTTTCGACATGGCGCTCACCGGCAGGGGCTGGTTCCAGATCGAAGGTGCGGATGGCGGCACGCTCTATACGCGCGCCGGCGCCTTCAACACCAACGCCACCGGCCAGCTGGTGACGGTCGACGGCGCCAACGTCATTCCGGCCATCACCGTGCCGGTCGACGCGGTCGAGGTCATCGTCAACAAGACCGGCCAGGTCTTTGCCCGCATCGACGGTCAGACCGACCTGCAGAATCTCGGCCAGCTCCAGATCGTCAACTTCGCCAACGAGGCAGGCCTGGCACCGCTCGGCGACAATCTGTTCCAGGAAACGACAGCCTCCGGTCCCGCCAATGTCGGCGTGCCCGGCGATCCAGGCTTCGCCACCATCCAGCAAGGCTATCTCGAGGCTTCCAACGTCGATCCGGTCAAGGAAATCACCGAACTGATCTCGGCGCAGCGCGCCTATGAGATGAATTCCAAGGTCATCCAGGCCGCCGACGACATGGCCTCCGTTGTGTCCAAGAACATCAGGTAACGGATGGCCATGCCGATCTCCCGCTCCGCATTCCGCCGCGCCGCGCTGACCCTTGCGCTGGTGGCCGGCGGCATGCCGGCTTTCGCCCAGGAATCGACGAGTCAATCGGCAAGCCAATCGACGGGCCAGTCGGCCAACCAGATTGCCACCAATCAGCCCGCCGGCGAGGTCGTGCTGATTCCCAACCGCGTCATCTATCCCGGTGAGACCATCGAACTCGCCGCGCTGAAACAGGTCACCCTCATCACGGGCAAGCACAAGCCCGATGCGGTAGCGACCCGTTCCGAGGAACTCCAGGGCAAGATCGCCAAGCGCACGCTGCTGCCGGGCCGCTACATTCCTTCCGCCGCCATCCGCGAGGCCTGGCTGGTCGAACAGGGTGCGGCCGTGCAGGTCTTCTTCGTCGCCGGCGGGCTGACGATCACGGCCACCGCCGTGACCTTGCAACCGGGCTCGGCCGGCGACTTCATCAAGGTTCGCAACAGCGACAGCGGCAAGATCCTCTCCGGCACGGTGATGGCCGACGGCACCATCCAGGTCGGCGCTTCATGATGCGGCCGTTTGCCCTTCTGCTCGCGGCGGCACTTGGCCTGCAGCCGGCGCTGGCCGATGGCTTAACGCCCAAGGCCAAGCGCGAGCTCGCCGCCAAGAATGGCGGTGTCTACGACGATCCGGAATATGATCCGGCCACCACCACGCGCATGTTCCGCGTTTCGCCCGGGCCGAGTTCGCTGCCGCCAGGCCAGGTCGCCTCGCGCATCAAGGACATCGCGCAGCTGCAGAGCTCGCGCGACAACCAGCTCGTCGGCTACGGCCTCGTCATCGGGCTCGCCGGATCCGGCGACAGCCTGCGCAACTCGCCGTTCACCGAACAGTCGATCCGCGCCATGCTCGAAAATCTCGGCATCGCCACCGAAGGCGGCAGCGCGCGCGCCAAGAACGTCGCCGCCGTCATCGTCACCGCCAACATGCCACCCTATGTGCAGTCGGGCGCACGCATCGACATCGACGTCTCCTCGATGGGCGACGCCACCTCGCTTGCCGGCGGCACGCTGATCATGACGCCGCTCAAGGCGGCGGACGGCGAGATTTACGCCGTCGGCCAGGGCGCGGTCATCGTTTCCGGTTTCACCGCGCAGGGCCAGGCCGAGCAGTTGACGCAAGGCGTGCCGACCGCCGGCCGCGTGCCGAACGGCGCCATCGTCGAGCGGCAGGTGAAGGCCGAATTCGACGACCAGTCGACGCTGACGCTGCAATTGCGCAATCCAGATTTTTCGACCGCCATCCGCATCGCCGATGCGATCAACGACTACACCGCCCAGCGCTTCGGCATGCGCGTGGCGGCCGAGCGCGATTCCCGCACCGTGCAGATCAGGCGGCCGAAGAGCGTGTCGGCGGCCCGCTTCTATGCCGAGATCGAGAATCTGGTGGTCGAGTCCGACACGCCGGCTCGCGTCGTCATCGACGAGCGCACCGGCACCATCGTCATCGGCAACGACGTCAAGATCTCGCGTGTCGCCATCAGCCACGGCACGCTGACGGTGCGCATCACGGAAGCGCCGCGCGTCGTGCAGCCGGAACCCTTCTCCAAGGGTGAAACCGCCGTCGAGCCGTTCACCGCCATCGATGCCAGCCGGCCCGACGCCCGCGTTGCCGTGCTCGATGGACCCGACCTGCAAACCCTCGTTTCCGGCCTCAATCGTCTCGGCGTCAAGCCGGACGGCATCATTGCCATCCTGCAAGGCATCAAGTCGGCCGGCGCCCTGCAAGCCGATCTGGTTCTCCAATAGCGATGCCGATGATCTCCTCCCTCTCGTCTCGTGAAAGACGCCGCTCCCGCATATTCCTGTTGGCGGCCGCGCTGGCGGCCATGCCTGTCCTTGGCGGCGCACACGCGGACGATGCCGTGCGGCAGGTTCTGCCCGGTGGGCAGCCCACGGTCGCGCCGCAGCAATTGACGCGGGAGAAAGCACCGGACCAAAGCGAGATAGAGCGCTTCTGTTCCAACATCGCCGACGCCGCCCGCGACCGCCGCTATGCCTTGCAGGCGGAGGAGTTGAAGCAGCTGCAGGCCGGCATTGACGAGCGCATGAAGGCGCTGGACGCAAAGAAAGCCGAATACGAGACCTGGCTGAAGCGGCGCGAAGTGTTCCTGGCCAGGGCCGAGGACGGCGTCGTCAAGATCTATGCCGGCATGAAGCCCGATGCGGCTGCCGAACGCCTGGCAATCGTCAATGCGGACCTCGCCGCGGCCATCCTGATGAAGCTCGATTCACGCAAGGCCGGCGTCATCCTCAACGAAATGGACCAGAAGGCGGCGGCGACGCTCACCGGCATCATGGCCAGCGCAGCCCGAAGGGTAGATCCGTCATGATCCGCAAAATGCTCATCCTGTGCGCGGCCGCAGCGCTGTCGGGCTGCGGAACCAACTTCAAGGAGATCGGCAGGGAACCGACCATGTCGCCGGTCGGGTCGGGCATCGGCAGCGACGGGGCAGCGCCCTACAGCTATCCTCAGCCGCCCGCCACGCCGGTCAAGAAGTTCTCTCTGTGGGACGATCGTCAGAGCCGGCTGTTCACCGATCCCAGGGCGCTGCGCGAAGGCGACATCCTGACCGTCAGGATCAAGCTCAACGACAAGGCCAACTTCAAGAACCAGAACGACAGGAGCCGGACTGCCGCGCGCAAGCTGGGCTATGACGTCACGCTGGGATGGGAAGGCAACAGCACGAGCGGCAAGGGCGACGCCGGCTTGAGCTCCAGCACCGAGACCAACGCCGACGGCGAAATCAAGCGCTCGGAGAACCTTGAGCTCAACGTCGCCGCCGTCGTCACCGAGGTCCTGCCCAACGGCAATTTGATGATCAGGGGTTCACAGGAAGTGCGCGTCAACTACGAACTCAGAGTGCTCACCATCGCCGGCATGGTGCGTCCGTCGGACATCGGCGCGGAGAACACCATCTCCTATGAACGTATCGCCGAGGCGCGGATCTCCTATGGCGGCCGCGGTCGCGTCAGTGAGGTCCAGCAGCCGGCCTACGGCCAGCAGGTCCTCGACCAGGTTCTGCCGTTCTAGGTCTTGGCCTTCTGGGGATTGGAGAGCAAAGCACCGTGGCCAATGTCGAACAGGTTCAGCCTCGCAAGGGTCCTTCCCTTGCCATCCAGGGCGCCATGCTGCTCGTGGTGACGGCCGCCGCCATCGGCATGGGCTGGATGTCGGGTGGCTATCTCAAAGGCGTCGGCGCACCATCATCGGTGCCGGTTGCGCCTGAAAATGAAGGCAAGGTCGCGCAGCCCGCCGCCACGCAACAACCGGGCACGGGCCCGACGCTTGTCGCACTGGCGCCGATCACCACCAATATCGCCTCGCCTGCCGATACATGGATCAGGATGGAAGTATCCGTGGTCTATGACGCGCCGCAGCCGCCGGCCATGGCGGAGGATATTCAACAGGATCTTCTGGCTTTCGTGCGCACCCTGAAAATGCACCAGATCGAAGGCGCCAGCGGCTACCAGCACCTGAAGGCCGATCTCGACGAACGCGCCTCGATCCGCAGTCAGGGGCACGTCAAACAGGTTCTTATCAGGACATTGCTGCTCGAATGAGAAAATTCCTTCTTGCCGCGGTACTGATCGGTGCCGCCACCTCTGTCGCGGCGGCCCAGCAACTCGACCTCGGTGGCATCGGCAAGGCCGATGGCACCACCGTCGGCTACATCATCCAGATGTTCGGCCTGCTTACCGTCTTGTCGGTTGCACCGGGGCTTCTGATCATGGTGACGAGCTTCACCCGCTTCGTCATCGCCTTCTCGATCCTGCGTGCCGGCATCGGCCTGCAATCGACGCCGGCGAACCTCATCCTCATTTCGCTGTCGCTGTTCATGACCTTCTATGTCATGGCGCCGACCTTCGATCAGGCGTGGAACACCGGCGTCAAACCGTTGATGGACAACCAGATCAGCCAGACCGAGGCCTTCGAGAAGATTTCCGATCCCTTCCGCACCTTCATGCTGCACAATGTGCGCGACAAGGACTTCGACCTTTTCGCCGACCTCGCCCGCGAGCGCGGCCAGGTCGTTGCCAAGGAGACGGTCGACCTGCGCATCCTGGTGCCTGCTTTCATGATCTCCGAGATACGCCGCGGCTTCGAGATTGGCTTCCTGATCGTGCTGCCATTCCTGGTCATCGACCTGATCGTGGCCACCATCACCATGGCGATGGGCATGATGATGCTGCCGCCAACAGTGGTGTCGCTGCCGTTCAAGATCCTGTTCTTCGTCCTGATCGACGGCTGGAACCTGCTCGTCGGCAGCCTGGTGCGCTCTTTCACCTGATCGTCCGCGCTCGACATCAGGCATCGCGCGCCCGAGGAATCGGACGGCGCGAGCATCATCGAATTTTCTCCGAATTATTTTCGATTAACCGTCCGATTTAGTCCTTTGGTAGGGACTCGCCGCCATAGTCGCTCGCAGATGGCGGGTGACCCAAACGCAACGGTCATTGGCATGATGCCGCTCCGTCATACCGGACAAACCGGTATGCAAAAAACACCTGTAAAAACAAGGTACGAGTAGCCATGGCCAGTATCATGACCAACGCCGCAGCGTTGACCGCGCTGCAGAGCTTGAACGCCACCCAGAAGAGCCTCGACACCACCCAGTCCCGCATCTCGACGGGCTATCGCGTCTCCCAGGCTTCGGACAATGCCGCCTACTGGTCGATCGCCACCACGATGCGCTCCGACAACCAGGCCATGTCCACCGTTTCGGACTCGCTCGGCCTCGGCGCTTCGAAGGTCGACACCGCCTACACTGGCATGAACAGCGCGATCACCACCATCAACTCGATCCAGCAGAAGCTGACCGCGTCCTACGGTCAGACCGACGCCGCCAAGGAAAAGACCCAGGTCGAAATCGCCGCCCTTCAGGCACAGCTCAAGGGTTACGCCGACTCCGCCACCTTCTCCGGCACCAACATGCTGTCGGTGTCCACCGCCTCGGGCACGGCAGCCGACGTCAAGGTCGTTTCGGCTTTCAACCGCACCTCCGCCGGCGCGGTTTCGATCTCGACGATCGACGTCAAAGTCGAAAGCATCAAGCTCTATGACTCCGGCGCCGCGCCGACCGCCAAGGGTATCCTCGACACAGCCCGCCTTGGCACCACTGGCGCTGCAACCACCACAGCACAGGCCCCGACCCTTGGTGGCCCTATCGTTGCCGGCGATACCTATTCGGTCGCCAGCCTGGCCATCTTCTCGGGCACCACGGCCGCCAGCGACGCTCAGATCTCGCAGATGATGACCGTCGTCGACGCCGCGCTCAAGGACATGACGACCGCCGCTACCAAGCTCGGCGCCGCCAAGAGCTCCATCGACCTGCAGAAGACCTTCACGCAGAGCCTGATGGACTCCATCGATCGCGGCGTCGGCCAGCTCGTCGATGCCGACATGAACAAGGAATCGACCCGCCTCCAGGCTCTGCAGGTCCAGCAGCAGCTCGGCGTCCAGGCGCTGTCGATCGCCAACGGCTCCTCGCAGTCGATCCTGTCGCTCTTCCGCGGCTGATCCCTCTCGACCGACCAAACCAGGCAAACGGGCCGCGCCAAAAGCGCGGCCCGTTTTGCGTTTGCTCCAGCCCCGCGCAACCCTCGTTCCTTAACCCTCTGAAGCTGGCTTTTAACAGGCCATTAACCATAACGAGCTAGTCATGGTTAACCAATGACTACAACGGATTGCCGAATCGGCCCGATCGGGGTGGCGGCAATCCAGGGGCGGGTCGAGCGGCTCGCGAGGGCAACGCCGGTCTTTGAGAAAGACCGGTCTGAAAAAAGGAGCGAGTTTCTTGGCGAGCATCATGACAAACGCCGCGGCGTTGACCGCACTTCAAAGCCTTAACGCCACCAACAAGTCGCTCGAGCAGACCCAGGCCAGGATCTCGACCGGTTACAGGGTCTCCGAAGCATCCGACAACGCCGCCTACTGGTCGATCGCCACGACGATGCGCTCCGACAACCAGGCGCTGTCGACAGTGCAGGACGCGCTCGGCCTCGGCGCCTCGAAAGTGGACATTGCCTATACTGGCATGAACAATGCGCTGGATACGATCGGCAAGATCAAGACCAAGTTGCTTTCGACCATTGGCCAGACGGCAGCCGCCAAGGCAAAGACGCAGACCGAGATCACGACGCTTCAGGCGCAGATGAAGTCCTTCGCCGACGCCGCCACTTTTTCTGGTTCGAATTATCTTTCGGTGACGTCCAACGCCGCCAATGGTGGCGTCCAATCTGACGCCAAGATCGTCTCGTCCTTCAATCGCTCCTCCTCGGGCGCCATCTCGCTCGGAACGATCGACATCAATTTGGAGAGCACCAAGCTGTTCGATTCCGGCCTTCCTGCCGTCGTCAAGAACCAGGGCACGCTCGACCGCCAGACCTCGGTCTACTCCACCGCCGCCGCCCAGGCCTTGTACGACGCCGCCTATGCGACAGCACTCGCTGGCGGCGGCACGGACGCCGCCGCCAACACCGCTGGCCAGACCGCGGCCGCGGCGAGCACGGCCACGAAGATCGACAACGTCTCCGCGTTCAATCTCGACATCACCGCGGCCGGCGTGACCGACGACATCATCACCCAGATGATCGGCAAGATCGACAACGTCATGGCTCAGTTGACCGACCAGGCCACCATCCTCGGTTCGGCCAAGAGCAGCATCGATCTGCAGAAGACCTTCACGCAGAGCCTGATGGACTCCATCGACCGCGGCGTCGGCCAGCTCGTCGATGCCGACATGAACAAGGAATCGACCCGCCTCCAGGCGCTGCAGGTGCAGCAGCAGCTCGGCATCCAGTCGCTGTCTATCGCCAACAGCTCCTCGCAGTCGATCCTGTCGCTGTTCAAGAACGGCTAGTTCAGCCTTAGCCGACGGATACTTCGACTTCCAATTCACGGGCCGCGCCGCAAGCGCGGCCCGATTTCATTTTCGCACAAGCTTCGAGGCTTAGTGTTCCGGCGGACAGTCATGCTGGGAGTCGCTCAACCGTGCCGCAACAGATCCAGAGCATCATCTCGAATCTCCGCGGCTTTGGCGTCAGGCGCCTCGCCATGCTGGCGGGCATCGCTGTCCTGGTGATGGGCGTCATCGGCATTGCCTCGGTCTACCTCAACCGCCCGGCCTATGACACGCTCTATGTCGGGCTCGACCGCTCCGACGTGAACCAGATCGGCCTCGTGCTGGGCGAGGCTGGCATCGGCTTCGACGTCGGCTCCGACGGAACCTCCGTGCTGGTGCCGGCCGGCACCACGGCGCAGACCCGCATGCTGCTTGCCGAGAAGGGCCTGCCGACCAGCGCCAATGCCGGCTACGAGCTGTTCGACAATGTCGGCGCGATGGGCCTCACCTCCTTCATGCAGCAGATTACCCGCGTGCGTGCGCTCGAAGGCGAGATCGCCCGCACCATCCAGTCCATCGCCGGCATCAAGGCGGCACGCGTCCACATCGTCATGTCCGAGCGCGCCAATTTCCGCCGCGATGAACAGCAGCCATCCGCCTCGGTCGTCATTCGCTACTCCGGCATCGACGCGGAGAAGAGCGCCATGTCGATCCGCCACCTCGTCGCCGCCGCCGTCCCTGGCCTGTCGGCCGACAAGGTGACGGTGCTCGATTCCAACGGCAATCTGCTGGCCGCGGGCGATGATCCCTCCAACACCAGCGCCGCCCGCACACTCGGCGTCGAGCAGACCGTGGAGGCGCAGATCGGCGACAACATCCGCCGCGCGCTGACGCCCTATCTCGGGCCTGACAATTTCCGCGCCAGCGTCAAGGCCGACGTCAACACCGACACCCGCCAGACCGAAGAGACGATCTTCGATCCGGAGTCCCGCGTCGAACGCTCGGTGCAGTCGGTGCGCGCCAACGAGAACAGCAATCAGAAACAGGCCTCCACCCCGGCCAGCGTCGAGCAGAACCTGCCCGAGACCCAGGCGACCAGCACCGAGGGTCCGCAGACCTCCTCGGCGAACGACCGCAAGGAGGAAATCACCAATTACGAGATCAACTCCAAGAAGATCGCCACCGTCTCCAATGGCTACAGCGTCACCAAGATGTCGATCGCAGTCGTCGTCAACCAGGACCGGCTGAAGGCGATCCTGGGCAAGGACGCGACGCCCGACCAGATCGCCAAGCGCGTCGCCGAAATCCAGAAGATGGTGAGTTCCGCCACCGGCTTCGACGACAAGCGTGGCGACGTCATCGACGTCTCGGCGGTCGAGTTCATCGACGGGCTGGACGGCGAGGCGATCCCGCAGGGGGGAATGCTCGATTCCATCGGCCAGCATGCCGGCACGTTGATCAATGCCGGCGCCTTCATTGTCGTGGTGTTCCTGGTCGCCTTCTTCGGCTTGCGGCCGATGGCGGCCGCGCTGACGGCCAAGGCGACGCCCGCCATAGCAGGCCCCAATTTCGATGAAGTCCAACGCTCTCTGCCGACCCCGGAGGCAGCCGCTTCCGCCGATGCGGGTGCCGCCGTCGGCGCCTTGCCCGGCACGCGTGCCGGCGCCACCCCGCTCGACGATTTGCGCCAGAAGATCAGGCCGGCCCCGCAGGAGCGGCTTGCCCGCATGGTCGACATCAACGAGGAACGCACCGCGCAGATCCTGCGCAAATGGGCGGCCCAGGAAGTCGCGGCGTAGACCATGCCCTCCGCAGCCCTCTTCGATCTTCTTCCGGACTTCGGCGCGCGCGCGCAACGCGCCAGCCAGCCCCAGCCCGCCGCCGAGCACATGCCCGAGGCGGCGGCACCGCCGGCCGATATCGGCACGCTGATCGCCGAGGCGGTTGCCCAGGCGGAGGCGGCGCTCGGCGAACGGCTTGCCGCGACCCATCAAGCAGCGCTGGAAGCGGAACGCCAGGCAAATGCCGAGGAAGCGAGGGCGTTTCTCGACAGCTTCGGTGGCGATGTCGGTAAGGCGGTTTCGTCGCGGCTCGACGCCATGGAGGCGCGCGTGACGGATCTTGTCGGCGCCACGGTCGCCCGCGTCATCGGCGGCGTTGTCAGCGACGATCTGCGCAAGCGCTCGCTTGAAGCGCTCGCCGGCGCGATCCGCGAAGCCGTTCGCGATGGCGAAGCCGTGCGCATCGCCGTCCGCGGGCCACTCTCGCTGTTCGAAACGCTGAAGGCATCGCTTGGGCCGCGCGCCGAAAATCTCGACTTCATCGAGGCGCCCGGCTTCGACCTGACGGTCACCATCGACGAGGCCGTGTTCGAGACGCGCATGGCCGAATGGTCGGCAACCCTTTCCGAGGTCCTGTCATGAGCGTCGCCGATGCCGATCACGGCAGGCACGAGATCATCATCGTGCGGCGCGGGCATGACGACCACGACGAAGGTCATCATGGCGGCGTCTGGAAGATCGCCTTCGCCGACTTCATGACCGCGATGATGTGCTTCTTCCTGGTCATGTGGCTGATCAATGCCGCCAACGAGCAGACCAAGGCGGCCGTCGCCAGCTACTTCAACCCCGTCAAGCTGGTCGACCGTGAGTCGAGCCGCAAGGGCCTCGAGGATCTCGGCAACGGACCGCGCGCGGTCGGGCTGACGGCCGACGACCCGCAGGAAGCGACAACCAAGGCCGGACAGGACGGCATCGGCGCAGCGGGCTCATCCAACCGTAAGCAGAACAAGCAGGAGGCGCAGCAGTCGCAACAGTCCGACGAGCATCTCTTCGCCGACCCCTATGCGGTGCTGTCAGAGATCGCCACTGATACCGGCGTCATGCAGAATGTCAGCCAGAAGGGCGATGGCGGCGCGCAGAATTCCGGCCCGGCGACCGGCGCCTCGGGCGGCGCGTCCTACCGCGATCCCTTCGAGCCTGACTTCTGGTCGCAGCAGGTTGCCGCGCCCGGCGCCGAGGCGAGTGCCCAGCGCCCCAGGGTCGAGGGCGACCCGCTCAAGCCCGGCGACAAGGCTGCCGAGACGCAGATCGCCAAGGTCAAGGCCGTGCAGCCGGCACCGCCGGTCCAGGACGCACCGCTGGAACCCCTGGCCGGGGATGCCAAGGATGCCGCCGCGGCAATGGCCAAGGCCGGCGATGTGAAAGCCGGGGATGCCAAGGTCGGGGATGCCAAGGCCGGGGATGCCAAGGCCGGGGATGCCAAGGCGGGCAACGCCAAGGCTGGAGACAGCAAGGCCGCGGATACGGCCAAGGCGGGCACGGCCGTCGCGAAGCAGGAGGCCGCAAAGCCCGAGGCGGCGGACAGGGCTCCGACCGCCGCCGCGGTGAAGGCGGCTGCCGACGTCAAGCAGCAGCTCGCCGATGCCTTCAAGCCCGGCGACAAGCTGCATGACGGTGTCTCGGTCGAAGCCACTGACAAGGGTGTCGTCATCTCCATCACCGATCAGCTCGACTTCGGCATGTTCGAGGTCGGATCGGCGGTGCCGAGCCGTGAACTGGTGCTGGCGATGGAAAAGATCGGCCGCATCGTCAACAGCCAGAAGGGCACCATCAGCATCAACGGCCACACCGATGCGCGCCCTTTCCGCAGCGACAGCTACGACAATTGGCGGCTGTCGACGGCGCGCGCGCATTCGGCCTATTACATGCTCGTGCGTGGTGGCGTCGATGAACGCCGTATCACCGAGGTTGCCGGTTTCGCGGATCGCCAGCCCAAGGATCCGGCGGACCCGATGTCGGCGGCCAACCGCCGCATCGAGATCCTGATGGCGACCGGCGGATGAAGCGGGCGGCGCTGACCAGCCGCCTGACAGGCCTGTTGCTGCTGGCCGCGGCATGTCCGTCGGCGGGCCTCGCCCAGGATACGCTGCAGCCCTATCAGCTGGTGCGCTCGTTGCAGCTCGTCCAGGACCGTATCGCGGCCGGCGATCATGCCGCGATGCCGATGCAGGCCAAATTGCTCGAGATGACCGATGCCCGGTTGCGCGCCGCGGATGCCGAGGATTTCAAGGACCCCAAGAATTTTCGCGCGCTGCTGGTCTACGGCATGAGCGGCGGCAATCCGGTGACCGTCGAGGCGGCCGTATCGCGCGCCGCCTCCGATCCGCGGAACCTTGCCATCGCCAAAGGCGTGATCGGCTATCTGAACGGCCGGCCCGGCGAGGCGATCGAAGCCTTGAGGCCGATCGACCCGATGACCCAGCCAAGCGATCTCGGCGCGTTCCTCGCTTTGGTCAAAGGGTCACTGCTCGCCACGGACCAGCCGGCCGCCGCGCTGATGCTGCTCGATGAGGCCAAGCTGCTCAGCCCCGGCACTCTGGTCGAGGAAGCGGCTTTGCGGCGCTCGGTCGGCATTGCGGTGACGCAAGGCGACGCGGCACGGTTCGCGCTTGCCTCGACCCAATATGTCGAGCGCTATCTCTATTCGCCTTACGCCAGCCAGTTCGCCGACTCCTTCGTCTCCGGCGTCATCGCACTGCACATGTCGATCAGCCAGGACAAGCTTGCCGACATCACCTCGATGATGGATCCCGAGCGCGAGAAGGTGATCTATCTGCGCATCGCCCGCCGCGCCGCGATCGACGGCATGAGCGACTTATCGGCCTTCGCCTCGGCACGGGCCGAACAGGGTCGCGACGGCAACACCAATCAGGGCGATCCGCGCGCCCTGCTCTATTCCAGCCTGTCCACGGTGACCTCCGATACCATCGAGGACGTGCGCGCCAAACTGGGCAAGATCGACCGCGGCAAATTGTCGGACAGCGACCGCGCCTTGCTCGACGCGGCCCAGGCCATCGCCGGCGAAGTGGTGGCGCCGCCTGCCTCACTTGCGGCCGCAAACCCGGCGCCCGCACCAGTGGTGCCGGCACCCGAACCGGAGGCTGCGGCGGTGCCGACCACTGATGCCGCCGGATTGCCCCCCGTCGAGGGCGCCGTCTCCGAACGGCCGGCCGTGGCGCCATCCCTGGCCGCCGCGCCTGCTGCGCCGAACGCATCCGCGCCGGCAACCGACGCGGCAACCGCCCTGCCGGCATCGGCGCCGGCGACTTCGGCCAGCGCCGACACGACAGACCCGACCGACGCCGCCATGACAAAAACCCGTCGACAGCTCGACCTGATCGACCAGATGCTTGGAGCCGCCCCAAAATGACCCCCAGCCTCGGCCCGGCCCTGCCAGGATTTACCGCCGCGCGCACGGCCGAGCAGCAGGCCGCGCCTGGAAAGAAGGACGACACCGGTTTCGGCAAGATGGTGCACGGCGGCGCGAGCCCTGCCAATTCGGAAAAGCAGCCACCGGCCGAGGCCGGCTCTCGCGATCCGCGCTGGAGCAGGCTTGCGGCAGACCTTGCGGCGAAGACTGGCGAGGATGAGCCGATGCCCGCAGGCAAGGCAAGGACCACGCCGAGTGGATCATCTGCCGCGAAATCCATGAAGGACGGCAAGGACACCGGGACGGACAAGGATGCCGATGCCGACGCGTCGGCCATCGAACCGGGTGCAACCGCGCTCGACGAGCATCTGCCGCTGCTGATGGCGTTTCAAGACCTGCGCCATTTCTCGAGGTCAGCCAAGTCGGCCGACTCGAGCGCGGGCGAAACAGGACAGGACGCCGCTGTCGTTGGACAGCTTCCCTCGAAGGGCTATCGGCAGAAATCCGCCGCCGCGAGTGACGGTCTCGACCCCATCTCCAAGCCTGAGCGGGTATCGCTCGCAGACGGGCCGTTGACCAAACTCGACGGTCAGCTCGTCCGCGATGCCGCCGGCGCGCCAAGACACGACGGCATGATCGAGGCCGGCCCCCTGCCCGAGACATCCGCGGAGGTGCCGGGCGTGGAGACGAAGCAGGCGGCGCCGCAGCTGAAATCCATCGCCGACCTTCAGTCTTCATTGCGGTCCGAACCAGGAAAACAGCAGTCGGCGGCGGCACGCATCGACGTCGTTTCCGAGCGCAGCTTCCCCGCGCCGCCGCAGGCCCCGATGAGCCAGGCGGCCCTCAACGTGATCGGCGCCATTTCAGCCGACGGCGGCCCGAACCAGGCGCTCGCCACGGCGTCCGCGACCGCTCAGCTGACGGGCTCTGTTGCCGTTCCGACACATGTCTTGAAGATCGAACTTCACCCGGCCGAACTGGGCATGGTCACGGCCCATCTTCGGCTCTCCGGAGAACAACTGTCGATTGAGTTGAAGCCCGAAACACACGATGCCTATCGCCGGCTTTCCAGCGACAGCGAAGCGATCGTCAAGTCGCTGCGCGGGCTCGGTTTCGAGGTTGACAAGGTGACCATCTTGCAACCATCGATTGCAGTCACCTCCACAATCCGGACGGATACAACCGCCTCCGTGAGCGCGGCACCCGGCCGCGATCCATCATCCTTCCAGCCCGGAAACTCCGGCGGCGGCAATAATGGGGCCGGTGGCCAGCAGTCGGGTCAGCATTCCGCAAGGGGTAGCCATGATGATGCGCAAACACACGGCCGCGTCGCTTCGCCTTCTCGCGAGCGCGCTGGCGGCGATATATTTATCTAGCCTCGCGAGCAGCGCCGGCGCCGCCACCAATCCCTGCGAACCCGAGATCCTGCGTGCCGCCGACCGCTATGGCGTGCCCGCCGGCATCCTCTATGCCGTCGGGTTGACGGAAACCGGCAACAAGGGCAGTCTTCAGCCCAACGCATTGAATATAGAAGGAAAAGCAGTCTTTCCGAGAAGCCGAACCGAAGCGCTTGCCGCCTTCGCCAACGCCCAGCGCGAGGGCAAGACGCTGATCGATCTCGGCTGCATGCAGATCAACCATCACTACCACGCCTCGCATTTCCGCAGCGTCGAGGACATGCTCGACCCACGCCAGAACGTCGACTACGCGGCGCGCTTCCTGGCCAGCCTCCATGCCCGCCACGAGACCTGGTCGATGGCCGTCGCCCGCTATCATGCCGGTCCCGACAACGACCCGGCGCAGAAGGTCTATGTCTGCAGGGTGATCGCCAACATGGTTGCCACCGGCTTTGGCAAATGGACCACGAACGCGCGCACCTTCTGCAACCCGTAAGCGCATTTTCTGCTTCTAATACATCAATCCCCGACTGCGGAGCGGTTCGGCACGACTTGGTCAAGACTTGCACCCGCAAGCATATCTGGCTGCACGCTAATGCAACCGATCCGATTCCAGACTCCCAAGAAACTAGTTATAAGAAATGACGGTTGTTCAGGATTCCCGGCAGCGGATACGCCTTTCCCCACGGGGCAAATGTGCTGATTCGGAGGCGGGGCCGATGATCGTTATCGTTGACGAGCGAGAGCTCGTGACAGAGGGCTACAATTCACTTTTCGACCGCGAGGGGATCGCCTGCGCCGGTTTCGCACCGGGCGAATTCGGCGAGTGGGTCAACTCGGCCGCCGACACCGATCTGCGCTCGGTCCGGGCCTTCCTGATCGGCGACTGCCGTGACGGCGCGATCTCGCCGCGCCAGATCCGCGACCGCACCGGGGCTCCGGTCATTGCGCTCAGCGAGCAGCATTCGCTGGAAAACACGCTGCGGTTGTTCGAGAGCGGCGTCGACGACGTCATCCGCAAGCCGGTGCACATCCGTGAAATCCTGGCCCGCATCACCGCCATCCGCCGACGCGCCAGCGAAGACGTCGCCTATACCGAGATCGGCGCCATGCGCATCTTCATGGACGGCCGCGATCCCGAGATCGACGGCCAGCCTTTGCCCTTGCCGCGCCGCGAGCGCCGTATCCTGGAATATCTGGCGAGCAACCGCGGCCGCCGCGTCACCAAGACCCAGGTGTTCAACGCCATCTACGGCATCTTCGACGAAGAGGTCGAGGAGAACGTGGTGGAGAGCCACATCAGCAAGTTGCGCAAGAAACTGCGCGAGAAGCTGGGCACCGACCCTATCGATTCCAAGCGCTTCCTCGGCTACCGGCTCGTGTTCTGATGCGGCGCCGCGCCAGCCTCGCGCAAGACAGGACGCGTAGCCTCGAAGCCAGTGGCATGGATATTGCGGAGACATCTCGATGAGCCTCTACGGAATGATGCGGACCGGCGTTTCCGGCATGAACGCACAGGCAAACCGCTTGTCGACGACAGCCGACAACATCGCCAACTCCGACACCACCGGCTACAAGCGGTCCTCGGCTGAATTTTCGACGCTGATCATGCCGTCGACAGGCGGCGCCTATAATTCCGGCGGCGTCACCACGACGATCCGCCAGGCGGTCAGCGATCCGGGCGTGCTTCAATACACGACATCGGTTTCCGACCTTGCCGTCAGCGGCGATGGCTTCTTCGTCGTCCAGGATCCCAGCGGCACGCCTTTCCTGACCCGCGCCGGCGCCTTCGTGCCCGACGCACAGGGCCGGCTGGTCAATGCCGCCGGCTTTCAGCTGATGGCCTACAGCTACGCCAATGGCACGCCGGCGGCGACAGTGAACGGCTTCGAAGGTCTCGAGCCGGTCGTCATCTCCGACCAGGGACTGACCGCGACACCGAGCACCGAGGGTAATTTCAGTGGCAATCTGCCGGCGGGCGCGACACCGGTCGCTGCCGCCAACCTGCCCAGCGCCAACGCCGCCACCGCACAGTACACTCAGAAAACGTCGATGGTCGCCTATGACAATCTCGGCAACAAGAAGCTGCTCGACGTCTATTTCACCAACACCGGCACCGGCACCTGGGAGGTAGCAGTCTTCGATCAGTCGAAGGCAACGCCTGGAACCGGTTTTCCCTACGCCGCCGGCGGCGCGCTCGGCTCAGCCAACCTGACCTTCGATACCACGACGGGCAAGCTGACCGGCACACCCACAGGCATTTCATTCACCGTGCCGGGTGGCGCCAGCCTCAATCTCGACTTGTCGAAGCTGACCCAGCTCGGGACCGGATTCACCGTTTCCGATGCCCAGGTCAACGGCAATGCGCCGAGCACCATCGACAAGATCCAGATCAGCAAGGATGGCACCATCTACGCTCAGTACAAGGATGGCACCTCCAAGCCGCTCTACAAGATTCCGCTGGCCGACGTGCAGAGCCCCGACCAGCTCAAGGCGCTGCCTGGCAACGTCTACGCGCAAGGCACTGAGTCCGGCGCGGTCCGTGTCGGCTTTGCCAATGAAGGCAAGGCCGGCTCGATCATCTCCGGCGCGCTCGAGAATTCCAACGTCGATATCGCCGAGGAATTGACCGACATGATCGCGGCCCAGCGCAGCTACACCGCCAATTCGAAAGTCTTCCAGACCGGTTCCGATCTGATGGACGTCCTTGTCAACCTGAAGAGATAACCGGGCTCCGCCCGTGAAAGACCAGCATGTCGCTTTCCACCGCACTGAGCATCGCCCAATCGGCGCTTCTGGCCACCTCGCGGCAGACAAGCGTCGTCACGCGCAATGTGGCAGACGCCGACAATCCGAACTATTCGCGCCGCATCGCGCTCGTCACCAGCACGAGCCCCGGCGCACGTTCGGTTGATGTCCAGCGTGCAGCCAACGACCTGCTGTTTCGCCAGAACCTCGGCGCCCTGTCCGCCTACGCCGGCCAGAGCGCGCTTTACAGCGGCATGGATCAGCTCGACGTTTCAGTGAATGGCGTCGACAACGCCTCCTCACCATCGACTGCGATCGGCAACCTGCAGCAGGCGCTGCAACTATACGCGACCTCGCCGTCCAACCAGAATCTTGGCGCGAGCGTCATCGACGCGGCCAAACAGGTCGTGCGGTCCCTGAATGAAGGCTCCAAGGCCATTCAGGACTTTCGTACCCAAACCGACGGCCAGATCGATACCGCCGTCAAAGATCTCAACTCGCTGCTCAACCAGTTCCAGGATGCCAACACGGCGGTCATGTCCGGAACCCGTTCCGGCACCGACGTTTCCGATGCGCTAGACCAACGCGACGCATTGTTGAAGAAGATCGCCAATTACATTCCGGTATCGACCTTCACGCGTGGCGACAATGACATGGTCATCACCACGGGTGACGGCACGACATTGTTCGAGACGATCCCACGCACCGTCAGCTTCGCCCCATCTTCGGGCTATGCCGCGGGTGCGGCCGGCAACACCGTCTATATCGACAACGTACCGGTCTCGGCGGGCAGCGGCGGCAACACCACCGCCAGCGGCACGATTGCCGGCCTGCTGCAATTGCGTGACGGCGTCGCCTCGACAATGCAGGGCCAGCTCGACGAAACCGCGCGCGGCCTGATCACCGCCTTTGCCGAAACCGCACCGTCCATGCCCAACGCAGCCGGCCTGTTCACCTGGCCGGGCGCACCGGCGGTGCCAGCCGCAGGCACGCTCGTCGATGGCCTTGCTGGAACGATCAAGATCAATGCCGCGATGGACCCCAGCGCCGGCGGCAACCCGACATTGCTGCGCGATGGGGGCGCCAACGGCGCCGCCTACGTCGCCAACACCACTGGCGGGCCTTCATACTCCAATCTTCTGGTCGCCTATGGCGACCAGCTCGACAAGCCGATGACGTTCGATCCCTCGGCCGGGATTTCGGCAACCTCCAGCGTTGCCGACTACGCCGCCAATTCGATAGGCTGGTTGCAGGGCATTCGTCAGCAGGCTTCGACCGCCGCCGACGCCAAAGAAGCCCTGGCACAGCGCAGTGCCGATGCCTTGTCCAACGCAACCGGCGTCAAT
This sequence comes from Mesorhizobium sp. M8A.F.Ca.ET.208.01.1.1, assembly GCF_004791315.1. Classification (NCBI taxonomy): domain Bacteria; kingdom Pseudomonadati; phylum Pseudomonadota; class Alphaproteobacteria; order Hyphomicrobiales; family Phyllobacteriaceae; genus Mesorhizobium; species Mesorhizobium sp. M8A.F.Ca.ET.208.01.1.1. The sequence continues at coordinate 276,262 of NZ_SRUT01000002.1, forward strand.
GTCGATCAGGAAATGTCGCTGATGCTCGATCTCGAGCACACCTATCAGGCATCCGCCCGGATGATGAAGACCGTCGACGACATGATGACGGCGCTGTTGAACGCGGTGGGATAAGCCATGACCTTCGTCTCCTCTGCTGCCCTTACGAATGCCATGCGCTATCAGCAGATGCGCATGCAAGCCGATCTCGTCAAAGCCACGAAGGAGTCCTCGACCGGCAAGGTCGCCGATGTCGGTCTGGCACTTGGTGGACGTACCGCCCAGTCCGTTACCTTTTCGCGCGACCTCGACCGGCTCAACGTCATTGTCGATTCCAACGGACTGGTGGCCGCCCGGCTCTCGTCGACCCAGACCTCGCTCGGCCAGCTCTCCAACGTCGCGCAGACTTTCCTGTCCAGCCTGACCACCGCATCGTCGGGCGACAACTCAGACAGCCTGACCCAATCGACCGGCCAGACAACTATCCAGCAGCTTACGTCGATCCTCAACACGAGCGTCAACGGCGAATATCTATTCGCTGGCACCAACACCGACGTCAAGCCGATCAACGATTTCACCGCCGCCGGCTCTCCTGCCAAGGCTGCCTTCGACGCCTCCTTCGTCGCCAAATTCGGCTTCACGCCCGCTGACCCGCTCGCGGCCAACATCACCGCGGCCCAGATGGACGATTTCATCACCAACTATGTCACGCCGCAGTTCCTCGGCCCGGGCTGGCAGACCAACATGTCGAATGCCACCGACCAGCAGATCGTCAGCCGCATCGCGCTCAACGAAACCACCGAGACCTCGACCGGCGCCAACAACGACGGCATCAGGAAGCTCGCCATGGCGGCGGCCATGGTCTCCAGCCTGATGTCCACCAATATCAGCCAGGCGGCAAAGGACAGCATCATCGACCACTCGCAGAAACTGGTCGGCGAGGCGCTGAGCGGCATCGCGCAGGTCCAATCCCAGACCGGTATCGTCCAGAAGCGCGTGTCCGACGCCAGCGACCGCATGAAAACGCAGATCGACCTGTTCGAACGGCACATTCTGGATCTCGAAGCAGTCGATCCGGCGGAAGCCGCGACCCGCGTCGCCGACCTGACGCAGCATATCGAGACGTCCTTTGCTCTGACGGCGCGCCTGCAGCAGCTCAGTCTGTTGAATTACCTGACCTGAAAGCACTCTGAACCGGAACGGTAGAGCCAACGATGTACCAATTCTCCTACGCCGACGTCCAAAGCACCTCCGTCACGGACGCCAAGGACCGTGAGCGCGAGCTGCTGACCCGCTCGATCGACATGCTGTCGGCCGCGGCGGCGGCCGGCCGGGATTCGATGGAGGCCGTGGAGGCACTGAATTTCACCAATCGCGTCTGGACCGTCTTCGTCGAAGACCTTGGCTCCAGCGACAATGCGCTCCCCAAGGAATTGCGCGCCAACCTGATTTCCATCGGCCTGTGGCTGCTGCGCGAGGCGGAGGACATCCGCCAGGGCCGCACCGACAATTTCGAGGGGCTGATCGAAGTATCCCAGATCATCCGCGACGGCATTCAATGACCAACACGCTGAAGATATCACTGAAGCCCAACGAGAAGATCTACATCAACGGTGCGGTCATCCGCGTCGACCGCAAGGTCACCGTCGAGCTGATGAACGACGTGCAGTTCCTGCTCGAGAGCCACGTGATCCAGGCCGACGAGGCGTCGACGCCTTTGCGGCAGCTCTATTTCATCGTGCAGGTCATGCTGATGAATCCCGCTGGTGCCGATGAAGCGCGCGAGATGTTCCGCCACTCGCTGCCGCTGCTCATTGCAAGCTTCGAAGACGCCGAGATCGGCAACGCGCTGAAACAGGTCGACCGCATGGTCGGCGAGGATCACATCTACGAGGCCTTGAAGGCGATCCGTTCGCTTTATCCTCTCGAACGCCGCGCGCTTGGCGGCAATGACGACGTTCCGGGCGCCGCGCGCCCGCTGGCCGTGGGAGCACGATACCAATGACCGTGGACATGACGACTTCGATACCGGTTGGCGCCAACCAGACCACCACGCAGACCGCCAAGACCGCTGTCGACTACAACTCGTTCCTGAAACTTCTGATCGCCGAGATGAAGAACCAGGATCCGACCAAGCCGATGGATTCGACGCAGTACGTCGCCCAGCTCGCCACCTTCTCGCAGGTCGAGCAGTCGGTGCAGACCAACACCAAGCTCGACCAGATCATGCAGTCGTCGGCGCTGTCGCAGGCCGACGCTCTCATAGGCCGCAACATCACCTCGGCCGATGGCAAGACCACGGGCACGGTGGCGTCGGTGACGCTTGGCAGCAACGGACTGATCGCGGTGCTGCAGGATGGCACCACGGTCCCCGTCGGCGCGGGCGTATCGATCAAGCCGGCGAGCTAGGCCAACCGCCACATGAATGAGGCCGACGCTCTCGACATCGTCCAGTATGCGGTGTGGACGGTGCTGACCGCCTCCGCGCCGGTGGTGCTGGTCGCAATGGCGGTCGGCATCGGCATCGCGCTCATCCAGGCGCTGACGCAGGTCCAGGAGATCACCTTGACCTTCGTGCCCAAGATCGTTGCCATCATGCTGGTGGTGGCGCTTACGGGCCCCTTCATCGGCGGCCAGATATCGGCCTTCACCAATGTCATCTTCGAGCGCATCCAGAACGGTTTCTGATCTAGAACCTTCCGGGACGGTGCGGCTTCCATTCGGAATGCCCTGAAAGCGGTGGCCCGCTTGCGGTTGACCCGGTTCCGGCTAGATTGCCGTGTTGGCCACTCCCGGCCAGGCGATCGTTTTGTCCCAATGGCTTCTCGCAGAACCCCGGACCAGCCCAGACCGGCCGGCACGCCATGTGCGGCATAGCCGGCGTCTGGCGCAAACGCGGTCCGATCAGCGGCTGCGACATCGCCGACGTCACACGCATGATGCAGGCGCTGGCCCATCGCGGGCCCGACGACCATGCCAGCTGGAACGACGGCCGGCTGGCGCTCGGTCACCGGCGGCTGTCGATCATCGATCTGTCCGCGCAGGCGCGCGAGCCCATGCTCACGGCCTGTGGCAAGGGCGTGCTGGTCTACAATGGCGAGGTCTACAATTATCGCTCGCTGCGGGACGCGCTGGAGGCTGATGGCAGGCGGTTCCGGACGGTCTCGGATACAGAGGTGGTTCTCGAAGCGCTGCATCACTGGGGGCCGGACAAGGCGATCCCGATGTTCGACGGCATGTTCGCCATCGCCTATTTCGACGCGCGTGCCGGCGCCCTGTGGCTCGCGCGCGATCGTCTCGGCATCAAGCCGATGTCGGTGGCCGAGACGGGCGAGCGAATCCTGTTCGCCTCCGAGGACAAGGCGATCCTGGCCTGCGATGGCGTTGCACGGAGCGTGGATGCGCGCGAGATCACCTTGCGCCTTGCCTGGCAGAGCCGTGACTCCTGTTCCAGCCTGTTCCAGGGCATAGAGCGGCTGCCGCCGGCAGGCCTGTGGAAGATCAGCGATGCCGGCATTGAGAAGCGCTGTTTCTGGCATGTCCTCGATGCGCTCGACCCCGCCCGCATCGTTGGCGATACGGCCAGCGACGCCGAGCACATGGCAACGCTGGAAGCGCTGATCAAGGACAGCATCGAGCTCCATTGCATCGCCGATACCAGCCTGGCCGCGGCCTGCAGCGGCGGTGTCGATTCTGGTCTCGTCACCACGCTGGCCAAACGGTTCAGGCCGGAGATGACGGCCTATGTCGTCGATCCCGGCATTGGCCACAGCGAAGCCGATGACGCCGAGCGCACCGCCAGCCAAGCCCATGTGCCGCTGAACAGGGTGCCGGTCGACAAGGACCGGTTCCTCGACCTATGGCCGAAGACCATCTGGCATCTGGAAAGCGACGGTTGGCATGCAAGCCATGTCTGCCTGCTCGCGCTCGCCGAGCAGTGCCGGGCCGATGGCATCAAGGTGCTGCTGACCGGTGAAGGCGCCGACGAACTCTTTGGCGGCTACGACTGGCAGGAAGCCAGCCTGAAATTGTGGCGGCCCTGGTCCTGGCCGAGGCGGCTGTTTCTTTCGAAGCGAAGTCTGACCCGCAAATTCGAGCGCCAGCGTCATGCCCCCTTCCGCACATCGATCGCGGGTGGCCATGCCTGGGATCGCAACGTCGTGCTCAGGGCGCTTTCGCCGGAATTGAATTTCCTTCAGGCGAAGATTTTCGACCGGCTCGAGCCGGTGACGCCGCTTGGCGACCGCGCCTTCCTCGGATGCTGCCTTCACGACATGTATTCGCATCTGCAGGATCTGCTGAACCGGCATGACCGGCTCAGCATGGCTGCCTCGGTTGAACTCAGGGTGCCGTTCCTCGAAAACCGGCTGATCGACTTCGCGATCCATCTGCCTCGGCGACACAAATACCGCCAGAAGCAAGGAAAATGGCTTTTGAAGAAAGTCGCGGAAAAACACATTCCGCTTCAGAACGTGAGGGCCAGGAAGAACGGTTTCCAGGTATCGGCGAACTTCACAGCCGGCACCGAGTCCCTGTTGCATGGCGGCTTTCTGCGCGATGCGATGAAGTGGCCGGCATCTTCGGTCGCGGACCTGAGCGACCTCGCCAGGCGCGATCAGGCCTCGAGGCTTCGGCTGGTGGGAATGGAGCTTTTCCTTCGTCTCCATGCCGGCGGCCAATCCACCGGCCACCTGACCGAGGCACTGCACGCGGCCGTCGCCGAGGCGCGCTGAAACGTCAGGTTGGAGGCGTGTGGCCCTTCGCTATCCCCTTGTTGGACCATGATCTTCCCCGCAAGGCATTCGCGCTTTGCGCCGCGATGCCATAGTTTCGGCAAATCATGCGGGGAAACGGATCACCGCAAGGATCAGCGCGCCGTGGCAGGAACCCACCGATGATTGACGAAAAGCCGGATAGCGAAAGCGTCTCGGCGCTGGCGCCGTTCCGGCACGGCATCTTCCGCGCCGTATGGGGCGCAAGTCTCGTCTCCAATTTCGGCGGCTTGATCCAGGGCGTCGGCGCCGCCTGGATGATGACCACCATCGCCACCTCGCCCTATCAGGTCGCCCTGGTCCAGGCCTCGACCACCTTGCCGATCATGCTGTTCGCGCTTGTCGCCGGCGCCATCGCCGACAGCTTCGACCGCCGCAAGGTGATGCTGGTCGCCCAGACCTTCATGCTGGTCGTTTCGGTGCTTCTGACCGCGTTCACCTATCTGGACCTGATCACGCCGTGGACGCTGCTGGCCTTTACCTTCCTGATCGACAGCGGCACGGCGCTCAACAGCCCGTCATGGCAGGCCTCCGTCGGCGACATCGTTCCGCGCAACAAGGTGCCTGCCGCCGTGGCGCTGAATTCCATGGGGTTCAACCTGACCCGCAGCGTCGGCCCGGCGATCGGCGGCATCATCGTCGCGGCCGCCGGCGCGGCCGCCGCCTTCGCGGCGAACGCGGTGAGCTATATCGGCCTCATCGTCGTGCTGGCACGCTGGAAACCTGATCTACCGGTCTCGACCTTGCCGCGCGAGTCATTGGGGGCCGCCATGGGCGCCGGCCTGCGTTACGTCGCCATGTCGCCCAACATCGGCAAGGTGCTGGTCAGGGGCGCGGCCTTTGGCTTCAGCGCCGGCGCGGTGCTGGCGCTGCTGCCGCTGGTGGCGCGCGACGTCGTCAAGGGCGACGCGCTGACCTACGGCATCATGCTGGGCGCCTTCGGCATCGGTGCCGTCTGCGGCGCGCTGATCAGCGTGCGGCTGCGGCAGTTGCTCTCCAGCGAGACGATGGTGCGCTGTGCCTTCGCCGGCTTCGCTGCCTGCGCCTTCAACGCCGCCATCAGCCAGCATGCCTGGCAGACCTCGCTCGGCCTGCTGGTCGGCGGTGCCTGCTGGGTGATCGCGCTGTCCCATTTCAACGTCACCGTGCAGATGGCGACACCGCGCTGGGTGGTCGGCCGGGTCCTGTCTGTCTACCAGACCGCCACCTTCGGCGGCATCGCGCTGGGCAGCTGGATCTGGGGTGTCGTTGCCGATGCGCATGGTGCCGAGACGGCGCTGATCGCCGCGGCCATCGCCATGCTGGCCGGCGGCGCCATCGGCCTCGTACTGCCGCTGCCGCAGCAGCAGGTGCTCAACCTCGACCCGCTCAACCGCTTCAAGGAACCGCACCTCGCGCTCGACCTCAAGCCGCGCAGCGGCCCGATCGCCATCATGATCGAATATGTGATCCGGCGCGAGGACGAGGCGGAATTCCTCGCCACCATGGCCGAGCGCGGCCGCATCCGCCGCCGTGACGGCGCCCGCAACTGGACGCTGGCGCGCGATCTCGAAAATCCGTCGATCTGGATCGAGCATTACCACACGCCGACCTGGCTCGAATATGTCAGGCATAACGGCCGCATCACCCATGCCGATGCCATGGTCGGCGAACGCTTGCGGGCGCTGCACTCGGGCGACGAGCCGCCGCGCGTGCGCCGCGTCATCGAGCGCCCGACGACAGCCGGCACGGCTCTGGTGCCGGCCAAGGGACCGATCGAGCACTGACGACTCGGAGAACGCGGGCGGCTTATCCCTCCCCCGACAGGTCCCGGCGCGCCTTTTCGAGTTCCTCGGCATAGCGCCGCATCAAATGGCCCTCGGTCAGCAGACCGAGCACGATGTGGTCGGCGAAATCCTCGACCACGGCCAGTTCCTCGGCGCCGGCGCGCTGGAAGGTCTCGGCGGCGGCCTGCACGTTCATGCTCGGCACCAGCACGGCATCCTTGTACCGGGCAAGATCGCGCACCGTCGCCTCGCCTCCGGAAGGATCGCTGTGCAGTTCGGCCACGATCAGCACGCCGACATACTCATCCCCCGGATCGACGGCGATTACGCGCTGGGCCGACCCCAGCGGGAATTCCTTGCGGAAGGCGGCCAGCGTCGTCGACGCATCGATGGTCTTGATATCCTTGCGCATCATCGAGCCGACGGTCAGGCTGCGCATCCAGCCGACATCGTGGGCGCTGCGGATCGTCTCGCCGCGCAGGTGGAAGCGCCAGGTGGAGAACGAATAGCCGAAGGTCTCGCGCACCAGGATCGCCGCCATGATCGAGGCGGCCAGCACCACGCCGGTGAGCGTCAGGTCGCGGGTCGATTCCAGCGCCAGAAAGGTCATGGTCAGCGGACCCCCGACGACACCGACGGCAAGCGACGTCATGCCGACGACGGCGGCGACGGAGGGGTCGATGCCAGTGGCCGGCGAGACGAGCGCCATGACACCGGCAAACGCCTTGCCGAGCAGCGCGCCGAGGAACAGCGAGGCGAAGAACAGGCCGCCGCGAAAGCCCGAGCCCAGCGAGATGGCCGACGCCGCCAGTTTCAGCACGAAGACGCTCGCCACCACCGCCAGCCCGTAATTCATGGCGAACTCGCGATGCAGCGCGCCGTGGCCGCTGGACAGGACCTGCGGCGTGATCAGCCCCAGGAGCCCGACCAGGACACCGCCGATGACGGGGCGCAGCGAGGCATCGACCGACAGCCTGTTGAAACCGCGTTCGATCAGCGTGACCAGTTGCATGATGGCGATCGAGGCCGCCCCGCCAAGCAGGCCGAGCAGCAGGAACGGCACATATTGGCTGGCGGTGAGTTGCGGCAACCCTGAGAGCTCGAGCGGAAACGGCACGCCGCCGAACACTTCCGCCGTCAGCGAGGCGGAGATCGCCGCGGTCATGACCGGTGCGACATTGGCGACCGAGTAGATGCCGATGACCAGTTCGAAACCGTAGAAGGCGCCGGTCAGCGGCGCATCGAAGGCGGCGGCTATGGCGCCGGCGGCGCCGCAGCCGACCAGGATGCGGACATCGTTGCGGCGCAACCGGAAGGCGCGCGCCAGCCGCGAGGCGACGCCGGAGCCGACCTGCGTATAGCCGGCCTCCAGGCCGACCGAAGCGCCGAAGCCGCTGGAAATCATCGTCTGGACGACGATGATGAAGGTATCGGTCAGTGACATGCGCCCGCCATAGAGCGCGTTGGCCTCGATCGGGTCGACCGGCGTGCGGAATTTCCGAAGCCTGAGCCAGACCACCGATATCCCGAGCAGGATGCCGCCGATCGCCGGGATCAGTGCCTGCATCGGATCGGCAAGTGAGAACATGCCGGACAGCCGGCCGCCGGGCTGGACACCGAACAGAAGCCCGTGCAGATCCTGCACGATCTGGCTCATCGCGGTGACCAGCATGCCTGCCATGACGCCGACAACGCCCGCCAGGATGACCACGGCAATGCCGCGCGCCTCCAGCAGAGGGATTGACCTCAGAAGCACCGCGCGCAGCCGGCGGGCGTAGACTTGGGGTTGGTTTCTGGAAAGCACGGGGCGGCTCGCCGATATCAAAGGCAAAGGAAGACCCGCCTGATACGCCGGGCGGCACGTCGTGACAACCACAATGCCGACATCGAAGGCGCCAATATGGCCGCGATGCCGCCAGCCTTTCCAGCCCTGGATCGGAAAGCCACCGGCGCGGTGGTCAATCCGGGATCGTCAGCGGGCCGCAATCGTCGTCGGCAATGAAGGTCGCCAGCAGTTCGGCCGGCTCCGTCGTGCTGGCATTCTCGGCGAAGAGATGGATCGCCCCGGGCGGCTCGAACCATGTTTGTCCCTGCGCATAGGTGCCGACGGGGCCGCCCGCCAGTTGTGAACGCAGCGTACCCTTCAGCACGAAGGCGCTGACCGAGCCCGGATGCCGATGGCGGGGCGTATAAGCATTTGGAGGAAATGCGACGACGACCGTGGCGATCGACTTGCCCGGTACGTTGGGTAGCCTTTCACAGGAGACAGGCGTGACGACCATCTTGGGCCGTGCGGCGGAGCTACCCTCGGCAGCGCCTTCCATGTTCATGTGCGTTTCCATGCCGACCGGCTCGACAGCCATCAAACCCGGACCGGTCCACTTGGCCGCCAGCGCGAACAGAACCGCGACGGCACTGACGGCGATCAGGGACTGGCCGGTCCGCAAACGAGCTTGATGGGTGATCATGTCGATGTCTCCGAGCGGATTGGTTCAGGCGGGCAAGCGGAAATCGGCGCGCCAGCCGAGTTCCTCGGCCGCCTTTCGCGTCGAGACGGCCTCATTGGATTCGGCAATGTTGAAGATGCCTGGCGCGCCCTTGTCCAGTGCAAGCAGCGCCGCATAGGCAGCCGCATCGACATGCAGCGGCGACGCGCCGGCGGGCGTGTCCGCTCCTGTTCCGGGGCCGTAGAGCTGGCCATAGCGCAGGACGATGCCGGCGAATGGTGCATTGAGCACGGCCGTTTCGAGCGCGATGACCCCGCCGACGCTGATTCCGCGATTGCCGCTCGCGCCGCTATCCAGCGGATCGGCCTCGGCATGCGGCTCGGAGCCTGGCGCGAAGGCCCAGGCGATGCTTTGCGCCACCATGCGCCTGACGCCGGATGCGACGGCCGCGGCGACCAGATTGCGTGTGCCCTCCTCGCGGATGCGGGCGTTGCCCACGACAGCTTCGGCCATGCGGCTCGGGTCCAGGCCTGCCGGCAGGTCGGTCAATTGGTGGACGACGATGTCGGGGCGGGCAGCACGCATCGCCCGCGACAGTGCGTCGGCATCGAACACGTCCACAACCGCTGGCTCGACGCCAAGGGTCCCTAATTTGGCGGCCCTGTCGGCATTGCGCGTAGTGCCCGTCACCTGATGGCCGGCGGCCAGGAGTTGCGGGATCAGCCGCTGCCCGATGGCGCCCGAAGCGCCGGCGAGAAAAATCCGATAGGCCATCGTCATCGTCCTTGCTCTGCTATAATCTCAGGGTTCGAACAACATATAAGAGCTCTTACATCATGCGCAAGCCAGATCAACATGCCTCGGTTCCGGCTCCGGGCGAAGGCAAACGCGGCGAGCAAGGCTATCTCGGCTATCTCCTGCGGCAGGCCGCCGGCGCGCATCGGCTGAGGGTCGACCGGGCGCTGGCCGACCTCGGCGTGACGCAGCCGCAATTCGTCACGCTGACCATGCTGGCGGCCTATCCCGGCCTCTCCAACGCCGATCTTGCCCGGCTGGCGCTGCTCACCCCGCAAACGCTCAGCGTCATCGTCACCAATCTGGAGCGCGCCGGCTCGCTGCTGCGCAAGCCCCACGCCGTACATGGGCGCATCCAGCATATCGAGCTCAGCCCCAGTGGACAGGCGCTGCTGCGGCGATGCCGGGACCGTGTGCATGCGATCGAGACCGAACTGTCCACCGGTCTGTCGGCGTCGGAGGAACGAGCCGTCAGGCGGTGGCTGGTCGGCGTTGCCACCGCCGATACCGCCGAAACCTGATTGCTTGCTGGCGGCTGGCGAGGCGCCGGACCGTTCAGGTCGGCATGGGTTCGCCGGCCTCGTAGAGCACCAGATTGCGCTCGCCGATGCCGAGCCCCGGCCAGCTCGCGCGCCAGTCGGCGATGTGCGGCGAGCGGAAATGCGCATCGAGTGCCGGCCGGTCGCGCCATACCTCGGTGACCCGGATCAAGCCGGGATCAAGCACATCCTGCGCGTAGGAATATTCAAGGCATCCGTCCTCGGCGCGGCTGGCGCGAACCATGCGCTCCATCACCGGCCTTGCCTCGTCGAACCTGCCGGGCGGCAGGCGGATCGTACCGATGATCAGCAGCATGGATAGTCCTTCGCGAGAGAGTCGATCCGGCCACTCTCCCACCCTCGCGCAAGCTTGGCCAGCTACCCTCGCCGGGCTGTCGCATGCTCGGCAGCCCTATGGGTTCGAGGACGAGAATGGCGATCAGCGAAAGCATCCAGCCCGGCGCGGTGGCCAAGAACGGCCGCGACATCTTCTTCGCGCTCGGCATCGTCATCATCCTGGCCGTGCTGTTCCTGCCGATCCCGGCCTTTCTCATCGACATCGGGCTGGCCTTCTCGATCGCGCTTTCGGTGCTGATCCTGATGGTGGCGCTGTGGATCCAGCGGCCGCTCGATTTCTCCTCGTTCCCGACCGTGCTGCTCATCGCCACCATGCTGCGCCTGTCGCTCAACATCGCCACCACGCGCATGATCCTGTCGCATGGCAATGAGGGTACGCACGCCGCCGGCTATGTCATCGCCGGATTCTCCAAGCTGGTCATGGCCAGCGACTTCGTCATCGGCCTCATCGTCTTCATGATCCTGATCGTGGTGAACTTCATCGTCATCACCAAGGGCGCCACCCGCATCGCCGAGGTCGGCGCCCGCTTCACCCTCGACGCCATCCCGGGCAAGCAGATGTCGATCGACGCCGACCTGTCCGCCGGCATGATCGACGACAAGACCGCGCAGCTGCGGCGCCGCGAACTGGAAGAAGAAAGCTCCTTCTTCGGCTCGATGGACGGTGCCTCGAAATTCGTGCGCGGCGACGCCATCGCCGGCCTCATCATCACCGCCATCAACATCGTCGGCGGCATCGCCATCGGCTACATCAGGCACGGCATGGGCATGGGCGAGGCCGCCGACGTGTTCATCAAGCTGTCGGTTGGCGATGGTCTCGTCACCCAGATCCCGGCGCTGATCGTCTCGCTCGCCGCCGGCCTCTTGGTTTCCAAGGGCGGCACCCGCGGCTCGACCAACCAGGCCGTGTTCGGGCAGCTCGGCGCTCATCCGCGCGCGCTCTATGTGGCGGCCGCGCTGCTGGTTCTGCTCGGCCTGATGCCCGGCCTGCCGCTGTTCCCGTTCTTCGCGCTGGCCGCCGGCATGGCCGGCCTCGGCTATGTCATTCCGATGCGCCACAACCGGGCGGTCGCCGAGGCCGAGGCGCTGAAGAGCCAGGAGAAGGCGACAAAGGCCGAGGAAGAAAAGAACTCGGTCAAGGCCTCTCTCGCCACCGCCGAGATCGAACTCCTGATCGGCAAGCAGCTTTCGACCCGGCTCCTGGTCTCGCATCAGGAACTGGTCTTCCGCATGTCCAAGATGCGCAAGAAATTCGCGCAGCAATACGGCTTCGTCGTTCCGGAAGTCCGCGTCGCCGACGACTTCGCCATCCCGCCGAAAAGCTATCAGATCAAGGTGCATGGCACCGTGGTCGCCGAATATTCCATGCGCGTCGGCGAGATCATGGTGCTGCTCGGTAACCGCGACATACCCGAAATCCCCGGCGAGGAGATTCGCGAGCCCGCCTTCGGCATGCGCGCCTATTCCGTCATGGAAACCTTCGCCGAGGATCTGAAGCGCGAGAACTTCACCTTCGCCGACAATATGTCGGTGCTGCTCACCCATCTCTCGGAAGTCATCCGCAACAACCTGCCGCAGCTGCTCTCCTACAAGGACATGAAGGCGTTGCTCGAACGCCAGGACCAGGAATACCGCAAGCTCGCCGACGAGATCTGCACCACCCACATCTCCTATCCCGGCCTTCAGGCGGTGCTGAAGCTTTTGCTGGCCGAACGCGTCTCGATCCGCAATCTGCATCTGATCATCGAGGCCATCGCCGAGATCGCGCCGCATGTGCGCCGCACCGAGCAGATCGTCGAACATGTGCGCATCCGAATGGCCCAGCAGATCTGCGGCGACCTCTCGGAAGGCGGCGTGCTCAAGGTGCTGCGCCTCGGCAACCGCTGGGATCTTGCCTTCCACCAGAGCCTCAAGCGCGACGCCAAGGGCGAGGTGCGCGAGTTCGACATCGATCCGCGCCAGTTGGAGGAGTTCGGGCAGGACGCCACCAAGGCGATCAAGAAACATCTGGAAGCCGGCGAGCGCTTCGTGCTGGTCACCGCGCCCGACGCTCGCCCCTATGTACGCATGATCATCGAACGCCTGTTCACCACGCTGCCGGTGCTCTCCCACGTCGAAATCGCCAAGGGCGTCGAGATCAGGGTGCTCGGGACCATATCGTGAGCGTTCTCTCGCAGGCCGTCGTCATCGCGGCGTTCCTCGCCTTCTGCCGCATCGGCGCCTGCTTCATGCTGATGCCGGGCCTGTCCAGCGCCCGCGTGCCCGTTCAGGTCAGGCTGTTCGTGGCGGTCGCCGCCACCGGCGGTCTGCTTGCCTTCCTGTGGGACAAGATCTTTCCCTTCGTCGATCCGCGTCCGCAGATCCTGGTGCCGATGATCATTTCGGAACTGCTGGTCGGCGGGCTGATCGGCGCCATGACCAGGCTCTACATGGAAGCGCTTCGCTTCATGGGCTCGGCCATCGCCATGCTGATCGGCTATGGCGGCTCCGGCGGGCCGGCGATCGAGGAGCCGGAGCCGCAGGCGGCGCTCGCCGCCATCATTTCGTTCTCGGCGCTGCTGATGCTGTTTGTCTTCGACTTCGACCACGAGATCGTCCGCGCCCTGGTGGCGTCCTACACGGTCGCACCGGTCAACGTCTTCTTCAACCCGCAGGCAGCGCTGGTCGACATCACCGACACCGTGTCGGACACGTTCTTCCTGGTCATCCGCCTCGGCAGCCCGTTCGTCGCCTACGCCATTCTCGTCAACCTGACCATCGGCTTCGTCAACAAGCTGACCCCGCAGATCCCTATCTATTTCATCTCCCAGCCCTTCGTCATCGCCGGCGGCATGCTGATCTTCTATTTCGCCGTCGGCACCATGCTGTCGCTGTTCGTCGACGGCTTCGTCGACCTCACACTGGCGAGGTGAAATGAGCACGCGCAAGGATCGTCTGAGGAAACTCGTCAAGGTGCAGGAACAGCTGAAAGCCCTGCACGAGACCCGCCACGCCACCTTCGTGGCCGCGGCAAACGCCGCCGAGACCGAGGCCCGAGAATTGATCGGCCATTTCGACCAGGACAATTCCCTGTCCGGCCTGTTTCCCGATCTCTATCATCGCCGCATCGCCCAGGCCGTCGTGCGTCAGGAAGAGAGCCTGGAAAGCGCCAGGCAGGAAGCCGGCCTCATCGCCGCGGCAAGCGCCCGCACCAACATGGTGGAGCGCGCCTACAAGGACGTGCGCAACCGCGACGAGCGCGAGAGATCAGACCGCGAGCGGCTGGACCTAATCGCGCAGAAGCGGCAGGAATAGCGGCGAGTTTTGTTGATCCAGAGACGGTCTTTGTCCGCCGAAGCGTGGACATCCGCTTTGCGTCTCACGTCAGCCGGTTTCAATGCCCCATTCTGGTGGGCCGCCTGGCCGACACGGCGGACATTACTTCAGAATGTTGATTTCGACGGACGGACGAAGATGTTCGGCTCGCTATTCCAGATACGGCCTCAGCACGTCTTCGATCCATGCCATGAATGCGCGGACCCGGCGCGACAGATTGCTCCGATGAGCCACGACGAGGGACACAGCGATCGCCCGTCGACGAAAATCGGGTAGGACCTCCACAAGCGTTCCGCTCTCCAGGTATTGGCCAATCCCCAGGAGTGGCGCCTGAATCAGGCCAAGGCCGGCGAGCGCAGCGGCGTCGTAGGTCTGCGCGCTGTTGACGTGTAGCGTACCTGGCAACTGAAGCGTCGCGTAGCTGTCGCCTTCCGGATATTCCCATCCCAAGGGTCTTGCGCCCAGCACCGTCGAAAAATGAATTGTCCGATGTTCCTGACGCTGCAGATCTTCCAGCGATAGAGGGACGCCGTGGCGCGCCAGATAGGCGGGACTGGCGGCGTTGACCATGCGCAACAGGCCCAGAGGGCGGGCAATCAGCGTTTCGTCCCGGATGGCTCCAAGCCGCAATACACAGTCGAACCCCTCTTGAACCAGATCGACTTGCCGATCCGTACTCGACATCTCCAGCTCCAACTCGGGGTGAGCCGCCATGAAGGCCGGCAAGGCCGGCACGATCGTTGTGCGCGCAACCTCGGTCGGAAGATCGACCCTCAGACGCCCGCGAAGTGCCACGCGATCGCCTGCGAACATCGAGTGTAAGTCATCGACCTCAGCAAGCAGATCGCGGGCACGGGCATGAAATGCGCGTCCGTCTTCCGTCAACTGCACGCTGCGCGTCGTCCGGTGCAGGAGCCTGACACCGATATCTTCTTCCAGCTTGCGGACCGCCATTGAGGCCCTTCCCTTTTGAATGCCCAAGCTGTCGGCTGCGTGAGTGAAGCTCCCCATTTCCGCTACCGTTATGAAGATGAGGATGGGTTCGAGATTCTGCATTTTCGCGCCTCGGTATTGTTCCCCGCAGAGAGAACAGTGAGTTCTCAACCTCGGCGTTTATCATATCTAAGAGACACAGTAAGCTCCGAATATATTCCAATCGGAGAATGACAGGTGCCCGAAACAATGAACCTTCATCAGGCGCCTGAAACCATCACCTTGCAGCGCGCCGTGTGGGCCGGCCGGATAATGAGCGCGTTTGTCGTGATTGCTCTGATGGCTGACGGCACTGTTCAGCTTTTCGCGCCGGCACGGATCGCGAGCATGTTGCTGGAAACCGGCTTCGCGATGGAGCTGACCCGTGTCGTGGGTCCTATCATACTCGCCTGCGCCATCCTTTACGCCATCCCGGCCACCGCCGTCCTCGGCGCGATCCTGGTGACGGGCTTTCTGGGCGGCGCCATCTGCGCCCATGTCCGCATTGGTGAGTTGGGGTCGCCGCCGGAAGTCATTTCCCTGCTTCTGGGCGCGATGACATGGGGCGGCCTCTATCTGCGCGATCCCCGTATCCGGGCCATTCTGCCGCTCATCCTTTGAACCCGCGGAACAGGGTTCTGTGCCTCAAGATCAGGAGAAAACGCATGTTTTTAGTAATGGGAATTACGGGAAAAGTTGGCGGCGCGACGGCAAGGCATTTGCTGGCGCAGGGCAAGAAAGTACGCGCGCTCGTCCGCGACCGCGCGAAGGCGGCTAGCTGGACAGACCAGGGCGTCGAACTGGTCGACGGCGACTGGAATAATGCAGAGGCGATCGAGCGGGCGCTCGAAAGCGTCGAAGGCGCGTTTGTCATGTTGCCTCCCATCTGGGCCCCCACGCCGGATTTCAACGAAGCCAAGGGCATCATCGCGAACTATGTCAAGGCGCTCGCCAAAGCGCCGGCGCCGCGGATCGTGGCGCTTTCGTCGATGGGCGCGGACAGAACCAGCGGGATGGGGCTGATCACGGCCTTGTCGCTTCTGGAGCAGGGCTTTGGCAACCTGAAATTGCCGATCGCATATGTGCGAGCCGGCGGGTTTTTCGAAAACTTCCTTTATGGCTTGCAAGTCGCCCAGGGCGGCGCGTTGCCGGTCTTCTACAACCCAACCAATCGGCAATCGACCATGGTCGCGACCGACGACATCGGCGCCGAGGTCGCAACGCTTCTGGGCGGGCCGGCATGGTCGGGGCATCGGGTCATCGAACTCGGTTCGATGGTGAGCGCGGATGAAGTCGCCGCGCAATTGGGTGAAGTCATGAAGCTCGACGTTAAAGCCTTTGCCGTCCCGAGGGCCGGGTGGCCGGCGACGTTCGAACAGTTCGGCATTCCAAAGGGCCAGTCTGGCCCGGCCGAAGCGATGTATGAGGCCGTCAACGCCGGAGGGATGGACCTCGGAGTCGAGGGTACGGAGCACGTGGCGGGTACGACGTCCGCACGCAATGTGTTCGAAGCTGCACGTAACGCCCCAAACGTGTAAGTCCGGGACGGATCAGGCATGAGAAGGAGGCTGCCCGCTTCTGCGAGGAGAATCGGACGCGGCAGACTTCCACCCATCCCTGCGTTCCACCTCCAACCTCCGCAAGCCTGCCACAAGCTTGTTGAGGCATGGTCCTGGCTAAGGAAACCCGGCAAAAGGCGGACTTTCTTGGCGATTTCTCCACCCAGCGACATCGTGATGGATGTCGCCCGAGCTGCCGATCCGATGGATATCGAGGCTGCCCGCGCCGCGCTGACCAAGCGCGCCGGCGGCGTCGCTGCCACGTTTTCGGTCGACACCGCGGCTTCTGTCGATGCCGGCTCGATCCTGTCACGCGCGACGGCCGACAAGGCCGCCGCCACGGCCGATCCTGCCAAGAAGTTCAAGAAGTTCGAGGCGATGGTCTTGCAGACCTTCATCCAGAACATGCTGCCCAAGGACACCGAGGGCGTCTACGGCACGGGTCTCGCCGGCGACATGTGGAAATCGCAGCTCGCCGAGCGCGTCGCCGACGTCATGGCCGATCGCGGCGGCATCGGCATCGCCAAGTCGCTGCTCGCCGACCACTACATGGACGGCAAGCGCAAGGTGCCGATCGGCCCGGTCTCGAATGGACCGGAAAAGACCGAGATCGACCAGCAAACCCGTCTGTCCACCTCGCTCGTCCAGGAATTGCAGCGCAAGGCCGCCAGGTCGATGACCGGCGACGAGACAACCATAAAAACAGACATCAAGATCTAGACTGGGAAACACCATGGCCGACTCTTCCGAATTCACCGCCAACCTGCCAGCACGAGCGACCGCGCCGGACACACCGGCCCCGTTCGCTCGGCCTGGAAACCTTGCCGCCATCATCGGCCGCATCGAGGAGGTGGTCGAGGAAGAGACCGCCGGCATCCGCAGCGATACAAGCTATGACCTCAAGGCGTCGAACGCCCGCAAGAGCCGTTATCTCTACGAGCTCACCCGCGCCATGAAGGGCGGCAGCGAGGCCGAATTCCTCGAGCAGCATCGCGAGGGCCTGACCCGGCTGCGCCAGAAGCTGGCGAAGAACGAGGCCGCCATCCTGGCGCATCTGAGCGCCGTCAACGAGGTCGCCGGCCTGCTGCGCAGCGCCATCCAGCGCGCCGAAACCGACGGCACCTACTCCGCCGGCGAATTCGGCAGGCTGAAAGGGTAGAGCGCGGCGATGCCGGGCCCGGGTTCAAAATGATCAAGGTCATCGCCATAGCGGTCTGGATCTGCGCCGCCACGCTCGGCGCGGTGTTCTATTCGTTCCAGGCCGCCGGCGAACGCGGCGTCGGCGAGAAACCCAAGCCGATGCTGGGCGGGCTGGACTACGTCAAGACCGACGTCATTTCGGTGCCGCTGATCCACGATTCAAAGATCGACGGCTACTTCCTGGCCAAGCTCGTCTACACCGTCGAGCCCGAGCAGATAAAGAAGCTGTCGATCCCGGCCGAGGCGCTGATTACAGACGAGGTCTACAGCTATCTCTACGCCCATCCCCAGATCGACTTCACCAAGAAGGCGACGGTCGACCTCGACGCCTTTCGCGCCGCCATCCGCGACACGATCAACACACGTGTCGGCGCAACCCTGGTGCATGAGGTCCTGATCGATCAGGTCAATTTCCTGAGCAAGGATGAGATCCGCGACAACTGGCTGCGCCGGCGGCAGGATGCCAGCACCCCCGCGACCGAGACGCCTAAGCCGGTCAGCGCGCATTGAGCCATCGGCCGTCGGGCCGGCGCCAGCGGTCCCCATAGCAGTCGGCGCCGGGGCCGATTCCCGCAATTTGCGTTGACGTAAACGTCAATCCAAAGCTATATGCGGCAGCGATTATGATCGCCCAGAAAAGAGCATGGCCTCCGGCTGGACCGAAGTGCCGTTGCGCGACGATGCAACCAGACAGGAGAACAGCGTGAGCGTTCAGGAGATTGCCGAGAAGATCAAGTCGCGCGTGGCCAGCAGCGGGTTCGATCGTTCCGTGAAATTCGACACCGGCAGCGACGGCGTCATCGTCATCGACGGCGCAACCGTCTCGACCACGGACGCCCCTGCCGACTGCACCATCAAGCTCTCGCTCGACGATCTGGATTCGCTGATCGCGGGAGACCTGAATCCGACCATGGCCTTCATGACCGGCAAGATAAAGGTCGAAGGCGACATGACCGTCGCCATGGCGCTGAGCCAGTTGATCGGCTGAACGGACGTGGCCGCCAGAAGCGGCTTTGAGATGACAAAACGCCGCCTTTTCAGGCGGCGTTTGTTTTGAAGGGCAGTCGCGCTTAAGCCTCAAGCGCCAGGATCGGCGCCTGTGCCTTGAGCTTGCGGCCGGACGCCTTCAGCGTACCCTCGGCGCCATCGAGCGCGCCCTCCACCAGTTCCAGCGCCAGCAGGCGGTGCCGCTCATAAGGTCCCGGCATGGCGAGCGCACCGGTCCTGGCGGCCGAAAAGCCGAAGCGGCCATAGTAGGGCTCGTCGCCGACCAGCAGGATCGCCGCATGGCCGAGGCGCGCGGCTTCCGCGATGGCATGCCGCATCAGCGCCGAACCGATGCCGGCACTCTTGAGCGAGGGGTCGACGGCGAGCGGGCCAAGCAGCAGCGCCGACGAACCGCCCTCGCCCAAGGTGACATCCCATAGCCGCACCGTGCCGGCCACGCCGCCCGAGGCATCGCGCGCGACGAAGGCAAGACCCTCCGAGGGCCGACGGCCACGCCGCAGCTTTTCCGACGATTTGGTCTTGCGCTTCGGCCCCATGGCGCGATCGAGCAAGGCTTCGCGCGCCGCCACGTCGGCAACGGTTTCGGCGACCACGGCGAAGGCCGGCGCATGAGCTACGATTTCAACTGACATTTCCATTTCCGCGATCCCTTCACGAGCGGAGATCTGTTCCACAGGCGAGCCCAAGCGGGCGACGGGCGCCCACCTGGGATGATCTGATCGGTTCTTTCGAACCGTCAGATCACGTAGGATCGGAGAGGCTCGAAGCCGTTGAAGGCGACCGCCGAATAGGTGGTCGTGTAGGCGCCGGTGCCTTCGATCAGCACCTCGTCGCCGATGGTCAGCGACAAAGGCAGCGGATACGGCGTCTTCTCGTACATCACGTCGGCCGAATCGCAGGTCGGGCCGGCGAGCACGCAAGGCGCGGTCTCGGTGCCGTCATGCGCGGTGACGATCGGGTAGCGGATCGCCTCGTCCATCGTCTCGGCTAGGCCGCCGAACTTGCCGATGTCGAGGAACACCCAGCGTACATTGTCGTTGTCGGCCTTCTTCGAGATCAGCACGACTTCCGACTTGATGACGCCGGCATTGCCGACCATGCCGCGGCCCGGCTCGATGATCGTCTCGGGAATGGCGTTGCCGAAATGCTTGCGCAGCGCCGAGAAGATCGCCTGGCCATAGGCCTGCGCCGCCGGCACGTCACGCAAATAGCGGGTCGGGAAGCCGCCGCCCATATTGACCATCTTGAGCACGATGCCTTCCTCGGCGAGCGTCGCGAACACCTTCTTGGCGTCGGCCAGCGCACGGTCCCATGCGGTCAGGTCGGTCTGCTGCGAGCCGACATGGAACGACACGCCATAGGCGTCGAGGCCCAGGCCCTTGGCATGGCGCAGCACATCGACGGCCATGTCGGGCACGCAGCCGAACTTGCGCGACAGCGGCCATTCGGCGCCTTCGCCATCTGTCAAAACGCGGCAGAAGACGCGTGCGCCGGGAGCGACGCGGGCGATCTTCTCGACCTCCTCGACGCAATCGACCGCGAACAGCTTGATGCCGAGCTGGTAGGCGCGTGCGATGTCACGCTCCTTCTTGATGGTGTTGCCGAAGGAGATGCGGTCCGCCGGCGCACCGGCGTCCATCGCCATCTCGACTTCGGCAACGGAAGCGGTGTCGAAGGACGAACCCATCGCAGCAAGCAGGCGCAGGATTTCCGGCGCCGGGTTTGCTTTCACCGCATAGTAGATCTTGGAATCGGGCAGCGCCTTCTCGAAGGCGCGGAAATTGTCGCGCACGACATCGAGGTCGACGACGAGGCAGGGGCCGGACGGACGTCGGGTGGCGAGGAAGTCGAGAATGCGCTGGGTGGCCATCGGGTTTCTCCATCGCGCCTTTCGGCGCGCACAAGGGTGCGGGCGCTGGCTGTCGGCCTCGCGAACACGCGGTCAAACAAAGGCGGGACGGAAAATCCATGGAACCAGCCGGTGGAGACCCCGGAACCATGAAACGCCGTCTCGCGGCGATGAACCTTGGCCTTGCCCGGCTTCGGTTCGCTTTGTCTGCCTTGGCTTGGATTGGGAGAACCCCGTTCCGCACTGCCGGCAATGAAGGTGTGCCTCTTCAGTAACCCCGGTCTTTGGACAACCGGCAGAGAACCAGAAAGGCCCGCACCGTCGTTGCTTCAAGGTGTCCTCGGTCTGGCGGTTGGCCGCTAAACCGACTGGAGGGGTTGGCTCCAGTTACCTTACCGATTTCCCTCACCATTCGAGGATCGGCGGACACCCACAGGCACGTGCGACTTTGGGCAAGCGCGATATAAGAGCGAAGCATTTCACAATCAATAAAAATCGTATCCCAGGTTGTAAAATTTCTGGCATCGAACAATGTTGGCGCAACCGTATCCGGATATCGAACGATGACAGGCACACACGGCCCCTTCAACGCCTTTCTCGATCTCCGCCAGATGCCGGTGGCGCATGCCGAGCTTGGGCCGCTGGCCGGGCTGCGGCTGGCGGTCAAGGACATTTACGACGTCGCCGGCTACCGCACCGGTTGCGGCAATTTGCAGAAATTCGCCGGAGGCCACGCCGCTTCGCGCACGGCAGGCGCCGTGCAGATGATTCTCGACGCGGGCGCGCGTTTCGTCGGCAAGACCCAGACCGACGAACTCGCCTTCGCTCTGTTCGGCCAGAACGCGCATTTTCCGTTTCCGGTGAACCCGGCGGCTCTCGACCGCGTCACCGGCGGTTCGTCTTCGGGGTCGGCCGCGGCGGTGGCGGGCAGGCTGGCCGACATCGCAACGGGGTCCGACACAGGTGGTTCTATCCGCGCGCCGGCGAGTTTCTGCGGGCTGATTGGCCTCCGCACCACGCATGGCCGCATTTCCCTCGACGGCACCATGCAGTTGGCGCCGAGTTTCGACACGTTCGGCTGGTTCGCCGACGACATCGAAACCTACGAGACCGTCGGCAAGCTGCTGCTTGGCCGCGATCCGCATCAACATTCCCTGGATCGGCCGCTGACGCTCGGCTGGCTGGACGAAATGATCGCCCGGCCGGCGCTCGCCGAATTTGCAGGAATGAAGGCGCTGGCGAGCGCGGTGTTCGGTACGCCGGCGACGCCGATGTCGCGCTTCAGCTCTTCTCCGGATGAACTCTACTGGTGCTTTCGCCGGCTGCAGGCCAGGGAGGCCTGGACGGTGCATGGCGAATGGATCACCAGCGGCGAGCGCGACCTTGGGCCTGGGGTCGAGGAGCGGTTCGGCTTCGGCCGTGCCGTCGACGACCGGACGGCACAGGCCGAAAAAGTGCGCCGGCTGACCTTTCGCGGTGAATTGAGCGCCCTGCTCGGCAAGGACGGTTTCCTTATTCTGCCGACGGTGCCGGGTCCGGCGCCTTATGTCGACAGCACACCCGAGCAGTTCCAGGCCTATCGCGAGCGCGCCTTGCACCTTCTGTGCCTGGCCGGGCTCTCCGGCTTTCCCCAAATCACCTTGCCGATCGGCTCGGTTGCCGGCGCACCGTTTGGACTTTCGCTGCTTGGCCCTTCCGGCAGCGACATTGCCCTGATACGGCTCGGCCGAAAACTTCTAATGCATGTCGCGCAAAAGTGACCTCGGTTTTGCGAAGACGACATGCATCAAACAACACTCAAAGCGCGTCGCGTGAATTCGTTTCGACGCGACGCGCTTTGGACGCAGCACAAAGGGCCTGAATAATGGACACACTGACCCGCATGCGCGCCTTCATCGACGTCGTCGAGGCCGAGGGCTTTTCGGCGGCGGCGCGCAAGATCGGCCGCTCCAAGGCGCTGCTGTCAAAATATGTGCGCGAGCTGGAGGACGAACTCGGCGCGCTGCTGCTGAACCGCACGACGCGCCAGTTCTCGATGACCGAGGCCGGCCACACCTACTACCGTCGCGCCTCCGAGATCGTGCGCGAAGTCGACAGCCTGGCCGACGCCGTGCGCGAGTCCTCCGGCGATGTGCGCGGCCGCATCAAGCTGTCGGCGCCGCGCACCTTCGCCGACGCGCCGATCGGCCAGTCGCTGATCGACTTTGCCAAGCAGTATCCCGACATCGTGCTCGACATCCAGCTCGACGACCGCTTCGTCGATCTCGTCGAGGAAGGCTTCGACCTCGCGGTGCGCATCTCGCGGCTGGAGAATTCGTCACTGATCGCAAGGCGCCTGGCGCCGTTCTCGATCAAGCTCTGCGGTTCTCCCGAACTGATCGCCAAGCATGGCATGCCGACACGGCCGCAGGATCTCAGCCACATGCCCTGCATCGTCGACACCAATGGCCGCGGACTGAACAACTGGCCGTTCAAGGGCGACAATGGCGATCCGGTGAGCATTGCCGTGTCGGGCCCGATCGAGGTCAACAGCCCGATGGCGGCGCGCGCCGCGGCCCTGTCGGGTCTTGGATTTTGCATCCTGCCGGATTTCATCGCCGCGCCTGACCTCAAGAGCGGCCAATTGGTGGCGGTGCTCGACGACCGCATCCTATCGGGCGGCGGCATCTTCGCCGTCTACCCGCATCGCCGCTATCTGCCGGCGAAGGTGCGCGTTTTCGTCGACTTCCTGGTGCAGTGGTTCAGGACGCGTGAGAGCGCCTGACCTGCCTCAGGCCTCGAGGCGCGTCGCGCCGCGATGCGCTTTGAGTTCTCGTTGCGTGCGTGCCCTTGTCCCTGAACCGCCGCGCACTTTTGGGTGACATGCGCCGACAGTCCCAATTTCGCCCCCTTTCTGGTAACCTTCGGCAACTCTTTCCGAAAGCCAAGGGAATCGCGACCGCGAATGTATTTGAAACGGCACGCAATCACGCTGGCTTCGGCCTTGGCGGCGACTTTCGCCGCGACGGGACCGGCCGAGGTGCATCCGCACGTCTTCGCCGAGGCACGCCTCGACGTGATCCTGGCCCCGGATCACCAAAGTGTGAAAGCGCTGCGCCATCTCTGGCGCTTCGACGATCTGTTTTCGAGTACGGTGATGATGGAGTTCGACAAGAACTCCGACCTGAAGCTTGACGACAAGGAGCTGAAGGAGGTCGCCGACACGGTCCACGCCTCGCTGGCCGAGTTCAATTACTTCCAGCTCGTCACGCAGGACGGCAAGGACGTGGCGATGACGCCGCCGCCCCACCTGATGGCCAATTTCGACAACGACCAGTTGATCATCCTGTTCGAGTCCGAGCCGAAGGCGCCGATCAAGCTGACCGGCAAGATCGACATCGGCGTCTATGATCCGACGTTCTACACCGCGATCGACTTCACCGAGGATTCCAACATCACGGTCGAGGGCCTGCCCTCGAACTGTGCCAGCAAGGTGGTCCGTCCTGATCCGGACGAAGCGATCAAGGAAAACCAGAAGACCCTGACGGATGCCTTCTTCAACGATCCGACAGGCACCGACATGAGCAAGATCTTCGCCACCAAGCTCGAACTGACCTGTCAGCCAGAAGGATGAACCCGGTGACGAAACCGTCCCTGCGTTTGGCATTCGGCCTGTTGGCCATCGCTTTTGCCACGATGCATTTCGCCAATGCCGCGCACGCCCAGAGTTCGCTCGGCATCGGCGTCAATGATGGCATGGCGCCCAGCACCGGTCCGTTCGCCCACATCCTGATGTGGATCAACCTCAGGCAGCAGGAATTCTATCGCGCGCTGGCGACGGCCATGAAGGCGATGCGCCAGGACAATAGCAAGCTCTGGGTGCTCATCGGCCTGTCCTTCGCCTATGGCATTTTCCACGCCGCCGGCCCCGGTCACGGCAAGGCTGTCATCTCGTCCTATATGGTGGCCAATGAAGTGGCGCTGCGGCGCGGCATCCTTTTGTCCTTCGTCTCGGCGCTGTTGCAGGGCCTGACCGCGGTCGCGGTGATGGCGGTCGCCTATTTCGTCCTGCGCGGCACCGCCGTCTCGATGACCGACGCCGCCTGGTTCATGGAGATCATGAGCTTTGTCTTCGTCACCCTGTTCGGTGCGTGGCTGCTATGGCGCAAGCTCGGACCTTCGGTCCTGCGCCTGTTCGGGCGAGGCCCGGCCTACAGCCTGTCCGCGGCGCACGCGGGTCATTCGCACGCGGGCCATTCGCATGCGGGTCATTCGCATGGCGCCCATTCCCATTCGCATGCCGGCCACGCGCATGCCGTCCACAGCCACGCCGCGCATTCGCACGCGCATGATGATCACGAGCATGCCCATGGCCATGCGCACGATCATCACGACCATGGCGACCATGACCATCATCACGACCACGCGCACCATGATCATGCGCATCACGATCATGGGGCGAGCGAGGTCTGCGAAACCTGCGGCCACTCGCATGCGCCCGATCCGGCAATGCTGTCCGGTGACCGCTTCGACTGGCGCACCGCCTGGTCGGCGGTAGCGGCGGTCGGCATCCGCCCCTGCTCCGGCGCGCTGATCGTGCTGAGTTTCGCGCTGCTGAACGGGCTCTGGCTCGGCGGCTTGCTGTCGGTGCTGGCGATGTCGATCGGCACCGCCATCACCGTCTCGGCGCTGGCGACGATGGCCGTGACCGCTAAGAACTGGGCGGTCTATTTCGCCGGCGACGGCCGCATGGGCAACCGCATCCACTCGATCGTCGAGATCGGCGGCGCGGCCTTCGTGTTCCTGTTTGGACTGCTGCTGCTGTCGGCGAGCCTGACAGGCGGCGTCTAGGCCTCCACCACGATCGAACGGGTGGCTGCGGACCTCTAATTGGGTATCTTGCCGCCCAGCTCATCCTCGATATGGGCGCGGATGATCTCGTCGAAACTCTTCTCGGCGCTGAAGCCAAGCTCCCGAGAGCGCCGCGCCTCGAACCGGGTCGGCCAGCCCTTGACGATCGCCCAGATCGTCTCGTCTGGCACCTCGCGGATCAGCTTTGCCGTCTTCGATCCGGCGATGCGTTCCAGCGCCTCGATCTGCTCGCCAACGCTGACGGCGACGCCCGGCATCGTCAGGTTGCGGCGCGGCCCGACGGCGGCACCGTCGATGCCAGCCGCATGGATCAGGAAATTCACCGCCGAGCGCGGGCTGGCATGGGTATGCACGACCGAGCGCGGCACCGGCAGGATCGCCTCCTGCCCGCTCAGCGGCTCGCGGATGATCCCGGAGAAGAAGCCGGAGGCCGCCTTGTTCGGCTTGCCCGGCCGCACGCAGATCGTCGGCAGCCTTATGCCGATCCCGTCGAAGAAACCGCGCCTGGAATAGTCGGCGAGCAGCGCTTCGCTCATCTGCTTCTGAGTGCCGTAGGAGGTCAACGGCGTCGGATGGAAGTCGTCCGGTATGACATCCGGGAACGGCGCGCCGAACACCGCGATCGACGAGGTGAAGACGACGCGCGGCGCGAATCCGCCCAGGCGGATGGCGTCGAACAGCGCGCGCGTGCCGTCGAGGTTGACGCGGTAGCCGAGGTCGAAATTCGCTTCCGCCTCACCCGACACGACGCCGGCGAGATGGAAGACGACATCGGGACGTGATGCGACCAGGCTCTCCGCGGCGCCTGCTTCGGCAAGGTCACCCGTGTGCAGTGCGACGCTGACGCCGTCCATGGCCGGCGCCTGCGGTGGCACGATGTCGTGCAGATCGAGCGCGGTGATCTTCTTGCCCCGCAGCGTGCCGTCCTTGGCCAGCCGGGCGATGAGCTTGCGGCCGACCATGCCCGCGGCGCCAGTGATCAGAATGCGCATGTCCGATATCCCTTACTTGTCCCGATTATTACGCTGGGTGCGCGCGCGCAGCCAGAACACCAAGAAAAACGCCAGCACGAAGACGGTGCCGAAGATACCCGCCAGCACGGTCGAAAAACTGCCGAGTGCCAACATCATGGTCGGCAGGTAGAAGGCTGCAATGCCGAACACAAGCATGATCCAGACCGCCGCGATGGCCGCATTGCGCGTGTCACGGTCCATCATGCCGCACCGGAGCGGCGGTCGTTGATCGGGCTGAGTTTCAAAGCTGGAGAACTCCTGAGGCAGGTCCGATCGATGGTCATCGGTCGGACCTAGTGATAGTGGCCGTGATGCGCAGCCGCATCGTGCCCATGCTGATGCTCATGATCGTGGTCGTCACCATCGTCGGCGCACTGGCCGAATTCCGGTTCCACGGTGGCATGGCTGATGCCGTGTTCGCTGGCAAGCCGCTTCTTGATGGCGCTGACGGCCTGATGCGCATCGACGCCCTCGTTGAGGCACGCATGCAGCGTCGCCATGCTGCTTGTCCCGTCGATCGACCAGATATGCATATGGTGCACTTCGCGCACACCCTGGACCGTTGCCTGGATGTCCCCGGCGATCAGGTCGCGGTCGAGGCGCGGCGGTACGCCTTCGAGCAGGACGTGGGCGGCGGCACGCATCAGCGACCAGGCGGTGGACAGGATCAGCAACGAGACCAGCACGGACAGGATCGGGTCGATCGGCGTCCAGCCGGTCGCCAGGATGACCAGTGCCGCCACGATCGCGGCTGCCGAGCCGAGCAGATCGCCAAGCACATGCAGGATGGCGCCGCGCATGTTGAGGTTGTCTCGATCGCCGCCATGCAGCACCAGGAAGGAGCCTATGTTGACCAACAGGCCAAGGATCGCCACCACCAGCATCGGTCCACCCAGCACCGGCGCCGGTGTCTGCAGGCGATCCCAAGCCTCGTAGACGATCCACAGCGCGATGACGAAGATGGCGATGCCGTTGGTGTAGGCCACCAGCGTCTTGACCCGGCCGAAACCGTAGGTGAGCTGGCCGGTCGCCGGGCGGCTTGCCAGATGAAAGGCATACCAGGCCAGGCCGAGCGCGATGGCGTCGGCGAGCATGTGGCCGGCATCGGCCAGCAGCGCCAGTGACCCCGTAAACAGACCGCCGAGCGCCTCGGCGACCATGAAGCCGGCGGTAAGGCAGGCCGCGATCAGGACGCGCTTCTTGTCGGTCGAGCCATGCACATGGCCGGCGCCATGGTCATGCCCGCCGTGATCGTGGGTATGCGACAAATGGCAAACTCCCGTTAGGCGCCGAATTCCGCGCGAAAATCCTCGAGCCGCCTCTTCTGCTGGCCGTCGCCATCGAAATTGGCCGGATCGAGCCAAGCTTCATAAGCCTTGCGCAGAGCCGGCCATTCCTTGTCGATGACCGAATACCACGCGGTGTCGCGGTTTTCACCCTTGACGATGAGATGCTGGCGGAAAATGCCCTCGAACTTGAAGCCGAACCGTTCCGCCGCGCGCTTCGACGGCTCGTTGCGGTTGTTGCACTTCCATTCGTAACGGCGATAGCCGAGTTCGTCGAAGATGTATTTCATGAACAGGAACTGGGCTTCCGTCGCCGCCGGCTTGCGCGAGATGAGCGGTCCCCAATAGATATTGCCGATCTCGATGACGCCATAGGTCGGATCGATGCGCATCAGCGTCTGGCGTCCCGCGATCTTGCCGCTGGCCTTGTCGATGACGGCGAAGAACAGCGGATCCTCGCTCGCCTCCACCTTATCCAGCCATGGCTGGAAGGCAGCGCGGGTTTCCGGCGGATAGTCGGGCAACCAGGCAAAGCGGCCACCGACGTCGGATACGGACGAGGCTTCGTAGAGACCGTCGCCGTGCTTCGCGGCGTTCAGCGGCTCGAGCCTGACGGTCCGTCCCTCCAGCACCTTGCGCTCGGGCCGAGGACGTGGCTGCCAGTTTTCAAGATTTTCCGTCACCAGAATCTCCAATCCGTTGACTTTTGCGAGCGGACGCTCACAAAAACGCTGCCGCAGTGTAAGAACCACAGGGACGGGAAAAATGCTCCACACGATTTCGGCCTTCGACCGTCTCGGCGAGGAAAATGCATTCGCGGTGCTGGCGCGAGCAACGGCACTTGCCCAACAGGGCCGCGACATCGTCAACCTCGGCATCGGCCAGCCAGATTTCAAGACGCCGCAGCACATCGTCGAGGCGGCGATCAAGGCACTGCGTGACGGTCACCATGGCTACACGCCGGCCAACGGCCTCTTGGCAACGCGCGAGGCGGTGGTGCGCCGCACGCTGACCACCACCGGCGTCGAGGTCTCGCCCGAGGCGGTGATGATCATGCCCGGCGGCAAGCCGACCATGTTCGCCGCCATCCTGATGTTTGGCGAACCGGGCGCCGAGATCCTCTATCCCGACCCCGGCTTTCCCATCTACCGCTCGATGATCGAATTCACCGGTGCGACCCCCATTCCCGTGCCGATGCGCGAGGAGAACGGCTTCGCCTTCTCGGCGCAAGAGACGCTGGCGCTGATCACCTCGAAGACCAGGCTGTTGATCCTCAACTCGCCGGCCAATCCGACCGGTGGCGTCACGCCCCGGGCCGAGATCGAAAAACTGGTAAAGGGGCTGGAGAAGCACCCCGGTGTCGCGATCCTCTCCGACGAGATCTACGACGTCATGACCTATGACGGCGAGACGCATTGTTCGTTGCTCGGCTTTCCCGAGATCCGCGACAGGCTGATCGTGCTCAACGGCTGGTCGAAGACCTGGGCGATGACCGGCTGGCGCATGGGCTGGTCGATCTGGCCGAACGGCGACAAGGGCGCCCATCTCTACGACAAGGTGCGCAAGCTGGCGGTCAACTGCTGGTCCTGCGTCAACGCGCCGAGCCAGTTCGCCGGCATCGCGGCCATTGACGGTCCGCAGGACGATGTCGACAAGATGATGCGCGCCTTCGACAACCGCCGGAAGATCGTGGTCGAAGGCCTGAATGCCTTGCCAAACATCTCCTGCATCACGCCCAAGGGCGCCTTCTATGCCTTCCCCAACGTCTCGAAGACCGGCTGGAAGGCCAAGAAGCTCGCCTCGGCCCTGCTCGACGAGGCCGGTGTGGCGCTGATCGGCGGCCCCGATTTCGGCATTCTGGGCGAAGGCTATATCAGGCTGTCCTACGCCAACTCCGAGGAGAACATCCTGCGCGCGCTGGAGCGGATCGGGGCGTTCCTCGCCAAGTGAGCTTCAAAGCGGCCCGCTGCCCTTCCGGATTATTTGCGGCTGGCCGCCATGGCGGTGTCATGAGCCGTCGGGAGACGCGTGGTCAAGGCTGGGCGCAAATGCCGAGAACAGCTACGGTTTTGGGATCAAGATCCAACCGAGGTGCCCCTCAATGTTCTATGCAATCCTTGCCTATCACGTGGAAGATGCGATCAAGGCGCTGACGCCGCAAGAGGATGCGGCACTGATGGCTGAGTTGCTGAAGATCAACACCCGGCTTCGTGACGAGGGCATCCTTGGACCGTCCGCGCGTTTGGGGGCGACACGGGATGCCTGCACCTTGCGCGGCCCGGGCGACGGCGTGATCATCGACGGCCCTTTCGCCGAGACCAAGGAACAGTTGCTCGGCCTCTATGTCGTCGACTGCGCCACGAGGGACGCGGCCATCGCGATCGCCCGTGACCTTCGCAGGGTCAATCCTACCGCCGTCTACGAGATCAGGCCGATTCTACTGTTCAAGCCCGGCGTGCCGTTGGCGGGCAAATGAGCCGGCGGCGAAAGCCATGCCGGTGCCCGTCGTTCACCCACGCCCAACGAATGGCATCTTGGTCGCCATCACAGTCATGAACAGCACGTTGGCGTCGAGCGGCAGGCTGGCCATGTGCACCACCGCATCGGCGACGCGCTGGACATCCATCACCGCTTCGGCTGATATCGAGCCATTGGCCTGCGGCACGCCGACGGTCATCGGCTGTGCCATGTCGGTCAGCGCATTGCCGATGTCGATCTGGCCGCAGGCGATGTCATAGGGGCGGCCATCCAACGCCAGCGTCTTGGTCAACCCCGTAATCGCATGCTTGGTCGCCGTATAGGGCACGGAGCCCGGACGGGGCGCATAGGCCGATACCGAGCCGTTGTTGATGATGCGGCCGCCCATCGGCTTCTGCTTGCGCATGGCGCCGAAGGCGGCGCGCGCGCACAGGAACGAACCGGTGAGATTGACGCCGACAATATCGTTCCACACCTCGACCGGGATCTCGTCGATCGGTGTCGACTTGTATCCCATGCCGGCATTGTTGAAGAGCAGGTCGACACGGCCGAAAGCCTCCACCACCGTCTCGAACAGATCGTCGACCTCACCGGCCTTGCTGATGTCGCAGGCAACCGCCAATGCCTTGGCCTCGGTCGGGCCGATCTCGGCGATCGCGGCATCCAGCACCGGCTTGCGGCGCCCGCAGAACACCGTGTTCCAGCCAGCCTTGAGCAATGCCGTGGCGACGCTCTTGCCGATCCCGGTGCCAGCGCCGGTGACGATGGCGGTTTTTTGCTCGGTCATGGCAGATGTCCTCCGGCAGCGCCGCGCGTGCCTGTCTGATTGTCAGTGTTTTGGCTCAAGACAGGAAGGCATCGCAAATGACGGCGGTGATGGCAAGCGCGGCCACCGGGCGACGCGCTCGAAAGGTACGACCTGTTTTTTCGGAGAAATCCCGGCAAGGGCCGACAAAAAGGGCGGTCATTGGCGACCGCCCTGATCTGAACCGGGCTTGGGAGGAGGAAAGCCGATCCGACTGTGTAAAATCATGCGCTTCCTGAGTTAACGAAAAGTTAACGCCGGAAAGGCCCCGCCTCCGTTTTGGCCTACCAGCGCGGGTTGGGCGAGGTCCCAGCCTTTGCCGCCGGCACCTTGGCCGCCGAAACCGTCGCCTCGACATGGTCGACCAGCGCGTCCGGCAGGCCAAGCCGGCCGGCGAGCAGGTCGAGATAACCGCGCTCGGCGCGCGTGTCGGGATCGATGGTGAGGCGCGACGCGGTATAGAGCTCGAGCTTCTGCGCGTCGGTGTGGGCGCCCGCCACCAGCGCGTCGAGGTCGAGCGGGCGCTCCAGCTCCGCCATCAGGAATTTTTCCGCATCGGTGCCGATGCCGGCGAGGCTGAGCTTGCCGGCGATCTTCTGGCGCTCCTCGTCGTCGACATGGCCGTCGGCCTTGGCCGCCGAGATCATCGCCCGCACCAGGGTCAGCGTGAACTCATCCTCGCCTTGCGGCGCCTGCGACGGGTGGAAGGCGGTATCCTTGGGTGGCGGCAGCAATTCCGGCTCGCCGGCGGCGGGCGCCTGCTCCGGTGCGTTGCCGGCCTTGTAGTTCTGATAGGCCTTGTAGGCGAGGCCACCGATGGCGGCCAGGCCGCCGAGCTTCACCGCGGCACCCGTCACCTGCCGGCCGGCACCCGTTCCAAGCAGCACGGCGGCCAGCGCACCGGCGGCCAGCGGATTGTCCTTGGCCATCTGCACGGCTTGCCCGGCCTTGTCGCGGACGGTGCCGCTGGTGCCGGGAACCTGCGAGCCGAGCAGATCGTCGAGAAGCTTCTTGGGATCGAACATCAATGCCTCCAGGATTTGCCCGGCCGAACGGGCGGGTTTCGAACGCCGAAGACGTAGGTCCCGAAGCTTGACATTGCAATGACAGGTGGCCGCTTTGCCCGGCCCGGCCCCTCATCAGGATCCGATGTGTGGTCCCCTGCCCCGGGCTTGCGCGAGCTCGACCTGCCGCTGGCGCTCGGCGTAACGCTTGCGGTCTTCATCCGAGCGGGCATCGAAGCAGTGCGGGCACGAAACCCCGGCGGCATGTTTCGGCGACATCAGGTCGCTCTCCGTCAGCGGATGGCGGCAAGCGCGGCACAATTCAGCACCGCCCTCCGCGAGGCCGTGCGACACCGAAACC
This sequence comes from Mesorhizobium sp. M8A.F.Ca.ET.208.01.1.1, assembly GCF_004791315.1. Taxonomy (NCBI): domain Bacteria; kingdom Pseudomonadati; phylum Pseudomonadota; class Alphaproteobacteria; order Hyphomicrobiales; family Phyllobacteriaceae; genus Mesorhizobium; species Mesorhizobium sp. M8A.F.Ca.ET.208.01.1.1. The sequence continues at coordinate 308,618 of NZ_SRUT01000002.1, forward strand.
CGCTCGTCGAAGACGAAGCATTCGCCCTGCCACAGGCTCTGTTCCGCCGGCACCTGCTCGAGATATTTGATGATGCCGCCCTTGAGATGGAACACATCCTCGAAGCCGAGCGACTTCACATAGGCGGTCGCCTTTTCGCAGCGTATGCCGCCGGTGCAAAACATCGCCACCTTGCGGCCTGCGAGATCCGCCCGGTGCGCTTCCACCCAAGCCGGAAATTCGCGGAAGCTCGCCGTCGCCGGATCGACGGCGCCCTTGAAGGTGCCGATCGAGACTTCATAGGCGTTGCGCGTATCGATGACGATCGTGTCGGGCTGCGAGATCAGCGCATTCCAGTCGCCCGGCTCCACATAGGTGCCCGCGCTTGTCGCCGGGTCGATGGTCTCGACACCCATGGTGACGATCTCGCGCTTCAGCCGCACCTTCATGCGGTGGAACGGCATGGCCGCGGCGCTGCTGAACTTGACCTCGAGGCCCGACAGGCCGTCGATCGTTTCGATGTGCTCGATCAGCGCGGCGATCGCTTCATCGCTGCCGGCGACGGTGCCGTTGATACCCTCATGCGCCAGGAGCAGCGTACCCTTGATACCGCGTCCGCAGCAGAAGGCCGCAAGCGGCGCGCGCAACGCCTCGAAAGCGTCGAGCCGGGCAAAGCGGTAGAGCGCGGCGACGCGGACTGGCTGGGATGGCGCGGGCAGTGTTGTCATTGCCAGAGCAACTAGACGCTCGTGGAAGTCGATTCAAGGTGAAACGGGTTCGGACCGACTGTCATGGCCTTGTCGGGAAAGAACCTTTAAGCTCGGAGGCAACGCGTGACATCGCGCCGCGACCGGTTCCGTGGACAGGGCAATACCCGTCTGCTAATCGGTTGAAATTCGCCTCGATGCGGCCCTCGACAAGGAGAGACAGATGCCCAGCAAGACCGAGAAACTCCTGTCGCTCCTCAATGGCCAGCCGGTCATTCCGGTGTTGAAGATCGCCAATGTGGCGGATGCGGTGCCGCTGGCCCGTGCTCTGGCGCGTGGCGGCTTGCCGGCGATCGAGATCACGCTCAGGACCGCGGATGCGCTCGAAGCGATCCGTCGCGTGGCGGGCGAGGTCGAGGAAGCCATAGTCGGCGCCGGCACCATTCTGGACAGCAAGCAGTTCGACGAGGCGGCCGGTGCCGGTTCGCGCTTCATCGTCAGCCCAGGCATCACCCGCGAGCTTCTGGCGGCCGCCGCCGACAGCCAGGTTCCGTTGCTGCCCGGCGCCATCACGCCGGGCGAGATCATGGCGGCGCGCGAAGCTGGCCTGCGCTTCCTGAAATTCTTCCCGGCCGAACAGTCCGGCGGCATCGCTTCGCTCAAGGCTTTTGCCTCGCCGCTGGCCGACGTCAAATTCTGCCCGACCGGCGGCATCACCGGCAAGAACGCGGCCGACTATCTCAGCCTGTCCAATGTCATCTGCGTCGGCGGTTCGTGGGTGGCGCCCGACGACATGGTCAAGGCCGGCAAGTGGGACGAGATCGAAGCTCTCGCACGCGCTGCCAGCAAACTCGCGAAATAGCCTTTCCGGACGGCACGAAAAAACCCGGATGACTCGCGTCGACCGGGCTCTTTGACTGGCTGGAGCAATTCCAGGAAAAGTGCGTAGCCGTTTTCCCGGGAGAAGCGCGTAGCGCTTCCCCTTGGGAATTGCGTAAAAACAAAAAGTTAGAGCGGGTCAGAGATTCTATCAAACTCAGGGCCGCTCTAGACGCGGTTAGTTGCAGACCTTGACCGTCTCGGTCACCTTGCGATGATGCCGCCAGTGCATCACCATCCTGGTCCTGCAGTGCTTCTTCATGTGCATATGATTGTCGGTCTGACGACAACTGTCTCCGCCTGTGACGGAGCGAGCGCGGCCAATGCCGCCGCCAGTGCCAGAACTGACGCCAGTAGAATTTTTTTCATGAAGATCCCCAGGTTGGAACGGACCCACCTCAACCCGGAAACGGCTGGGCTGTTCCGGCTTCACGAGAAGTTCAGCCGATCCTGCAGGATCAAGGCGCCGCGCGTGTCGTGCCTAGCAAAAAGCCGCGCGGGTCGCCCGGCGCGGCTTCGGCAATATTGTGGCCTGTTCGCTACTTCGTCTGGAAGCGCGCGACCGACATGAACTTGACGGCATTGCCGGTAAAGCGGCTGGCGTCGGCCATCTGGTTGCTCGGCTGGAAGCCGGCCGTATAGACCTCGCTCGGCGGCGTATGCACGATGCTGTAGGCGTAGCCCGGCGCGGTCGTCGCGCTCGAAACGGTGGCGACGTTCTCGCCGCTGGTCAGCGCCCAGCGGGCGGCCTGCGGCGCCGCGGCCACAACCACGGCCCTGGGGCCAGGCTTCTGATCGCGGGCGGTGGCCCTGGCTTCCTTGCGGGTCGTCTTCACGCCGGCGCCGATCGCGGCGGCCGGATCGGAACCGGCAGGACGGGCGGCAACAGCCTGGCGCGGCGACGCCGCATCGACACCAGACGGATCGTTGAACGCCGAACGCGGTTCTTCGGACAACGAGGCCACCTGATATTCGTCGGCGGTGCCGACCTGGGCGTTGGCCTCGTCGAGCACGGCCTTGACGGCATCCGGCTTGGTCGGCTCGGGACGCGCTGTCGGCACCACGGAGAAGGCGTCCGTCGCGGTCTTGCCCTGGTCGGCCGTTTCGGCCAGCGCCATCAGCACATCCTTGCTGGGCGGCGGCGCGAGATCGGCCGGCAGCGAGCGCTCGGGGCGCCATGTCGGCAGTGGGATGTTGTTGAGGGCAACCTGCGCTGGATCGGCAGCCGCGGCTTCCGCGATCGCTGCCGGATCGGACTTGCCGAAAGGCATGTTCGCCGGTGCCTGCGCGGTCGCCACTGCCTGTCCGGTGGTGGCCGTGGCGTCCGCCATGGCGAAGGGAACATTCTCAGGTGGCTGTGCGCCCACATCGGCCTTCGGCCGCGGCGCGAAATCGGGCAGCGGGATTTCCTTGGCCGGCAGCGCCGCGATAATCGTCTCCGGCGTGTTCTTCTCCGGTTCCGGAGCCTGCTCGTCGGCAACCTGCGGAATCTCGGCGCGCTGGGCATTCTCGGGGGCGACGATGGCGATACCGGGCAGGTTGCTGCTCTTGGCGGTCGCGGCCGGCTTCAGATTTCCAGCCTTCGGCGCAGGCGCGGCCGAGGCGGTCTCCACGTCGGCACTGTCGTCGGCCTCATCGGCGCCACCGCCGCCGAAGAAGGCAGCGAGGAATCCGCCGGATTTCTTGCCGCTGCCGCCAGCGCTGGCCATTTCGATATTCGGTGTCCCGGAACCCTTGCGCGACTTGTAGGAGGCGAGCGCCTGTTCATAGCCGGGCAGCGGCCGGCCGTCGCTCGGCACATGCAGCGTCTTGCCATTGGGGAACAGGCTGACCAGTTCCTGGCGGCTGATGCCGGGCCAGTGGCGCACATTGCCGACATCCATGTGGACGAATGGCGACCCGGAAGTCGGGTAATAGCCGACGCCGCCGCCCTGCATCTTGAGGCCGATGTTGCGTAGCTTCTTCAGCGGCACGCCGGGAATATAGAAATCCATCGCCTTGCCGAGCATATGCTGGCTCTTCTCGGCGACACCACGGCTGCGGCTGCGCAGCATCGAATTGGTCGACGGCGAACGGTAGCCGCAGACGACCTGGATATAGTCGGTGGCGCCGCTTTCGCGATACGCCTCCCAGACCAGATCCAGCAGACGCGGGTCCATCTTGGTCGGCTCGTTGCGGCGCCAGTCGCGCAGGATGATGTTAATCTTCCTCAGGCCCTCGGGAACGTAGCGGCCATTGCGCTTGTAGACGATCTCCGCCTTTTCGTGCGTGTGGAGGTGGTAGAGTTTCAGCGAACGAACTTCGGCCTGGGCGCCCGTGGCGGCCGCGGCAACAAAACCAAATGCGACAATCACCGCCGCCAACCATCTCGGCCAGACGCTCAAATGATAGTGCCGCCCGTTTGTGAGTCGTTCGATTCTGTTCAAATCAAAAGGCCTTGCAGGCTGCCGTTTGTCCCCGGATTTGCCCAAACGGACGTGTCGTTTTCACATCCGAATATCGATCCTAATGGTTAATCATCGCTTATTGAAGCCAAAATGCGGTAACACCGTGGCGATATCCCGTCAAAAATTGTCCGCACGGTTTCTTGGTAAACCGCTGGTTTAGATCAGGATTCCGGCTTTGGCCGAACACGATCTGTTACCATTGGCCTCAATGCGTGAACAACACCCAATCGAGTGCCGCCTCCGACTCGCCATAGTCCGGGGAAGGCACTCTGTCAGCCCCTATAATGACGAGGGAAACTGGTCCCGGCCTTGCGGTTCAGGAAGCAAGCCTGTCGACGCGGCCGGTTTCCGGGTCGATGCCGTATTCCTTGAGCTTGCGGTAAAGCGTCGAGCGGCCGATGCCGAGCCGGCGGGCGACCTCGCTCATCTGGCCGTTGTAGTGATCGATGGCGAGCTTGATCATTTCGAGTTCGACATCGGCCAGCGCACGCACATTGCCGCGCTCGTCGAGCGCCCGCAGCGTGCCGAAGCGGGGCTGCGCCCCGGCCGGATGCACAGGTGCCGGAGCGGCCTCGTCGGGGACAACGTCTTCATCGCGCGGCGCCAGCGAAGGGGCAGCCCCGCTTGCTTCCAACGCGTCGTCCGCTTCGAGATTGACGGTCCCTTCCACCTGCGCCCGGATCTGCGGAAAGTCATCCGCGCTCAACACATCGCCTTCGCACAGCACCGAAGCGCGGAAGACGGCGTTTTCGAGCTGCCGGATGTTGCCGGGCCAGTCATAGGCCTGCAGCACGCCAAGCGCCGCCGCCGAAATGCCCTTCAGCCGATGGCGCGGGTCGGCCGGCGCCACCTTTTCCATGAAATGCGTGACCAGATGGGGAATGTCGTCGCGGCGGTCGCGCAGCGGCGGCACGAAGATCGGGTAGACGTTCAGCCGGTAGAACAGATCCTCGCGGAACTTGCCGTCCTTGACCTGCTGCAGGAGGTTGCGGTGCGTCGCCGAAATCAGCCGGATGTCGACCTTGACGGTCGAGCGGCCGCCGACCGGATCGACCTCGCCCTCCTGGACGGCGCGCAGCAGCTTGACCTGCACGTCGAGCGGCAGGTCGCCGATCTCGTCGAGGAACAGCGTGCCCGTATGCGCCTCGACGAATTTGCCGGTGTGCTTGTCGGTGGCGCCGGTGAACGAGCCTTTCTCGTGTCCGAACAGGATGGATTCCACCAGATTGTCGGGAATGGCGCCGCAATTGACCGTAACGAAGGGTTTCGAGCGGCGGTCGCCGCTGCCCTGGATCGCACGCGCCACCAGCTCCTTGCCGACGCCGGATTCGCCCTCGATCAGGATCGGAATGTGGGAAGCCGCCGCTTTCTGGCCGAGGCGTATCACCCTGTCCATGGCCGGACTATGGGTGATCATGTCCCTGAAGGTCAGCAGCCCGCCGCGTTTGCGCGACGTGCGCTTGACCTCGTCCTCGATCGCTTCGACCTTGAGCGCATTGGAGATCGAGGCCTGCAGCCTGTCGGGCGAAGCCGGCTTGACGACGAAATCGAAAGCGCCGTGGCGCATCGCCGAAACCACGGTTTCGATGCCGCCCTGCGCGGTCTGCACGATGACCGGCACGCTGATGTCGCGCTCGCGCATCGCCTTCAGCACGCCGATGCCGTCGAGACCGGGCATGACAAGGTCGAGGATCACAACCGAGACATCGCGGGCGGCAGGCCCGTCGAGAACTTCGAGGCCGGCCATACCGCCATCGGCGACGATCGCGGTATGGCCGAACCGCGTCACCGCCGCCTCGAGCAGCCGGCGCTGCACGGGATCGTCATCGACTATGAGTATGGAACCTGTCATGACTGTCTTGGTCTGCCCGCGCCCGAATTCCCCATGGATCATCTTGGCACAGGGTTCTAAATAAGGTTTCAAAAAACCCGGTGAACGAATTCCTTAGGATTTGACCGGCTTCTCCATTCCCGTTGAGTCTGGCTCGCTAATTCCAGCCACTTGATTCGAAGCGGCCAGTCGATTCAAACAAGGCCGGTTGATTCAAAGAAGGCCAGTTTGGTTCAAAGAAGGTATTTCGATGCGCGTGATGTTTGATCGGCGGATTGCGGCGCCAGCGTCCGGTCAGGGCGCGGCCGGGCTTGGCGATCTGCCGGAATGGAATCTCGCCGACCTTTATGCCGGCATGGAGGCGCCGGAACTGAAGCGCGACATTGCCGAAGCGGCCGCCGACGCCATCGCATTCGAGGCCCGCTGGAAAGGCACGCTCGCCGCCGAGGCCGGGCGCGGCAGTGCCGGCCGACTGGGCGAGGCGCTGGTCGCCTACGAGACGCTCGAGGAACTGATCGGCCGCATCGTCTCCTATGCCGGCCTCGTCTATGCCGGCAACACCGCCGATCCGCAGCGCGCCAAGCTCTATGGCGACATCCAGGAGAAGATGACCGACGCCAGCGCGCATCTGCTGTTCTTCGCGCTCGAACTGAACCTGATCGACGATGCGGCGATCGAAGGCGCGCTGGCCAGCGACCCCGCCTTTGCGCATTACCGCCCGTGGGTGCTCGATCTGCGCATGGACAAGCCCTATCAGCTCGAGGATCGCGTCGAGCAGCTTTTCCACGAAAAATCGATCACCGGACGCGGCGCCTGGAATCGCCTGTTCGACGAGACGATGACCGATCTTCGCTTCGATATCGACGGCGAGGAACTAACGCTGGAGCCGGCCCTCAACCGCCTGCAGGATGCCGACGGCGAGGTCCGCCGGCGCGCCTCGGAGGCGCTAGCCACCACCTTCCGCAAGAACCTGCGCACCTTCACGCTGATCACCAACACGCTTGCCAAGGACAAGGAAATTTCCGATCGCTGGCGGGGCTTCGAGGACATCGCCGATTCACGCCACCTCGCCAATCGCGTCGAACGCGGCGTGGTCGATGCGCTGGCCACCGCCGTGCGCGAGGCCTATCCGCGCCTGTCGCACCGCTACTACGCCATGAAGGCGCGCTGGCTCGGCATGGAGGTGATGAACCACTGGGACCGCAACGCGCCGCTGCCGGAGACGCCGCAGGCGGTGATCGGCTGGGACGAGGCCAGGAACACGGTGCTGTCGGCCTATCACCGCTTCTCGCCCGAGATGGCCGAGATCGCGCGCACCTTTTTCGACCGCAACTGGATCGACGCGCCGGTGCGCCCGGGCAAGTCACCCGGCGCCTTTGCCCACCCGACCGTGCCATCGGCTCACCCCTATGTGCTGCTCAACTACATGGGCAAGCCGCGCGACGTGATGACGCTGGCGCATGAACTCGGGCACGGCGTGCATCAGGTGCTGGCCGCCGGCCAAGGCGCGCTGATGGCCTCGACGCCGCTGACGCTGGCGGAGACGGCATCCGTCTTCGGCGAGATGCTGACCTTCCGTTCGCTGCTCGAGCGGACCACCGACCGGCGCGAGCGCAAGGCCATGCTCGCCCAGAAGGTCGAGGACATGATCAACACTGTGGTGCGCCAGATCGCCTTCTATGAATTCGAGCGCAAGGTGCATGCCGAGCGCCGCAACGGCGAACTGACATCCGACAGGCTCGGCCAGTTCTGGCTGGAGGTTCAGGCCGAAAGCCTGGGACCGGCGATCAAATTGCGCGAGGGCTACGAGGTGTTCTGGACCTACATCCCTCATTTCATCCACTCGCCCTTCTACGTCTATGCCTATGCGTTCGGCGACTGCCTGGTGAACTCGCTCTATGCGGTCTACCAGAATGCCGAGCGGGGCTTTCAGGACAAATATTTCGATATGTTGCGTGCCGGCGGCACCAAGCATCATTCGCAGCTTCTGGCGCCTTTCGGCCTCGACGCAACCGACCCCGCCTTCTGGCAGATCGGGCTCGGTGTGATCGGCGGCCTGATCGACGAACTGGAAACGCTGGACGATTGAGACGCCTCTGGTCGGGCAAGAACAGTTTAGCCGGAATGCATGTTTGGGCCTCGCTATTCTTGCCCTAAATATTTGTTCTTGAAGAACTCTCCACGGACGTTTTCCCATAGCTTTCCGCAAGCTCTATGGTAGCTTTCCTTTAAGCTCAGCCGGAGCGCATGCGGATCGGCGAGGGAAAGTCTCCGCCAGCCGTGCGCTCAGGCGAACGCGACAAGGCCGTTGGCCATGGGCAAGCAAAGCCGATCGCCGACAGCTCGAACCGAAGCCGGCTGTTCCGTGTATCAGCGGAACCATCATCGAGTAGTCCCTCGCCGAAGGTCATGACCCGCGGCAGACGGATCTGACTGGAGAGAGACAATGGGCACTTTTTTCTACGTGGTCCTGGCGTTCCTGGTAGGCGTGTTGGTCGGCTGGTTCATCTGGGGGCGTCTGCGCGGAGAACTCGACAGCCTGCGCGGCGACCTCGATCGCACCCGCAGCGAGCGCGACAAGCTGCGCGCCGACAGCGACCGCCTGACCGGCGAACTCAATGCATGCGGCAAGACCCGCTCCGACCTCGAGCGCCAGCTGCGCGAAGCACAGGCCTCGGGCGCCGGCGGCGCAAAGGCGTCAAGTCAGCCACCGGCAGCCCTGATGTCGACGCCTGCCGTTGGTAAATCCGCTCCGGCGACAGCCAAGCCAGCCGCGGCGAAGGCCGCGCCGGCAAAAGCGGCGCCGAAGCCCGCCGCGGCCAAATCCGCAACCGCTTCGGCACCGGCGGCCAAGGCACCGGCGGCCAAGGCTCCGGCGGCCAAGGCTCCGGCGAAGACCTCGGCCGCGCCCAAGGCAGCGCCCGCCGCCAAAAAAACGGCACCGGCAGCTGCCAAGCCGGCGTCGGGCAAGCCCGACAATCTGCGCCGGCTGATCGGCATTGGCCCGGTCAACGAAAAGCTGCTCAAGGCGCAAGGCGTCACCACCTTCGCCCAGATCGCCGCCTGGACATCCGCCGACATCAAGCGGATCGAGGACGTGATGAACTTCGACGGCCGCATCGCGCGCGAACGCTGGATCGAGCAGGCCAAGCTGCTTGCCGCCGGCAACGAGGCCGAATTCGCCAAGCAGTTTCCGACGGCCGGAACCGCCAGCAACACCTGAGCGGTGGATCCAGGGATCATGTGAGCGGCGGCGCCAAGGGCGCCGCCGCTTTCTTTTTTGCCGGCAAGGTTCGACCCGGCAAAGGTCGGCTTTGAGGGACAGGGTGCCGTTCCCTCGATTGCGCGCGCACCGCCCCCCATATAGAGCGATCGTCGGCTACATCGATCCCGGTTCCCATGTCCCTGCCCGCCGCAATTTTCCGCAACGACGAAAGCGCGCGCCAGCTCGTTTTCGAGCGGCCGGCCGATATCATCGTCGCGCATGAGGCCAAGGACTTTCCGGCGGCGTTGCAAGCGGCGCAGGCCGCGCACGACGCCGGCAAATGGCTGGCCGGCTATTTCTCCTATGAGGCCGGTTACCTGCTCGAGCCGAAACTCGTTCCCGTGCTGCCCGGCCGGCGCCGAGCCCCGCTGGTCTGCCTCGGGGTCTTCGATGCTCCTGATGAAGAAGCCGTGCCGCCGCCAAGCCCGCCCACCAATGGCCCGATCTTCGATGCAAGGGCGACGTGGTCGTTCGAGGATTACGAGAAGCGGTTCTCGCGGCTGCACCGGCACATCAGGCAAGGCGATTGCTACCAAGGCAACCTCACCTTTCCGGTGCACGCGCAATGGTCGGGCGATCCGCTCGCCGCCTTCGACGCGCTGACCGAACGCCAGCCTGTGAAATATGGCGCGCTGATCGCGCTCGGCGATCCCATCGTTCTGTCGCGCTCGCCCGAACTGTTCTTCGAGATCGATGCGGCGGGGAGGATCGAGACGCATCCGATGAAAGGTACCGCACCGCGCGGCGCAACCAGGGACGAGGACGAGCGGCAGAAGAATTTCCTGCGTAACGACGAGAAGAACCAGGCCGAAAACCGGATGATCGTCGACCTGCTGCGCAACGACATATCGCTGATCAGCGAGGTCGGCACGCTGGAGGTGCCGGAATTGTTCCGCATCGAGACCTACCCGACCGTCCACCAGATGGTGAGCGACGTCAGGGCCAAGCTGCTGCCCGGCCTCGGCATACGCCAGATCTTCGCGGCGCTGTTTCCCTGCGGCTCGATCACCGGCGCACCGAAGATCCGCGCCATGGAGATCCTGCGCGATCTGGAGGGCACGCCACGCGACGTCTATTGCGGCGCCATCGGCTGGATCGCACCCGGCGGCACGATGCGCTTTTCCGTGGCGATCCGTACCATCTCGCTCTTTGCCAGCGGCGAGGCCATCTACAATGTCGGCGGCGGCATCGTCTTCGATTCGGTCGCGGAAGAGGAGTACCAGGAGTGTCTGCTCAAAGCCCGCTTCGCGACGGGGACACCGCCGGTTTCGAGCTGATCGAGACCATGCGCTGGGAACCCGCCTCGGGTTTCCTGCGCCTCGATCGCCATCTTGCGCGCCTTTATGGCTCGGCGGTGGAGCTGGGCTTCAGCTATGATCCGCAAAAGGTCGGCGAGGCCCTGAGCGGCGCGGTCAACCGATCGCCCATCGCCATGCGCACGCGGCTCGCTCTGTCGCGCAATGGCGAGACCAACGCCTCTGCGCAACCCTATGAACCCCTTGCCGCCGACAAGGTGTGGACGCTGCGGCTGGCACGGACGAGGCTCGATTCGAGCAACATGCTGCTGCGCCACAAAACCAGCCGGCGGCAGCTCTACACCAATGCCCGCTCCGAATATCTCATCACCCAGGCCGATGAGGTGCTGCTCGCCAATGAGCGCGGCGAGATCTGCGAAGGCACGATCACCAATGTCTTCGCCGATTTCGGCGACGGCATCCTGGCGACGCCCCGACTCGATTGCGGCCTGCTGCCTGGCGTATTGCGAGCCGTGCTTCTGGATGAAGGCCGCGCCAGTGAAGCGATCTACAGCTTGGATGACCTGAAATCCGCCAAAGCGCTGTTCGTCGGCAATTCGCTGCGCGGACTGATCCCGGCAAGACTGATCTGAGGCATGACGTCCCTACCCGCCCACACGCCCTATGATGGCTCGTCGAAACTCTTCACCATCGGGCTGAAGCCGCTCGACCCCGCGAACTGGATCGAGGTCGACGGTCACCTGCTACCCTATCTCGCCGAGAAGCGCCGGCTCTATGCCGAGATCCCCGAGCGGGTTTTCGTCGAGGAGGACGGCACGCGCGCCGCCCAGCAGGAGGTGCTCGAATTGCTCGGCGCCTACCTGCCGGAAAGATTCCCCGACATCCACCGGCGCGGCGATGCGGGCGTTGAGGTCATGGGCGTGACGGGCCGTCCCACGATCCCCTCCAACCTCGCCGCCGCTCCCTTGGTCGCGGCCTCGCTGCTTGTCCAGGAAGACCTCATCCTCATGCGCCGCGACGACAGCGGCTGGCGTCTGGCCGCGGGTTCGCTGTGCTTCCCTTCATCCTGGGCGCTCACCGAAAAATTCGGCAAGCCGCTGCAGCAGATCCACGAGCCGGTGCCGGGCTTCGGCCCGGGCACAAGGCCGGCCGACCTCATCAACCGGATGTTCGATGGCCTGCAGGGCCAGGCGGTCGAGCGTTACAATTGGTCGATCCAGTCAGGGGACGCGCTCTACCATCCGCTGTCCAATGTCGAGCGCATCGACCGCGCCACCAGCCGGCCGACACGTTTCCCCGACGGTGACGTCAAGGCGCACGCCTTCATTCGGGTGGAGCGCCAGACGCTGCGCAAACTGCCCGCCTCGCGCGATATCCTGTTCACCATCCGCATCCATCTCGACCCGCTCGCCGTGCTGGCGCGGCACCCGGACCGGGCGACGCTGGCGGCGTCCTTCGCCGCCCAACTCGAAGCGCTCGATATCGCCCAGCTCGACTACAAGGGCCTGACATCGGATCGCGATCGGCTGATCGCTGTCCTTAACCACATGGCCAAGGACGCGTAGTCGCGGGTTGGCGCTTTTCGCTGGTTTATGACAATGATCTGTGATGTAGCGCATGGCCGTTGGGCGAAAATGCCCGGCTTTTGCACGGGGTTGCTCGGCTTTTGCACGGAGTTGCCCGGCTTTGCACGCAGTTGAAGGAGTGCTCGATAAAATGGCGAATGAAAACTGGCCCGTTTACGGTGAGATCACCGGCCCCGTGGTGATGATCGGCTTTGGCTCGATCGGACGCGGAACGCTGCCGCTCATCGAACGCCATTTCAAGTTCGACAAGTCGCGCATGACGGTCCTCGACCCGCGCGATACCGATCGCAAGCTGCTCGACGAGCGCGGCATCGCCTTCGTCCAGGAAGCGGTAACCGAGAAGAACTACAGGAAGCTTTTGACGCCGCTTCTGACGAATGGCGCAGGCCAAGGCTTTTGCGTCAACCTGTCGGTCGACACCGGCTCGGTGGACCTGATGCGGCTCTGCCGCAAGCTCGGCGTGCTTTACATCGACACCGTCGTCGAGCCCTGGCTTGGCTTCTATTTCGACGCCAAGGCCGACAATGCCAGCCGCACCAACTATGCGCTGCGCGAAGCGCTGATCAAGGAAAAGCACGACAAGCCCGGCGGCGCGACGGCAATCTCCACCTGCGGCGCCAACCCCGGCATGGTGTCCTGGTTCGTCAAGCAGGCGCTGGTCAATTTGGCCACCGATCTCGGCATGGAATTCTCCGAGCCCGCGCAGGACGACCGGGAGGGCTGGGCGAAACTCATGAAGAAGGCCGGCGTCAAGGGCATCCACATCGCCGAGCGCGACACCCAGCGCACCAAGAAGCCCAAGCCGATGGATGTGTTCTGGAACACCTGGTCTGTCGAGGGCTTCATCTCCGAAGGATTGCAGCCGGCCGAGCTCGGCTGGGGCACGCACGAGACCTGGATGCCGAAGAACGGCAAGAAGCACAAGCACGGCTCCAAGGCCGCGATCTACCTGGAGCAACCGGGCGCCAACACGCGCGTGCGCTCCTGGTGCCCGACATCAGGCCCGCAATATGGCCTGCTGGTGACGCACAATGAGTCAATCTCGATCGCCGATTTCTTCACCGTGCGCTCCAAGAAGGGCAAGGTTCAATACCGCCCGACCTGCCACTACGCCTACCATCCCTGCAACGATGCGATGCTGTCGCTGGACGAGATGTTCGGTGCCGCCGGCAAGCCGCAGCCGGTGCACCATGTGCTGGACGAGAACGAACTGGTCGACGGTGTCGACGAACTCGGCGTCCTGCTCTACGGCCACGACAAGAATGCCTACTGGTACGGTTCGCAGCTGTCGCTCGCCGAGGCGCGCAAGCTGGCCCCCTATCAGAACGCCACCGGCATGCAGGTCACCTCGGCGGTTCTGGCCGGCATGGTCTGGGCGCTGGAAAATCCGGCCGCCGGCATCGTCGAGGCCGACGAGATGGACTACAAGCGCTGCCTCGACGTGCAGTCGCCCTATCTCGGACCGGTCAAGGGCTATTATACCGACTGGACGCCGCTCGACAGGCGCCCGGGCCTCTTCCCGGAGGACCTCGACCGCAGCGACCCGTGGCAATTCCGCAACATCCTCGTCCGATAGCATCGCGCGGACCCTATGCCATTGCCTTGCAATCGCCCGGAAATCGGGCGATTGAAGGGATGCGGCCTGGAGTGGCGAGTGCGTCCCGTTGGACGCATAAGCACACCCCAGCACTTTGGACGTTCGCGTCGCGCTTTCCAGAAATCGGCCCGATTTTTGGACCCGACGCGTTTGGAGAGGATTTTATATGACTATTGCGCGCAAAGTTCTTTCTATGGGCGTGGCGGGCGCCGTTGTCTCGATGCTCGCTGCCTGTACCACCAGCGGCCCCGGCGAGCCGCCGATGGCAACCACGCCGAAAGGCGTCGAGGGGTCCTGGATCGATGCCAAGGGCACCGGCCTGTCGACCTTCAACGGCGGCAAGTTCACGACCGTCGCTACCGACACCGGCCAGAAGCTGGCCGATGGCAGCTACACGATGACCGGCGCCACTTCGGTGCAGATCAACGGCACCTCGCTGATCCGCCAGACCGGCGTCAGCTTCAACTGCCTGCTGGTGTCGACCAGCCAGCTCAACTGCACCAGTTCGGGCGGCCAGAATTTCGTGCTGACGCGACGCACCTGAACCCCGCGAACATCCGCTTGCTCAAGGACGGCGGCCATTGGCCGCCGTTCTTTTTATGCCGGCAAAGCTCACCTGGATTTCTGCTTGCGTCGGCTGGAACGCGATGGGAACATGATCGAAACGCTGGCTGTTATATCCCAGTCAAGTAGGGGCGTTAGACGCCTCGGATCAGCCTGCCGGGAGACGAAGATGAAGAAGCTTGCCGCCATTGCCGCCCTTTCCGCGTCGACGCTTGGCCTGTCGGCCGGCGTATCCTTTGCCGACTACACACTGAACATCCTGCACATCAATGACTGGCACAGCCGCATCGAAGGCAACAACAAATATGAATCGACCTGCTCGGCCGAGGAGGAGACCAAGGGTGAGTGCATCGGCGGCGCCGGTCGGCTGATCACCGCGATCGCCCAGGAACGCAAGAAGCTGGAAGGCCAGAACGTGCTGTTGCTCAGCGCCGGCGACAATTTCCAGGGTTCGCTGTTCTACACCACCTACAAGGGCAAGGTCGAAGGCGAGTTCCTCAACGACATGAAGTTCGACGCCATGGCGCTCGGCAACCATGAATTCGACGATGGCGAAACGGCGTTGGCGCCGTTCCTCGACATGATCAAGTTCCCCGTGCTCGGCGCCAACGTCAAGGCCAACGCCCAGTCCAAGCTCGGCGACCGCGTCAAGCCGTCGATCGTCGTCGAGGTCGGCGGCCAGAAGATCGGCATCATCGGCGCCGTCACCAACGACACGCCCGAACTCGCCTCCCCCGGCCCCAACATCACCATCGAGGACGACGTCAAGTCGATCACGGCGGAGGTCGACAAGCTCAAGGGCGAAGGCGTCAACAAGATCATCGCCGTGACCCATATCGGCTATAACAGGGAGCGCGACGTCATTGCCAAGATTCCCGGCATCGATGTCGTCGTCGGCGGCCACAGCCACACGCTTCTGTCCAACACCGACCCGAAGGCGGCTGGACCCTACCCGACGATGGTCGACAACCCCGGCGGCTACAAGGTGCCTGTGGTGCAGGCGGCGTCCTATTCGAAATATCTCGGCGAGTTCAAGGTCGTGTTTGACGACAATGGCGTCGTCAAATCGGCGAGCGGCGACCCGATCCATCTCGACAAGTCGATCACGCCCGATCCCGCGGTGCTCGCCCGCATCAAGGAGCTGGGCGCGCCGATCGAGGCTTTGAAGAACAAGGAAGTGGCCGAGACCACCGACGTGATCGACGGCAGCCGTGAGAACTGCCGCGCCAAGGAATGCGCGATGGGCAACCTCGTCTCCGACGCCATCCTCGACCGCGTCAAGGGACAGGGCGTCGAGATCGTCATCTCCAACGGTGGTGGCCTGCGCGCCTCGATCGACAAGGGCACCGTCACCATGGGTGAGGTGCTGACCGTGCTGCCGTTCCAGAACACGCTGGCGACCTTCCAGATTTCCGGCAAGGACCTGGTCGCCGGGCTCGAAGGCGGGCTCAGCCAGATCGAGGACGGCGCCGGCCGCTTCCCTCAGGTGGCGGGCCTCAAATATTCCTTCGACAGGTCGGTCGCGCCCAATGCCGGCCGCGTCAAGTCGGTGGAAGTGATGGAAAACGGCGCCTGGACGCCGATCAATCCCGACAAGGACTATCTGGTTGCCACCAACAACTATGTCCGCCAGGGCGGCGACGGCTACAAGGTGTTCGCCGAAAAGGCCAAGAGTGCCTATGATTACGGCCCCGGTCTCGAACAGGTGGTTGCCGACTATCTAGGCGCCCACCAGCCCTATACGCCGAAGCTCGACGGCCGCATCACCGAGATCGCGGCGACGGTCGCGGCGGCGCCTGCCGCCGAGCCGGCAAAGCCTGCCGAACCAGCAAAGCCCGCGGCGCCGGCACCGGCCGAGGCCGCCAAACCGGCTGAACCGGCAAAGCCCGCCGATGCCGCACCGGCGATGCCTGAACTGCCTGCCAACTCAGGCGATATCGCCAACACGCCGCCAGCCATATCGACGGAAAACGCGCCTCCCCCGCCGGCCCCGCCGGCACCTGCCGAACCGGCAAAGCCTGCCGAGGCCGCCCCAGCCCCGGCGGCACCCGCGCCCGCCGAGCCGGCAAAGCCCGCTGAAGCCGCGCCGGCCACTGGCAGCCATGTCATCGTGACCGGCGACACCTACTGGGATCTGGCGAAGAAGGCCTATGGCGACGCGACCAAATGGAAACTCATCTATGAGGCGAACAAGGGGCAGAAGCCTCACCGGCTTCCGATTGGCGGCACGCTGACCATCCCGCCGAAATAGCCTTCGCTTCGAAGCCTGGAATACACCACCCGCCCGGGAAACCGGGCGGGTGTCGCTTTTTAAGGCTAAGGTGCGGCCAGACGCAGCATTGAAAGCCTGCGCAAGATGGTTAGGTTCGCGCCATCCGGAGAACCCTTATGACGCTTTCTTCCTCGATAGATGCCGACGCCGCAAAGGCGGTTGGCCCGCTGCCGCCAGGCCATCCACCGGTCAGGACGGGCAAGGTCGGCGTCATGCTGGTCAATCTCGGCACGCCCGACGGCACAGAATTCAAGCCGATGTGGCGCTATCTGCGGGAATTCCTGTCCGACCCGCGTGTCATCGAGCTCAACAGAGCGATCTGGTATCCGATCCTCTACGGGTTGGTGCTGACCACGCGACCGAAGAAGTCGGGCGCCAACTACGCCAGGATCTGGAACCGGGAGAGGAACGAGTCGCCGCTGCGCACCTACACGCGCGCGCAATCCGAAAAGTTGACCGAGGCATTGCGCGGCCTGCCCGGCGTGGTCGTCGACTGGGCCATGCGCTACGGCAACCCTTCCACATCAAGCGTCGTCGAAAGGCTGGTCGCGCAAGGCTGCGACCGCATCCTGTCGCTTCCGCTCTACCCGCAATATTCGGCCACCACCACCGCAACCGCCAACGACCAGCTGTTTCGCGCGCTGATGAAGATGCGCCGCGCGCCGGCGATCCGTAGCGTGCCGCCCTACTATGACGAGCCGGTCTACATCGAGGCGCTGGCAGCTTCTATAGAGCAACATCTGGCAACGCTGGATTTCGAGCCGGAGGTGGTCATCACCTCCTATCACGGCATCCCGAAACCCTATTCCGACAAGGGCGATCCCTACCAGGCGCAGTGCCTGGAAACGACGCGGCTGCTGCGCGAAAAGCTCGGCTGGGACGAGAACAAGCTGATCACCACCTTCCAGTCGCGTTTTGGCGCGCAGGAATGGCTGCAGCCCTATACCGACAAGACGGTGGAGAAACTCGCCAAGGACGGCGTCAAGTCGATCGCCATCGTCAATCCCGGCTTTTCCGTCGATTGCATCGAGACGCTGGACGAGATCGGCCGCGAAGCTGCCGAGACCTTCCATCATGCCGGTGGCGAAAAATTCGCCCATATTCCTTGCCTCAACGACAGTCCGGAAGGCATGGCGGTGATCGAAGCGATGGTACGGCGCGAGCTGTCTGGCTGGGTCTGACGCCGGAACCACCGCCACTCCGGGGCGTTGACGCGCACCTTCCGGAGACGTGGATGCCGCGCAAACTCGACCTCAGAACCGGCCGGCCTGTCTGGTCGGCCTATCGCGCGCCCACGGTGCCGACCGACAGTCTGACCCGGGACGTCAAGACCGATGTGCTGATCATCGGCATGGGGATCAGCGGCGCCATGATGGCCGAGGCGCTGACAGCAGACGGTCACTCCGTGGCGTGCATCGACCGCCGCGGACCGCTGAAAGGCTCGACGGCGGCAACCACGGCGCTGGTGCAGTTCGAAATCGACCAGCCGCTTTCAATTCTGTCGAGAATGATTGGCAAGGCCGAGGCACGGCAGGCCTGGCGACGCTCGCGGCTGGCCGTTTCCAATCTCGCCGCCCGCGTCACCGAACTCGGCATCACCTGCGGCATGAGCCGAACCCAATCGCTCTATCTGGCCGGCACCGCGCTCGGCCCCTCGGAACTGCGTGAGGAGGCCAAAGCGCGCCGGCAAGCTGGCATCGCCGCGACCTACTTGACCCCTCGGCCGCTCGCCGAGGCGTTCGGCATCGACCGCGATGGCGCCATCCTCAGCCATGGCAACATCGCGCTCGACCCGCGCAAGCTGACAGCAGGACTGCTGCTCGAGGCGCTCGGGCGCAAGGCTCGTCTCTACATGCCCGTCGAAGCGACGGCGATCAAGGACAGTGCCGACGAGGTGGTCGTGGCAACCAGGGACGGCCCCACCATCACGGCGCGGCATGTCGTCCTGGCCACCGGTTACGAACTGGTCGACATCGTGCCGGCGGCGGCCCACCAGATCATCTCGACCTGGGCGATCGCGACGCGCCCACAGCCACGAAAGCTCTGGCCGGGTGCGACGTTCATCTGGGAGGCGTCGGATCCCTACCTCTATGTCAGGGCGACCACCGACGGCCGGGTCGTATGCGGCGGTGAGGACGAGGATTTCGTCGACGAGACACAGCGAGACGAACTCATCCCCGACAAGAGCGAACGGATTGCCGAAAAGCTTGGCAGGCTGTTGCCGCATCTCGACACCAGGCCCGAATTTGCCTGGACCGGCTCCTTCGGCACGACGACCACTGGCCTCCCTTGCATCGGCGCCATTCCCAGGCATCCGCGCATCCATGCCGTGATGGGTTATGGCGGCAACGGCATCACCTTCTCGCGCATCGCTGCCGAGATCGTTCCGGCCTCGATCCGCGGGCTTGAAGACACGGATGCAAGCCTGTTTGCCTTCAACCACTGAGTGTATACTCGCAAACAATCCCTCATCACCTAATTGTAACGTTGCTGAAACACACTTAAGTCTTTGGTGAAGTCGGCTGCGTGGGAATGGCTCGCGCGGCCTGCCTCTGAGGGAGAACCAAATGGATTTCAGTGGTTTCGATATTGCGGTCGTTGTTCTGGTCGCGCTTGTCGTGCTGGTGCTGTTCAAGGGCATCAAAACAATTCCGCAGGGATACAACTATACCGTCGAACGCTTTGGTCGTTACACCAAGACACTGAGCCCCGGCCTCAACCTCATCACACCATTCGTTGACCGCATCGGCGCCAAGATGAACATGATGGAACAGGTGCTCGACGTTCCGAGCCAGGAGATCATCACCCGCGACAACGCCATCGTCGGCGTCGACGGCATCGCTTTCTACCAGATCCTCAACGCGGCACAGGCCGCCTATCAGGTTGCCGGCCTGCAGAACGCCATCCTCAACCTGACGATGACCAACATCCGTACTGTCATGGGCTCGATGGACCTCGATGAGCTGTTGTCCAACCGCGACGCCATCAACGAGCGCCTGCTGCGCGTCGTCGACGAAGCGGCGCATCCGTGGGGCATCAAGATCACCCGCGTCGAGATCAAGGACATAAACCCGCCGGCGAACCTGATCGAATCGATGGGCCGCCAGATGACCGCCGAGCGCAACAAGCGCGCGCAAATCCTGGCCGCCGAAGGCCTCAAACAGTCGCAGATCCTCGAAGCCGAGGGCCGCAAGGAAGCCGCCTTCCGCGACGCCGAGGCGCGCGAACGCTCCGCCGAAGCCGAAGCCCGCGCCACCCAGGTGGTGTCGGAAGCGATTTCCAAGGGCGACGTGCAAGCGCTGAACTACTTCGTCGCCCAGAAATACACCGAGGCCTTGACCAGGATCGGTTCGGCCACCAACAGCAAGGTCGTGCTGATGCCCCTGGAAGCCTCCTCGCTGATCGGCACGCTCGGCGGTATCGGCGAGATCGCCAAGGAAGTCTTCCGCAGCGAAGGCACGACCGGTGCGCAAAGGCAGGCAGCGCGTCCGCCTGTCGTCAGGCCCTCCGAAAACTGAGATAGGCCACGCTCATGATCGACCGCATCGTTTCTGAACTCGGCCCGTGGAACTGGATGGTTCTGGGCTTCGTGCTGCTGGTTATAGAGGTCATCGCGCCGGGTTTCTTCATGCTTTGGATCGGCATCGCCGCCCTGATCGTCGGCGCGGTGTCGCTGCTGATCTGGGATGCCGCCATCTGGACATGGCAGGTCCAGGTGCTGCTGTTCCTCGTGCTGTCGCTGGTTTCAGCCTTTGTCGGCAAGAAACTCATGGGCGGACGCGACCAGCCGACCGACCAGCCCCTGCTCAACCGCCGTGGTGCGCAGATGATCGGCAGGATGGCGACACTTGCCGAACCGATCCGCGACGGCCGTGGCCGCATCAAGCTCGGCGACACGCTGTGGCGCGTTTCCGGCCCGGACCTGCCCGCCGGCACCCAAGTCCGCGTCACCGCCGCCGCCGACACCGATCTGGAATTGACGGTGGAGCAGGTCTGAATTTCAGCTCGCCATTACCTGAATGCCGCCGACGCGCAGGTGTGCTGAGATTCAGGTCAGGGCGAGTCGAAAATGGCTGATGCCGAGAACCGGAGCGGAGCGTACTTTTCGTACGCGAGCTCAGTTCTACTGCGACGCAGTAGAACGGGGAAGCCCAGGAATCAGCCATTTGCAGGCCGACCTCACCTGAATATCAGCGCACCTCAGGCTGCGCCGATGCGCAGCAGGTCGTGAAAATGCACCACGCCCAGCGGCATGTTGTTCCTGGTCACCACCAGTGCGCCGATATTGTGCTCGTTGAGCAGCGCGATGGCCGTACCTGCTAGCGTCTGCGGGTCGACCGTCTTGGGTGTGCGGGTCATCACCTCGTCGACGATGACATCGGCCAGGTTACGGTGCAGGTTGCGCGCCACATCGCCGTCGGTGATGATCCCGGCCAATTCGCCATTCGCGTCGACGATCAGGACGCAGCCGACCTTCTTCTGCGACAACGTCATCACCGCTTCCGGCATCTTGGTGCCGACGACGGCCAGCGGCATCTGGTCGCCGACCCGCATGATCTCGGAGACCATGGTCAGGTTGGCGCCAAGCTGGCCGCCGGGATGGAAGGTGCGAAAATGGTCCGGCGTGAAGCCGCGCGCCTCGAGCAGCGCGATCGCCAGCGCGTCGCCGACGACCAGCTGCAGCAGCGTCGATGTTGTCGGCGCCAGGCCATGCGGGCAGGCCTCGGGGGTGCGTGGCAACAAAAGCACGACGTCGGCCGCGCGTGCCAGCGCCGACGTCTCTCCGGAGGTGACGGCGATGAGCGGAATGGAAAACCGCCGGGAATAGGCGACGATACCCATCATCTCCTTGCTCTCGCCCGACCACGAGATCGCGATGATGGCATCGTCCTTGGCGATCATGCCGAGATCACCATGATTGGCCTCGGCGGGATGGACGAAGAAGGCAGGCGTGCCGGTCGAGGCCAGCGTCGCCGCGATCTTCGAACCGATATGGCCGCTTTTGCCGACACCGGTGACGATGAGCCGGCCCTCGATCTTCGAGATCATGTCGACGGCATGGGCAAAGGGCGCCGCCAGTCCGTTCTCGAGCGCCTCGGCAAGGGCCGCGATCCCGGCCTGCTCGGTTGCCACCGTTCTCAGCGCCGATTCGATCGACGCTTGCCTGTCCAGGGGCTTCTTATCGAGAGGTCTCGCATGCATGGCTGATGCGATTAGCGCTTTGCCGCCCGCCTGTCCAACAGAAATGGCCTTCCGCATGACGGCTGAATGTGTGCGGCAATTTGGGACAACGACAAGGATCAAAACGGAAGGCACGACGCGGACCCGCATTGTCGCCCGCGGAAATCGCGTTTGAACCGGGGACGCGCGCGGCCTCAACCCTCCGTTAACCATCCCCATTTACGGTTCGGTAAGTATGGCGCGCATGCGCCGCGCGAGCAGTGGTGGCGATGTCCGGGGTCCAGCCAGAAAAATCGAGAGGACGACGGGGCAACGCGGTCTGCGCCTTGCTGCTTGCGACCAGCGTCCTTGCCTTGCTGCGTCCTGCGCCACTCCAGGCCCAGGAAACGGAACTGCGTGGAGAAGTGTCGGAATCGGCGATCCTCTCCGACCAGCAGCGCAAGGCAAGAAACCTTGTTCTTGCCCAGCAAGCGGCGGCCAATGCTGCCGCGCAGGACGATGCGTCGGCGCGCACCTATCTGCCGGCCAGCGCCGGTGCCGTGCCTGACGATACCGACGCCGCGAACTCGACCACCAGCGTCTTCGACCCGCCCCAGGCCAGTGACGATATCTCCGCCGACGCACCGACGCCGCCCAAGCCGCGCCGCACTTCGGCCGCCAGGCAGAACGCGGCCGACAAGGCAAAGGACAAGGCTGCCGACAAGTCCAAGAAGAAAAAGGGCACCACGGCGGCTACGGATCCAACCACCACCGCCACGGCGACCACCACGGCGACGACTGACGATACCGACAACACCGCGACGGACCAGGAAGCGGCCAACCGCCGCGCACTCACCATCGACAGTGTGGACAGGCAGAAACTCGACGCCGGCGCCGAGCGCACCGCTGCGATCGAAGGCCAGAACAAGAAGCCCGAGGACGATCCGTTCGCCGCCACCGGTGTCAAATGGGGCTCCTTCGTCATCCGGCCGACCATCGAACAGGGGCTGACGGCGACGACGAACGGCGATTCGAGCAGTGCCGGCACGTCGGCGCTGCTGTCCGAGACGGCGCTGCGCTTTACCGCCGCTTCCGACTGGCGCGAAAACTCCGCGACCATCGACGGCTATGGCAATTTCCGCGAAACCGTGTCGGGCTACCCGGTTCACGATGCGCAGGGCCGCATCGAAGGCCAACTCAATGTCGACCTCGACAAGGAATTGCGCGCCATCGCCAAGCTCGGCTACGAAGCCGTGCCGGAATCGGCGTCTTCGCCCGATGCCATTGCCGGCGTCAGCACCCAGCCGCTGCGGCAGACGATTGATGGCAGCATCGGCGTCGAGAAGGCCGTCGGCAAGATGCAGTACACGTTGACCGGGGCGGTCTCACACGACTTCTACGGTGACGCCAAGCTCGCCGACGGCACCTCGCTGTCGCAGGAGGATCAAGACAACACGCTCTACACGGCAACCTTGCGCACCGGCTACGAGATTTCCCCGGCGCTCACGCCCTTCACCGAAATCGAGGTCGGCCGCCGGGCCTATGACCAGCGCATCGACGATGAAGGCTTCGAGCGCTCCTCGACGCGCCTCGGCGCCCGCGCGGGCCTGCAAGTCGACATGGGCGAGAAGCTGTCGGGTGAATTCTCGGCCGGCTGGCTCAGGGAAGCGATCGACGACAAAAGCCTTGAAGCGATTTCGGGTGCCACCGTCAATGCCGATCTAAAATGGTCGCCCGAACGCGGCAGCACGATCGGCCTGACCGGCAAGACCACTGTCGAGACCACGACCACATCAGGCGAAAGCGGCGATATCCTCTACTCCGGACGCCTGACGGGCGAACGCGTGATCCGATCCAATCTCACCGCGAATGCGGCACTGGGCCTGGACTGGCGCGACTATGTCGGCATCGACGGCCATGACAGGATCTTGAGCGCCGAGGCCGGCCTGACCTGGTGGCTGAACCGCTATGCCGGCCTCACCACCCGGGTGAGAACCGAAAAACTGACCAGCAACCTGCCCGGCCGCGACTACACCGCCAACAGCATCTACCTCGGCATGAAAGTGCAGCGCTGAACGCGTATGCACTTCGTCATCCTGGGGCGTAGCAAGGAGCGAAGCGACCCGGCGCAGACCCCAGGACCCATGCAGCGACTTATGGGTCGCCTCTGCGGTGATAGGCCTGGAGCATCTCTCTGGCTCCTGCTTCGCCGAGGATGACGAAAGTATGGGGCCTAAAACGCTGCCCCGCGCCGTTCTGATGGCTTCATCTCGTCGAGAAGCGTGCGGATCACGCCGGCCATGCTCTGGTTCATGTCGTTGCGCCACAGCGCGAAGGCGACATTGGCCTCGACAAAACCTTCCGGCGAGCCGCAATCGAAGGTGCGGCCCTGATAATGATAGCCGTAGAAGGCTTGCTGCTTTTCCAGCTTCAGCATCGCGTCGGTGAGCTGGATTTCGTTGCCGGCGCCCTTCTCCTGGCCTTCGAGAATTTTGAAGATTTCCGGCTGCAGGATGTAGCGGCCGTTGATGTAGAGGTTGGAGGGCGCTGTGCCGGTCTTCGGCTTTTCCACCATCTCGGTGATGCGGAAGCCGTGATGGGTGTCTTCGCCGCGGCCGACAATGCCGTATTTGTGAGCCTCCGCCGGGTCGCATTCCTGCACGGCGATGATGTTGTTGCCGGTTTCCTCGTAGAGTTCGACCATCGCCTTCGTGCAGCTCTTCTCCGACTGCATGATCATGTCGGGCAACAACAGCGCGAACGGCTCGTCGCCGACCAGTTCGCGCGCGCACCAGACGGCATGGCCGAGACCCATCGGCACCTGCTGGCGGGTGAAGCTGGTCTGGCCCGGCGCCGGCTGCAGCCGCTGCAGGCGGGCAAGCTGCTCGTCCTTGCCGCGCTGTGCCAGCGTGTCATAGAGCTCGAACTGGATATCGAAATGGTCCTCGATGACCGCCTTGTTGCGGCCGGTGACGAAGATGAAATGCTCGATGCCCGCCTCGCGCGCCTCATCGACGACATACTGGATGACCGGCCTGTCGACGACGGTCAGCATTTCCTTGGGAACGGCCTTGGTGGCCGGGAGAAACCGGGTTCCGAGGCCGGCGACCGGGAAAACTGCCTTGCGAACTCTCTTCATGCTTTCAATTATCCGTTTGCTGGCCGGCTCCGCAATCCCCATCTCGCGACATTTTCACGCCGGAATTGAAGATTACTGGAGCGGGTGAGGGAAACTTCCACCGGTTAAAGCATCGAGGTGTCTTTTCGTTCCAGGCGACGCCTATGGTAAACTAATTCCTAACCCGGTTCGGCGATGAATGGTCTTTCCTGAGACAAAGAAGGAGGAAAAGATGTCCGTTCGCAATGCCGCAAAACGTTTCAGCAGCGTCATGACGGCCGCAAGCCTCTCGCTCGCTTTGCTCATTCCCACCGGGCCGGCCTTCGCCGACGCCGGGTTCCGGCAATGGGTCGCCGGCTTCCGCGCCACCGCCGTGGCCGGCGGCGTTTCCGGCGCCGTCTACGACCAGGCCTTCCGGGGGATCAACGAGCCCGATCCGGTGGTGCTGGAAAAGGCCCGCACCCAGCCCGAATTCACCGCACCCGCCTGGGATTATTTCGACAACCGCGTCCATGACCAGTCCGTCGCCGTCGGGCAGCAGATGGCGAAAAAGTGGAAACCTTGGCTGGACAGGATCGAGGCGAGGTTCGGTGTCGACCGCTACGTGCTGTTGGCCATCTGGTCGATGGAATCGAACTATGGCGAGATCCTCAAGCGCGACGACATCATGCGCAATGTCGTCCGTTCGCTGGCGACTTTGGGATATGGCGACCCGAAACGTTCGAAATACGCCCGCACCCAGTTGGTCGCGGCGCTGAAGATCCTGCAGAGCGGCGACATCGACGAAAGCCACCTGATGGGCTCCTGGGCGGGTGCCATGGGCCAGACCCAGTTCATCCCGACCAGCTACCAGCACTATGCCGTCGACATGGACGGTAACGGCAAGCGCGACATCTGGAATTCCATTCCCGATGCGTTGGCGACATCGGCTAACCTGCTCAAGAAGAATGGCTGGCAGGCCGGCAAGACCTGGGGCTACGAAGTCACCTTGCCGGCAGGCAAATTGCCGGGCGGATCGAAGACCCTGGCGCAATGGCAGGCGCTCGGCGTCGTCAGGGCCAGCGGCAAACCGTTCAAGACCCTTACCGACAAGGCGACGCTGAAAGTGCCGGACGGCCGCGGCGGGCCGGCCTTCCTGATGATCAGGAATTTCTCGGTCATCAAGGCCTACAACAATGCCGACAAATACGCGCTCGCTGTCGGTCTGCTTGCCGATGAGATCGCTGGCGGCAACGGCCTGGTGCAGGACTGGCAGCGACCTTTCACCAAGCTCAGCTTCGAGGAAAGGCAGGAGTTGCAGAAGCGACTTTCCCAGCATGGCCTTTATGATGGCAAATTCGACGGCAAGATCGGTGACGGCTCGAAGACGGCCATCATGGCTTATCAGGCGAAGGTTGGCTTGGCCCAGGATGGCTATCCGAGCTTGGAAGTGCTGAAATGGCTCAGGCAAAAATAAAACCTGGCGTAGTTGAGTAGGGAGGGGGCGATTGGTTTGGCCTGCGCGCATCGGGACGGTCGTTCGTCGCATGCCGGTGCTGATTCTGGCCTTCGCCGTGCTCGCCATCGCTGTGGCCGGCGCCGTCCACGCCCCAGCCATGGCGCAGGAGCAGCCGCAGCAGAGCCGCGGCTGGTCGTTGCGCGACCTTCTGTTTCCGCGCCGCAGCGAGCGGGTCGAGCCGCCACTGGACATCCAGAAGGCGATACCCAAGCCGAAGAAGAAACCTCGTGCGCCTCGCCCACCCGAGGAGCCTGCAACGCTCGTGGCCGAAAAAGCGCCGGACGCCCGCACCGTCCTTGTGGTCGGCGACTTCATGGCGGCGGGTCTGGCCGAGGGTCTGGACGAAGCCTTCGCCGAGAATACCGGCGTCAGGATCGTTGACCGCAGCAATGGCTCGTCAGGCTTCGTGCGCGATGATTTCTACAACTGGCCCGAACAGATCAAATCGCTGATCGAAACCGAAAAGCCCGCCGCGGTGGTCGTCATGCTGGGGTCTAACGACCGCCAGCAGATGAAGGTCGGGGACGTACGCGAGCAGCCTCGTTCCGAAAACTGGACCAAGGAGTACGAACACCGTACCGATGAGTTCGGCAAGGCAATCGCCACCGCCAAGGTGCCTTTCCTATGGGTGGGCATGCCGGCCTTCCGGGTGCCGAAGATGACCTCGGACATGCTGGCCTTCAACGACATCTACCACAAGGCGGCCGAAAGCCACGGCGGCGAATTCGTCGATGTCTGGGACGGTTTCGTCGACGAGAACGGGGCCTTCATTACCAGCGGCCCCGACATGAATGGCCAGCCCGTGCGGCTGCGCGCCGATGACGGCATCAACGTGTCCAAGGCAGGCAAGCGCAAACTCGCCTTCTACACCGAAAAGTCGCTGGTGAAGATCCTTGGACTGGCCGCGCCGGGAAGCGTGGCACCGACGGCGGCGCCGGCGGGCGCACCGGTCGAGGCGCCCGGTTCGGCCGCCGCCCCCATCGTCATCGATCGCACCCAACCCATGCTGCTCAGCGATCCCGCGCTCGACGGCGGCACCGAATTGCTCGGCGCCGCCCCACTGCCGAAGGCCGATCCAGCTCTTCCCGGGGAAAGGTTGGTGATCGAGGGCAAGGCGCCGGAAGCTTCGCCCGGACGCGCCGACGACTTTTCCTGGCCGCCGAAGGCAAGTCCGGCAGCCGCGGCGGCGGCCGCCGATACCACGACGGCGATTACCCCTTAACGCGGCAGGACGGTCGTCCCCATCAGCGCCTCGTCGATCGAGCGTGCCGCTTGGCGGCCTTCGCGGATCGCCCAGACGACCAGCGACTGGCCACGGCGCACGTCGCCCGCCGCGTAGAGCCGGTCGACGCTGGTCCTGTAGTCGCGGTCATTGGCCTCGACATTCCTGGAACGGCGGCTGTCGGTGGTGATCTTCATCTCACCCTCCAGTTCCGCCGCAACGCCTGCCGTCGCCGGTCCGGCAAAGCCGATGGCGATGAAGGCGAGATCGGCGCGGATGACGAATTCGGTGCCGGCGATCGGCTTACGCTTCTCGTCGACCTCGCAGCATTTGACGCCCGTAAGCTGGCCTTCCTCGCCGATGAATTCGAGCGTCGCCACCTGGAATTCGCGCTCCGCGCCCTCGGCCTGCGAGGACGAGGTGCGCATCTTGGTTGCCCAGTAGGGCCAGACGGCGAGCTTGTCTTCCTTCTCGGGCGGCTGCGGGCGGATGTCGAGCTGGGTGACGCGCACGGCGCCCTGGCGGAAGGCGGTGCCGACGCAGTCGGAGGCGGTATCGCCACCACCGACGACAACGACATGCTGGCCACCGGCGATGATCGGATGCGACGGCCATGCCACGGACTGGATTGGCTCACCGCCGACGCGGCGGTTCTGCTGCACCAGATAGGGCATCGCGTCATGCACACCGCCGAGATCATCGCCGGGTATCCCGGCGGCGCGCGGCGTTTCCGAACCGCCGCAATAGAGCACGGCATCATGTTCTGCGAGGAGTTCAGCCACGGGCTTGTCGACGCCGACATTGACGCCACAGTGGAAGGTCACCCCCTCGCCCTGCATCTGTTCGATGCGCCGGTCGATATAGTGCTTCTCGATCTTGAAGTCGGGAATGCCGTAACGCATCAGCCCGCCTGGCCGGCTCTCTCGCTCATAGACATGCACGTCGTGGCCGGCGCGGCCGAGTTGCTGGGCGGCCGCCATGCCGGCCGGGCCGGACCCGATGATGGCGACCCGCTTGCCGGTCTTCCTTTCCGGCGGATAGGGCCTGATGTGGCCGGTCTCATAAGCCTTGTCCGCGATCGCCTGCTCCACCGTCTTGATGGCGACAGGAATGTCCTCGAGGTTCAGCGTGCAGGCTTCCTCGCAAGGTGCCGGGCAGATGCGGCCGGTGAACTCCGGGAAGTTGTTGGTCGAGTGCAGGTTGCGGATCGCGTTGTCCCAGTCCCTGTTGTAGACGAGGTCGTTCCAGTCGGGGATCTGGTTGTGGATCGGGCAGCCGGTCGGCCCGTGGCAGAACGGAATGCCGCAATCCATGCAGCGGGCGGCCTGTTTCTCCACCTCCTTGTCCGACATCGGCAGCGTGAATTCGCGGAAATGCCGGATGCGGTCGGAGGCCGGCTGGTACTTGTGCACCTGCCGGTCGATTTCGAGAAAGCCTGTTACCTTGCCCATAGTCCAGTTCCTGCTGTCCAGATGGTGCGGTTTTCGCCGCACCCGTTAACCTCTTGAGGCAGCCATGGCAACCTTGAGCCCGAGGTCAAACTGTCGATGAAGGGGCCGGGAAGCCTGGGCTCCCCGGCAATTCTCAAAAATCTATTCGGCCGCGACGCCCATGCGCATGCGTTCCATCTCGATCAGCGCGCGGCGGTATTCGACCGGCATGATCTTGCGGAATTTCGGCCGGAACGTCGCCCAGTCGTCGAGGATCTCGCGGCCGCGCACCGAACCCGTATAATGCACGTGGTTCGAGATCAGCTGGTAGAGCCGTTCCTCGTCATGGCTGGTCATGTCGCCGGAGACGTCGACGCGGCCCTTGTGGTCGAGGTCGCCGCCATGGTGCAGCAGCTTTTCCATCAGGTCGTCTTCTTCCGGAACCGGCTCCAGCTCGACCATGGCCATGTTGCAGCGCTCGGCGAAATCGCCCGCCTCGTCCAGCACGTAGGCGACGCCGCCCGACATGCCGGCGGCGAAGTTGCGGCCGGTCTTGCCGATGACGACGACGACGCCGCCCGTCATGTATTCGCAGCCATGATCGCCGACGCCTTCGACGACGGCCGCCACGCCCGAATTGCGCACCGCGAAGCGCTCGCCGGCGACCCCGGCGAAATAGGCCTCGCCCTCGGTCGCGCCATAGAGCACCGTATTGCCGACGATGATGGAGTCGGCCGCGACGATCCTGGCTTCTTGCGGCGGCCGGATGACGATGCGGCCGCCCGACAGGCCCTTGCCGACATAGTCGTTGCCGGCACCGACCAACTCGAAGGAAACGCCGCGTGCCAGGAAGGCGCCGAAGGACTGGCCGGCGGTTCCGGTGAGCTCGACCTGGATCGTGTCCTCGCGCAGCCCCTTGTGCTTGAAGCGCTTGGCCACCTCACCCGACAGCATGGCGCCCGTGGAACGGTCGACATTGCGGATGTCCACCTCGATCTTGACCGGTTGCTTGGCCTCCAATGCGGGCTTCGCCAGTTCGATCAGCTTGCGGTCGAGCACATCGTCGATCGGGTGCTTCTGCCGTTCCGTCCAATGCACTGCTTCATGCGGCGCATCCGGCTTGTAGAACATCTTCGAGAAGTCGAGCCCGCGCGCCTTCCAGTGCTGGATCACGTCGCGCTTTTCCAGAAGGTCGGCGTCGCCGATGATCTGGTCGATATGGGTAAAGCCCATTTCGGCGAGCAGCGCCCGCACCTCTTCCGCCACGTAGAAGAAGAAGTTGATGACGTGCTCGGGCGTGCCCTTGAAGCGCTTGCGCAGGACCGGGTCCTGCGTCGCCACACCGACCGGACAGGTGTTGAGATGGCACTTGCGCATCATGATGCAGCCGGCCGCGATCAGCGGCGCGGTCGAGAAGCCGAACTCGTCGGCGCCGAGCAGCGCGCCGATGATGACGTCGCGCCCGGTGCGCAGGCCGCCATCGACCTGCAGCGCCACTCTGCTGCGCAAGCCGTTCAACACCAGCGTCTGATGCGTCTCGGCAAGACCCATCTCCCACGGGCTGCCGGCATGCTTGAGCGAGGTCAGCGGCGAGGCGCCGGTGCCGCCGTCATAGCCCGAGATGGTGATGTGGTCGGCGCGCGCCTTGGCGACGCCCGCCGCAACCGTGCCGACACCGACTTCCGACACCAGCTTGACCGACACGTCGGCCGCCGGATTGACGTTCTTCAGGTCGTAGATCAGCTGCGCCAGATCCTCGATCGAATAGATGTCGTGGTGCGGCGGCGGCGAGATCAGGCCGACGCCCGGCGTCGAGTGCCTCACCTTGGCAATGGTCGCGTCGACCTTGTGGCCGGGCAATTGGCCGCCCTCGCCGGGCTTGGCGCCCTGCGCCACCTTGATCTGCATGACATCGGAATTGACGAGATACTCGGCCGTCACGCCGAACCGTCCCGAGGCGACCTGCTTGATCGCCGAGCGTTCCGGGTTCTTGCCGCCGCCAGGCAGCGGCAGATAGCGGTCGGCCTCTTCGCCGCCCTCGCCGGTATTCGACTTGCCGCCGATCTGGTTCATGGCGCGCGCCAGCGTGGTGTGCGCTTCCCTGGAGATCGAACCGAACGACATCGCCCCGGTCGAGAAGCGCTTGACGATCTCGGCTGCCGGCATGACGTCGTCGAGCGCGACCTTCTTGCGCCCGCTCTCATCCGCCAGCTTGATCTTGAACAGGCCGCGGATGGTCTGGGCGCGGGCCGTCTGGCTGTCGATCTGCGCCGAATACTCCTTGAACGTGTCCCACGAACCCTGGCGCACGGCGTGCTGCAAGGTGGCGACCGCGTCGGGCGACCACATATGCGCCTCGCCGCGCATGCGGAACAGATACTCGCCGCCGACCTCCAGGCTGTTGCGCAGCACCGGATCGCTGCCGAAACCGTCCGTGTGGCGGCTGACGGTTTCGCCTGCGACCTCATCAAGTCCGACGCCTTCGATCAGCGTCGCGGTGCCGGTGAAGTACTGCTGCACGAAATCGGTCTTCAGCCCGATGGCATCGAAGATCTGCGCGCCGCAATAGGACTGATAGGTCGAGATGCCCATCTTGGACATCACCTTGAGGATGCCCTTGCCGATCGACTTGATGTAGCGCGACACCACTTCATAGGCGTCGACCTCTTCCGGCAGCTCGCCGCGCTTGTGCATGTCGAGCAGCGTGTCGAAGGCCAGATAGGGATTGATCGCTTCCGCGCCATAGCCGGCAAGGCAGCAGAAATGATGCACCTCGCGCGGCTCGCCGGATTCCACGACCAGGCCGACCGCGGTGCGCAGGCCCTTGCGGATCAGATGGTGGTGCACGGCGGCCGTCGCCAGCAGTGCCGGAATGGCGATGCGGTCCGGCCCAAGCTGGCGGTCGGACAGGATGATGATGTTGTAGCCGCCGGCGACCGCTGCTTCGGCCCGCTCGCACAGACGTTCGACGGCGCCCTGCATGCCGGCAGCACCCTCGCTCGACCCATAGGTGATGTCGATCGTCTTGGTGTCGAAACGGTCCTCGGTATGGCCGATGGAGCGGATCTTTTCGAGATCGCCGTTGGTCAGGATCGGCTGGCGCACCTCGAGCCGCTTGCGGCGCGAATTGCCGACCAGGTCGAAGATGTTCGGCCGCGGTCCGATGAAGGACACCAGGCTCATCACCAGCTCCTCGCGGATCGGGTCGATCGGCGGGTTGGTGACCTGGGCGAAATTCTGCTTGAAATAGGTGTAGAGCAGCTTCGACTTGTCCGACATCGCCGAGATCGGCGTGTCGGTGCCCATCGAGCCCACTGCTTCCTGGCCCGTGGTCGCCATCGGCGACATCAACAGCTTGGTGTCTTCCTGGGTGTAGCCGAATGCCTGCTGGCGATCGAGCAGGCTGACGTCCTTGCGCAGCGCGCGCGGCTCCACCGGCTTCAAATCTTCCAGGATGAGCTGCGTGTTGGAGAGCCAGGTCTTGTAGGGGTGCCTGGTCGCGATCTCCGACTTGATCTCCTCGTCGGGGACGATGCGGCCCTTGGCCAGGTCGATCAGAAGCATGCGGCCGGGCTGCAGCCGCCACTTCTGCACGATCTTCTCCTCCGGCACTGGCAGCACGCCGGCTTCCGAAGCCATGATGACGCGGTCGTCATCGGTGACGATGTAGCGTGCCGGACGCAATCCGTTGCGGTCGAGTGTAGCGCCAATCTGGCGGCCATCGGTGAAGGCGACCGCCGCTGGCCCATCCCACGGCTCCATCAACGCCGCATGATACTCGTAGAAAGCTTTGCGGTCGGCATCCATGAGCTTGTTGCCGGCCCAGGCTTCCGGGATCAGCATCATCATGGCATGGCTCAGGCTGTAGCCGCCTTGGAACAGGAACTCGAGCGCATTGTCGAAGCACGCCGTATCCGACTGGCCATCGTAGGAGATCGGCCAAAGCTTCGAGATGTTGTTGCCGAACAGTTCGGAATCGACCGACGCCTGGCGCGCCGCCATCCAGTTGTTGTTGCCGCGCACCGTGTTGATCTCGCCATTGTGGGCGACCATGCGATAGGGATGCGCCAGCTTCCACGACGGGAAGGTGTTGGTCGAGAAGCGCTGGTGGACGAGGATCAGCGCCGTTTCGAAACGCGGGTCCTTGAGGTCCTTGTAGTAGGCGCCGACCTGATAGGCCAGGAACATGCCCTTGTAGACGATGGTGCGCGCCGACAGCGACACGCAATAGGCGCCGATGTCCTTGTTGTCGTTCTCGGCGTAGATGCGGCCCGAGATGACCTTGCGCAGCAGATAGAGCCTGGCCTCGTATTCCTCGTCATCGGTGATATCGGCCGTGCGGCCGACGAAGACCTGGCGGTGGAACGGCTCGGACGCGACGATGTCAGACGCCTTCGACAGCGACGAATTGTCGACCGGCACGTCACGGAATCCGAGCACCGGCAGCCCCTCGGACTGCGCCGATTCGGCGATGATCTCTTCGATATGGGCACGAAGGATGGCATCCTGCGGCATGAACCAGTGTCCGACGCCATACTGACCGACCGGTGGCAGTTCGATACCTTGGGCCGCCATCTCCTCACGGAAAAAAAGATCCGGAAGCTGTACCAGCACGCCGGCGCCATCGCCGACCAGCGGATCGGCGCCGACGGCGCCGCGATGCGTCAGGTTCTCGAGCACGGCAAGCCCGTCCTTGACGATCTGATGCGACTTCACCCCCTTCATGTTGACGATGAAGCCCACGCCGCAGGCGTCATGCTCGTTGCGCGGATCGTAGAGCCCCTGAGCGGTGAGGCCGCCGGTAGTCGCGCGATTTTTGATGGAGGTATTTTTGACGGCGGCCGCTTTCGTCTGCGCGGCCTGGCCGTTCGTCGCAGAGAGCGTCAATTCCGTCATCGTTCTATCCTCCGTTCCGCGCCACGTGGCATTGGCCTGCGGGCGCTGGTTTGCCTTGGCGAGCACTTGGGCTCGCCCTTCATTCTTGCGGCACGTCTTGCGAAATCGCCGAACCAGGCGGCGCGCCGCTGGTTCATATCCGGTATCGTACAGGCCAGAGCTGGTCCGTCCACCTGTCGCTCGCGGCAAAAGCCGGAGTGGCCTAAACGATACGCCAATCCAGCCAGTTTTGTGCGACAAAATAAGACAGCACTACTGTCCTAAATTTTTATGACAGAAATCCAGAACCCATACAAGACCGATTCACAAAAAACTTGGCCGCGTCGCGACACAAAATTTCGTGAGGCGGCTGCAAAACGTAAGCTTCGGTCTGTAAGGGCGCCGCCGGCCCGACACTGGCTTTACCCGTTTTCTGGTGGCTGGCTCTTGCGGGCGGACCATGAAACCGGTCAAGGTCCCGGCGATTTTCCCAACACAGGCAGACGCATGTTCTTCGCTTCCGACAATTGGGCAGGCGCCCACCCAAGCATTGCAGCCGGCCTCTCGGCCCATACCGCCGGCTTTTCGACCGCCTATGGCGACGGTGCGCTCGACCAGGCCGTCTACCGGCGCTTCAGCGAGATTTTCGAACGCGAGGTGGCCGTGTTCTTCGTGGCGACCGGCACCGCCGCCAATTCGCTGTCGCTGACGACCTATAACAAGCCAGGCGGCATTTCCTTCGCGCACCGCGAATCGCATGTCATCGAGGACGAGTGCGGCGCGCCGGAATATTTTTCCGGCGGTGCGCGGCTACACGCGGTCGACGGCGCCCTGGGCAAGATCGAACCGCACAATCTGGACAGGGCTATCGGCCGTTTCGCCGGCGAGGTGGTCCATTGGGGCCGGCCGATGGCCGTTTCGATCACCCAGTCGACCGAGGTCGGCACAATCTATGGCCTGGCCGAGATCGAAGCGATCTCGGCGATCGCCAAGCGCCATTCTGTGCCGCTGCACATGGACGGCGCCCGCTTTGCCAATGCGCTGGCCGCGCTCGACACCACGCCAGCCGAAATGACGTGGAAACGCGGCGTCGACATCCTGTCCTTCGGCGGCACCAAGAACGGCTGCTGGTGCGCCGAGGCGATCGTGCTGTTCGATCTCGACCGCGCCAAGGAACTGGCCTTTCTGCGCAAGCGAGCGGCACAGCTGTTTTCGAAGTCGCGTTTCGTCGCGGCGCAGTTCGAAGCCTATTTCAAAGACGGGCTGTGGCTCGACACCGCAAGGCATGCCAACGCCATGGCAGCGCGCCTCGCGGCGGCGATCGAGGATTCGGCCTCGGCCAAGCTGGCGTGGCTGCCGCAGGCCAACGAAGTCTTCGCTGTGATCAAGAAAACGCAAGCCGAGAAACTGCAAGCGGCCGGCGCGGCCTTCTACGACTGGCACAGGCCGCACGGCTTCGACGGTCATATCGGCGAGGACGAGCTGCTCTATCGCTTCGTCACCAGTTTTGCGACGACCTCGGAGGAAGTCGACCGCTTCGGCCAGTTGATCGCCGGCTAACCGGTGTCCCGGGCAACAAAAAAGCGGCGCCTTTCGGCGCCGCTTTCCGTCTCGGGAGGAGACTTTAGACTTTAGGCAGCGGTCTTGGCCTCGATCTGCTTGGCCTTGGCCGGAGCCGAGGTGATCGCGATCTTGCGCGGCTTCAGCTCTTCGGGAATGTTGCGCTTGAGGTCGACGAAGAGCAGGCCGTTCTTCAGCGCGGCGCCGACGACTTCAACGTGATCGGCAAGCTGGAAGCGGCGCTCGAAGGCCCTGGAGGCAATGCCGCGATAGAGCAGCTCGGAGCCTTCGCCGGTGCCCTCGTCCTTGCGCTCACCCTTTACGGTCAGCACGTTGCGGTGGGCTTCGATCGAGATCTCGTCATCCGAGAAGCCGGCAACCGCCATCGAGATGCGGTAGGAATCCTCACCGGTGCGCTCGATGTTGTAGGGCGGATAGGTCTGCGCGCCATCGGGCTGGGCGAGAGAATCAAGCATCGTGAAGAGACGGTCGAAGCCGACGGTCGAACGATAAAGCGGGGAAAAATCAACGTGACGCATGAGGTGTTCTCCTGTTGAGCAACATGGTTTGCGTATGGCCGGTGCGAAACCCGTGAGCGGCGTTTCGGGAGGACCAGCGGCCCCGACATTGGCGGCCGCAATCCACATCTGGGGAGCGCTTGAAAGCATTTCAAGTTTCGTTTGACCGGAAAAGAATGAGGCGGCCAGCCTTTGATGAACGGCAGATGAACCGGCGCTTCGGCGCCCGTTCAGACAGCCGCCGCTAAAGTGGCTCTCAAGATCAAGGATTGGCGGCGCCGGTTTTCCAGAGGCGCCGCAACGAGGCCGAACCGGGTGTTAACGTCCCTTCCTCCCGGATCGACAGGGGCCGGAAGCGCGCTCAAAGCCGCTTCCGGCCTTCCCCGTTGCGGTCCTCCACAAGCCGGATTTGCTTTGCTTTTGATGTATTGGCGTCTATCACCTTGAGGCCAGCCGCGACAGGCTGGCGCGCAAAGACGCCGAGCACAAAGCGCCGAATGACGGATCTTTTCCACGACACCCCGCTTTTTCACGAAGTTGAAGGCAATCCGCGACCGGAAAACGCCACAGGCGGCTTTTTCACCACGCGCGACGGCAAGAAGATACGTTACGGCCTGTTCGCAGCGGTGGCGCGTCCAATGCGCGGCACCGTGGTGCTGCTTGGCGGCCGCAACGAGTGCATCGAGAAATATTTCGAGACGATCCGCGACCTTGCCGCGCGCGGCTTCGGTGTCGCCACCCTCGACTGGCGCGGCCAGGGCGATTCCGACCGGTTGATCCGCGATCGTCAGCGCGGCTATGTCAGGTCGTTCCGCGACTATACGGCTGACCTTGAGCAGTTCTTCGAGGAGATCGTGCTGCCGGACTGCCGTGGCCCCTACTACATCCTTGCCCATTCCGCCGGAGCTGTGATCACGCTGCTTGCCGCGCCGTCGATGGTGAACCGCGTGCGGCGCATGGTGCTGATCGCGCCATTCCTGACATTGCCCGATCTGCCCGTCTCGATAGGGACGGTGCGCCGGGTCTGTTCGCTTTTCTGCGCCCTGGGGCTCGGCAGGCTCTATGCCGCCTGGGGTCCACGGCCGAGACACACCCTGCCCTTCGAAGCCAACAAGGTGACGTCGGATCCACAGCGCTATCGCCGCAACACGCGCATCTATGAAGAATATCCGCAACTGGCGCTTGGCGGGCCGACGATCCGCTGGCTGCAGGCGGCGGCGAAGGCCTCTGAAGCCATCAGCGACCCCGACTTCATGGCCCGCATCCAAGTGCCTCTGCTGATCATCGCCGCCGGCGCCGACCAGGTCGTCTCGACCAAGGCGGTGGAAAAATACGCCAGAAGCCTGAGGCTCGGTTCGCTGTTGATGATCGACGGCGCCAAGCACGAGATCCTGCAGGAAGTCGACCTCTACCGCGAACAATTCCTCGCCGCCTTCGACGCCTTCGTCCCCGGCTCGGACGATCCGACGGCCTGACCAGTGCCTTAGGTCTCTTCGAGATAGCCTAGCTGACACCCCGTTGTCAGGAGGAGCGCACAGGCCAGGTCCCCAGTAGGCAAACTGCTAAAGATTCTGACAGTCCGCGGCCGCTCCGGAATGCTCATCTGCATGCGTGGAATTGAACGCTATGGAGATGAGATCATGACCGAGAAAACCTGCGCCGCCTGCGATTGCCAACTGGACGCCAACCCGATCCGCGTGAAGGTCGGCGGCAAGACCGTCGAGGTCTGCTGCGAGGAATGCGCGCAGGCGCTGAACGAAGCCGGCGCCTCGGCGGCCGGCACGGACGAGGACTGAGCGATGCGCCCCGATCACACAATCATGCACCGCCTTGCCGGCCGGGCGCCGGCAGTCCGCGCCGCGACCACCATGCAGTCTTTGCGTGCCCACTGCATTGCGGCGGCAAGATGGTTCGGCCGCCAGATGGAGAAACGAAGGAGCCGCCTTGCCTTGCTCGAAATGAGCGACGAACAGCTCAAGGACATCGGTCTTTCGCGTGGCCAGGCCTATGCGGAATTCAGGCGCCGCTAAGCGCCTGTCGAAAGTCTCCTGACAGGACTGGGCAGTCCGTCTGCGTAAAGTGGTCTCCGCAATTCCGGACTCGTTTCCGGCGCGAGGAAAGAGCGCAACGGACATGTCGCAATTCACGGTGCAGCCGCTTCTCGACACCGGCACCGTCAGGGTCAGGGACGTCGTCTGCGGCGGCGAGTGCCGGCACAGGAGCGATGAGGAATGCACCGCGGCCACGCATCTGGTGTTTCCCTATCGCGGTGTCTTCGTGCGCCATGTCGGCCGCAACGACGCGGTGGCGGAAGCCAATCAACTGCTGTTCTTCAATGAAGCCGAGCCTTATCAGGTCAGCCATCCCATCGAGGGCGGCGACGCCTGCCTCGACCTCGTCATCGAGGACGGTCAATTGCGCGAGCTGGCGCCGAAGGATCAGCTTCGCTCCGGCGGCACGCTGGCGTTTCGTCGTCAGCGCCGGCGCATCGACCCGCGCGCGCAGGCGCTGGTGGCGCTGCTGCGCCACAGCCTGAGCCGCAAGGTCGCCGAAACGCTGGAGGCCGAGACGCTCGCCTTGACACTGGTGCGGCGCTCGCTTGGCGAGCGCACTTCGCATGTCGCGGGCGCCAGCCCGGGCCGGCAGAAGCTGGTCGACCGCGCCAAGCTCGTGCTGTCGTCGGACCTGTCACGGCGCTGGACGCTGGCCGGGATCGCCGTCGAGGTCGGCGTTTCGCCGGTCTACCTGACGCAGGTGTTCCAGCAGGTCGAAGCCATGCCGCTCTACCGCTATCATCTGCGCCTGCGGCTGGCGCGCGCGCTTGACCTGCTTGGCCGTTACGACAATCTGACCACGCTGGGCTTGGATCTCGGCTTCTCCAGCCACAGCCATTTCAGTGCCGCGTTCAAGCAGGTCTACGGGCGTACGCCAGCGGAATTCCAGCGTTCGATACGGTCGCGCTGACCGCAGGTGATGTCAGCCGCGCAGGGCAGCCATGGCGGCGGCATGAAGCTCCGGTGTCGCCGCCGCCAGCACATCGCCGCCATTCTCCGCCGGCCCGCCGTCGAAAGTGGTGACGACACCGCCCGCCTTCTCGATGATCGGGATGAGCGCGACGATGTCGTAAGGCTTCAGGCCGGGATCCGTGACGATGTCGACGCTGCCCGAGGCGATCATGGCGAAGGCATAGCAGTCGGCGCCGTAGCGGGCGAGTTGGACCTGTTCCTCGAACGCGTCATAGCGCGTGCGCGCTTCGTCCTTGAACAATGCCGGCGTGGTGGTGAACAGCGTCGCCTCATCGAGTTTTGTCGTCTTGCGGGTCGACAGTTTTCGCGGACCGCCCGGTCCCTCGTAATGCGAGCCGGATCCATTGGCGTAGAACAGTTCGCCGGTGAAGGGTTGCGCCATCATGCCGGCAACCGCATCGCCGTCGACCGTCAACCCGACCAGCGTCCCCCACACCGGCAGGCCGGAGATGAAGGCGCGCGTGCCGTCGATCGGATCGATAACCCAGACATGCCGGCTGGAGATGTTCTCGCTGCCGTGCTCTTCGCCCAGGATACCGTGGTCGGGGTACTCGGCCGATATCAGCGCCCGGATGGCGCGCTCGGCCTCGCGGTCGGCCTCGGTGACCGGATCGAAACTGCCCTTTTCCTTGTTGGCGACCGCGCCTTGGGCGCGAAAGCGCGGCAAGGTCTCAGCCGCTGCCGCTTGCGCGATACGGCGCATGAAATCGACGCTGATGTCCAACTGATTCTCCCGCGTTGCAGCATGCCCAGACAGTCGTTTGCCGTCACTTTCGTGCCAAAACAAGGGTGTTCGAGAATTTTCCGGCAGCGACACCTGTTGCTGAAATGTCACGTTTCTGTCAACGAAACGCAATTTCCACATCACTCTGAATTAAAAAAGCCTGAACGTCGCTTGACATTTGTGCGCTGCACAATACCCTCATTATCGGATAGGGTTTCCTGTCCATGCCCTCCTTGGGCGTTTCCTCCCTAGACTTCGACCGTATCGTGCAAACGATGCGGTCTTTTTTTCAGCCGCCGCTCCCGAAGCGTACCGCCCAAAACCACACGAGGGGTCTTCGGGCAGTCGCACGCATGGAACAAGGCGTGATCTTCACTCCGCGGCCAGCGGCAGGTCGATGAAATGGTGATCCGGCATCGCCATCAGGTCGGCCGAAAATCGCGTCAGATCGTCGGCCAGCGCGTCGAAGCCGGCGGCTTTCTCGAATGTCCGCTCATTCATGTAGAGCCCGCGATTGACCTCGATCTGCAGCGCATGCAGATGACGCGCCGGGCGGCCGTAATGTTCCGTGATGAAACCGCCGGCATAAGGCTTGTTGTGAGCAACGGTATAGCCCATCGCGGTCAATAGGCCGATCGCGGTTTCGGTCAGGGCCGCGGTGGCCGAGATGCCGAAACGGTCGCCGATGATGAAATCCGGCCGCAGCCCGTTGTCGCCGACACGGATGCTCGCCGGCATCGAATGGCAGTCGATCAGCACGGCAAAGCCGAAACGGGCGTGGGTCCGGGTCAAAAGCCGCTTCAGCGTTTCGTGATAAGGCTTGTAGACGGCTTCGATGCGGGCAACCGCCTCGGCGAGCGGCAAGCGGCCCGCATAGATGTCGAGCCCCTCGCCCACCAGCTTCGGCACGGTGCCGAGCCCGCCGGCCACGCGCGCGGAGCGGATGTTGCAGAAGGACGGCACCGGCTCGGCGAACATGCGCGGGTCGAGTTCCCATGGCTCGCGGTTGACATCGAGATAGGCACGCGGAAAATTTGCCGCCAACATCGGCGCGCCCAGCGCCACGGCGCCGCCGAACAGCTCGTCGACATAGCAATCCTCCGAGCGGCGGATGGCGTTGCGATCGAGCCTTGCCATGGCAAGGAAGCGTTCAGGATAGTAGCGGCCGCTATGCGGTGAATTGAAGAGGAAGGGGACGCGCTGCTCGGCGCCCGACCGGATTTCGAAGGGTGGAAAGACCGAAAAATCCTCGGCTGCCGTCTTCAATTTGAACGAACCCGAAAACACCAGTGCATCATGGCATGAAACTGCCACCTTGCTGGCCGCATGTCCAGCATTTCAGCCGTCGTGCCGCTTGGCAAATGTGGGGCAAGCGCGTCCGTGTTCACTTGATGTTTACTCTCACCTCCTCATATACAGGATGGTTAACGGGCCTGCCCCTCGGCAGTCTCGGCGGGTGATTCGGACGGGACAACATGGCACGCATTCTTCTGGCGGAAGACGACGACGATATGCGTCGGTTCCTCGTCAAGGCGCTGGAGCGCGCCGGTTATCAGGTCAGCGATTTCGACAACGGCGCCAGCGCCTATGAGCGGCTGCGCGAAGAACCGTTCTCGCTGCTTCTGACCGACATCGTCATGCCGGAGATGGACGGCATCGAATTGGCGCGCCGCGCCACCGAGATCGACCCCGACCTCAAGGTCATGTTCATCACCGGTTTCGCCGCTGTCGCGCTGAACCCGGATTCCAAGGCGCCGAAAGACGCCAAGGTGCTGTCCAAGCCCTTCCACCTGCGCGACCTCGTCAACGAGGTCGAGAAGATGCTGCACGCGGCCTGAGCCGCCTTCCGCAAGCCGCCGGGGTCAGTCCACAGCCGCGGCGAGACGACGTGTTTTTCCTCTTTTCCTGCTATTGACGCGCCTGACCAAAAATGGTGTATGCGCGGCTTCGGATGGGCGTGTAGCTCAGCGGGAGAGCACTGCATTGACATTGCAGGGGTCACAGGTTCAATCCCTGTCACGCCCACCATCCAGATCCAAACCAGCTGAGTCGAAGAGATAGGGCGTAAGGCCTGGCCGCCGCTGCGTGCCCTGATTCCCCCACTGCCCTATTCCCTCATCGAATCATTGCGGTGTCGGGTCAGGCTATTCCCAGGCCTGTCAGCGAGTTTTGCGAAGGGGCAAGCCACAACACTCGAGTTGGCGGCCGCGGCCAACCTGTGTGCCACTCAGACGCCCGCGACGGCGCAGAGGCTCTTCATCCTGGCAACCGCCATCTCCGGGTCGGCCAGCAATCCAGCCTGATCGGCAAGGCGGAAGACTTCGGCATAATGGCGGATGCCGCGCGCCGACTGCATGCCACCGACCATCGCGAAATGGTCCTGGTGGCCGTTCAGCCAAGCCATGAAGACAATGCCGGCCTTGTAATATTCGGTCGGCGCCTCGAAGATTTTTCGCGACAACGGCACGGTCGGCGCCATCAGCGCGTCGTAGCCTGTACGGTCGCCGGCGGCCAGCTTCGCCAGCGCCGCATTGGCAACCGGCGCGATCGCGTCGAAAATGCCGAGCAGCGCGTGCGAGTGGCGCTTGCCGTCTCCGGCGATCAGTTCGGGATAGTTGAAGTCGTCGCCGGTGAACATCACCACGCCGTCCGGCAGCCGGTTCCTAAGCGCCACCTCCTTGCCGGCGTCGAGCAGCGATATCTTGATGCCCTCGACCTTGCCGGCATGGCGCTCGATGATGGCGACCACCGTATCGAGTGCGGTCTCGAAATCATCGCTGCCCCAATAGCCTTTCAGGGCCGGGTCGAACATGTCGCCCAGCCAGTGCAGGATCACTTTGCCGGAGGCCTGGCCCAGTATGCGGTCGTAGACCAAGGCATAGTCGTCCGGGCCCTTGGCGACGGCGGCCAGCGCGCGGCTGGCCATCATGATCGCCTTGCCGCCTTGCCCTTCGATGAAAGCGAACTGCTCCTCATAGGCGGCGATCACATCATCCAGTGTCCTGGCCGACGCCGGCGCCAGATGGTCGGTTCCGGCGCCCGAGGCGAGGTCGGCGTCAGCGACGGTCCTCGCCTCCGCGATTGATCGGCGGATCAATTCCCTCGCGCTCCGCCAATCGAAACCCATGCCGCGCTGCGACGTGTCCATCGCCTCGGCGATGCGGAAGCCGAGCCGCCAAAGATGATGGCGAAACGCCATCGTCCTGTCCCAGTCGACAACCGGCCGCGACCATGGATCGGTCATTTCCAGGGGATCGGCGACGACATGCGCGGCGGCATAGGCGATGCGCGGGAACCGCGCGCCGATCACCGGCTGGACCGGCTGTCCGACAAGCACGTAACCGGTGCTGCGGCCGCCCGCGCCGGGCAAGGCAATGTCCATCGATCTCTCCGTTTTCGGCATTTACTAAATGGAACGTTCCAATAAATCAAGAACCTTTAAGATTCGAAAGCGGCCGCCGACCAATGCTGCGTTGCAACACAGGAAGCCTTGAATGGCATATCGTTGGACCACGTATGATCGCCTCGTTTGATTGAGAAAAAATCCCGATTGACTCATCCACGGAGCAGGGATTAGAACGTTCCAATAAATTCGATTGAGAAAACCGGGAGGAGACATCTGGATGGCCAGCCGCGCCAAGGCGACGATCTTCGACATCGCCCGCGAGGCAGGCGTGTCCAAATCGACGGTGTCGCTCGTGCTCCAGGGCAGCGGGCTGATCCGCCCCGAGACCGCGGTCAAGGTTCGCAAGGCGATCGAGGATGTCGGCTATGTCTACAATCGCGGCGCCGCCAATCTGCGCAAGGCCCATTCCAACGTCATCGGCATGGTCATCAACGATCTCACCAATCCGTTCTTCGCTGAACTGGCAGTGGGCATGGAGCGCGTCTTCCAGTCGGCCGGCATCGTGCCGTTCATCGCCAACACGGCGGAGAACCCGGTGCGCCAGGAAGAGGTGTTGAAATCGCTGATGGAGCAAGGCGTCGCCGGCCTCATCGTCTCGCCGGCGCGCGGCACCACGCCAGGTGCCTTCCGGCGGCTTGAGATGGCGGGCGTGCCGGTCGTCTTCGCCATGCGCCGCTTGCCGGAAAGCCGTATCCCGGTGATCACCCCCGACAATCATCGTGGCGCCTATCTCGCCACCGCTCATCTCGTCGGCAAGGGGCATCGCCGCCTGGCCTTCTTCGGCGGCTCGTCCGACCTCATCGTCTATCATGAGCGCTTGGGCGGCTTTCGCGAAGCCTGCGAAACGCTTGGCATCGACCCCCGCGACGCGCTCATCATCGAAGGCGAGACCAACCGCAAGGGCGGCATGGCCTGCCTGGAGACGTCGCTCGCAATGGCCGAGCCACCAACCGCGGCGCTCTGCTTCAACGATGCCGTCGCCTTTGGCGTCATGCTGGCGCTGCGCAAGCGCGGACTTGAGCCGGGCGCGGATTTCGCCGTCGTCGGCTTCGACGATGTGGTCGAGGCCGAACATTACATGCCGGCGCTAACCAGCGTAGCGGTGGACTCCGCCGGTCTCGGCGAACGCGCGGCCCACGTCATGATCAAGATGATCCAGTCGCGCACCACGCGCGCCGAGGACCATATCGGCGCCGTCAATCTCGTGGTCAGGGAAAGCTGCGGCCCAGATCGCCGCACGCGAAACAGGCCCGCGGCAACGGGAGCCGCGAGATGAGCGTCAAATGGGGGCTGATCGGCGCCAGCACGATCGCCCGGCAATTCATGATCGACGCCATTCGCGCGCAAGCCGATGGCGAGATCGCGGCTGTAATGAGCTCCAGCGCGGAACGCGCCGCGGCCTATGCAAGGGAAAATGGCATTCCGGCCGCCGTATCAAATCTCGATGCCTTGCTCGGATCCGACATCGACGCCGTCTACATCTCGACCACCAAC
Organism: Mesorhizobium sp. M8A.F.Ca.ET.208.01.1.1; assembly: GCF_004791315.1. Lineage (NCBI taxonomy): Bacteria > Pseudomonadati > Pseudomonadota > Alphaproteobacteria > Hyphomicrobiales > Phyllobacteriaceae > Mesorhizobium > Mesorhizobium sp. M8A.F.Ca.ET.208.01.1.1. Next base: position 353,032 of record NZ_SRUT01000002.1, read on the forward strand.
GAACTGCACCTCGAACAGGCACTCGCCGCGATCCAGGCGGGAAAGCATGTGCTGTGCGAGAAGCCGCTGGCGCTGACCAGCGCCGACGCGCGTAGAATGGTCGCCGCGGCCAAGGCCGCGGGCATCGTGCTCGGCACCAATCACCATCTGCGCAATGCCGGCGCGCACCGCGTCATGCGCGAGGCGATTGCCGCCGGCCGCATCGGCCAGCCCATTGCCGCGCGGGTCTTCCATTCCGTCTATCTGCCGGAGAACCTGCAGGGTTGGCGCATCGCCAGGCCCGAGGCCGGCGGCGGCGTGGTGCTCGACATCACCGTGCACGATGCCGACACGCTGCGCTTCGTGCTCGGCGACGATCCGGTCGAGGTTTCCGCTTTCACGCAATCGGCCGGCATGGCCGGCAGCGGGCTGGAAGACGGCGCCATGTGCATCTGGCGCTTCAAATCGGGCCTCATCGCGCAATCGCATGAAGGCTTCACCACCAGATTTGCCAACACCGGTTTCGAGGTGCACGGCTCGCAGGGTTCGCTGATCGCCCGCAATGTCATGACGCAGAAACCGGTCGGCACGGTGACGCTGCGCACCGCGGGTGGCGAGGAAGAATTGAGCTTCGACCGCGAGAATCTCTACGTCAGGTCGGTGGGCCGGTTCCATGCCGCGATCCGTGGCGAGGATCAGCCCTCCGCCACTGGCGAGGACGGCATCTGGTCGCTCACAGCGGCCGAGGCGGCATTGCAGTCGGCCAATTCCGGCAGAGCCGTCAAGATCGACCCGAAACTCGGGAGCATGAATTGAGCAAGGTCGTTTCATCGGCGCAGGCAGCCAGCCTGATCAAGGACGGCATGGTCGTCTCGGTGTCCTCGTCAAGCGGTCTTGGCTGTCCGGACGCCGTGCTCGCCGCCATCAGCGAACGCTTCGACAGCGAGGGCCATCCGAAGGACATCACCACCCTGCATCCCATCGCCGCCGGCGACATGTATGGCATCAAGGGCATCGATCATCTGGCCAAGCCCGGCCTGTTGAAGCGCACGCTGTGCGGCTCCTATCCGTCCGGCCCCTCCTCCGCCGAACCGCCGCAGATCTGGAAGATGATTGGCGACAATTCCGTCGCCGCCTATAACGTGCCGTCCGGCATCCTGTTCGACATGCACCGCGAGGCCGCCGCCAAGCGGCCGGGCGTGCTAACCAAGGTCGGCCTCGACACTTTCGCCGACCCGCGCCACCAGGGCTGCGCGATGAACGCCGCCGCCGGCGAGCCGATCGTCTCGGTGCAGCAATTCGACGGCGAGGAATGGCTCTATTTCCGCGCCATCGTGCCGCAAGTCTCGATCATCCGCGCTACCACGGCGGACGAGCGCGGCAACCTGACCTACGAGCATGAGGGCGCCTATCTCGGTGGGCTGGAACAGGCGCTCGCCGCCCGCAACAATGGCGGCATCGTCATCGTGCAGGTCAAGCGCGTCGTCGAGAACGGCACGCTGAAGCCGCATGACGTGCGCGTGCCGGGCGTGCTGGTCGACCATATCGTCGTCGCGCCCGACCAGTTACAGACGACGCTGACGCCTTACGATCCGGCGATTTCGGGTGAGATCTTCCGGCCGCTGTCGAGCTTCCGCAACGCTGAGATGAACGTGCAGAAGGTGATTGCGCGCCGCGTCGCCATGGAATTGCGCGACGGCATGGCCGTCAACATCGGCTTCGGCATCTCCGCCAATGTGCCGCGTATCCTTCTGGAAGAAGGCCAGCACGGCAAGGTCACCTGGGTGATCGAACAGGGTGCCGTCGGCGGCGTGCCGCTGCTCGACTTCAAGTTCGGCTGCGCCTCCAATGCCGAGGCGATCATGCCCTCGCCGCACCAGTTCATCTATTTCCAGGCCGGCGGCTTCGACGCTTCGCTGCTCTCCTTCCTGCAGATCGACCGCCACGGCTCGGTCAACGTCTCGAAACTTTCGGCGCGGCCGCATGTCACCGCCGGCGCCGGCGGCTTCGTCGACATCACGTCACGGGCGAAGAAGATTGTTTTCTCTGGCTTCTTCAACGCCGGGGCAAAGCTCTCGCTGGCCGATGGCGGCATTCGCATCGATGCGGAAGGCAAGGTCAAGAAAGTCGTCAATGAGGTTGAGCATATCTCCTTCTCGGGCAAGCGTGCCGTCGCTCAAGGGCAGGACATCACCTATGTCACCGAGCGCTGCGTGATGAAGCTGACGCCCGATGGGCTGATGGTGACGGAACTGGCGCCCGGTATCGACCTCGAGCGCGATGTGCTGGCACAGGCCGAGATCCCGCTCAACGTGGCCAATGACCTCAAGGTGACGCCGGCCGCGCTCTACCAGGATCGGCCGATCGGCCTGTCACTCAATGGCGGCGCCTCGCTTGGAGGCGCGCATGGCTGAGCGCCTCGTCACCTTCGAGCGGGATGGCGCGATCGGCATCGTCACCTTGCGCCGGCCCGAAAAATTCAACGCGCTCGACATCCCGATGCTGCGCGCGCTGGAGGCGGCGCTCGATGAGGCGGAAAGCGCCGAAGATGTCCGCGCCGTCCTCATATGCGGCGAAGGCAAGGGATTTTGCGCAGGCGGCGATGTCGAGGCCTGGGGCGGCATGAGTGCCGCAGATTTCCAGGTGCAATGGGTGCGCTACGGCCACCGTGTCTTCGACCGGCTGGCACGGCTGCGGCAGCCGACCATCGCCGTTCTGTCCGGCCATGCTCTCGGCGGCGGGCTGGAACTGGCTGTCGCTTGCGATTTTCGCGTCGCCGAAACCCAGGTGAAGCTCGGCTTCCCCGAGACCTCGATCGGTGTCGTCCCCGGCTGGTCCGGCACGCAACGCGCGGTGCGCCGCTTCGGCGCCCAGACGGTGCGTCGCATGGCTGTCGGTGGCGAGATTTTTCTGGCGGCTGAAGCGCTCGTGCTTGCCATCGTCGACCGCGTCGTCGAAACCGGCAAGGCGTTAGACGAAGCCAAGGCCTGGGCTGGGAAAATCGCCGAACGCGGGCCGCTGGCGACCGAAGCCGCCAAGCTGATGATCGCCGTTGCCGAAGGCGAGGAAAGCGCTGCCGCGACCGAAGCCCTGGCCAGCGGTTTCATAGCGCTCACCGGCGATCTCAAGGCCGGCGTCGGCTCCTTCAAGACCAAGCAGAAGCCCGTGTTTTCGCGTTCCTAGGACAGAGTGGAAATCACATGAATGCACCTCTGAAGATTTCCATGCCCGCCGAGGCTTCCGCCGCGCCCAAGGCGTACAAGCTGCTGATCGACGGCAAGCATGTCGATGCCCGCGACGGCCGTATGCTGGAACGCAAGAGCCCCGGCCACGGCTTCACCGTTTCACACTATGCTCAGGCAGGGGCTGCCGAAGTGGAAGCCGCGATGCAGGCCGCGCACAGGGCGTTCGAGACCGGTCCTTGGCCGCGCATGAAGGCGGCCGAGCGCGCCGCGATCCTGCTCAAGGCGGCCGACCTGATCGAGGCCCGGCTGGAAGACATCGCCCGCCTCGATGCGCTGGAATCCGGCAAGCCGATTACCCAGGCGCGCGGCGAGATCGGCGGCGCCGTCGACATCTGGCGCTATGCCGCCTCGCTTGCCCGCACGCTGCATGGCGAGAGCTACGCCAATCTCGGCGACGCCATGCTGGGCGTCGTGCTGCGCGAGCCGATCGGTGTCGTCTCGATCATCACGCCGTGGAATTTCCCGTTCCTCATCGTCAGCCAGAAACTGCCTTTCGCGCTGGCCGCCGGCTGTACGGCCGTGGTCAAGCCGAGCGAGATGACGTCGGCCTCGACCTTCGTTCTCGGCGACATCCTTCACGAAGCCGGCGTTCCCGCCGGCGTCGTCAACATCCTCGCCGGTCTTGGCGCCGATGTCGGCGCGCCGATGGTCAGCCATCCCCTGGTCGAGATGGTGTCGTTCACCGGTTCCACCCGCGTCGGCAAGATGACCATGGCGACGGCCGCGAATTCCCTGAAGAAGGTTTCGATGGAACTCGGCGGCAAGAACGGCCAGATCGTCTTCCCCGATGCCGATCTCGAGGCGGCCGCCGATGCAGCGGTGTTCGGCGGCTTCTTCAATGCCGGCGAATGCTGCAATGCCGGCAGCCGGTTGATCGTGCACGAGGCGATCGCCGATGATTTCCTGGCCGCCGTGAGGGCGTTGACCGCAAAGGTAACCGTGGGCGATCCACTCGATATCAGGACCAAGATCGGTGCGATGATTTCCTCCGACCATCTGGCCAAGGTCACCGATTACATCGCGGCCGCCGCGAGTGACGGGGTCCGCATCTACAGCGGCGGCGGGCAACTCCCTTCCAATGCCGGCCAATATCTCGATCCGACGATCTTACGCAACGTCACCGAAAACATGGCCGTCGCCCGCGAGGAAGTGTTCGGGCCGGTGCTCTCGGTACTGACTTTTGAAACGATTGAAAAGGCGTTGCACATCGCCAACAACACGCCCTATGGTCTGTCGGCGGGTGTGTGGAGCGCCAGCATCGACACCTGCATGTCGGTGGCGCGGGGCGTGCGTTCGGGGACGGTCTGGGTGAACACGTTCATGGAAGGTTATCCAGAACTGCCGTTCGGCGGCCACAAGCAGTCGGGCCTGGGTCGCGAACTCGGCAAGCGCGCCGTCGAGGACTATACCGAGGAAAAGACAATCCAGTTTCATCGCGGCCAGCGCACCGGTTGGTGGGTCGGCTGAGTTGGGAGACCCCGGCGGCATCCGCCGGTCATGTGAGTTGCAACAAGGGAGGAAGTACATGTTGCGCAAACTGCTTATCGGAACGGCTCTCGCTTCGGGCCTGGCTTTCGCGGCCCATGCCGAGGACGTCAAGGAAGTGCAGATGCTGCATTGGTGGACGTCGGGCGGCGAAGCGGCTGCCCTCAACGTGCTCAAGCAGGATCTGGCCAAGGAAGGCTATGCCTGGAAGGACGTGCCGGTGGCCGGCGGCGGCGGCGATGCCGCCATGACCGCGCTGAAGGCGATGGTCGCGGCCGGCAACTATCCGACCGCCTCGCAGATGCTCGGCTATACCGTGCTCGACTATGCCGCGGCCGGCGTGATGGGCGACCTCACCGAGACGGCGAAGAAGGAAGGCTGGGACAAATCGGTTCCGGCCGCCCTGCAGAAATTCTCCGTCTATGACGGCAAGTGGGTTGCCGCTCCGGTCAACGTCCACTCGGTCAACTGGCTGTGGATCAACAAGGCGGTGATGGACAAGATCGGCGGCGCCGAGCCGAAGACCTTCGATGATTTCATCGCCCTGCTCGACAAGGCCAAGGCGGCCGGCGTCACGCCGCTCGCGCTTGGCGGCCAGAACTGGCAGGAAGCCACCATGTTCGATTCCGTCGTGCTGTCGACCGGCGGGCCGGAGTTCTACAAGAAGGCGATGAACGACCTCGACGACGCCTCGCTCAAGTCCGACACGATGAAGAAGTCGTTCGACAATCTCGCCAAGCTCGTCACCTATGTCGACCCGAACTTCTCGGGCCGCGACTGGAACCTCGCCACCGCCATGGTCATCAAGGGCGATGCGCTGGTGCAGGTCATGGGCGACTGGGCCAAGGGCGAGTTCCACGCCGCCAACAAGACCCCGGGCACCGACTTCCTCTGCTACCGCTTCCCGGGCACAGACGGCTCGGTGATCTACAACTCCGACATGTTCGGCATGTTCAACGTCCCCGACGACCGCAAGGCGGCCCAGGTCGCTCTGGCCACAGCCACGTTGTCGAAGAGCTTCCAGTCGGCCTTCAACGTCGTCAAGGGTTCGGTTCCGGCCCGCACCGACGTGCCTGACACCGACTTCGACGCTTGCGGCAAGAAGGGTATCGCCGACCTGAAGAAGGCCAATGAAGGCGGCACGCTGTTCGGCTCGCTGGCCCAGGGCTATGGCGCCCCTCCGGCTGTCGCCAATGCCTACAAGGACGTCGTCTCCAAATTCGTCCACGGTCAGATCAAGACCTCGGACGAGGCCGTGACCGAACTGGTCAAGGCAATCGACGACGCCAAGTAAGCACTAGGCACCCAAACACCTTCCCCGCTCCGGCGGGGGAGGTTCCCGGTCCGTGAGGCCGGTCGGCCGAACGCCGACGGGAGGAACCCCATGAGCACAGTTGCGACAACCCAGATCAAGCTGACGCCGGAGCATGCCCGCCCGCGGGCCTCGGTGCGCTCGCGGCTACAGGACGCCTTGCCCAAGATCGTGCTGGCGCCGAGCTTCGCCATCACCGTCGTCTTCGTCTACGGCTTCATCCTGTGGACGATCTACCTGTCCTTCACCAACTCCAAGACCTTTCCGTCCTACGCCATAACCGGCGCGCGCGCCTACCAGCGGCTGTGGAACTGGACCTTCGACACCGATCCGCCGTCGAGCTGGTACACATCGATCACCAATATGGGCATTTTCGGCTTTCTCTACATCTTGATCTGTCTGGCGCTCGGCCTGTTCCTGGCCATCCTGCTCGACCAGAAGATCCGCGGCGAAGGCGTCTTGCGTCCCATCTACCTCTACCCGATGGCGCTCTCATTCATCGTCACCGGCGTCGCCTGGAAATGGTTCCTCGACCCTGGCCTCGGCCTCGAGCAGACGCTGCACCAATGGGGCTGGACGAGCTTCCATTTCGACTGGATCAAGAACAAGGATTTCGTCATCTACACCGTGGTCATCGCCGGCGTCTGGCAGGCCTCCGGCTTCATCATGGCGATGTTCCTGGCCGGCCTGCGCGGCATTGACGGCGAGATCATGAAGGCGGCGCAGATCGACGGCGCCACCACCTTCCAGCTCTATCGCCGCATCGTCATTCCGCTGCTGCGGCCGATCTTCCTGTCGGCCTTCATCGTGCTCGCGCACCTTGCCATCAAATCCTACGATCTGGTCGTGGCGCTGACCAGCGGCGGTCCCGGCGGCTCGGCATGGCTGCCATCCAATTTCATGTATGAATACACCTTCAAGCGCAACGAAATGGCGGTCGGTTCGGCAAGCGCCGTGATCATGCTGATGACCATCGTCGCCATCATCGTGCCCTATCTCTATTCGGAATTGAGGGAGAAGCCGCGATGAGCGCCGTGACCACTCCCGCCCGCCAGGCCAGCGGCGGCATGAACGTCAGGATCGTCAACCGCATCGTCATCTACGGGCTTCTGGCGCTGTTCGCGCTGTTCTACCTGATGCCGCTGTTCGTCATGCTGGTAACCTCGTTCAAGACCATGGACGAGATCCAGAACGGCAACATGCTTTCGCTGCCCAAGGCGCCGACCTTCGATCCCTGGCTGAAGGCCTGGGGCGAGACCTGCGTCGGCCTCACCTGCGCCGGCATCAAGGGCTATTTCTGGAACTCCATCAAGATGGTGGTTCCCGCCGTGCTGATCTCGACCATGCTCGGTGCGCTCAATGGCTACGTGCTGACCAAATGGCGTTTTCGCGGGGCGACGCTGGTGTTCGGGCTGATGCTGTTTGCCTGCTTCATTCCGTTCCAGTCCGTTCTGTTGCCGATGGCGACGATCCTGGGCAGCGTCGGCCGCTTCGGCGTGACGCTGCAAAACTCGATCGGCACCAGCTTCGGCCTCGGCAATTCGACGGTCAATCTGGTCTTCGTCCACGTCGTCTACGGCATCGGCTTCACCACGCTGTTCTTCCGGAACTATTACGAGGCGTTCCCGACCGAACTGGTCAAGGCCGCCCAGGTCGACGGCGCTTCGTTCTTCCAGATCTTCCGGCGCATCATGCTGCCGAACTCGATGCCGATCTTCGTCGTCACCGTCATCTACCAATTCACCAACATCTGGAACGACTTCCTGTTCGCCTCCGCCTATGCCGGCACCGGCGATGCGATGCCGATGACGGTGGCGCTCAACAACGTCGTCAACACCTCGACCGGCGTCGTCGAATACAACGTCAACATGGCGGCGGCGATGATCGCCGCACTCCCCACCCTTCTCGTCTATGTGCTCGCCGGCCGCTATTTCGTGCGTGGCCTGATGGCGGGCGCGGTCAAAGGATAACCCAATGGCTTTTCTGGAAATTGATGGTCTGAGGAAGCGTTTCGGCCAGGTCGAGATCCTGAAAGGGATTAACCTCGAGCTGGAAAAAGGCGGCTTCCTGGTGCTGGTCGGTCCTTCCGGCTGTGGCAAGTCAACCTTACTCAACACCATTGCCGGACTGGAGACGATCACCTCTGGCGATATCCGCGTCGACGGCCGCACCATCACCGATCTTCATCCGTCCAAGCGCGATATCGCCATGGTGTTCCAGAGCTATGCGCTCTACCCCAACATGACGGTCGCCGGGAACATCTCCTTCGGCATGGAAATGCGCGGCGTGCCGGCCGACGAGCGGCAGAAGGCGATCGACAAGGTGGCCAAGATCCTGCAGATCGGCCATCTGCTGCAGCGCAAGCCGAGCCAGCTCTCCGGCGGCCAGCGCCAGCGCGTCGCCATGGGCCGGGCGCTGGTGCGGGACCCCAAGCTGTTCCTGTTCGACGAGCCGCTGTCCAACCTCGACGCCAAGCTGCGCGTCGACATGCGCATTGAGATCAAGCGCCTGCATGCCACCACGGGTACAACGATCGTCTATGTCACCCACGACCAGATCGAGGCGATGACGCTGGCGACCAAGATCGCCGTCATGCGTGACGGCGAGGTGCAGCAATTCGGCACGCCGGCCGAAATCTACAACAACCCCAGCAATGTCTTCGTCGCCGACTTCATGGGGTCGCCGGCAATGAATCTGATCCCGGCCACCATCGGCGGCAATGGCGGCGATCTGGCCGTCGTGCTCGATCGCGAGGCACGCCAGCCGATCACCTTGCCGATGGCCAACGCGCCGGCCGGATTGTCGGCATTCAAGGGCAAGCCGATCATCTTCGGCGTCCGCCCGGAGGCGCTTACCGATCCCGAAGGCGCGGAACGCAACGCCTCGCAAATCGCCACCGCCGATTGCCATATTGAGGTGGTGGAACCGGCCGGTTCCGACACTTTCGCCGTCACCAATCTCGGCGGCAAGGGCGTGGTGGCACGGCTGCGCGCCGATGCCAACATCCAGCCGGGCACCAGCACGCCACTGGCCTTCAACCTGACCAAGGCGGTGTTCTTCGACCCGGCGACCGAGAACCGTATTCGCTGATGCGTCTCGCCCAAAAGTGGATCCGGTTTTGGGGCAACGACATGCATCAAAACAAAGGACCTGAAGCGCGTCGCATGTGTCAATTCAATCGCGGCGCGCTTTAGGTGATGGCAAACCCCGATATCGTCATCATCGGTTCCGGCATCGGCGGCGCCACGATCGCTGCCGGTCTGGCCGGCAGCGGCGCCTCCATCCTGATGCTGGAGCGCGGCGAACCCTTGCCGGCGACCCCGCATGCGCGCGACACGCGCTCGATCTTCGTCGACGGCCACTACCGGCCGAAGGAGATGTGGCGCGAGGCCGGCGGCGGCGCCTTCAACCCAGGCAATTACTACTATGTCGGCGGCAACTCGAAATTCTTCGGCGCGGTGCTGATCCGCTATCGCAAGCAAGACTTTTCCGACATGGAGCACTTTGGCGGCGTGTCGCCGGCCTGGCCGTTTTCCTATGACGAATTCGAGCCATGGTATTCGAAAGCAGAGCAGCTTTTCCGCGTTCGCGGCGCGCTGGGCGAGGATCCAACCGAGCCATTTCATTCGGTTCCCTATGCCTTCAAGCCGGTGCCCGACGAGGCGCCGATCGCGCGTGCCCGCGCCGAGCTCAAGGGACTGGGCCTGCATCCGGCCTCCCTGCCACTCGGCGTCGACATAGAGACATGGCTGAAGGAGGGCAGGACCGGCTGGGACGCCTTCCCAAACACGGGCCAGGGAAAGATGGACGCGCAGACCGCACCGCTGGCAGCGGCATTGACCGATCCGAACATCAAGCTCGAGACCGGCGCCTATGTCGAATATCTCGAGACTGCCCCGGACGGCAAATCCATATCCGCCATACATTATCGCCAGAACGGCGAGCTGAAAAAGCTGTCGCCGAAACTGGTCATCCTGTCGGCCGGCGCGGTCAATTCAGCGGTCATCCTGCTACGCTCGCCCTCACCCGGTAATGGCAAGGGGGGCGACAAGGGCCTGGCCAACCGCTCCGACCAGGTCGGGCGCAATTTCATGAACCACAATTCGAGCGCCATGCTGGCGATCGATCCGCGCCGCAGGAATGATGCCGTCTACCAGAAGACGCTGATGCTGAACGACTACTATTTGTCCGACGGCAGGGGCGGCAAACCGCTCGGCAATGTCCAGCTTCTCGGCAAGATCGACGGCAACATGCTAAGGGCCAATGTGAAGCGGGTGCCGAAATTCGCGCTCGATTACATGGCCAGCCATGCCGTCGACTGGTACCTGATGTGCGAGGACCTGCCCGATCCCGAAAGCCGCATCACGGTCGACGGGAAGGACATCGTCATGCAGTGGCGGCGCTCCAACATGCAGTCGCTCGATGGGCTGACCAAGGTGATGCGCGCGAATTTTCACGCCTGCGGTTATCCCATCGTGCTGTCGCGCCCTTTCGACAAGCGTACGCCCTCGCACCAGTGCGGCACGGTGAAAATGGGCGACGACCCGGCGACATCGCCGCTCGACCCCTTTTGCCGCGCCTTCGATCACCCGAACCTGTTCGTCGTCGACGCCAGTTTTCTGCCGAACTCGGCGGCGGTCAATCCGGCGCTGTCGATCGCCGCCCAGGCGCTACGGGTGGCGGACCATATCCGCAAGAGCGAACTAGCATGACCGGTTTGCGCCGCCCCTCATCCGCCTGCCGGCACCTTCTCCCCGTGAAGGACGGGGAGAAGGGACCTGGCCGCAACGCCGGCGACCTTTTTGCAGCGCTGGCGATTGGCGAAAGCGGCGATGACAGCGTCCTTCTCCCCGTCACTATACGGGGAGAAGTGCCCGGCAGGGCGATGAGGGGCAGCGCTAGCATTCGCAAGGCTAGCGCCCCATGACGCGCCCTGCCGCCATAGTCACCGGCGGTGCACGCGGCATTGGATTGGCCTGTGCCGAGGCGCTCGCCGACGCAGGCTTCGATATTCTTGTCGCAGACCTAGCCGACCAAGCGCCGGCCAATCTCGCCGCCAATATCACCGCGCGGGCTGCAAAATTCGCCTATATCAGATGCGACATCGCCAATCTCGAAAGCCACGCCGACCTCGTCGATACCGCCATGCGTGCCTTCGGCCGCATCGACTGCCTGGTCAACAATGCCGGCATTGGCGCCGTCGTGCGTGGCGACCTGCTGGATCTCAAACCCGACAATTTCGACCGCGCGCTCGGCATCAACCTGCGAGGCACCGTCTTCCTCAGCCAAGCCGTCGCCAAGGCGATGCTCCGCCAGCCCGGCGATCATGCGAAATCGATCATCACCATCACGTCGGTCAGCGCCGAGATGGCCTCTCCAGAACGCTCCGAATATTGCATGTCGAAGGCAGGGCTTTCCATGTGGGTGAAGAACCTCGCGCTCAGGCTCGCCTCGGAAAACATCGGCGTGTTCGAGCTGCGGCCGGGCATCATCCGCACCGACATGACGGCGGGCGTGACCGCCAAATATGACGCGCTGATCGAAGGTGGATTGGTGCCGGCGAAACGCTGGGGCGAAGCCTCCGACATCGGCGCCATGGTGGCGGCGCTCGCTGCCGGCAGACTGGGCTTTTCGACCGGCTCGATCATCAATGTCGACGGCGCGCTCTCGGTGCCGCGGCTGTGAACGGATGAGACAATGACCGACTATATCATCGTGGGCGCCGGTCCGGCCGGCTGCGTTCTGGCCAACCGGCTGAGCGAGGATCCCTCCAATTCCGTGCTGCTGCTCGAAGCCGGCGGCAAGGACTGGCACCCCTATATCCATATGCCGGCGGGTTTCGCCAAGATGACCAAGGGCATTGCCTCCTGGGGCTGGTCGACCGTGCCGCAGAAGCACATGAAGGATCGCGTCTTCTGGTACACGCAGGCCAAGGTGGTCGGCGGCGGCTCCTCCATCAATGCGCAGATCTACACGCGCGGCAATGCCCGCGATTACGACGCCTGGGAGAAGGAGGAAGGGCTGGCCGGTTGGGGCTACCGCGACGTGCTGCCCTATTTCAAGCGCGCCGAGAACAACCAGCGTTTCGCCAACGATTTCCACGGCGACCAGGGCCCGCTCGGCGTGTCGAACCCGATTTCGCCGCTGCCGATCTGCGAGGCCTATTTCCGCGCCGGCCAGGAGATGGGTATCCCTTTCAACCCGGATTTCAACGGCGCTGCCCAAGAAGGCGTCGGCTATTACCAGCTGACCCAGAAGGATGCCCGGCGCTCTTCCGCCTCGGTCGCTTACTTGAAGCCGATTCGCGCCCGCAAGAATCTCACCGTCAGGACCGACGTGTTGGTCACCCGCATCGTCGTCGAGAAAGCCCGCGCTGTTGGCGTCGAGGTTGTAGATAAGCCGGGGGCTGAGACAAAAATCCTGCGCGCCGACCGCGAGGTGATCGTCTCGTCCGGCGCCATCGGCTCGCCGAAGCTGTTGATGCAGTCGGGCATCGGCCCGGCCGACCATCTGAAATCGGTCGGCGTGACGCCGGTGCACGATCTGCCCGGCGTCGGCTCCAACATGCAGGACCATCTCGACCTGTTCGTCATCGCCGAATGCACCGGCGATCACACCTATGACAATTACGCCAAGCTGCACCGCACGGCCTGGGCCGGCCTGCAATATCTGCTGTTGAAGAAGGGCCCGGTGGCTTCCAGCCTGTTCGAGACCGGCGGCTTCTGGTACGCCGACCCGACCGCCGCCTCGCCCGACATCCAGTTCCACCTGGGTTTGGGATCCGGCATCGAGGCCGGCGTCGAGAAATTGAACAACCCGGGCGTCACCTTGAACTCGGCCTTCCTGCGCCCGCGCTCGCGCGGCACGGTGCGGCTGAAAAGCGCCAACCCCGCCGACCATCCGCTGATCGACCCCAACTACTGGTCCGATCCCTATGACCGCGCCATGTCGCTCAAGGGACTGCGGCTGGCCCGCGAAATCATGCGGCAGAAGGCGCTGGCGCCATACGTGCTGCGCGAGGTGCTGCCCGGCCCGTCGCTCGCCGGCGACGATGAACTGATCGACTATGCCTGCCGCACGTCCAAGACCGACCACCATCCGGTCGGCACCTGCCGCATGGGCCATGACCAGATGGCGGTGGTGACGCCGGATCTCAGGCTGCGCGGCATCGAAGGCTTGCGCGTCTGCGATGCCTCGGTGATGCCGCGTGTGCCTTCTTCCAACACCAATGCGCCGACCATCATGGTTGGCGAAAAGGGTGCTGATCTGATCCTTGGCCGCAAGCCGCTGGCGCCGGCGGTGTTTTCCGGCAATCGCGCTGCTTAGGGAGTGGTAAAATGATCAGACACTGTGTTTTCGCTAGATTTCGTAGCGATGTGTCCCCGACCGAGCGCACGGCCATCCATGCCGACCTCGAGGCGCTGCGGCAGGTGATCGAAGGCATGGAGACGGTTCATTTCAGCGCCAATGCCAGTCCGGAGCCTTTCGCACGGGGTTTCACCCATGGCTTCACTATCGACTTTCGCGATGCCGCGGCGCGCGACGCCTATCTGGTGCATGAGGCGCATCAGCGTGCCGGCGCCCGGCTGGTCGCAGCCCTCGAAGGCGGCACGGATGGACTGATGGTCTTCGATCTCGACCTTACGAAAAAGTGACCGCCGGCCTTTCGAAAGCCGGCTGATCGCTGTTCTCTTTTGCCGACAAGGCGACATATCGTTCCTTTGGGGGCACCAAAGGAGGACGTCTTGAATCTCACTGCCGAGCAGAAGAAAACCGTTCTGGCGTCGTTCCTGGGCTGGACGCTCGACGCTTTTGATTTCTTCCTTCTGACATTCCTGCTCACCGACATTGCGGCTGAATTCCAGACCGACGTCCCCGCGGTGTCGAAGGCACTGTTCCTGACCTTGGCGACGCGCTTCATCGGCGCGTTCTTCTTCGGCATGCTCGCCGACAAGTATGGGCGCAAGCCGATCCTGATGCTCAACATCGTCAGCTACTCGGTGATCGGGGCGCTGGCCGCCTTCTCCCCCAATCTCGGCATTTTCCTGGCGTTGCGTGCTCTGTTCGGCATCGCCATGGGCGGCGAATGGGGGCTCGGCTCCTCGCTCGCCATGGAGTCCATTCCGCCGAGCGCGCGCGGCATGGTCTCGGGTATCCTGCAATGCGGCTATCCCGCCGGCTACCTGCTGGCGGCGGTAGTCTATGGCTTGCTCTACCAGCAGACGATCGGTGGCTATACGATCGGCTGGCGCTTCATGTTCCTGCTCTCCTTCATCCCGGCGCTGATCGTACTCTTCATCCGCTCGCACGTCCCGGAATCACCCGCCTTCGTCGAGGCGCAGAAATCCGTCAAGCCGGGGCTTCTGGAGACGCTGCAGAAGCACTGGGGCGTCGCGCTCTATGCCGTGGTGCTGATGATGTTCTTCAATTTCTTCAGCCATGGCACGCAGGATCTCTACCCGACCTTCCTGAAGAAGCAGCATGGCTTTGATCCGCATACGGTGAGTTGGATCACCATCGTCGCCAATATCGGCGCCATTGTCGGCGGCCTGGCGTTCGGCGCGCTGTCGGAGAAGATCGGCCGCATCAATGCCATTACTTTGGCCTGCATCATCGCCCTGCCGGCCATCCCGCTATGGGCCTACAGCTCAACGCCCTTCATGCTGGCCATCGGCGCCTTCATCATGCAGGTCGCGGTCCAGGGCGCCTGGGGCGTCATCCCGGTGCATCTCAACGAGCTTTCGCCCGGCGCGGTGCGCGCGACCTTGCCCGGCTTCATCTACCAGGCCGGCAATCTCGCCGCCTCTTATGGCGGTCCCTATCAGGCGGGGATCGCCGAGGCGCCCGGTGGCAGCTATGGCTACGCGCTGGCGCTGTTCGCCGGCGTGGTCGCCGTCTGCATCATCGTCGTCATCCGCTTCAGTCCGGAGCGGCGCGGCCAGGTGATGACCGTGCTGGGTTGAGGACGCTCACCCCAGCCGGAGCGCGATCACTCCGGCGACAATGCTGAGCGCGGCCGCACCGCGCCAGCCCGTCATCTTCTCGCCGAGCGCGTAGACCGAGATCATCATGGCGAACAGGATCGAGGTCTCGCGCAATGACGCCACCGAGGCGATCGGCGCCTTGGTCATGGCCCACATCACGATCCAGTAAGCCGCGCCGGAAAGCACGCCGGTGAACAGCCCGGTCTTCCAGTCGCGCGCCAACACCGGAAGCGCCTTGGGTCCTCGGAAAACGAGGCACAGCACCAGGGCGCCAAGCGCATCGCAGATGAACAGCCAGGCGGCATAGCTTTGCGCGGTCGCCGCCAGCCGCGCGCCGCTGCCGTCGGACAGCGTGTAGCTGGCAATGAACACCGAGGTGCCGAAGGCGAAGCCGACCGCGCGCAGGTTCAGCTTCTCCAGATGCGCCCCGCCGCGAAACGACATCACCAGCGTGCCGGCCGACAACAGCAGTATGCCGACAATGGCGAGCGGCGCCGGCACCTCGGCGACGACGAACATGCCGCCGACCGCGGCCAGCAGAGGGGCCGTGCCGCGCGCCAGCGGATAGGTCTGGGCGAAATCGCCGGCCTGGTAGGCACCGATGAGGAAAGTGCGGTAGCCCATGTGGAAGATCACCGAGGCGATGATATAGGGCCAGACTTCCGCCTTCGGCACCTCGACAAAAGGCAGCACCACGAGGCCCGCGAGCCCCATGCCGAGCGTCATCAGCGTGATCGACAGGAAGCGATCGAGATGCACCTTGACCAGCGCGTTCCAGATCGCATGCATGGCGGCGGCGGCAAGCACCGCGAAGAAGACGAAAAGCGTCATATGGGGCTCATCGACCTCCCGGGCCGAATGGCGTTTCGAGATCGATGTCGACCCGGACCGGGAAGTGATCGGACGCCACCTCGCCGATATCGGCGCCGATCGATTTCACCCGCCCGGCCAACATACCACCGACGAAGCAATGGTCCAGCCGGCGCTTTGCCAGCCTGCCGTCGATGATCTTCTCATGCGTGTGGAAATCACCAGCCGGTTCAACCGCCACGGCCGCGGCATCGACGAAGCCGTCAAGATAGGCAGCACCCCGATGGTAGGGCGTGCTGCCGACGATGCGGCGATACTCGGCGCTGGCCGGCTCCATGTTGAAATCGCCCAGCCAGATCGCCGCCGGCGGATTTTCCGGCTCGACTTCCCCATGAGTCCAGTTACGCGAAGGTTCGTCGTCCGCGCCGCTCCATGGTCCGCCTTCCGATGGCGCCCGGCGGTGCTCGGCCAAGAGATAATCAATCTGCTCCAGCCGCTCTTCCGCCGCGATGTGCGCGAGATGCAGCGAAAGCACCCTGACCGGCCCTGCCGGCGTGCGGATCATGCATTCGAGCGCGGCATTGCGCGTGTTGAGCGGACGCAACGTGCGGCGCATCGGCAGCGCGTGCAACCGCGACCAGACAATCGGCAGTTTCGACAGAACCATGGTGCCGAACTGCCGGCGCCGGTTGACCAAATGGCCGTCCCGCCATTCGCTGGCATCCATGTCGAAGGCCGGGCCATACACCCAGTGATAACCAGGCAAAAGGCGCGAAAGCATTTCCGCCTGGTCGTCGAAATTGCTGCGCTGCCAGTGCCGCTCGATCTCCTGCAAGGCGATGATGTCGGCGCCGGCGACAAGGCGCGCCGCGCGCGAAAGATCGTAGCGCGTGTCGCTGCCGAACCCGTACTGGATGTTGTAGCTGACCAGCTTCATTGCTTATCCGGCTCACTTCTCGGCGTTGGCAGTAACGGTTCGGTCGATTGCTTGCAATGTGCAGGAAGACGGACGGGGCTTGGGCCAGCAGGGCGGTTGAGACTCGGTATCTGCTAGTCGGTGGTCAGCGGCTGGAAGCGGCCGGCGGGCGACGCCGCCAATTCCGCCCAGTCGATCTCTTCCTCCAGCCGGTGATAGGCCTCGTCACCGATCGTGCCATTGCTGCGCAGTTCCTCCAGCGTGTCGCGCTGGCGGTTGATGGCATAAAGGCGCAGCCGGTCGTATTCGGTCGCGGCCTGCGCGTCGTCGGGGTTTTCAGCGATCACACGCTGAGCCTCATACTGCTCGCGCACGACGGCGGCCGCCGCCGAGGTCTTGCGGTTCAGCACGTCCAGCGCTGCCTGCATGATGGCGACGCGCGCCTTCGCCACCTCATTGTCGACGGTTCTGTCCTTGTCGAAGTTGATCCAGCGCAGCAGCGGCTTTAGCGTCATGCCCTGCAGCACCAGCGTGCCCAGAACCACCGCGAAGGCGGCGAGCACGATCGGATCGCGGCCGGGAAAATTGGCCGGCAGCGCAATGGCCACGACCAGCGTCACCAGCCCGCGCATGCCGCACCAGCCGACGAGAACGGCGCCTCCGAAAGTCGGCAACTCCCGCCTTGCCTCTTTGCCGCCGAAGCGGGCAATCCATCGGATGATCGCGACGTAACTCGCCACCCAGGCAAGACGTGCGACGATAACGACGACCAGCACCGTTGCGGCGAAAAGGAATGCTTCGCCTTGCCCGTCTCCGGCCAGCCTGCCGACGATCGTGCGTGCCTGCAGGCCCATCAGCACGAACGCCAGCACATTGAGCACGAACACCGCCGACTCCCAGACCGAATAGGTGCTGACGCGGCGTCTCGCCGACGAGTGGCGCGGTCCCCTGCGTGCAATGGTCATGGCATAGACGACAATGGTGATGATGGCGGAAAGACCGAGCTTGTCGGCGATGATCCAGACGGCAAAGGTTCCGGCAAACTGGACCACGGTGCTGCTCGCCGCATCCTCGATGCGGGTGAGCGCCAACAGCGACACGCGGCCAAACAGATAGCCCGCGACAAGACTGCCAATCGTCGCCAGCAGGATCACCGGAATGGCGTTGCTCAGCATGATCGATCCCAGCGCTGCCGAAACCGCCAGCCGATAGATCAGCAGCGCCGTGGCATCGTTGAGCAGGCTCTCGCCCTGCAGTATGGCGGTGATGCGGTGCGGCACCTTGAACTGGCCGAGCACCGCCGATGCCGCCACCGCATCCGGCGGCGCGACGATGGCGCCAAGCGCGACCGCCGCCGCGATCGGCAGTCCGGCCATCTTCCAGCCGACGAAGGCAACCACGACGGTGGTGAAGACCACAGCGCCGAGCGCCAGCAGCACCAGCGACAGCCGGTAGCGCTTCAGGTCGCGCAGCGACGTGTCAAAGGCGGCATCGAGCAGCACCGGCGCGATGAACAGGGCAAGCGCCAGTTCCGGATCGATCTCGATTACTGGGGCGCCCGGCACGAAGGCAATCGCGACGCCGGCCAGGGCCAGCAGGGACGGATAGGGAATCTCCAGCCGTCGCGACAACGCCGTGAGCGCGACGGCGGTCAAAAGCAGGACGAGGGTCAGTTCAAAAAGAGCCATGGGCGGTTACTTCTGGAGACCGGATTGCCGACGCGGATATTCCCGCAAGATGCGGTGGATTGGCCATCAAACTCAAGCCCTCTGGCCGCACGTCTCAAACCGCCTCCTGCCCCGCATGATCCTCGTCGGCTGCTCGGGATATCATGGACGCCGCGAAAGCCATCGTCGAAAAACATCGCCGGGCTGTAACACGCATGTAAACGGTGGCCCTCTGTGAGCGTGACGGGCCTCCATGAAAGGCCGCACGCCCATCAGAAAGCGTGGCACCCTGATGTGGATCGGTTCCGCTGGGGCGAAATGACGCCCTAAGAGAGGCGTTGGGACCCTTGCGGTGCGCTTGATGTTGTATCTGGGTACGAGCAGCGCACTCGTTGGCAAGTTGTTTGGAGGGGTTGGAACTGTTATGATCCGTACCGAGGCTCGGCCCAGCGACCACACACAGCAAGGCAGCATGCAGACCGCCGGAAGGACCCTTACGCGGCGCACGCCGAAGCAGCAACGCTCGCGGCAGACCGTCGACGTCGTGCTAGAGGCGGTACAGCTTGTAGCCAAGCGCCACGGGACCCTGGCGATTACCACCAATCGCATTGCCGAGGCCGCCGGCGTCAGTGTCGGATCGCTGTATCAGTACTTCCCCGACAAGCGCGCGATCTTCACAGCTCTTCACGACCGGCACGTCGATGAGGTGCGGCGGGTCATCAAGCAGACGATGACCGACTGCGCCTCGGCTTCGCTGGAGGAATTCGCGCGCGAACTCGTCCTGGGCCTGGTGAACGCGCACGCGGAAACTGCCGAACTGCACGACGTTGTCGCGTCCGCTGTTCCGCACAGCGCTCTCGGCTTCAAGAATGCGCTGCATCAGACCTTCGGACAAGTCCTGTCACGCGCCGAGGACCCGGAGCGGTACAGCCTCGACGAGACGGAGCGGATGCTTTTTGTCCTACCTCGCATGGTGGAAGCGCTCGTGCACGGAGGACAGCACGCGCCCCTCTCGCGCGATGGTGCAAGGAGCGAGGCAATCCGCACCGTACTGGTCTACGTGAATTCCTTTCAGGGCAGCGCTCCGAAAGACTACTGAAACGACGCGGTATTCTCGGTGGCCCACTGATCGAACGGGATTGGTTCCCGTCCGGTTATCTGCTTTACGCCATCCGTCACTGTATCAAGCCGGCCCTCGCGCACCGCCCGCCAGATGTCCACGAGCGCATCCGCATAGGCGCCTTTCCCGGCCCATTCGACCGTGCGTGCGTATGCCTGACCGTCCGTTATTTCCTCGAAGCGAACGGGCTTGCCGATGGCTCTACCGATCGTATCCGTCATCTCCCCATACGACAGCGCCTCAGGGCCGGTGATCACAAGTGCCTGGCCGTCGTAGTCGCGTGTGGTCAGGGAGGCTGTGGCGACGGCAGCGATGTCGTCTGGATGGATGAATGCGATCTTGCCCCCACCCGTGGATGAGCGCAGCACGCCCTCTCGGCGGATGGACTCCGACCAACCGAAGGCGTTGGACATGAATCCGGCTGCTTGAATGAATGTGAACGCCACCCCGCTCTCCCGAACGGCATTCTCGCCCCGTGCATGCCACGGACCGGTGCCGATTCCGGTTCGCACGTCTAGCGTGGAGAGCTTGACCACATGTCGGACGCCTGCGCGGTTGGCAGCGAAGGAGACCGCGCGATCTCGCTTCTCGAGATCCAATCCATCCGTGACGAGGAATATCCCGTCGACTCCAACCAGCGCCCTGCCCAACGAGGGACCTGGATTCTCGAGGTCTCCGACATGAATGTCGACCTGGTCGCAGAAAAGGGCTTTGGCCCTCTTCGTGGAGCGGACAAAAACGGACGGGCGTGCCCCCGCATTAATGAGGCGCTGAACTACCCGGGCGCCGATGTTTCCCGTAGCGCCGATGACCAGGTATTTCACTTGAGTTTGCTCCAGCCACGGATCACCTCGAACGCCATTTGCTTCTGCCCAGCCAGGGTGAAATGCAGACCGTCGCTTATGAGGAAGTCCGAAGGAGGCGGGCTCCCCAAAATAGAGAAGGCGTCGATGACGGGCCCGTCGCGGTCGCGAATAATCTTGGCGACTCGCTCAAGATCTTGGTTGCGGAACCGAACCCCGAACCTGGCAAGGCCCGGATGCGTCGCGACCTGCGCTTCGTTGACCGCTGGCGGGGTGATCCAAACGCAGCTCGCCTTGGTCTCTCGGGAAACGCGCTGGCGCAACTCCGCGATGTTGCGCGCGGTCTCCTCGTGATGGACGAGTGTCTTGGTGGGGTGCGGGCCCTGCGTGCGCGCATCATTGGTACCGAACAGGAAGAGGATCCAGTCGGGCCGGGCATCGGTAATCTCTCTGACACGCACAAGACCGTGCGTGGTCGTCTCGCCCGCCACCGCGCTGATGGTCAGCGAAATCTCCTCGGCACCTCGGCGCATCGTCAGCATTTCCCTCAGGATCACCGCCCAGGACTGGGGCTCGGATGTCAAGCTGTCGCCGAACACCACTACTTTGGCCCCTCTGCGAAGCGGAAGGCGATCGACCATCGATGCCACGGCCTGGTCCGCAAGCAGGGCGCTAGCCGCTTCCGAGGCCTCCTTTTGCATGCGGCCAAGTTCGGCCGCGTAAACCTCGACCGGAAGGCCAAGTAGCGCTGCATGAGCGTCCTGGCCGAAATTCGCACCTCCGGGGAAGGAGGCCAGACTCCGCTCGGGTTGGATGACCTTCAAAAGCCAGTTCACCTGTTCATTCGACATCGATTCACCTCGCTCCTGAATTCATCCGCGCAGGTGATAGATAGCCGCGTCCCAGGAACGCCGCTACTCGCGTTATCGGGTCAATAAGGTTTTGAAAATACTGATAAATTTTGCAACATCCGAAGTCTTCATCAGGTTCCAGCTCCTGCGGACACCGCTCGCTTTCACCGCTGACAGCCGACAACCAGGGGGACTTCATCGACCCGTTGCACGACATCGCGTACTCACAAACGACATTCGCGCCCGCGAAGTAGAGACCTGGAAGTGTTGGCGAGCCAGGTGAACGGATCGACGCCGCTCATCTTGGCGGCCTGCAGGATCGTGGCGATCGTCGACCCTGTCTGCCACCGCCATCAGACCCGGCGAAGACCGCATTCTTGCGTTTGATTGTGTGGGGCCGAATGGCGCGATCCACCGTGTTCGAACCGATGTCGAGACAGCCGTCGGCGACGCTCATCTCGGGCTGGTTTCGCTGGCGGGCTCCTAGCGGGAGGCCGGCAATTGCAGGCCGGCTCACCTGAATATCCGCTGAGCTTAATGCAGCACCAGCATATCGCTCGACGAGAACGAAATCTCGGCCTTCTCGCCGACTGCGGGCGGCGGGGTGGCGGAGTTGTTGAACGTGTCGAGCGACACCATGTTGCCGCCGATGCCGACGCGGACCCGGATCACCGAGCCGAGAAAATGCACTTCGGAAATCTCCCCGGTCAGGCTGGCGTCGCGGCCAGGCTGGCGGCCGAGCGAAATTGCCTCGGGCCGCAGCGCCAGCGACAGCATGTCGCCGGACTTCGAGCCGTTGAGCTTGCCCTTCAGTTCGACTTCCTGGGTGTTGACCTGCACCTTGCCGGACGCGGCGTCGGTGACCTTGCCTTCGAGCACGTTGAGCGTGCCGACGAAATTGGCGACGAACTTGGTCGCCGGCCGGTTGTAGATCTCGAACGGCGTGCCGACCTGCTCGGCCTTGCCGCCATACATGACCGCGATGCGGTCGGAGATCGACAGCGCCTCTTCCTGGTCATGGGTGACGAAGATTGTGGTGATGCCGAGCCGCTTCTGGATCGAGCGGATTTCCTCGCGCAGCGACACGCGCACCTTGGCGTCGAGCGCCGACAGCGGCTCGTCGAGCAGAAGCAGCTTCGGCTTCGGCGCGATCGCGCGCGCCAGCGCGATGCGCTGCTGCTGGCCGCCCGAGAGCTGGTAGGGGTAGCGGTCCGCCATCTGCGGCAGCTTGATGATGCCGAGCATCTCGGCGACACGGGCATCGATGTCCGCCTTGGGCATGCCCGCGACCTTCAGCCCGAAGCCGATGTTCTGCGCCACGGTCAGGTTCGGGAACAGCGCATAGGCCTGGAACACCATGCCGACATTGCGCTGGTTGGGCTTCAGCCTTGTGATGTCCTTGCCGCCTACGACGATCTTGCCGGCGCTCGGCTCCTCGAAGCCGGCCACCATGCGCAGCACCGTAGTCTTGCCGCAGCCGGATGGCCCGAGGAAGGAGACGAATTCGCCGCGCTCGACGTCGAGATTGAAATCCTCCACGACCGTGGTGGCACCGAAGGATTTTCGAACGTGCTGGATGGAGAGGAACGGGTCGGCCATGGCTTTTTCTCTCAGGTCAATTCGGGCGGTTCGCCGATTTCGGCGCGAAGCGGGACAGGATCTGGATCAGCGACATGCAACCCCAGGTGATGGCGAAGGCAATGATGGCAAGGGCTGCCGGCTCATAGGCCCGGTTGGCGCCGATGTTCTGCAGATACGGGCCGAAGGCCGGCCGGTTGAGCAGGCTCGCCATGGTGAATTCGCCGATGACGATCGCGAACGTCAGGAACGCGCCCGACAACACGGCGATCAGCACGTTGGGCAGAATGACGCGGCTTATGATCGTACCCCAACCGGCGCCCAGGATCTGCGCCGCTTCCGTTAGTGTGCGCACATCGATGGTCCGGAGGCCCGTATCGACAGCTCGATACATATAGGGCAGCGCCAGCGTCGCATAGCCGATGACCAGCAAGGCATTGGTGCCCGTGTCGGTAGCCAGGAACGGCAGCGGTGAATTCGAGCCATACATCCTGATATAGCCGAAGACGATGACGATGGCCGGGATCACCAGCGGCAGCAGCGTGATGAATTCGACGATCGGCCGGAGCTGCGGCAGGCGAAGCCGTATCCAGTAGGCAGCCGGCACCACGATGAGCACGCCGAGGACGATGGTGAAGACGGCGGCAAGCACCGAATAGCCGAACGTCGCCTGGAAGCGTGCGTCGCCCAGTACAACCTTGTAGGCGTCAAAGGAATAAACGCCGCGCCGCATGCGCATGGAGAACTCCACCGTCGCGAACAGCGGAATGAAGAAATAGGCCGCGCCCAGCGCAAAGACGAGCCAGGCCCAGAACCTGCCAGCCTTCATTTGAGCCACCTCTCGGAGCGGGTGCGGAACCAGATGTAAAAGACATTGGCAAGACCGGTAATCAGGATCATGCCGAAGGCTATGGCATAGCCGAGATGGGCATTGTGCAGCACGTCGCCACGGATCTGGGCATAGAGCAGGATCGGCACGATGTTGAGCGACGAGCCGGTCAGCGCATAG
Organism: Mesorhizobium sp. M8A.F.Ca.ET.208.01.1.1; assembly: GCF_004791315.1. NCBI lineage: Bacteria > Pseudomonadati > Pseudomonadota > Alphaproteobacteria > Hyphomicrobiales > Phyllobacteriaceae > Mesorhizobium > Mesorhizobium sp. M8A.F.Ca.ET.208.01.1.1. Next base: position 376,791 of record NZ_SRUT01000002.1, read on the forward strand.
GCGGTGGCTATGGCACCGAAGGCGTTGGCGAACAACAGGATCACGGTGCCGAGGAAACTCGGCCAGATCACCGGAATGACCACCATGCGCCAGTACTGCGACATGGTCGCGCCCAGCGTTGCGGCGGCTTCGCCCCATTCCTTCTTCAACCCATCTATGGCCGGCACGATGATGACCACCATCAGCGGAATCTGGAAATAGACATAGGTCAACGTCAAGCCCCAGAACGACAGGATGTTGAAGCCGTGTGCGTAGATGTTGAGGCCGAACAGGGTGTTCAGGATCACCGTCGCAAGGCCGAGCCGGCCAAGCGTGGCGAGGAAGGCGAAGGCCAGCGGCACGCCGGCAAAATTCGAGGCGACGCCGGAAAACGTGAGTGTCGCCGAGCGAATCCAGTCTGGCAGGCCGCCGCGCACGATGGCGATGGCAATCGCCAGCCCAGCAAAAGCGCCGATCAGCGACGAGGCCAGGCTGACCTTGATCGAAATCCAGTAGGCGGCGACGATCGACGGCTGCGCCAGTTCCGCAATATTCTCGAAGGTGAACTCACCTGCATCGTTCTGGAACGCGCCCAGCATCAGGTAGAGCGTGGGCAGGATCAGGAACATGATGGCGAAGATGAAGAACGGCGCGACGCCGAGCCATTGCGTCGGCAGCTTGAGGCTACGCGCCTCGGCGGGAGGCGCGGTCTTTCCGGCAACAGCGTGATCGGAAAATGAGAGATCGGTCATGCGCCGGCTACCGTCTTCAAGAGGAAAAACCGGGCAGCCGTGAAGCCGCCCGGTGGATTTCAAGTCTTACTTTACATTGGCGCCGACAACGGCGTCCCAGTTCTTGGTGATGGCTTCCTTGGCCTTGCCCTGCTCGTCGAGCGTCGGGAACACCGCGGCCGCATAGGACTCGGCCGGCGGCAACTTGGCCAACACGTCCGCCGGGATCTTGCCGTTCTTGGCAAGATCGTTGAAGCGGATCGGGTGGCAATAGCCCTTCAGCCAGGCGACCTGGCCTTCGTCGGAATAAAGGTATTCCAGCCAGAGCTTGGCCGCGTTCGGATGCGGCGCGAAGGCGCTGATCGCCTGCACGTAGACGCCGGCGACCACACCGGTCTTCGGCACGACGACGTCGACGGGCGGGTTGCCCTTCAGTGTGTCACGGCCGGCGAGCGCGTTGTAATCCCAGGTGATCAGGATCGGGGTCTGACCCTGGGCGAGCGTGGCGGCCTTGCCGATGACCGGCACGAAATTGCCGGCGGCGTTAAGCTTCTTGAAGAAGTCGAGGCCGGCGGTCCCGGCAGCTTCACCAGCGGCCGCACCAGACGACAGACCAGCGGCATACACCGCCTGGATGGCCTGGTTCGAGGCGCGCGGGTCACCGGCAAGGGCTACCGAGTTGGCGAATTCCGGCTTCAGGAGGTCGGCCCAGTCCTTCGGCGATTCCTTGATCAGATCCTTGTTCACCTGGAAGGACAGCACGCCGTAATAATCGCCGGTCCAGAACCCTTCCGCATCCTTGGCGCTGTCGGGGATCGAGTCCCAGGTCGACACCTTGTAAGCCTGGATCAGACCATCCTTCTTGGCCGACGGGCCGAAGGAGAGGCCGACGTCGATGACGTCGGGAGCCTGCGGGCCCTTGTTGTCCTTGTTGGCCTTGATCGCCTCGACTTCGTCGCCGGAACCGGCGTCCGGGTTGAGCTCGTTGATGGTGATTTCCGGATATTTCGCCTTGAAGCCGGCGATGACGTCGCCATAACCACACCAGTCATGCGGCAAAGCGATGGTGGTGAGCTGGCCTTCAGCCTTCGCGGCCTTGACGAGATCGTCCAGCGAAGCCGCGGACGAAATCACCGACGACACCATCAGGGTCGCGGCCGAAAGGGAAAGCACCTTCCCCGTGAATTTGAACATGTGTTCTCTCCGTTGAACTGGCGCCGTTGGACGCCTGCGATGCGGTATCGTTTTCGTGTGACAGCCAGATGAAAGCTTTGTGAAACCAGCCGTCAGCAGCGCGAAAAGTTAACTCTTTTTAACAGGCTGTAGCAATTAGCCATCACTTAATTTTCCGGCTAATCATTAATCCGCCCGTCTTTCGCCCTTCCCCTTTCCTTTCCCCTCGTTTCCCGATCAACTTCCGCCCCCCCGGAACCGGCCTCAGACCGTCCCGGCGATGGCGTTTTCGAGCAGTGTCAGCGCGGCCTTCTTGGTCAGCTTGACCGGGTTGCCGCCGGCCGTCGGATCGACCACCGCCATGTCGGCGATCAGTCCCTTGCGCTTCTTGTCCATGTCGAGCCCCTTGATCAGGCCCGGCAGTGCGTGCGGCACCTTCAATTCCTTGCGCAGCTTGATGACAGCCTTGGCGAAGCCGTCGAAACCGCCCTTGATGCCGCAATAGGCGGCGAGCCGGGCAATACGCTCCTCGATGGAGTCGCGGTTGAAGGCCAGCACATAGGGCATGAACACGGCGTTGGTCATGCCGTGGTGGGTGTCGTAGAGCGCGCCGATCGGATGAGACAGTGAGTGGATGGCGCCCAGCCCCTTCTGGAAGGCCGCGGCGCCCATGGCCGCCGCGCTCATCATATGGGCGCGGGCGACAAGGTCCTTGCCATTGGCATAGGCCTTCGGCAGGTTTTCGAAGACCAGGCGCACACCTTCGACCGCGATGCCGTCAGCCATTGGATGATAGCCCGGCGCGCAATAGGCCTCGAGGCAATGGGCGAGTGCATCCATGCCGGTGCCGGCGGTGATGAAAGAAGGCATGCCGACCGACAGCTCCGGATCGGCGATCACGATCGCCGGCAATAACTTCGGATGGAAGATGACCTTCTTGGTATGCGTCTCCTCGTTGGTGATGACACCAGCGCGTCCGACCTCCGAGCCGGTGCCAGCTGTGGTCGGCACCGCGATGATCGGAGCGATGGCGTCGGAATTGGCGCGCGTCCACCAGTCGCCGACATCCTCGAAATCCCAAACCGGCCTGACTTGACCGGCCTGAAAGGCGATCAGCTTGCCGAGGTCGAGCGCCGAGCCGCCGCCGAAAGCGATGACGCCGTCATGCTTGCCCTTTTTGAACACCGCAATGCCGGCGGTGAGGTTGGAGTCCACCGGGTTCGGCTTCACCTCGGAGAACACGCCATAGGGCACCTTGGCGTCGTCGAGAATCCTGAGCGTCGTGGCGACGACCGGCAGCTTGGCCAGCCCCGGATCGGTGACGAAGAGCGGCCGCTTGATGCCGGTGGCCGCCAGCACCTCCGGCAGTTCCTTGATGCGGCCAGCGCCGAAGCGGACTGTGGTGGGGTAGTTCCATTTGGAGATGAGCTTGGACATTTTTGTCTTTCGAAAATTAGATGGCTTCACGCAGATGAAATGATTTCGGCCTCGTCAGATTGTCGTAGCCGATGGCCGACAGCCCGGCACCCTTGCCGGTGTCCTTGACGCCGGTCCAGACCAGCGCCGGATCGAGATAGTCGCAGCGGTTCATGAACACCGTGCCGGTCTCGACCCGGTCGCCGATCGCCACCGCGTGCTCGGTGTCGCGTGTCCAGATCGAGGCGGTCAGCCCATAGGCGCTGTCGTTCATCAGCGCGATCGCCTCATCGTCGTTGCGCACCTTCATGATGCCGACGATCGGGCCAAAACTTTCCTCGCGCATGACGCTCATCTGATGATCGACTTCGGTTAGCACTTCAGGCGCCAGATAGGGCGAGCCTGCCTGGTCGTTGGCCACTTTCATGTTGATGTGCGCCACCGCGCCCTTGCGCAGCGCCTCGGCCTTCTGCTCGCGGATCAGGTCGGCGAAGCGCGCCTGCGCCATCGGCCCCATCGTCGTCGCCTGTTCCAGAGGATTGCCGACGACATAGTTCTTCGTCTCGGCGATGAAGCCCTCGACGAACTCATCATAGACCTTTTCGTGCACATAGACGCGTTCGATGCCGCAGCAGCACTGGCCGGAATTGAAGAAGGCGCCGTCGACCAGGTTGGCCACAGCATGGTCCATCTTTGCATCGGGCAGCACATAGGCCGGGTCCTTGCCGCCGAGCTCGAGGCCAAGCGTCATGAAGGTGCCTGCCGCCGCCTTTTCAATGGCACGGCCGCCTGCGACCGATCCGGTGAAATTGACATGGTCGATCTTGCCCGAGCCGAGCAGCTTTTCGGTCTGGGCGTGATTGAGAACGACGTTCTGGAACACGCCCTTGGGCAGACCCGCCTTCTCGAAAGCCTGCGCGAAGCGTTCGCCGACCAGCAATGTCTGCGCCGCATGTTTCAGGATGACGGCATTGCCGGCCATCAGGGCCGGCACGATGGTGTTGACGGCGGTCAGGTAGGGGTAATTCCAGGGCGCGATCACCATGACTACGCCAAGCGGATCTTTTTTCACGTAGCGCCGAAAGCCGTCCTTGGGATTGGAGGCAGGCACGGACTTGAGCGCCTGCTCGGCGATCTCGACCATGTAAGTGGTGCGCTCCCTGACGCCGCCGAACTCGCCGCCATACCGAACCGGACGCCCCATCTGCCAGGCGATCTCCGGCACGATCTCGTCTGATTTCGCAACCAGCGCTTCGAGCATCGCCAGCATGTACTTGCCGCGCTCGACGATCGGCGTCTGCGCCCACTTCTCCTGCGCCGCCTTGGCACGCTCGACCGCGGCATTGATCGCCTGGTCCGTCGCGACCGGACGCTCGGCATAGATCGAGCCGTCGATGGGAGATTTCAGTTTGACCGTTTCGGTCATCGTTTAAGTCCTCGCACTTCTGTAACAATCGAAAAATCACATGGCTTGGCGCTGCCCCTCATCCGCCTGCCGGCACCCTTCTCCCCGTGTAGCGACGGGGAGAAGGGAAACGCTCCAGCGCTGGCATCCCTCTCTCACCGTTCTTCACGGGGAGAGGGTAAGGGTGAGGGACGGCGCTAACGTCGTGGCAATCTAGTACCGCTCGAACCCCCTGTGCAGTTCCCAATCCGTGATACGGCGGTCGTATTCGAACTGTTCCCACTTTGCCGTGTGGACATAGTGTTCGAGCACATCCTCGCCGAGCGCCTGCTTCAGCATCTTCGACTTGGCCAGCGTCTCGGTGGCATCGCGCAGCGTCTTTGGGATCTCCGGCAGGCGCGAAGCCTGGTAGGCATCGCCGACGAAAGGTTTTTGCAGTTCAAGCTTCTCGTCGATGCCGGCCAGCCCGGCCGCGATCAGGGCTGCAAAGGCAAGATACGGATTGAGGTCGGCGCCGCCGATGCGGCATTCCATGCGGATGCCCTTGGTGCCTTCGCCGCACAGGCGGAAGCCGGCGGTGCGGTTGTCCTCGCTCCACATGATCTTGGTCGGCGCGAAGGTGCCGGCCTGGAAGCGTTTGTAGGAGTTGATGTAGGGCGCCAGGAACCAGGTGAATTCCTTGGCGTACTTCAACTGTCCCGCCGCCCATTGCTGACCGAGCGTGGACAGGGTCCAGTCGGCTTGTCTGTCGAAGAACAGCGGCGTCTTGCCGTCGGCGCTCCACAGCGAATTGTGGATGTGGCTGGAATTGCCGGCGAGCCCGTAATTGTACTTCGACATGAAGGAGATCGCCTTGCCTTCGGACTCGGCGATCTCCTTGGCGCCGTTCTTCAGGATGACGTGGCGGTCGGCCATGTCGAGCGCTTCGGCATAACGCACGTTGATCTCTTCCTGGCCCGGACCCCACTCGCCCTTGGAATTCTCGATCGGAATGCCGGCGGCTTCCATCTCGTTGCGAAGCCGGCGCATGACGCCTTCTTCCTTGGTGGTGATGCCGATCTGGTAGTCGCCGATATAGGGCGACGCGGTGTCGAGACCTTGCCAGTGCTTCTTGCGGGCGGAATCGTAGGTCTCGTTGAATAGATAGAATTCGAGCTCGGAAGCGAAGTAGCCGATATAACCGCGCTCCTGCAGCCGCTTGACCTGCTTCTTCAGGATCGCGCGCGGCGAATGCGGCAGGTCGTCATGGGTGTGGTGGTCAAGCACGTCGCAGATCACCAACGCGGTCTTTTCCAGCCACGGAATGCGCCGCAGCGTGGCAAGGTCCGGCTTCATGACGAAATCGCCATAGCCCTTCGACCAGCTCGCCGCCTTGTAGCCGGGCACCGGCTCCATATCGATGTCGGCGGCCAGGAGATAGTTGCAGCCATGCGTTTCGTCATGCGCGGAATCGACGAAGTACTGCGCCAGGAACCGTTTTCCCGCCAGCCGCCCCTGCATGTCGACGATGCAGGCGAGCACCGTGTCGATCTCGCCGCTGGAGACCGCTTTCTTCAACTGATCGAACGAGAAATTTCCGGCCATTCCTTTGGCACTCCAGCGCTTGTCGTTTCGGGCTTGTCACATTGAACGAGTGCAAAAGCCGTGGCGAGAGAACTCGCCACGGCTTTGGCTTGTTGCTTAGGCAGTTTCGCCGACAGCCTTTTCGGCAGCTGCGATGACTGCCTTGCGCTTGGCGATTGCCGCCTCGCCGATGGGCGGACCCTGGAAGCGGCGGTTTTCAATGGCGAACCAGAGAATTGCCAGGATGATCGCAAAGCCGACCGAATAGTACCAAAGACCCGGCACAAAGTCCGAGGCAGGGACAGGCGGATTGGCCGCGGCGTCGCCCGGCGAGCTGGGAATGGACACGACGAAGGCATGACCGCCAATCGTGACCAGAACCGTGCCGATCATGACGATGACAGCGAAAACTTTCGACAGGCCGCCAAGGCGGAAACTGCCGAAGCTTGTCCAGGTTTTGCCTTCGGCAAAGAAGCCGGCGACGATCGGCATGGCGTAGGAAATGTAGAGATACATCGCGCAGCCGGTGGAGAGAGCGGCAAAGGCGTTGAGCGGCGTCGTCACCGCGGTCAGCACGACTGCCATGACGGCCGAGAACCAGATCGCCGCCACCGGAGTGCGGTACTTCGGGCTGACCGAACTCAGCACGCCGGAGAATGGCAAACCGCCGTCACGAGCAAACGCATAGATCATCCGCGAGGTGGAGGTCACGGCGGCCAATGCGCAAAGGAAGTTGGAGATGATCACGCCGATCAGCATCAACTTGCCGATGAACGACGTCATGATGGCAGCGATGAAGAGATTGTTGAAGGAACTCCAGCCCGAAGCGGCGGCGGCATTCAGATCCGGGATTGCCATGATCATGACAAGGATCAGCACGAAACCGAACACGCCGGACCAGAAGACCGAATGCAACATGCCCTTGTGCACGGTGTCGCGGGCATTGACCGTTTCTTCCGCCGTATGCGCGGAAGCATCAAAGCCGGTGATGGTGAACAGCGGATAGAGAAGGCCGATGATGATCGCCATCAACGGACCCGTTTGCGGCGAAACGCCGCCACCGGGAGCTCCGGTGTTGTTCACAAAAGTGAATGCCTTGCTGATATCGAAGCTCGGCGCCGCCATCAAAAACATGACGATCAGGATCACGGTGACGGCGAGGATCAGATAACCGGAAAAATCCGTCAGAATGGTCGTCAGCCTGATGCCGAAATGATTCAGCAGGGCTTGCGCCGCGGTGATGACAGCGACTGAACCAATTTGCGTCCCCATCCCCCAGCCGGAAACGTCCCAGCCGAGCACCGAACCGAAGAACAAATCCCGGGTGATGAGATAGAGAAACACGTTCACAGCCGGGATGACGAACAGCAACCCGAGGAGATTGACATAGGCCGTTGCCCAGCCCCAGAATCGGCCGCCAAGAATTGACGACCAGTGGTACAGGCTGCCTGCCGTCGGATAGGCGGATGCAATCTGGCCGAGACTGGCGGCGACGATCAGTGCATACGCGCTGCCGATGATCCAGCCGATGGTCAACGAGAATGGGCCGCCCGTCGAAAGCGCGATCGGAAATGATCCGAATCCGCCAGACAAGATGCAGATAATCGAGAACGAGATGGCAAAGCTCTGGAACGCCCCCATCCGCCGGGATAGTTCCTGGGCGTAGCCCATGCTGTGAAGGATTTTTACGTCCTCCGACTTGTCGATGTCTATTTGACCTGGTGCTGCCATTTTGATTCCCCTGTTATTTTCAGCTGGCCGATTGGACTGACTTTCTGACTGAATGCGATCTGGGCCGCGTGGCCTCCTCTGGTTCCAGATCCGAAAAAATGCCCGTGAGCAGATCCGCCCATTTCCGCTGCCCGGTTTCGCCGGAGATTTCATCGTTGCGGATTTCGATCATCGCGCAGGACAACCCGCGCGAGCGCGCATGCCGTTCGAGCGTGAAATAGACGCGATCGGCAGGCGAATAGGGTTCGTTGACGCCGACGGTGACGCCGGCAAGCCGCTGCAGTGCGCCGATCAGCGGCGCCGCCAACCGGCGATCCTCGTCATGGATGATGCCGATATGCCACGGCCGGTTGCGGCCCTTGTAAACCGGCGTGAAGGAATGCACGGAGACTAGCCGGGTCTCCTGGCCGCGCGCCAGCCTGTCTTCGATAATTCCCGCAATCGTGTCGTGGAATGGCTGCCATGACAAGGCGACGCGCTGCGCACGCTGCTTGTCCGAAAGGCCTGCATTCCCCGGTATGGCTGTGGTTTCGCTGACCGGCGGCACTAGGTCCGGCGCATCGAGCGGCCGGTTGCAGTCGATGATCAACCGCGAAATGCGGGTTTCGACCAGCGTCGCGTCGAGCGCCTGCGCCATGCGCAGCGCAACCGGCAGCGCGCCGGGATCCCAGGCGATGTGGCGCGACAGGTCCTCGGCCGCGAGGCCGAGCGTGCCGAATTCGGCGGGCAGGAAATTGGAAGCGTGGTCGCAGGTCAGTACGAAGGGGCTCGATCCGCCGGGGTTGGTCACCCCCACGGTATCAGACGATGCAGGGCTGGCGGGCCGTGCTTTCTCCATACTCTGCCGTCCCCGAGGAGCGCTGTATCGTATGTTACGTATTTTGCCTCATTGCGTCCCTACGGATGATTTCATACAGTTTGTCCGGCTTTGTCAAATGCGATCTGGGGAAAAGACCATCGGCCGGGCCAAGGGTGGGGAAAACCATGATTTCCAACATTGCCGAATTGATCGCCGACCGCATCGGCACCATGCCCGCCGGCGAACGACGAGCGGCCCAGACGCTGATCGCCAGCTACCCGATGATCGGGCTGAAGACGGTCGCCGAGTTCTCGGCGGCTGCCGGCGTGTCCTCGCCGACGATCCTGCGTTTCGTCGCCCGGCTCGGCTTCCAGAATTATCCGGAATTCCAGTCGAGCCTGCAGGATGAACTGGCGGCGCAATTGCAGTCGCCGGCAACCCGCACACTCAATCCGCCCTCGCCCGGCGGCACCGGATCGCCAATGCTGGAAGCGACGCTCGACAACATGCGCGAGACCTTCCGGCATCTGTCCGACAAGCAGCTTGCCGACATTGCCACCAGGCTTGCCGAGCGGCGCGGCAAGACATTTCTGATCGGCGGCCGCTTCACCGATCCCCTGGCGCGCTACATGGCCGCCCACCTCGCCGTCATCCAGCCCGATGTCTTTCACCTCGCCGGACAGGAGAGCATGTGGCGCGACAGGTTGATCGACATGGGCAAGCGCGACGTGCTGGTGATCTTCGACATCAGGCGCTACCAGGACAGCCTCGTCCGCTTCGCCGAGAAGGCGCACCAGCGCGGCGTTCAGATCGTACTGTTCACCGATCAATGGCTGTCGCCGATCGCCCGCTTTGCCCGTCATGTCATCGCCGGACGAACCGCCGTGCCTTCCGCATGGGATTCTTCGGCGGCGCTTTTCGTCGTCGCCGAAACGCTGATCGGCGCCGTCACAAGACAACTCGAGGCCGACGGCGCCCGGCGCATCCGCGAGATGGAAGGCCTGCGTTAGGCGGATCCCGGCCAAATCGCATCCGTCCCGACGGGGTGTCCCGACTTCACGTTACCGAGATTTAATGTGCACGATCGCGTGATAATTGCCATAAACCGCTGATATGCGAGGTGCGGCGTGGCCGGATTTCGCCGCCCGCCCGTACCGTCGCTGTGCCGCTCCTTCGGGAAGGGGCTGACGATTCCTGGAAACCGGAGTGTCGATGCGCACCTCAAAGCAAATTGTCGTTGCGCTTGTGATCGTGGTCGTCGCTGCGGCTGCCTGGGCGCGCTTCTATCCCGGAGCTCCCGAAGTGCTGGCGCGTTGGGGGATAGACTGGGCCTATGCGGCGACGCCTCCGGCCGGAAACAGTGCGGCCGGCGCGAGACAGGCTGGCAATCGCAATAGCCCCCGGCAGGTCGACGTCGTCGCCTTGCCTGCCGGCACGGCCACCATCAACGACCGCCTGCAGGCGATCGGCACCGGCCGCGCCAATGCCTCGGTGACCGTCAATCCCTATAGTTCGGGCCGCCTTGCCGATCTGCTGGTCGAATCCGGCAGCCATGTCGACAAGGGGCAGATCATCGCCACGCTCGATTCCGAGACGGAGATCATTGCCCAGAACCGGGCCAAGCTCGCCTTGCAGGACGCACAAGCCAAGCTCGACCGCGTCAAGTCGCTGCGCGCCTCCAACGCCGCCACGCCGGTCGCGGTCGCCGATGCCGAAGTGGTGCTGGCCGGCGCCAAGCTGGCGCTTCAGGATGCCGAGCTTGCGCTGCAGCGTCGCTCGATCCTGGCGCCGATATCGGGCACCGTCGGCATCCTGCCGATCTCGGCCGGCAACTACGTGACCAACCAGTCGGCGATCGCCACGCTGGACGACCGGTCCTCCATCCTGGTCGATTTCCAGGTGCCCGAACGCTTCGCCGCCGCCGTCAAGGTCGGCGCGCAATTGACGGCGACGCCGATCGCCAATCAGAGCAACGCCTATACCGGCACGGTGTCGGCGATCGACAATCATATCGACGAAAAGAGCCGCACCCTCCTGGTCAAGGCCAAGATCGCCAACCCGGCCGACTCGCTGCGCGCCGGCATGTCGTTCTCCATCACCATGAAATTCCCCGGCGAGACCTATCCCGCCGTCAGCCCGCTGGCGATCCTGTGGGGATCGGACGGTGCTTATGTCTGGCAGGTCGAGGACGGCAAGGCCAGGCGGTTGCCGGTTCGCATCATCCAGCGCAACACCGAAACCGTGCTGATCGACGCGGAGATCAGCCGCGGCGACATGGTTGTCACCGAGGGCACCCAAAATGTCAGCGAAGGCGGCGAGGTTCGCATCGCCGGCCAGGAGCAGCGCGCCGCCACCGCCGCGGAAGGCTCATGACCGGACCCGTCAACGCCGGCAGCGATACCGGCTTCACCGCCCTGTTCATCCGCAGGCCGGTCATGGCCTTCGTGCTCAACGTCCTCATTGCGGTTGCCGGCCTTGCGGCCTTCTACGGCGTCGAGATCCGCGAATTGCCCGACGTCGATCGTGCCGTGGTCACGGTCTCCACCACCTTCGAGGGGGCGGCGGCCGAAACCGTCGACCGCGAATTGACCGACACGATCGAGGGCGCCGTCGCTCGCGTCTCCGGCGTCAAGTCGATTTCATCATCCTCCTCATTCGGATCGAGCCGCGTCACCATCGAGTTCAACGACGGTGTCGACCTCAACGTCGCAGCCTCGGATGTGCGCGATGCCGTCGGCCGCGTTGCAAACCAGATGCCGGACACGGCCGATCCACCGCGCATCGTCAAGGCCGACGCCAATTCCGACGCGGTGATGCGGCTGGCGGTGACTTCGGACACCCTGTCGATCCAGGACATGACGGTGGTGGTACAGGACCAGATCGAGGACGAATTGGCCGCCGTCCCGGGCGTCGCCGACGTCCAGGTCTATGGCGACCGCGACAAGATCTTCCGCATCGACGTCGACCAGAACAAGCTCGCCAGCCTTGGCTTCACGGTCGCCGACCTCAGGGCGGCGCTCGCCTCCGTCGCCTTCGATTCCCCGGCGGGGTCGATCACCACGACCAACCAGGACCTGATCGTCCGCACCACGGCCGACGTGACGACGCCTGCGGAATTCGAAAACATCATCATCGGCGGCACCACGCGCATCCGCGATGTCGCGACCGTCACGCTCGGCCCCGATGTCGGCCAGACCACGCTGCGTTCGGACGGCAAGACCGGCATCGGCATCGGCATCATCCGGCAGGCGGAATCGAACACGCTGGACATTTCGACCGGCGTCCAGGCCGCCGTCGCCAAGCTGCAGGCGAACCTGCCCAACGGCATGTCGATCAAGATCACCAGCGACGACGCCGTCTTCGTCAAGGGTGCCGTGCACGAGGTCGAGATCGCGCTCGGCCTGTCGGTCACCATGGTGCTGATCGTCATCTACGTCTTCCTGCTCGACTGGCGCGCCACGCTCATCCCGGGCCTGTCGATGCCGGTCGCCATGATCGGCACCGTAGCCGCCATCTATCTGGCCGGCTTCTCGATCAACATCCTTACGCTGCTCGCTTTGGTGCTGGCCACCGGCCTTGTCGTCGATGACGCCATCGTGGTGCTGGAAAACATCGTGCGACGGCGCAATGAGGGCATGGGGCCGCGCGCGGCCGCCGTGCTCGGCGCACAGGAAGTGTTCTTCGCCGTCGTTGCCACCACGCTGACGCTGGTCGCGGTCTTCGTACCGATCTCGTTCCTGCCGGGACAGACCGGCGGCCTGTTCCGCGAATTCGGCTTCGTGCTTGCGATGTCGGTGCTTCTGTCCTGCGTGGTGGCGCTGACGCTTTGCCCGATGCTTGCCTCGCGCATGCTGACCAGCGCGTCGCTTCACCACGAAGGTGACCACGGCATCGGCGCGCGCATCGGCGGCGTCCTCAATGCCGGCTACAAGCGTGCGCTCCATGCATGTCTCGACGCGCCGTGGATCGTGGTTCTGGTCGCGGTGCTGTTTGCCGGCATCGCCTTCACGCTGTTCGGCACGATCCGCCAGGAACTGACGCCCACCGAGGATCGCGCCGCCGTGCTGTTGCGCATCAACGCCCCGCAAGGCGTCAGCCTCGACTACACCACGCAGCAGATGCAGAAGATCGAGCGGCTGATCCAGCCGATGCGCGATTCCGGCGAGATTCGCTCGACCTTCGAGAACGCCGGCCAGAACGGTTCCTACAACTCGGGCTTCATGGTGATGACGCTGGCGCCGTGGGACGAGCGAAGCCGCAGCCAGCAGGAGATCATGGCCGAGATCAGCCAGCTGACCAAACAGGTGCCCAGCGTGCGCATCTTCCCGGTCCAGCCCAACAGTCTCGGCATCCGCGGCGCCGGCAACGGCCTGCAGTTCGCTCTGGTCGGCAACGATCGCAAGGCGCTCGGCGATGCGGCGGTCAAAATCATCGCCGAGATGCAGAAGGATCAGCGCTTCCAGACGCCACGCCTGTCGATCGACCCGACGCAGCCGCAGCTGGCCGTGGCCATCGACCGTGAGCGCGCTTCCGACCTCGGCATCGACATATCCGGGCTCGCCAACACCATGCAAGCCATGCTCGACGGCAACGACGTCGTCGATGTCTACATCGCCGACCGCAGCTACGGCGTGAAGCTGGTCTCGACCACCAATCCGATCAACGACCCGACCGATCTGGAAAATGTCTTCCTCAAGACGGCGGATGGCCGCTTCGTGCCGATGTCGACCATCGCCACGCTGACCGAACGCGCCGTGCCGCCGTCGCTGTCGCGCGAACAGCAGCAGCCTTCGGTGGCAATCACCTCCAACCTCTCAGGCAATTTCGCGCTTGGCGATGCGCTGACGCGTGCCGAGGAGATCGCCACGCCGCTCCTGCCGCCCGGCAGCCGCATCCTGCCGCTGGCCGAAGCCGCCACATTGGGCGAAACCAACAGCGCCATGGTCACCATCTTCGGCTTCGCCCTGATCATCATCCTTTTGGTGCTGGCCGCCCAGTTCGAGAGTTTCGTCAGTGCCGTCATCATCATGGCGACAGTGCCGCTCGGCCTTGCCTGCGCAATTTTCGCGCTGCTGCTGTCGGGCACCAGCCTCAATGCCTACAGCCAGATCGGCCTGGTGCTTCTGGTCGGCGTCATGGCCAAGAACGGCATCCTGATCGTCGAATTCGCCAATCAGCTGCGTGATCGGGGACTGGGCGTACGCGAAGCGATCGAGCAGGCCTCCACCATCCGCCTGCGGCCGGTGATGATGACGATGATCTGCACCATACTGGGCGGTGTGCCGCTTGTGCTGGCCGCCGGCGCGGGCGCGGAGGCGCGCGTGGCGCTCGGCTGGGTGATCGTCGGCGGGCTTGGCCTGGCCACCGTCTCGACGCTGTTCCTGACACCGGTCGCCTATCTCCTGCTTGGCCGCTTCGTCACCCCGAAGACCCATGAGGAAGCGCGGCTGAAGCGCGAACTCGAGGAAGCCGCCTACACCAATGTGGAACCGGCGGAATAGAGATAGCTATTTCAGCAGCCGACCTTCGATCGACCAGCGCGCGGCAAGGAAGTTCAGCACAGCCGCCACGATGACCCCGCCGATCTTTGCCGGCCACACGCCGGTGATGCCGGCGAAGAGTGCGATCGACAGGCTGGAGACGCCGAGCGAAATCAGCGCCCCGGCCGTGACAAACCGCAGGAAGGCGTCATGCAGCCGGATGGCGTGATTGCGCTCGAACGACCAGAAGCCATTGGCCACGAAAGAGAAGATGACGGCGATCGACCACGAGAGGACGTTGGCGGCAAGCGGTGGGACGTGCAGCTTGAGCAGCAGGGAAAAGCCGGCAAGGTCGATGGCCGTGTTCACCAGTCCGACAAGCGCAAAACGGGCGATCTTGCTGCCGGTTGAACGCTGGGGTCGATCGGCTCCGCTCATCCCTTGCCGTCCATGATCTCGACACCGGCGCGGGCCAGGCTCGCGCCGAACGCATCCGAGGCCAGCACCCCGAATTCCACTTCGCGCACGCCTTGCATCGGGTCGCGCGCGCGCAGTGTTTCGTCGACATGGCCGGGGTGGCACATGAACAGCCCATGGTCCGGCAACGCTTCGACCGCGGCCTTCAGCAATGGCGCAAATTTTTCGGGTTGCCGCCAGTCGTAGATGCCGGCGAGCGGCTTCCAAACGGCAAAGCCGGCGCGCTGCATCGATTGATTGAAGCCGGCGGCCACGGCAGCGATTGCCGCGATCTTCGAAGCGACGGCGGCATCGCCAAGCGCCGGAGCGCCGCGCAGCACCGGCCTGCCGGCGGCGTCGGGAAAATACGCCCGCAGCCATCCGCGCACGACGGGCAGGAAATGCACGTGCTGATGACCATCGATGAAGTCGGGCTTGCGGCCGAGCGCCTCGACGAACCGACTGTACTGCGCGTCGAGTTCGGCATGGACATCGCGCTTGTCGATCCGGCCGCGCAGGACCGGCAGGGCGAGCGAACGAAGCGGCGGCAGCCGGCCCTCGGGCGCCAGGCTCGACTTGCCTGTGACGGCCGGCTGATCCGTAAGTGTCAGGTGCAGCCCGATCGCCGCATGGCCGCACAACGGCCTGATACGCGCCGCCGCCCCGGCCCATTCCGGAAAACCGGTCATGCAGCTGGTGCCGGTCAGCCGTCGCCGGTCGAGCAGGTCTAGAATTCCGGCGCAAACCCCTGGCGCCAGGCCGTAGTCGTCGGCGATCAGGCGAATGCGCCGCGTCATATGCCGGACGCGCCTGGCGGCCTGTCCGAGACGTCGCTGCGCACGACATCGCGCACGATGTAGACCGGCCGGTCCTTGCTCTCCGACAGCGTGACCCAGACATATTCGCCGATCAAACCAAGCAAGGTCAGGTTGAGGCCACCCAGCAGGACGACGGCGACCATCAGGCTGGGATAGCCAGGCACGGCGATGCCGTAGAACATCACTTCGAAGAACACCTTGGCGCCGTAAACGATGCCCGCCAGCGCCGCCAGCATGCCGCTCAGGCTGATGATGCGCAGCGGGATGACGGAAAACGACGTAAAGCCTTCCAGCGAAAAGGCGATCAGGTTGAGCCGGCTCCATTTCGACGTGCCGACAGCCCGGTTTTCCGGCGAATAGGGTATGGCTTTCTGGCGGAAGCCTGCCCAGGCGAACAGGCCCTTGTTGAAGCGCCGCTTGTCGCGCAGGCTGGTCAGCGCGCGCGCGACGGTACCGCGCATGACGCGAAAATCTCCCGCGTTCTCGGGGATATCGAAACGCTGGCTGCTGTTGATCAGGCTATAGAACAGCTTCGCCAGCTGGCTGCGCCGCCAGCTGGCCTCGCGCCGGTCGTTCTGGGCGTAGACGACGTCGATATCGGGATGCTTCACCAACTCGGCAATCATCTGCAGGCTGATGTCCATGGAATGCTGCAGGTCCGAATCCATGATCAGCACCATGTCGCCGCGCGACTGGTCGAGGCCGGCGAGCACCGCGACCTCCTTGCCGAAATTGCGGCTGAGGCGAACGATCTCCCAGGAGCCCGACAGCGCCAGCGAAAACCGTTCGGCGCCATCGTCGCGACTGCCGTCGTCGACCAGGATCTTGTGGACGGCCATGCCGAAACGGCTTGATACCGCTTCCTCGAGCCTGTCGAGCAGCGCGGCAAAGGCCGACGCCGATTGCGCCTCGTTGAAGAAGGGCGCCACGATATCGAGTTTCTGACGCAACTCAGCCATGTGCGACGGGTCCGACATTCGCCATCTTTTCGCTCGCCTTGGCCCAGAACCACCAGATCAGCGGACAGACGATGAAGGTGACCGCGAGCGGCCGGAACCAGGGGAAGAAGAAATCATGCATGTGGCGCTCGACGCCCGTCAAACCTGTGACGAACAATACCATCGACAGCACCGAAGCCAGGACGCCGCCACGCTCGTCCCGCCACAGTGTGGCGATAGCGAGGCCGGCAGGCACCGCGATCATGGCGTAGGTATTTGGCTCGACGCGCGGATTGAAGACGCACATGTAGAAGGCGGCCGTCAGGAAGATGGCCAGTCCCGCCATTCCAGGCTGGAGCTTGCGGTCGAACCAGAGAACGGTCGATAGCGTAAGCAATGCCACGACGACACGCACGATCGTGGCGGCGAATTCAGGCATGGGTAGGCCTGCCGACGTGAAAGGCGCCGTGAAGTCGGTGGGCACAAAATGGCCGGACTTGTCGACCGCCATGGAGGTCAGCATGCTGGCGAAATCACCGTACTGCTCGTTGAGGTAGCCGGCAGGTGCGAAAGCATATGGAATGGCGAGCACGAACAGCACCGCCAGCACGAGCACGGGTATCAGCCGCAGGCGCAGGGCTCCCACCAACAAAAGCATGATGATCGCGGTCGGTTTGGCAATGATGGCGACCGATGCCCAGAAGAAGGTCTCGGCGCGCCGCCCTTCGAGCGCCGACAGGGTCAGGAGCCAGCAGGCGCCGGTCAGGAGGATCGTCGCCTGGCCGTTGCGGATCGCACCCAGCGCCATCGGCAAGGCAAGGAAGAGCCCGAAGGAAAGCAGCCACGTCAATTCCCCGCCACCGAGCTTGCGCACCTGGCGCATCGCGGCGAAGGTGAGCACCGCAAACCCCAGTACGTGCCACACCAGTCCGCCCAGATGCGGACCGAGCTTCAGCACCGGAACATAGAGCGCGGCAAAGGCCGGCGCGTAGAGATAGCCCATCTCGGACTGGAGATTGTAAAGTGGCTGGCCGCTGAGGAACGCCTCGCTGCCAAATCCGTAGGCCTGCATCACCGTGCGCGTGTAGGGCGACCATAGCACCATCCCGAGGACGACCAGGAATGCCCCGACCCACAGGCTCAGCCCCAAACGGTCGAAAACCGGCTTGGAAATCGTCATCAATACACCCCGCACGCCATTGGGGGAGACGCCTTAGCCTGGCGTCGTCCCGGCATTCGATGGCGGCGGCATATCACGGACAAAGCGGCGCGGCATAGGGGGGTCGATGGCGCAAGCGGCGATCCGGCCGGTCCGATGGCAGCCGGACACGTGAATGTGTCGACCATCGAGAGCAAGGTCACCGTTTCAGGGCCGGATGAAAACCTTGCCGTTGGGCTTGGCCAGTTCCGCCGGCAAGCGCGCCATTGTCTCGGCCAGCGGAATGACCGCCGTCACGTCGGTCGACCAGCGTCCATCGGAAAACCGCTTCTGCGCCTCGAGAATCGCCGGACCACGGCGATCGCGGAACTGACGCATCCATTCGCTCAGCCAGAAGCCCTCGATGTGCTTGTGCTGGAAGATCAACTGGCCGGGCTCGCGGATGACCGTGGCCTCGGGATCGAGCCGGCCGTAGATGATCCAGCGCGCCCGTTTAGGCATCGCATTGAAGATCGCCGAAGCCAGCGGCCCGGTGACCGCATCGAGGAAGATGCGCGGCTGTTCGGCCTTCATCACCTCGCGCAGGGTGGTCTCGAAATCCGGCGCCTTTTCGTTGAGGACACGCGCCGCGCCAAGCTCTTTCAGCAGCGCGATCTGCTCGTCGCGGCGCACGGTGACAACAGGCCGGAACCCCTCCTCCCTGGCCAGGCCGATGATCAGCTTGCAGAGCTGGCTGGCGCCTGCGGTCATGATGAAGGCCTTCTCGCCTTC
Source organism: Mesorhizobium sp. M8A.F.Ca.ET.208.01.1.1 (assembly GCF_004791315.1). NCBI lineage: Bacteria > Pseudomonadati > Pseudomonadota > Alphaproteobacteria > Hyphomicrobiales > Phyllobacteriaceae > Mesorhizobium > Mesorhizobium sp. M8A.F.Ca.ET.208.01.1.1. Next base: position 395,210 of record NZ_SRUT01000002.1, read on the forward strand.
CTGTTTGACGATGTCGAACATGGCGATCGCGGTCAGCGGATTGACGATCATCGCAGCGCCATCCTCGTCGCGCACCGTATCGACGAGCGGAATGCAGGCCGCCGCCTCGGCGACCGCATATTCAGCCCACGAGCCCCAATTGCTGAGACCGGTGGCGAAGGCGACCCGCTTGCCGATGAGGCTCCTGGGATAGGGCTCCTCCCCGCCCGCGACGACTGTGCCGACACCTTCGAAGCCCGCCGGCTGGCCCTTGGCGCGCGGCTGCCCGTACTGGCCCTTGATGAAGGCGACATCCGATGGATTGATCGAAGCCAGACTGACCTTGATCAGCACCTGGCTCGGTCCGGGCGCCGGCACGGCGATGCTTCCCGGCTCGAGATACGGCTCCATCGCCTCGAGCGCACTGCCGCTCGGTGTCCTGGTATAACCGTCGCCCACCAGGAGCAGCGCCTTCATTTCGGAGGGGATTGTCATCAGTGACACTCCTTGGTTGCCGCGGGAAGAACCGTATGTGGCCAGCCTAACTGCCGCTCAGACCTTCTCCTGCGTGTATTTCTTCAGCTCCGTCCGCGCCACCTGGCGGCGATGGACTGCGTCAGGCCCGTCGGCGAGGCGCAGCGTCCTCAGATGCGTCCACGAGCGCGCGAGCGGCGTGTCCTGGCTGATGCCTTTTGCGCCGAACATCTGCACCGCCTCGTCGGTGACCTTGAGCGCCACGCGCGGCGCGATGACCTTGATCTGGCTGATCCAGGGGGCCGCGGCCCGCGCGTCGCCCTGGTCGATCATCCACGCCGCCTTGAGGCAGAGCAGCCGGGCCATTTCGATCTCCATCCGGCATTCGGCGATGATGTCGAAATTGGCGCCGAGTTTCGCCAGCTTCTGGCCGAAGGCCTCGCGGCGCACGGAACGCTGGCACAGCATTTCCAGCGCCATCTCGGCCTGGCCGATGGCGCGCATGCAATGATGGATCCGGCCCGGCCCGAGCCGGCCTTGCGCGATCTCGAAACCCCTGCCCTCCCCGAGGATCAGATTCGACGCCGATACCCGCACATTGTCGAAGCGAAGATGCATGTGGCCGTGCGGCGCGTCATCGTCGCCATAGACCTGCATGGCGCGGACCTTGGTCACGCCTTTCGTGGCCGAGGGTACCAGGATCATCGAATGGCGGCGATGCCGCGGCTCTTCATCGCCGCCGGTCCGCACCATGACGATATAGATGGCGCAGCGCGGATCGCCGGCGCCCGACGCCCACCATTTCTCGCCGTTGAGCACATAGTCACCGCCCTGCCGCTCGCAGCGCATGGAAATGTTGGTGGCGTCGGAGGAGGCGACATCCGGCTCCGTCATCAGATAGGCCGAGCGGATTTTTCCGTCCAGCAGCGGCTCGAGCCATTCCCGCTTGTGCTCGGCCGAACCGTAGCGTTCCAGAACCTCCATATTGCCGGTGTCGGGCGCGGAGCAGTTGAAGGTTTCGGCGCCGAGATGTGCCTTGCCCATCTCCTCGGCCAGATAGGCGTATTCGACGGTGGACAGGCCGTAGCCGCGTTCCGAGCCGGTCAGCCAGAAGTTCCACAGGCCGCGTTCCCGGGCGGTCTTCTTCAACCCTTCGAGAATCTCGCTCTGGCGCTTGCTGTAGACCCAGCGGTCGCCCGCCTTGCCGACTTCGCCGAGGAACTCCTTGTCAAGCGGCATGATCTCGTCGCGCACCATGGCCGCGACGCGTGCGTGGATCGGCTTCAGCCGCTCGGTCATGCCGAGATTCATCTGCGTCATCGGTCGCTAACCCTTCATGCACGCCAGGCATTTTATCCGTGGCAAGGATGACCGTACTTCGGATAGCCTTGTCAACGCGAACTGTTTTGCCCGCGGGCGGGGCAACGGCGCGGAGAATTCGGATGAGCTACCTGGACGAGCTGTTTTCGGTTGCCGGCAAGACCGCGCTGGTAACGGGAGCGGCGACCGGCATCGGCCGCATGGCGGCAACAGCGCTGGTCAAGGCCGGCGCCAGCGTGATGATCGCCTCGCGCAAGGGCGAGGACTGCATCAAGGTGGCCGGCGAATTGAACGGACTTGGCGCCCCGGGCCGGGCGGAAGGCTTTGCCGGCGACGTTTCCAGCGAGGCTGGCATTGCCGCCCTGGTCGGTGAGGTCAGGGCGCGGACCGAAAGACTGCATATTCTGATCAACAATGCCGGCGTGTCCTGGGGCGCGCCGCTGGAAAGCTTTCCCTACCACGCCTGGGCCAAGGTGTTTGGCGTCAATGTCACCGCGGTCTTCCATCTGACCCGCGAATTGCTGCCGCTGCTCGATGCCGGTGCAAGCGACGCCGATCCGGCCCGGGTGATCAATCTGGGCTCGGTGATGGGCACGCAGCCGCTGGCCGACGACGCCTATTCCTACACCGCCTCCAAGGCTGCCGTGCATCACCTGACGCGCACGCTGGCACTCGAATTCGCCGGCCGCCGCATCACCGTCAACGCCTTTGCCCCAGGCCCCTTCCAGAGCCGCATGACGGCATTCGCCACCGGCACGGACGAACAGGCCAGGCATGTCGGCAGCCATGTCCCGATCGGCCGCATCGGCACACCGGATGACATTGCCGGCGCAACGCTCTATTTGTGCAGCCGTGCAGGCAGCTATGTCACCGGCGCCATTCTGCCGATTGACGGCGGACAGTCGGTGCAGCATGGGCTGACCTTGTTCAAGGAATGACATTTTCCGGCCGCAGAAGCCGGAGGTGAACTGGAGGACATGAGCGTGGAACCGATCAGTCTCGATGTGCTTCTGGCCAGTGTCGGCAAGGAGGTCGGCGTTTCGCCGTGGCGCGTGGTCACGCAGCGCATGATCGACCAGTTCGCCGACGCCACCGACGACCATCAGTTCATCCACTGCGATCCGGAGCGGGCCAAGCGCGAAACGCCGTTCGGCGGCACCATCGCGCATGGCTTCCTGTCGCTGTCGCTGCTTTCGGCGATGACGTTCGAGACCATGCCGCCGCTGGAAAACGGCAAGATGGGCGTCAACCATGGCTTCGATTCGCTGCGCTTCCTGGCGCCGGTGAAGACCGGCGCGCGCATCCGCACCCGTTTCGTGCTGGCCGACGTCAAGGTCAGGCCGTCGGGCTGGGTGCAAACGGCGCACGACGTGACCATCGAGATCGAAGGTTCGAAGAAACCGGCGCTGACCGCCCGCTGGCTGACGCTGACCTTGATTGAACGCCAGCCCGAGACGGCATGAGCGACCCGAACGCGCTCGACCAGGCGGCGCTTGCGCCCTACCTCGAGGCGCACATCCCGGGCTTTTCCGGGCTCGCGGCAATCGAGAAATTCAAATCCGGCCAATCCAACCCGACCTATCTCCTGACGGCTGAAAGCGGCCGTTACGTGCTGCGCGCCAAGCCGCCAGGCCAACTCTTGAAATCGGCGCACCAGGTCGACCGCGAATTCCGGGTGATGAAGGCGCTTTCGGGCACCGCCGTGCCGGTACCCGAAATGCTGCATCTGTCGGCCGAAGCCTCGCCGATCGGCCGCATGTTCTACGTGATGGATTTCCTTGAGGGCCGCATCTTCTGGGATCCGGCGCTGCCCGAGGCGCGCGGCAACGATGAGCGCGCCGCGATCTACGATGCCATGAACGCCACGCTTGCCGCCCTGCACGACGTCGACGTCGAGGCCGTGGGTCTCGGCGATTTCGGCCGCCCCGGCAATTACTTCAAGCGCCAGCTGGCACGCTGGACCAGCCAGTATCGCGCCTCGGAAACCAGCGCGATCGGCGACATGGACCGGCTGATTGCCTGGTTGGAAACCCATGTGCCAGCCGATGATGTCAGGGCTGCGCTGGTGCATGGCGATTACCGGCTGGACAATCTGATCTTCGCGCCGGACCAGCCTAAGGTGCTGGCGGTGCTCGACTGGGAACTGTCGACGTCAGGCCACCCCTTCGCCGACATCGCCTATCAATGCATGCAATGGCGCCTGCCGCATGCCTCGGGTTTTCGCGGCCTGGGCGGCATCGATCGCTCGGCACTCGGCCTGCCCTCCGAGAAGGACTATGTCGCCGCCTATTGCCGGCGGCGTGGGCTGACCGGCATCGGCAACTGGACGTTCTTCCTCGCCTTCTCTTTCTTCCGGCTGGCGGCAATCTGCCAGGGTGTCTACAAGCGCGCGCTCGACGGCAATGCTTCCAATCCGGAGAAGGCCAGAACCTACGGCGAGGCGGTGAAATTGCTCTCGCATCTCGCCGCCAAACTGATCCACAAGCAGGCGTAAGAGGGAGACGGGATGGGCCGCTTCGAAGGAGGAACGGTGCTGATCACGGGTGCCGCCGACCCGGCCACTCCCTCATGACCGGCATGACGCCTGCCGCTTGGGAACCCGTGGCGCCCTTGTTCGTTTCCGTACAGCGTATATAATTTAGCCAGGCACCAACCAGACAAGGGCAACAGACTTGCCGCTGAGCGTCCAGAAGCGCCGCGAGAAACAAAAGGCCGAACTGCGCTCGGAGCTTGTCGAGGCGGCACACAAGCTCGTCCAGGAAGAAGGCTATGAAGGCTTGACCATCCGCAAGCTGGCCAAGCGGGTCGGCTATGCGCCGATGTCTGTCTATTCCTACTTCGCCGACAAGCAGGACATCCTCTTCGCGCTGGCCGAGGACGCGTTCGAAACGCTCGCCCGGCGCATCGAGGAGCACCCGTCCGACGATCCGATCGAGGCCTTGCAGGCGGTGATGACCGAATACGCTGCCTTCGGGCTCGGCAATCCCAATGAGTACCGCACCGTCTTCATGACCGAAAAGACCAAGCTGCCGGAAGGCAGGAGCTACGAGGACATGGAGGAAGGCAATCCGGCGATGAAGGTGCTGATCAGCAGGGTCGAGGCCTGTGTCGCCGCCGGCAAATTGCACGGCGATCCGCGCGCCATTGCCACCATGCTGTGGGCGGTCGGCCATGGCACGATCTCGCTGTTGATCACTTTCCCCTTCTATCCCTTCGGCGACGCGCAGGCTTTCGTGAAGCGGATGTGCGACTTCACCCTTGCCACGCTCAGCACGCAAGACGTGCCGCCGTTGACCGAAAAACCGGTCAACTGCTGAGCGCCCGCCCTTTCGGTTTCGCAGATTTCCGCGCCGACCTGGCACCCAAATCGGGATCGAATTTCTTGGTTAACAAAAAACTACCGTACGTGTACGATTCTCCCTTGAACTTCGCGATCGACGGACGTATTTGTACGAAGTAACGTACATGTACGGAACAAATTCGCCCGTCGAACACGGAGACTGACCATGAAAAAGACACTCCTCACCCTCGCCGCCGTGCTGGCACTTTCGGGTTCGGCTTTCGCCGCCGGCACCAGCCAGCCGGTCAAGCACCCGACTGCGGCGACCTGCGTCGACACCAAGACCAATGTGAAGCTCGATTGCGCTTCGACCGGTTCGGTCGACAAGAAAGCTTCCACGGAAGCCACGACAAGCGGCAAGGGCCCGCGGCTCGGGATCACGGTGAACCCGTGGATCATGCCGAGCGCCTACTGAGATTTCGGCCTACCAAGATTTCGGAAGTCGGTTCTGGCCGGCTCAGCCGGCCAGACGGTGATTCAGGCGATCGAGACCGGCAGCTTGGTCGCTGAACTTTCGAAGGCCGCATCGATCAGCTTCTGCATCTCGGCGGCGCGCCGGAAAGACGGATCACCGTTCCGTCCCGTGTCCAGCGCATCGGCGAAGCGCTGGGCATTGTGCTTGACGTCAGGCGGCGTCAACGTCCGCCAACGGTGCAGATCGACGTCATCACCCAGGCAAGCGGACAGCCGCGAAACCTTGCCGTCGGTCTCGACCTTGATCGCGCCCTTGGTGCCGTGCAGGGCCAGCGACAAATCATTGCCATGGCCTGTCGTGTAGCGGCTGGCCATGATCGTGGCCAGCGCGCCTGAGCTGAGCCGCGCCGTTATCGCCAAGCTGTCATTGACGTCGAGCACATAGTCGCCGACGCGGTCGCCCTCGACCTTCGGAAACGTCACCAGATCGGCATGCAGGGAGACGATATCCTCGGCCGCCCCATAGGTCGCGAAGTCGAGGATATGGATGCCGACATCGCCCAGCACGCCTGTCGAACCGTGCCGGCTCGACAGGCGCCACAGCCATTTGTCGTCGACCCGCCAGTCGCCCCAGAACTTGCTGACCAGCCAGCTTTGCCTGTAGCTGGCCTCGACGTGGCGCAGCTCGCCGATCTCACCGGCCCGCACCATGCGCCGCGCCTCCTGGATCACCGGCGTGTTGCGATAGGTCAGGTTGACCATGTTGACGAGCCCGGCCGCCTCGGCGGCTTCGCTCATCGCAAGCGCATCGGCATGGTTCGGCGCCAGCGGCTTCTCGCAGAAGACATGTTTCCCGGCGGCCAGCAGGGCCAGTGTCGTCGCCTTGTGGACCTGGTCCGGCGTCGCGTTGATGGCGGCATCGAACTCGCCCCAGGCGATCGCCGCTTCGAGGCTCTCGAAGAAGGTGCCTATTTTGTTGGCGGCGGCGAACGCCGCAGCGCGGCCCGGCAGACGATCGACGCAAGCGACGATGGTGCAGCCAGGAACCTGACCGAACTCCTCGATATGGTGTGCCGCGATCCAGCCGGTGCCGAGCAAAAGCAGGCGGTGCATCAGCTCAACCCCTTGTCACCGTCGGCATGCAGGCGCAGGCCTTTTTGGACGATCTTCTCCTTGGCCTTGTCCGTCGGCACATTCGGCGCGTTGGTGATGCCGGCCCAAGCCGGGGCCGAATTGTGTGCCCAATGCACGGCGTTGCGCAGCACCTGCTGAACGCCTTCATTGTGATAGATCGGATAGGTCTCGTGGCCCGGCGAGAAGTAGAAGATCTTTCCGGCGCCGCGCTGATAGGTCAGGCCGGAGCGAAACACCTCGCCGCCCTCGTACCAGGAGATGAACACCGTCTCCAGCGGCTCGGGCACCGCGAACGGCTCGCCATACATTTCCGTCTCGCCGATCTCCAGGCACTCGCCGATGCCTTGCGCGATCGGATGGCCGCGATTGATCGCCCAGACCCGCTCGCGCTCGCCCGCCTCTCGCCATTTCAGCGAACAGGGCGTGCCCATCAGCCGCTTGAAGATCTTCGAGTAGTGGCCGGAATGAAGCACGATCAGCCCCATCCCTTCCCAGACCCGCTTCTGCACGCGTTCGACGATCTCGTCCTTGACCTCGCCATGGGCGGCATGGCCCCACCATATCAGCACGTCGGTGGCAGCCAGGCGCGGCTCGCTCAGGCCATGTTCGGGTTCCTGCAAGGTGGCGGTGGTCGCCTCGATGCGCTTGTCCTGGTTCAGCGCCGCGGCGATCGTGCCGTGCATGCCCAGCGGATAGAGGTCGCGCACGGCGGCATTGGTCTGTTCATGGACATTCTCGCCCCAGACAACAGCTTTTATCGGCATTTTTCCTCTCCAAAGCGCTTTGAATATCGCATCTTCGGAGGTGTTGGGAAGATGCCTTCAACCGGAATCTGCTAAAATCAGGGCTTGCGGGTTTTGCGTCCGGCCACCGTCTTGGCCTTGCCGGGCTTGGCGGGTGCACCGGGGATCGCCGAACTGGTGATGGACACCGGATCGCTGGCAGGGAACGTATCCTCGAGGCCTTCCTCGAGTTCCTCTTCGGTGTCGGCCTCTTGATGCCGCTCATGTTCGAGCGAACGGACCGCCGCGGTTTTCGGAGATTTCGGCGCGGACTTCGACGGCATCGGCATTTCTCCCTCGACTTGTCGCCGCACAACGGACGTGGGCGGCAAACGTTCCGAGGTCAGCCGGCGGCGTCGCGGGCTCCCTCGGACAGGAAAGTAAAGACATAGTCCGAGAAGGAACGCCAGCACTCGACCCTGAAGGCGTCCTCGGCCGTGCGCAACAGCACGATCTCGGCCTTGCCCAGGATGGTGCGCGAAGCGGCGCCCACCGGGAAGGCCTCGAGCGACAGATCCTGCGGGCAGCCCGAATTGATCGCGGCTTCCGCCGCCGGACCGGTGACGGATATCGCGATGTTGCGATGCGAGATACCGACAGACGAGTGCAAGGCGGAAACCTCCGCGCAATCGGCGAGCGGGTCCTTGCCGGCCTCGTCGATGACAAGCCACTCGTCCGGCCCAAGCCACAGCGCCGTACGCCCGCCTTTCGACGCCGAGGTTTTCGGCTGCTTCGGCAAGGTCACGCCGAGCGCCTTCGACAGGGCGGCGACCGAAGCCTCCGGCGCACGCAGCGAAATGCGCTCGGCCGGTGGCAGCACTTCGACCTTGGCACCTGTTGCGGAGACGGTGCGCCCGGCCAATGCCGAACGCCGCTCTGCCGAGGGCGAAGCCGTCGCGGCCGTCCTTGCAGCAGCCTTAGCCATTGAGGCGCCCTCCCGTCTCGTCAAAGAACACCATCCCGGTAACCTCCACTTCGATCACCCCGTTCGGCATCGGCACGTAGAGCGTATCGCCCATCCGGTCACGTCCGCCGGCGACCAGCGCCAGTGCGATGGAACGGCCGCAATTCTGCGACCAATAGCTCGAGGTGACGTGGCCGATCATCTTCATCGGAATCGCCTGCTTCGGGTCCTCGACGATCTGGGCACCCTCTTCCAGCACCACCTTGGGGTCCTTGGTCTTGAGGCCGACCAGTTGCTTGCGGCCCTTGGCCACCAGATCCGGCCGCGCCATGCCCCTGATGCCGACGAAGTCGACCTTCTTCTTGCCGACCGCCCAGTCGAGACCGGCATCGTTTGGCGTGACCGTGCCGTCCGTGTCCTGGCCGACGATGATGTAGCCCTTCTCGGCGCGCAGCACATGCATCGCCTCAGTGCCGTAAGCGGTGGCGTCATGCTTCTGGCCCTCGGCCCACAACGCTTCCCAGACCGCCTGGCCATAGTCGGCCGGCACGTTGACCTCGAAACCGCGCTCGCCGGTGAACGACATGCGGAACAGCCGTGTCGGCACGCCGCAGATCTTGCCTTCGCGCACCGACATATGCGGCAGCGCCTCGTCAGACATGTCGATGCCTTCGACCAAAGGCGCGATGATGTCGCGCGACTTCGGCCCTTGCACCGCAATCACCGCCCACTGTTCGGTGATCGAGGTCAGCCAGACATTGAGATGCGGGAACTCGGTCTGGAGGTAATCTTCCATGTGGTTCATGACACGCGGCGCGCCGCCGGTCGTCGTCGTCACATGGAAGCGGTCCGGCGCCAGCCGGCCGACGACACCGTCATCATAGATGAAGCCGTCCTCGCGCAGCATGATGCCATAGCGGCAGCGGCCTAGCTCCAGCTTCTCCCACGGGTTGGTGTAGAGCAGTTCCATGAACTTGGCCGCATCCGGGCCGACCACTTCGATCTTGCCGAGCGTCGATGCATCGAACAGCCCGGCCTGGTTGCGGACGGCGACGCATTCGCGGTCGACCGCCGCATGCATGTCCTCGCCGGCTTTCGGGAAGTACCAGGCGCGCTTCCACTGGCCGACATCCTCGAACACCGCGCCTTGCGCCTCGGCCCAGGGATGGATCGCGGTCTTGCGGGTCGGGTCGAACAGCGGGCCGCGCGCATGGCTGACGATCGCGCCGAAGGTGACAGGTGTGTAGGGCGCGCGGAACGTGGTCAGCCCAACCTCGGGGATTGGCTTGCCCAGCGTCTCGGCGGCGATCGCCAGGCCGTGCATGTTGGAAGTCTTGCCCTGGTCGGTCGCCATGCCGTTGGTGGTGAAGCGCTTGACGTGCTCGATCGAGCGCATGCCCTCATGCACCGCCTGGCGGATGTCCTTGGCGGTGACGTCGTTCTGGAAATCGACGAAGGCCTTGACCGTCGTGTCCGGCCCGGCGCCGGGTGCCGCACCCAGCATGCCGCGCGACCAGCTCTCCGAGGCATCCACCTTCGGCTTGGTGCCCTTGGCTGTCTTGGCGCCGGCATCCTTGGCCGCCTTGGCGCCAGCCGCATAGGCCTCGTCGACCGTTGCCGACAGCCCGTCGGTGCCGTTGCAGGCGCCGACCGAAATGCAGTCCTGCGCGTAAGTGCCCGGCACGAAGCGCTTGGTCTCGTCATTGAAGGCGACCTTGCCGCGCGACTGCGAGAACAGATGCACAGACGGCGTCCAGCCCGCCGACATCAGGATCGCATCGACGGGAACAGTGCGTTCGCCGCCGCCATTCTTCGGCTGCACCGTCATCGACGACACGCGCAACTTGCCGCCGGCGCGGATCACCGCGCGACCGAAATTAATCTCGATGCCGAGCGCCCTCGCCTCGTCGATCACCGGGCCGGTCGGGTTGTCGCGCAAATCGACGATCGCCGCCACGTTGACGCCGGCCTTCTTCAGGTCGATCGCGGCCGCATAGGCCGAATCATTGGCGGTGTAGACGCCGACATTCCGTCCTACCGCGACACCGTAGTGGTTTAGGAAGGTGCGCGCCGCGCCCGCCAGCATGATGCCGGGCCGGTCGTTGTTGGCAAACACCATGTGGCGCTCGATGGCGCCGGAGGCCAGCACCACGCGCTTGGCGCGGACCTGCCAGAGCCGCTCGCGCGGCAGGTCGTGGCCGGGGGCCTTCAAATGATCGCTGACGCGCTCGACCAGGCCGACGAAATTCTGCGCGTAATAGCCGAACGCCGTCGTGCGCGGCAGCACGCGGACATTGTCCATCGCCCTCAGCCTGGCGATCGCCGCTTGCGCCCAGGCAAAGCCGTCCTGGCCGTCGATCTTGGCGCCGCTCTCGAAGCGCAGGCTGCCGCCGAATTCGGCCTGTTCGTCGGCGAGGATGACGCGCGCGCCGGTCTCTGCCGCGGCAAGTGCCGCCGCGATACCGGCCGCACCGCCGCCCAGCACCAGCACGTCACAATGCGCGTAGCGCGAGGAATAATGGTCGGGATCGGGCTTGTCGGGCGAAACGCCAAGGCCGGCGGCTTCGCGGATCTTCGGCTCGTAAAGGCTCTTCCAGGCGGCCTTCGGCCACATGAAGGTCTTGTAGTAGAAGCCGGCCGAAAACAGCGGCGACGCCAGGTCGTTGACGGCGCTGACGTCGAAGGACAGCGACGGCCAGCGGTTTTGCGAATTGGCGGCGAGCCCGTCATAGAGCTCCTGCACCGTGGCGCGCACGTTCGGCGTCTTGCGCGCGTCATCACGCACGATCTGCACCAGCGCGTTGGGCTCTTCCGCGCCGGCCGACAGGATGCCGCGCGGGCGGTGATACTTGAACGAACGGCCGACCAGATGCACGCCGTTGGCCAGCAACGCCGAGGCCAGCGTGTCGCCCTCGATGCCGGTGTAGGACTGGCCGTCGAAGCTGAAGCGGGCGGTCTTGGCCTGGCTGAGGCGCCCGGCGCCGGAAATGCGCAACGCGCCGCTCATTTCGCAACTCCCGGCAGCTTGGAAGGCTTGGGCTCGCCGGCCTTGTAGGTCATGACGAACTTGTCGGTGACGGTGTCACGCACCGCGTTGAAGAAGCGCGCGCAGCCGTGCATGTGCCGCCAGCGCTCATAGATGATGCCCTTTGGGTTCGACCGGATGAAGAAGAACTTCTCGAAGTCGTCATCACTCTCGCCTGATATGTTGGCCGAGCGCGCTATATGCGCCTCGCCGGCGTTGCGGAATTCGAGCTCCGGGCGCTCTTCCTCGCAATAGGGGCAGCGGATGAGAAGCATCGTGTTTGATCCTACAATTCGTCGTGGCCGACGCGCGCGCCGGCGGGTTGATCGCAAAGCTTTTGGCCCATGGCCATGAACGGGGCGACGAGCCGCAGCCGCTCCTCGACGCTTGCCGCGGCACGAAACAGATCGCGGTTGGCCATGTTGCCGAGCGTCAATTGCAGCGGGTCGGTGGTGACGATCACGCCACGCGGCGTGAAGTCCTCGTCCTCATCCAGCTCGGGCGGCCGGCCTTCGAAGAACATCACCACTTTCTGGCCGCCACTCCAGACGCAGGTGAGCGTCCCCTCATCGACCGAAAACGGCCATCCGGCTTCGTTGCCGGCGCGCGCAATCGGCTGCAGCCGCACCTCCGCCACTGTCGGAAAATGGAACATGCCTTGTTCCCCCGCCAGCATCAGCGGCATAGCGACAGCCATCTGCGCCATCATCAGTGCGCCACCGCCGCCGCCGCCGCCTCGTCGATGAGGCGGCCGGTGCGGAAGCGTTCGATGGTGAAGGGCGCATTGATCGGATGCGGATCGTCCTTGGCGATGGTGTGGGCAAAGACATGGCCCGAGCCCGGCGTCGCCTTGAAGCCGCCCGTGCCCCAGCCGCAATTGACATAGAGGCCCGGCACCGGCGTCTTGGCCAGGATCGGCGAGCGGTCGGGCGTGACGTCGACGATGCCGCCCCACGAGCGCAGCATCTTCATGCGCGTGAAGATCGGGAACATCTCGCAGATGGCGTCGAGCGTGTGCTGGAGAATGTGAAGCCCGCCGGTCTGCGAATAGGAGACATACTGGTCGGTGCCGGCGCCGATCACCAGTTCGCCCTTGTCGGACTGCGAGATATAGGCGTGCACCGTGTTCGACATCACCACGCAAGGCACGACCGGCTTGATCGGCTCCGATACCAGCGCCTGCAGCGGATAGCTTTCCAGCGGCATGCGCACGCCAGCCATGTTCATGATGACGGAGGAATGGCCGGCGGCGACCACGCCGACTTTCTTGGCGCCGATGAAGCCGCGCGTCGTATCGACGCCCATGACCGCGCCATTGGCGGCCCGCTTGACGCCGGTGACCTCGCAGTTCTGGATGATATGGACGCCGCGAGCCGAAGCGCCGCGCGCATAGCCCCAGGCGACCGCGTCGTGGCGCGCCGTGCCGCCGCGGCGCTGCAAGGCGGCCCCGACGACCGGATAGCGCGCGTCCTTCGAGGTGTTGAGCGGCGGGCAGAATTCCTTGGCCTGCTCCGGCGTCAGCCATTCATTGTCGATGCCGTTCAGCCGGTTGGCGTGGACATGGCGCTTCAGCACCTGAATGTCGTGCACATTGTGCGCCAGCATCATGACGCCGCGCGCCGAATACATGACGTTGTAGTTGAGCTCCTGGGAGAGCCCGTCCCACAGCTTCAGCGCATGGTCGTAAATGCCGGCGCTCTCGTCATAGAGATAGTTGGAACGGATGATGGTGGTGTTGCGCCCGGTGTTGCCGCCGCCCAGCCAACCCTTTTCCAGCACCGCGACATTGGTGATGCCATGTACCGTGGCAAGATAATAGGCGGTGGCCAGGCCATGGCCGCCGGCGCCGACGATGATGACGTCGTATTCCTTTTTAGGCTCAGGCGAGGACCATTGTTCCTCCCAGCCCTTGTGGCCGCGCATGGCCTCGCGGGCGATGGCGAATACAGAGTATTTCTTCACGGTCCAGCCTCGCAAATGGCAGCCGGGCGTTCATCATCAAGCCCCGGCGCGCGAGGTGTATCACTAGCGAAACAGCGCTGCTATCCTTGCGCTGTTTGCGACGGCGCTTGCCGTTTTGCGCCGCGCTGAAAAAGAGGTATCCCGCCTGGCTCTGTTGATTGCCTTCAGTCACACTTCTCCCTGCCGGGGATTTCGGAGGATGATGATGGGCAACGCCTGGTGGAATCTCACATTGCGCTTCCTGCTGGAGCTTGCCGCTTTGCTTGGCCTCGGCATGGCAGGCTGGAGTCTCTCGGACGGAGCGTGGCGTTGGGTCCTCGCTATTGCCCTGCCGCTCGCCGCGGCCGCGGCATGGGGTACCTTCGCGGTCCTCAATGATCCGAGCCGTTCAGGCCGGGCACCGGTGCCTGTGCCGGGCGCAGTCAGGCTGGCGCTGGAATTCGTCGTCCTGTTCGGCGGCGCGGCGGGTTTCCATCTGGCAGGCCATGCCGCCACGGGCATCATCATGGCCGTGCTGATCGTCATCAGCTACGCGTTCTCGCTAGACCGTCTGGCATGGCTGCTGCGGCAATAGTTGGTACCAACCTCTGCAGGTATCGGGTGGCTGCTGTCCCGCCAACCTGCGATCAAGCATCCGATCGCCGGCAAGGCTGGCGCGAAGGACAGGGATGCCCAGACATGCTCGCACTTTCCAACAAGATCGCCATCGTCACCGGTGCCAGTTCCGGCATCGGCCGCGCCACCGCCAAGCTGTTCGCCGAGGAGGGCGCCAGGCTCGTCATTTCCGCCCGCCGCCAAACCGAGCTTGATGCGATCGCCGCCGAAATCGAGGATGCCGGCGGCACGGCCGTCGCTCTCGCCGGGGATGTCACCGACGAGACCTACGCGAAAGCCCTCGTCGAGCTGGCGGTCGGCAGCTTCGGTGGACTCGACATCGCGTTGAACAATGCCGGCTCTGTCGGACTGATGGGACCAGTCCCCGACATGTCGGCACAGACATGGCACGGGACGATGGACACCAATCTGACCAGCGCCTTTCTCGGCGCGAAGTATCAGATACCAGCCATGCTGGAGCGCGGCGGCGGCTCACTGATCTTCACGTCGAGCTTTGTCGGTTACACCGCCGGCATGCCGGGCATGGCCGCCTACGCCGCCGCCAAGGCAGGTCTGATCGGATTGACGCAGGTGTTGGCCGCCGAATACGGACCGCAAGGACTGCGCGTCAACGCGCTGCTGCCGGGCGGCACCGACACACCAGGCGCGACGACGACCACGCCCGAGGCACGCGCCTTCGTCGAGGGCCTCCATGCCCTGAAGCGCATGGCGCAACCGCAAGAGATCGCCCGCTCCGCGCTTTACCTGGCCTCCGACGCCTCGAGTTTCACCACGGGAACCGCGCTTTTTGCCGATGGCGGCGTGTCGATCAACCGGACGTGAAGGATTTTTACGGCGAACAGGCCTGTTCGTCGTTGTGACGCAGGCCGCCGGTCTTGCTTTTTCGGCGCGATTTGGCGATTCCGTTTCCTGTCGAAACGGGTCTTCTTGCCAAGACGGGTCCTGGAACCATGATGCTGATCCGAACCTATGTCGCGCAGAGCGCAATCGAAGGCGTCGGCATGTTCGCCGCCGAGCCGATCCGCAAGGGCGCCTCGATCTGGCGCCTCGATCCGGATTTCGATCGGCTGATCCCGATGGAAAAATACGAGGCGGCCTCGCCGCCCCTGAAGGAACTGCTCGACCGTTACGCCTATCCGAGCCCGGACAAGCCCGGCTTCATGGTCTATGAGGTCGACAATGGCCGCTTCATGAACCATTCGGCGACCCCGAACACCGATTTTTCGCGCTATGGCGGCGCCACCGCGACTCGGGATATCGCCGTCGGCGAGGAGATCACCTGTGATTACGGTGAGTTCTTCGAGGATTTCGAGCGGTTGCACCTGGCCACGGCGTAACGGCGCCCTATCTCCAGGCGACCGTGGCAATTTGGCTGCCGTCCGTCATTTCGACTGTGGACAGCGAGGCTTGATTCTGCTATCAGCCGCCACAATTCGTGGTGTCGAGCGCCGCGGAGGCTTGTGGCTATGGCTGCTTGCCTGTTGATATCAAACCCGAAAGACAGGATTGCCCGTGCAGGTACTCGTCCGCGACAATAACGTTGATCAGGCGCTTCGCGCGCTGAAGAAGAAGATGCAGCGCGAAGGCATTTTCCGCGAAATGAAGATGCGCGGCCACTACGAGAAGCCTTCCGAGAAGCGCGCCCGTGAAAAGGCCGAAGCTGTTCGCCGCGCCCGCAAGCTGGCCCGCAAGCGCGCACAGCGCGAAGGCCTGCTGCCGATGACCCCGCGTCCGGTTGCTGCTGGCGGTGCCGCCGGCGCAGCGCGTCCGCCGCGCTGATTATCGCCAATATTTCGTCCTTTTCGAAGGATACCAGGGTGGCGCGATGCGGAATCGCCGCCACCCTTTTATTTTGATTGTGACCCGGCCCGGAGGGGGAACCGGACCTGAACGACGGCGCAAGTGAGGACAGGGCAGACATGAACGCAACAAGCGTGGAGCGCGGAACCGCATTGCGTGGTTTCGCCCTGACAGCGGCCCTGCTTTCCGGACTGGTACTTGCCGGCTGCCAGACATCGGGCCCGGCCGGCGAATTCAACAACATCGACAAGGCGCAAGGGTCGAGCGAGAACATCTCCTCGCTGTCCGCTGTCATCCAGCGCAATCCCCAGGATCCCGAAGGCTACAATGTTCGTGGTTCGGCCTATGGTCGCGGCGGCCAGTACCAGGCGGCGCTCAAGGACTTCAACCAGGCCATCCAGCTCAATCCGAATTTCTATCAGGCCTATTCGAACCGCGCGCTGATCCAGCGCTTCCTCGGCAACCAGGAAGCGGCGCTGGCGGACTACAACCGCTCGATCCAGATCAACGGCAATTACGACGCCGCCTATATCGGCCGCGGCAATCTCTACCGCAAGGCGGGCCGCACCCAGGATGCCTTCAACGACTTCCAGAAAGCGATCCAGCTCGACACGACGGACGCCCGTGCCTACCACAATCGCGGCCTGATCTATCAGAGCCAGGGCCAGCACAAATTCGCCATCGAGGATTTCTCGACCGCCATCTCGCTGGCGCCGGATGCCGCCGAGCCCTACAACGGCCGTGGCCTCTCCTATCTGGCGACCGGCGACGAGGACAATGCCTTCTCCGACTTCAATATGGCCATCAAGCTCGATGGCCAGAACGCCGAGGCCTGGGCCAACCAGGCGCTGATCTACGAACGGCGCGGCGACAAGGCCAAGGCGGCGAAGGCCTATCGCGAGGCCGTGCGCCTCAACCCCAGCTACCAGCCGGCCAAGGACGGCCTCGCCCGCGTCAGCTGACACTCCGCAGGCCCGCGCCAAGCGCCCCACTGCATCATATGCGTGTCCGAAAGGACACGCGGCGCGTCGGATCGCCATCAAACCGGCAACCCTGTGTTAACCGCGGTGGCAAGCCGTTAACCTTTGCCTTGTTCGCGCCAAGTTTTCAGCGGAACGGTCGCGGGACCCGAGACGTTATTGAAGACTGACTGCGAAAGGACCCTCCCATGATCAAGAAACTCGTCTGCGCCGCCGCCCTTGCAACGACCGTATTCGCCGCCGCCCCGGCCAGCGCCGGCAGGCTGCAACTCGGCACGCTCGACTGCACCATCGATGGCGGCACCGGCTATATCGTTGCGTCCAACAAGGGCGTGTCCTGCGTCTTCCGGCCCCATCATCACGGGCCGTCGGAAATTTATACCGGCGTCATCTCGAAGCTCGGTGTCGATGTCGGCAAGACGCACCAGGGCCAGCTCGTCTGGGCGGTTTTTGCCGCGACGCGCGACCGTGACGCGGGCGACCTTGCCGGTAGCTACTACGGCGTCAACGCCGAGGCGAGCGTCGTGACCGGCGGCGGCGCCAACCTGCTGGTCGGCGGCTTCGACAGCGCCTTCATGCTGGAGCCGCTCAGCGTCCAGGCGCAGACCGGCGTCAACCTCGCCGTGGCGGTGACCTCGCTGGAACTGATCCACTCGCTCAAATAAGAGGTTTGGAGCCTCGGCTCCAGACCCTTCACTCTACGGCGCGGAACCGGATAGGATGGTTCCGCGCCGTTTGATTTTTGGGGGACGCCATGCCGAGGACAGCCATCGCCGCTGCCATGATCGCAACCATGCTTGCCGGCACGGCACAGGCGCAAGACCAGGGCGTGGAGCTCGGCACGCTTGAATGCGCCATATCAGGCGGCACCGGCTTCATCTTCGGCTCGAGCAAGGATCTGAGCTGCACCTTCACCCCGGCCGACAAGAGCTTCGCGCCGGAAGCCTATTTCGGCGCCGTCAACAAATATGGCCTCGACATCGGCACGACCAAGCAGGCGGTGATGCGCTGGCTGGTGCTGACGCCGCTGAAGAACATCTACGCGCCGGGCGCATTGGCGGGTGACTATGTCGGCGCCAGCGCCGAAGTGACCGCCGCCGTCGGCGCCGGCGCCAATCTGCTGGTCGGCGGCTCCTCGCAGGCCTTCACCCTGCAGCCGCTCAGCCTGCAGACGCAGACCGGCATCAACCTCGCCATCGGCGTCAGCCAGTTCCAGCTGCGCAGCACCGAGAACTAATCGCCAGCGGTCCGTTCAGGACGACACTGGCCCAAACATGTCTCGAAAAAATCGCTTGAGCTCAACCGAGGTTGAGGTTCTACAAACCCGCCCCGAGCAAGGCCGCGTCTCGACGCGGCGCGCATGGTCCTGCCGGAAGCCTCGCCCTGGCCTCTGGTGCCATGCGGCTGCAGCAAGATATGCAAAGCAGGGATGGATATGACTGAAATCAGCACAAAGAAGGTCGATTGGCGCGCCTTGTGGGCGAGCGGCGACCTCGCGCGCTTCTGCTTCATCAGCCTCGGCATCCTGCTGCACGCCACCAATGAGACGATGGTGGCGACGGTCATGCCGGCCATGGTCGGTGAACTGGCCGGCGTGCAACTCGTCGGCTGGTCGCTGGCGATCTACGAACTCGGCGCCATCGTCGCCGGTGCCGCGGCCGGACGGCTGGTGAGCTATGTGGCGCTGCGCACCAACATGGTGGTCGCGGCGCTTCTTTATGCTGCCGGGGCGCTGATCTGCGCCGCCTCGCCTTCGATGCAATTGTTCCTGGCCGGCCGTCTGATCGAGGGGCTGGGCGGCGGCGCGCTGGTGTCGCTGGCCTTCGTCTCGGTCGAGCGGCTGTTTTCGCGTGCCATCTGGCCGCAGCTTTTCGGCATCATGTCGGCGATCTGGGGCGTCGCTGCCTTCAGCGGTCCCCTGCTCGGCGCTGTTATGACCGAATTGCTGTCGTGGCGCTGGGCCTTCGGCGTCTTCACTCTCGGCGGCACCGCCATGGCGCTGGCAAGCTTCCTCGTGCTCGACACACCGGAAGCGACAAGGCCCAGCACCGGAGCCGGCAAGGCGCCGCCCTTCCCGTTCATGGCGCTTGGCTGCCTTGCCATCGCCGTGGTGCTGATTGCCTCGGCCGGCGTCGACATCGCCCTGTTGCGTTCCTCGCTGCTGATCGTGCTGGGCCTCGCCGGGCTGGCGTTGTTCTTCTACATCGACGCGCTGAAGCCGCGCTCCCGGCTTTTCCCGGCGCGGCTGTTCTCGTGGCGCACGCCAGTGGGCGCCGGCATGACCATGGTCGCCGCCTTTTCCATCGCGACCTGCTCCTTCGGCGTCTACGGACCGCTGCTGCTGACCAGCCTGCACGACATTCCGCTGCTGACCACCGGCTACATCATCGCCGCCGAATCGATCGCCTGGTCGATCCTGTCGATCCTCGTCGCCAACGCACCGCCGCGGCGCGAAAGGCTGATCATCGTCTGCGGCGCACTGATGATCGCGGCGGGCATCGCCGGCTTCGCCTACACGATACCGCTGGGCTCGATCCCGCTGATCCTGGTCTGCGCCCTGTTGCAGGGCGGCGGCTTCGGCATTTCCTGGCCGTTCCTGACCCGCGTCATCGTCGCCTCCGCCCCGAACGACGAGCAGACCATCGCCTCGGCCGCGGTGCCGACCATGCAGCGCATCGGCTATGCCGTGGGTGCAGCCCTTGCCGGCATCGTCGCCAATGCCAGCGGTTTTTCGCAAGGCCTGAGCCACGACGCGGCCGCTGATGTCGCGAGCTGGCTGTTCCTTGCCTTCGTGCCGCTCGGCATTCTTGGCTGTCTCGCCGCCTTGCGGACATCGGCGGCGGCAAATCGGCCGCTCGCGGTCATCGGCTGACGCAGGTTCCGGCGGACGGGTTATTTCACTCGACACGCAGCCGATAGCCGACACCGGTTTCGGTGGTGATGTAGCGCGGCTGGTCGGGGGTTTTTTCGATCTTCTGCCTGAGCTGGCGCACATAGACCCTGAGATACTGCACGTCGGTCGAATCGTCCCAGATCTGCTTCAGGATGAAGTGGTGGGTGAGCACCTTGCCGGCATGCTGCACCAGGATGCGCAGTATGTCGTACTCCTTCGGCGAGAGCTTCACCTCCCTGTCCTCGACCTTGACGATGCGCTTGACCAGATCGACGCTGAGGTCTCCACTCTGGAAAACCGGCTTCTCGCCCTGTTGCTGGAACTTGTGCCGCAACGCCACGCGGATGCGGGCCACCAGTTCGTTCATGCCGAACGGCTTGGTGACATAGTCGTCGGCGCCGAGTTCGAGCGCGCTGACGATGCCGGCCTCGTCGGTGCGGCTGGAGAGGATGACGACAGGAATGTCGATGCCCCCGTCACGCCATTGGCGCAGGAGGTCATGGCCCCCCATGCCGGGCAGGCCGAGATCGAGCAACACCAGGTCGGGCTTGTCCTGTTCGATCAGCTCGATCGCCACCTTGGCGTTCGGCGCCTCGCTGACTGCGTAACCCTGGCTGGCGAGGCCGACCCGCAGCAGCTTGCGGATCGGCGGCTCGTCATCGACAACCAGTATCCTGACATTGGAATTGGTCATCGGGGTTGATCCTCGCCGGGCTCGTCGCCGCCATTGCCGACATCGGGCAATTCCGCCGGCACCGGCATCCGGATGGTGAAGGCGCCACCGGAGCGGTCGGTCCGGTTGGCGGCCGTGATCGTGCCGCCCATCGCCTCGACGAAGCCACGGCAGATCGACAGGCCGAGCCCGGTGCCGGCGCGCACCTGATCACCCTTGCGCACCCGGTAGAAAGTGTCGAACACGCGTTCCAGATCCTGCGCCGGAATGCCCGGCCCCTCATCCATGATCTGCACGACGACGGAGCCATTGTCGGTCCATCCCTGGACGCGGATCGTCGAGCCGGGCGGGGAATATTTCGAGGCATTGTCGAGAAGGTTGAACAGGACCTGTTCGAACAGCACGGGATCAAGCCTAAGCATCGGCAAGTCGGGCGGAATATCGACCTCGATCTTGTGTTCGCTGGTGATCTTGCGGGCGCGGTCGAGCGCCGTGCCGACGATATCGCCGAGATAGTGGAGGGCGTAGTTCGGCTCCATCGCACCGGACTCGATCTTGGTCATGTCGAGCAGGTTGGCGATGAAGCGGTTCAGCCGTTCCGATTCGTCGATCACCGCCGACAGAAGCTCCACCCTGTCCTGCTCGGGCAGATCAGGCGCGAACTCCTTGAGTGTGCCGGCCGCCCCCATAATGGCCGCGAGCGGCGTCTTCAGGTCATGCGAAATCGAGGTCAGCAGGGCCGAACGCAACCGGTCGGCTTCGGCGGCGAGCTTGGCGCGGTCGACATCGGCGACGAGCTGGACACGTTCGATCGCCACCGCCGCCTGATCGGCCAGCGCGTCGAGCAGCCGCTGCTGTTCGGGCGTCAAAAGCGGACCTTGCTTGTCATTGTCGAGGCCGACGACACCGATTGCCGTGCGCCCCGTGCGCAAGGGGAGATAGAGGCGCTTGGCGCCGGGCAGCGTGTCGGCGCCGCGTCCCGCGGCACGGTTGTGCTCCCAGGCCCAGCGGGCGGCGGCGATGTCGGCCTCGGCCAGCGTGTCGTCGGGCGGATAGCCTGCCTTGACCGTGATCGTGCCGTCTTCCGGCAGCAGCAGCACCACGCGCAGCTTCAGCATCGAGGCGATCTGGAAGGCGGTGGCCCAGAGCACGTCGTCGAGCGTGCCGGCGCCGGCGAGCTTCTTGGAGAAGAGATAGATGTCCTCGGTTGCCCGCGCTCGCGAGCGGGCGGCGGCGGCCTGACGCTGCACGCGCGCGGTGAGATTGCTGGCGATCACCGCGACGGCAAGGAAGACGGCGAGCGCGACGATGCTCTCCGGATCCCGGATCGTCAGCGTGTAGCGGGGCTCGAGGAAGAAATAGTTGAAGGCCAGCGCGCTCAGGAAGCAGGCATAGAGCGCCGGCCACAGGCCGCCCGCCACCGCCGACGTCAGCACTCCGAGCAGGAAGACGATCGCCAGGTTGCGGACATCGAGAAACTGGTCGAGCGCCGTGGTGACCGCCAATGAACCGGCGACATAGGCGGTGGCGAGCAGATAGGGCCAGACCTGGAACTGCCTCTGCTCGGCCGCCGCCTTGACCCGCCTTGCCGACGCCTCGGTTTCGCGCTCGGTGCCCGAGATGACATGGACGCTGATGTCGCCGGCGTTGCGGATCAGATCATAGGTGAGCGACCCCTCGATAAGTTCCCGCCAGCGCGACCGGGTCGGCCTGCCGACCACGATGTGGGTGAAATTGTTCGCCGTCGCATGGCGCACGATGTCCTGCGCGACGCTCTGGCCTGGAATGGTCGTCACCTCGGCGCCGAGCTGCTCGGCGAGGCGCAGGAGCGTGGCGAGCCTGTCCTTGTCGTCCTCGGACATGCCGGCCGAGCGCGGCGTGTCGACATGAAGCGCCGTCCATGGCGCACGAAGCCTGTCGGCCAGCCTGCGTGCATAGCGAATGCGGGCTGCCCCGCCTGGACGCGCATCGACGCAGACGAGCACCCTTTCGCCCGCCGCCCACGGACCCTGGATGGCGTGGGACTGCATGTGGTTGAGCAACTGTTCGTCGACGCGCTGGGCGGTACGGCGCAGCGCCAGTTCCCGCAACGCCGTCAGATTGCCTGGCGAAAAATAGTTCTCGACGGCACGCTGCGCCGTGTTGGGGAAATAAACCTTCCCCTCCTCGAGCCGCTTGATCAGGTCGTCGGGCGTCAGATCGATGATTTCGACATCGTCGGCCCGGTCGATGATGGAATCGGGAACGGTCTCGCGCACCCGGACCCGGGTGATCTGGGCGACGACGTCGTTCAGGCTTTCGACATGCTGGATGTTGAGCGTCGTATAGACGTCTATGCCCCGCGCCAGGATTTCCTGGACGTCGAGGTAGCGCTTGGGGTGGCGGCTGCCGGGCGCATTGGTGTGGGCGAGTTCGTCGACCAGGACCAGCGCCGGGCGCCGGGCAAGGATGGCGTCGATGTCCATCTCGTCGAGGACACGCCCCTTGTAGTCGACCTTGCGGCGGGCAATGACTTCATATCCCTCGACCAGGGTCTGGGTTTCCTTGCGGCCATGCGTCTCGACCACGCCGATCACCACGTCGACGCCGTCGGCCAGCCTGGCACGGCCCGACATCAGCATCTCGTAAGTCTTGCCGACACCCGGTGCCGCGCCCAGGAATATGCGCAGACGGCCGCGCCCTTCCCGCTCGGCATGCTCGAGCAGCGCGTCGGGGGATGGTCTGTTTTCGACGTTGCTTCTGTCGTCCGGCATCGGACCCGATCATGAATGGCGCCGGGGACCGTGTCGATCCCCGGCGCCTGCCATCAACTATTTCGCTGCATCCAGCGCCAGGTTGAGAGCCAGCACATTGACCGCCGGCTCGCCGAGCACGCCCAATTCCCGGTCCTCGACCTGGCCGTCGACGAGCGCCTTGACCTTGGCCTCGTCGATGCCCCTGGCCTTGGCCACGCGCGGAACCTGGAAATAAGCGGCCTGCGGGCTGATCTGCGGATCAAGGCCGCTGCCGGATGCGGTCACCAGGTCCATCGGCACCGGCGCGTTCGGATTTTCCGCCTTCAGCTTCTCGGCTTCGCCCTTGATGCGCTCGATGAGCTTCGGGTTGGTCGGGCCGAGATTGGAACCGCCTGAGGCGCCGGCATCATAGCCATTGCCCGCGGCCGAAGGCCGTCCGCGGAAATATTTGTCGCTGGCGAAGGCCTGGCCGATCAGGTCGGAGCCGATTACCTTGCCGTCCTTCTCGACCAGGCTGCCATTGGCCTGGCGCGGGAACAGCGCCTGGGCGATACCGGTCATGCCGATGGGATAGACGAGCCCGGTCAGCACGGTGAAGAAAACGATCATGATGATCGCGGGTCTGATTTGCTTGAGCATCGGAACGATCCTTATGCAAGGCCAAGGGCGGTGACCGCCATGTCGATTATCTTGATGCCGGCGAACGGCACGACGATGCCGCCGAGGCCGTAGACGAGAAGATTGCGGCTGAGCAGCGCACCCGCGCCGATCGCCCGGTACTTCACGCCGCGCAGCGACAGCGGGATCAGCGCGATGATGATCAGCGCGTTGAAGATGATGGCCGACAGGATGGCGCTCTGCGGCGTTGCCAGATGCATGATGTTGAGCGCCTGCAGCGGGCCGGTCGTCTGTCCCGGCGCGACGTAGAAGACGGCGAACATGGCCGGGATGATGGCGAAGTACTTGGCGACATCATTGGCGATGGAGAAGGTCGTCAGCGAACCACGCGTCATCAACAGCGCCTTGCCGATTTCGACGATCTCGATCAGCTTGGTCGGATCGCTGTCCAGATCGACCATGTTGCCGGCCTCGCGGGCGGCGACCGTGCCGGTGTTCATGGCCACTCCGACATCGGCCTGCGCGAGTGCTGGCGCGTCGTTGGTGCCGTCACCGCACATGGCGACCAGCTTGCCCTTGGCCTGCTCGTCACGGATCAGCTTCAGCTTGTCCTCGGGCGTCGCCTGGGCGAGGAAGTCGTCGACGCCGGCTTCCGCCGCGATGGCTGCCGCCGTCATCGGATTGTCGCCGGTGATCATCACCGTGCGGATGCCCATGCTGCGCAGTTCGGCGAAGCGCTCGCGGATACCGCCCTTGACGATATCCTTCAGGTGGACGACGCCGAGCAGGCGCCCGTCCCGCTCGACCGCCAGCGGCGTACCGCCCGATTTGGCGACCTCGTCGGCGATCGCCTGCAGGTTGCGCACGGTATCGCCTCCGGGCCGTATGCCGTGCGTGGCCGATGTCGGCTGGCTGACATAGGTCAGGATCGAATCGACCGCGCCCTTGCGCACCGAGGAGCCGTCTATGTCGACGCCACTCATGCGGGTCTGTGCCGTGAAGGGCACGAACGTGGCATGCAACGTCGCCATGTCGCGGGCCCTGATGGCATATTTCTCCTTGGCCAGCACCACGATCGAGCGGCCTTCCGGCGTCTCGTCGGCGAGCGAGGCAAGCTGTGCCGCGTCGGCCAGTTCCTGCTCGCTGACGCCCTTGACCGGGCGGAATTCCGTCGCCTGGCGATTGCCGAGCGTGATCGTGCCGGTCTTGTCGAGCAGCAGCGTATCGACATCACCGGCGGCTTCCACGGCGCGGCCCGACATGGCCAGCACATTGAAGCGCACCAGGCGGTCCATGCCGGCAATGCCGATGGCCGACAGCAGCGCGCCGATCGTGGTAGGGATCAGCGTCACGAACAGGGCGACGAGCACGGTCACCGAAATGTAGCCACCCGAGTAGGAGGCAAAGCTCGGGATCGTTGCGGTGGCCAGCACGAAGATCAGCGTCATGCCGACGAGCAGGATGTTGAGCGCGATCTCGTTCGGCGTCTTCTGACGCTCGGCGCCTTCGACCAGCGAGATCATGCGATCGAGGAAAGTATGGCCGGCGGCGGCGGTGATGCGCACGCGGATCCAGTCGGACAGCACCTGCGTGCCGCCGGTGACCGCCGAGCGGTCGCCACCGGATTCGCGGATCACCGGCGCGGATTCGCCTGTGATCGCCGCCTCGTTGACCGACGCGACGCCTTCCACCACCTCGCCGTCGGACGGGATGATGTCGCCGGCCTCGACCAGCACGATGTCGCCGACCTTCAGGCTGGTGCCGGGCACCAGCTTGAACTTTGTCCGGTCCTCGCCGGCCAGGAGCTTTGCCTGGGTTTCCGTGCGCGCCTTGCGCAGCGAATCCGCCTGCGCCTTGCCGCGCCCTTCGGCGACGGCTTCGGCGAAATTGGCGAACAGCACCGTGAACCACAGCCAGATGATGATCTGCAGCGTGAAGCGCAGATCGCCGCCGCCGGTGACGAGGTCCTTGACGAACAGCACCGATGTCAGCGCCGACACGACGGCGACGACGAACATCACCGGATTGCGGGCCAGCGTGCGCGGATCGAGTTTGCGGAAGGCACCGCCAATGGCAGGCCACAGGATGCGGGCATCCATGATGCTCGCTGATTTTGACTGGCTCATTTTGAAGCTCCGGCTTCAGTGTTGGTGTGCGGCGCCGATTGGTCGGATGCCGAAAAAAGATGGGGAAGCCCGTAGGCCAGCAGCCAAAGCGCGATCATGGCGCCGGCAAGTCCGAGAAAGGTCGACATGGTCGGGAAAGGAGGCGGCAGCCCCTCCTTCCCCGGTTCGGGCCGATGCCTGACATGGCGGCGCATGTTGCTGAACCAGGACATGGCCACCTCAGAATGCCTGTCCATGGATCATCGCCAGGTGCTCGACAACAGGTCCGACGGCAAGGGCCGGGAAGAAAGTCAGTCCGCCGACGATGACGATGACGCCGACCAGCAGCCCGACAAACAGCGGACTATCGGTCGGGAAGGTGCCGGCCGAGGCGGGCACGGTCTTCTTCGCCGCCAACGCGCCGGCGATGGCGAGCGCCGGGATGATGACCAGGAAACGGCCCATCAGCATGCCGATGCCGATGGTGATGTTGTACCAGGCCGTGTTGCCGGTGAGGCCGCCGAAGGCCGAGCCGTTATTGGCCGCCGCCGAGGTGTAGGCGTAGAGAATTTCGGAGAAGCCGTGCGGCCCGCCATTGGCGATCGACGCCACCGCGCTCGGCAGAACCACCGCGATGGCCGTGAAGACCAGCATCGCCAGCGGCAGGCACAGAATGGCCAGCATCGCCATCTTGACCTCCTTGGCCTCGATCTTCTTGCCGAGATATTCGGGCGTGCGGCCGACCATCAGGCCGGCGACGAAGACGGCAATCAGAATGAACATCAGCATGCCGTAGAAGCCGGCGCCGACACCGCCGACGATGACCTCGCCGAGTTGCATGTTGATGAGCGGGATCATGCCGCCAAGCGCGGTGAACGAGTCATGCATGGCGTTGACCGCGCCGCAGGAGGCCGCCGTGGTGATGACCGCGAACAAAGCCGACAGCGCGATGCCGAAACGGGTCTCCTTGCCTTCCATGTTGCCGCCGTCGATGCCGAGCGCATGGACCAGCGGATTGCCCGCGGCTTCCGCCCAGTAGCAGACGGCGACGCCGGCGATGAACAGCACGCCCATCGAGGCAAGGATCGCCCAGCCCTGGCGCTGGTTACCGACCATACGGCCGAAGACGTTGGTCAAGGCAGCGCCGACGACGAAGATCGACAGCATCTGGATCAGGTTGGAGATGGCGTCGGGGTTCTCGAAGGGATGTGCCGCGTTGGCATTGAAGAACCCGCCGCCATTGGTGCCGAGCATCTTGATGGCGACCTGCGAGGCGACCGGGCCGAGCGCGATCGTCTGCCTGGCGCCTTCGAGCGTGGTGGCATCGACATAAGGCCCGAGCGTCTGCGGCATGCCGAGCCAGACATAGACAAGGGTGAGCACGATGCAGAGCGGCAAAAGCACGTAGAGCGTGGCGCGCGTCATATCGACCCAGAAATTGCCGATCGATTTTCCCGAAGCGCGGGCAAATCCACGGATCAGCGCGATCGCGATGGCGATGCCGGTGGCCGCCGAAACGAAATTCTGGACCGTCAGGCCGGCCATCTGCACGAGGTAGGACATCGTGCTTTCGCCGCCGTAGTTCTGCCAGTTGGTGTTGGTCATGAAGCTGGCGGCGGTGTTGAAGGCGAGCGCCGGGTCGACCGCGCTCATGCCGGCCGGATTGTAGGGCAGGCTGCCTTGCATGCGCTGCAGGAAGTAGAGCACCAGGAAGCCCGCCAGGTTGAACAGCAGCAGGGACACCGCATATGTGGTCCAGTGCTGTTCCTCACGATCGCTGGTTCCGCAAATGCGGTAGAGTCCGCGCTCGAGCGGGCCGAGGACCGACGAAAGCGGCGTGCGATCGCCGTTGAAGACGCGGTGCATGTAGCCGCCGAGCGGCTTCACCAGCAAAACGAGGATCCCGCAGAAGATGAGGATCTGTATCCATCCGTTTATGGTCATGATGTAGCTTCCGTGCACCGGTGGACTAGAAACGCTCTGGGCGAATGAGGGCGTAGGTCAGGTAAGCGAGCAGGAACAAGGTGACGCCGCCACCGAGGATGTAGTCGACAAGCATGGTTCGATCCTTCCGCTTAAATTCTGTCGCAGGCTCTGACGTAGGCGAGGGACACGGCGAAGAACAAAACTCCGATCCCGAGCATGATAATGTCCATTTTGCCTGTTCCTTGTGCTTTGTACTTCGTGCCTTCCTGGAAAGGCTCGCAATACTATGACAACCCCCGCCGCATGTTCATTGACGTGGCACCAAATCTTGGTCGTGCGAATATGGACCCGATCGCCATAAAGGTTCGAGACGGCGCGGGGCGCAAAGAAATAGGAATTTTATAAAGGTTTCCCGCGCGGGCTCGATTGCCCGGCCGGGGTCTGTCGGCAGTGGGCGGCCTCAGCGAGAGCAGGCGCCCCGCGACCACGGCGCGCCCGGAAAGCTTGCCCTTGTTTGTTGGAACTCCTGACCGGCCCACATCAGGTTCCCGGTCCACCAGTCATGGCCGCCGGTCAGTGCTTTTGCCAACAACACCGTGGCTTCCTGTTTCAGCTCGGATCGTAAATTCTCCCAGCCTTGATGCCGATCAAGGGGGCTCGCGGCCTTCTCCGCTATCAGACCGTGATGATCGAGAACTCAACCTCTCCAACGTGGCGTGGCCGGGGCCAGCCCTACTGGTCGCGACCGGCTATCGAGGCGCTGCAGGAATGCCGCTCTCGGCCTGCCGGGCTGACTTCGACCGAGCCGCGCAACGAGGATGCCCGCTCGGTTGCTCACCGACAGGGTGCGTCGGCCTTATCGGCTGGGCCGGAGATGGAGGCGACGGAGGCGCACCGAAGGTGAGCGGCATTTTCACGACAATTGCGCGGCGCTTCACCCCGTTTAAGCCGATGGCCGACGCGATACGCGCTGGCGAGAAGTTTCCCAGTTTTGTCCGGCGCGCCAGCGGCATGCATCAGGTCTATGTTAGCGTGATCGCAATCTCGGTTGCCTTGGCTAACTTTATCCCCATCGACCTGCAGAGACGGGTCGTCGATGGGGCGATTGCCGACAAGAACGTACGGGCGCTCCTGATGCTCGGCGGCCTGTATCTAGCGGCTATACTCCTGCATGCGGGGTTGAAATACGCACTGATCGTCTATCAGGGCTGGCTCGGAGAGAGCGTGGTGAAGACGGCGCGCGATCAACTCGCTCTCGTCGCCACGCAAAGGTCAGCGCGCGAGCACGCAAGGAGCGGTCAGACCGCCAGCATCATCGGCAACGAGATCGACTATGTTGGCGGATTTGTCGGCACCAGCATCTCTGAATGCGTGGTCAACGTCACGATGATGATCTCCGTCGTATCTTACATGATCTACATGCAGCCGGTGATTGCTCTGGTCAGCGGCGTATCACTCCTGCCGCAGATCCTGCTTGCGCTTTACATGCAGAAGGACCTGAACACACTCGTGGAACGGCAGGTCGTGCTGGTCCGAAGGCTTGGCAACCAGGCAGTCAATTCCTTCGCCAGCCACTCGACGAAGCGCCGGGCAGCCTTTCGCACCATACGCACCATCTTCAGCAACCGCCTTGAATTCTATTTGTTGAGATTCGGGCTGAAGACGTTGCTGAACATAGCCAACGCGTCTGGGTCCCTGATGGTCCTGATCGTTGGCGGCTATCTTGTCATCCGCGGGCAGACGACGATCGGCACCGTCGTCGCCTTCATTTCGGGCTTCCAACGCTTGTCGGAACCCACGGGGGAACTTCTCGACTTCTATCGCGCGTATTGGCAAGCGAAAGTGCAATTCCGGATGATCGTCCAGTGGGTCGACGGCAATCATCCCTCGCAAACCGGACATTCCAGCGCACAGCCGGAATTGAATCGATGATCTAGTTAGCCTGGCCATCGGCTGGTGCTCCGCAGCACAAACCGAACGCATAGTGAACTTATTGGCGAAGCACCATATGAAGCACGTCTGAGCGCGCCGTGTAGGAGAGCCCATTCGGCATGTCGCAGGTGAAGCCGCCCTCCGCATCCGGGCGGCTACATCTTGACGGACGACCCAAATTTCAAGCGAAATACACCACGACGGTTTTCCCACAGACCAAAGGGGAATTTGTGGTCGACCTGGAAGGGACCTTCAAGGCGATGGCTGTGGGCCGCAAGGGCCTGTCCCGCAACTGACCTACAGCCGCCGGTGCAGCCGACCGGATAAGTCGCATCGACGGCAAGGTCGAAGCGTTCCTTGAAAGACCCATCGAGGGCGACGCGATCGAACGCCGATTGATCTCGCGCAATTTGCGCTTAAGCCATACCTAATACAATCGTCCGGCTATCGACTTTGCGCAAAGGACGTATCTTTGACCGCCAGGCCTTCATCGCCTTCGTACAGAAATGGGCAACTTGGCCCTGACGACCTTCCCAGCGCCGCCTGTCGTCTGCCGGCGCAAGCGGACAGGCTCGCTCCCGGCTGGCTTCCCACGGGCAGCCGGAGCGTCCGATGAGCAAAGCACTGCGCACTCGAATTTGTATTCTGCTGTCGGCCGGCATTGCGATTTTCTTTTGGGCACTGCTTGGAACCTCCTTGGCACAGCAGTCTCCGGCCGGCTTGCCGCCTGAAAAGGCACGGCAGTTCCTCAACCTGCTGTCCGACCCTGAGGTGAAGCAATGGCTCGAAGGAAAGATACCGGCAGCCGCCGAGGAACCGCCTGCCGCATCGCTGGAAGACACGATCGCGAGTTGGGAGGGAGCCGTTCGCGCACGTCTCGCCGCGCTCGCGGATGCCATTCCCCGCATCCCGCAGGAGTTGTCCAACGCCGCCGGCTTCGTCTCGCGCGACGCGAATTCAGGCAGGCCCGGCCTGGTGGTCCTGATCCTGGCAGTTCTGATTGTCGTCGGCTTCGGCGCCGAGTGGCTGGTCCGCCGGGCTTTGGCGTCGGGCGCTTCCGAGGCAACGATTGACCCCGGAAAGGCGGTTCTGTCCGAGGTCGCTGCCTTGCTGACATTTGCCCTAGCCAGCATCGGCTCGTTCCTCGCGTTCGAATGGCCGCCGCTTCTGCGCAAGATCGTGCTGACGCTGCTGCTCGCCTTCATCATCTTTCGCGCTATCCGCGCGATAACCAAGTCTCTGCTGGCGTTGGGGTCTCCCATTGAGGGTGACCCTAGCGATCAGCGGGGCGGCAGCCGCGAGGCGGGTCAACGCTTCTGGCAGCAACGCGTGAGCGCGGTCGCCGGGTTTTTTTTCTTCGGCTGGGCGATTGTCAGCATCATGCCGGCCCTTGGCTTCTCGCCCGACATGCTGCGGCTCGTCGCGCTCTCGTTCGGGCTTGGCCTGCTGGCCGTCGGCTGCGACACCGTTTGGCGGCGGCCTAGCACGCCAGCCTCACCGATCAAGAATTGTCTGCTTACGCTCTATCTGGTTGTACTTTGGCTAGTCTGGGTCGCGGGGCTGCTCGCATTGCTGTGGATCGGTTTGTACGCGCTGCTCCTGCCTAGCGTGGTGCGCGGCGTCGGTAATGTCTCGCAAGCGGTCGCCGGCACCGCCAAGCGCAGTGGCGCCGTCGGCGTGGCGCTCAACGTATTTATCGTCAGAGGCGCTAGGGCGGGGGTCATTGCAGCGGCGATCGTTTGGCTCGCCTACGTCTGGCGTCTTAGAGCAGCGGCCTTTGCTCACGACGAGATGGGCGCTCGCATCATATCCGGATCGCTTAACGCCATTGTCATATTGATGGTCGCGGATCTGTTCTGGCAGCTCGCCAAGGCCCTAATCGCCTATAGAATTGAGGCATCGAGTCTGGCCAGTACGGATCCCCATCATGCGGCACCCCAGGCGGATCCGTACGATGCAGCACGTGCAGCCCGCCTGCGAACTCTCTTGCCGATCTTTCGCAACGCGCTCGCCGTCCTCATCGGCGTCGTGGCAGTACTAAGCATCCTGGCCGGGTTAGGCGTGCAGATCATGCCTCTGATCGCTGGCGCAGGTGTGTTCGGCGTGGCCATCGGCTTCGGCTCGCAGACGCTTGTGAAGGACATGCTGAGCGGAGTGTTCTACCTGATGGACGATGCGTTCCGGGTGGGGGAGTACATCCAGAGCGGGTCATACAAGGGGACGGTCGAGTCCTTCAGCCTGCGCTCGGTCAGGCTGCGCCACCACCGCGGCCCCGTCTATACCGTTCCGTTCGGCCAGCTCGGCGCGATCCAGAACATGAGTCGCGACTGGGTGATCGACAAGATAACGATCGGCGTGACCTACGATTCCGACGTCGAACTCGCGCGCAAGCTGGTCAAGAAGATCGGACAAGAGCTGGCGCAGGACCCCGAATTCGCGGCCGACACGATCGAGCCGCTGAAAATGCAGGGCATCGACGCGTTCGGCGATTTCGCCGTCCAGCTCAGTATGAAGATGACGACCAAACCGGGAACGCAGTTCCCGATCAAGCGCCGGGCCTTCATGATGATTAAGAAGGCCTTCGAGGACAACAACATCAAGATCGCGTTCCCGACGGTGCACGTCGAGGGCGGCGATGCCGCCACCGCTGCCGCCGCACAGCAGCAGATCGCCAAAATGAGCCAGGCTGAAGCAGCGGCCTGTCAGGCCTAGACCACGCACGGCATTGACTGTCGATCCTGAGGGTTAAGTCGGATCCCGAAACGAGGCCGGTTCATCTTTGCCCGGGCTCCAGGCAAGCCAGTGAGCAGGACGAATCTCGACGCGAGCTCCGGTCACCACATTCCTCCACCCCTTCTCACACGGAAACACAAGCGGATGCACGCCGTCCTTGTCCCTGTTTAACCTGCCTGGGTTTCTTCGCATCAAGATCACGACGGATCGCCGCAATCAGCTCGTCCAGTGTGAGGCGCACTTCATTTTTCGACAGCGTTGCTGCGTTTCTGCAGTATATCAACTCGGTGGATAGTTCGGTTGTTCGAGGATTGATCCGGTGCCAGATGACGCTTGCAATCAAGGTGAGTATACCGGAAGCCGCATTGATCTCGCCAATATATTACAACATCGTCAATTGCCGTTATCCACTCCGGCGGCGTCAAAATGGTGGACGCGTCGCGCTATCTGCAAAGACGTCAGGTCTCTTTTTCTACGTCATTATTGGGAATGCTCTAATTTAGTATTTTCGCTGTTGGTCATCAGCCCCGCGGTCGTTGAAAAGCCCGAACTTCTGTTACGATCTTGGCTTGTGGGCGCCGACTGGCATTGGCCGCTCCGGCGGCAGCGATTTCACACGCTGGCGCTCTGCGTTAAAACTCTGTGGCTGCAGCCAATGGCCGAGATGGGGAATATTGCCCAGCGGGCGGTCACTGCGCGAGGCATTTACGGCCCATTGCCATTGCCTTGTAAGTCCCCTTCAGATCGACAACGAAGGTCCCCTTGGTTTCCGGAAACACGATCATTTCATATTGCTTCGCTACGTCGCGCTTGAAATTCGGGTCGTCTGTCAAGATGTAGCCACCAGAATATCCGCCCTTGAGTTCGCCGCTCGTGGTGATGGCCACACCACTATAAAGATGGCCAGCGATGGAGACGAAGATTTCCGACTGGGCCCCGTTCTGAAGGCCGATATCCGCCTTCGTGAACACGCCGAGATACCCGACCTCCTGATTTGCGGTAACGCCCATTTGCACCGAACTTGGCCCATCCTGGCGCACGATCAAGCAATCTCCGCGGGTTTGATTTGCATAGACCGTCCAGCCCTCCACGTCGTCCCCGTATCGGACAAGCACATCGCTGGCCTTGGGAAGGGGATTTTGTGTTTGTGCGTAGGCTGCCATCGCAGACAAAAGTGCTACTGAAGTTGCCGTGATAAGTGTCATTAAATTTCGCATGGAAGTGCCTTTCCTTTATCTGCCTTTATCTGCCTTTATCTGCCTTTATCTGCCGTTCTCTGCTCATGAACGTCCGCGCTGGCGTCTCAGCATGGGGCTTTTCCCTCGCGGACTGCAATTCGGCGGGTGTCTCAAAGGGCTTGTATATCGCGTGAGCCCAGAGGCAGTCGGTAAGTTACGTGGGCAAGCATGTAGATTAGCGGACCACTAGTTGGACAGGCCCGTTAGCTCGTTGGCTTAGATCGTGGTCCATTTTGGTCCTGCGCTGAGCAACCCCGGTTGAGCATGATCGCCTGTCCTCGACTATCGAAGCGTAGACCTTCTCCTAGTCATCGATCATGCGGGACGCGCTGAGTTGGCACATTGTTTGTCGCTCCTCTGCACTGATTGACGCGAAGGTTAGCGGACGTGGCGCGTGCACGCGCGTAGCATCTGGTAACCTACTCCCGGAACAGCCACACCATGCACCATGGTGCCTTGAGACTTGCCGGTGATCAGACGAGTTCCATCGACATACTGCAAGACTTGTCTGCCGGGCCGAATAACAGTCTTTGCGAGTGCTGGCGTCAGGCGACGACAGCGTTTGATGAAAACGGTATCAAACTCGCGAAATCCGTACTGGCTCAGAGCTCTGCCGGACCGCAACAGGAAGCAGTGGTCAGTGCGGCTGCGACGCAACAGACCGTCATCGCGCAACGGAAGGAGGCGGCGGCGTGATACTTTGGATCGCCGCGCGATGTAGCATCTGGTATATTCGGTGCGGCCAAGGGCTGCTCCGCTTTGCGAGGCCCCAGCCAGCCATTGAGCAGCTTTCGTTCACTACTGACTTTTCGGCCGCTGGGCCGGGAGCGGGATACTGGCGGCTGTATCCAATATTGCTTCGATCTCCTTGGCCAGGTCGTTGACCAGCGCTAGGTATTCGGCGCGACGCTCATCACGCTTTGGTGTGTCGGAATTCTCCCAACGCAGGGCCGCTCTTTCGGCGTCAGCAAAATCGATACACAGCGAGCGGAAATCCTCATCGCGGACGGCGAGGTCCTCGATCGCGCGCTTTCGCAAGGGAAAGCGCCGTTGGGCCGCCTCGATTTTTTGATCCATATCAATGACGCCCATTCCGCCGTCGGTGCAATGGAGTATAGGCGTGCCGCAGCAGTTGCGGGCGTAGGTTACTGTAGCCGACGCCGGACCATATGGAATCGTACATAGTCTTGGACGGAATGGAATGCGGGGAGTACTCTACTTAAGCAGTTTCTAATTTACCTCCAAAGCCGATGCCCTACGGCAGGTCGGGACGGCCTTCAAGGTGGGGCAAGAGGGGTTCTGGAATGAACGTCTTTAATCCTGGGGTTGCAGCGCTAGCCCTGACTTCGGCACTCCGACTGCCACCCTCTCCGGAGGAGGTCCGCGCCGAGCTTGAGCGCATTCTCTCAAGTCCTGAGTTTTCGGTGCCGGCGCGCGCTTGTGCTTTCCTACGCTACGTCGTGGAAGAAACGCTCTCTGGGCGCGCTACGCGGCTCAAAGGTTATTCGATCGCCATCGAGGTTTTCGACCGGGACGAAAACTTCTCGCAGGACGATCCGGTGGTGCGGATCGAGGCGGGTCGGTTGCGCCGCGCGCTTGAGCGGTATTACCTGCTGTCCGGATGCACCGATCCGATCCGCATCGAAATCCCCAAGGGCGGGTACGTTCCCGTTTTCAGTTGGAACGTCTCGAACGCAGTCGAACTCACGCCCGTCGGGCCTGCAGCGGCTCCCGAGATTTCGAAAGCGGCTTCGTTTTCATGGGAACGCGTGCATTGGCTCGCCACGGCAACGCTCGCAGTCGTCGTCTGCCTCACCTTTGCATATTGGGCCTCCAGCCCGCTGGTGTCGCAGACCTCCCTGCCCTCGACGCGGGCGGCCGATCCCGAGGGACCAACGCTGGTGGTCGCGC
This sequence comes from Mesorhizobium sp. M8A.F.Ca.ET.208.01.1.1, assembly GCF_004791315.1. Lineage (NCBI taxonomy): Bacteria > Pseudomonadati > Pseudomonadota > Alphaproteobacteria > Hyphomicrobiales > Phyllobacteriaceae > Mesorhizobium > Mesorhizobium sp. M8A.F.Ca.ET.208.01.1.1. Next base: position 430,703 of record NZ_SRUT01000002.1, read on the forward strand.
CATTCGCCGATCTCGGCGGAGGACCGGAAGCCAAGCTATATGCGATGGGGCTTACCGAGGAATTGCTGAGCATCCTGCCGCACTTCAAAGAACTGACGGTGTATGGCCGCGAGACCTCAGAGGCTTTGCCACCGCAAGTCGCCCCCTCGCACATCCAGCAACTCGGAGCCAGTTACCTTCTGACCGGCGGGGTGCAAATCTCCGGCGCGCGAATCCGCGTCACAGCCCGTCTGATCGAAACCGAAAACGGCGCGATCCTGTGGTCTCAAACCTACGACGACGATTTTCGTTCCCGCGATATCTTCGCCATTCAATCCGATGTCGCCGCCCAGGTTGCAACAGTAGTAGCTCAACCCTACGGCGTCATCTATCAGGCCGACATCGCGAACGGCCCGCCCGATGATCTCGATGCCTACCGTTGCACGCTTCAATTTTACGCCTATCGCACCGAGTTGAGTGTCGAACGGCATGCGGCCGTCCGCGACTGCCTTGAGAGCGCCGTCGCACGCTTTCCATCCTACGCTACCGCCTGGGCGATGCTGTCGATTGCTTACGTCGACGAGGACCGGTTTGGCTTCAATGCACGAAAGGGCGCGCCCACATCGGCTGAACGTGCACTCGCTGCAGCGCGTCGGGCGGTCGAGCTGAACTCGGACAATATGCGCGCACTTCAGGCGTTGATGACGGCGTTGTTCTTCAATCAGCAATGGGCTGAGTCGATGGAGATCGGGGAACGGGCACTGGCACTCAATCCCAACGATACCGAGTTCCTCGGCGAATTCGGCACACGACTGGCACTTGGAGGGCAATGGCAGCGTGGGGCGGAGCTTGTGCAGCTAGCTCTTGACCGCAATCCGGGGGCCGGCGGGTACTACCACACGGTGCTCGCGCTCACAGCCTATATGCAGCATGACGACCAAAAAGCCGTGGCCGAGATCCGGCAGGCCGATCTCCAGAAACTCCCAATCTTCCATGTGGTAGCGACCGCCATCTATGCACAGGCGGGGATGATGGCGGAAGCAACCCGGGAGGGAGAAATATTTATGAAGATGAGCCCAGCGTTCATCCCCAACATCGAGGCCGAACTCATGAAGCGCAACATCCAGGCAGCGGATCGGGCGCGCATGATCGCGAGCCTTCGCAAGGCAGGCTTGCCCGTGCCGTCGGACGCGCCGTCAGGCTCCTCAGTGCCTGCCACAACATCTGATATGCCCTCGAGCGAGTAAGTGCGGGCTGAGCGTCGATCTGCGTTCTCGCGCTGGTAGGCCGCCGCGGCACAAAAGTAGCGACCATAACAGAACCTACCCGATGTTACGGGTGCTCCTCCGCTTCCTCAACTAATACTGAGGCACCTGGAAGGAGGCACTCACATGAAAAGAATACCACGAAAATCAAGGCGACTCGCCGCCGCATCTACAGCGGCGATGATCTTGGCGATTGGGTGGGGAGCGCCCGCGACAGCGGACGACGCAGAGGCCAAGAGCTTGCTCAAGGCGATGTCCGATTACATGGCGAGCGTGAGTTCCATTTCCTTTGGATACGACACCAACTTCGAGGTCGTCACCAAGGACCACCAGAAGCTTCTGTTCGCGAGTTCGGGGATGGTCGACCTCAGCCGGCCCGACAGGATCCGCGCCACCCGCAGTGGCGGTTTCGCCAATGTCGAGATGATCTTCGACGGCAAGACGCTGACGCTGCTGGGCAAGAACGCCAACCTTTACACGCAGGCCGAGGTGCCTGGCACCCTGGATCATCTGGTCGATGAGTTGCGGGACAAGTTCCACCGGCCTGTTCCCGGCGCAGACCTGCTTATGTCGAACGTCTACGAGGAGCTGATGCGCGACGTGACCGACGTCAAGGACCTCGGCAGCGGCGTGATCGGCGGCACCGAATGCGATCATCTGGCGTTTCGGACCAAGGAAGTAGACTGGCAGATCTGGATCGCCCAGGGCGAGCATCCCTATCCCTGCCGATATGTCATTACCAGCAAGAAAGTCGATCAGGGGCCGCAATACAGTGTTCAGATCAGAGACTGGAAGACCGGCAGCGATGTCGCGGCCGATGACTTCGGCTTCAAGAACGGGACCAACGCCAAGAAGGTCGATGCGAAGGAACTGACCGACACCGAGGAACTGCCCACACAGTTTTCACCAGAAGGGACCAAATAATCATGACAGCGAAACTGAAAAACATCCTGCTCGCCGCCACCTTCGGGCTGATCGGGCTCGGAGCCTCGGAACGGATGACAGTCACCGGTTCCCACACCCTTATGTCGACGGCCGAAGCCATCGTCGGGCGTCCGCTCACGCCGGTCAGTGTTGCCGGGGTTGCGAGGCGTACGGTGCGGCGCTGCGCGGTTGGTATGTATTACTGTTAAGTCGCGCCTGCTGCGCAACCTGAGGCACAGATTTCCAAGCTGGTCTCATAAGGGCGAGTCCGCGCACAAGGGCGGAACAGGTTTATGACGTCCGCCGGTGGCAGATCAACCCTGCATCGATCAGAGTTCGAGATGAAGGACGAGGCACCAACCCTCGCGTGCCGCAGGTCGCTTGGGCATGCTTCCCTCACAGAACATACCCGATGCTACGGGTGTGTTTCCACTTACAGACTACGATGTGGTGACGAGCTTTAACCGGAGGAACCACAATATGCGCAGTTCTGCTTTCAGGTCCATTCTTCTGAGTGCGACCATCCTCGGCCTGGCGGCACCGGCATTTGCTGATGATGACATTGGTGCGCTATCACCGGAGAAGGCAGCGAAGGTCTTTGCCGCGAAGCCGATCTATTCGCCCTATGCTGGCCGAAATTTCCCTACCCGGCCGTTCTTCGGCGACACGCACCTTCACACCGGAGCATCTTTCGATGCGGGTGCGTTCGGCGCGCGGCTGACACCGCGTGATGCCTATCGCTTTGCGCGAGGCGAGGAAATTACGGCGTCGAGCGGTCAGCCGGCCAAGCTGTCGCGACCGCTAGACTTCCTGGTCGTTACCGACCACTCAGACAACATGGGCATGTTCCCCGACCTGTTTGCCGGTAAGCCGGACGTTATTGCCGACCCGCAAGCCAAGACCTGGTACGATATGATCAAGTCAGGACAAGGCGGCGACGCTGCGATCCAGATCATCCAGGCCTTCAGCGCGGGAACGATTCCGAAGAGCATGATGTATGGACCTGAAACCCGCCCCTACAAAAATGCATGGCAGGATACGATAAAAGCGGCGGAGGAATACAACGATCCGGGCCGTTTCACTGCTGTCATCGGCTATGAATGGACGTCCAACACGGCGGGCAACAATCTGCACCGCAACGTGATCTTCCGGGATAACGGAGACAAGGCCGACCAGATCGTGCCCTACACGACTTTGAAGCCCCTCGGCAGCGATAATCCGCGCGATCTGTGGAAATGGATGCAGGCCTATGAGGACAAGACGGGCGGTAGCGTGCTGGCCATCGCCCACAACGGCAACCTTTCCAATGGCCGTATGTTCCCGATGATCGAGTCCTTCACCAACAAGCCGGTGGACAAGGAGTATGTGGAGCAGCGTGCCAAATGGGAGCGGCTCTATGAGGCAACCCAGACCAAGGGCGACGGCGAAACCCACCCGACGCTTTCCCCCAATGACGAATTTGCCAATTTCGAACGGTGGGACTTTGGCAACCTTGATGGCAGCGTGGCGAAGACACCTGACATGCTGGAGTTCGAATATGCGCGCTCGGCACTGCGGAATGGTCTGAAGCTCGAGGCCGAGCTTGGCACCAACCCCTACAAGTTCGGCATGGTCGGCAGTTCCGATGCTCACACCGGCCTCTCCGCACTGGAAGAGGAAAACTTCTTCGGCAAGACCACGCCACAGGAGCCGAGCCCGGAGCGCATGTTGAGTACATTCTTCACTAATCCAAAAACGAAGATAAAGGTCATGGACTGGCAGGTCAGCGCCTCGGGTTATGCCGCGGTCTGGGCGACGGAAAATACCCGTGAAGCTCTTTGGGACGCCATGCAGCGCAAGGAAACCTATGGCACCACGGGACCGCGCATGGCTGTGCGCTTCTTCGGCGGCTGGGATTTCGAGCAGGCAGATGCAGAGACCCGCAATCCGGGCGCTATCGGCTATGCAAAAGGCGTGCCCATGGGCGGCGACTTGACGGCAGCGCCAGAGGGCAAGGTGCCGACGTTCCTCGTCGCTGCACTTAAGGATCCGATCGGCGCCAATCTCGATCGTTACCAGATCGTCAAGGGATGGCTCGATGACAAGGATCAAACTCATGAGCAGGTCTATGACGTAGCTTGGGGTGGCGACCGCAAGTTAGGCGCAGATGGCAAGCTCCCATCGGTTGGCAGCACGGTGGATGTCGAAAACGCTACGTGGAAGAACACCATAGGCGCCTCGGAACTGATTGCGGTCTGGAAGGACCCAGCATTTGATCCAAAGCAGAAGGCTTTCTACTACGGTCGAGTCATCGAGATCCCGACGCCGCGCTGGACCGCCTACGACGCCAAGCGCTTTGGCACGAAGCCACTGGAGGGGACACAGATGACTGTGACGGAGCGCGCCTACACGTCGCCGATCTGGTACACGCCTTGAATGTCACTCTGGAGTTGACCTGAAAGTTCGGTGCGGCCGCCTACCACCGCACCACCTTGCTTGTCCTTTGCCAGCGGAGCCAATCATCTTGCTGAAACGTCTGCTGAGAGAGCCATTAGCGCACTTCATCATTTTGGCTCTGGCCATCTTCTCGGTGTATGGCCTGCTCAACCGCGGGGGAGCGCAAGCGCCGGATCGCATCATCGTCACGGCGCCCAAGATCGAACAACTGACTGCAATCTTCGGCAAGACCTGGCAGCGACCTCCGACGGCCGAGGAATTTAAGGGACTGGTCGACGACTACGTCAAGGAAGAGATCTACGTCCGCGAGGCATTAGCCTTGGGGCTCGACAAGGATGACGCTGTCATTCGCCGCCGCCTAAGCCTGAAGATGGGGTTTATGAACGACTCCATCGTCGATGCACAAACGCCGACTAGTGGTGAGCTTGATGCCTATCTGAAGGCTCACCCCACCGTATTCGAGATCGAACCGATGCTGGCCTTCCAACAGGTTTTCCTCAACCCGGACCAGCACGGCGACAAGACCGGGCAGGACGCGGCCTCCATATTGAAGACATTGGCGACAAATCCCGCGACCGATCCGACGATGTTGGGTGACGTGTCGTTGCTTCCCGTGGAGCTGCCCCTGACAGGCAAATCATCGATAGGCCAGACTTTTGGGACGGATTTCGCCGAAGCGCTCGACAAGGCAACGCTAGGCCAGTGGACGGGTCCCGTCACATCAAGTTTCGGACTTCATTTGATCAAGCTGTCAGAGCGTAGACCGGGCCGCTTGCCCGCGCTCAACGAGGTGCGCGATGACGTGGTGCGCGAGTGGGCGAATGACAAGCGCAAGGAATTCGAAGAGCGCCGACTTGAGGAATTGCTGAAGCGATATGCGGTAGTGATCGAGTACCCCGCAAAAACGAGCGCCATCCGATGATTCGCTTCGCAGCGCTATTGACGGTTCTTCTGCAGCTGTTCCAATCCGCACCCGCAGCAGCACACGAGATGCGCCCCGCTTATCTCGAGATGCGGGAGACGGAACCCGATGTATTTGTGGCGGTATGGAAAGTGCCGGCCCTGGGCGACAGGCGGCTCAGCCTCTACGCGCGTTTGCCGGAAACATGCAGGGCGGAGAACGAGCCGACGAGATCCATCGATGGCGGTGCCTACATTGAGCGATGGACCGCCGCATGCGACGGCGGTCTGAAGGGCCGTGAGATCACCATCGACGGCTTGCGCTCAACCCTGACCGACGCGCTGATCCATATTACCTACCGCGATGGGACGACGGAGATTGCCCGCCTCAAACCAGATATGCCGAGCACTGTCATCAAGGGCGCTCAGGCCAGCTTTGAGGTGGCGGAAACCTATTTCCGGTTGGGTGTTGATCACATCCTGTCCGGCATCGACCACCTTCTATTCGTGCTGGCTCTCATGCTGCTGATCCACAATCGATGGACGCTCGTGAAGACAATTACTGCCTTTACGATTGCCCACAGTATCACGCTTGCAGGGGCGGCTTTGGGTTACTTCAGCCTACCGCAGAAACCCGTGGAAGCCACCATTGCGCTTAGCATTGCCTTCGTGGCCAGCGAACTCACCAAGATCAAGCCAGCAGAAAGGCGGCTGTCCGAGACCTATCCCTGGATGGTGGCCTTCGCTTTCGGTCTTCTTCATGGCTTTGGCTTTGCTGGTGCGCTCAAGGAGATCGGACTTCCACAGGTGGATGTGCCGCTTGCTCTTCTCACCTTCAATCTGGGCGTCGAAGCAGGGCAAATGCTTTTTGTAGCGGCGGTACTAATCGCCTTCAGAATTGTTACCACCCTGATCACCATTCCGATTGTAGCTGCGCGGAGCACTGCCGCCTATCTGATCGGCACAATGGCTGCAGGCTGGCTCATCACACGACTTGCCGGCTTTGTGGTCTAGATCGGATAACTGGAACTGGTTCCGAACTCGGGTTAAGCGTCGCGTTGATTGGCGAGAAACGTCGCGAGCCCTCGAGGATCGGAGCGATCTTGGTCATGGCGATGTCGCGTCTCGGTCGTCCTGCGGATTTCCCGGATCAGAATGAGATGGCGGCCACTCCATGTCGGCACCGCTGAGAACCCCAGTCGAGAATTCCAAACGGAACGCAGCAATTGGAGAACAGAATGAAACAGAAACAAGTTGAATGGGCTTCATGCGGACGTTGCTCTATGTGGCTGCCCAAACGCAGATGACTCCGCCCCGAGGTGGGAAATGGACGTCTATGCAGGTCAGGCGAACGCTGGACCGTTGCGGGCGACCAAATCGGATGGCGTTTGGGGTCAAAACCCAATCACCTGGACTACCGAGTTCGACCCTAAACGGAAGCTCGTTCGCGCTCGGCCAGGAGCGAGAGTCCATCCGCTGAAGGCAGCCGGGCAGAGCCTCAGCCAGATCGCTGCTACCCTCACACGACAAGCGGACGCAGGACCGGCCTGCGCCCCGGCCGAAGCACTGCCCGGCCTATTTATTTGGAAACAGTAGTGTAATACCCGTGCGGAAGCCGAAACCATCTGGCCCATTGTCGGGGCTTTCCGCCCAGTAGCGCACACCGGCGAACAGGCTGATCGGCTGCTTGTCCATCACCACCAGCTTCGAGACTTGGAAGTTGATCGGGACCGACCATTGCTGCGCCTCCCAATTGTAGGTGCTCTCGGTGTTCAAGCTGAACGTCCAAGCGTCCTTCGTCGTGTAGGAGACGAAAGGCTGCAAGTAGGTGGCGTTGATGTCGCTGCGGTCGCCGTCGCCGGCAAACGACCAGATGTGGTTCGCCAACATACCCACCGTCCATCCGTCCTTTTGTTTCAACACGACGGCTGTCGGACCAGCTCCCCATTTTTGTCCACCAAGCAATTCGTCGGTCGCCGTCGGAAAGAGGAACACCGGGCCGACACCCCAGATGATCCCATTTGCGGTCGGCTTCTTGGGCGAGAAGAACAGGCTCTGGCTGATGTCGCCGAGCCCGAACTGATTGCCGGAAGGCCCGGCAATATCGTGCTGGTAGGCGACGGGCAGGATGGTGCGGGAGATGACGTTCCAATCGTCGTTGAGCGAGAACGGAATGACCGGCTGGATGTTGACATAGCCCTTGTCGCCATCGTTGGGACCATAGCCCTGGTCCCAATTGAATTGGAACGGCACGCTGATCAGCGAGGCGATCGGGTTAGACAGCTTCTTGGCGAGATCCTGGGTATCCTCGGCCCAAGCGGCACTGCAGACGAGCAAGCCTGAGGCGAGCGTAGCCGCCAGCCGAATGGCCCATTCGGACTTCATTGACATCGGCAACCCCCTCTTCGCATGCCGACCAGCCTAAGGGGACCGACCCCGGATAGACAGTACACCGTCAATGCTGGGTATGGTCCACACTTTTGTCGATGGGTGTGTTTCTCGAACGCCGCCCCGCAATCATTCGCTTGTCTTAGGTCGATGCAGGCGGGATGGAGCTTGCGACTGAAGCGCCGGTCATGAGAGCGGAACAGGGCGATCATGACATGCTATGCGCTGGGCAAAGTTGGAACCAGATCGTTGAGGACATGGAGTGTTCCCGCGCCACGGTCAAGCCGGCCAAGCGGTTTAAGGAGGCCTCGGGGGCACAGTCTACCCCCCTCAGCCTCGCCACGTCACTCAGCTCACCTTCTTGACAGGCGGGATGGTCCACGAACCGTCAATGATCGAAGGGTCGCTCTCGTTTGGCCAGTAGGTCCGCATCATCAGGACGAACTTGCCCTTGGGCGCAGGCAGCCAGTTGGCCTCCTTGTCTACTCCAGGGCTCTCGTTCTGGATCAGGATGTCAATGGAACCATCGTCATTGGCTTTCAGCGGCTGGCGGGCGCTAATAGAATAACGGTTGAGCGGGTTGTCGACGAAGAAGTAATCCGCGTCGTACATAGTCACTGACCAGAAGCCTGTTACCGGAGGGGTTAGACCCTTCTTGAAGGTCAGGACGTATTTGTCCGAACCCGAATAGGCCCTGTTGATCAAGTCGCCATGCGACGTCATGGAGGTCGGGTAGATCGCGTCCTGCGGACGATTGGCGCCAAGGCCAATGGCGGTCACGAGCGCGCGCTGGATATAGTTCGTGCCGTAGATACCGGTCTTGGTTGTGAAGCCCCAGCCATTGATTTGCTTCACGTCGCCGTCACTGAACTTGAAGTGCAGCATGATGCGGTCGAAGGCGATCTGCGGGACGCGCGTGGCGAAGGCAGGATTGAACTTCGTCTTGTCGAAATCCTGCCCCGGCACGATGCCGATTTGTGCCATTTTTTCCACCATCGGTGCGTCAGCCTCCGTCGGCGGATTGGTCTTCATCAGTTCGGCGAGCAGCGTGAAATACTCGACCGCATCCATCTTGTTGACTTGATCGCGGACCGCCGTTTTCATGTCGATCGACTGGTCGACCTTGCCGGGAGGCGGCGTCCATTCCTTGCCGTGGGCGCTCAGCGGATAGAGCTTTACCTCGTCCTGCACCTTGTGAACTGCCGCATAGTCCTCGGGCGTGCCTGTGCAATAGATGCGGCCGAGCAGCCAGACGATGCTGGTCGGCGATTTGTACTGCTTGACCCCGTCCGGCAGCGTGCCTTCCCAGCCAGGGCCGGTAACGGCAAAGGTCTGCGCGCCTGTTCCGGTGGTCCGCTTTCCCGGCACGTCGAAGACCGTCGTCCAGCCGTCGAGCATGGGGAACAAGGCGTAGCGGTCCTGCAAGTCCGGCAGGCTGACGACCCAAGGCTCCTTGCCGACGTCCAAGAAGGCCGTGGTGTACAGCGTGTCGGCGTTGGGAGCTGTCACATCCCGGAACTGTGCATTAGGATATTCGCGCACCTTGATAAGATTCCCCATCGGAGCCTTGGTTCCCTTGGGTTTGGCAACATTTGTTATAACCCGGCGAGTCATCTCCATCGTGACCAGCGGATAGCCGTAAGTGTAAGCCTCGACCGCAAGGCCGAAATCATCCGATCCTTCCATCAGATCTCCAACCAGACCTTCTGCGTGGCCACTCGTGGGCCTCTGCGAAGTTGCAGCAAGCAGACCTAAGCCGCCAAGCGAGACGGCGCGACGCGATATGTTCATAGCTGGCACTCCGAGTTTTGACGTGTGTTTGACGCTACGGCACCATGCATCGAGAAACTAGGTACTGCATGTATCTTACGGGATCATACAGGCGTCGATTGTCGTGAAAGCAAACAAGGTCGCGCACCAGCACGTTAAGTGTCAAAAGCCGCGCAGGGAGAGTTCCCCGCCTGGCGCCGAAGCTCCTTGATGAGGCTGGCACAAGACCGTTGAATGCCGCTGGGGTCGCGCAGCTTACGCCTCGCGTACCAAGCGGTTGCTGAGGAAAGCCGGCTTCACGTCGACTGATCCACTGGCACGAGCTGCCCAGTCTGCACGTAGCATACAGTTAACTACCTTCCCCATAAGAGGGGAATGCTCCAGCATCGTGCCAAGGCAGAAGGTATTTGCCGGGACTGGCAGCACGACTCGCTGGCAGCCACCCTGAAATCGCTTGGAGGACGATAATGGAACGCAAGTTTCCGCGCTGGCGCGCCGGCGCCGGCATTGTGGCCGCTATTGCGCTTCTCGTCTGCTCCAGTCCCGCCTCCTTCGCGGCCGCCCAGAATAAGACAGTCGCCGCGGATAGCGGCACGGGCGCCCAATCTCCCGAACCGCTTGACGAGGATGAACTTGAAATCCTGGTAGCGCGCATCGCACTCTACCCCGATGAACTTGTCGCACTTATTTGTGAGGCGTCGCTGTACCGGCTGCAGATTGTAGAGGCGAGCCGGTTCCTGGATCAGGTGGCCAAGAAATCGGACCTGAAACCCAAAGAAAGCTGGGACGGCAGTGTAATCTCGCTGCTCAACTATCCCGAGATCATTAAAATGATGAGTGACGATCTGGATTGGACCCAGACGTTTGGCGACGCGTTAACGTATCAGCAAAAAGACGTACTGGTCGCGATTCAGCAGTTGCGCGACAAGGCGGAGGCCAAGGGCCGACGACAAGGTCACGGTTGTCGAAGAGAACAACAATGTCGTTATCCGGTCCGCGAGTACGGACACGATCTATATCCCGCGGTATGAACCGGCCATGCCGTACGCTACCGCTTATCCCCTTGCGCCGATTGCCTACTGGGCTAAAAGTCCCGACAGCGGACCCGACGGCTTCGGCTTCCGCACGGGAATTACCCTGCTGTTCCCGAAGTAGGCTCAACACTGTCCGTGACAGCCACGAGCAATGGACCGCTACGAATGAAGAACGACCGGAAGCCGATATCCATTAGCTGAGCCGCGCGAATACGTATATGTTGTCACTGCGGCGCAAGACGTTCGCATCGGACAAGAAGTAAAAGACGGATTTTAGAGGGGACTTCGATATGGGAATCATCCGAGCTCTCGTGCCGGCTTTGGCGGGGATAGCGGCAGTGCTGGTTGCGGCGCCGGCGATCGCGGCGGACCTTGCACCTCCCGAACCCACACCTGCACCCGCGCCGGTCTGGACCTTCACGGCAGAGCCCTATTTCTGGATGGCAGGCATGAACGGCAGGGTCGGCGTCAGGGGCCTGTCGCCGGCGGATGTCAATGTCGATTTCAGCCAGATTTTCAACCACATCGATTGGTCTCCCCCGCCGGTCATGCTTGCCGGTGAGGCGCGCAATGGCCGCTACGCTCTATTCACCGACTTCATATACCTGGGACTCGAGGCCGATGGCACATCGCCCGGCCCGTTGGCTGCTCTTTCGGCCGAAGCGAAGATGAACATGGTGCTGTGGACCTTCGGCGGCTCCTATCGGGTCGTCGACAATGGCACCGCGACCTTGGACGTTCTGGCCGGCGGACGGCTCTGGTACCTGGATACGGATTTGACCGTTACCGGCCCTCTCGCCACGAGGGAGGCCAGCGGTAGCAAGACTTGGGTCGACCCTCTGATTGGTGTGGCCGGCAATGTTGCTCTCGGCAACGGATTCGGCCTCCATGGCGAGGCGGATGTCGGTGGCTTCGGTGTCGGCGCCGACATCGATTGGCAGGTGCTGGGCACGCTTCAATACCGGTATAGCGATTCGGTCACGCTGGAAGCGGGCTATCGCTACCTTGCCGTAGACTACGACAACGACGGATTTGTATTTGACGTGGCAATGCAGGGACCAATCATCGGCGCCAAATTTCGGTTCTGATCGGATCGGTGATGGCAGGTCAAATAGATCGCGATCGCGTATTTGAGGTAAGGAAGCAAGAGCATCGCGAAGTTCGCTATGGCGGTTCCGTGCTGATCGTTTTCGCTCCCGGTAGCAGGGGCGGCCTTCTCGACCCGAGAACGCAATGTTCTGGTCGGTGGGAAGGAAGCTCCTCGTCTATGCGGGGCGCAAGATCACCACAAACTCCCTCGCGATGAAGTTTCATTTTAGCTAGGTGTGAGCTTTCAGGAGGTTGCTCATTCGGCCCCGACCGAGAAAGCGGAGATTGTCGAAGCTTCAGTGATTCTCGAAGGACGAATGAACATCCACAAGAATGCCCGTCTGACGCCGCTGCGTCGAGAGGAGATGGCCGCGACGTTGTTGAATGCCGTCTTTCCAAAGCCGATGCGGCGCAGACATACGGGGTGACGGCGAAGGTGGTGGCGCGCTGGGTGGAGCGCTTCCAGATCGGGGGAAGCGCCGGCATGCTCGACCATTCCTCGCGGCCCAAGACAAGTCCAAGGCGAGCCGTAGCCGCGGTGGCAGATGCGATTGTGCGCTGCGCGGGCAGCGCCTGACCGGCAAGCACATTGCTATGCAAACCGGCGTGTCCGAAGCGACGGTGGGGCGAGTGCTGGCACACGCCGGACTGTTACGGCTGAAAGACCTGGTACCGGCCGAGCCGGCGCGTCGCTATGAGCGCGAGCGTCAAGCCAATCAGCCTGTGCCCGGGAGTGGTGCTCTATTGGGCTGAGCGCTCGGGAGCGAGCCCTGACAGATTCAGTTTCCGCACCGTCGTTACACTCCTACTCGCAAAGAAATAAGTCCGAAGCCAACCAGCAGAGAATACCAGATGCTACGAGCGCCATGCATTTGCATCAAGTATCAAAGCGGGGCTGCTTTCGAGCCGTGCATTCGCTTGGGGACAACTTCGAAACGGGAGGGGAGTTTGGGAAATTGTTTTGTGAGCCTATCCAAAGTCAGGCATGTCAGCAGCGTTTTGTTGGCGTCGGCTTTGGCTGCCCTGTTGTGGGGGTGCGCGTCCCGTCCGACGAATGTGCTGTTGCCAGTGGCCGAAACGTCCCCTTCGGCGAGCAAGGTGGAGATGTTGGTGGCGACGACCCGCAGTCGTTCCTCCAATCCGGCTGAGATGTTTACTGGGGAGCGCGGATTGGCCCCCTCGTTCGCGGAAATTACAGTGTCGATCCCTCCGGCATCGGTTCGCAAGGTCGGCGAGGTCGCGTGGCCCAAGAAACTTCCATCAAACCCGGCAACCGATTTCGCGGTCGTTCAGACCGACGATTTGACCGTCCAGACAGCGAAGGGATGGCTCCACGCATCTGTCAGGAAAAGCCGGGACCATAGTGTTTTGGTCTTTATCCATGGTTTCAATAACCGATTCGAAGATTCGGTTTATCGTTTTGCGCAGATCGCCAAGGATACGGGAACGGACAGCGTTCCGATTCTGGTCACCTGGCCTTCCCGTGGGAGTGCACTTGCTTACGGCTACGACCGCGAAAGCACCAACTACACCCGTGATGGCCTCGAACTGTTGTTCCAGTTTCTCGCGCGCGATCCTGACATAAAGGAAGTCTCGATCCTCGCCCATTCAATGGGCAACTGGCTTGCGTTGGAATCTTTGCGCCAGATGGCCATCCGCAACGGCGGCCTGCCGGCGAAATTCAAGAACGTCATGCTGGCTGCCCCTGACGTCGATGTCGACGTGTTTCGCACGCAAATTGCCGACATGGGCAAACAGCACCCCCAGTTCACCCTTTTTGTTTCGCAGGATGACCGCGCGCTGGCGATTTCAAAACGGGTCTGGGGCGATATCCCGCGGCTCGGTTCAATCAACCCGGAGCAGAGCCCATACAAAGAGGAATTCGCGAAAAACAATGTAGTGGTCATCGACCTGACCAAAGTCAAATCCGGAGACAAGTTGAACCATGGCAAGTTCGCCGAGTCACCCCAGACCGTCCAACTGATTGGGGCTCGAATTGCCGGCGGCCAGAATCTCACCGACAGTAGGGTTGGCCTGGGCGACACGATCATTCAGGCAACGACCGGAGCGGCAGCAGCGGCGGGCAGCGCGGCGGGGCTGGTGATCGCGGCACCCGTGGCAGTGATCGATCAGAACACCAGGGAGAACTACGGCCGTCAGGTCAACGCTCTCGCAGGTTCCCAGAACAGCCAGAAAGCGAAGGCTGGCAAGAATTGCGGTGTCTCCTCTCCGACTATGAAAGATTGCAGGAAATAACCATTCGTCGAAGCCAAGTGCAGTACTGAAGCCGATGAAGGCAGACCATGCGCATCCGCAGGAACGGTGCTGCATCCCATCCGGCTGAAAGGGGGAATGAATGCGTGGCGTCGCGCGAATCTCAATTGCCATCATCCTTTCACTAGTCGTTACAATCTTGACCGCCTGGGCCGGATTTGCCATGTGGTATCGCCTGCCTTTCCCAGAGCCCGGACGGGCAGTGGCCTGCATCCTGTTCATCTTGTTCGGCTTCACCATCATCATCGCGCTCTTCAGCCGGATCCGCTTCCGGGCGCTCGCAGTGTTTGTGGCTGCGTTTGCTGCGGTTCTGGTTTGGTGGAGCACCATCAAGCCTTTGGCCCACGCCGACTGGGCGCCCGATGTCGCCCGTCAGGTAACCGGCACCTACGACGGAAATCGGTTGACGTTAAAAGACGTGCGCGCCTTCGAATGGCGCAGCGACACCGATTTTACCGAACGCTGGACAACGCGGACGTACGATCTCTCCAGCATCCAGACCGTCGACCTCTTCATGTCTTATTGGTCTGGGACCAAAATCGCCCATGTCATCATGAGCTTCGGCTTTGCAGGAGGTGACTATCTTGCCTGGTCCATCGAGGTGCGGCGGCGTCGCGGTGGCGAGTTTTCGCCCATAGCAGACCTGTTCAAAAGCAATCCCCTAGTCATTATCGCGGCCGACGAGCGAGACGTGATCGGCGTCAGGTCGAATTTCCGGGGAGAGGACGTCCAAATCTATCGACTAAAGGCGTCGCCGGACGCGGCTCGGACGCTCCTTCTGGAATACCTCTCTGACGCAAATGCGCTGTCCGCGACGCCAGAATTCTACAATTCCATCACGACGAACTGCACGACGACGATCGTCAAGATGATGCGAGCGGTCGGTGACGTGGTCCCTCTCGACTGGCGCCTCATCGTCAACGGCTATCTTCCCGATTATGCCTATGCACGGGGTGCACTCGATACCCGCATGCCATTGTCAGACTTAAGGGCGATAGCCCACATCGACGACCGCGCGCGGAAGTCAGGCCTTTCGCCAGACTATTCAAGACTAATCCGTATTGGCGTGCCGTCTCCGTCTCGAAGCGGGTACGCCCCTTGAAGTGCTATATCTCGATTGTCGAAACTGAATCAGTAGGCCAGATGTCGGCCTAAAGAAGCTGCTGAAGCGATGCGGAATCGCGTCCCCGCCGCAGGATACTGGAACAAAGTTCGTGTCGGAAAGAAGGTGCCCGCATTACCCAAGGCGCCACCGCGGCGGCCGCAAACGGGCGATCGGGACTAGAGCGCCGATTGCTGGTGCCGCTGAGTGCCGACGAGCGCTGACTTCGTATCGGACCAGCCCACGACGGGCGCCGCTTCCGCATCATGATCTCGATGAGTCCAAGATATCGTTTTATGATGGGAATGGCGCCCCGGCCGGATGTCTCATGCCGTCGCAGCTGCCTAAATCAATAGCATTCTGCATGATGGGCTCTTTGGCGGGTAAATTCTGAATTTCACTATAAGCTGTTGTTTTTGTTGATTGTATGGCGGAGAGAGCGGGATTCGAACCCGCGTTACGGTCTCCCGTAAACACACTTTCCAGGCGTGCGCCTTCAACCACTCGGCCACCTCTCCGTCCTTGCATTTTTCGCGACGGCCGGTTTCGCCGCGCGGGTTGGGGACAATGCAGTCCCTTCAGGGAGCCAGCACGCTATTTCCGCGCCGTGGGTGCCGCCAACCAGCAAACACCTTCCCTTCGCCCCTGAGCCGTCAAAGCAACAGGCGCGGGGCTCATCTAGTCGATCCCGCGCCGAATGCCAAGCCATAACGGCAGTCTATTCGCTTTGCCGGCCACACAGTGCTTCGTGAGGCCGCCGCCGCATTCTTTTTCGAGGGTACCGACGTCCCGAATGATGTGCATAGGCGAGGCCGCAAGACCGGCCGCGCTTGACTTCGCCGCCGGCCACCTGTCGAGTGACGCTGAGGCTTTGCGGGGGCATCGTCCGGACATGACATCAAGCAGTGAACAACCGGGTAGCGGGCAGGCGCCAGTCGGGCGGCCAGGCAACGACCTGTCTTATGTCCCGGTGGGTTGGCTCATCTTCGTCATGGCGTGGTCGGTCTACGGCCTGGCCTCGGCCTGGTGGCTGACCGGCGACTCCGGCCTGCCGGACAGGATCTTCTATTTCCTCCTTGGCGGGCTTGCCGTCGACATCATCACCATCCTGTGGGGGCTTTACCTGCTCGGCCTTGCCTTTGGCCGCTCGGCGCGCTTCCCGCGCCAGTTCATCATCTGGCAGGCGGCGACCATCGTCTGGGTGCTGGCGAGGCAGGCCTATGTGCTTGCCGTGCCCGATTTCGTCTTCTCCGCCAGGAGCCAGTTCATCGGCGGCTCCGAAATCGCCATCGGCCTGCTCTGCATCTATCTGCTGCGCCGCGGCTCCGGCGCCGAAGGCGTCTATGCCAGGCCGCCGACCGAAGCGCCGTCGGTCTTCGTTTCCATCGTCGCTGCCTTGCTCGGCATCATCCTGGGCGCGGTCATCGGCGCCGTTGGCGGCTTCCTGGCTGGCTCGGTGATTGCCGATGTCGCCGAGGTCAGTTGCTTCGAGGGCGGCTGCGGCTACTTCGCCGCCTTCATCGGCTTGGCCGGGCTGGTGGTCGGCGCCATTGCCGGCGGCATTCTTGCCGTCTGGCTCGTTCACCGCCGCGGACGCAAGCCAGTCGCATAGGGTTCAGCAAGCGCCAGCCTTCAAATTCGCGTATCGCGATTGCGGACAAACCGCACGCATTCTATTTCTGGTTCGGGACATGTGCCGGAGGCTCCTGGTCAGCTCCAGGATGAACCGGGGGAGAGCCTTGATGTTTCGCTTCGTCTTTCGTCTTGCGGCCATGGTCGCGCTATCGGTTTCCGTCATCATGGCGGTGCTCGACACGACGCGCACGGTGGCGGCTTCGGCCCTTGTGCTGACCCCGCTCAACGCCAGCTGGCTGGCTGTCTCGCCGGACACGCGGGCAGCCTTCGAAACCTATGTCCGCGCCAAGGCCAGTCCGCTGCTGTGGGACGGCGCCATCGCCTGGGTGCTCAACCAGCCGGGCTTTGCCGTGTTCGCGGTGCTGGCCTTCTTGCTTTACGCCATCGGCTACCGGCGGCAGCGGCGCACGGGACAGTTCGCCGCGAACTGACCCACCGGCATCGCCCGCGCCATTCCGGCCACCTCCCGACGGCTTGCGAGCAAGGATCGGATCGCGGCGCGGCGTGCCCATGGCATGCTTTTCCAAAAGGTCAAAATTCCGCGTGAATTTTGTTTCGGGCCGTGCCAGATTGCCCGGGAGCGGGAGGGGAATACACTCCTGGCTAACGTCGTTTGCCTGCCGGAGAACCGGGCAGACAGGCGGTGCGTAACGGAAAAAATAACCGACAGGGTGTGGATCACATGAAACGTATCGTTCTCGGCCTCCTGGCCGCAACCGCAATGGTTCTTCCGGCTTTCGCCGCGGATGTCCAGCCGGCCATCCTCTATGATCTGGGCGGCAAGTTCGACAAATCCTTCAACGAGGCGGCCTACCACGGCGCCGAGAAATTCAAGACCGAGACCGGCGTTGCATATGTGGAGTTCGAAGTGTCGAACGCCTCGCAGCGCGAGCAGGCGCTGCGCCGCTTCGCCGAGGACGGCCGCAACCCGATCGTCATGGCCGGCTTTGCCTGGGAGGACGCCCTCAAAGCGGTCGCAAAAGATTATCCCGACCTGAACTTCGCCATCATCGACGATGCCGTCGACCTGCCCAACGTCCGTTCGCTGGTGTTCAAGGAGAATGAAGGCTCCTATCTCGTCGGCATCCTGGCGGGGATGGCCTCGAAATCCAAGAAGGTCTCCTTCATCGGCGGCATGGACATCCCGCTGATCCGCAAATTCGAATGCGGCTATGTCGGCGGCGCCAAGGCGGCAGGCGCGACCGATGTCATCCAGAACATGACCGGCGACACGCCGGCTGCCTGGAACGACCCGGCCAAGGGCGGCGAGATCGCCAAGACGCAGATCGACCAGGGCTCCGACGTGGTCTACGCCGCGGCCGGCGGCACCGGCGTCGGCGTGCTGCAGGCGGCGGCTGATGCCGGCAAGCTCGGCATCGGCGTCGATTCCAACCAGAACGGCCTGCAGCCCGGCAAGGTGCTGACCTCGATGATGAAGCGTGTGGACGTCGCCGTCTACAATGCCTTCATGGACGGCAAGAACGGCACCTTCAAAGGTGGCGTGCAAAATCTCGGCCTCAAGGAAGGCGGCGTCGACTACGCCATGGACGACAACAACAAGGCGCTGGTGACCGACGAAATGAAGGCGGCGGTCGAAAAGGCCAAGGCCGACATCATCGCCGGCAAGATCCAGGTGCACGACTACACAGCCGACAACGCCTGCCCCTATTGATCGGCGGCACCATACGGCAATGACTGGAACCGCCGGGCAACGCCCGGCGGTTTTGTGTCGGCCTACAGCTTGCCGGCGAGATAACCCAGCGCGAAGGCCGCGATCAGTGCCATAGCGACCACGTACCCACGCTTGCCGCCCAGCGCGTGCACGCCAACGCCGTACGGCTGTCGGGACAGGCTTCGGATCACTGTCGGCGGTTTGGCATCGTTGCCGCCCAGGCCAACGCTGCGCATTTGCGGCAATTCGGCGAGGCGTTGCGTGACCAGCGCCCAATGATTGGCGCCAGCTGGTTTTTCGGCACGGTCGAAAACATGCATGCGTTCGGCGAGTTGCACCACCGCGTCGCGGAAGGCAGGGTCGATCTCGAGATCGCGCTCGGCCCGCTCGCGCTCGGCATCGTTCATCAGGCCCAGCACATAATCGCCGGCCCTTGCGATGCGGTCGCTTTCACCGGCCATGGCCAGGACCCTCCCCTTCTCCTCACCAGTGTGGCGGTTTGGTCACCGGCACATCCGGTGCCGCCTGCTCTTCAAGGGCCAGGAAGCGGTCGGTCAACGCATCGAGCTTGCGCTGCATGCGTTCGATCACCTTCCACTGCTCGGCAATCTGGCCCGACAGTTCCTCGATGGTCTTCTCCTGCTCGGCGGCGCGGATTTCCAGCGTCGTCAGCCGGTCGGCGGGCATGATCATGCAAAGTCCCCAGTTCGTGCCGCGACACCTTGCGCCGCAACGTCAAATCGACCTCGCCATATTAGCGAATGCGAGAGCTTCGGCCACGTTCGAAATTGACAAGCGCGCGCGGATTTGTCGAGAGTGGACGCTGCTCCGGACAATTGGCATGGGCGGAGCGTCATGCTAGGCATTTTGACCAAGCGATAAAAAAATAAGAGTGGGACAGGCTGCATGGCGCAAGCCGCAATCGAACTGACAGGCATCAACAAAAGTTTTGGCGCGGTGCGCGCCAACCGCGACATCAATCTGGAGATCGCGCGCGGCACTATTCACGGCATCGTCGGCGAGAACGGAGCCGGCAAGTCGACGCTGATGTCGATCCTCTACGGTTTCTACCAGGCCGACAGCGGCGAGATCCGTGTCGGCGGCAAGCCGGCGTCGATCAAGACCCCCAACGACGCGATCGCGCTCGGCATCGGCATGGTGCACCAGCATTTCATGCTGGTCGACAATTTCTCGGTGCTGGAGAACATCATCCTCGGCGCCGAAACCGATGCGCTTCTGAAGAGCAGCATCGCCAAGGCGCGCTCCGAGCTTGACCGGCTGGAACGCGAATACGGGCTGGAAGTCGATCCCGATGCGATCATCGAGGAACTGCCGGTCGGCCTGCAGCAGCGCGTCGAAATCCTGAAGGCGCTTTATCGCGGCGCCGAAATCCTGATCCTCGACGAGCCGACGGGCGTCTTGACCCCGGCCGAGGCCGACCACCTGTTCCGCATCCTCAGACAGTTGAAGGAACAGGGAAAGACGGTGGTATTGATCACCCACAAGCTGCGCGAGATCATGGCCATCACCGACACCGTGTCGGTCATGCGTCAGGGCACGATGGTGGCGACCCGGGAGACCAGGAAAACCACCGTCGAGGAGCTGGCCGAGCTGATGGTCGGGCGGCGCGTCTTGCTCCGGGTCGAAAAGGGCGACGCCGAGGCCGGTGCCGTCAAGCTCGCGGTCAAGAACCTGACGGTCAGGGATTCCCGCGGCGTCACCATGGTCGACGACGTCTCCTTCGACTTGCGCGCCGGCGAGATCGTCGGCATCGCCGGCGTCGCCGGCAACGGCCAATCCGAATTGCTCGAGGCGATTTCCGGCATCAGGCACGCCGTTTCCGGTTCCGTAATGCTCGAGGGCAAGCCGATCGATCTCACCGGCAAGGCCGATCCCGGCGAATTGCGCGACCGCGGGCTCGCCCACGTGCCGGAGGACCGCCACCATGTCGGTCTGGTGCTGGCCTTCGAGGAAAACGAGAATTCCATCCTCGGCTACCACGACGATCCCCGCTACCTCAGGGGACCGTTCCTCAACATCGACGCCATCATGGCCGATGCCAAGGACAAGATCGAGAAATACGACATTCGTCCCGGCAACCCGCGCCTGAAGACGGCCAATTTTTCCGGCGGCAACCAGCAGAAGATCGTGCTCGCGCGCGAAATCGAACAGGACCCCGGCGTGCTGATCGTCGGCCAGCCGACGCGCGGCGTCGATGTCGGCGCCATCGAATTCATCCACAAGCGCCTGATCGCCATGCGCGACCAGGGCAAGGCGGTGCTGGTGGTCTCGGTCGAACTCGACGAGATCCGTTCGCTCTCCGATCGCATCCTGGTGATGTTTGCCGGCCGCATCGTCGGCGAGCGCGGCCCCGAGGCGACCGAAGGCGAGCTTGGCCTGCTGATGGCCGGTGTCGAGCATCAGGAGGCCGCGCAATGAGCACGCCTTACGCCAAATTGCCGGCCTGGGCCGACTACGGGCTGATCCCGCTGATCAACCTGTCGGTCGCCTTCATCGTCGCCGGCTTCGTCGTCATGCTGGTCGGCGAAAACCCGTTCCGCGCCGCCGTCATCCTGGTCGAAGGCGCCTTCGGCAAGGGAACGGGCATCGCCTTCACCCTCTTCTATGCCACGACCTTCATATTCACCGGGCTTTCGGTGGCGGTGGCGGCACATTGCGGCCTGTTCAACATCGGCACCGAGGGCCAAGCCTACATCGCCGGCCTCGGCATCGCCATCGTCTGTCTTTCCTTCGACAGTACACTGCCCTGGTGGCTGACTTTTCCGCTGGCCATCGTGGCCTCGGCGCTCGTGGGCGCGTTGTGGGCGTTGATCCCCGCCTACCTGCAGGCCAAGCGCGGCTCGCACATCGTCATCACCACGATCATGTTCAACTTCATCGCCGCCTCGATCATGGTCTACCTGCTGGTCGGTCCGCTGAAACCGGCAGGGTCGCAGGCGCCGCAGACGCGCAACTTCCTCGCCGGCGCCGAACTGCCGAAGCTCAACTGGATCATCGAACTGTTCGGCGCCAAGATCCGCTCGGCCCCGCTCAACATCTGCTTCCTGCTGGCGCTGGCGATGGCCTTCCTGGTCTGGCTGCTGATCTGGCGCACGAGGCTCGGCTACGAGATGCGCACCTATGGCCACAGCCCGAAGGCGGCCCGCTATGCCGGCATTTCGGAAACGCGCATCATCATCACCGCCATGATGATCTCGGGCGCGCTGGCCGGCATGATGGCGCTCAACCCGGTGATGGGCGACCAGCACAATGTTGCGATCGACTTCGTCTCGGGCGCCGGCTTCGTCGGCATCGCGGTGGCGCTGATGGGCCGCCTGCATCCGGTCGGCATCGTGCTGGCGGCGATCCTGTTCGGCATGCTCTACCAGGGCGGCGCCGAACTCGCCTTCGAGATGCCGGCGATCAGCCGCGACATGATCGTCATCATTCAAGGCCTGGTCATCCTTTTCGCCGGCGCGCTGGAGCACATGTTCAGGCCCTATATCCAGGCTCTGTTCGCCTCGTTCAGCCCGAAATCGGTGGGCATGCAGGCTGTCAACGGGAAGGGCGCCTGAGATGGACATCTTCAACGCAATCATCCAGGTGCTGGACTCGACCATCCGCCTGTCGGTGCCGCTGCTGCTTGCCTGCCTCGCCGGCCTCTATTCGGAGCGGGCCGGCATTTTCGACATCGGCCTCGAAGGCAAGATGCTGGTCGGCGCCTTCGCGGGGGCTGCTGCGGCTTCCGTGTTCCACTCGGCGCTTATCGGTCTCGGCATGGCGGTCCTGATCTCTGTCGCTTTCGCGCTGGTGCACGGCTTTGCCTCGATCACCCATCGCGGCAACCAGATCGTTTCGGGCGTGGCGATCAACTTCGTCGCCGCCGGATCGACCATCATCCTCGGCCAGGCCTGGTTCCAGCAGGGTGGCCGCACGCCGGCGCTGCAACCCGGCGAGCGGTTCGAGGCGATCATCTGGCCTGGCGCCGACGCGGCCAGGGACGTGCCGATCATCGGTCCGATCTACGCCGAACTGATCTCCGGCCATTCGATCCTCGTCTATTTCGCCTTTGCGATGGTGCCGTTCACCTGGTGGGTGCTGTTTCGCACGCGCTTCGGCCTCAGGCTGCGCGCGGTCGGCGAAAATCCGGCCGCGGTCGACACGGCTGGCATCTCGGTCGCCTGGCTGCGCTATCGGGCGCTGATCTGCACCGGCATCCTGACCGGGTTCGCCGGCGCCTATCTTTCGATGGTGCAGAATGGCGGCTTCGTGAAGGACATGACGGCGGGCAAGGGCTACATCGCGCTGGCCGCGCTGATCTTCGCCAAATGGAAGCCGGTCAACGCCATGTTCGCCTGCCTGCTGTTCGGCTTCCTCGACGCGGCGTCGATCCGCCTGCAGGGGACACCGCTGCCCATTGTTGGCAAGGTGTCGGTGCAGTTCATGCAGGCGCTGCCTTATGTGCTGACCGTCATCCTGCTCGCCGGCTTCATCGGCAAGGCCATCCCGCCGCGCGCTGGCGGCGTGCCTTACGTCAAGGAACGCTAGGACAAGACTCCCCACGCCGGGTTTTGGACACGATCATCGGAGAGAACACCTGAATGTCGCATGATCTGTTCGAAGCGGCCAAGGCCGCCATGGCCAAGGCCTATGCGCCCTATTCGAAATTCCCGGTGGGTGCCGCCTTGCGCACCGAGGACGGGCGCGTCTTCACCGGCGCCAACATCGAGGTCGCCTCTTATCCCGAGGGCTGGTGCGCCGAGACCACCGCGCTTGGCCACTACATCATGGGCGGCGGCGGCAAGATCGTGGAAATCGCCGTCCTTGCCGAACGCATGGCCAAATGCTCGCCGTGTGGCGGCTGCCGTCAGCGGCTGGCCGAATTCTGCCGCCCGGAAACGAAACTCTACCTCTGCGACAACACCGGCGTGGCCGAGACCGTGACCATGGGCGACATGCTGCCCTATGGCTTTCGCGGCGATATCCTCAAATGACGCGTTGGCTCACATGCAAAGCTGGCTCAAATGAAGCGTAGGCCGAGATGACGGAAAAAGCGCTGGACCATCTTATCGAAAGGCTGGACGGCCTGGCGCCGTCGACCGCGCTGGTGCTGGGTTCGGGGCTGGGCGGCCTTGTCGACCGGATCGAGAATCCCATCCGCGTCTCCTATGCCGACCTGCCTGGCTTTCCCAGGAGCGGTGTCAGCGGCCATGCCGGCGAAGTGGTCGCCGGGCTGTTTGCCGGCGTTCCGGTGCTGATGTTGTCCGGCCGCGCCCACTACTATGAGCATGGCAACGCCGCGGCGATGCGTCCGGTGCTGGAAGTGCTTGCCGGCATCGGCATCACGAAACTGATCCTCACCAACTCAGCCGGCTCGGTCGATCCGGACATGCCGCCGGGCTCGGTGATGCTGCTCACCGATCACATCAACTTCTCCGGCACCAATCCGCTGATCGGCGAGCCGAGCGACCGCCGCTTCGTCGGCCTGACCGAAGCCTACGATGCCGGCATCCGTGACGCGATCGAACGCGCGGCCAAGGCGACGGGCACAGCGCTGCACAAGGGCGTCTATATGTGGTTCTCAGGCCCCTGCTTCGAGACGCCGGCCGAAATCCGCATGGCGCGCATCATGGGCGCCAACGCCGTCGGCATGTCGACCGTGCCGGAAGTCATTCTCGCCCGGTTCCTCGGTCTGCGCGTCGCCGCCTGCTCGGTCATCACCAATTTGGCCGCCGGCATGACCGGAGCCGAGCTTTCGCACCAGGAAACCAAGGACATGGCGCCGGTTGGCGGATCGCGGCTGGCAACGGTGCTGCAGCGCGTGTTCCGTGACGGGCTGCTGGAGAGCTGATGCTTCCACAGGAAATCATCCGTCACAAACGCGACGGCCACAGGCTGGCGCCTCACGAGATCGCCGCCTTCATCGACGGCGTGACGTCGGGCACCGTAACCGACGGCCAGGTCGCGGCCTTCGCCATGGCGGTGTTCTTCAACGGCATGAACCGCGACGAGGCCGTGGCGATGACGCTTGCCATGCGCGATTCCGGCGACGTGCTCGACTGGTCGGATTTGCCAGGCCCCGTCACCGACAAGCATTCGACGGGCGGCGTCGGCGACAATGTCTCGCTGATGCTGGCGCCGATCGTCGCCGCCTGCGGCGCCTATGTGCCGATGATCTCGGGCCGAGGCCTCGGCCATACCGGCGGCACGCTGGACAAGATGGATGCCATTCCCGGCTACACCAGCCAGCCCGACATCGCGCTGTTCCGCAAGGCGGTGCTGGAAACGGGCTGCGCCATCATCGGCCAGACCGCTGATCTGGCACCCGCCGATCGCCGGCTCTACGCCATCCGCGACGTGACCGGAACCGTGGAATCGGTGCCGCTGATCACGGCATCGATCCTGTCGAAGAAGCTCGCGGCGGGCCTGCAATCGCTGGTGCTCGACGTCAAGGTCGGCAACGGCGCCTTCATGGAGAAATCCCGTGATGCGACCGCGCTCGCCAACAGCCTGGTCGAGGTCGCCGGCGGGGCTGCGCTGAAGGTCTCGGCGCTGATCACCGGCATGAACGAACCGCTGGCCTCGGCCGCCGGCAATGCGGTCGAGGTGCGCAATGCCGTCGATTTTCTGACCGGCCGCTTGCGTGACCGGCGGCTGGAGGATGTGACGCTGGCGCTTGCCGCTGAAATGCTGCAGTCGGCGGGGCTGGTATCGTCCAACCAGGACGGCATGCGTCGCGCCACCGAGACGCTGGCCAGCGGCCGTGCCGCCGCCACCTTCGCGCGCATGGTGACCGTGCTTGGCGGTCCGGCCGATTTCATCGAGAAGCCGGAAAAATACCTGCCCGAGGCGGCAACGGAATTCGCCGTCAAGGCGACGACAGAGGGTTTCGTCACGAATATAGCCACCCGCGACATCGGCCTCGCCGTGGTCGGGCTGGGCGGCGGGCGCACCCGGCCCGACGACAAGATAGATCCCGCCGTCGGCATCACCAGGCTGCTGCCCATAGGCGCGGAAGTAAAAGCCGGAGACGCGCTAGCGCTGATCCATGCCCGCTCACCGTCCGATGCCGAAGCGGCAGCCGCGGCGGTGCTTTCAGCCTATGCGATCGGTGCTTCGAAGCCGTCCGCCGACAAGTCGGTCATCCGGCGGATTCTGCCGCGCGGCTGACTGCACCCTACTGAACCAACAGCAGCGTGCCGTTCTCGGCCTGGTATTTGCCGAGCCGATTGAGAAAACTCATACCGATCAGGTTGGTGCCCAGTGCCTTGTCGTCGAGCACGATCGCCTGCACTCCGTCGACGCTGATGCTGCCGATCTGCAGGCGGTCGATCATCACCACGGCTGCCTTGATGGTGCCGTTGGCGGTGTTGACCTCGTGGCTGAAATCGGAGGGATTGAGCGACAGCCCGATCCGGCGTGCCGTCGACATATTGACCGCCACCAGCGTCGCACCGGTGTCGATCATGCCGTCGACCTGACGGCCGTTGAGCCTGAAGGTGGACGAAAAGTGTCCGCGCCCGTCCGCCGCAACCACGACCTTGCGGCCGGTTGGCAGCGGCGCCACCGGCTTGTCGGGAACGGACGCCAGGCTGACCTCGGGTTGCGTCTCGGCCCCAGGCTTGGCCGTTACCGTCGATCTCAGCAGGTTTTCGAATATTCGCGGATTCGACTGGTAGACAACCGGGATCGATGCCGACGCACCGGCAAAGACGCTGAGGATAAGGAGCTTGCGCAGCATGGATCGGCCTCGCCGCATGACCCCGAAAATCGAGATCGATTTTCGGAAAGGCTCATGCGCAAAAACAAAGTGCTACAGCGTCCTTTTGTGCGTCCGAATGGAGACACGGCGCTGTAGTGAGAGCCGATTCATTAGCGCTGGATGGTGTTTGCCGCTTTAACGCTCGCCGAAACCGCGTCTTTGCGTAAACATTTGGTAAATCATACCAAGCACTTTGCTTGGTATTACTTCGTCCCGTACATGCGATCGCCGGCGTCGCCGAGACCAGGCATGATGTAGCCCTTCTCGTTGAGCTGGCGATCGATGGACGCGGTGAAGACCGGGACATCCGGATGTGCCTTGGTAAAGCGCTCGATGCCTTCGGGCGCCGCCAGCAGGCACAGGAAGCGGATGTTGGTGGCGCCGCGCCCCTTCAGCTTATCGATCGCCGCGATCGCCGAATTGGCGGTCGCCAGCATTGGGTCCACGACGATCACCAGTCGGTCGGCGAGATCGCTCGGCGCCTTGAAGAAATATTCCACCGCCTCCAGTGTTTCGTGATCGCGGTAGAGGCCGATATGGGCGACGCGGGCCGCCGGCACCAGATCGAGCAGACCTTCGAGCAGGCCGTTGCCGGCGCGCAGCACGGAAGCGAACACCAGCTTCTTGCCTTCCAGCGTCGGCGCTTCCATCTCCTCGATCGGGGTCTCGATGGTGGTGGTGGTCAGTTCGAGGTTGCGGGTCACCTCATAGCCGAGCAGCAGCGAAATCTCGCGCAGCAATCGCCGGAAGCCGGCGGTCGATGTCTCCTTCTTGCGCATGATGGTCAGCTTGTGCTGGACAAGCGGATGGTCGACGACGGTGACGCCCTTCATGATGTTCTCCTGATGCGGTGTCGCCCGAAACCGCGCGCATGGACCCTTTCGGACCTGTCGCGCTTCAAGCTGCTTGGGCGAACCCTAGCGGTATTGGACCGGCCAAGGAACCGCTTGGCCCGCATCGACCACAGCTTTGTCGGAAGAAATCAGCGAGCGGCGCTGTTCAGCCGGCCAAGAAGCGCTGCTTTGGTCTTGCGGTCGACGAAAGCCGCCTCGATAGCCGTCCTGGTGACCGCGGCGAGCGCTTTCTCATTCATCGCGAAATGCTCGGCGGCGATGTCGTATTCGCGCTTCAGCGAGGTCCAGAAATAGGGCGGGTCGTCGGAGTTGAGCGTCACCTTGCAGCCGGCCGCCTGCAGGGCCGGAAACGGATGATCGGCGAAACTGTCGAACACCTTGAGCGCGATGTTGGAACCGGGGCAGCACTCCAGCACGACGCCCTCGTCGGCGATGCGCCGGACAAGGTCGGGGTTTTCGATGGCGCGCACGCCATGGCCGACGCGCGATGGGCGGATATGGTCGAGTGCCGCCTGGACGGTCTCCCAGCCCGTCAGTTCGCCGGCATGGATGGTGATGCCGAGCCCCGCCTCGCGGGCGATCTCGAACGCCCTGACATAGTCTTCCATGTCGCCCATGCGCTCGTCGCCGGCGACGCCGAAGCCGGTGACCAGCGGATGGCCGCAGCGCGCCGCGAAGCGTGCCGCCCGCTCTATCGATTCAACGCCGACATGGCGCACGCCGGTGACGATCATGCGGCCCTCTATGCCGGTCTTGGCCTTGGCGCGCAGCATGCCTTCGCCGAGCGCGTCGGTGTAGGCCTTGGGTGACAGCCCGGCTTTCGTCGCGTGGTCCGGCGAGGTGAACACCTCGGAGTAGATTGCCCCGTCGCGGGCCAGGCTGGTCAGATAATGGTCGGCCAGCCGCGCATAATCCTCCTCGGTCCGGAACAGGTCGGCGGAAAAGTCGTAGGCCGCCAGAAAGGAGGTGAAATCGTGCCAGACGAAGGAACCGTTCTGGATATAAGGCGAGGTATCCTTGCCGTATTTCTGCGCCTGCCGGATGACGAGCTCGGGCGCCGCTGCCCCTTCAATGTGGCAGTGCAGTTCCGCTTTCAAAGGCATTCAAACATCCCGTCGGTCAGTCCAGGTCTTGAAAACCCACCACCTGGAAGCGCGGCTGAACACCGCGCCTTAAACAATAGCGCCCGCATCATCGATCGGCTATGGTCCCGCCGGTTTTATGACGGATCAAAAAAATGCCAGTTGAGAGAACCACGGCCGCCGGCGGCATGGAAACCTCCTATGGTTTCAAGCGTGTAGGGGAAGGCGAGAAGCAGTCCCTGGTCAACGATGTTTTCCACAAGGTCGCCAACCGCTACGACCTTATGAACGACCTGATGTCAGGCGGCCTGCACCGGCTGTGGAAGGACGCCATGGTCGCCTGGCTCAATCCGCCCAAGCGCGCCGGCTGGCGCGTGCTCGATGTTGCCGGCGGCACCGGAGACATCGCCTTCCGCATCGTCGATGCCAGCCATGGCCATGCGCATGCCACCGTGCTCGACATCAACGGCTCGATGCTCGCCGTCGGCCGCGACAGGGCTGAAAAGAAGAGATTGTCCGGCAACACCGACTTCGTCGAGGCCAACGCCGAGGAACTGCCGTTCCCTGACGCCAGTTTCGACGCCTACACCATCGCGTTCGGCATTCGCAACGTCCCGCATATCGACGTGGCCCTGGGTGAGGCGTTCCGTGTGCTGAAGCCCGGCGGCCGCCTCCTGTGCCTGGAGTTTTCCGAGATCGAGATGCCGCTGCTCGACAAGGTCTACGAAGCCTGGTCGTTCAATGCCATTCCCAAGATCGGCAAGATGGTCACCGGCGACGGCGAGCCCTATTCCTATCTGGTCGAATCGATCGCGAAATTCCCCAATCAGCAAAACTTCGCGGCGATGATTTCCCGCGCCGGCTTCGAGCGCGTCTCCTTCCGCAACTATTCCGGCGGCATAGCGGCCCTGCATTCGGGCTGGAAGCTTTGAAGCCGTCGCCCATCTCCTGCACGCGACGCGCCTTGCTCCAGTTCGATGAACCGGTGGGGCGGACGCGGCCATGAGCACCGTCAGCGCGGGATTCCGGCTCATACGGGCCGGTTGGGTGCTGGTGCGCGAGGGCGTCGTCGCTGCTCTGCCCGGCGAGGAACTGTCCGGCCTGCCCAAATTCGGCTGGCGGCTGGCGCGGCTGTTCACCCGCCGCCGCGCGCTCGCCTATGAGCGCAGCGATCGGCTGGCGAAGGCGGTGGTCCGGCTCGGCCCTTCCTACGTCAAACTTGGCCAGTTCCTGGCGACGCGGCCCGATGTCGTCGGCAACGACATGGCGCTCGATCTCGCCATGCTGCAGGACAAAATGCACACCTTCCCGAAGGCCGAAGCGATCGCGGCCATCGAGGCCTCGCTCGGGCGCAAGGTGGGCGATCTCTATGCGCGGTTCGGCGATCCCGTTGCGGCCGCATCCATCGCCCAGGTGCATACCGCCGACACCATGCATGACGGCGTGGCCACCCAGGTGGCGGTGAAGGTGATCCGGCCGGGCGTTCGCCGCCGCTTCTTCCACGATCTCGAAAGCTATTTTCTCGCTGCTCGCCTGCAGGAAAAATACATCCCTTCCTCGCGCCGGCTGCGGCCGGTCGAAGTGACCGAGACGCTGGCCCAGACCACCAGGATCGAGATGGACCTGCGCCTCGAGGCGGCGGCACTCTCCGAACTCGGCGAGAACACCAGGGATGACCCCGGCTTCCGTGTCCCAACCGTCGACTGGGAGCGCACCGGCCGCGACGTGCTGACCATGGAATGGGTCGACGGCATCAAGATGAACAACATCGCCGGCCTCGAAGCCGCCGGCCACGACCTGAAGGCGATCGCCGCCAACCTCATCCAGTCCTTCCTGCGCCATACGCTGCGCGACGGCTTCTTCCACGCCGACATGCATCCGGGCAATTTGTTCGTCGAGGCAAACGGCACCATCGTCGCCGTCGATCTCGGCATTGCCGGGCGCCTCGGGAAGAAGGAGCGCCGCTTCCTCGCCGAAATCCTCTACGGCTTCATCACACGCGATTATCTGCGCGTCGCCGAGGTGCATTTCGAGGCCGGCTATGTGCCGCGCCAGCACAATGTCTCTGCCTTCGCGCAGGCGATCCGTGCGATCGGCGAGCCGATCCACGGCCAGCCCGCCGAAACGATTTCGATGGCCAAGCTTTTGACGCTGCTGTTCGAGGTGACCGAACTCTTCGACATGGCGACGCGGCCTGAATTGATCCTGCTACAGAAGACCATGGTGGTGGTCGAGGGCGTGGCGCGCACGCTCGACCCGGCCTTCAACATGTGGAAGACCGCCGAACCGGTTGTCGGCGGCTGGATCGCCGGTAACCTCGGGCCGCGCGGTCTTATGGTGGATGCCCGCGACGGAACCAAGGCGCTGCTGGCGCTGGTGCGCCAGGCACCGGAGCTTGCGGCGCGCACTGACCGGCTGTCACGCGAAATCGACCTGATGGCGGAGCACGGGCTGCGCTTCGACGAGACCACCGCCCGCGCCATCGGCAAGGCCGAGGCGCGCTACAGCCGATCCGGGCGCGTGGCGCTGTGGGTGATCGCGCTGACGCTGGTCTATATTGCCTGGAAGCTGCTTTAGGCCTCCGAGGGGGGGCCGGCGGCTTGCGGCAGTTTGATTGCATTGCTATCATCGCTATCAGGCAAGATGAGTAGAGTGCAATCATATGGCCAGCATCACCATCCGCAACCTTGACGATGAGGTCAAGGAGCTGCTGCGCCGGCTGGCGGCGGAAAACGATCGCTCCATGGAAGAACAGGCGCGGGTGATGATCCGGGCCGCTGTCGACGGCCAGATCGGCCCGGTAGGCCGTCTCGACCAGATCGAGAAAGCCCTCCACGAACTGGCCAATTCGCAAGGCACCCCGGCGTCAGCCTTGGCAGGCAAGAGCTTGCCGCGAGGCACGCTTTCCAACAAACGCATCCTGCTGATCATCGGCGGCGGCATCGCCGCCTACAAGGCGCTCGACCTGATCCGCAGGCTGCGCGAGCGTGGTGCGGCGGTGCGGGTGGTCATGACGTCGGCGGCGCAGGAATTCGTGACGACGCTGTCGGTCGGTGCGCTCTCCGCCGACCATGTCTTCACCGACCTGTTCGACCGCAACGATGAACACGATGTCGGCCACATCAGGCTGTCGCGCGAAGCGGACCTCCTGGTGGTGGCGCCCGCCACCGCCGACCTGATGGCCAAGCTCGCCAATGGCCACGCCAACGATCTGGCCTCGACCGTGCTCATCGCCACCGACAAGCCGGTGCTGATGGCCCCGGCGATGAACCCGAAGATGTGGTCGCATCCTGCCACCCGCCGCAACCGCGCGACATTGGGCAAGGACGGCATCGCCTTCGTCGGCCCCGCCAAGGGTGAGATGGCCGAGAGCAACGAGGCCGGCGAAGGCCGCATGGCCGAACCGCTGGAGATCGTCGCCGCGGTCGAGGCGCTGCTCGATGCCGGCCCCAAGCCGCTGGCGGGGCGCAAGATCATCGTCACGTCAGGCCCGACACACGAGCCGATCGATCCCGTGCGCTATATCGCCAACCGGTCGTCCGGCAAGCAGGGCCACGCCATCGCCGCGGCATTGGCGAGGCTCGGCGCCGACGTGCGCCTCGTCTCCGGTCCCGTAGGCATCGCCGATCCGGCCGAGGTGAAGACCGTCCATGTCGAACGGGCGCAGGAGATGCGCGACGCGGTGGAACAGCTTCTGCCCGCCGACGCCGCGGTGTTCGTCGCCGCAGTTGCCGACTGGCGCACCGAGAATTCGGCCGGCGAGAAGATCAAGAAGGTCGCGGGCGAAGGCCCGCCGGTGCTGCGCATGGTCGAGAACCCCGACATCTTGGCGGGCATCGGCCACCACAAGCAGCGACCAGGTCTGGTCGTCGGCTTTGCCGCCGAGACGCAGGATCTCTTGCGCAACGCCGAGGCCAAGCTCAGGAAGAAAGGCGCCGATCTCATCGTCGCCAACGATGTGTCGCAGGCCAGCGGTATCGGTCCTTCAGGCGTGATGGGCGGCGATCGCAACCGGGTGCGGATCGTGTCGAAGGCCGGCGTCGAGGAATGGCCTGAAATGACCAAGGACGAGGTGGCGGCGCGGCTCGCCGCGCTCATCGCCGAGCGGTTGAAAACGATCGTCGTCTGACAAGTGTCGGCGCAAGCATTTACCGCCAACCCCTGTCGCTTGCGGTGACGGTCCAAGCCGTCAATTGGCCAAAAGCTCCGCGGTGCGGGCAAGCGCCCCACCGAAGCCGTTGAGCGGAATGGAAAAGCTTACGACTTGCCCCGTATCCGCCGCGAACGCATCGATCTTGAGCGTGGTGCCGTTCTTGAGCAGCGGCGTGACATTTGCATCGAACGCCACCGGCACCAGGCAGCCGACCACCTGGCAGGTGTTGAACGGCAGGCTGCCGTCGAGCTTCTGGTCGTCGATGGTCAGCGTAACGCCCTTGGCAAGCGCCAGGCCGAACGGCAGCGCAAGGGTTCCGGTCGCATCCTCGCCGGTCTTGCTCGACAGCTCGATCGCCAGCAGCCGCTGGTTGCTTTGCTTGTTGAACTGCTGGTGCGACAGGCTACAGACCTTGTTGGTGCCCGATATCTGGCAATTGACCGTCCAGTCGCCATGGGTTTCGGACAAGGCCGAAGCGCCGCCGGGCAGCTGCGGCGCGTCAGCCGCGGCGGGCGGCGTTGCCGTCACCTTGTCGCTCTTGGTTTGCGCCGCCATGGCCGGCAGGCCTGCGATACAGGCAGCACCCAGCACGGCTGCGAAATACGCGTATTTCCTCATCAAGATCTCTCCCGCCGGGCTCCGCCTCGAGCCAGCCTAGAAACTGACCTTGAGAGACGCGCTGACTGCATTCTGTTTGACCGTTTCCCCGAAGGCGCCACTATACCTGACGGACATGCCGACGCCATTGACCCCATTCAACTCGAGGCCGGCGCCGACCCGATAGAGCGGCGAATCGATCGCCTCCGTCAAGTGCAATGCCGGGTTGCCGGGCAGATTCTCCGCAGCCGCGAAGCGTCCTTCGATCTCCCACTCCTTGGTTGAAAACTCCACCCCAGCCTTTCCATAGAGGCGAAGGCTGGCAATGTCGCTGAGTGCGATGTCGGTTCCAATTTCGAGCGCCGGCGTCGCCGCATAGAAGGTGTCCGCCGATCCGTCGAAGTTGAAACCGGCAGCCGACCCCTCTTCCTTTCCCGAAACACGCAGCCAGCGCGCGTCGAACTGCAAGGTCGGCTGCAGGTAGAACGCGCCCATCTGTTGCGTGAAGCCAAGCCGTGCCGAGCCACCGAACTGAGCGGTCTTCTGCGTGTAGGTGACGCTGTTGCCGATCCCGGGCAGCATTTCCTCGTCCAGATAATCGCCGATCAGCGTTTCGCCGGGAATGAAGAACGCCGGATCGATATGGGTATCGCGCTCGCCCTTGAAGGAACCGGTGCCGCCGCCGAGCGCGAAGTCGATGAAGTAATTCTTGTCGGCGTACTTCGCCAGCGCATAGGCCTGCCAGGCCTGACCGGTGGTTTGTGACAGCAGTTCGCCGTTGGCGTCGATCTTGGAGTCGAATTCCGTACGGCCGATGGTGGCGCCCAGCGACCAGTTCTGGCCGACCTCGCCGATGCCGCCAAGCGACATGGTCTTCAGGACGTCGTCGCGGCTGGTGGTCCCGGCACCCGCGTCGCGACTGTATTCGGCCTGCGGACTGATCGTCGCCCAGATGCAGGGGCCGTCGAGGTTCTTGTAGAACGGCACGCCGGTGCATTCGCGCGCCGTTTCCAACATGATGTCGGCCTCGCGGTTGATCATGTCGAAGGCATGCACCGCATAGTGCGGCGTCAGTCGCGTCAGCGCGGCACCCAGTTCCTGCTCGTTGGGCAGGAAGCGCAGCATGTTGATCAACCGGGCCATCGGGTTGTCCGGGGTCGAGGCCGCTTCGACGTCGTCGAGATACTGCGCCAATTGGAACACGCCCGGATCGGTGGTTCCGGAACCGGGATCCTGCGCCAGTTCGAGGAAGGTCGGATTGTCGGCGTAGAGAACGAGATCGGTGCCGTTATCCACCTTGAACTGGAAGTTGAAGCCCACCGCCGGATGCAGGGTTTTCGCGTCGATGCCGGAATCGGTCATCGCCGAGCCTTTGGCCACCACATATTCGGTGAACAGCTTGTCGATCGTGAGGAAGTTCAACGGAGCCTCGCCGTTGAAGTCGCCCGCGCCTGTCAGCGCCAGCGCATCGGTGATCTGGTTGTTGAGGTCCACGTCGGTGACGAAGTCGCCGGAGAGAACCTGCTTGAAGCCGCCGCCGACATCCACTTTCGCAACTACGCCGATGCCTTGGTTGGTATAGAGCCCATCATTGGTGAACAGCCCGCCGCCGAGATCGATGGTCTTGAGGCCGACCATCGAGGAATCGGCGAAATTGTGGAAGCTGTTGTTGCCGCCGCCGAGATCGATGTTGCCGATGACGCGTCCCAACGTGTCGGCCGCCTTGGAATTGTCGACATGGTCATCGCCCGATGTGCCGGTGATGGCGAGCGGACTGAAATCGTCCAGCAGCGATTCCAGGATCGCGTTTGTCGGCACCACCGGGCCGGGCGCCAGCAGGAAAGCCTGAAACGCCTGGAACTGCGCTGCCTGGATCTCGAAAGTCGGCGTCGCCCCCATCGCGTAGAGCAGGCTGTGGTTGGTCAGCGTGTTGTCGGCGCCGCCGACGAGCATCGCCGCGACACCGGTTCCGGCCCCACCGATCGTATATTGGCCATTGAGGTTGATGGTGATGTTGCCCTTGGCGCCCTTGGCCGTGCTCTCGCCATAGACGGCCACCGAATCCGCGCCTTGTGCGAACAGGCTGTCACCCGCCGTCAGGTCGACCGCATGGGCGTCGCCATTGCCTGTCGCGCTCTGCCCGAACATGGCATAGGCACTCGCGCCCTTCACCCAGACCCGGCTGTCGGTGCTGGTGGATGCCGCCGCGGCGTCGCCGACACCACCTTGCGAGCCCGCGGCCGACTGGCCCATGCCGAGCGAATCGGTGCCGCCGGCGCCACCGCCGCCACCAACCGCCTGGGCGACGATGCCGTGGCCACGGTCGCCATCGGTCTCGATCGCGCCCGACTGGATGATGGTCACCTTGCCGCCGGTGCCCTTGGTGCCGCCGGGCGTGTTGAAGCCGATGGCATTTGGCCCGCCGCCATCGTCGTCGGCGCCAAAGCGGCCGAAGCCCGCACCACCGATGCCGCCGCCGCCGCCCACTGATTGTGCGATGATGCCGATCGAATCCTTGCCGGTGGTGGTGATCGTGCCGGTGCGGATGACGGTGACGTCGCCGCCATCGCCGCCTTTGCCGCCGACACCACCAATGGCCAACGCGTTCGAACTCTTGCCCTTGGCGTCACCGCCATAGCCGCCACCGCCGCCGACCGATTGCGCGACCACGCCATGCGCGCGTTCGCCATGGGTGATGATGGTGCCGGAAACGGTGACATCCACTTGCCCGCCATTGCCGCCATTGCCGCCGAAGCCGCCAAGCTGCAGCGCGACCGATTCATCCCCCGCCGTGTCTGCCGACACCACGCCGCCATAACCGCCGCCGCCGCCGATGGACTGGGCGAAGATGCCGAGCGCGCCGTCCTTCCAGGTCTCGATGGCGCCGTCATTGTTGACGATGACATGGCCGCCATTGGAGCCGTCGCCGCTTGGCAACGAGGCCGCGCCGCCGATCGTCATGTCGGCCTTCGAGGTGTTGGCCGCGGCACCCGATGCGCCGCCACCGCCACCGACCGACTGCGCAAAAATACCGTGCGAGAGGTAGCCCAGGGTGGTGATCTTGCCGTGGTTGTCGACCGTCACGTCACCCCCGCGGCTGCCTACTCCACCCAGGCCGCCGATTGCCAGGGACACAGACGTCTCGGCGCTGCCCGTCTCGGTCGAACCGGCACCGGCGGCACCGCCGCCGCCGCCAATCGACTGCGCGAAGATGCCATAGGAATTGTCGCCCTTGGTCAGAATCTCGCCCGTGTCGAAGTTCGTGACATGAACGAAATCGCTCTTGCCGCCGTCGCTACCGGCTCCGCCGAGGCTGAGCGTAATGGCCACATTGGAGTCCTTGGCCGAAGTGCCGGAAGCGCCGCCGACGCCGCCGCTGCCGCCGATCGACTGCGCCATGATGCCGTGCGAATAGGCCGCCTCGGTGTGGATGTAGCCGCTGTTCTCGACGACGATCCTGCCGCCGTCGCCGCCGACCTTGCCCGATCCGCCGAGCGAGAGATTGACGCTGACTTCCGAGTCATCGGTCTTTCCGGTGCTCTCGCCGGCACCGCCGGCGCCACCGCCGCCACCCACGGACTGCGCGAAGATGCCGATCGAGCGCTCCTGCTTGGTCCAGATTTCGGCCGTCCCAAGATTGAAAACGTCGACCTCGAAGCCACTGCCGCCGCCGCCGCCCGCCCCGCCGAGCGCGCCGCCGATGGCATATTTGCCGAGAACGCCCGATGTCGCCGAACCGCCGACGCCACCACCGCCGCCGATGGAGTTGGCTGAGATGCCGTAGGAATCGGCGCCGTCTGTGACGATCAGGCTCCGGTTGGTGACCGACACGGTGCCGCCATTGCCGGCGCCGCCGGCAGCAAGGCCGATGGCCGCGCCGATGCCCACGGATGTCTCGCCCTCGCTGCCGCCGCCGACGATCTCCTCGTCGGTCGAGGCCGCTCCGCCGCCGCCGCCGCCGCCGCCGACCGACATGGCTAGTATGCCTATCGAATTGAAACCCTGGGTCCGGATCACGCCGGAATTGTCGACATGCACGCCGGCGCCGATGACATTGCCGCCGCCATCAAGGCGGAACATCGCCGCATCGTTTCCGGACCCGCCTTTGCCGCCGATGCCGACATTGACGGTGACGCTCGTCTCGCTGGTGCCGCCCAGATGGAATGCCTTGGCGTTGCTCGCGCCGCCCATGCCGCCGCCGCCGCCCAGCGACTCCGCGACGATGCCCGAGGAGAAATCGCCCGTGGTCGTCAGGTTGCCGCTGTTGATCACGTCGACCGCGCCGGAAGTATTGCCTGTGCCGCCGCCGCCGCCGACACCGACATTGACCGCGACGTTGACCCCCTCGCCGCCGCCGAGATCGGCGGTCGCGCCATTGGTCGAGCCGCCATTGCCGCCGCCGCCGCCGATCGACTGAGCCATGATGGCCGCGCTCATGTCGCCGGCGGTTTGCACCGTCAAGGCGTTGTGGACGAGCACGTCATCGCTGACATTGCCGTCGCCGCCACCGCCGCCGATGCTGACCGTCGCATTGATGGCGACATCGTTGCCGTAACCGCCGGCCGCCCCCCAGGAATCGCCGCCATTGCCGCCGCTGCCGGCGACCGACTGGGCAAGAATGCCGACCGCCTGATAGCCACTGGTGACGATGCTGCCGCCACCGTTCAGGCCGGTGTCGACCGTCACCAGGTCGCTTCTGCCGCCATCGCCGCCCCAGCCGCCAACCGTAACACCCAGGCTGACACTGGCGTCGGTGCTGACAGCACCGGTGATTGTGGTCGCCCGCCCGCCATTGCCGCCGCCGCCGCCGATCGACTGCGCGACGATGCCGCCCGACCCGACCGCATCGGTATCGGCAATGATGTTGCCGTCCGCCTTGACCGTAACCTTGCCGCCAGGGCCGCCGTCGCCGCCGGTGCCGCCAATCGACACACCCACGGCGGCGGAGAAATAAAGACCGCCGCTGAAGGCGCCGGAATAGGCATTGCCGCCATTGCCGCCGCTACCGCCGACTGACTGAGCAAGAATGCCCTTGGAGCCGGCTCCCGCCACGTGAATGTCGCCCTTGTGGGTGACCGTGACCTCCTTGCTTAGATTCGCGTCGCCGCCACCGCCGCCAAGCGCCACGCCGGCCGCGCCGAACGCGCCAACGGCAACGGCCCCGGTGCTGCCGCCATTGCCGCCGCCGCCGCCGACCGACTGCGCCAGTATGCCATTCGAGAGCGCGCCCTTGGTTGTGATGTTGGCGTTGTTGATAACCTCGACGACGCCACCCGCGCCGCCACCGCCGCCCGCGCCGCCGATGCCGACGGCGGCGAAAAGCCCGCCGGCCACGGCAAAGCCGCCGTCGCCGCCGGACCCACCGACCGACTGCGCGAAGATGCCGTTGGACAGGTCGCCACCCGTATCGATCTTGCCGGAGTTGTTGACAAACACCTTTTCGCTCGTGCCCGCCGAGGCGCCGGTACCGCCCAGCGAGAAGGACGGGCCGCCCAAGGTGACGCTGAAGCCGCCAGACCCCCCACCGCCGCCGATCGATTGTGCCAGGATACCGTGCGACTGGTAGCCCCCGGTGCTGAGCGCGGCCGCGTTGATGACGTCGACCGTGCTGGAAACGCCGCCGCCTGCGCCCTTTCCGCCGATGCCGATGTTGACGCCGGCACCGAGCGCGACGACGCCGCCACCATTGCCGCCGCCACCACCGATCGACTGTGCCACCATGGCCGAAGACCGCTCGCGTGTCGTGGTGACGGAGCCGCCATTGTCGGTGATCTTGACCGCACTGGCGTCGCCCGCAACGCCGCCGCTGCCGCCGATGCCGACAGACGCGGCCAAGCCGAGGCCACCGACGAAGCTGCCATTGCCGCCACCGCCGCCGATCGACTGGACAAGGATACCGATCGAATCGGCACCCGCGGTTTTGACGACGGAATTGTCCGTAAAGAAGCTGGCGGCCATGCCTTTGCCGCCGCCCGCGCCGCTGCCGCCCACGCCGACATTCACGCCCAGGCTGCCGCTGATCACCGCGCCGGCATTGCCGCCGCCGCCGCCAATGGACTGCACGATGATGCCGGCCGACCGATCGTTGGACGTTGTCACGCTGCCATTGGAACGCGCATCGACAACGCCGCCATCGCCGGCGGCGCCGCCACTGCCGCCAACGCCCACGGAAACGATGGCCGAGACGGCGATCGAAAAGCCGCCATTGCCGCCGCCGCCGCCAACCGACTGCACGATGATGCCGGCCGAATCCGCGCCATGCGTCGTCACATCGGACTGGGTGCCGTTGAAGGTGACCGCATCGCCGGTGCCGCCGCCGGCGCCTTTCCTGCCGATGCCGACACTGACGCCGGCGCTGCCTGCGACGCTGCCGCCGCCATTGCCGCCACCGCCGCCGATCGACTGCGCGATGATGCCGGCGGAGCGATCCTGGAATGTTTCGACGCTGCCGCCGGTCGTCATGTTGACCGTGCCGCCCTTGCCGCCCGGGCCGCCTTCGCCTCCGACGCCGACCGAGATAAGCGCGGAGATCGACAACGCAAACCCGCCATTGCCGCCGCCGCCACCCACCGACTGGGTCAGGATGCCGGTCGAGTCGGTGCCATGCGTCGTCACATGCGAGGTGCCGACATTGTAGATGACGTTACCGCCGGCGCCGCCCGCGCCACCCTTGCCGCCGATCGAGGCCGAAACCGCTCCGCTGACCGCATAGCTGCCGCCCCCATTGCCGCCGCCGCCGCCCACCGATTGCGTCAGTATGCCGATGGCAGAGATTCCGCTCGTCTCGACCGTTGGACCGCCGGCGGCCTGCTGGACGTTGACGTCGCCGCCATTGCTGGCCGCACCGCCGGAACCGCCGACGCCGACCGCGACCACCGGGCCGCCGGCGATGGCGAAACCGCCATTGCCGCCACCACCGCCGATCGACTGGATGACGATGCCGATCGCGCCGTCGCCGCTGCCGTCGGCGCCGGTCTTGATCGAGCCCCCGAGATTGCCGAAGACACTGCCGCCCTTGCCGCCGCCGCCGCCGGATCCGCCGAGTGCGATCGATCCGATCGCGCCGCCGCCGTCGCCGCCACCACCGCCGACCGATTCAACCAGCATGCCGATGGCGCCGACGCCGTTGGTGGTGATGGAACCCGTGTTGGTGCCGGTCGCTGTGCCGCCATTGTTTCCGTCTTGGCCCGAGCCGCCGCCGCCGAAGAAGCCGAAGGCTCCGCCGCCATCTCCGCCACCGCCGCCGACGGACTGGATGACCATACCGCTGGCGAAGTCGCCCATCGTGGTGATGTTTCCGGAATTCTTGCCATCCGCCGAGCCGCCGATGGTCGGTACGCCGCCATTGCCACCGCCACCGTTGATAATTCCGGTTCCCTGCGCTCCGTCGCCGCCGGAGCCACCGGCCGAACGAACCAGGATTCCCTTTGCAAAGGCACCTTGCGTGTGAATGTCGCCTGCATTGTCCGCCGACGCCGAGCCACCATTGCCGCCGGAACCGCCATCTCCACCTTTGCCGGATCCGATGCCGCCGACGGCGGTGCCGCCATTGCCGCCATTGCCGCCACTGGCGTTGACGGTGATACCGTTCGCCAGGTCCGCTGTCGTTGTGATGTTGCTGGTCGATGTGGTCGTCACGGTCGCGGTGCCGCCGTCGCCGCCCCTGCCACCGGTTCCACCGTTGATCAGCAGCAGATGGAAGGCAAATCCGCCATCGCCGCCATCGCCGCCGCTTGCATTTGCACTGATGCCGCTCGCGGAGGTGCCACTGGTCTGCAATTGGGCCGTATTCGTGATATCGACGACGCCACCCTTGGCGCCGTTGCCGCCATTGCCGCCATCGACCTCGAAGAAGGGAGGGACAATGGTTGGCTCGACGGTCGAGCCCCCATCGCCGCCCCTGCCGCCAACGGCGCTGCCGACAAAGGCGCTGCCGACGCTCGATTGCGGATCATTATTTGTGTAGTTGACCGGTCCGGTGGGTGGATGGCCGTCGTCCGCATCGGCATCGCCGATCACATTTGCGCCGTTGTCTCCGGGCGCACCGTCGTGATTGATCACGACCTGCGCATGGACCGGGCTTGTGTGGAGAAGGGCAAAACCGCTCAGAGCCGTGGCGCCAAGCAACAGGGTCAGCCGCGCTGCCATGACTGCCAGACGAGGGTTTCCGGCCACCGGAGATTCTGCAACCAGGGGAAGTC
Source organism: Mesorhizobium sp. M8A.F.Ca.ET.208.01.1.1 (assembly GCF_004791315.1). Lineage (NCBI taxonomy): Bacteria > Pseudomonadati > Pseudomonadota > Alphaproteobacteria > Hyphomicrobiales > Phyllobacteriaceae > Mesorhizobium > Mesorhizobium sp. M8A.F.Ca.ET.208.01.1.1. Next base: position 471,820 of record NZ_SRUT01000002.1, read on the forward strand.
GGCTTCCCGCCAGGATCGGCATAAAGGAACGGCGTCCGACCGCTTCGCCGTCAAAATCCGCGCACTCAAAGTCCGCGCACTCAAAAGAGCGCCTTGAGAACAACGCCATGCACTTAGCCCCCTTAGAGCAGGCGCTCCCAATCCCTCCTTGAGTTAGGCGCCCCCGCCACGGTCAGTCCACGCAATAAAATGCCGGCACTTTGCAATAAGGTTCAATGCATTGAGGCCAGCAGTCCGCAGTCCCGCTTGTGAAGTACTGGCTCAATTAGAATACATAAACTTGCGCCAGAAGGAACCGAAAACTTACGTAGGGGACACTGACCAAAGCCATCTGCTTTTCATAGTCGTCATATGACGGCAATCTGCGTCCCGGGACTAGGCGGCAGTCAGTACTCGGGTGCGGTTGGTGTGAGGGCGATCACCATTCTCGCCATGGCATCGCCGGACAAACACCCTATATATCCGGCGTGATGAGATTTTTTGCAGGAATGGGCGGGTGTGCATGCGTCGTTCATCGATGATTTTCGCATTGGCGGTGCTGGCTGGGGCAGCTTCCGCTGGCTTTGCATCGCCCGCTTCCGCGCAGGTGATCAATCCAGCGGCCAGAAACAATGTGATCATCCAGCAGAATGATCTGCAGGCCTTGCAGAACCAGGTTCAGCGGCAGCAATTTCAGCAGCAGCAACAGCAGTATCGTGCCCAGGATCGCGTCATCGTCCAGCAGCCGCCGCCTGTCGTTCCGCAGGTCAGGCCGAGCTGCCAGACGCAGATAATCGGCAACACCGCCGTCAGCACCTGCCGCTGACAGACGGCACCTTCTTTTATTTAGCCGACTTACATGATAGGGCACTTTGGGTGCCCCCGCGGTCGTTTGGATTTTGCAAAGGCATCGCATCACGCTAAGGGGCATTGCAGCGACTGGATTGTTAAGATGGCAGCCACCAAGAAAAAGGCCGTACGCCAGGCCAAGAAAGGCGAAAGGATCCGCCAGGTGGCGGCGATTCCCTTTCGGCTGAACGCGCGCGGAGACATCGAGGTGATGCTGGTCACGTCGAGAACGACGAGACGCTTCATCGTGCCCAAGGGGTGGCCGATGAAAGGCAAGAGCGGGCGCAAGGCAGCCACTATCGAGGCGCTGGAGGAAGCCGGCGTGCGTGGCAAGACGCTGAAGCGGCCGGCGGGCACCTATTCCTACTGGAAACGCCTGGCCAACCGCTTTGTCCGCGTCGACGTCATCGTGTTTCTGCTGGAAGTGACGGAAGAGCTCGCCGACTGGCAGGAAGCCAAACGGCGGCAGCGGGCATGGCTGGCGCCGGCCGACGCCGCGATGCTCATCGACGAGCCCGATCTCTCGACGCTGGTGAGCACCTTGACGCTGCCCGAGCCCACGACGCTCGTGCGGCCATAAGCCTCAATTCTCGATGCCCTCGTCCCCAGGAACCGGCCGCGCCGGCGGGCCACTATAGGCCCACAGCCATTCGCGCGGCAGCGGCCCCTTGTTCCGCTCGGCCTGCTGCGATTGCTCCCAGGCATGCGCCAGGATGCCGACAGACCGCGACAGCACGAAGAGGCCACGCGTCAGCGGCGGCGGAAAGCCGAGTTCGCCGTAGATGACGGCGGTGGCGCCATCGATGTTGAGCGGGATTTTTTTGCCCTTGCGCCGCGCGACATCGGCCTCGACCGCCTCGGCGATGTCGGCGTACCGTCCATTGACGACGCCATGCGCGGCAAAATCTCTGACCAGTTCCAGCAGGCGCGGCGCGCGTGGATCGACAGGATGGAAGCGATGGCCAAGCCCCGGCACGTAGCCCTCTTCCTCCGCGAAGAACCGGTCGAGGCGTGCCGAGACCGCCTTATTGAGGGCAATGCCGCCCTCGAGCGCCACGGCAATATCGCCATAGATGGAAAGCGCCTGCTCGCCGGCTCCGCCATGCACGTCGCCAAGCACATTGATGGCAGAGGCCATGGCGCTGTTGATGCCGACGCCGCAGGTTGCCGCCATGCGGGCGATGGCGATCGACGGCGCCTGCGGCCCGTGGTCGACGGCCGCCCCCAAAGCGATGCCGAGCAGTGCCGCCTGGTCCTCGCTGGGCAGTTCGCCACGCAGCATCAGCCAGATCATGGCGGGGAAGCTGACACGGCCGATCAGGTCCTGGATCTCGTAGCCGCGCAGCCGGATCATGCCGGGGCTCATCTCGATGATGCCGGTCCGCCACCATTCCTCACCGCGCTCGCGGCCCGTTTTCTTCTCCACGCCGCTCATGCCCTGGCCTTTGCCTTGGCGCGCGGCGGCAGGCCGGCGAACACCTCGTCCATGTGCTCGCCCAGCACCGGCGGCGGCCGTGTCGGCAACGGTGCCGTGCCGTCGACCATGAACCCGCCGCGCAGGACGGTGAGCGGCCCGTCCATGCCGGCCACATCCTCGAAACGAGCCGTCATCTGGCGCTCGAGCACTTGTGGTTCGGTCAGCACTTGCGGGATCGTCAGGACCCTGCCCGCCGGCACGCCGGCTCGATTGAGCGCCTCTTCCCAAACCGCCGCCGGCGCACTTGCCAGAGCGTCCTCGATCTCGGCCTTGAGCGCCGCGCGGTTCTTCTTGCGCGTCTCGCGCTCGGCAAAGCGCGGGTTCGACGCCAGGTCCGGACGTCCGATCAGCCGGCACAGCGTCACGAACTGTTCCTGCTTGTTGGCGGCGATGTTGACGAGCCCGTCGCTGGTGCGGAAGGCGCCGGAGGGAGCCGCGGTCATATTCTCGTTGCCCATCGGCTTGGGATCGACCCCTGCCGTCAGATAGTTGGAGACAGGCCAGCCAAGTGCGGAAAGCGTGCATTCGAGCATCGACACGTCGAGGAACGCACCCTCGCCCGATGTCTTCTGCCGGACCAGTGCGGCGGCGATGGAGAACGCCCCGACCAAGCCTCCCAGCGTGTCGGCAACGGGATAACCGACGCGCAGCGGCGCGGTCTCCGGCGTGCCGGTTATGCTCATGATCCCGGAAAGGCCCTGGACGATCTGGTCATAGGCGGGGTTGTCGCGCATCGGCCCGCTCTGTCCGAAACCCGATATCGCGCAATAGACGAGGCCGGGCCGCACAGCCTTCAACACATCGTAGCCGAGGCCGAGGCGCTTCATCACGCCGGGGCGAAAATTCTCGACCAGCGCGTCGGCGCTGGCGACCAGGTCGAGGAAGCGCTCGCGATCCGCCTCTTGCTTGAGGTCGAGCATGACGGACCGTTTGCCGGCGTTCTGCGCCAGGAACGATGCGCCCATGCCGGCATTGTTGAGCTTTGGCGAGCCGCCGAGCTGGCGCGCCAGGTCACCACCTTGCGGCCCTTCGACCTTGATCACGTCGGCTCCCAGCAAGGCCAGCTGATAGGCGCAGTAAGGCCCGGCGAGCACATTGGTCAGGTCGAGGACGCGGATACCGGAAAGCAGGTCTGTCATGTCTTTGCAAATCGCTCAGGCATCGCCCGGCACATGTTCGGGCCCGCGACGACGCCGGTCCTCGATGAAGGCCCAGACATGCGGCCCGACAAGGCCGATGAAGGCGAGCGTCAGCAAGGTCAGCGACAGCGGATGCTTGTAGAACACCGACCAGTCGCCGTTCGATATGGTCATCGCCCGGCGGAACTGGGTTTCGGCGAGCGGCCCCAGGATCATGCCGATGATGACGGGCGCGGTCGGGAAATCGAAGCGCCGCATCAGGAAGCCCGCGGCCCCCAGGAGATAGAGGATGACGAGATCGATCGGCGACTGCGAGATGCCATAGGTGCCGACAGTGGCGAACACCAGAATCCCCGCATAAAGCTGCGGTGCCGGGATTTTCAGCAGCCGCACCCACAGCCCGATCAGCGGCAAATTGAGGATGACCAGGATGACGTTGGCGATGAACAGGCTGGCGATCAGGCCCCAGACAAGGTCGGCCTGTGTCGTCAGGAGCAGCGGCCCGGGATTGATGCCGTAGCTCTGGAAGGCCGACAGCATGATCGCCGCCGTCGCCGAGGTCGGCAGCCCAAGTGTCAGCATCGGCACCAGCACGCCGGCGGCGGACGCGTTGTTGGCGGCCTCGGGACCGGCAACGCCTTCGATGGCGCCGACCGTTCCGAATTCCGCCTTGTGCTTCGACAGTTTCTTTTCGATCGCATAGGACAGGAAGGTCGGGATCTCGGCGCCGCCGGCCGGCATGGCGCCGATCGGAAAGCCGATCGCGGCGCCGCGCAGCCAGGCTTTCCACGAACGCCCCCATTCGGCCGCCGTCATGTAGAGCGAGCCTTTCAGCGGCACGATCTCGTCCTTGCCGGCATAGCGGCGCGAGGCCATGTAAAGTGTCTCGCCAACCGCGAACAGGCCGACGGCGGCGATGATGACGTCGACGCCGTCGAGCAGTTCGGTCGTGCCGAAGGTGAAGCGCGGCTGGCCCGTCTGCAGATCGACGCCGATCATGCCGATTACGAATCCGGCAAACAGGCTGGTCAGACCCCGCACCGACGATGAACCAAGCACCGCCGAAACGGTGATGAAGGCCAGCACCATCAGCGAGAAATATTCGGCCGGGCCGAAGGCCAGCGCGAACTTGACCACGACAGGCGCCAGGAAGGCGACGCCCAGCGTGCCGAGCGTGCCGGCGACGAAGGAGCCGATCGCCGAGGTGGCGAGCGCGGCGCCCCCGCGGCCCGAGCGGGCCATCTTGTTGCCCTCCAGCGCTGTGACGATGGTTGCGCTCTCGCCTGGCGTGTTGAGCAGGATCGACGTCGTCGAGCCGCCATACATGGCGCCGTAATAGATGCCGGCGAACAGGATGAAGGACGCCTCCGGCGCCACCTGGTAGGTGATCGGCAAGAGGAGCGCGATGGTCAGTGCCGGCCCGAGGCCGGGCAACACGCCGATGGCCGTGCCGAGCGTGGTGCCGAGCAGGCACCACAAAAGATTGGTCGGCGAGAATGCGACCGCAAAACCGTGTGCGAGATGGCCGAGCGTTTCCACGGTCTCAGCCTCCCGGCGTGCTGGTGAAGGCGTCGATCACCGTATTCAACTGGTTCTCGATGAAGCCGGCGCCGATGTTGACGCCGAGCGCCTTGGCGAAGCCGAAATAAGCCGCCAGCGCCAGCACCAGCCCGGTAAGCACATCGCGCAGCGTGTGCCTGCTGCCGAAGCCGTAACAGACCAGAACGAACATGATGACCGATGCGGCGGTGAAGCCAAGCGGCTGGATGAGCAGCAGATTGGCCAGAAGACCGATGACGACGAAGCCCATCGCCTTCCAGTCGGTCGAAGTTTCCTTTTCCTCCTCCGGCTGCCAGCCGCCGCGAAGTGCGGCGAGGATGAGCAGCAGGGAGAGCACCACGAGGCCGACCATGGTGAGATAGGGAAAGACAGTCGGACCGACCTTGGAATAGAGCGGCGACACCGGGATCGCCAGCGTCTGCCAGGCGACAGCCCCGGCGCAGGCCAGAAGGCCGATGCCGATCGACAATTCCGGTACGGCAAGGCGTGGGGGCGCCGCCGGCTGGTTGATGGTGCTCATGAACGTCCTCCCCGTTATGGCCGAGACCGGCGGCAGCCCGCAGCCAGCCTGCACCGTACCTTCACCTTTAGACCGATCGCCTCCCTACGGTCGGCTGCGATTGAAAAATGAGGGGCGGAGCGAGCCGCCCCTTGGGGAAAAATCAGGCGAGACCGAGATCCTTGAGGATGGCCTCGATGCGAGCCGAATCCTCGGCGACGAATTTCGCATAATCGTCGCCGGTGAGCAGGATGGACGTCCAGTTGCGGTTCTTGCATTCGCTCGCCCATGCATCGCTCTTGGCCATGGTCTCGACCAGCGTGATCATCGCCGCCTTGTCGGCATCGGAAACGCCGGGTGGCGCGAAGACGCCGCGCCAGTTGAACAGTTCCACATCAATGCCGGCTTCCTTCAGCGTCGGCGCGTCGATGCCGTCCTGGCGCTTGTCGGCCGAAATGGCGAGCAGCCTGAGCGCGCCCGCCTTGACCTGCTCGGAGAACTCGCCGAAGCCGGAAATGCCGGCCGCGACCTGGTTACCGAGCAACGCCGACAAGGCCTCGCCACCGCCCGCGAACGGCACGTAGGAAAGGCTGGGGGCCGGAACGCCGACCGTCTTGGCGATCAGGCCGAACAGGATGTGGTCTGAGCCTCCGGCGGAACCGCCCGCGACTGGAACCTTCGTCGGATCGGCCTTGAGTGCCGCGACGAAATCGGCGGCCGTCTTGAACGGCGAGTCCGCCGGCACCACCAGCGCCTCGAACTCACCGGTGAGACGGGCGATGGGGGTGACTTGGGTCAGGTTGTTGGCTGCCTTGTTGGCGATGATGGCGCCCACCATGACCATGCCCGCGACCATCAGCGAATTGCCCTTGCCGCTCCACTGATTGATGAACTGCGGCAGCCCGACCGTGCCGCCGGCGCCGCCGACATTGGTGATCTGCGAGCCGGAGATGAGCTTCTCGCTGCGCAGCACCTGGTCCATCGTGCGCGCCGTCTGGTCCCAGCCGCCGCCGGGTGCCGCCGGCACGAAGACCTGGATCTGCGGTGCACCTTCTGCGAAGGCGGGTGAGAAATGCGATGCCACCAGCCCGGCCGCGCCTGCCGCCGCCGTACTCATCAAAAATCTGCGTCTGTTCAGCATGGGATTCCTCCAGATCACGACACCTCCTCCGGTGCCTGCCAAAACGCGCCTGTTCACAGACCCGTGATCGAGTTCAAGCAGATTTTACCTCGTTCCGTCAACAGGAACGAAATTCTGCTGGACAGAACGTCCCAGCGGCGCGACAGAGTGGTTCCGCTCGGGCTTCTCCGATTTGGGAACCGCAATGGACTTACCAGCCAACTCAGGCGATGCGGAAATCCGGCGAGCGTCCGCCGACGGTGTTGCCGCACTCGACCGGGCGATCGCCATCCTCGATGCTTTCACCGCGGCCGACCGCTCGCTCAGCCTGGCTGAAATCGCGGCGCGCACCGGCCTCTACAAAAGCACGATCCTGCGGCTCGCCAATTCGCTGTTGCGCGGCCAACTGCTCGAGCGCCTCGACGATGGGCGCTACCGTGTCGGACCCGCCGCCTTTCGGCTGGGCGCGCTTTACCAGCGCTCGGTCGTGGCGGTCGACATACTGTTGCCGATCATGCGCGAGCTCTCAGAACGAAGCTGGGAGAGCGTTGCCTTCTACGTCCGCTCGGGAGACGTGCGCACCTGTCTCTATCGGGTCGAATCCAAGCATCCGATCCGCTACACGATACGCGAAGGCGACGTATTGCCTCTGCTGGCCGGCTCCGGCGGCCGCGTGCTGGCAGCGTTTTCCGGCCAGCAGGGCGAACCCTACGAAACCATCCGCAAAACCTGCAACTGTCTCGCCGTGGGCGATCGCGACCCCGAGACTGCTGGCGTGTCGGCGCCGGTTTTCGGGCCGGGACATGTGCTGCTTGGCGCGTTGACGCTGGCTGGTCCAAGCACGCGCGTCGACGCAGCCTTCCTGCAGCGCATGAAGCGCCCGCTGCTCGAGGCGGCGGCCCGTGCCACCCGTGCCTTCGGCGAGGATGCCTCCATGCTGGAGCAGGCGAGCCTAGCGGCGGACGCTCTGCCGTAGCCGCGCGGCTACGGCCGGAAGAGGGCCGCCAGGTTTCGAATACAAACTGATTCAACTTGAAGCTGTTACTTGACGCAGCGTAATATTCGGTCATTCCCGGCAGCCGGAAACTATTTATTTGCTGTTAAGCCCCTCATGATACCCGGATTGGTGTCGCCATCTGAGCGACATGAGGGAGCAACATCGTCTCAACCGGCGGATGAAACAGCCGGACGGACGCGCTGACAGGATCATGGCACGTCCATGAATTCGATGAAGCTGTCATCGATGGACGCAAGCCCCCGCCTTCTCGGGCTTGTGTGGCCGTTCGTCGCCGTCGTTCTCATTCAGGCGCTGGTCGCCAGCCTGAGCCTCTATACGCTTTCGGCGGTTCGCGCCTATGTCGGCGGCGAAAGCCAGTGGTCCAAGGGGCAAAAGCACGCCATCTATTTCCTCAGCCTCTACGCCGATACCGGCAATGAGGAATTCTTCAGCGAGTATCGTGCCGCGATCGCCGTTCCACTGGCCGATCGCTCGGCCCGTCTGGCCCTCGAGCAGTCCGAGCCCGACACCCAGGCTGCACGCGCGGGCTTTCTGCACGCCAGGAACCACCCGGACGACGTTGCGGGGATGATCTGGCTGTTCCAGAATTTCCGTAGCTTCAGCTATCTCGACGCCGCCGTGCGGCACTGGACGGCGGCCGATGTCATGATCCTCGCCATCCGGCAGCTCGGCGACGAGATGCACGACAAACTGAGCAAGGCCCCGGCATCCCTGGCCCAGATCAGCGCCTGGAAGACGCAAATCCATCAACTCGATCGAGAGATCAGCCCGCTCTCCAAGGCCTTCTCGGACAGCCTCGGCGAAGGATCGCGCTTCATCAAGATGCTGCTCACCTTTGCCAATCTCGTCACCGCCGCCTTGCTGATACTGCTCGCCGTCTGGCGCACCCGCAAACTTCTGGCGCAGCGCCAGGCCTTCCAGCTGGCGCTCAACGCCGAGCGCGAGCGCGCCCAGGTCACGCTGGCTTCGATCGGCCAGGCCGTCATCAGCACCGGCCCCGATGGGCGGCTGGACTACATGAACGCGGTTGCCGAGAAATTGCTGGCATGCCCGTTCGGCTCCGCCAGAGGCAAGCCGTTGGCGTCGCTGTTTCGGCTGGTGGACAAGGACACCAGCGTCGAAGAGCCTCAATTGATCGAACGCCTGCTGGCCGGCGAGCCACGCCGCTCCAGCGCCCGTCCGCAATTGCTGCAGCGGCCGGACGGCTCCGTTGTTCCGGTCGCGCTGACCGGCGCGCCGCTGCTCGTTTCCGGTGGGATCGTCGGCGCCGTGCTGGCCTTCCACGACATGACCCGGGAAGAGGATTATATCGAGCGGCTTTCCTGGCAGGCTTCGCATGACGCGCTGACCGGGCTCGCCAACCGGCGTGATTTCGAAAGCCGGCTGGAACGGACGATCGTCGAATTGCAGGACGGGGCCCGCCAGCATGCGCTGATGTATCTCGATCTCGACCAGTTCAAGCTGGTCAACGATACGTGCGGCCATGCCGCTGGCGACCAGTTGCTGCGCCAGATCTCCTCGCTGCTGATCAACGAGCTGGGGCCGGGCGACGTGCTGGCCCGGTTGGGCGGGGATGAATTCGGCGTGCTGCTGATCGATTGCGAGGCGGACAATGCGGCCGACATCGCCGAACGGCTGCGCGCCGCCGTGCAGGAGCTGCATTTCGCCTGGGATGGCCGGCCTTTCAACACCAGCGTCAGTGTCGGCATGGTGCAGATCGCCAATACGCATGTGACGATCGAGGAGGCACTGCGTGCCGCCGACGTCGCCTGTTACATGGCCAAGGAGAAAGGCCGCAACCGCGTCCAGATCCATAGCGACGGCGACGTCGCCTTGCGCGAGCGCTTCGGCGAGATGGCCTGGGTGCAGCGCCTGCACGCCGCGCTCGAAGAAGATCGCTTCAGGCTTCATGCCCAGGAAATCTGGCCGCTCAACGACGACGTCGCCGAGGCTGGAGCGCATATCGAGATTCTCTTGCGGCTGACCGATGAAGACGGCGGCTTCGTTACCCCGCAGAGCTTCATTCCCGCCGCCGAGCGCTACGGCCTGATGCCGTCGATCGACCGTTGGGTGGTGCGCAATACATTCCGCATCCTGGCGGCGCGGCAAGCCGATCAGCGCATGCCGCCGATTGCCACATGCGCCATCAATCTTTCCGGAGCGACGTTCGGCGACGAGACGTTTCTCGGCTTCCTGCGCGAGCAGTTCCTCGTCCATGGCATTTCGCCGGCCATGATCTGCCTGGAGATCACCGAAACCAGCGCCATCGCCAATCTTACCAGTGCCATGCGCTTCATGGCCGACCTGCGCGGGTTGGGCTGCCGTTTCGCGCTCGACGATTTCGGCTCCGGCATGTCGTCCTTCGCCTATCTGAAGCACCTGCCGGTCGACTACCTCAAGATCGACGGCAGCTTCGTCAAGGACATGCTGGATGACCGCATCGACCGCGCCATGGTCGAGATGATCCACCATATCGGCAAGGTCATGGGCAAGCGCACCATCGCCGAATTCGTCGAAAGCGACGACATCGCCGCCGCTCTGAAGACCATCGGCGTCGACTATGCCCAGGGCTACGGGATCGCCAGGCCGACGCCGTTCGATGCCTCGACGGTGCTGCTGGGCCGGAGCGTCACGCCGGCCGCGCCGAGCGCCGATCCATGGGCCGACCTTGCTCGGAAACTGGGTCGCAAGGCCGGCTAAACGATCAGTTCAGTTTCACCAGAACCACCCGGCGGTTCTTGGCACGGCCCGCCTCGTCATCATTGCTGGCGACGGGCGCAATCATGCCGGCGCCGGCCGCGGTCAGCCGCTTGCCGTCGATGCCATATTTCGACACCAGCACCTTCTTGACCGCTTGCGCACGCCGCGACGACAGATCGATATTATAGTCGAAGGCGCCCTGATTGTCGGTGTGACCGACGACGATGACCGCCATATCGGGTTCGTTTGCCAGCAGCGTCGAAATCTCCTTAAGCGTTGGTTCCGATTCCGGCTTGATGACCGCCTTGCCGGTGTCGAAGAAGATGCCGTAGAGTGAAATGCTGCCGGTGGCGGAAATCGAATCCGCCATCTTGGCCGCCTCGACGACCACCATTTTCTTGTCGCGCGCCTTGGGTTCCAGCACCTGCACAACGGCAACGGTGCGGCCGTTGAGTTCCTTGCAGTAGAGATCGTCGGTCAACGAATAGGTCTGTACCGTGATATAGGCGTCGCCGCCGTCCTGTGGCACCTTGGCCGAGAAATAGCGCTGGTCGTTGATGCCGGAAGCCAACGCGCAAGCGCCATTGGAGAATGCCGCGTCCTTGAGATCGCTTTCGTGGAAGGAATACATCGTCAGGCTCATGTCGCCGCCGCCGCCGCTCGACGAGCGGTCGGCAGCGCCGCCACATTCCTCCTTCTTGCATTCGAACAGGACTTCGCCGCCTGCTGCCTTGATCACATCCTGATAATTGCGCAGCACCTCGAGCGGCGAGCGCTCGGCCGGCAGCACATAGGCGATACGGGTCAGGGCACCCTCCACCTCGGCCTTCTTGTCCGGCGCGAAAACGCGATTGTTCATGGCGTCGCGCGCGTCCGGATCTGCGCTTGGCTTCAGGGGCGACAGCGGTACGCTGAAGTCGGTAAAGGCAAGCTTTGCGTAGGACACGATGAAAGAGCCTTCGTAGCGCTTGGCCAGTTGATTGTCGGCGGCGCCCCCGATATCGGCGGTCGGCACCGTCGCGTCGGCTGCCGCGAGCCGCACTGTCAGCGCGAGAACAAGCCCCGCCCAGAAAAACCTCATGATTGTCGACTTTAATGCATGCATCGATCGATCCCCTCGCTTGATGATCGATGCTAGCAGAGCGGGTATGTCCAGTCGATGACGCCACTCAGGGCAGCCGCTCCAGCAGGATGGTCGGCGCATCGTGATAGAGGGTCTGCGTCAGCTCGGTATAGCCGCACTTCCTGGCGACGTTCAACGAGGCCGTATTTTCGGGATCGATGATGCAGACGGTTCTGGCACGTCCGAACGTCTGGTCGCCCCAGCCATGCACACGGCTGACGATCTCCGTGGCAAGGCCAGCGCCATGCGCGGCCGGAGCGAGCGCCCACCCCGCCTCGGGGATGCCTTCGATCGACGGCTCCATGTCGCGCTTCAGATCGTGGAACCCGGCCTCCCCGACGAAGCGGCCAGTCGCTTTCTCCTCGATGGCCCAGAACCCATAGCCCAACAGCGACCACAGGCCGGCGTGACGCAGGAAGCGCATCCAGCTTTCCTCACGCGTACGCGGCTTGCCGCCGATGAAACGGGTGACGACCGGATCGGCCCACATCGTGGCATAGGCATCGAAGTCGCCGAGCTGGTGTGGCCGCAGGATGGTTCGTGGCGTCTCGATGACGGGGGCGACAGTCGCTTGCGTCGGATTCATTGGATTTGCCTCGCGTTACGGCCTGCGGGTTAGCAAATCGACGGCGCCGTGCAAGAGCCAGGGAACCCAGGGACCGTCATCCAGGACGAAAGCGCGACGTCCGGCTGCCTTCACGACATCCGGGCAGCGCTTTGGGATTTTTGCGCGGCGGTGTTATTTTCGACGCGGGCTGATTCAGCAGCCCAAATTTTGAGGCGCCCAGTGCCGCCGATCCGAGGGAAACGAGCATGGACACCACCGACCTCGTGCTCGCCATCATCCACCATCTGCTGGTGTTCTCGCTGGCGGGGATCATCGGCGCCGAATTCGTGCTGATCCGTGGCGACCTGCCCGCCGCGACGCTCAAGCGGCTCGCCGGCATCGACCGCCACTACGGCATCATCGCCGCGCTCATCATCATCGTCGGCATCGGCCGTGTCGTCTGGGGGCTCAAGGGCTGGGAGTTCTACGTCCACAATTGGGTGTTCTGGGCCAAGATGGCGGCGTTCGGCATCGTCGGCCTGCTGTCGATCGTCCCGACCGTGCGTTTCATTTCCTGGAGCCGGCAGGCGAGTACCAATCCTTCCTTCGCCGTGCCTGTCGGCGAACTGGCCTCGGTGAAGACCTATATCCGCGCCGAGGCGTTCGTCTTCCTGCTGATCCCGGTCTTCGCGGCGGCGATGGCGCGTGGCTACGGCTACTGATCGTCGGCGGAAACCGTTTCAAGTGGAGCGATCGGCACCAGGGGTGCCGGAATGCTGGTCGTCTTCACCTCCGCCTTGCAGATATCGGCGATGACGCAGGCCGGACAATCCGGCTTGCGCGCCTTGCAGACATAGCGGCCATGCAGGATCAGCCAGTGATGGGCGTGGCGCATATATTCGTCCGGGATGATCCTCAACAATCCCTGTTCGACCTGTTCCGGGGTCTTGCCGGGCGCCAGGCCAAGCCGGTTGCCGATGCGCAGGATGTGCGTGTCGACCGCCATCGTATGTTGGCCGAAGGCCATGTTGAGCACGACATTGGCGGTCTTGCGCCCGACACCGGGCAGCTTGACCAGCTCATCGCGGTCGTCAGGCACCTCGCCGCCATGGTCGCGGATCAGCGCCTCCGACAGGGCGATGACGTTCTTGGCCTTGTTGCGCCAGAGACCGATGGTCCTGATAAAGTCGCCGACCCTGGCTTCACCGAGCGCCAGCATCTTTTGTGGCGTATCGGCAACCTTGAACAAGGCACGCGTCGCCTTGTTGACGCCCGCATCGGTCGCTTGCGCCGAAAGCACCACGGCCACCAGCAGCGTGAAGGCATTGACATGTTCGAGCTCGCCCTTGGGCTCAGGCCGCTGCACTGAAAAGCGCCTGAATATCTCGCGCACTTCCGTCGGGCTATAAATCGATCTGGACCGCGCGGGCCTGAGGCGCAGTTTGGCGTTCGCGCCGTCGCGCCGTCCGGGCAACAGTTCACTTTTGGGCAGGGACGAATCTTTGGACTTGGGGCGCGCCATTTCCCTCCTATAATAGTCTGTCATGAGCGACACAAACGCCTCGTTTCAGGCTGATGAGCCCTTCTTTCATGCATTGCTGACCCCACACCGGTCGCTGGGCAGGACGGGCTTCCTGATCCTGATGGGCGCCCTGACGTTCGGCTGGCTGGTGACGGGCGCGTTCTTCCTGTCCCGCGGCGCCTGGCCGGTGTTCGGCTTCTTCGGCCTCGACGTGATCGCCGTTTACATCGCCTTCCGCGTCAACTATCGGGCCGCCCGCGCCCGCGAGGAAGTGTCGGTCTCGCGAACCAGCCTCGATATCCGCAAGACGGCCCCCTCGGGAAAGTCGGAAGCGCACCGCTTCAATCCGTTTTGGGCTCGGTTTTCGATCGCCCGGCACGCCGAGATCGGCATCACCAGAATGACCGTGGAAGCACAGGGCCAGAACGTGCCGATCGGCGGCTTCCTCGATCCCGATTCCCGCGAGAGCTTCGCCACCGCCTTCGCGCGCGCTCTGGCGACCGCCAAGGCGCGCTAAGCAATTCCCAGAAAAGTGTGAAGCGGTTTTCCGTCCGCAATTGCGGCAAACAATGTGCTTCAGAAGCGATACCGCAGCAGCCTGCCGACCTTGCGCAGCGCCGGAATGTGTTTCCAAAGGCGGACGAACAGCTTGGCGGACCAGCCCATGCGGGCAGCGTGCTCGGGCTTGTAGGCCGAAATATCCTCGATGAACCGCAGCTTCGGAACCGCTAGTTCCAGCTCGTGCGGGTCGTCGATCGCCCAGTGGACCTCGGCGCCCGTCGCCTTGATCGTCGGATTGAGGCGAAGCAGCGTCAGGCCGAAACGGCTGTAGGCGTCGAAGATCAGTTCGCCGCCGGCAAGATGCGAGACAAGCCGTGAAAGCAGGCGCAGCCCTTCGTCGGCGGGGAGATAGGGCGTCAATCCCTCCGCCACCACGATGGCCAGGCGGTTGCGAGGCACGTCGGCCAACCAGCCGGGCTCGGTCACCGACGAAGCGATGAGGTGGTAATGGTCGCGGGACGGGTAGAGCTTGCGCCTGAGTTCGATCACTTCGGGATAGTCGATATCGAACCAGTCCACCCACGGTGGAGGATCGACCCGGAAGATGCGGGTATCAAGCCCGCAACCCAGATGCAGCACGATGGCGCCAGGATTTCTGGCCAGAAAATCCTCGACGCGGACGTCCAATGTCTTGGCTCGGATCGCCAGGCCGATGCCGAGATTCTCGTCGACCTTGAGCCTGGCGAAATCATAGTCGATCTTGCGCAGCGCCGCGTCGGCGAAATGGTCCCCGAGCAGCGACTGGGGCATCCTGCTCTCCAGCGCCTTGCCGTACAGGGTCATGAGCAAGGTCTCTTTTGCTCCCGTCAAATGTACTTTTTCGCCAACCATGAGCGGCTCCCGGGCTCGAATCCCCAGTCTATCTGGGCAGGTGCTGCAAGAAGGCAAGTTTCGGGTGGCGATCGGCGCCCCAAGGGGCGATATTCCCGCCCAAGGAGACAGGTCCATGAGCACACACACGGCAGTCCTCAAGAGGGACATCACGCCCGAGGGCAGCGACTACGAAATCGTGCGCCGCGCCATCGAGAAGATCAGCTTGGACTATCGCGACCAGCCTTCGCTCGAGGAGCTTGCGGAGGAGGTCGGCGAGACGCCGACCGGCTTGCAAAAACTCTTCACCCGCTGGGCCGGCCTGTCGCCCAAGGCCTTTCTGCAGGCGGTGACGCTGGACCATGCGCGCAAGCTGCTCGATTCCGGCATGCCGCTGCTCGAAACCTCTTTTGAACTGGGCATGTCCGGTCCCGGCCGGCTGCACGACCTGTTCGTCACCCATGAGGCGATGTCGCCTGGCGACTACAAGACGCGCGGCGCCGGCCTCACCATCCGCTACGGCTATCACCCCTCCCCATTCGGCACCGCCTTGATCATGGCCACGGACCGCGGGCTTGCCGGCCTCGCCTTCTGCGACGCCGGCGAGGAGCGCACCGCCTTCGCCGACATGTCGGGGCGCTGGCCCAACGCCTTCTATGTCGAGGACAGGGAAGCGACAGGCCCTTATGCCGCGCGCATCTTCGAGCCGACGCTGTGGCGCGCCGACCAGCCGCTGCACGTCGTCATGATCGGCACCGACTTCCAGGTCCGCGTCTGGGAAGCCTTGCTGCGGATCCCGATGGGCAAGGCCCGCACCTATTCCTCGATCGCCGCCAGCATCGGCGCGCCGAGCGCCAGCCGCGCGGTCGGCGCCGCCAACGGCGCCAACCCGCTCTCTTTCGTGGTGCCTTGCCACCGCGCCATCGGCAAATCAGGCGATCTTACCGGCTATCACTGGGGCCTGACCCGCAAGCGCGCCATCCTGGGCTGGGAGGCAGGGCAGATCTCATCCTGAAATGTCGATTTTTAATTCCAGATCCAAGGAATATATGAATATTCGGATTTTAAAGTATTAGTGCGAATTCTTTTCGGAATTTCTGGGTACAACCGGTGACAACCATCGGTTTCCTCATGGCTGTTGTTTCGACGCTTTATTTTAGTTTACGCTAAATTAACCATGCAAAAGCGATGATGACCCATATTAATTCGGGCGGTCCGACTTAATAGGAGGGTCTCGATGCCGTTGTTTCGCACCACCGTCGGTGCAGCCTTGCTTGTCGCGTGCCTGGACCACGCCGCGATGGCCACAACTCAGAATGTCATTTTCAACGGCACGGTAACCGCGACCTGCACGCTCGTTGTCGGCTCCAACGGCACGATGACGGTGAGCCCCGACCTCCAGTCGCTGAGCTCGCACAACAGCGGCGGTTCGGCTGGAACAGTCACGCTCACCACCACCGGAGGTGTTTCGCTGAGCGTCGATCCGGTGACCCTCACCACCGTGCCGGCCGCCGACAGCACGGCCACCACCTGGACACCGACCTATTTGTCCAGCGGCGCCCACACGATCGCGGAAACGGGTTCCTCCACCGCCCTGACCGCCCCCGGCGCCGACCTTGTCTCGGTCCATCTCGCCGGCACCAAGGGTGGCAGCAACCGCTTCGCGAACGGCAACTATCAGGCAACCGTAACACTGCGCTGCGAATAGGCCGTCGCGAAGGAGGGATCCTTGAAACATGCTCTGAACCTGGCGGCGGCATTGGCCGCCGGATTGATGCCCATTGCCGCGGGCGCCCAGTCGATGTCGCCGATGCGGGGTGAGGTCAACAGTTTCACCGACGCCTTCGCGGTCCGCGTGTTCCCCGCCAATCCCTACGACCGGAAGATCAAGGTCGAAATCCACGTCTACGATCAGGATTTTCAGCCGGTGGACGCCAAGATCTCTCCAAGTGTCTTCCAATTGGGCTCGCAGGCTTCCCGCCCTGTCCTTGTGGTCGTGCCCTTCGGCGGCGCTGCCGAGCGTAAAGTGCGTATCTGTACCGAGAGCATCCCCTTTCCCAATCAACAGACGCAGATAAGGGCACAGATATGCGGAAAGTTTTTTGGGCACCGCAAGTCCTGACGCTGGCGCTCGCGGTTGCTGTGACCAGCACCGCTCCAACCCAGGCCCAGGAACAGATTTACAATCTCAACCAGAACGAGAACGGCTTCAACTTGCCCGGTGTCACTCTGCCCCAGGGCCAGGACGAGGTTCACGCCGCGGATGGCACCACTTGCCGTTCCGCCGTTTCCGGTTCCGGTGCCTATGTCGATCTCGGCGTTATCAGAGGCAACAGCCAGACGAACAATGGCGTCGCCACCTATGGCCGGGTGGTGATCCCGATCGGCCGGACGCCGAAGCGTCTCGACTGCAGCCGGCTCTATGAACTCGAGGTGCAGCGCCTTCAGATGGAGCTAAAGCTGTTGAAGATGGGCGTCAATGTCGACGGCGGCACGACCGCGAGCGTGGCCGCAAGCGCTCCCGCCACCGCTGCCGCATCACCTGGATGGGCCAACGAAGGCTGGAGCATCAGGACCGGAAACAGCGATGGCAAGAAAAAGAAGAAGAAATAACCGGGCGCTGCTTGCGATGGCCGCACTCGCCGGTTTCTGCCTTCCGGCGCAGGCGGCGATCATCGGCACCTGCACCATCATGGTCGGGGCATCGGGCACGATGACCGCAAATCCGGCCATCGGCATACTGGGCTCCAAGCAGGCAGGCGGATCGAGCGCCAATGCCACCGTGGTGGCTAGCTCCCTGCTGTGCTCGATACTTAACCTGCTTGACTGTTATTCTGTTTCAGCGCCCGCGCCTGCCGCGTTCTCGTCGGCGCCGAGCGGCGGCGGCACCAACGTGACCTTCGCCTCGGTCTACCGCCTCGATGGCTCGGGGGTCGACAACAATGGGGGCGTGCCGCAAAGGGTCGTCAACGGCACCCACGCCATGCAGATCGACCTCACCGCCACCAAATCGAGCGGTATCTTCCCCGCCGGCAACTATCAGGGCATCGTCACCGTGCGATGCGAGTGAGGCAGCAAATCGCGCTGGACCATTCGCGTGGTCTGGCATCGAACGGCCTGGCAGGGTAGCTTCCCGTACGTTCAGCAGGAGGCACTTTCTTGATAGTCGTTGTCGGCTCGATCAACCTCGACCTTATCGCCAACGTCGACCGCTTGCCGAGCCCCGGTGAGACGGTAAGCGGTTCCAGTTTCTCGACGGCGCCTGGCGGCAAAGGGGCCAACCAGGCATTGGCCGCCGCGCGTGCCGGCGCTCAGGTGCGCATGGTCGGCGCCGTTGGCAAGGACAATTTCGCACCCGAAGCACTGGCGTTGCTGCGCGAGGCCAAGGTCGACCTGTCTGGCGTGGGAGAGACCTTTGCCTCGACCGGCACGGCGCTGATCATGGTCGGCGACGACGGCGAGAACATCATCGCCGTGGTGCCCGGCGCCAATGCTTCCGTGGTGCCCGGCGACCTCTCCAAGGCTTTTCTGAAGAAGGGCGACGTCGTGCTGCTGCAGCATGAGATTCCGCTCGCGACGATCGATGCGGCACTCGACCAGGCAAGGACGGCCGGCGCGGTCACTGTCCTCAACACCGCTCCTTTTCATGGCGAGGCAGCCGCCTTCCTCGGCAAGGCCGACTACGCGGTCGCCAATGAGACCGAGTTCGACCTCTATGGTGAAGCGCTGGCCTTGAAGGGTCGCGATCGTGCTGCACGCATGCGCGATTTTGCCGGGAAAACCGGACGCACCATCGTCGTCACCCTCGGCGGCGATGGCGTGATGGCGGCGACACCGAGCGATTTCCTGACTGTTCCCGCGCTGAAGATCACGCCGGTCGACACGGTTGGGGCCGGCGACACGTTCTGCGGCTATTTCGCCGCCGGCCTGTCGTCGGGCCTCACGCTCGAACAGGCACTTGCGCGTGCCGGCGCCGCCGGCTCGCTCGCTTGCCTCAAGCCCGGCGCCCAGCCGGCGATCCCGCTGGCGAAAGACGTCGAGCAGGCCTTGCAAGAGGCCCGTTGAGATGATGCGCCCCCGCACGAAGCATGCCGTACCCGCGGCCAGCGACATCTGTCGCCTGTCGGCTGTCGAACTCGTCGACGCGATCCGCCGAAAGAAACTCTCCGTGCGCGAGGTGGTGACGGCTTTCCTGGACCGCATCGATGCGGTCAACCCGCAGGTCAACGCCATCGTCTCGCTGCGAGACCGCGCCGATATCCTGCGCGAGGCCGACGCCGCCGATGTCAGGCGGACGGATGGAACCGGCGCGCTCTTTGGCCTTCCCATCGCCATCAAGGACCTTGCCTCCACAACGGGCCTCAGAACCTCGTTCGGCTCGCCGATCTTCGCCGATTTCGTGCCGCAAGAAGACGATTTCTTCGTCGAACGCATCCGCGACGCTGGCGCCATCATCATCGGCAAGACCAATGTTCCCGAATTCGGGCTCGGCTCCAACACCTACAACAACGTCTTCGGGCCAACGCTGAACGCCTTCGATCCGGCGCTGACCGCCGGCGGCTCGAGCGGCGGCGCGGCGGTGGCGCTGGCGCTGGACATGGTGCCGGTCGCCGATGGCAGCGATTTCGGCGGTTCGCTGCGCAACCCGGCTGCCTGGAACAATGTCTACGGCTTTCGGCCATCGCAGGGGCTCGTGCCCGGCGGTCCCGACTTCGAGGTTTTTCACGCGCAGATGGGCGTCGAGGGGCCGATGGGCCGCAACGTCGCCGACATGGCGCTGTTGCTCGACGTGCAGGCCGGTTACCATCCGCAAGCGCCTCTCTCCTATGAAAAGCCGGGATCCTTCCTCGAAGGGCTCGCGCCACCGGCGACCGGCGGCCGCGTCGCCTGGCTCGGCGATCTCGGCGGCCATCTGCCGGTCGAGCCCGGCATCCTCGACCTGTGCGAGGCAGCGCTGGCACGGTTCACGGATGCATCCTTCCGGACCGAGCCCTTGCGTCCGGATTTCGATTTCGAGGCACTCTGGCAGGCCTTCGTGACGCTGCGCCAGGCCAGCAGCGGCTGCGCGCTGAAAGTGCACTATGACGATCCCGCCAGGCGCAGGCTGCTGAAGCCGGAAGCCGTCTGGGAGGTGGAAAACGCCATGCGGCTGACGGCGCCGCAGATTCGCGCGGCCTCGGTCATGCGCACGTCCTGGCACCGGATGCTACTATCGATCTTCGAACGCTTCGACCTCATCGCGCTGCCGACCGCGCAGGTCTTTCCCTTCGATGTCGGCACCCATTGGCCGCGCGAGGTCGCCGGGCGGGCAATGGACAGCTACCATCGCTGGATGCAGGTTTCAGCCTTCGCCACCTTGGGCGGTTGCCCGGCGGTCAATGTCCCGGTCGGCTTCGACGACAGGGGCCGGCCCATGGGCATGCAGCTGATCGGCCGGCCACGCGGCGACCTCGCCGTGCTGAAGGCCGCGGTCGCCTATGAGACGACCCTGCCCTGGCCGGCCGGCGCCTGAGCCACGTACGACGCGCGCCGGCTTGCTTCGCCCTCGCCGTCATGCATTGATTGTCGCCTAACAGGCCGCGACAGCGGCATTGCGAGGAAAAATCATGTCGCTTGAACTCTACGCCGCCTATGTTCTTGCTTGCATCGTCATCATCCTGGTGCCTGGGCCGACGGTCACGCTGATCATCGCCAACAGCATCCGCCATGGTTCCCGTGCCGGCCTCGCCAACGTCGCCGGCACGCAGGCCGGCCTTGCCGTCATGATCGCCATCGTCGGCATTGGGCTCAACACGCTGATCGCGGGCATGGGCCACTGGTTCGAATGGGTCAGGCTGATCGGTGCGGCCTATCTGATCTGGATGGGCGTGCAGATGTTCCGCTCAAAGGGCACGCTGAACGCCGACGGAACCGCTCGGAAACCCCGCGGTGGCTTCTTCCTGCAGGGCTTGGCTGTGGCGCTCAGCAATCCAAAGACGCTGGTCTTCTTCGGCGCCTTCTTTCCGCAGTTCATCTCTCCCGCCGGCAACTACCCGCTGCAGATCGTCATCATGGGCCTCACCGCCATGATCTTCGCCGCCATGTCGGATTCGACCTATGCGCTGGCCGCCGGCCGCGCCGGGCGCATGCTCTCGGCCAGCCGCATCAAGCTCCTGTCGAGGATCAGCGGCAGCTTCATGGTCGGCGGCGGCCTGTGGCTGGCGTTTTCAAGGTCGAAGTAACGGCAGCCGAGGCCGGCGCCGCGTTAAAGCTGCGTCGGCGGCTGATTGAAAGTCTACTTTCCAGCTACCACATGAATCGACATTGAGGGATTCATGTTTTCACCGTCGACTTATGAGGGTTTGAAGAGGAACGCGCCCAGCGTGGTCTTCTTCTCCGGTTTTTTTGCGATAATGTTCATATTAGCCCAGAGTAAGTGGGAGAATGACGCAACGCCGATTCGATCAATTGACCCGATCAACGCGACGATCGAAGGCGTTTACTGGCACTGGACCAGCACGTCTCAATATGGATTGTTCCTGGAGAACAACGCTCTGGTTTTCGTTGACGA
Source organism: Mesorhizobium sp. M8A.F.Ca.ET.208.01.1.1 (assembly GCF_004791315.1). Lineage (NCBI taxonomy): Bacteria > Pseudomonadati > Pseudomonadota > Alphaproteobacteria > Hyphomicrobiales > Phyllobacteriaceae > Mesorhizobium > Mesorhizobium sp. M8A.F.Ca.ET.208.01.1.1. The sequence goes on from NZ_SRUT01000002.1 coordinate 493,274, forward strand.
CGATCGCCCCCGCCTGATTGGCTCCCGTGTCAAAATTGAGCGCGTTACCCGCGACAATGGCTCCGTCTTCTACCGGTTTGCCGATTGAGGGGCTGTTCGTCGTGTGCCGACACGCCATGAACTATCAGGTCAGACTGCTCAATCGCCGAGAAATGGGGCCCTAAAGCCGCCCCAACCTCTCCACCAGCAGCGCGAAAAACCCATCATGGTCGATGTCGCGCATGACCATGGCGTTCTTTTCCCGCTTGGTGACACCCCACCAGTCGATCACGGTCATGCCCATGGTCAGTTCCGAGGCGGTCTCCACGCTGACGTTGCAGTGGCGGCCCTTGAACAGCTCCGGCTTCAAGAGATAGGCGATGACGCAGGGGTCGTGCAGCGGCCCGCCGTCAGTGCCGTATTTGCCCTCGTCGTAGCGTTCGAAGAACTCCAGCATCTCGGCGGTCGCGGTGCCGACCTTGGTGCCCAGTGCGCGAAAAGCCTGTATGCGCTTGGTGGTGGTCAGCGCCTTGTGGGTGACGTCGAGCGGCATCATCACGATCGGGATGCCGGACTTGAACACCAGGTCGGCGGCCTGCGGATCGACATAGATGTTGAATTCGGCCGCGGGCGTAACGTTGCCGCCCTCGAAGAAGCCGCCGCCCATCAGCACGATTTCCTTGATGCGCGGTGCGATGCGCGGTTCGCGGATCAATGCCAGCGCTATGTTGGTGAGCGGCCCGAGCGGGCAGAGCGTGATGGTGCCGCTCTCTTCCCGCATCAGCGTCTCGACGATGAAATCGACGGCATACTGCGCCTGCAGTTGCATCGTCGGTTCGGGCAGCTGCGGCCCGTTGAGGCCGGTCTTGCCATGCACTTCCTCGGCGGTGACCAGTTCGCGCGCCAACGGACGGATGGCGCCGGCATAGACCTTGACGTCCGGCCGACCGGCCAGTTCGCAGATCTTGCGGGCGTTCTTTTCGGTCAGTTTCAGCGGGACGTTGCCGGCAACGGCGGTGACGCCGACGATGTCCAGTTCGCTACTGCCGAGCGCCAGCAGAATGGCGACGGCATCATCCTGGCCGGGATCGGTGTCGATGATGATCTTGCGTGGTTGGGGCATTTGAATTCCTTGTTTAGCTGGCCATCAGCTCACCGGGCCGATCGTGCGCCCGAAAGACGCCAACCGGCTGCAAGCTGCCGAGCCGCTTGACGGGGAACGGTCCCGGCCTGCGCGCTTCTCGTTGCATCCGCGCGTCGTTTCAAGCGCCATGGCGATTATTCCTGTGAGTCCACGACCTGCTCTTTTTGGGCGGGTCTTTTGGTGGCTTGAACTTGGCCGCGGGGCGGACCATATCAAGACAATCGGGAAAAATGCCATCCGGGTTTTTCCAGTTTATGTCGCTCTTGAGAGGACAGTGTAACATGAGCCGAATGACGCCTTTCTCCAGCCCGCTTCTCCTGGGTTTCGACGCCATGGAAAAGACGCTGGAGCGCCTGGCGAAGTCCGGCGACAGCTACCCTCCCTACAATATCGAGCGCCTCAGCGGTGCCGACGGCAAGGCCGAAAGGCTGCGCATTACACTCGCCGTCGCCGGTTTCGCCGAAAGCGATCTCGATGTGACAACGGAGGAAAACCAGCTGGTCGTGCGCGGCCGTCAAACCGACGACACCGAGCGCGAATTCCTTCATCGCGGCATTGCCGCGCGCCAGTTCCAGCGCTGTTTCGTGCTGGCCGACGGCATGCGGGTGATCGCGGCGGAACTGAAGAACGGCCTTTTGTCGATCGACCTCGATCGGCCGGAGTCCGAACGGCTGGTACGGAAAATAAATATATCGGTGAAAGACTGATCTTCACTGATGGCTCTCATGCGGGATGGCCTTGAGCGGCGTCCTCGCGCCAAGGAGGCTTGAAATGACCAGAACTGACGAAATCATCACCATGACCAGCGGCGAGTTCGCCCATCTCGGCGAAGGCTCGGTCGCCTATCTGCGCAAGGTCTCGAGCGATGAACTGCTCGGCCGCTTCCCCAACATCGGTGAAATCGCGCCCGGCATGGAGCTGTGGGCCCTGTTTGGCGCCAACGGCCAGCCGATCCTGCTTTCCGATGCGCGTGACCGTGCTCTGGCCGGTGCCATGGAAAACGATTTGACCACCGTCGCCATTCATTAAGGCGGGACGGAAACGAAAGGGCCGCTCACGGCGGCCCTTGGGGTGATATCTTAAAGAAGATGACTTCAGGCCGCGTGCGAGGCCTGCGTGTCCGACAAAAGCGCATGGATCGCCGTGGCGTCACGCGTTCCCCTGATCTTGGCCACCGTGTCGGCATCGCGCAGCACGCGCGCGATGCGCGACAGCGCCTTGAGGTGATCGGCACCCGCCCCTTCAGGCGCCAGCAGCAGAAACACCAGATCGACCGGTTGGTCATCCAGCGATTCGAAATCGACGGGCGTTTCCAGCCGGGCGAAAACGCCGGCGATGCGCTTCACGCCGGCAAGCTTGCCGTGCGGGATGGCGATGCCGTTGCCGACGCCGGTCGAACCCAGGCGCTCACGCTGCAGGATGGTGTCGAACACCTCCCGTTCCGGAATGCCCGAAATCGCCGCCGCCCGCTCGGACAGCAATTGCAGAAGCTGCTTCTTGGAGTTCGCCTTCAACGCCGGCAAAATCGCCGGAACGCTGATAAGATCGCTCAGATCCATACTTGAAAATCCTTGTTCGCCTGCCGCGCCAGTCCCCACCCCTCGTGCGGCTGGCTTTTATCCCTGTGCGACTTTGGTCGTGGACGGATCGATCCAGCCGATGTTTCCGTCGGGCCGGCGATAGACGATGTTGAGATGGTCGGTTCCGGCATTGCGGAAAACAACCACCGGACTGTCCTTGGTATCGAGCTCGATGACGGCCGAGGCCACCGACATGGTCTTCAGCGTCATGGTTGATTCGGCGACGATGGCCGGTGCGAAATCCTCCGGGATTTCCTCATCGTCATCGGCAAGCGGTGCCATCACGGTATAGGCAATGTCGGTCAATTCGCCATTGCCATTGCCCGAATTGTGCGATTTCAGACGGCGCTTGTAGCGCCGAAGCCGGGTCTCCAGCCGATCGGCTGCGGCCTCGAAGGCCAGCGTCGGATCCTGGGCATCGCCGGTGGCTTGCAGCGAGGCGCCTGAATCCAGCCGGATCATGCAATCCGCCGAATAGCGCGAACCCGATTTGATGACGGTGACGTGTCCCGCGAAGCCGCGATCGAAATATTTGCCGATCGCTTCACCGACCCGATCGTTGATGCGTGTGCGGAACGCATCGCCGATATCCATGTGCTTTCCCGATATGCGCAGATTCATCTGAAAACTGACCTTCCTTGCTCAGGCTTCAAACTGGCCCGAGTTTATACTCGTGATCCGTGCGCACAAGCTTTGCGGCGTCACTCGCGCCGATTTAAATCCGAACTTTCCGGTTGATCACAAGCCGCCTTCTTGACCGTCCCGGGGTCATGTCGTGACGGACCATCCGCTAGCGGGCATCAGGCCCGTCTCATGCGGGCGGGCTTCTAGCCACTTCACCGTGGCTTGTCAATGAAACTCGAAAACTGTGGAAATCGTGAGCGCATGGAGCTGTCCATCATTTCACGGAAACGCCGCTCCATCTCTTTGCCTTGGCGCATTGCCAAGGGAAGCGCTATGCGCTTTTCCCGGGAAACCGCTTTACAATTTTCCTGGACTTGCTCTAGCGGCCGGCGCTGGCGAGCGCCCGTTTCTCGCGCCGGCGCTGCACCGACGAGGGAATATTCATGCCTTCCCGGTATTTGGCGACCGTGCGCCGGGCGATATCGACGCCGCTTTCCCTGAGCATGTCGACGATAGCATCGTCCGACAGCACATCGACGGGCTTCTCCTCGTCGATCATTTGCTTGATGCGATCACGCACCGCTTCGGAGGAATGCGCTTCGCCACCGCCCGATGCCGCGATCGAGGCGGTGAAGAAATAGCGCAGCTCGAACACGCCGCGCGGGGTCAGCATGTATTTGTTCGCTGTGACCCGGCTGACCGTCGATTCGTGCATGCCGATGGCGTCGGCCACCGTGCGCAGGTTGAGCGGCTTCAGATGGCGTACGCCATGGACGAGGAAGGCGTCCTGCTGGCGCACGATTTCCGAGGCCACTTTGAGGATCGTCTTTGCCCGCTGGTCGAGGCTGCGCGTCAGCCAATTGGCGTTCTGCAGGCACTCGGCCAGGAAGTCCTTCTCCGCCTGGTTCTTCGCGTGCGGCGACACCTGGGCGAAATAAATATGGTCGACCAGCACGCGCGGCAGCGTTTCGGCATTGAGTTCGACGGTCCAGCTGCCGTCATTGGCCGCCCGCACCTCGACATCGGCGACGATGGCGTCGCTGGCGCCGCCCGAAAAAGCCATGCCGGGCCGCGGGTCGAGCGCCCGGATTTCGGCCAGCATGTCCAGCAAATCCTCCTCGTCGACGCCGCAGAGCCGCTTCAGCGTCTGGAAATCGCGCCGTGCCAGCAGTTCGAGATTGGCGACCAGGGCCTTCATCGCCGGATCGAGCCGGTCACGCACGGCAAGCTGCAGGGAAAGGCATTCCGCGAGATCGCGGGCGAACAGGCCGGCCGGCTCGAAGGTCTGGCATACCGCCAGCACCTTGCCCACCGCCAGGCTGTCGATGCCGAGCCGCGCGGCGATCTCCGCCAGATCGGGCCTGACATAGCCGGTCTCGTCGAGCCCATCGGAAAGTTCTCCGGCGATCAGCCGCGCTACGGGATCGGTGAAGGCAAGTGCGATCTGCTCGCCGACATGGTCGCGCAGCGTGATCGCGCTCGCCGCCATGTCGCCGGCATCGAGCCCCTCGGACGAGGAGCCGCCGCCGCTGCCCGAAGCCGATTTCCATTGCGCCGTCAGGTCGGGCCCGAGCCGTTCGCTGGTGCCGGGATCATCGGGAAACAGGTTTTCCAGGGACGTATCGAGCTTTTCCGAGATCGCCTCGGCGCTCCATGCCGTCTCGTTCTCGAACCAGTCGCCGTCGGGGGCGGCCTGCGGCTCGGCCTCGAGCTTCTGCGCCTGATCGCTCGCGGCATCATCCTGCGGCTCGGCGCGCTCCAGGAGCGGATTGCGCTCGATCTCCTCGTCGATGAAATGCTCGAGCTCGGCATGGGTGAACTGCAGCAGCCGAATCGACTGCATCAGCTGCGGCGTCATCACCAGCGACTGCGACTGTCGGAGCTGTAGTTTCGCCGCCAACGCCATGGCTCGGTTTCAAACGCCTCCTGAACGCGTCCGGACTTCCGGAATGAATTTCACGGCGGGCATAGAAACTGGCCCGGCTTTTGCTTGTCAAGGCAAAGCCTAGCGAAACCCGATTACCGGAGCGTTATCCTGCGGCAAAACCGCGAAAAAACAGGCCGCACCGCCCAAAAAATCGTGTCAGGAAACAAATTTCACGCTCAGAGCAATTCCAAGAGCCGGGGAAAAAACAGCTTCCTGGCCGGAACTTCGTAAAAACAGACGCAGCGAAGCGGCGTGTAGGACAAGGAATTGCTCAGAGGGTAAAACCCTCGCCGAGATAAAGCCGCCGCACGTCGGGATTTGCCACCACTTCGTCGGCGCGGCCATGGGTCAGCACCTGGCCGGCGTGGATGATATAGGCACGGTCGATCAGGCCGAGCGTCTCACGCACATTGTGGTCGGTGATGAGGACACCGATGCCGCGCGCCGTCAGGTGACGCACCAACTGCTGGATGTCGGCGACCGCGATCGGATCGATGCCGGCGAAGGGTTCGTCGAGCAACATGTAGGCCGGACGCGTCGCCAGCGCGCGCGCGATTTCCAGGCGCCGCCTTTCGCCGCCCGAGAGCGACATGGACGGCGCCTTGCGCAGATGGCTGATGTGGAATTCCTCGAGCAGTTCGTCGAGGTTGCGCTCGCGGACCTTGCGGTCTTTTTCCACCACTTCGAGCACGGCGCGGATGTTCTGTTCGACATTGAGGCCGCGGAAGATCGAGGCCTCCTGGGGCAGATAGCCGATGCCGAGGCGCGCGCGGCGATACATCGGCATCGAGGTGACGTCGAAGCCGTCGATCTCGATCGTGCCTTCATCCACCGGCACCAGGCCGGTAACCATGTAGAAGCAGGTCGTCTTGCCGGCGCCGTTGGGGCCGAGCAGCCCGACGGCCTCGCCGGCGCGTACGCCCAGCGTGACGCCGCTGACGACCTTGCGGCCCTTGTAGCTCTTGGTCAGGCCCTTGGCGATCAAGGTTCCCTTGAACTTCGCCTTGTCGGCGGTGACCGTGGCCGGAGCCGAAAGCTTGCCTGCGGCCCGTCCCGGAAGACGCGCCGTCAGCGACGACAGGCTGGCCATCAGGGGTTCGTCGCTCCCGATTTCGACGCATCCGATTTCGGCGGCGGCGTGATCGACATCTGCACGCGCTGCCCAGCGCATGGATCGACCTGGGCCAGTCCGCTTTTCATCTGCACGGTAAGCTTGCAGCCGACCAGGACATTGTCGTTTTGCGACAGGACGACCTTTTTGCCCGAAAGCACCAGCACCTGGCTCTTCATGTCGAAACTGCCCTGATCGCCGGTAGCGACCTGCTGATCCGACTTGATGTACACCTTGTCGGAGATTTCGAGATGGTCGATGTTGGCCGAGCCGGTCATCGCAGCGCCCGCGGCTTCCGTGCCCTTGGCCGCGGCATTGGCATCCTTGATGTAATAGACCATCATCTTGCCGGCCTTCATCAGCGTCGGCCCCTGGACGACGGTGACATTGCCCGTGAAGATGGCGACATTCTCGGCTTGACGCACTTCCAGCTTGTCGCTTTCGATCTGGATCGGCTTGTCACCGGCCAGTTTGAGGCCTGACACCTGACTGGCGGCAGACGACTGCGCCAGCGACGGCGCCAGGCTGAGCAGGAGCAGCGCCGAAGTTGCGGCCGCAAGCCGTGTCGAACTATTGAGCCACATTCGCTTCTTCGCCCTTTGCCTCAGCCGCCTTCAGACTGGCGGCATCAATGTTGACGCGCACCCTATTCTCGAACACCAGGATCTTGCCATTGTCCTGGACCGACAGGGAATTCGCTGTGATCTGCGACCCGCCACGGCTGACATCGACGGGATCATCCGTCTTCATAGTGCCTTTGCCCATGTCGAGGAAGACCGATTTGAACTTGGCCTGCATGCCGTCGGTCGTGGTGATGGTGACGTCGCTGTCCAGTTTCATCGTATTGCCGTCGCGATCATAGGTGCCACGCGAGGCTTTTACCGCCGCGACATTGTCGGGAGCGATCGGCACCTTGGCGTCGATGCCCTCGAGCTCGATGATGCCTTGCGTGCTCACATCCTGTATCGCCCGCAGCGCCGTCATCGAGTAGGGCTGCTTCTGCTTGGTGAAGCCATTGAGTTTGGGATTGGCCATCACCAGCTTGCCGTTGGAGAAGGCGGTGCCTTCCGCCTGCACCGCGACGGAAACGGGGGCGGCGAGATACGAATAGATCGGGAAGGCGACGGCGATCAGCGCCGCGGCCAAGGGCACGGCGAATTTGAGCACGCGCACGCGGCGCGAGTGACGCTGAGCGCGGTCGAAAGCCTCGTCCCGCGTCCAGCCATCCTCCGGGGGAGCCAACTCCGTCTCCGGGCTGGCCGGTTCATTCGGTCGCGCTAACATGACTGCTTTCTTCTAAAACCCGCCCCCGGGGAGCACCGCCTATAGGTGGGACGCCAGCGTCCTCACGCAAGCACAAGCCGACGAAAACCGCAAAAATGTGACAGCTGCCATTGCACAAACGAAACCCGGGTCAGCGCAATAGCCAGTGCTTCATAGCAGAAATAGTCGCCCTTGCGTCTTTTTTCATCACCGAAGTTCTTCCCACTTACCTTGCGTCCCCCGCACAGACCAGTCACAAAACAGACAGCATAAGGACCGTCGCGCGCGGATTGCCGCGCCATGTGCGGGATGGAACTGCTTCCCGATGGAGACATCATGGTCTAAAAGCGTCTCTTCCCGCTGACTGTGAGGCTGACGATGGCATTGAGAGCCGACGACCTGATCGACCGCCGCCGCTTGCGGCGCAAGCTGACTTTCTGGCGTGTCGCGGCCTTTGGCATCGTGGCGCTCGGGGTGATTGCGCTGTCGGCCTGGTTCTATGGCGACGATTTCGGCGGCTCCACCGTCGACCACATCGCCAAGGTCAGGATCGAAGGCACCATCACCGAGGACGACGAACTGATCAAGCGGCTGGAGACCATCCGCCAGTCGTCGAAAGTAAAAGGCGTGATCCTGGTGATCGATTCTCCCGGCGGCACCACCGTCGGCGGGGAATCGATCTACGAGGAGGTGCGCAAGCTCGCCGCCGACAAGCCGGTCGTGGCCGAGGTCGGCACGCTCGCCGCGTCGGCGGGCTACATGATCGCAAGCGCCGCCGACCATATTGTCGCCCGCAAGACCTCGATCGTCGGCTCCATCGGCGTGCTGATCCAGTATCCTGACGTCAGCGGCCTGATGGACAAGCTCGGCGTCAAGCTGGAGGAGGTGAAATCCTCGCCTCTGAAAGCCTCGCCCTCGCCCTTCAAGCCGACCAATGACGACGAACGCGCCATGGTCCGCAAGCTCATCCTCGACAGCTACGACTGGTTCGTCGGCATCGTCGCGGAACGCCGCAAGATGACGCACGAACAAGCACTGGCGCTCGCCGACGGTTCGATCTTCACCGGCCGCCAAGGTGTTGCCAACGGGTTGATCGACGCCGTCGGCGGCGAGTCCGTGGCCATCGACTGGCTGGCGACCAAGGGTGTCGATGCCAAGCTCAAGGTGGTCGAATGGAAGGACACGGAACGGCGCGGCGGCTTCCTGTTCTCGAAGGCGATGGCACGCACGATCGCCGGCGCGCTCGGCTTGCCGGATTCCGGCGGCGACGTCATCCATGAACTTGGCGCCAACCGCTTGTTTCTTGACGGTCTCGTTTCCGTCTGGCACCCTTGAGACGCGTTGGGACAGCTGAAAAAGCAAATAAAATCATCCTGATAATTTTGGCCGAACTGCTTTCACGGGGACCCGTCTGATGATCAAGTCCGAGCTTGTGCAGATTATTGCCACGCGCAATCCGCATCTTTTCCTGCGCGACGTCGAAAACATCGTCGGCGCGATCTTCGATGAAATCACCGACGCGCTTGCCGAGGGCAACCGGGTCGAATTGCGCGGCTTCGGCGCTTTTTCGGTGAAGAATCGACCCGCCCGCACCGGCCGCAACCCGCGCACCGGCGAGTCCGTCGAGGTCGAGGAGAAATGGGTGCCGTTCTTCAAGACCGGCAAGGAACTGCGTGAAAGGCTGAACGGCGGCAAGTAGCCGGACTGCCTTGTCCGGCCGCTTGCAACGGAAAACATCATGCTCAATCGCTTCATGCTCATCGTGGTCTTCGTGCCCCTGGCGATCATCTTGATCGCCTTGGCCGTTGCAAACCGCGAACTCGTCGCCTTCACGCTGGATCCATTCAATCCCGGCAATCCCAAGCTGACGCTGACCTTGCCGCTGTTCATCTTCCTGTTCCTGGCGCTCGCCATCGGCATGATCGTCGGCAGCCTGGCGACCTGGGTAAAGCAAGGCCGCTACCGCAAGCTGGCGCGCCAGCGCGGCGCCGAGGCGGAAAACCTGCGCCAGGCGGTCAGCCGCGCGCCCTCAGTGCCCCAGGGGCCAGTCCAAGGGTCGGTCCAAGGGTCGGCCCAAGGACCGGCCCAAGGACCGGCCCAAGGACCGGCATTGCCGAAGCCGACCACTTGAACCGCAGGCCGGCGCATTTCTTTTCACGGAGCTTTTCATGCTGACCATTTCGGCTGCGGAGGTCGATCGTGCGCTGACCTTTCCTGGACTGGTCGAGACGCTGCGCACTGCTTTTCGCGAGGGCGCGGTGCAGCCGGTCAGGCATCATCACGCGGTCGAGAGGCCTGATGGCGCGGCGTCGACCCTGCTTCTGATGCCGGCCTGGACCGATTTTCACGCCGCCGGCGGTTCGGCCGGCGGCCATATCGGCGTCAAGATCGTCACCGTCTCGCCCGACAACAACGCCATCGGCAAGCCAGCCGTGATGGGGCTCTATCTCCTGCTCGATGGCGGCACCGGCGAACCGGAAGCCCTGATCGACGGCCAGCGGCTGACGCAGTGGCGAACGGCCTGCGCCTCGGCGCTCGCGGCGTCCTATCTCGCCCGCGACGACGCCTCGCGGCTGCTGGTGGTCGGCGCCGGCGCGCTCTCACCCTTCCTCGCCAAGGCGCACAGCGCCGTGCGGCCAATCAAGACAATCCGCATCTGGAACCGTACCCCGGCCAACGCCGAGAAAGTCGCGGCCGATCTGTGCGCCGAGGGCTTCGCGGCCAGCGCCGCGACCGATCTCGATGCCGAGCTTGGCCAGGCCGACATCGTCTCCTCGGCGACAATCACCACCAAGCCGCTGGTCAAGGGTACGCTGCTGCGGCCGGGAACCCATGTCGATCTGGTTGGCGGCTTCACCCCGACGATGCGCGAAAGCGATGACGACGCGATCATGCGCGCCCGCGTCTATGTCGACACCCGCGCCGGCGCCACCAAGGAGGCCGGCGACATCGTCCAGCCACTGGCCTCCGGCGTGCTGAAGCCGGAAGCCATCGTCGCCGACCTGCACGAACTGGCGCGCGGCCAGAAGCAAGGCCGCGGCAGCCCCGACGAGATTACGCTTTTCAAATCGGTTGGCGCAGCACTCGAGGATCTTGCCGCCGGCATTGCCGTCTACAAGGCACTCAGGGGCTAGTCGAAGCCAGTTTGGCGCCCATTGCCCGTGCGATCAGGGCGAAATCGGCCGCGCTGATCGGAAACAGGCCAAAGCGCAGCTGGTAACCCCAGTTCGATTTGCCTGCGGTGAATTCCAGCCTCTCAAGCAATGGCTTGATCGGCGTTTCCCCGGCCTGCGCCCAGCCGACATCACGGCGGAACGGCGTGAAGCCGCCGCCCATCTCGCCTTGATAAGGTTCTCCTTCCCGCACCGTGCCGATCGCCGTGAACGCCTGCAGACCGTCTTTCTCCCCCGAAACGGTGGTTGGCGAGTAATAGACGATGCCGTCGCCGGGCCTGACGCGGCGCAGAGGTGCAGCCTTGCCGTGGTTAACCTGCATGAAGCCGCCCTGCCGGCCGCGCCGGACATGCTGCGCCGACGCCACCGCGATCCAATACGCGCTCATTTCTGTTCCCCATTGGCCTGTTCTCCATCGGCCAATGCTTGCCCTCTGACCGGCCGGTGGAGCCGGCGCAGCAACTGGATGAGGTCGAGCAGGCATTCGGAGCGGGACATGGATGATTATCCGGGAGTGGTAGACGATAGGGTCAAGGCTGCGGCAACGGCAAGTGGCGCGCCTGTTCGGAACGGCTTCGGTTCGGAACCGTTGTTGCGTCATGCGAATATACGGCCTCCTGCTATTCTGGTCTGTCTTGACCGCCACGATCGCTGCGCTCAGCCTCGGACCGTCCTTCGCTCATGTCCTGGAATCGGTGCCCCGGCTCATCCGATGGTCCCCGGCGCTTTGGCGCGAGGCCACCGTTTTCAACGGCCAGTTCCTGCTCTTCGCAATCATTGGCGCGCCGCTGGATGTCGCCGCGGTCGCCTGCCCGGGACTGCTGGCATGGCTGTTGCGCGAGGATCGGCCGGCGTTCTGGTTCGCACTCGCCGCCACCTTGCTCTATGCGCTATCCCTGGTGCTTTGGTTCGTTCTCGTCAAACCGGCCAACAATGTTCTCGCCACCTGGATGCCAGGCCCGATTCCGGACGATTTCGAAGCCATGCGGCTGCGCTGGGAGACCGGCCACATGGCTGTCACGGCCGCCAAGGCTGCCGGCTTCGTTTCGTTGGTTGTCGCCCTGCTTTCGATCGGGCGCGGCTGAGCCATCGGCAATCGCAATGTCGCGCGGGTTTGTTGCGCCGGAGGGCATAGCTGTGGCAGAAGCGGGCCGAACCGCCGGAGAAGCTGCCTCTTGAAGTCTTTTCGCGACAAACGCCGCGACGGCCGCCCACACCCAGCGAAGAGCGGGGCCGGACAGCCGCGCCCGCCCGAGAATCGTTCCGCGGTCAAGCCAGATGCCAGGCCGCGCGAACAGCACAATGTGAAAGCGGACAGCCAGCCCGCGCCGAAATCCGCGCCGCGCAACCTCGCCCGTCGCGAAGGCGCCCTGCCCGCAGAACATTTGCCGTTGGTTCTCGAAGTGGCGCCGAATGCCGATTATGCGTTGCTCGACAGCGGCGCGGGACAAAAACTCGAACAATACGGTCCCTACCGCATCGTCCGGCCCGAGGGCCAGGCGATCTGGCAGAAGGCCCTGCCGGCAAGGGACTGGGAGCGCGCCGACGCCATCTTCACCGGCGACACCGACGAGGAAGGCATCGGCCGCTGGCGCTTCCCCAAGACGCCGCTCGGCGAAACCTGGCCGATGAAGCATGACGGCATCGACTATCTCGGCCGTTTCACCTCGTTTCGCCATGTCGGCGTCTTTCCCGAGCAGGCTTCGCACTGGGATCATATGGCAGGGCTGATCGCTGCGGCCAGGCGCCCCGTCAAGGTGCTCAACCTGTTCGGTTATACCGGCCTTGCCTCGCTGGTGGCGGCGCGCGCGGGCGCCGAGGTCACCCATGTCGACGCCTCGAAGAAGGCGATCGGCTGGGCGCGCGAAAACCAGGAGATGGCCGGCCTTGGCGGCAAGCCGATCCGCTGGATCGTCGATGACGCGGTGAAGTTCGCCGAGCGCGAGGAGCGTCGCGGCAGCCGCTACGACATCATCCTGTTCGATCCGCCGGCCTATGGCCGCGGCCCCAAGGGCGAGGTCTGGCAATTGTTCGAGGACCTGCCTGATTTGACGGACCTCTGTCGCTCGATCCTGACCCCAAAACCGCTCGCCGTGGTGCTGACCGCCTATTCGATCCGTGCCTCCTTCTTCGCCATCCACGCCCTGATGCGCGACACCTTCGCCGGCATGGGCGGCAAGGTTGAATCGGGCGAGTTGATCATCCGTGAAAAGTCCGCCGGCCGGGCGCTTTCGACTTCACTGTTTTCGCGCTGGGTGGCCTGACATGAACGAACGGCACGCCGGCGCACCCGGCCAGGTGAAGGAAGTCACCAGTCTTGCCAATCCGCTGGTCAAGGACATCAAGGCACTCGCCTTGAAGAAATTCCGCGACCAGCAGAACGCCTTCATGGCCGAAGGGCTGAAGCTGGTCATCGATGCGCTCGATCTGGGCTGGCAGATCAGGACGCTTGTTTTCGCCAAGGCCGGACGCGGCAACGCGGCCGTGGAAAAGGTCGCGGCGCGCACGGTTGCCGCCGGCGGCACCGTGCTCGAAGTATCGGAAAAAGTGCTTGTCGCCATCACCCGCCGTGACAATCCGCAAATGGTGGTAGGCGTCTTCTCGCAGAAATTCCTGGCCCTGAAGGACATCAGTGCCGACAATGGCGATGTCTGGGTCGCGCTCGACCGGGTGCGCGATCCCGGCAATCTCGGCACCGTCATCCGCACCGTCGATGCCGTCGGCGCCAAGGGCGTCATTCTGGTCGGCGACACAACCGATCCGTTTTCGGTGGAAACGGTGCGCGCCACCATGGGTTCCATTTTCGCCGTGCCAGTGGCGAAGGCAACGACCGAGGCATTCCTTGCCTGGCGCGGCGGCTTTTCAGGTCTCGTCGCGGGCACCCATCTGAAAGGCGCGGTCGACTACCGCTCGGTCGATTTTTCCCGCGGGCCGGTGTTGCTGATGATGGGCAACGAGCAGCAGGGCCTGCCCGAAAGCCTGGCGGCGAGCTGCGACAGGCTGCTCAGGATTCCGCAGGCAGGCCGTGCCGATTCGCTCAATCTCGCGGTCGCCACCGGCATCATGCTGTTCGAGATCAGGCGCGGCGCGCTGAAACTCGAACCAATCCCGGACCAGCAATGAAGGTTGTCCAATCGTGAAATCATGGTCTCCCTACGCGCTGCTCGTCATCGTGGCCATCGCGCTCGACCAATGGATAAAGACACTGGTCGAGGCCGGCCTGCCCTTCCAGGAGAAGCTCGACCTGCTGCCCTTCCTGGCGTTGTTTCGCACCTACAACACCGGCATCGCCTTCTCGATGTTCTCCTCCTTCGGCGACACCGGCCTTGTGGTCATCGCCGTGCTGGTCGTCGCTTTCGTGCTTTACCTCGCCACGCGCACGCCATCGGGCCATGTCATCGCCCGTACCGGCTTTGCCCTGATCATCGGTGGCGCGCTGGGCAATCTGATCGACCGTGCCGTCTACGGCCACGTCATCGATTACATCCTGTTCCACACGCCGGTCTGGTCCTTCGCCGTCTTCAACCTTGCGGACGCCTTCATTTCCGTGGGTGCGGCACTGGTCGTGTTCGACGAACTCATCGGCTGGCGGCGTGAACCCAAACCTTCGAACGCCAAGCCTTCCAAAGATTGACCCCGCGCGGCCATCGCCGCACAGTCAGACGCCAAGCAAGTTCGCGGAGAGAAAGATGACCGAAACGTTCAAAGCCATCCTCGTTTCGCGCGACGCCGAGAAAAAACAGTCGGTCGCCGTGACTGATCTCACCGACGCCGATCTGATGGAGGGCGACGTCACCATCGCGGTCGAGGCGACGACGGTGAACTACAAGGATGGACTGGCCATATCGGGCAAGGCGCCGGTGATCCGCCGATGGCCGCTGGTGCCGGGCATCGACCTTGCCGGCACTGTCATCTCCTCTTCCAATCCCGACTGGCGCAAGGGTGACAAGGTCATCCTGAACGGCTGGGGCGTTGGCGAAACCCATTTCGGCGCCTATGCCGGGCGCGCCCGCGTGAAGGGTGACTGGCTGGTGCCGTTGCCGGAGGGCATGAGCGCGCATGATGCCATGGCTGTCGGCACCGCCGGCTACACGGCCATGCTCTGCGTCATGGCATTGGAACGGCACGGCATCCTGCCTGATCGCGGCCCTGTCGTGGTGACGGGCGCTGCCGGCGGCGTCGGTTCGGTCGCGGTCTCCATCCTGTCCAGCCTCGGCTACCATGTCGTCGCCTCGACCGGCCGCAATGCCGAAAGCCCTTACCTGATCAATCTTGGCGCGGCCGAAGTGATATCGCGCGACGAGCTCAACCAGCCCGCCAAGCCGCTGGCCAAGGAGCGCTGGGCCGGTGGTATCGATTCGGTCGGCAGCCACACATTGGCCAACGTGCTGTCAATGACCTCCTATGGCGGGGCGGTCGCGGCCTGCGGCCTCGCCGGTGGCATGGATCTGCCATCGAGCGTGGCGCCCTTCATCCTGCGCGGCGTCTCCCTGCTCGGCATCGATTCAGTGATGGCGCCGAAGGCCGTGCGCCTCGAAGCCTGGCGGCGCATCGGCTCCGATCTCGATGTGGACAAGCTCGCCAGCCTGTCCACGACCATCGGCTTCGACGGCATCATCGGTGCGGCACACGACATCGTCGATGGCAAAATCCGCGGTCGCGTCGTCGTCGACATGTGACCGGACTGAGGGATCGCAGGCCGGACGGAATTGCCACATCGGGCGGCAAATCGGTCTTCGCCGGGGCAAAAACCCCGATCCGCTAAAATTCGAACGATCCCCCGCAATTTTCCATAATGTCTGTCTGGCAAGGATTTCGCATGATCGCGGAATCCGACAGCCAACGGGCCGACCCTGGCGACGACATCGTTGCGGCACCGGCGCAAGCGCCGGCAATGGCGCGGCGGTTTATCGCCGCGCCGCCGCTGGTGCCCGATCAGCAACCGGCCAAGCGCGAAGGCCTGCCGATCCTGACCTTCGTTGTCATGGTGCTGGCCGGCCTCTCCTACCTGACCGGAGCGCCGGTCTTCATCAGCCTTGCGTTGCTGGCAACAGGCCTTGCCGGCCTGGCCATGCACCTGCACGCCAGGCGCAGCGTACGCCGCAGTACGGTCCTGCTCGACGAAACCACCGCCCGCAACCGCGCCGAGATCGAGACGCTGGCCGACCGCATGTGGGAGATGCAGGAAAGCGAGGAGCGCTTTCGCGGTCTCATCGACGCGCTCGGCGATCTCGTCATCCATCGCGACCGCGACGGTTACATCGTCTATGCCAACAAGGTGTTCGCCGACCTTGTCGAAACCGATCAGCGCGACCTTGCCGGCAAGACGCTGGCCGAACTCGGCATCGAGGTCGGCATCGTTCCCGATGCCGCTTTCTCCGACCATGAATGCCTGAGTTCCACCGACGTCGCCATCCGCACGCCCACCGGGCCGCGCTGGTTCTCCTGGATCGAGCTGTCCGTGCGCGACAAGGACAGCGATGCCGTCTCGCATCGCGCCATCGCCCGCGACATCACCGCACGCAAGCGCGCCGAATCGTCCATGATCACGGCGCGCGAGCGGGCCGAGTTCGCAAGCCAGGCCAAGTCGCGTTTCCTCGCCACTGTCAGCCATGAGATCCGTACGCCGATGAACGGCATCATGGGCATGGCCAAGCTGCTCGCCGACACCAGCCTGTCGCCGGAACAGCAGACCTATGTCGGCGCCATCTCGACCTCGGCCAGCGCCTTGCTTGCCCTGATCGAGGATCTGCTCGACTATTCCAAGATCGAGGCCGGACGCTTCGATCCCGAACCGCAGCCCATGTCCGTGCGCGAGATCGCCGACAACATCATCGAATTGATGGCCGCGCGCGCCTTCGCCAAGAATATCGGCCTCGGCTGCCATGTCGAACCGGATGTGCCGCAATTGATCACCGCCGATCCGGGCCGGGTCAGGCAGGTGCTGCTCAACCTCATCGGCAACGCCATCAAGTTCACCGACAGCGGCGGCGTGCTGGTCAGCGTCGCGCGCGCCCGCACCGAGACCAGCGACCGCATCTGCTTCACCATCGCCGATACCGGCCCCGGCCTGCGCGACGAGGACATGGAGCGCATCTTCGAGGAGTTCGAGCAGGCCGACGGCACCTCGACGCGCACGCATGGCGGTGCCGGACTGGGGCTTGCCATCTCCAAGCGTCTTGTCACCGCCATGGGCGGCACGATTTCGGTATCCAGCCGGCTCGGCCAGGGATCGGAATTCGTCTTCGAGATTCCGGCCATATCGGCTACCGAGCCGCCGCAGGGCCGGCTGAACGCGCTTGCCGGCCGACGCGCCGTGATCCTGTCCAAGAACACCGTCGAGGCCGACGCCATCGCCCGCACCATCCGCGCCAATGGCGGCGCGGCCGGCATCGCCACCACCGTGGCCCAGGCCGCATCCTTTGCCGACGGCTGTGACGTGCTTCTGGTCGACGCGGCCCTGGAAGAGAGTGACGGGAAGCTGCTCAAGCGGCTTCGCCAGCATGGGTTCACCGATTGCGAAGCCGTCACGCTGATCGCACCCACCGACCGCGGCATGCTTGGCGAGTTTCGTGCCAGCGGCTACGCGACATTCCTTGCCCGGCCGGTGCGCGGAGGAACACTTTTGCGTGTCCTTTTGAGCAGCCAGACGCCGGTCCTCGCCCCGCCGCGGCCGGAAAAACGCCGCGCACCGGCGCTTCGTGCCTCAGGCGAACGCCAACAGGGCCTGTCCGTGCTGATCGCCGAGGACAACGACATCAATGCCATGCTGGCCCGCGCAACGCTGTTGAAGGCCGGGCATCGCGTCAAGGTGGTCGGCAACGGCAAGGCTGCCGTCGAGGCGGTCACCGCCGGCGGGCACAAGCACCGCTTCGACGTGGTGCTGATGGATCTGCATATGCCGGTCATGGACGGATTGGACGCCATTGCCGCGATCCGCCGCCACGAGGAGGAAGCCTCCGTACCGCCGGTGCCGATCATGGTGCTGTCGGCCGACAGCCAGGAAAAGACCCGCCATGCGGTGCTCGCCCACGGCGCCAGCGGCTTCGTCACCAAGCCGCTCGACCCCGACGCGCTGGTCAGCGCCGTCGAGGGCCAGGTCGCCGCTTGAGCCGCCTTTTCACGGTGCATGGCAGACGAAGCCCGCCAAAAAAAGCAGCCCGGTTTCGGGCGCCCGCGAAGCCAACGCGCGTAGGCTCTTGTGCCGCAACATAGCCGGTTGACCGTTTTCGCCAGCCGACGAAGTATTGCCCGCGACGCTGTATCACGGTACTGTCACAATCCTGTTGCACCTACACCGTATCCCCGTGCCAAGAGGGATGGCTCGAAGGAGAATCACTCGTGCATACAGTTATGCCGGAATGTGACACTCGGCCGAACGCCAGCAGCGCCTTGCTCGCCGGACGTAATGTCGATTCCGTCATAAAAGGCGCAGCGCTCGGCCGTATCGGCAATCTCGAAGTGCGGCTCGCCCGCAACGAGGCCGAGATCGCGGCCGCGCAGGAAGTGCGCTACCGTGTATTTTATGACGAGCTTGGCGCCAGGAAGGATCTGTTCCAGGCGCAGGACCGCCGCGACGCCGATCGCTTCGACCCGCTCTGCGACCATCTCCTCGTCCTCGATACCTCGCTTTCCGGCCCTGAGCACCGCCGCATCGTCGGCACCTATCGCTTGCTGCGGCAAGAAATCGCGGCAACCGCCGGAGGCTTCTATTCCGAAGGCGAATTCGAGCTGACCAAGCTCATCGCCCGTCATCCCGGCCAGCGTTTCCTGGAACTCGGCCGCTCCTGTGTGTTGCCGGAATACCGTTCGAAGCGCACCATCGAGGCGCTGTGGCAAGGCATCTGGGCTTACATCAATCACTACGAGATCGGCGTGATGACCGGCTGTGCCTCCTTCCACGGCACCGTGCCGGCCGCGCACGCCGAGGCGCTCACCTATCTCGCCCATCACTGCCGCACCAACTCGGCCTGGGACGTGCGCGCTGTGTCCGGACGCTACTGCTCCATGGACCTGATGCCGATCGAGGCGGTCAACACCAAGGCGGCGATCGCGGCGATGCCACCACTGGTCAAGGGCTATCTGCGGGTCGGCGCCCGCATCGGCGATGGTTGCGTCATCGACCGCGAATTCTCGACCGTCGACATTTTCGTGGTGATGCCGGTCAAGGAGATCGGGGCCCGCTACGTCAACTATTATGGCGGCGAAGCGCAGCGCTTCGCGGCGTGAGCGAGTAGACAGTGGGCAGTGAGCGAGTAGGCAGTGGTGAAGACGCCACGATTCACGCTTCGGCGACTACTGACAATTTCCCTACTCCCTACTCCCTCTCTTCAGGGAATGTCTTCAGGCCGCCGGCCGGGCCGGCTTTTGTAGGCTGGAAACGTCCAGCCGAAACGGAGCGCACCGCCGCGCACCGCGAACGCCGCGGCGAAGCCGGCCAGTTCTGAAACGATCGGCGGCAATCCTGTGACGTCGCCAGCCGTGTAGATTGCAGCACCTGCGAGAGCGGCCGTAACGTAGATTTCCGGCCTCAGCAGCACCGAGGGCTCGCCGGCCAGCAGATCACGCAGGATGCCGCCTGACGTGGCGGTGAGCACGCCGGTGATGACGGAGACGACCGGCGAACCGGTAATGGCCAGCCCCTTGGCCGCCCCCATCACCGAAAAAGCGGCCAACCCGATGGCGTCGAGCCAGAGCAGCCATTTCCAGCGGGATTCGACACGGTGCGCACCAAAGAACACCAGCACCGCAACCGCCGCGCAGATCAGCACATAGCTGGAGTTGGCGACCCAGAAAACCGGCAGATTGAGGATAACGTCGCGAAGCGTGCCGCCGCCGATACCGGTGACGCTGGCCAGGAACAGAAAGCCGATAATGTCGAGCTGCTTGCGCGACGCCGCCAACGCCCCGGTCGCCGCGAAGACGGCAACGCCGGCATAGTCGAGGAGGGCGATGGGGTTCATGAATTATGCGGTTAAGGGAGCAGGGGAGTAGGGGAGTATGTTTAGCACGAAGCCGCATGATTCATACGGCTTCCTGTTTTCCTGCCCTACTCCCCTATTCCCTAATCACGCATCCTTTTCGGCCTGCTCATTGACCGGCCCTGGCTCGACCGGCGCGTCGGCGGCAATTTTCGGGCCGCCCTTGGCGACGCCGACCATGGCCGGGCGCAGCACCCGCTCGCCGATCGAATAGCCCGGCTGCACGACCTGGACCACGGTGTTGGCCGGCACATCGGGATTGGGCACTTCGAACATTGCCTGGTGGAAATTGGGATCGAACTTTTCGCCTTCCGGCGCGAGTTTCTTGACCCCGTGCCGTTCCAGCGCAGACAGCATGGCGCGCTCGGTCAGGTCGACGCCTTCGATCAGTGCCTTGAAGCCGGCGTCCCCCGACGCCTTGGCCTCGGCGGGAATGGCATCCAGCGCGCGGCGCAGATTGTCCGACACCGACAGCATGTCGCGGGCGAAATTCGCCACCGCATAGGTTCGCGCGTCATGCACGTCGCGCGCGGTGCGGCGGCGCAGGTTCTCCATCTCGGCCGCTACGCGCAGCGCGCGGTCCTTCAGTTCTTCGTTTTCCTTCAGCAGTCGCACAAGCGCTTCATAGTCGCCATCGATGCTGCCTTCCGTGCGCTCGGCATTGGCCTCGGCCGCCTCGGCTTCACTGGGCGCGCGTTCGTCTTTTGCCTGGTCGCTCATCGCCGTTTCCCGTCATCTTGAATGGTGTGGATTTTGTGCCCGATATCGAGGTTCGCAGGCCAAAAATCAAGGGGAAAGCAACCGCAAGGCCCTTTGAAGACGCCGGGACGATGCTGCGATTTTAATTCAAATTTTACCGTACTTGCCGGCTTTGCTTGCCTCAGGGGCGTGATGGGGGAACCATTCCCTTGCTGGAGGAGTTTCGGAGCCGACGCAGGATTTTTGAGATGATGACCCGCAAAAAGCTTGAAAAGGGCGAAAGGCTCGCCGCGGAGGTCCGGCGCCAGCTCGGCGCCGAGACGATGGCGCGCTTTCTGCGCACCTTGCCAGCCTTCCACACGGAGACCGACATCCCCGATCGTTTCAGGCAATTGCTCGACCGCCTTGACCGGGTCGAGAATGGCGACGCCTGGCGGCGGCAGTAGGCGCCTCGTCCGGCCTTACGCGACAATTACGCACAGTAACTTTACGTGAAGGCCGGCTTGCGGCGGCGGCGCACCCTGCCTATGCTTCCTGATGAACATGATTTCCCCCGAAATGGCGGCCAGTAGCAAGCGCGCCTGGCTCAAGATTCTGGCACGCTACAAGAAGCCCGACAGGCGGCGCAGCGCACTCGAACTCGCCATTACCCTCATTCCTTTCGCCTCGCTGTGGGCTCTGTCTTCCGCCGCCTATGCCTACGGCCATTGGTGGGGGCTGATCCTCATCCTGCCCGCGGCAGGGTTCCTGGTGCGGATCTTCATGATCCAGCACGATTGCGGCCATGGCTCGTTCTTCGCCAATCGCATTGCCGACGACTGGATCGGCCGAGCGCTCGGTGTCCTGACGCTGACGCCCTACGATTGCTGGCGGCGTGCCCACGCCGTGCATCATGCCAGCGCCGGCAATCTCGATGAGCGCGGCATGGGTGACATCAGGACGTTGACCGTCGCCGAGTACCGGCGCCTGTCCTGGCGCGGGCGCCTGGCCTATCGCCTCTATCGCCATCCGCTGGTGATGTTCGGGCTCGGGCCGATCTGGTTGTTCATCTTCTCGCAAAGACTGCCCATCGGCATGATGCGCGGCGGCTTTACGCCCTGGGTGTCGTCGATGACCACCAATCTCGCCATTGCGCTTGCGGCGGCATTGCTTATCTGGGCCGTCGGTCCCCGCGCGTTCCTGATCGTCCATCTGCCGATCGTCATTCTCGCCGGTTCGGCCGGCATCTGGTTGTTCTACGTCCAGCATCAGTTCGAGGAGACCGAATGGGCGAAGGACGAGGAATGGCAGTTCCAGCACGCAGCCCTGCACGGCTCGTCCTACTACGACCTGCCGCCGCTGCTGAACTGGTTCACCGGCAATATCGGCGTCCACCACGTCCACCACCTCTCCGCCAAGGTGCCCGGCTACCGGTTGCAGGAAGTGCTGCGTGATTATCCGGAACTGCGCGGTATCGGCCGCGTCACGCTGCTCGACAGCCTGCGCTGCGTCAAACTGGCCTTGTGGGACGAAAGCCGCAGCAAGCTGATATCGTTCCGAGAGGCACACGCGGCGCTGTAGCGCTTGTCTTGCTCCCCATCACTTGTCTTGCTCCCCATCAACGGAGAGGTGAAGTGTGGTCCGCGCAGCGGACGAAAAGCCAATTGCCTGGCTTTTCGAACAATGCCCAAGGGCCGCATGAGGAAGCTGCGCAAAGCTTTCCAACCTGAGTTGAAAGCGTAGAAGAGCAGCCGGTTCTCAGAGCCTCAGGCCGCCTGCCGCTCGTCGCGCATCAGGATCTCGCCATGGCGGATCTCCGTGCCCAGCACCTTCAGGCATTCGCGAATGAAATTGGACAGGCCCGGCCAGCCCTTGGCAGATACGAGATTGCCGTCGACATGGGCTCCGTTCGGCGCGACGTCGATATAGATACCGCCGGCCAGCGTCACTTCCGGCTCGCAATAGTGAAGCGCCGCCACTTCCCTGCCCCGCACCACGCCGTCGACCGCGATCAGGATCTGCACGCCGTGGCAGATGGTGAAGATCGGCTTGCCGGTCTCATGGAAGTGCCGCACCAGCGCCTGCACGCGCTTGTCGATGCGGATGTATTCGGGACCGCGCCCGCCCGCCGCGTAGACGGCATCGTACTGGCCCGGATCCACCTCGGAAAACGTCTTGTTGAGGATGTAATCGTGGCCGAGCTTTTCGGTGTAGGTCTGGTGGCCCTCGAAATCGTGCAGCGATGTCTTCAACACATCGCCCGCCTTCTTGTCCGGGCACACGACATGCACGGTGTGGCCGACGGCATGCATGGCCTGCTCAAAGACGAAAATCTCATATTCCTCGCTGAACTCGCCAACGAGCATCAATATTTTCTTACCAGCCATTCCCGGTTCCTCCCTTTGTGGCCATTTATTTCGGATGACGAAATAATCGACTTATCCTAAGGGCAGGACGGTGAAAGGGGAAGCGGAAATCGCCCTATTGGTAAGACCAGTTTTCGGAGACGGGCACGATCATCAGCAAATTCGAGTCGTTAAAAAGGCCAAAATGGAATCATTGGTTCGACCAGACTACGGTCAGGCAACCGCCTTGATCATGTCCGCGGCCTTCTCGGCGATCATGATGGTCGGCGCATTGGTGTTGCCGCCGATCAGCCTCGGCATCACCGAGGCGTCGACGACGCGCAAGGCTTGCATGCCGTGGACACGCAGTTCCGGATCAACCACCGCCATATCGTCGATGCCCATCTTGCAGGTGCCGGCCGGGTGATAAATCGTGTCGGCGCGGGCACGGATATGGGACATAAGCTCCGCGTCGCTCGACACGCCGGCAGTGTAGATTTCCTTGTGGCGGTATTTGGCCAGTGCCGGCGCCTCCAGGACACCGCGCATCATTCGAACACCCCTCAGCAGAAGCTCGCCGTCACGTTCGTCCGATAGAAAGCGCGGGTCGATGCGCGGTGCCGCCAGCGGATCCGCGCTCGACAGCCCGACCTCGCCCCGCGAATATGGCCGCAGCACGCAGACGTGGCAGGAAAAGCCGTAACCCATATGCAGCTTGCGGCCGTGATCGTCGACGATGGCGATGCAGAAATGCAGTTGCAGGTCGGGCCGGTCGATCGCTGGGTCGGATTTGAGGAAGGCGCCGCCTTCCGCGTAGGGCGTAGCGATCATGCCGCCGCCATCCCTGCGCCAGCGCAGCATATGCCGCAGCAGGCCAGGCAGACCGCGCACACCGATGCCCATCATGTCGGCGTCCTTCGACGTCCAGCCCAGGATGAAATCGAGATGATCCTGCAGGTTCTTGCCCACTCCGGGCAGTTCGTGAGCAACCGGAATACCGTGCACGGCAAGTTCGGCGGCGGGGCCAATGCCCGATAGCAACAGCAGTTGCGGCGAACCGAAAGCGCCGCCGCAGACAATGACCTCGCGCCAGGCTTGTGCAATCGCTTCGCTGTTGCCCTTGCGATAGCGAATGCCGGTCGACCGCTTGCCGTCAAGCACGATGCCCGTGGCTTGTGCTCCGGTGATGACGGTAAGGTTGGGCCGGCTCATGACCGGATGCAGATATGCGGCAGCCGCCGAGCATCGTTCGCCATTGCGGCGCTCGTCCCAGAATTGCGTTACCTGATAGAGCCCCGCCCCTTCCTGCTCCGGTCCGTTGAAATCGTCGTTGCGGCGTATCTGGTTTTCGCCGCAGGCCTCGACAAAGGCCCTTGAGAGCGCACGCGGCTCCTGCTGTTCGCCGACCCGCAGCGGTCCTTCGCTGCCATGTAGTGCGTCTGCACCGCGCTGATTGCCTTCGGCGCGCCGGAAATAGGGCAGCACGTCGTCCCACGACCAGCCCTGGCAGCCGAGATCGGCCCATTCGTCATAGTCGCCACGGTGCCCGCGCGTGTAAAGCATGGCGTTGATGGCACTGGAGCCGCCGAGCGTCTTGCCGCGCGGCTGGTAACCCTTGCGGCCGCCAAGCCCAGTCTGCGGCACCGTCTCGAACGCCCAGTTGTTGATCTTCGGCCGGCCCGGCAGCAGCGCGATGACGCCGGCGGGTGCGCGGATCAGCAGATCCTTGCCGGCTCCTCCCGCCTCGATCAGGCAAACTGTTTTCGAGGTATCTTCGGAGAGCCGCGCGGCAAGCGTGCAGCCGGCGGACCCGCCACCGGCGATGACATAGTCGTAGCGCATGAGACCCCTCCCAGATCGTCAGGCGGATATTTCTATCCGGACGATCAGAGAAGGCCCGATCGCGGGCGATGTAAAGACGCGTGGACCTACCGCCGCGTCAGTTGCCGCGGGCCCGCCGCCAGGAATATCTCGGACCCTTGGGCTCCGATATGGCGGCCGGCTGGTAGTAAAGCCCCAGGCCGCCGGTCCGGCCTTCCTCCAGCCGCTTCAACAGCACCGGATTCGAGATCTCGAACTCGTCGAAACCAAGCCGCAGCATATGCGGCAACGGGTCGACCAGGATCTGCCCGGTGGCACGCAGCGCGCCCGTGAAATGATAGCGGTTGCGCAGCAGTTCGCCCTTGGTGAAAGACCGGCCGTCGCCGAAAGCCGGGAAGGCCAGCGCCACCAGCGACAGCTGGTCGAGCAGGTCGGCGATCTTCTCGAGTTGATCGCCGGGCTGCAGCATGACGCCAAGCCGCTCCTTTGCCGAGCGGCGCACCTCCGGGTCAAGATCGAGGAATGCCTGCAACGGCAGGATGAAGCGGCCATTGCCTGCCAGCGCGTCGGCGCTTTCGGCATGGGTCCACTCGTCCTCGCGAAACCCTTCAGGGGTCCAGAGCCGGGTCTCCGGTGTCGTCGGTTCAGTCATCAAAATTCCTAAAAATTCAAAGAGCTCAAGGGTGTGCTGAAATTCAGGTCAGGCCGCTTCGAAAACGGCTGCTTCCGAGAACCGGAGCGGAGCGTACTTGAAGTACGTGAGCCCCGGAAGCGCAGGAAGCTGCCGTTTGCAGGCCGGCCTCACCTGAATTGCAACATACCCTATAGTGATGCGTCGGTCAGCGACACTTCCAGTCCCGACAGGTGAATGCCGCACTCGGTCTTGGCGTGACCGGCCCAGCGGCCGCTGCGCGCGTCCTCGCCCGGCTGCACCGGCTGCGTGCACGGAAAGCAGCCGATCGACAGATAGCCATAGGCGACCAGTGGATTTTCGCGCAGCGCATGCGAACGCATGTAGTCGGCCTGATCCGACGTCGTCCAGTGCGCCAGCGGATTGATGCGGATGCGCGGGCCGACCGCCTCGAACACCGGAAGTGCGGCCCGTGTCGAGGCCTGGAAGCGCTTGCGACCTGTGAACCAGGCACGGAAGGGGGCGACGCCACGTGCCAGCGGCTCGACCTTGCGCACGTCGCAGCAGGCATCGGTGTTGTTCTGATGCAGATTGCCGGTCGGGTCGATCCGTTCGAGCGCCGCCTCGTCGGGCTTGATCACCCGGATGTTGGTCAGCCCGAAATCGGCGACCAGCGCGTCGCGATAGCCGAGCGTCTCCTCGAAATGCTTGCCGGTATCGAGGAAGATGACCGGTAGCGTGCGGTCGATCTCCGCGATCATGTGCAGCAGCACCGCCGAATCCGCGCCGAACGAAGACACGGCGGCGATCTCGTCGTGGAACAGGTCCCTGGCCGCACGTTCGATGATCTCAAGCGGCTTCAAATGGCCATAGAGCGCATCGAGGCCCGCCGCCTTGGCGGCGGCGCCGTCCTCGACGTCGGCAATACGGTCAAGCGGCCTTGGCTTCGCCAGCATAGAGCGCCTCCTTGAACGGCGCGGGACCGACACGGCGGTAGGCGTCGATGAATATTTCCTGTGGGTTGAGCCGAAGGCCGAGATAGGTATCGACGATCGTCTCGATGGCGTCGGTGATCTCTTCCGACGAGAAGCCGCGGCCGATGATCTCGCCGACGGAGGTGTTTTCGTCGGCCGAACCGCCGAGCGTCACCTGGTAGAGCTCGGAGCCTTTCTTCTCGACACCGAGGATGCCGATATGGCCGACATGGTGGTGGCCGCAGGCATTGATGCAGCCGGAGATCTTGAGCTTCAATTCGCCGATCTCGCGCTGCCGCTCCAGCGAGGCGAAGCGTTGCGAGATTTCCTGCGCGATCGGGATCGAACGCGCCGTCGCCAGCGCGCAATAATCGAGGCCCGGGCACGAGATGATGTCCGAGATCAGGTTGGAATTGGCCGTTGCCAGCCCGATGTCGACCAGCGCGTCATAGACGGCCTTCAGGTCGGCGCGCGCCACATGCGGCAGGATCAGGTTCTGCTCGTGGCTGACGCGCAACTCGTCGAAGGCGTATCTTTCGGCGATATCGGCGACGGCTTCCATCTGGCTGTCCGATGCGTCGCCCGGTACCTCGCCGATGCCCTTGAGCGAAATCGTCACCGCGGCATAATCGGGATGGCGGTGCGTCACCACGTTCTGGTCGAGCCAGTCCGAGAAGCCCTTGGAATCCAACCGCGCGAGCTTGACGGCCTCGTCGCCTTCCGGACGTCCGGCCAGCGCCGGCGGCGCGAAATAGGCCTCGATGGCGCGGATGTCCGCCTCAGGCAGCTTCAGCTCCGCGTCCTTCAACTCCTGCCACTCGGCCTCGACCTGGCGGGTGATTTCCTCGGCGCCGGTCTCGTGCACCAGGATCTTGATGCGCGCCTTGTACTTGTTGTCGCGGCGGCCATAGAGGTTGTAAACGCGCAGGATCGCCGTGCAGTAGGACAGAAGATCGGCTTCCGGAAGGAAGTCGCGGATCTTGCGCGCCACCATCGGCGTGCGGCCCTGGCCACCGCCGACATAGACGGCGAAGCCGAGTTCGCCGGCGGCGTTCTTCTTCAGGTGCAGGCCGATGTCATGCGTCTGGATGGCGGCGCGGTCACGCTCGGCTCCCGTCACCGCGATCTTGAACTTACGCGGCAGGAACGAGAATTCCGGATGCACCGACGACCACTGCCGCAGGATTTCCGCATAGGGGCGCGGATCGGCAACCTCGTCGGCGGCAGCGCCGGCAAAATGGTCCGCGGTGACATTGCGGATGCAGTTGCCACTGGTCTGGATGGCGTGCATCTCGACGCTGGCCAGGTCCGCCAGGATCGCCGGAATGTCCGACAGCGCCGGCCAGTTGAACTGGATGTTCTGGCGCGTGGTGAAATGGCCGTAGCCCTTGTCGTATTTGCGGGCGATGTGGCCGAGCATGCGCAACTGCTTGCCGTTCAGCGTGCCGTAGGGCACGGCGATGCGAAGCATATAGGCGTGCAGCTGCAGGTAAACGCCGTTCATCAGCCTGAGCGGCCGGAACTGGTCCTCGGTGATCTCGCCGGACAGCCGGCGCTGGACCTGGTCGCTGAACTCGGCGACGCGGGCCTGGACAAAATCGTGGTCGAACTCATCGTAACGGTACATGCTTCGTCTTTCAGGGCGCGTCCGCCCACTTTCACTTTCAGTCTGGCTTACGCCGCCCGTATAGCCTGCTTGCCGAGATCGCCACGAATAGTGGGACCGGCGGCGCGGATCTTCTCGCGCAACCGCACCGGCTCGACGACGCCGTCGACGACTTCCGCGTCGATCAGATTGACGTCGACCACTTCATTGTCGGCATAGGCCTTGGCGCCGATCGCCTCCAGCCGATCCTCGGCCGCCTTGTCATGGGCAAGGTCTGCATGGTCCACCGTCTCGACCCAGCCGCCATCGGCGTACCAGACGGCGATGCCGTCGCCGAGGCGATTGGCGGTCAGTATCTTCATGGCTGAACTCCCTCGGTGGCCGCTACGGGCGCATGCCTGTGAGCCGCGAGCGGCTCGGACCGCTCGAAATTGGCCCCGGCGACAGCGTCGCCGATGATGGTCATGACCGGTCCCGACAGATCGGCGCGCGCTTCCAGCGACGGCAGGTCGGCGAGTGTGCCGTGGAAGCGTCGGCGATTGGTCAGGCTGGCATTCTCGACCACGGCGACCGCCGTGTCCGGCGATAGGCCGGCCTCGATCAGCCGGCCGGCAACTTCGGCCGCGACCGAGCGGCCCATATAGACGGCGACGGTAGCACCGGAAATGGCGAGCTTGGCCCAGTCTGGCAATGAATTGCCCTTGAGATCGTGGCCGGTGGTGAACACCATCGAGGAGGAAACGCCGCGCAGCGTCAGCGGCAGCTCGAAATCGGCGGCAGCGGCGAAGGCCGCGGTGACACCCGGAACCACCTCATAGGCGATGCCGGCATCGCGCAGCGCCGCCATCTCCTCGCCGGCGCGCCCGAACACCAGCGGATCACCCGACTTCAGCCGCACGACGCGCTTGCCCGCACGGCCGAGCTCCACCAGCAATGCATTGATTTCGGCCTGGCTCTTGGTGTGGCAGCCCTTGCGCTTTCCCACCGGCAGACGCTCGGCATCGCGGCGCCCCATGGCGACGACCGCCTCCGGCACCAGCGCGTCATGGACGATGACGTCGGCTTCCATCAGGAGACGATGCGCCCGCAGGGTCAGGAGATCCTCGGCGCCGGGACCGGCGCCCACCAGGGCGATGTGGCCGCGAACGGGCGCGTCGGACGTCAGCAGATCGGCGGCGGCTTCGCGCGCCCGCGAAAATTCGCCAGCCTCGACCGCGCGCGCCGGCGCTCCACCGAAGAAGTCGCTCCAGAAACGGCGACGTATATTGCCCCTGGGCAATCTCTCGGCGGCATTGCGGAACGAGGCGGCAAGCGCCGCCAGCGCGCCAAGCGACGGCGACAGCATGCGGTCGATGCGGCCGCGCAGCATCTGCGCCAGCACCGGGCCTGCGCCTTCGGTGCCGATGGCAATGGCGACCGGCGCGCGGTTGACCAGCGCAGGCGTGAAGAAATCGCAGAGGTCCGGCCGATCGACCGCATTGACCGGAATGCCCAGCCGGCGCGCGTCGGCGGCCACGCGACGATCGAGCGTCTCGTCGCCGCTGGCGGCAAACACCATCACGGCGCCTTCGAGCCGTGAGGCGTCATACCCGGCGGCCACATGGTTCGCGCCGGTCTCGGCGATGAAGGCCAACAGCTCCGGTTCGGCATTTGCGGCGATGATGTACAGAACCGCGCTCGACTGGGCGATCAGCCGCGCCTTGGCCAGCGCCTGCTCGCCGCCGCCGACAATGGCCACGGCTTCGCCCTCGACCCGCACGAAGACGGGAAAGGCATTGAGCTTGGTGGTGGCTTGCGGCATCAGAAAAGCAATCCGGGAACAGTTTCGCAGTTTTACGCCCAGGCATAAAAAAGCAGAAGCAAAGCACTCGCTCATCCGGTGATGGCAGGCAATCGCTTTTTCGCAACCGCGAAGAGCAGGAGAAAAATATTCCACGCCCATGCCCTGAGCACACCGGGGCCGTCGAAACAGGCCTTGATTTCAGGCACTTTTAGCTGCCGGCGACTTATCTCGCAAAATAGTTTTTTCTAAATTCTACCAATTCAGTAGATTAAAGTCGTGCAGAGGCGATTTCATGTTCGCCGCCCGTCTTCGCGACCGCTCGGTCCGCCGTTTCAGTTGGAACGTGACCGGCCAGAACGCGTTCCCGGAATAGCCACCACTCAACGAGGAGCGTTTTCATGAACACGATCAATTTGAAGCATGGCATTTGGGTTCTGGTGGCCGACGGTGAAAAGGCGCTCCTGCTCAAGAATGCCGGCGACACCAAATTTCCCAACCTTGAAGTGGTGCAGGTGATGGAACAGGAAAACCCGCCCACCCGCGAACAGGGAAGCGACAGCCCGGGCCGATACAATGATGGCCCATCCGTACACCGCAGCGCGGTCGAGGAGACCGACTGGCACCGTATCGGCAAGGAACGCTTCGCCCAGGAGATTGCCGCCCGGCTCTACAAGCTTGCCCATGACGGCGAGTTCGACAGCATCGTGCTTGTCGCCCCACCGGTGGTGCTCGGTGCCATGCGCAAGAAGCTGCATAAGGAGGTTGGTGACAAGGTGACGGCCGAGATCCCGAAGACCATGACAAATCACGGCATCTCCGAGATCGAGGCCTTGCTGCAGGCAGCCTGATCGCCGGCAACAGGACGAATACCATCGCGAGCTGGAACAAATCGGCGGCATCCGTTCGCCGGTCCGGCATTTTGTCGCCGCGGCGTCGCTTTTCGTACCCTTGCGGGTTGCATCATCGTTACCGCTTCCACCATATTGCAAGCCAGGCGACGGCTTCGGGCGGCGCATATCCGACATCGCTAGCTTGAAAGGCGCTCCATAGACAATGCCGCATGACACGCCCCTTATCGCCACCATCGTCGCCGGTCTGGGGCTGGCTTTCGTCTTCGGCGCTCTCGCCAATCGTTTCCGCATTCCGCCACTGGTCGGCTATCTCGTAGCCGGCGTGCTGGTCGGGCCGAACACGCCCGGTTTCGTCGCCGACGCCGGGCTTGCCAACGAATTGGCCGAAATCGGCGTCATCCTCCTGATGTTCGGCGTTGGCCTGCATTTTTCGCTCAAGGACCTGCTGTCGGTCCGCGCCATCGCCGTGCCTGGCGCCATCGTCCAGATCGGCTTTGCCACCGCACTCGGCGCCGGGCTGTCCTGGATGCTCGGCTGGTCGATGGGCGCGGGCCTGGTGTTCGGCCTGGCGCTGTCGGTCGCCTCGACCGTGGTGCTGCTGCGCGCACTTCAGGAACGCCGGCTGATCGAGACCGAGCGCGGCCGCATCGCCGTCGGCTGGCTGATCGTCGAGGACCTGGCCATGGTGCTGGCGCTGGTGCTGCTGCCGGCGCTTGCCGGCGTGCTCGGCGGCCAGGAACAGGCCGATGCCCATTCGAGCGGCCTGCTGACGCTGCCGGCCAGCTATGGCATCTGGGGTGTCGTCGGCATCACGCTGGCCAAGGTTGCCGCCTTCGTCGTCGTCATGCTGGTGGTCGGCCGCCGGGTCATTCCGTGGATCCTGCACTACGTCGCCCATACCGGGTCGCGCGAGCTGTTCCGTCTCTCGGTGCTCGCCATTGCCCTCGGCGTCGCCTTCGGCGCGGCAAAATTGTTCGGCGTCTCGCTGGCGCTGGGCGCCTTCTTCGCCGGCATGATCATGAGCGAATCCGAGCTCAGCCACCGAGCGGCGGAAGAATCGCTGCCGCTGCGCGATGCCTTCTCGGTGCTGTTCTTCGTCTCCGTCGGCATGCTGTTCGACCCGTTCAGCCTGATCAGCAACGGCCTGCCGATCCTGGCGACGCTGGCCATCATCGTCATCGGCAAGTCGCTGGCGGCGTTCGTCATCGTCGTCGCCTTCGGCTATCCCCTGGCCACGGCCTTGATGATTTCGGCCAGCCTTGCCCAGATCGGCGAATTCTCCTTCATCCTGGCCGAACTCGGCGTCGGGCTGAAACTTCTGCCCGAACAGGGCCGCGACCTCATCCTTGCGGGGGCCATCCTGTCGATCGTGCTCAACCCGCTGATGTTCCTGGTCATCGACTGGATGAAGCCTTGGCTGGAGGCCCGCGCCACCAGGACGGCACCGCCGGTGGACGCCAAGCCGGTTGGTCCGGCGACGGAACCGGGTCAGGTGGCCTCCGTTGCCGCAATGGCGAAAGCCGAAGACGGTCCGCCGCCGAAGACGAGCCTCACCAACCACACAATCCTGATCGGCTACGGACGGGTCGGCGGCCTTGTTGGTGCCGCACTGAAACAAGCCTCCCTGCCCTTCCTCGCCATCGAGGATGCCGACAAGACGCTGGCCAGACTGAAAGCCGACGGCATCGAAACCATCGCCGGCAATGCCGCCAATGCCGAAGTGTTCGCCGCCGCCAATCCTGAAGGTGCAAAGCGGTTGATCCTTGCCATCCCCAATGCCTTCGAGGCCGGCCAGATCGTGCTGCGGGCACGCACCGCCAATCCCAACATCAACGTCGTCGCCCGCGCCCATTCCGATGCCGAGGTCGAGCATCTGAAGGGATTAGGCGCCGACACGGTGATCATGGGCGAACGCGAGATCGCGCGCGGCATTGTCGAAGAGGTGCTTGGCCACAAGCCGCGGGCCGCTGAACCGTCCGCTGCCTGAACCGACGTGCCACAGGCGCGCTGATCATGCCACGAATGCCGAACCGCCGTTTTGCGCGACGCTGCCGAGGTATTTTGCCGGAGGCTTGCCAAGCGCCTTCTTGAACATGGTGATGAAGGCGGTGACCGAGCCATAGCCGAGATCGCCCGAGACCTGCTGCACACTCGCACCCGAGGCCAGCTCCCGAATGGCGACGATCAGGTGCAATTGCTGGCGCCAGCGCCCGAAGCTCAAGCCAGTCTCCTTGACGACGAGACGCGCCAGACTGCTTTCGCTGAGCGCAACGCGGCTGGCCCATTGTGCCAGCGTGCTGCGATCGGCGGGGTCCTGCGCCAACGCCTCGGCGATCCGCCTCAATCGCGGCTCGGCTGAAATCGGCAGATGCAGTTGCTGGACAGGCATGCGCGGCAGTTCGGCAAGCAGGGTCCTGGTCAGGAGGTCATCCCTTGCCTTGTCGTCCTGCACGCTGTCGGACAGCTCGACGATCAGTTCGCGCAGCAGCGGCGAAATTGAAAGCGTGCAGCACCGGTCCGGCAATTCGGCGGCTCCCGGCTCGATATAGACGAAGAAGATCCGGGCATTGGCCGTCGCGATGTTGCTGTGCTCCATGGAACCGGGGATCCATACCCCGCAATGCGGCGGCACCATCCACAGGCCGCTCGGAACGCGGCATGTGACGCCGCCTCCGAGCGCAAAGACGAGCTGGCCCTTGCGATGCCAATGAGCGGGAACCTCTGCACTGGGTTCGGTGACGTCGACACGAACGGCGATGGCTGGCGCCAGCACGTCATCGACATCGAAATTGAGCCATGGGTAGCGAAGAGGCTGTCTCATGATCGATTGCTTTTAGCGATTAAATGCCATGATAGCTAAATTCCTCGAGCTGCGAAGCCGGTAAGGTCCGGCGTCCAGCAAGAAGGGTGCGTAGCCATGCTCGCCTTAGTCATATCTTCCGACAGCGCCACGCGGCTCAGGCTGGCCGAGGTGGAAGAACCTCGGCCCCTCGCGGACGAAGCGCTCGTCTCCGTCCACGCAACCTCGTTGAACCGGGGTGAATTGCGCCTGCTCACCATCCGTCCGAACGGCTGGAGACCCGGCCAGGACATCGTTGGAATTGTCGAGCGCGCGGCCGCCGATGGCTCCGGGCCGGCTGCGGGCACCCGGGTCGCGGCCTTGGTCGACCAGGCCGGCTGGGCCGAACGGGTCGCCGTTTCAACCGACCGTCTCGCCGTCCTGCCGGATGAGGTCGGCTTCGTCTCGGCAGCCACGCTCCCCGTGGCGGGCACGACGGCGCTCAGGACTTTGCGCCATGGCGGTGACCTGGCCGGCCTACAGGTCCTGGTCACCGGTGCAAGCGGTGCCGTCGGTCGCTTCCAGATCCAGATCGCCCGCGAGCAGGGTGCTTCAGTGACCGCCATCGCCGCCGGCCGGCACCACGAGGATCTGCGTGGGCTGGGAGCCGAGCAGATCGTCGAGTCGATCGAGCAGGCCAAGGGGCCGTTTTCGCTGATCACCGAGTCGGTCGGCGGCAAAAGCCTCGCACATGCGATCGAACGCGTCGCGCCCGGTGGGACAATCGTCATCTTCGGTTCGAGCAGCGGCGAACTCACGCCGGTTGGATTCCGCCAGTTCGTTCCGGGTCACGAAGGGGCGAGGCTTCAGACGTTCGCCTACTACACGTCCGGTTCCGCCATCGGCGCTGACATCGCCGCGCTGCTCGCCCTGGTCGCCGCCGGACGGCTGGAAACCCGCGTGGCTATGACCGCGCGGTGGACGGAGATCGGACAAGCCCTGGACGCGCTGCGCCAGCGCAGCTTCAGCGGCAAGGCCGTTCTCACCCTGGCCGGATGAGCAGGCCTTGGCTCGACCAGTTCAAACGTGCTGGCCGCCATTGATGTGGATTTCCGAGCCGGACACATAGGAGGACTGGGCCGAGCACAGGAAGAAGATGATGTCGGCGACTTCCGCCGTGGTACCCAGGCGCCTGAGCGGGATGGTCTCGACGATCTTGTCCGTGCCCGGCGACAGGATCGCCGTGTCGATCTCGCCCGGTGCGATGGCGTTGACGCGGATGCCGTGCGGGCCGAAATCATGCGCCATCTCGCGCGTCAGCGAGCCAAGTGCGGCCTTCGACGTCGCGTAGGCGGTGCCGGCGAAGGGATGCACGCGGGTGCCGGCGATCGAGGTGACGTTGACGATCGAGCCTTTCGCGGCCGCCAGTTCCTTGAACAGGCCGCGCGCCAGCATGATCGGCGCGAAGAAATTGACCTGGAACACGTCGCGCCAGACATGCATCGGCGTGTCGATCGAGTTCATGCGGCTGTTGCCATCCCTGAGCTTGGGCGAAATCCCGGCATTGTTGACCAGCGCATTGAGCTGGCCGCCATGCGCTTCGAGCCGATGACGGATCTCCGACACGGCAATACCGACATCTTCCTGATCGGCGAGATCGACCTTGATGTGGTCCTCGGGACCGGCAGGCCACGGGCAATCCTCGGCGAAGGCCTGGCGCGAGCAGGTGATGACGCGCCAGCCCTCGCGCGAAAAGCGCTTGACCGTGGCATGGCCGATGCCTCGGCTGGCGCCGGTCAGCACGATGGTTTTTCTGGTGTCGAGTTCAGCCATGTCGCGGTCTCCGGCCGGAGGTGTAGCCGAACACCGTGGCGCTGGCGAGAGGCGGATTGACGCTCAGCCGCCACCGAGAATGTCGAGGATCGAGGTCCGCTTCTTCTTCAACGGACCGCCAACGCTGCCCGGAGGGACCGGATGCCCGACCGAGGCGGTCGTGCCATTGTCAGCCGGCATGTCAAAACCATCGGCATCGACGGTCTGGGCGGGTCGCGCCGCGCGGACCGGCGCTGGCCTG
Organism: Mesorhizobium sp. M8A.F.Ca.ET.208.01.1.1; assembly: GCF_004791315.1. Classification (NCBI taxonomy): domain Bacteria; kingdom Pseudomonadati; phylum Pseudomonadota; class Alphaproteobacteria; order Hyphomicrobiales; family Phyllobacteriaceae; genus Mesorhizobium; species Mesorhizobium sp. M8A.F.Ca.ET.208.01.1.1. The sequence continues at coordinate 528,598 of NZ_SRUT01000002.1, forward strand.
GCCGGTGCCGTCGCCTGCGCGATCGGCGCTTGCTGTCCGACCGAAGCCGACGGAACCGGTGCCGGCTGGTTGTTGTCGGCCGAGGGAATGTCGTCGGGCACAATGGTATCCGGCGGCGTCGACTTCCAGGTGCCGGGCAGCGGCCGCACCGGCACGCCCTCATGCGCCGCGACCATGAATTCGTGCCAGGCCTGCGCCGGCAGCGCGCCGCCGGTGACCTTCTTCATCGCCGTGCCGTCATCATTGCCGAACCACACGCCGGTGGTGAGATTGGCGGTGTAGCCGACGAACCAGGCGTCGCGCGAATTCTGGCTGGTGCCGGTCTTGCCGGCCGACGGCCAGGCGAAGGCCGCCTTCTTGGCGGTGCCGACCTCGACCGTACCGGTCATCATCGAGTTCATCATGCCGACGATCTCGGGCTTGATCACACGCGGCGCGCTGCCGCCGGCGCTGTCATAGAGCACCTTGCCGTCGGCTGTCGTCACGCGGCGGATGAAGTGGATGTCGGGCTTGTAGCCGCCATTGGCGAAGGGCACATAGGCCGAGGTCAGCTCCAGCGGCGTCACTTCCGAGGTGCCAAGCGCGATCGAGGTGTTGGCCAGCAGATCGGACTGGATGCCCATGCGGTGCGCGGCTTCCACCACCGCGTTCGGCCCGACCTCCATGGTCAGCTGCGCCGCCACCGAGTTCAGCGACTTGGCCAGCGCCGTCGCCAAGGTGACTTTGCCAAAGTACTTGCCGCCGTAATTGTCGGGCGTCCAGTTGCCGATCTTGATCGGCGCGTCGTTGCGCACGCTGTCGGGCGTACGGCCGGCCTCGAGCGCCGCCATGTAGACGAACGGCTTGAACGCCGAGCCAGGCTGCCGGCGCGCCTCGGAGGCGCGGTCGAACTGGCTGGTCGAATAGTCATAGCCGCCGACCATGGCGCGCACCGCGCCGGAATAGTCGATCGATACCAGCGCGCCCTGGGTGACGTTGAGCTTCTTGCCGCTGTCGTCGATCAGCCGGCGGATCGACTGTTCGGCAAGCTTCTGCAGGTTCAGGTCGACGGTGGAGTCGATGACGATATCGCCGCGCACGTCGCCGATCAGGTCGGGCAGTTCTTCCATGATGGTGTCGGCGACATAGTTTTCCGAGCCGGTCCAGTAGGACGGCGAGCGCGTCGCCGGCGCGCTCAGCGCCGTCTTCAGCTCCTTCTCGCTGATCTTGCCCTCCTCGCGCATGGCGGCGAGCACCAGTTGCGAGCGCTCCTCGGCGGCCTTGGGATCGCGCGCCGGCGACAGCCGCGAGGGCGCCTTCAGCAGGCCAGCCAGGAGTGCGGCTTCCGACAGGGTGACGTCGCGCGCGCTCTTGCCGAAATAACGCCGCGAGGCCGCCTCGACACCAAAGGCACCGGAGCCGAAATAGACCCGGTTGAGGTACATTTCGAGGATCTGGTCCTTGGTGTGTTTGTGCTCCAGCCACAGCGCCAGCAGCACTTCCTGCACCTTGCGTTCCAGCGTGCGGTCGGGCTTCAGGAACAGGTTCTTGGCCAATTGCTGCGTCAGCGTCGAACCACCTTGCGAGAAGTGCCCGCCGGCGAGATTGGTGACCATGGCGCGCGACAGGCCGATCGGATCGACGCCGAAATGCGAATAGAAACGGCGGTCCTCGATGGCGATCACCGCCTCGGGAATATAGGGCGACATTTCGTGCAGGCCGACCGCTTCGCCGCCACTCATGCCGCGATTGGCCAGCAGCTGCCCGTCGGCCGAGACGATCTTGATATTGGGCGCGCGGTCCGGGATCGACCAGGTCGTGGCCGCGGGCATCTTGGCGCCGTAGTAGACAACGACGCCCGCGACCGCGATGCCGCCCCATATGGCGAGCACGAAGCACCAGTAGACCAGCCGGCCGAGCACGCCGAACAGGCCGCGCCCGCTTCCACCGCGCCTCCCCCGGGCCGATTTCCCCTTCGATGATTTGCGTTTGGCGGAGGCTTTGCGGTTGCTCGGCACGACGCGGTCCTCCTCGCTCACCGAAAGACCCGTCTGGGATTTCGCCCGTGGCGGTCCCTCGAAGCTGGGCTCGATGCGGCTGTCTCTGCGGTTCGCCATGCGCTGCGCTGATATCCCCGGTGCCAATGGCGCTCGGGTTGAAGAGTAGATGCGGCGATTTAAGGGCGGGTTAAGCAGGCCTTCGGCCAAGCCTTTGAATTTCGTTAGGAATTTGTTAATCCTGTTGCCGCCGGTCTTGGTGGCCGGATGACAGCCGGCTTATGCGATGCGAAGCCTCTGCTGGACCTCTTGGCCGCAACGCGCGCCTTATTTGCCTTCCCTACGTTTTTCGATCTCATAGGTCAGCCATCGGCAGAACATGCCGGCAATCGAAGCCGCCGCGCCGACAAGCAGACATGTGGTCAGCAGCGGGCTTTTGGAAGCGCTCGACCAACTGACGATGGCCAGCAGCACAACGCTCAGGGTTGAGATCAGATAACCCACGCCCTTGAGCAAGTGCAAAGAAGCTTTTGTCATGCCCTGAAATCTCCTCGGCCTGCTCTTGGGAACATTCATTGCGCCTTGGAGTTCCATCCCGGATCAACCCGGAACGCGACAGAGGCGCCTCATGCCCGACTACCTCAAGCTGCCGACGACGACGAAGGGCCTTGTCAGGGTCGTCATCGAAACCCCGCGCGGTGCCGCTGCCAAGGTGGCCTATGAGCCGGCTATCCAGGTATTCGGCTATGTCCGCCCTTTACCGGTCGGAATGACCTACCCCTACGATTGGGGTTTTATTCCCTCCACATTGGGGGACGACGGCGATCCATTGGATGGGTTAGTCATCCATCAGGCCGCCACGGGTCCCGGCACCGTCATCAAATGCAACCTTTTGGGTGCGCTGCGGGTCAAGCAGAAGGATCAGGGCGGCGAGGCCCTGCGCAACGACCGTTACGTCTTCTGTCCTCACAAGGAGGACGCTGAGGACGAGCCCGTGGCCGCCGACCGCGTGCCCGAGCATCTCAGGCGCGAGATCGAACAGTTCTTTCTGTCATCGGTGCTTGGCACCGGCAAAACCATCAAGTTCAAAGGCTGGCAAGATGCCGGTGAAGCGCGCAGGGCAATCAAGAAGGGCATGAAGGCCTTTGCCGCCAAGCTGCGCAAGTAAGCATGGCCATTTTCTGGTGCGTTGTTCCGATCGATCAGGCGCTTAACGGCGCGCCACGCCCGGCTCGATCCCCGACCTCGTCTTCCCGATAATCGACGCCAGCGGATAGAAGGTCAGCGCCTGCTCCTCGCAAGTGACCGCAATGACACTGTTCGAGCGGTCGATGTCGAGACCCTTGGGGCCGCCTTCCTCGACACTGGCCCTGCCCCGCAGAAAGGTCTCCTCGTCGAGCACGGTCACCGAGGCCGCGGGTGCTTGCTGGCCCCTCCAATCGCCGTCGCCGCCATAGACATGCACCATACGGCTGCCCGCGTCGGCGACGAGGATGTGCCGATCATCCGCTGTAAAGCGCACGCCGTGCGGATAGCCGGCGTGCTGCAGGACGCCGGCGGGTTCGCTGTCAGGCCCAAGCGAGGAGGACATGCGGTAGAGTTTTACATCCTGGGTGCCGTGGCTGCTGACGGCGATCCAGCCTCCGTCATGGCTGAGCGCAATGCCGTCGGGTATGTCGAGACCACGTTCGAGCAGCCGCTGGTTGCTCGTCGTGCGATAGCCGAGCCACCGGTTGACCACATGCTGGGTGACCAGATGCGTATAGTTGTTGCAGACCAGCAGGCTGACGCGGCCGCGCGACTCCGGCCTGACGGCAATCGAGCCCGGCGAATTCAGTTTGCAAGGCCGCCGGCCCTTTACCCGCCGAATGGCCGATATCTCGCGACTCTGGCCGGCTGGTTGCTCTCGAGGCAGGTTGAATATGGCGACCAGTCCATCGCGGTTGCCAATCGCCAGGGTGCGGTCATCGATGAAATCCAGGCCATGGATTTCGCCCATGTCGCCTGATGTCAGCTCCATGAAACCATGGATCGTGACATCGGGACCATCCGATCCGGCCTCGACGTCGATGCGCAGGACCAGCAGGCGCTTGCGCGCATAGCCGGCGATTGCCAGCAATCGATTGTCCGGTGAAAAGCGCAGGTCCTCCGTACGTCCGATCGCCGAAAGCGCCGCCCTCACCGCCGCGCTGGCCTTGAAAGCGATCCCCGGGATCATTTGCGACCCGCCCAGCGGATCGAACGCTGGAAGGGATCGAGAACCGTCCAACTGCTCGCTGTCCATTGACGGCTGTCTGCCCCGCTTTGATGTCGCCGACTAAGCCCGATCGCGCGCTCGACGGTCAAGCGCAATGCAGGGGTTCCAGGCCATAACGGTTGGATATCCGCCGCCTTTGCGCTGACGCTGGTGCCCGATCCGCCATATGGTTGATGTCGCCGCCCAATCGGCGGCAGGCTCAGTTCTGCTGGATCGAAATACCCTTGTCGTCGATCTTGAGTTCGACGCCTTTCGGCCTGGTCTGCTCGCGGTAGACGTAGACGCCCAGCGCGATGACCACGACGATGAGCGCGCCAATGATGAGATAGAGTGTGTTCTGCTTCATGGCGCGCCCTTTGTCGTGCCGAGCCTCAGGCTCGTTTCAGAACCTTGACCAGAACCAGAAGGATGATGGCGCCGATCGTGGCGTGGATGATGGAGGCGATGATGCCGCCGCCGATCGAGAAGCCGATCCGTGGGAACAGCCAGCCGGCGATGAACGCGCCGACGATGCCAATGATGATGTTGCCGATCAGGCCGAAGCCGAAACCCGAAACGATGAGACCGGCGAGCCAGCCGGCGATGGCACCAATGATGATGAAGACGAGAAGACTTTCGACACCCATAGCGGTTTCCTCCGAGCAAGAGGGCGAGCGCGGAGCGGAAGGCTCCGAATCGGCCCCGATATCAATGGCTTCAGGCTATGCGAAAGCACCCGGCCTAGCCAGCGGCGCGCTCACTGGTCGTCGTCGTCGCCGGCAGTGGGCCGCCAGCTGGTCGGCTCGACCTTCTTCTGGGTGTGGCTGTCGGTGTAGACCCACCAGCCGCCGTCGCGGTATTGCGCTATGGATTCATTGAGGACGCCGTCGCTGTCCTTCCAGGTGACGGTGACCTTGGAGCCGTCGGTCGGCGCGGTCGATATCGGCTTTCTGTCAGCCATCTCATCCCTTTTTCAGCTGTGGGCGAAGATATCCTCTTCGGCCCAGCCCATCAGGTCAAGCTTGGACCGGGTCGGCAGAAAGCGGAAACAGGCGTCCGCCTCCTTCGTGCGCCCCTCGCGCGCCAGCCGCCCGGCCAGCACGTCGCGCAACCGATGCAGATAGAGGACGTCCGAGGCGGCGTATTCGAGTTGCTCGGGCGACAGCGTTTCGGCCGCCCAATCCGACGATTGCTGCGCCTTGGACAAGCCTACGCCGAGAAGCTCGAAGCAGATGTCCTTCAGCCCGTGCCGGTCGGTGTAGGTGCGCGTCAGCCGCGAGGCGATCTTGGTGCAGAACACCGGCTCGGGCATTACGCCAAACGCATTGTAGAGCACGGCGAGATCGAAGCGACCGTAGTGGAACAGCTTGGTGATGGTTCGGTTTCTCAACAGGCTGACAAGGTTCGGCGCCTTCTTCTGGCCCGGCGCGATCTGGATGACATCGGCGCTGCCGTCGCCAGGCGAAATCTGCACCACGCAGAGCCGATCGCGGTGCGGGTTGAGGCCGAGCGTTTCCGTATCGATGGCCACCGCCGCGACATTGTAGTGTGAGAGGTCAGGCAGATCGTTTTTATGGAAGCGGATATCGCTCATCGTCTTCTCCGGGTCGCGGCCTTCGGCGTCGCGCCTCCATCGAAGAAGCGCACACGCGCTCCAACACATTGCGCTGTCGACCCGTCCTCGCCGTGATCGGCGGAAAAATCAACAGAAAGTTGATTTTTCCGCTGTCCAGGGTTGTCCGCCTTACCGTGTCAGAGCATCCAGAATGCGCGCCCATGAGCGCTGCCCCTTGTGGAAGGAGCTGAGCTCGTATTTCTCGTTGGGCGAATGGATGCGGTCGTCATCGAGGCCGAAGCCGACCAGCAGCGATTCCATGCCGAGATAGGTCTGGAAGTCGCCCACCACCGGAATGGAGCCGCCGCTGCCGGTCGTCACCGCGGGCTTTGGCCATTCGTCCGAGAGCGCGATCTTGGCCTTGGCCAGGAAAGGCGAGTCATAGGAAAGCTGGATTGCCGGTGAACCGCCATGGGCGTGGAATTCGACCGAACAATCGGCCGGGATACGCTCCTCGACGAATTTCTGGAAAGCCGCGCGGATCTTCTTTGGATCCTGCTTGTGAACGAGGCGGAACGAAACCTTGGCCGAGGCTTCCGCGGCGATGACAGTCTTGAACCCCTTGCCGGTGTAGCCGCCGATGATGCCGTTGAACTCGGCGGTCGGCCGTGCCCAGGTCAGTTCCAGCACCGAGCGGCCTTTTTCGCCCGACGGGATCGACAGGCCGACAGGTCCGAGGAATGTCTCGGCCGTCTCGCCCAGTGTCTCCCATGATTTCAGCACCTGCGAGGGCGTTTCCTCGACACCGTCATAAAAACCCGGAATGGTGATATGACCGTCCTTGTCGTGGATGTCGGCCAACACCTTGGCCAGGATGCGGATCGGGTTGGCTGCAGCCCCGCCATAGAGGCCCGAATGCAGGTCGCGGTCGGCGGCCTTCACCGTGATCTCCTCGCCGACCAGACCGCGCAGCCCGACGCAGATCGACGGCGTGTCCTGGTCCCACATGCTGGTATCGCAGACCAGCGCGAAGTCGGCCTTGAGTTCCTCGGCATTGGCCTCGAGGAACGGCTTCAGCGAGGGCGACCCGGATTCCTCCTCGCCTTCGAACAGGATGGTGACGCGGCACGGCAGACTGCCGTGCACCTGTTTCCACGCACGGCAGGCTTCGACGAAGGTCATCAGCTGGCCCTTGTCGTCGGCCGAGCCGCGCCCGGTGATGACCTTGTGACCAGGTCCGATCTCCTTGATCGCGGGGGCGAAGGGGTCGTTTTCCCACAGTTCGATCGGGTCGACCGGCTGCACGTCGTAATGGCCGTAGAACAGCACATGCGGCGCGCCCGCCGGCCCGTCATGATGCGCAACCACCATCGGGTGTCCAGGCGTGTCGCGCACGCTGGCGTCGAAGCCGATCAGCTTGAGTTCCGCCACCAGCCATTCCGCCGCCTTGCGGCAGTCGGCGGCATAGGCTGGATCGGTGGAGATCGACTTGATCCCGAGCAGGCCGAAGAGCCGTTCCAGGCTTTGATCGAGATTCTTGTCGAGGCGGTCGAGGACAGGGGAAACTGCGGACATGTGCATAGCCTTTCGATTCAGTGCCGGAACCGTAAAGGCAGAGCGGCGAAACGAAAAGCCCGGGACAATTGGACCACGGCCCGCGCCGGCGGCCGCGGGCAAAAAAAGACCGCCGTGGTGGAGGGGGAACCACGGCGGTCTTGTACTCGAAACGATGCGGCAGCCCGGAGAGGGGGGATAGGCTGCCGCAGTTGTCCGGTATAGGCGGGGGACGGGCCTTGCTCCGGACTTCGGCGAAAACTGCCGATGACGTGTATTTGGGTCTGTGAAGATGGCGATTCAAGGGCGTTAACGTTACACTTTTGTAACGTACCCGTGAGCGGCCCTGTATAACCCCGATCTGTCAGGGTTCCCGATCTGTCAAGGTGTTGACGGAACCTATGTCTGGCGATGTCTTTGGCATGGACCAAGCCATCGCGCCGCGCTATCCCTGCCGGCATGAAAAAAGGCGATCATCTCTTCCTCATTGACGGCTCTGGCTACATCTTCCGGGCCTATCACGCACTGCCGCCGCTGACCCGCAAGTCCGACGGCCTGCCGGTCGGTGCCGTTTCCGGCTTCTGCAACATGCTGTGGAAGCTGATGCAGGATGCCCGCAACACCGATGTGGGCATTGTGCCGACGCATTTCGCAGTCATCTTCGATTATTCCTCGAAAACCTTCCGCAACGACCTCTATCCCGAATACAAGGCCAACCGTTCGGCGCCGCCCGAGGATCTGATCCCGCAATTCGGCCTGATCCGCCAGGCAACCAGGGCGTTCAACCTGCCTTGCGTCGAGATGGAAGGCTTCGAGGCCGACGACCTCATCGCCACTTACTGCCGGCTGGCTTGCGAGGCCGGCGGCGACACCACCATCATCTCCTCCGACAAGGACCTGATGCAGCTGGTAGGCGACACGGTGGGCATGTACGACCCGATGAAGGATCGCCAGATCGGCATCCCCGAAGTCATCGAGAAATGGGGCGTGCCGCCCGAAAAGATGATCGACATGCAGGCGCTGACCGGCGACTCCGTCGACAATGTGCCTGGCGTGCCCGGCATCGGGCCAAAGACCGCGGCGCAACTGCTCGAGCAGTTTGGCGATCTCGACGGATTGCTCGCCCGCGCCGGCGAGATCAAGCAGGAGAAAAGGCGGGAATCGATCATCGCCAACGCCGACAAGGCGCGCATTTCGCGCCAACTGGTGACGCTGAAGAACGACGTGCCGGTGGCCGAGGGGCTGGACGATTTCGTGCTGCATGCTCCCGATGGGCCGAAGCTGATCGGCTTCCTCAAGACCATGGAATTCACCTCGCTCACCCGCCGCGTGGCGGAAGCGACCGGCACCGAGGCCGGCGATGTCCAGGCCGTCGCGGTAACCGTCGAACGCGCCGACAACGCACATGGCCCCGACGTCGGGGCCGGAACACCGCCCGTCGCCCGAAACGGGGCGGCCACCGAGCCGGGCCAGGCCGCTGAAGCAGAGACGGAGACGCCAAAACAAGGTGACACCCCTTCCCTCCTGGCCGCATTGCGGCTGGAGGGCGCGGCGACCGCCAAGATCGATACCTCGGCCTATCAGTGCATCCGCGATATCGCGACGCTGAAAGCCTGGGTGGCCGAGGCGCGGGAGGCCGGTATCGCTGCCTTCGACGTCAGGGCCACCTCGACCGATCCGATGCAGGCCGAACTGATCGGCATGGCAATGGCCACGGCGCCCGGCCGCGCCGCCTACATCCCCTTCGCCCACAAGAGCGGCAATGGCGACCTGCTCGGCGGCGGCATGCTCGAAAACCAGATCCCGCTTCGCGAGGCGCTGGCGGTGCTCAAACCACTGCTTGAGGACAGATCGGTCCTCAAGGTCGCGCAGAACCTGAAATATGACCTGGTCATCATGAGCCGCTACGGCGTCGATGTCGCGCCCTTCGACGACACCATGCTGATCTCCTACGTGCTCGACGCCGGCACCCCCCATGGCCACGGCATGGATGCCCTTGCCGACAAATGGCTTGGCCATACCCCCCTTCAGCTCAAGGACGTGACCGGTTCCGGCAAGAGCTCTGTCGGTTTCGACCAGGTCGACGTCGACAGGGCGACCGCTCACGCCGCCGAGGATGCCGATGTGACGTTGCGGCTGTGGCTGGTGCTGAAGCCGCGGCTTGCCGCCAAGGGCCTGGTCTCGGTCTATGAACGCCTGGAGCGGCCGCTGGTGCCGGTGCTGGCGCGCATGGAACAGCGCGGTATCTCGGTCGACCGGCAGATCCTGTCCCGGCTGTCGGGCGAGCTGGCGCAAGGTGCGGCCCGGCTCGAAGAGGAAATCTACCAGCTCATCGGCGAGCGCATCAACATCGGCTCGCCCAAGCAGCTCGGCGACATCCTGTTCGGCCGCATGGGGCTGCCCGGCGGCTCCAAGACCAAGACCGGCCAGTGGTCGACCTCGGCGCAACTGCTCGAAGACCTTGCCGCCGAAGGTCACGAACTGCCGCGCAAGATCGTCGACTGGCGCCAGTTGACCAAGCTGAAATCGACCTACACCGATGCTCTGCCCGGCTTCGTCAATCCCGACACCAAGCGGGTCCACACCTCCTACGCGCTGGCCGCGACGACGACCGGCCGTCTGTCGTCCTCCGACCCCAACCTGCAGAACATTCCGGTGCGCACGGCTGAAGGGCGCAAGATCAGGACCGCCTTCATCACCGACAAGAGCCACCGGCTGGTGTCAGCCGACTACAGCCAGATCGAACTGCGCGTGCTCGCCCACGTCGCCGAAATCCCGCAATTGCGGCAGGCCTTTGCGGATGGCGCGGACATCCACGCCATCACCGCGTCTGAAATGTTCAACGTGCCCGTGGAGGGCATGCCGTCGGAAGTGCGCCGCCGCGCCAAGGCGATCAATTTCGGCATTATCTACGGCATCTCGGCCTTTGGCCTCGCCAACCAGCTGTCGATCCCGCGCGAGGAGGCAAGCGCTTACATCAAGAAATATTTCGAGCGCTTTCCCGGCATCCGCGACTATATCGAGGAGACCAAGGCCTATGCCCGCGAGCACGGCTTTGTCGAAACGATCTTCGGCCGCCGCATCCACTATCCCGACATCAGGTCGTCGAACCCGTCGCTGCGCGCGTTCAACGAGCGCGCCTCGATCAACGCCCGCCTGCAAGGCACCGCCGCCGACATCATCCGCCGCGCCATGATCCGCATGGAGGAAGCCTTGGACAAGGCCAAGCTGTCCGCCCGCATGCTCTTGCAGGTGCATGACGAACTGATCTTCGAGACGGGCGAGGCGGAAGTCGAGGCGACGATCCCGGTCGTACGCCACGTCATGGAAAACGCAGCGATGCCCGCGGTCTCGATGTCGGTGCCGCTGCATGTCGATGCGCGGGCCGCCAACAACTGGGACGAGGCGCATTGAGGCTGCGTTAGGCGGCCTCAGCGCGGCATTTCGCGCAGGTCCCGCGAAATTCGATCACCGCCTTCCTGGCGGCGAAGCCGGTCGAGTTGACCCATTCGTTCAGCCGGTGGTCGACGTCGTGATCGGACATTTCGGTCACGTGCCCGCAGCTGTCGCAAATGGCGAAGGCGGTCATCGAGTGGCTGTGGTCGTGCGGCTCGGCGCAAGCGACGAAGGAGTTGATGCTCTCCAGCCGATGCACGAAGCCTGATTTCACCAGCGTGTCGAGCGCCCGATAGACTTGTAGCGGCGCCCGAAAACCGCGCTCGCGCAGCTGATCGAGCAAGGTGTAGGCGCTGAGCGGCCCGCTGGCGGTCTCGAGTTTCTCGAGCACGCACAACTGGTTTTTCGTCAGCACATCCCTTGCCGCCATGGTTCTGTTCCAGCCTGCCCTGCGCCATCCCAAGGCTGTTTGCTCACGCAAACGGCCTGATCCCATTCAGATAGCGACGAACCGCCTTCTTTGCTACTCTTCTGTTGCTGTCCCGAGCCGATCGATGACATGCCGGCACATTGGTGATGGCAGGCTTGATGACGGAGCGACATTCAAAATACTGCCAAAATCCTCGACGAGGATGGTTTCGCTTGGGAATTCGATCGGGCTTGGGGAAGCAATATGATCAAATTGACACGCCGGACGCTGCTTGTCGGCACGTCCGCGCTGATGGCTGCCGGCACGATTTCGTTCCGGGCGTCGGCCGCGTCGCGCACCTACCATGCGCTGCTCGTCGCCTGCACCGAATATCCGGCCTTGCCGCAGAGAAACTGGCTTATCGGGCCGAAGAACGATGCCGCCCTGGTGCACGAATACCTGCTGAAGAACGTGCCCGATCCGGTGCGATTCGCGCCGGAAAACGTCACGCTGCTGGCCAAGGACGTGCCCGGCGCCAAGGGCTTGCCGACCCATGCCGCGATCATGACGGCACTGGCCGACCTCGGCGCCAAGGTTCAGCGCGACGACTTTGTCTACCTGCATCTGTCCGGCCACGGCGCCCAGCAGCCCGAGAGGGTCAAGGGCGACGAGACCGACGGACTCGACGAAATTTTCCTGCCCGTCGACATCGAGAAGTGGATCAACAGGGATGCCGGCGTGCCGAATGCGCTGGTCGACAATGAGATCGGCGACGCGCTCGATGCCATCCGCGACAAGGGCGCCTTCGTCTGGGCGGTGTTCGACTGCTGCCATTCCGGCACCGCCACCCGCGCCGTCGATGTCGATGACGAGCTGGATCGCAAGGTCGAGTTCGCCGACCTGGTCGGTGGCGACGAGGCGGCCAGGGCGGCAGCCATCAAGGCGTATGAGAACACCGTCGCAAGCGCATCGCGCGGCCTCGACGAGAATGGCCAGCGCAAGCCGGCCTTCAACCTGTCGCCGACTGGCGGCGAGCCGATCACCAAGGGCAAGTTGGTCGCCTTCTATGCCGCGCAGACGGTCGAGACGACACCGGAGATGCCGCTGCCCAAGGGCACGGCCGATGCGCCACGCTTCGGCCTCTTCACGTTCACCATCCTGTCGAAGCTCGCCGAAAACCCCAACGTCACCTACCGGCAGCTCGGCCAGGCCGTGCTGCAGCAATATTCGGCCGACAGCCGTACCCGGCCGACGCCGCTGTTCGAAGGCGAACTCGATGCGCGCGTGTTCGGCACCGACAAGACGGATGCGGTCATGCAATGGCCCGTTATCGTCAAGGACGGCGAGGCGTCGATCGGCACCGGCCTGCTGCACCGCCTCACCCCCGGCAGCAAGCTCGCCATCCTGCCGTCGGCGCTGTCTTCGCTGTCCGACGCGGTCGGCTATCTCGAAGTGGAATCGGCCAAGAACCTGGAGAGCCGGGTCAAGCCGGTCGAGTTCGACAAGAAGCCCGCGCTCAAGGTGGCTGATATCCCCTCCAATGCCTATGCCCGGGTGGCGGAGATCGCCGTCGACTACAAGCTCGCCGTTGCACGGCCGGCCGCGACCAAGGGATTGGAGACGGAAACGGCGCTCGTGAACTCGGTTCTCGACGAATTGGCGGCGGCCAAGGAGACGGGCTTCAACATCGAACTGGTCGATCCGGGCAAGAGCGCCGAACTTCGCTTCGCGGTGATGCGCGAGAATGCCATTGCCGGCCCCGACGGGAACGCAACCGGCAAGCCGGCCCTGTGGTTCCTGCCGGCTTCGGGCGACGTGACCTTGAAGGATGGCGGGAGGCCGCCCCTGATCATCATCCACCCCGACGACCGCCAGAAGCTTGTCGATGCGACGGCCAGGAATTTGCGCACCATCTTCCGCGCCACCGGGCTTTCCAGGCTGGCGGCCGCCTCCGACTACAAGCCGGAGGACGTCGACGTGCAATTCCAGGTCAAGCGTCGTGACAAGGACGGGCTGGAGCCGTTGCAGGCCTCGGTGGTGCCACGCGTTTCGCCTGGCGACGAGATGCATGTGCTGGCAAAGAACAGCTCGGACCAGCTGGTCGACATCAATGTGCTCTACGTCGGCAGCGATTATTCGATCACCCACATCGTTGCCGAGCGCCTCGCCCCGCAGGCCACGCTGGAGGAAGGGTTGCTCGCCTTCACCGACACCAGCTTCGGCATGGAGCGGATGATCGCGGTGCTGACCGAGGCGCCGCCGGAAAGCGAAAAGGAGGATCTGAGCTTCCTGGCGCAGGACGGTGTCGCGTCGATGACGCGCGGGATAGGTCCCGCCAGCTTCTCCGACATGCTCGCCGATATCGGCATGGCGCCGTCGACGCGATCGGTGATGCGGCTTGCCGACAAGAGCGGCCCGAAGGGAGCGGTGATGATCTTCCCGATGGAGACGGTGCCCCGCGCCTGAGAATTCAGGCGCGGGTGTTCATGGCCGGGCCTTGCACTGCCGGCACGATGGGGTGAAAACTTTTGGCCGACGCGTTGGGACGTGACACGGCCGGCGGAATGGATGGGGTGGTTCGTGAGCTATAGCCTATTTTCCTGGAGTGCCACGGTTGGCGGCATCGCCGCCGGCCTGCTGCTGGTTGCCGACGCGTCGGCACAGGACCCCTGCGGCCTCTGCGCCAAGCAGGTGGTCATCAATTCGGAACTGGCGACCTGCTTTCTCGACCAGTACGACCAGATCGCCAAGGCCAGCAGCGACGCGATCGTCGTCGATCTCTCGGGCTGCGCCTCGCGCGGCATCGTCGAGGCCTTGCCGTCGCCGAACAAGGCGCCGGCGGAACCGGACGTGCAGTTCATTGTCTCGCGCCCGCAACTGGCGTGCCTGAAGAAGCAGCTCGAAGCGCCGGGCGTCGTGCTCGATCCCTCCGCCACCATCGAACTGGATAGCTGCAAATGAAGAAGCCGGGGGGCACGACGAAGCAGGCAGCAGCAGTGACACCGGCAAAGGACGCGGCTGCGAAGCAGGCGCTGCCGGAAACCACCGAAGGCTTCCCGTGGCCGAGCAGCCATGAGATCAAGAAGGAAAGCAACCCCTTCACCGACCGCGACTGGCGCATGCTGGTCTATGCCTGGTCGGGCATGCTGGTGCGCTTCGCCATCATCTTCACCTTGGCATTCTCGGTCTATCAGTTCCTGGCCAATCAGGAGCAGAAGCGCGTCGAGCAGACCATGTCCCTGGTCGAGCTTTGGGAGACAAAGGATTATCAGCAGGCGCAACGAGCGCTCAAGGATCGCCTCGCGGCCCTCAATTCCAAATACGACAATCTGCTCAGCGCCAACCCTTCGCCGACCGAGGAGCAGGTATTCCGGCAACGTATCGGCATCGAGGCGATGAGCGCTTCCGGTGGCGACATGCCGCTCGCCGACTTCGGCGAGAATTTCGACCGCATCGTCTATTTCCTCAACCGGCTGTCCTTCTGCGTCGATGGCGACCTGTGTTCGCGCAAGGTGACCGACGCCTATTTCCGCGACTATGCCGTCTCCTTCTGGAGTTACTTTGCCGGCTATGTCGACAAACAGCGCAAGGCCGGCTCCCCCACTTTCGCCACGGCGATCGAAGCCTATGTGCGCAGCGGGCGACCGTCGGCTGAAGCCAAATAACGATGACAAGGATGAGCCTCCGCCTCATGCGTGCCTTCCGCTGGCTCGCCGTGGCTGGAGCCTTGGTCGCCGCGTCGGTCGCCCGTGCCGAGGACGCCCCGGATTTCCACCTCGATCTCGACACTGGCGGCCACAGCGCGCGGGTCACCGATCTCGCCTTCACGCCCGATGGCGAGAACCTCGTCTCGGCCTCCGACGACAAGACCATCCGTATCTGGGACTGGCAAAACGGCGTCAGCCTGCGCACCATCCGTGGCTATCTCGGCAACGGCAACGACGGCAAGATCTTCGCGGTCGCGGTCTCGCCGGACGGCAAGACGATCGCCGCCGGCGGCTATTTCGGCGCTGGTCTCGGCGACAGGCCGCCCTATGGCGACATCAGGCTGTTCGACTTCGCCACCGGCAAGATGAAGGCCGTACTCAAGGCAGCCGACTACGCGACCTATGACCTTGCCTTCTCTCCCGATGGAAAGATGCTGGCCGGCGGTGGCGCCGATGGCGTCGTCTATCTCTGGAGGCTGGACGACAAATCCATGGCCGGATGGACGCTGGACAAAAAGCTCGACGCCGATTCCTGGCATATCGACAAACTGGCTTTCGCCGCGGTGGGAACCCGACTGGCGGCGACAACGACGGACAATGGCATCCGGCTCTGGGACATCACGAAGGGCGAGCAGATCGCCTTACCGGCCGAAGCGGAGCAGCTGCGGGACGTCAGCGTCATGGCGCTGGCCGTTTCGCAGGACGGCAGCCAGTTTGGCACCGGCAGCAAGGACGGGCAGGTCCAAATCTGGCGTGCGGCTGACGGCACTCTGGTGCGCGCCATGCCGAAGCAGGATTTCCTCATCGGCTCGCTGACCTTCGCCAAGGGGTCACGTCTGATCGCTTCCTGCGGCTACCGCTGCGCCAACAAGCACCGCTCCATCGTCTGGAACACCGACACTGGAGACAAGCTGCTCGACTATGCCGGCCATGACGGCACAGTCTACGCCAGCGCCGCCAATGCCGACGGGTCGCTGGTGGCGACGGCCGGCGGTACCCGCAACGCCATCCAGGTCTGGGACCCGGCGACGGGTGAACGCAAGGCCCTGCTGCAAGGATCGGGGGAGCCGGTGACCGCGGTCGGCATCGACGCGGCGAACGGCATCATCGGCTGGGGCGACGCCAACCCCTGCCCCGAGCGCGTCGCCTGCCCGGAGCAACTGGGCACGCTCGACAGGAAGCTGGAACTGCCGACCGCCGAGCGGTTCTTCGACGACCCCCAGCCGCTGGCGGAGCCAAACGCGTTTGCCCGCGCCACGCTGACCAGCGGCCAGTGGTCGCTGCACGCCACGGTCGGCGGCAAGGACGCGCTGGAAAACGCCGTGTTGGAAATCGCCAATGGCGGCAAGGTCGTGCGTACGATCGAGAATGACGCCACGAACGGCTTTGCCCATTCCGCCTTCACGCTGATCGACAACGGGCTTGGCCTGATCACCGGCGGCAATGACGGCACGCTGCTGGAGTACAAATCCGCGACCGCCAGGGTATCAGGTGAATTCACCGGCCATACCGGCGAGGTCAACGCCATGGTCGCCTCGGAAAAGGCCGGCCTGCTGGTCACCGGCAGTGCCGACCAGACGCTCCGGCTCTGGAACCTGAAGACGCACGAACTGATCGTGTCGATGTTCTTTGCCGGGTCGCAATGGATCGCCTGGATGCCGCAGGGCTATTACTATTCCTCCGACGAGGGCGACAAGCTGATCGGCTGGCACGTCAACCAGGGCCGCGACCATGAAGGCCGCTTCATCCGCGCCGGCCAGCTGAAGAAATATCTCTGGAGCCCGGAAATGGTGCGCCGCGCCATCATCCTGCGCAGTGCCAGGCAGGCGGTCAAGGAGATGCGGCCCGGCGTCGACGACGAGCTGCGGAAGCTTCTCCAGCGCAAGCCGCCGGAGTTCGGCATCCGCCTCGCCGACGATCAGAGCAAGGTGCGAGACGGCTACGTCGCGGTCGAAATCACGGGCGCCAGGGAGGCCGGCACTGATGCCGCCGGCTTCTCGATCCTGTCGAACAGCCGCAATGTCGGCGACGTCACCACGCGCTCGGCGGATGGCGACAACACCATCGTCGAGGTTCCGGTCGAGGATGGCCAAAACACCATCCGCATCACCGGCACCAATGAATATGGCTATCTGACCGAGCGCAGCGTGACCGCGCTGGCGAGGAAGACCGAGAAGGCCGAGGCCAGGGGCAAGCTCTATGTCGCGGTCGTCGGTGTCGACAAATATCCGTTCCTGACCGACGCCTGTTCGGGCCATGCCTGCGACCTGCGCTACCCCGTCGACGACGCCACCGAATTCCTCAAGGTGGTTGCGCAAAAATCGGCGCCCCTGTTCTCATCGATGGAGACACTGGTGCTGGTCAATCGCGAAGCGCTCAGCCCCGACAAGGCGCGGCAGACCTACACCGTCGCCAGCGCCGACACCGTCATGGAGCCGGATTCGCACACGATCGACGACCAGCTCGCGGATTTCCTCGACAGACCCGGTGAGCACGACACCACCATCGTCTTCGTCGCCGGCCACGGCATCAACATCGACGAGGATTACTATTTCATCCCGACCGATGGCCGCAAACAGGACGCCGAGCGTTGGAAGCGCTCCTCGCTGGTGGATTGGTCCGACATCCAGAAATCGGTCGAGCGGGCCAAGGGCATGCGCTTCATGCTGCTCGACACCTGCCACGCCGCCAACGCCTTCAATCCGCGCCTGGAGAAGGACGCTGAGGACGCGCGCATCGTCGTTTTCTCGGCCACCGCCGCCAACAACACCGCCGCCGAATTGCCCGAACTCGGCCACGGCGTCTTCACCTATTCGATTCTCGAGGGCCTGCGCGGCAAGGCGAGAACCTCGGATGGCGGCGTCACATTGTTCGGGCTTGCCGATTTCATCTCGCGCGAAGTGGTGCGGCTGACCGCTTCGAAGCAGAAGCCGTTCTATTATGTCGGCGGCGTGGAAAACATCGTGCTGGCCGAGCCGTGACCATCAAACGTCGGCGCCAAGGGACCCCCCTCTGTCCTGCCGGACACCTCCCCCTCAAGGGGGGAGATTGGCTGACATTGCTGCTTTCGCCAATCTTCAATGCAGCAAGACTGGTACCAAGGCCGAAGCGTTCAATCTCCCCCCTTGAGGGGGAGATGTCCGGCAGGACAGAGGGGGGTCGCCTCGCGCGAATCTGGCCGGCTATGGCAATGCTGTTCTTCCTCCCTCTCCCAGCCTTCGCCGCCCCTGTCGTCTGCCCGCCCGGCGCCGAGAATTTCCCGCCCTTCTACGACGACGCCAAGCTGTTCGAGAATGCCATCGCCAGCGCGGCCGAGGTCCAGCCATCCAATCAGCGACTGACCGGCATCACCGTGCCGCATCATCTGCTGGCCGCCGACCTGGTGGCGCTGGGTTTCCATGCCGCTTCGGGCTTCCGCTACAAACGCATCGTCATCTTGTCGCCGGACCATTTCCACAAGACGCGCAAGCTCTACGCCACTTCCATGCGCGGCTTCGACACCGTGCTTGGTCCGGTGGAAGCCGACACCGATGCCGTGCGGCTTCTGGAGAAGAACAGCGACATGGTCGAGGAGTCCTGCCTGTTCGACAAGGAGCATGGCGTACGTGCCATGCTGCCTTTCCTGCACCACTATTTCCCCGAGGCGAAAATCGTGCCGGTGGCGATGTCGGTGAAGGCGCGGCGCCGCGACTGGGACAGGCTTGCCGAGGCACTTAAGACAATTGTCGACCACGACACGCTGATCGTCGAATCCACCGACTTCTCGCACTATCTGCCGCAGCATGAGGCACGCCGTTTCGACCAGCAGTCGCTCAACATGCTGGCCGCCAGCTCGCTCGACGGCATCGCGGCACTGCGCCAGCCCGATCATGCCGATTCCGTCGGCGCGCTCTACATCCAGACCAGGCTGCAGCGCGAATTGTTCGGCGCCCTGCCGCTGGTCGTCGCCAACGAGAACTCGCAGGAACACACATCGGATTATGTCGAGCGCACCACCAGCTATGTGGTGGCGCTGTTCGGCGCTTTCCGCCCCGACTTCAACAACCCCACACGGCCCAAGGACAAAATCTATTATCTCGCCGGCGACGTGAATTTCGGCCGCGCCATGAAGAAGATTTTGGTCCGCGACGGTGTTGCCGACCGCATCGTCGACAGCATCCTGTCGCTGACCAACTCGCGGCCGCTGATCGTCAATCTCGAAGGCGTCATCCTGCCCAACGTGCCGGAGGCGATCGACGATATGACGCTGGCGATGCCGGAGGGCCTCGCTGTCGACATGCTGAAGCGGCTGCATGTCGCCGGCGTGAGCCTCGCCAACAACCATGCCTACGATCTCGGCCCGTCCGGCTATGCCGAGACGCTGCAGGCGCTGGACGAAGCCGGCATCCCCCATGTCGCCCAGGGCGAGACGCTGGCGCTTGCCGATCTCGACCTCGTCGGCCTGACCGACATCGACACCAACGGCTCGAAGAACACCGACCTGCTCACCCCTGCCCTGCTCGACCGGCTGCTGCACGAGAATGCTGAACGCCCGGTGGCCGCTTTCGTCCACTGGGGCCGCGAGTACAAGACCGAGCCGTCGCCGCGCGAAGACAGGCTCGCCGACGAGATGCGATTGCGCGGCGCGTCAGTCATCGTCGGCGGCCATCCGCATGTGTCGAGCGAGACAATCGCCCCGCTTGCCGGCGGCGACGTGGCGGAGGTCTATTCGCTCGGCAATTTCCTGTTCGACCAGGGCGCCGAGCGCTCGTCGGGGTCGATGCTGGAACTGCGCGTCTTCCCGCAAGGCACGGTCTTCACAAGGCTCATCCCGCTGCCCAACTATTTCGAGATGGGACGCAAGTAGCCGCCCTAGGCCCTCACCTGAATATCGACATATACCCCTCTAGCCGCAGCCGGCCATGCTACGCGGCAGATAGCACGCCGTCGGTTCGGTCTTGGTTTCGAACAGCGACTGCTGCGGCCGGAAATAGAAGAAGCTCACCGGCTTGCTCTCGCGCACGCTGCCGTCGGCGAAGTGCGCGGCGATGCTGAAGCGGTGGATCGACGACATCGCCGACCACATTTTCAGCCGCGCAGTGTAGGCACTGATAGTCTTGTTGCCGCGCACCGGCATGGGAAAAGTGTAGTCGTGCTTGCCGATCGGGAACTCGATGTTCTGGTAGCGCATCGCTTCGGGGCTGCCGCCACCGCCGTCGCCGCATTCGGCCATCGATTCGGGAACCTCGAAAACCGCCATTGTCATCTGGGCGCGAAACGGCTCGCTCTGCCGGGTGACATTGCCCTGATCGTCGGTCCAGGAATAGTCGAACTTGCCGATCGCGTTCAGCGTCATCGCCTGGTTGAAATTGCCGAGATAATCGCCGACCTCGCCGAACTTGATCTTGTTGGTGAGCTGGCTGCGGCAGACATTGAGACTGTCGACCGAGGGACAGGGGAAACGTCCCGTTTCCAGACTGGCCGTATCGACGCCGGCCTCGTCGAGCACGCTCTTGATCGACACGTCGACGCCGTCGCCGAAGCCGCCGACATCTTTTGTGAACATGCGGCTCGGCTGACCGGTCGGGTTGCCTTCCTCGTCCACAGTGGTGAACTGGATCGACATCTTCATGTCCTTGGCGTCGCCCCAGCCATTGTTGACGATCGAGAAATCCGGCCGGAAACCGATGCAGCCGAAATGTTCCGAGATCGACAGCATCGGCTTGCGATAGGCGTCGCTGGCCGCTACCTTCATTTCCAGGCTGTCGAGCTTGATCTTGGACTTGTCCGTGGTGTTGAGATCGACCTCGGCAAAGGCCGGCGTATCCTCCCAATCCCGGCCCTCATAGACATTGGTCGTGTTGACCTGCCCTGTGCCGTTCCAGGCATCATTGTAGAGGTTGTCCTCCGGATAGATCGCGATGTCCTCGTCGCGCACCAGATGCTGGTATCTCATGTCGGCCTGCTGCGTCATGCGCTGGTCGACCACCACGCCGATCTCCACCCTGTCGGCATCGCCGCCGCCGGCCTGTGCCTTGAGCAGGCCGCCCACCCTGGCGTCGGCCAACACGTCGGGACGCGAGCCGCCAACCTCCTTGCCCATCACCCATTGAGAGCTGTAGACCGTGCCGCCGGCGAGCCGGGTCTGGCCCTTGCCATCCTTCAGGCCATCAACAAATGAGCCGACGAATATTTCGCCCGTCTTCGACAGCAACCTGCCTTCGCCGCTCGGAACGCCCCTGACGAATTGCCCTTCATAGCGGTTGCCCTCGGCATCGACATGGATGCCCTTTCCGTCGAGGTCTCCAGCGAACCAATGCCCCTCGAAAGCCTCACCCGAGCGCAATTCGAGCCGGCCCTGCCCGTCGGGCCTGCCGTTTCTGATATCGCCGAAATAACTGGAATAAACGGTCTTTGGGTCGTAGCTCGCCGAGCCACGCACGTGCCAGACCAGCCTGCCCTTGCCGTTGATCGTCCCGTCCTGCGCGATCGTCCGGTCGGGAGACTGGCCCGCCGCCGGCTCCCAGGTGAAATCGAGATTCTTCTCCGGATGGAAATCCCATACTCGCACCGCCCTGCGCAGCACCGAGCGCGTGTCGCTCTGGTAGAGGATCTGCACGCGCTCTGCCCAGGCACCGGGGGCCGTGTCGGCGAAAGCCGGTGAAAGCATCGGCGTGGCCAGCATCAACGCGGCCGCGATCCCCAGCACTGCCCTTGCCCGCGCCATGCTCCAAGCCCCCTTTGGATGCCCAACCCCTTGGGGGATCAAGCGTAGTCGGGGCGCCTGCCTCGCGCAAGAGAAGCCGCGCGGAGGGTCGGCATGAAAAAAAGGCGGCGGGATTGATCCGCCGCCTTTACCGGTAACTGCGAGTACGAGTGTTATTTGTACAGGCTGTTGATCCACTGGATGTTGGCGGCGTTCAGGCGTACCGCCGTGTTCGCTTCGGGGCTTTCCGCCACGTTGACGCCGGTGATGATGCGCTGCTTGGAGTTGTTGTCATACGCATAGACCGAGCTGCCGCTCGACCCCGGGAACGTATCGCAGTCGTACTGGAAATACTCCGGAGCGATGTTTTCGGCATGGACTTCGCAGCTCGCCTTCCACATCGTACCCATCGGCTTGTCGCCGGGATAGCCGACGAGGTTGGCGGTGAAGTCGCCGAGATCGTCATAGTTGGCGTAGCCCAGCCAGCCGAGATTGGTGCCGACATCCTGCTTCAGCGTGATGATGCCGAGATCCCACGGGATCACCGAACCGTAATAGCCCTGGTAGTTGTCGATGAAGCCCTGCAGCACATAGGCGCTTTCGTATTCGAAGGCGCCGAACGGAGCGTCATCGGCGGTGCTGCCATTGAGGCCCGGCACGAACAGGTAGTCGGACAGCCAGTCCTTGTCCTCGTGGCTGTAGAGACAGTGCGCGGCGGTGAGCACGGTGCGCGGGCCGATCAACGTTGCCGAACAGCTGCCATAGCCGGTCTTCGACTTGGCTTCGAGATAGCCGATTGCCGAGAACGGATAGGTCTTGGTGTTCTTGACCTGCTCACGATCGTCGGTGCCGAAAACCTGACGTCCGGCTTCGCCTTCGCCAAGGTCAGGATCCTCGGTCTTGCGCGGGCCGCCCTCGGCGCCATTGGCCGGCGCATTCAGTTCCTTGATGATGATCTCCCGCAGCGCTTCGCTCGGTTCGATCTTGATCTCCTTGCCATCGGCTGAACGTCCGACGATGCCATAGGATTTGACAGCCGCTTTCTCGTCGGTGATCGGCGCGGCGCGGTTGTCTTCGTCAGTCAGCGTCGGCGGCGCGATCGGCTTGGCCCGCCCGGGCTTGTAGTCGCCCGAAGTCACGTCCCGCATGCTTTCGCCATTGCCGGCACTGGCGGAGCCAGGATCGGCGGCGAAAGCAGGGACTGCCGACATTGCGGTGGAAAGCAATGCAGACGCAATCATAAGCTTTGTCAGTTTTGTCATGGTGAGACTCTCCCAAAAGTCAGCAAGGACTGGATCAAAATACAGAAATATTGTCGAGATCGTGGTGGTGCTGAAAAATCGGCAAAGGCTATCGGCGAACGTACCGGATCGTTGTTTGCCTCGGTCAATCTAAAGCCCCCGCCTAAGACCCTGCCGCGACATACTGCCTAAAATAATCCAAGATTGGCAATGATAAATCGGTTCCACGTAGCCCGTGGGGGGCTATAGAGTTTTGTGCGGGTTCTGCTCGCGGGCACGGTTAGCAAAAGTGGGATTCGGTTTTGTGACCGATCGCGCGCCGTTCGATAGGGTGCGTGTCCGGATCGCCGAACCGGCGGCCTCTGGTTGCACAATGCCCGGCGTCGATCCGCGCGGGAGAATTGTCTCAGGAGGGGGTTCGGGTGCACATCACAAATCGGTTCGGGCAGGTCGTTGCCGCATCGCTGCTTGGCATCGCCGCTGCCGTTGCATTCATCAACGCCGGCCAGGCGGACGAGGCCGCCGTCCGGCCGGAAGCGGCCGTTTCGCCGATGCAGCGGGTGACCGATGCCAGGGCCAAGGCAGCGGCGGAGAACCCCGACGGCACCGATCGCGTCTATGGCGGCAATCAGGCTGAAAAGGGCGCCTATCCTTTCCAGGTGGCACTCCTCACCACCGCCAGGCTGGACGAGAATCCGGCCTCTCAGGCCAACGCGCAGTTTTGCGGCGGCAGCCTGATCGCGCCGCAATGGGTGCTGACGGCTGCGCACTGCCTCAACGACAAGGGTCGCCCGATCTCGCCCGATTCCGTCACCGTGCTGACCGGTGCCACGGATCTCAGCGAAGGCAAGCGGCACAAGGTTGTCGAAGTCATCGTCAACGAAGGCTACAGCGAACAGACGCTCGACAACGATCTCGGCCTGCTTCGGCTCGCCGACCCGGCCGATGCGCCGACCATCAAGCTTACCCATGACGCGACACCAGACACCGGCAAGACCACCGTCACCGGCTGGGGCAAGATGCAGGACGGCACCTTCCCGACCACGCTGATGGTCGCCGATCTCGATCTGCAGCCAAACAGCGCCTGCAACAGCGGCATCAAGGCCATCTATGCGCATGACCTGAAAGCGGCTCTCGGAGACCTGTCGCACCGCATGCGCTATTCGGAAAAGGGCATCGATGCCGCGGCCAATGCGATTGCCGCCGACATGACCGATCCGCTGACCAGCAACATGATCTGTGCCGGCACCACGAGCGGCGTGCGTGACGCCTGCAATGGCGACAGCGGCGGACCGCTGTTCATGACCGGCGCCGGCGGCCCGATCCAGGTCGGCGTCGTCAGTTGGGGCGAAGGCCCGGCCGATGGCAGCGCTGCCTGCGGCCACAAGGACGCCTATGGCATCTACACGCGGCTGGCCAACTACACCGGCTGGATCGAGGCCAAGATGAAGACATCCGCCCCGGCGCCCGAAAAGCCCAAGGCTGGGCTCGGTACCGCCCAGAAGCCAAAGTCGCCCTGAAGCGACCGCTTCGGATTGCCACGGGAAACGGCGGGAACATCCCGCCGTTTTTGTTTGCCGGCTTACCGAGCGAGCCTATTTCCTTGGCGGACCTTTGCGCTCGGCGGAGGCCGCCCACAGATTGATGTCGGACTCGCGCGCGTAAGTATCGATCTCGGCCAATTCGGCGTCGCTGAAATCGAGCACCTTGAGCGCGCCGACGCAATCCTCGACCTGCTCGGGCCGGCTGGCGCCTATCAGCGCCGACGTCACCTTGCCCTTGCGCAACACCCATGCCAGCGCCATCTGCGCCAGCGTCTGGCCGCGTTTGCCGGCGATCGCGTTGAGCGACTTGATGTTCGCAATGGTGCGGTCGTTGATGAAAGCCGTCTTCAGCGACTTGCCCTGGGAGGCCCGGCTGCCATCGGGAATGCCGCCGAGATATTTATCGGTCAGCATGCCTTGCGCCAGCGGCGAAAACACGATGGAGCCGACGCCGAGCCCTTCGAGCGTGTCGAGCAGCCCGTCTTCCTCGACCCAGCGGTTCAACATCGAATAGCTCGGCTGGTGGATGACACAGGGCGTGCCCAATTGCCTCAATATGTCGGCGGCCTCGCGGGTGCGCTGCGAATTGTAGGACGAGATGCCGGCATAGAGCGCCTTGCCCGAACGCACCGCATGGTCGAGCGCGCCCATGGTTTCTTCGAGCGGCGTGTCGGGATCGAAACGGTGCGAATAAAAGATGTCGACATAGTCGAGCCCCATCCGCTTCAGGCTCTGGTCGAGGCTGGCCAGTACGTATTTGCGCCCGCCCCATTCGCCGTAGGGACCGGCCCACATCTCGTAGCCGGCCTTGGTCGAGATGATCAGCTCGTCGCGATAGGCGGAAAAATCGGTGCGCAGTATCTCGCCGAAAGCGGTCTCCGCCGAGCCGGGCGGCGGACCATAATTGTTGGCGAGGTCGAAATGGGTGATGCCGAGGTCGAAAGCCTTGCGGACGATGGCCTGCTTGGTCCGATGCGGCGTGTCGTCGCCGAAATTGTGCCACAGCCCGAGCGAGATCGCCGGCAGCTTGAGGCCGGACCGCCCGCAGCGGTTGTAGATCATGTTTTCGTAGCGGTTTTCAGCGGCGATATAGGGCATGGGAAATCCTCGAATCTGAACGGACAGGGCACCGTCATCGCAGAGGCGATGAACGTGCCCGTACGCCATCCTTTACCCCCTCCCCGGAGGAACGGGGAGAGGGGGCAAGCAAAATTATCGATAATCTCCGCGACTACTTCTTCTTGGCCAGGAGATCCTTGGCTTGCTTGACGCCAAGCGCGGCCGGACGCTCGCATGTGGTCTGCATGGCGACGAACTTGCCGGTTTCGCCGGAGCGCAGGAGGCCGGTCATGACATCGACGGCATGCAGCGCGAGTTCCATCGAGCAGCGGTGCGGCCGCCCTTCGGCGATCGCCAGCGCCATGTCGGCCAAGCCCGCCGTGCGGTAATTGGCCATCATGCCTTGGCCGTGCATCTCATTGGGGATGCCCAGCGGATGCTTCCATTTCGGCTGCTTCTTGACCGGTTTGCCCTCTTCGGTGAAGCGCACGTCGCCGCCGAAGAAGTTCGGATCCGGCACGAACACCGTTCCGGCCTCGCCATAAAGCTCCATCGGTGCGTGGCCGTGAGCCCAGACGTCCCAGCTTGTGTTCAGTGTCACCACGGCGCCGTTCTCGAATTCGAGCAGGCCGTGAATGGTGGTCGGCGTGTTGACAGGGATCTTTTCACCCGCTCGCGGCTTGGAACTGATGGTCCGCTCCTTGGCGGGGGTCGTCGCGAAAGCCGCCACCTGCTTCACCGGCCCGATCAGCTGGATGAGATTGGTGATGTAGTACGGTCCGATGTCGAGCACCGGCCCGGCACCCGGCTGGAAGAAGAAGTCCGGATTGGGGTGCCAGTGTTCCATGCCATGGCCCATGACATGGCAGGTGCCGCTGGTGATCCTGCCGAGCTTTCCCTCGTCGATCAGCTCACGCACCAACTGGTGCGCGCCGCCGAGAAACGTGTCCGGCGCCGAGCCGATGCGCAGCCCCTTCTTCTCGGCCCGCGTCTTGAGGTCCTGGCCCTCCTTGAGCGACAGCACGAACGGCTTTTCCGAATAGACGTGCTTGCCGGCATCGAGCACCTGCTTCGACACCTCGTAGTGCACGGCCGGAATGGTCAGGTTGACGATGATGTCGATATCGTCGGCCTTGAGCAGATCCTCGACGGTTTCGGCACGGAGCTTGAATTCCTTCGCCCGTGCCCTGGCCGCGTCCATGTTGATGTCGGCGCAGGCGCGCATCTCGATGCCGCGAAACAGCGGCGCCAGCGAGAAATACGCCTTCGAGATGTTGCCGCAGCCGATGACGCCAATACCCAGTTTCTTTGCCATGGTGGTTGTTCCTAGTAGCTCTTGACGGTTGCGATCGAGCGGCGGGCGAAGCGCTCGATGTCGTTGGGATTGTCCTGTTCCATGACAAAGTATTTCGCCGCGCTCTTGGCCCGCAACACCTTGATCAGGTCCGCCCAGTCGATCGTGCCGTGGCCGACATCCGACCAGCCATCCTCATCCAGCCCCTCACCCGGCTTCGCCATGTCCTTGACATGCACGGCGACGATGCGCTTGCCGTGCTTTTCGATCCAGGGCAGCGGGTCGGCGCCGCCGCGCACCACCCAGGCAACGTCCATTTCCCAGCCAATGTCGGGGGCGGAGGACAGGATATGATCCTGCGGCAGCGAGCCGTCGGCGAGCGCCTTGAACTCGAAATCATGGTTGTGCCAGGCAAAACCATAGCCGGCCTTCGAGGCCACCTCGCCGACCTTGGCCAGGCGCTCGCCGAAGCCGCGCCAGCCGGCGGTATCGGATGGCCTGTCCTCCGCCATCAGATAGGGGCAGATCAAGAGCTTGACGCCGAGCGTTTCGGCGATCCGGCGCACGCCGTCGAAATCCTTCTCCAGCGCATCGATGGAAAAATGCCCGGTCGGCATGGCAAGGCCGTTCTTGTCGAGTTCGGCGCGGAAGGCCTTGGGATCGTCATAGACGCCGCCGAAGCCTTCGACCTCGGCGTAACCGAGCTTGCCGAGCATTTCGAGCACATCGGTCCAAGGCAAGAAATTGCGGGCGCTATAAAGTTGGAATGACCAGTTCATCGTCTCTGTCCGTTCTGCTTGGGGATTGTCTTTGGGAGGATGGTCTTCTTGGGAGCTACATGCGGTTGCCGGAGGGGGTATCGAACAGCGAGGCGCGAGCGGGATCAAAGCCGATCCGGATCGGATCGCCGTTGCGCAGCGTCTTTTCCGCCTCGACCCGGAAGGAGAAATTGCGCACGCCGAGTTTCGTCCACACCAGCGTATCGGAGCCCATCGGCTCGACGATTTCCACGGCGGCATCGGTGGCAAAGGGCATGGAGTTCGCGGCCTCGCCAAAGGCAACGTGCTCCGGCCGGATCCCGAACACGCAAGGCCCGCTCTTGGTGCCGGCGCCGTCGAAGCCGTAGCGATCGAGCGGTATGGTCAAATCCCCGGTCTTGAACACCGCCGTCGTGCCAGCCTCCAGCTGCCCCTCGACGAAATTCATCGCCGGCGAGCCGAGGAACCCTGCAACGAACCGGTTGACCGGACGGTTGTAGATGGTCTGCGGCGCGTCGAGCTGCTGGATGACACCGCCCTTCATCACCGCGATGCGATCGGCCAGCGTCATCGCCTCGATCTGGTCGTGGGTGACGTAGATCATCGTGTTCTGCAGCTTGCGGTGCAGAAGCTTGATCTCGACGCGCAACTCCGAACGCAGCTTGGCATCGAGATTGGACAGCGGTTCGTCGAACAGGAAGACATCGACATCGCGCACCAGCGCCCGCCCGATCGCCACGCGCTGGCGCTGGCCGCCCGAGAGTGCCGCCGGCTTGCGCTGCAAAAGCGGCTCGATCTGCAGGATCTCGGCGGCACGCGCGATGCGCTTGGCGATTTCGTCCTTGGCGATGCCGGCGACACGCAGCCCGAAGGACAGGTTCTTCTCCACCGTCATCTGCGGATAGAGCGCATAGGACTGGAAAACCATGCCGATGCCGCGGTCCTTGGGCTCTTCCCAGGTGACGTTCTTGCCCTTGATGAAGATGCGGCCTTCCGAAATGTCGAGCAGGCCGGCAATGCAGTTGAGCAAGGTCGACTTGCCGCAGCCGGAAGGTCCGAGCAGCACGATGAACTCGCCTTCGGCGACATCGAGGTTGAGCGTCTGCAGCACCGAGACCGCGCCGAAGTTCAGCGACAAGTCCTGGATCGAAACGCTGGTGCCGTTCGCCGCCATCGCCATCACCCTTTCACCGCGCCGGCGGCAATGCCGCGCACGAACAATTTGCCGGAAATGAAATAGACGACCAGCGGCACCAGGCCGGTCAGGATGGTGGCGGCCATGTTGACGTTGTATTCCTTCACGCCCTGCACCGAGTTGACGATGTTGTTGAGCTGCACCGTCATCGGATAGGTGTCGGGACGGGTGTAGACGACGCCGAACAGGAAGTCGTTCCAGATGCCGGTCACCTGCAGGATGATGGCGACGACGAAGATCGGCAGCGACATCGGCAGCATGATGCGCAGGTAGATGCCCCAGAAGCCGGCGCCGTCGACGCGCGCCGCCCGGAACAGCTCCTCCGGCATCGAGGTGAAATAATTGCGGAACAGAAGCGTCAGGATCGGCATGCCGAAAATGGAATGCACGATCACCAGGCCTGTAAGGCTGCCATAGAGGCCGATCTCGCGCAGGATGATGACGATCGGATAGATCATCACCTGATAGGGAATGAAGGCGCCGACGATCAGGATGACGAAGAATGTGTCGGCGCCCTTGAAGCGCCAGTTGGCCAGCGCGTAGCCGTTCACCGAGGCGATGGCGATCGACAGGATCACCGAGGGAACGGTGATGCGCACCGAGTTCCAGAAACCGCGCGAAAGCCCGTCGCAATTGAGGCCGGTGCAGGCCTGCGACCACGCCTTGACCCAGGGCTCGAAGGTGATCTCGAGCGGCGGCGAGAAGATGTTGCCGAGGCGGATTTCCGGCATGCCCTTGAGCGAGGTGACGACCATCACATAGAGCGGCAGGAGGTAGTAGAGCGCCACGACGATGAGCGTACCGTAGAGGAAAATGTTGCGGCGCGAGAACACGTGTCGCGGCTTCGGTCCGCTCGGTCCGGAGACGCCGGCTTGCGGGTTTGACGACGTGGCGGACAAGGAGACGGCATGGTCAGACACGCTTGCGGCCTCCGAATTCGAGATGGGCCCACGGCACGATGACGATCATCACCGACAGCAGCATCATGGTCGAGGCGGCAAAGCCCTGACCGAGATTCTGGGCGAAGAACATGTAGTCGTAGACATATTTTGCCGGCACTTCGGAGGCGATGCCGGGACCGCCGCTGGTCTGCGCAACGACGAGGTCGTAGACCTTGACGATGCCGGACGCGATGATCACCAGCGTGGTGATGAAAACCGGCCGCATCATCGGGATGATGATGAAGAGATAGGTCTTCCACATGGGTATCCCGTCCACCCGTGCGGCCTTCCAGATATCCTCGTCGATGCCGCGCAGGCCCGCCAGCATCAGGCACATGATCAGTCCCGTGCCTTGCCAAAGCGCGGCGATCGATATGCCGTAGATGACGATGCTGGAATTGTAGAGCGGATTGAAGTCGAAGCTGGTCCAGCCCAGGCTTCGCACCACTCCCTGGACGCCGAAATCCGGATTGAGCAGCCACTGCCAGACAAGGCCGGTGACGATGAAAGACAGTGCGAAGGGGTAGAGGAAGATGGTGCGGAACGTGTCCTCGAAACGGATCTTCTGGTCGAGCAGGGCTGCCAGCAGAAACCCGATCACCAGCGAGAACACCAGTGAGATCACGCCGTAGATCAAGAGATTCTCGATCGAGATCAGCCAGCGCGGCGTCGCCCAAAGCCGGTAATACTGGTCGAGCCCGACGAAATTCAACCGCGGCAGGAGCTTCGAATTGGTGAAGGAATAAAGCACCGTCCATGCCGTGCCGCCGACGAACACCACCACGGCGGTGAGCACCATCGGGATCGAGGCGATTTTCGCGTTGAGATTGCGGAAAAGCCGGTTGGGGCGTTCGCTGTTGCTCATCTCGGCAGCCTCGCTGGGACAATGAGAGCCTCACGCTCCCGACCCTCGATGGACAGGGGCCGGGAGCTGGCGGGGGGCGCCTGAGATCAATCGGCGGAAGCGATGATGTCGGCGAAGCGCTTCTGCGCCTCTTCGAGGGTCATGTCGGGCTTGGCGAAGAACTCCGAGAACAGGTCCTCCTTCTGCTTCTGGCTGTCCTGCGAGAGCAGCTGGTCCGTCCACGGGATGACCGCGCCCTTGGCCAGGATGGCGAGGCCCTTCTTCATGCAGTCATTGGCCGCGTCGAGGTCGACGTCGCCGCGCACCGGCAGCGAGCCCTTCTTGAGGTTGAAGGCGACCTGGGTCTTGGGATCGAGCAGGGTTTCGGCCAGTACTTCCTGCGCCTTGGCCTTGTCGGCATCCTTGAGCAGCGGGAAATAGAAGGCGTCGCCGCCCGTGGCGATGACCTCGTTCAGGCCAAGGCCGGGAAGACAGGTATAGTCCTTGCCGGCGGTCTTGCCGGCGACCTGGAACTCGCCTTGTGCCCAGTCGCCCATGATCTGGCCGCCGGCCTTGCCGGTGATGACCATGTTGGTGGCCTGGTTCCAGTCCTGCACATTGGTGTTCTTGGCCATCTTGCGCGCATCGTCGGCCGCCTTGAAGACCTTGGCGACTTCGGGACCGGCTGCGAACTTGGCGTCCTTGTCCTTGTAGACCTTGAGGAAGGTGTCGGTTCCGCCGACCGCGGCAAGCAGCACGTCGAAGGCGCCCGATGCCTGCCAGGCCTGCCCACCGACCGCGAGCGGCACGATGCCTGCCTTCTCCAGCGCCGGGGCCGCGGCCACATATTCATTCCAGTTCTTCGGCACCGGCACGCCGGCCTTCTCGAAGGCCGCGTTCGACAGCCACAGCCATTGCCAGGAATGGATGTTGACCGGCACGCAATAGATCTTGCCGCCGATCGTGCAACTGTCGAGCAGGCTCTTGGGCCGCACCACTTCCGTCCATTTGCCCTTGGTGGCGACATCGGTGAGGTCGCGCATCAGGCCGGCCTGCACCAGTTCTTCCGCCTGCCGGCCATGATTGAATTGGGTGGCTCCCATCGGATCGCCGCCCGTGATGCGGCTGATCATGATCGGCCGCGCCGTACCGCCGGACCCGGCGATGGCACCGTCGACCCAGTGATTGCCTGTGGCGTCGAATGCCTTGGCGAGTTCGGCGACCGCCGCCGCCTCGCCACCGGAGGTCCACCAATGGGTGACTTCCAGATCGGTCGCGGCCGCCGGCCCGGCAACGTTGAGCGCAACTGTCGCGGCAAAGGCAGCGGTCAGGAATTTGTATCGCATTTCGGCTTCCTCCCAGAAATCTGAAACGTTACAGATTTTCGATACGGCAATTGCGCCGATGGTGCAACCCCGGCCGTGCGGGTGACCTTACATTTTTTCGAAGCGCGAATAAATTCTTGGAGCCCGCCGCGTGTGGTGCATCGCAACACGCCGGGATTGCAGTGCCAAACGGTCAATTTTCCTGTAAAACTCGGCAAAGTCGCCGCGAAGACGGCATTTCGCCTTGGATTCCCAAGAGAATTTGCCCGCCAGATATCCGCAGCCATACTGGCGGACGACAAGCCGAGATTGGCAATCTGTAACGTTTCAGTATATTGCAGCCACGCAAGGCCTGAAATCACGCCGGATTGCGGATTGCGGCGATTGCCGACCCGGCCTGCGGCTGCTATGCGCCTGACGGGCGGGAAGAATGGACAAACAGCGGACGAAAAAAACCGAAGAGGCGTCGGCGCAAGAACGGCCGACGCTGAAGACGCTTGCCTTCATGACCGGGCTCGGCGTCACCACCGTATCGCGCGCCCTGAAGGATGCCCCGGAGATCGGCGCCGAGACCAGGCGTCGCGTCCAGCTCGTCGCCAAGCAGATCGGCTACCGGCCCAACCGCGCCGGCGTGCGCCTCAGGACCGGCAAGACCAATGTCATCAGCCTCGTGCTCAACACCGAGCAGGAGATCATGAGCTTCGTCTCCGACATCATCTATGGCGTCACCGAAGTCATCGCCGATACGCCCTATCACCTGATCGTCACACCCTATTCGCGCTCGCAGGATCCGCTGGATCCGGTGCGCTATCTCGTGGAGACCGGTTCGGCCGACGGCGTCATCATCTCGCGCACGCAGCCGAACGATCCCCGCGCCCGCTACATGCTGGAGCGCGGCATACCCTTCGCCACGCATGGCCGCACCGATATGGGGCTGGTTCATCCCTACCATGATTTCGACAACTACGCCTTCGCGGCTGAGGCCGTGCGCCATCTCGCCGGCATGGGCCGCCGCCGGCTCGCTTTGGTGACGCCGCCGGCCGGTTTGAGCTACTACCGCCATACGGTCGACGGCTTTGCCGACGCGCTGAGCGAAGTCGGCGCCAGCGAGGTGCCGTTCAACACCATCTCGATCGACCATTCGATCGAACAGATCAGGATGAGGACCGCGCAGCTGATGCGGCGCGATATCAGACCGGACGGCATTATCAGCAGCGCCGCCGCCGCGACGCTCGCCATCGTCGCCGGTATAGAGGATGCCGGCTTCAAGCTCGGCCGCGACGTCGACGTGGTGTCGAAGCAGTCGTCGGATCTGCTGCATCTGTTCCGGCATGAATTGCTGGTCGTCAACGAAGATTTCCGGCTGGCCGGCTCCGAGCTTGCGCGCTCGGTGCTCGGCTGGATCGGCGGCACCGCGCCCGGCTCGCTGCAGAGCCTGAGCGAGCCGAAGGGCGTTGTGGCCTATCGGCGCTCAGGCGACTAACGCGCCGCGCCGCTGCCCCAAGGGCCGTGGAACGCACCCTGCTCGCCGATGCGCTCGAAACCATGCGCACCGAAGAAGTCGCGCTGCGCCTGGATCAGGTTCGAGGTGCCGCGGCCCTGGCGATAGCTGTCGAAATAGGCAAGCGCTGAAGACAGCGCCGGCACCGGCGTCCCGGCTTCGGAAGCCCTCGCCACGATGCGCCGCAGCGACGGATGCGCCTCCTGCATCAAGCTGATGAAAGCCGGCGCCATCAGCAGGTTGGTCGAAGCGCCGCCACTGCTGAAGGCCTCGGCCATTGTGTCGAGCATTTGCGAGCGGATGATGCAGCCGGCGCGCCAGATCTTGGCGATGGTCGGCATCGGCAGGTTCCAGTTGAACTCCTTCGAGGCGCCGGCCATCACGGCAAAGCCCTGCGCGTAAGCAGCAATCTTGCCGGCGAATAGCGCCAGTTCGAGGTCTTTCAGCAGCGTGTCCTTGTCGCCCGAAATTTTCGTCACGCCGATATTGCCATAGGCCTTTTCGGCTGCCTGCCTTTCGTCCTTGATCGACGACAGCACGCGCGCCGCCACCGCCGCCTCGATCGCGGTCGCCGGAATGCCGAGCTGCTGCGCCTCGATGACGGACCACTTGCCGGTGCCCTTCTGGCCGGCGCGATCGAGGATGATGTCGACCACCGGCTTGCCGGTCTTCGGATCGTCGGCGGCGAGCACCTTGGCGGTGATCTCGATCAGGTAGGAATTGAGCCGGCCCTTGTTCCAGTTGGAAAATACCGTGCCGATATCCTTCGGCCCCATGCCCAGGCCATCGCGCAGGATGCCGTAGATCTCGGCAATCATCTGCATGTCGGCATATTCGATGCCGTTGTGGATGGTCTTGACGAAATGCCCGGCGCCGTCGGTGCCGAGCCAGGCGGCACAGGGCTCGTCCTTGAACTTGGCGGAGATGGCGGTCAGTACCTTCTCGACGCGCTTCCACGAGTCCTCGGTGCCGCCGACCATGATCGACGGTCCATGGCGCGCGCCCTCCTCGCCGCCCGAGACACCCATGCCGATAAAGGTCAAACCCGAGCCGGACAGTTCCGAGAAGCGCCGCATCGTGTCGCGGAAGTTGGCATTGCCGGCGTCGATGACGATGTCGTTGGCCGACAGCACGCCGCGCAGCGCCTCGATCTGCTCGTCCACCGGCTTGCCGGCCAGCACCATGATGATGATCGGGCGCGGTGGCCGGATCGCCGCGGCAAGCTCTTCCAGGCTGTAACAGGGGACGACCATGTTCCTGAGCGCACCGGCATTCTCCACGAAGGCGTCGGTGCGTGCCTTGGTGCGGTTGAAGACGGCGATGCGGTGCCCGTGTTCGGCGATGTTCAGCGCCAGGTTGGAACCCATCGTGCCAAGGCCGATCAGGCCGATTTCGGCTTTTTCCATCGTTTCTTCCCTGCTTTCGGATCGCTTTGTTGAGGCCGTGTTTTGCGGGCGATGATTGACGAGCGTTTCGGGCCGCGTCAACCGCCTCGCCGAATTGTGTTATAGCCGCACGCAGACGTTTCCCGTTCGACAATGGTATCACATCCGTGAGTTACGGCCTGATGTCGATCGGCGCCTCGATCTTCACCACGTCGAAGTCCGAGACCAGGATGTCGATGCGCGCCGTCCAGCGGCCGGGCACTGGAATGACGAGATTGTCGACACGCCAGCTGCCGTCGCCGGGCTTGGTTGCCGCGCGCTTCAGCGGCTCGATGCCGGAGTCGGGCTTCGACAGCACCAGCGTCACTTCCTTGGCATCGAGCGGTCCGAAATCTCCGGTCATGATGATCATCGAGGCGGAAACCCGGCCGGCGTGGCCAGGCGCGATGCTGAGATCGGCCATCGCCTGCAGCGCGTGGATGTGGACCGAAACCGGTTGCGCCGCCGCGATCGCCAGCGCCCGCGGCGGCGGTGTAAAGCGCCAGCCCGCGGCGACACCGAAGATCGCCAGCACGATCAGCACTTCGACGCCGACCGAGCGGGTGAGCCTGCGTTGCACCTCGGTCGCGCCCGCCTCGGCCGAAGCGGTGAGCTTCCAGCGATTGACGGCGGCAAGCGTGAACAGGAAGACCAACAGCGCGAGCTTGACCAGCAGCAGCCGGCCATAGGCGGTGTCGATCAGCGCCAAGGGCGTCCGCACCTGGATCACGGCCAACACGACGCCCGCCGCGGCAAGCAAGGCGACCACAGGCAGGATGGCCCATGAGAAGCGGCGCAGGAATTCGACGGCACCGGCCGCTTGACGCTTCAGCGCGAGACCGAGCGGCACCAGAGCGCCGGCCCAAAAAGCGATACCGGCGCCATGCACGAAGACCAGCGGCCGTGTCAGCCATTGCGGCTCAGCGGCACTGGCGTGGCCGCTTGCGGCAAGTGCCGCGCCCACACCCGCCAGCCCGGCAAGGGCAAGCGGCCTGGCAGCCGCGCGCGGTCCGGCCAGCGAAAGCAGGCCGAGACCCAGCGCGATCAGAGCGATCAGCACCGTCCAGCCGAAGCTGGTGCCGAGACCGGTGCGCCAGACAACCGGCTGCGCCAGATGGGAGAGCGGCGCTCCAAGCGCATCGAGGCCTTGCAAGCCCAGCGATAGCGGCGCCGCCACCAGTCCGCACAGAATCGTCCCGGCAACAAAGCGCTGACCGGCGCGGCCATCGCCAGCCAGCCAGGCAAGGGCGAAAGCGCCGCCAATGCCGAGGAAAAGCCCTGCATAGAGAAGGACCTTGCCGATCCAGATCGCCGACCGCAGCGGCCAGTCGATCGCTTCGGAGACGGCCGGCGGCTCGCTTGGCGCGCCGATGGAAAACAAGAGCGAGCCGCCGACCGGATGGCCGTCGGCGGAAATGACACGCCAGCTCAGCACATGCGTGCCCGATTTGAGCGCCTGCGCATTGTCGATCTCGACCGTCTGGTCGCTGAGGCGGAAGGATGTCAGCGCAACTGGCGTGCCGTCGGGCCTCACCAGTGTCAGCACCAGCGGCGCAACCGGCTCGCTGAAGGTCAGCGAGAACCGCGCCGGCGCCTGTGCCAGCACGGCGCCGTCGGCCGGGTCGGTCTTGATCAGCGCCGCATGGGCAAAGGCCTGGCTTGTCGAGGCCATGACGATGAACGCGATGACCATCGCGAAAAGACCGGGCCAGCCGAATCGCTTGCTGGTCGTTGCGGGCCTTTGAAGTGGGGATCTCGCGTTCATGCTGTCGCCATGGAATTGACGGCGCACCTTGCCGACAGGGCGCGCCGCCAGAAAATCATTTCTTCGGCGTGAGCTTGATGCCGGGCGCCGGGTTCTCAAGCGCGTCCTCATCCTGTCCGGCCGCCGGAATCTCGATCCAGCGGGCGGCGGCATCGCCGCATTCCTGCACCACCGGGAAGTAGAGTTTCTGGCCGGCGGGCAAATCCGCCGTCAGCGTCGCCCGGAAGGCGAACTCGTCGTAAAATTCATCCGGCAGATTGCCGCCGCTCCAGTCGACTTCCTTCACCCCGTCGGCCACCGCCTCGCCGAAGAGCAGGTACGACTTCTCGTACTTGCCCTTCTTGGTCTGCAGTGTCCAGCCAGGCTTGGGCATCGGCTTGACCGCAATCACCCCTTCCGGGATCTGCACGCGTACGGCGGTCGTCGCCTTGCCGTCGCAACCATGCGGCACGCGCAGCACTGCCTTGTAGGTCGAGCCGACCGCCGCCTCCTGGGTCTCGAGCGTGATGTGCGCGAAGGCGGCATTTGTCCCCAGCACGAGAAACGCGCCGGCCGCCAAAAGATATCTGATCATGAGGGTCCCTCTGATGTCAAAATAGGTGGATCGGCACGATCAATTGGCGTGGTCGTCCATGCCACCCATTTCGCCCATGCCCTCGACGGCGAACTCGACGCTGACCGTACCGGCCTTCTCGAAGGTCAGCGTGGCGGCGAACTTTTCGCCCTGCTTGGGTTGCCGCTTCAGGCCGATGAACATTAGGTGATAGCCTCCAGGCGCGAGCGCGACCTTGCCGCCTGCCGGGATTTCCAAGCCACCGTCCACTGGCCGCATGGTCATGACGCCGTCCGTGACCCCCATTTGATGCAGTTCGGCCTTTTCGGAGACGTCGGAGGAGATCGACAGCAGCCGGTCCGGTGTACTGCCCTTGTTGACGATGGTGAAATAGCCGCCGGCCACCTTGGCGCCAGCCGGCGTGGCGCGCGACCAGGGGTGTACGATTTCGAGATCGCCGACCTTGAATTCATGCGCCGGTACGGCCTGGGCGCCAACGAACAACAGGGAAAAGGCCAATGTGATGATGCCAAGATCGGCTTTGAAGCGAGACAGGGTGCGGCCGAACGCGATGCCCGCCGACATACGGAAAGAATGGGACATGGTTGCTCCATGACGTGATGATCGCGCCGTCGCCGGTCGCGAATGGTTTTGATCTTGGATGAGTACGCTCGCGAAAGGTTCCGCAAGCAAGCAGGCTTAACCCGCCAGCGGCGGCGCGCGCGGGTTCGACGGGGAGCGTTCGCGGGCGAAGTCGAGATGCGTGGTCGCCGGGAAGACGAAGGCGACGGCCTCGAAGGAAAGGGACGCAAGTGCAAGCCCGGCATCGGGCGGCGGCGCATAGGCCGGCGAAAACATGCCGCAGCCAAGTGTGCAGCAGGCCGGCAGGTGGGACGGATGCTGGTCGCCGCCGGGAAGCTGGGAGGCGCCGTCGTGGGTACAGATGACGTTGCCGAAGGCATCGAGCTGCGCGGCACTCGGCGCGGTGCTGAGGGCGAACGCACCAAGTGTCGACTGGAGCAACAGCAAATAGGCCGCGACAAGCACGACCGGAATGCTCCACCGTCTCCCCGGGCCGATCAAGCCATCTGCCTCTTCAAACAATCGATGACGATACCTAGCACGGCCGAGACAGGTCGAAAATCGCCAATTCGATGCTGCGGCAACGCGGCAGGATCAGCTCTTTTGGGATGGCCGGCTTTCCGGGATCGAGGTCAGCAATGTCTGGCGTGCCGACTTCAGATGCTTGCGGCAGGCTGCATCGACCTTGCCGAGGTCGCGCGACTTGAGTGCCTCGATATAGGATAGATGCTCGCCGATCGCGACTTCGTTGCGCTCGCGTTCCTGTGCCTTGTTCCACTGGTAATGGTAATGGAAGATCATGGCGATGACGTCGTAGAAATCAACGATGAAGCGGTTGTGCGAGGCGCGATGGATAAGCCGGTGGAAGCGCTCGTCCAGCTCCGAAAACTCATTGAAGCGCGTTGCAATCTCGCGCGCCAGAGCGCGGTGTTCCTCCTCCAGCCGGTCGAGATCCCCCCAGACCGGACTATCCCGCGGCAGCGCGGTGAACGCGGCGGCCGAGCGCAATTCGAATATCTCGCGGATCTCGGTCAGTTCCAGCGCGAAGGCGCGTGTAAAACCTTTCAGCACCCAATGGCTGTTGCGGCGTTTCTCGATCAGGCCGAAACGGGAGAAGCGGATCAGGAACTCGCGCACGCTGGTGGTGCCGACACCGATCTCACGCGCCAGTTCGAGCTCGTTGATCTGCATGCCGGCCTCGGCGCCGCCGGCAAGCAGCCTCCGCATGAACGACCGCTCGATGATCTCGGCCAGTGTGTCGGTCTCTTCCTCGGGGAAGAAATCGTCGGGATGCGGGTCGCGCAGCACCGTCTTGGCGCGCTTGTTCCAGGCGATCAGCCCGGTTTCCTCCATACGCGCCAGGATGCTGCGCACGGTCGTGCGGCTGACGCCGAGCAGCGCGCCCAGGTCGGGTTCCGACGGCAGGCTGCGCGTCTCGTCGAGCAGCCTGAGGCACCGGTTGTAGGCATCCTTGTAGACGTTGTTGCTCTTCGACATCCCTGACCCATTCATCCCCGCGCTTGCGGCGGCCGGCTTGAAGCGCAATATGATCTTCCCAGGACCCTGAAAGCAGGAATCGCTTTCACTGGGCCAGGCTCATTGTTTCCAGCGCCACCAAGGGCCGACCCGAGCGAAAAAACAATTGACGCAAAACTGTTTTTTCACGATAAAAGACATTATCTCTTAACAGGCGCGTGTCAATCCGCGCATCCCAGGATCACCCAGGAAACGCCCGTGAACGCCTCGAACACCATTCTTCTATCTCCCGCCGACAATGTCGCCGTTGCCAATGGCCGTATCGAGATCGGCACCACGCTGCCGGGCGGCGCGCTCGCTGCCGCCGTCATCGAGCCTGGCCACAAGGTGGCGATCAAGCCGATCGCCGCGGGTGAAGCCGTGGTCAAATACGCCCAGGCGATCGGCCGCGCCACACAGGACATCGCGCCGGGCGAGCACGTCCATTCGCACAATCTGGTTTTCGAGGCCGGCCGGCTGCCGGTGGTGCCGCCGAGCGAAGCCGAGCACGCAACCGAAGCTGACCGCGCCCGCACTTTCATGGGCTATCGCCGAGCCGATGGCCGCGCCGGCACGCGCAACTTCATCGGCATCATCGCCAGCGTCAATTGTTCGGCCACCGTCTGCCATTCGATCGCCGACACGGCCAACAGGACCTTGCTGCCGAAATATCCCGGCATCGATGGCTTCGTGCCGATCGTCCATGGCCAGGGTTGTGGCATGAGCGGTACCGGCGACGGCATGATGGTGCTGCACCGGACCTTGGCCGGCTATGCCCGCCATCCGAATTTCGGCGGCGTGCTGATGGTCGGCCTCGGCTGCGAGGTCAACCAGCTCACCCTCTACGGCCAGAAGGGTGCCGCCGCCGGCAAGCGCCACTTCAACATCCAGGATGCCGGCGGGTCGCGCAAATCGGTGGAAAAGGCGATGGGCGTGCTGGCCGAGATATCAGAGGAAGTCGGCCAGTTGAAGCGCGAGCCGATTCCGGTCAGCGAGATCGTCGTCGGCCTGCAATGCGGCGGCTCCGACGGCATGTCTGGCATCACGGCCAATCCGGCGCTGGGCGCGGCGGTCGACATTCTCGCTGGCGTCGGCGGCATCGGCATCCTCTCCGAGACGACGGAGATTTATGGCGCCGAGCATCTGCTCGCCTATCGTGCGGCGACGCCCGAGGTCGCCAAGAAGCTCGATGGCTATGTGAAATGGTGGGAAGATCACGTCGCCAAGCATGGCGCCTCGATCGACAACAACCCCTCGCCCGGCAACAAGCGCGGCGGCCTCACCACCATCCTGGAAAAGTCGCTCGGTGCCGTCGCCAAGGGCGGCCAGACGCCGCTCAACGGCGTGTTCGGCTACGCCGAGAAGGTCACCGGCAACGGGCTGGTGTTCATGGACACGCCCGGGTACGACCCGGTCTCGGCCACGGGACAGGTCGCGGGCGGCGCCAATGTCATCGTCTTTACCACCGGCCGCGGCTCCTGCTTCGGCTGCCGGCCGACACCCTCGATCAAGGTCGCCACCAACTCGACCATGTATCACCAGATGGAAGAGGACATGGACGTCAATTGCGGCGTCATCGCCTCCGGCGAAAAGACCATCGCCGGCATGGGCCGCGAGATCTTCGAACTCATCGTCGAGACGGCTTCGGGCCGCAAGACCAAGAGCGAGGATTTCGGCTATGGCGACAACGAGTTCGTGCCCTGGCATCTCGGCGCGACACTCTGAAATTCAAGCAATATCTGATAAACTTGCCGGGCTGGACAACGGCCGGGAACGGGGAGGTTGTGCATGGAAAGACGCCGCATCGGCCAGACAGCGCTGGAGGTCACAGAGATCAGCTTTGGCGGCGCCGCGATCGGCGGCCTCTACCGCGCCTGTTCGCGCGAGGCGGCGATGGAAACGCTGCAAGGCGCCTGGGAGGCGGGCTTGCGCTATTTCGACACCGCGCCCTTCTACGGCTTCGGCCTGTCGGAGCGTCGCTTCGGCGACTTCCTGCGCTACAAGCCACGCGATTCCTACGTGCTTTCGACCAAGGTCGGCCGCCTGTTCCGCCCGGTGCCGGAAGACCAGGTTCCCGACCACTCCTATGTCGATCCGCTGCCCTTCGCGCTGGATTACGACTATTCCTATGACGGCATCATGCGGTCGGTAGACTTCAGCTATGCGCGCCTCGGGCTAAACAGGATAGACATCCTGTATGTGCACGACATCGGCGTCTACACGCATGGTGTGGAGAAGACCAAGCTGCATTTCCGCCAGCTGATGGATGGCGGGCTCAAGGCGCTTGAGGAGTTGAAGCGGGCCGGTACGATTTCCGCCTATGGGCTCGGCGTCAACGAAGTCCCAATCTGCCTTGACGTGATGCGCCGGGCGCCGCTCGACTGCATCCTGCTCGCCAGCCGTTATTCCTTGCTCGACCGCAGCGCGGAAGCCGAACTGCTGCCGCTGTGCCGTGCGCAACAGACGTCGCTGGTGATCGGTGGCGTTTTCAACTCGGGCATATTGGCGACCGGGCCGGTGCAAGGCGCCCATTTCGACTACCAGCCCGCCAGCCACGATGTGCTCGACCGTGTCGACGCCATGGAGAAGATCGCCGGTGAAGGCGGTTATCCGCTGCCGGCGGCCGCGTTTCAGTTTCCCTTGCACGAGCCAGCCGTCGCCACCGTGCTGACCGGCACGGCAAAATTGGCGAACCTGACGCGCAACCTCGAACTGCTCGATATCGACGTGCCGGAGACGGAATATGCCAAGTATCGTCCCTACACGGTGGTGCAGGAACTGGCTTGAGGCCCCGTACTTCGCGATGTCCATAGGGTCAGGGGCCGACTTCACAATGTCGCGATCCAGAAAAGAACGAACATTCCATATTGACTGGCATATGGAATTAATATTCCATACGTTCTCGGAACGGAAACGGGAGCGCCTGACTACGACAAGGGAGGAGCCGCGCTGGTAGGCGAGGCATTGTCAGGCCTTTGGAGGACTGACTGGAAACACCGCTTGCATCGGCTGGATCGATGCACTATCAAAACAGTGCAACTGTTTTTTATTGATAAAGTTCCGTTTGGGCCACGCCTATCCGAACGGAGCTAAACCTTCACCAGGCGACTTAGGGAGGAACCTAATGAAATTCGTGACCAGCCTTCTCAACCGCCGCGCTTTCGTGGCCCTGGCAGCAGCGTCGATGCTTGCCGGCGCGATGCATTCCGCGCCCGCCTCGGCGGCCGACGTGACCATTCCGATCATCGTCAAGGATACGACCTCTTTCTACTGGCAGATCGTTCTGGCCGGCGCCCGCAAGGCCGGCAAGGATCTCGGCGTCAATGTGCCGGAGCTCGGCGCCCAGGCTGAAACCGACGTCAACGGCCAGATCTCGATCCTCGAAAACGCCGTCGCCAGCAACCCGGCCGCCGTCGTCATCTCGCCGACCGAGTTCAAGGCGCTCGGCAAGCCGATCGACGAGGCGGCCTCCAAGGTCAAGGTCATCGGCATCGACTCTGGCGCCGACTCCAAGGCCTTCACCTCCTTCCTGACCACCGACAACGTGCAGGGCGGCCGCGTCGCCGCTGACGGTCTCGCCGCCGCCATCGGTGCCGCCAATGGGGGCAAGGTCGAAGGCAAGGTCGCGCTGATCACGGCGCTTCCCGGCGCTGGTTCGCTCGAGCAGCGCAAGCAAGGCTTCATCGAACAGATCAAGGCCAAGTATCCGGGCCTCGAGCTTATCGCCGACAAATACGCCGACGGTCAGGCCACCACCGGCCTCAACATCGCCACCGACCTGATCACCGCTAATCCCGACCTCAAGGGCATCTTTGCCTCCAATCTGATCATGGCGCAGGGCGTCGGCCAGGCGATCGCCGAGAACAACCTTGCCGGCAAGGTCGGGCTGATCGGCTTCGACAGCGACGAGAAGCTGATCAAGTTCTTGAATGATGGCGTCATCTCCGGCCTCGTCGTCCAGGACCCGTACCGGATGGGCTATGACGGCATCAAGACCGCACTCGCCGCGTCGAAGGGCGAGAAGGTCGAGGCGAATGTCGACACCGGCGCGAACCTCGTTACCAAGGCCAATATGAAGGATCCCAAGATCGACGCGCTGCTCAACCCGAAGCTCAAATAAGCAGCGTCGCGACAATCGTTTCCGGGGCGGCGTCGCCCCGGAAACATCCATCGGACGATTTGGAAATTCGCCTGCGTGCTTTAGGCTCCGCCTTCAAGATGCGTGTTCAAGACGCATCGCTGCGTACCCAACGATTGAGACCAATCTGGGAGGATTGTTATGACGTCGACGGCGCAGGAACTGCACCCGGCACCTACGCTGCAGCCGGGCAGGACGATCCTCGAACTCAACGGCCTCGAAAAGCGCTACCCCGGCACCCATGCGCTGAAGCCGGTGCACCTTGCCTTCAAAGCGGGCGAGATCCACGCCATTGTCGGCGAGAACGGCGCCGGCAAATCGACCCTCATAAAACTTCTGACCGGCGTCATGCCGCGTACCTCCGGCGAGGTCATCTGGGAGGGCAAGCCGGCGGCTTTGGCCACCCCGCACGAGGCGATGGCGCTGGGCATTAACGCCGTCCACCAGGAGGTGGTGCTGTGCCGCCATCTCACCGTCGCCGCCAACATGTTCTTAGGCGAGGAGGAGTCCCGCTTCGGCCTCCTGCAACAGCGCGCCATGGTCAAAGACGCGCAGAGGATCATCAACGGCCTCGGCTTCGACCTACCGGCGCATGTCATGCTCGGTGACCTCACCATCGGCCAGCAGCAGCTGATCGCGGCCGCCCGCGCCACCGTGCGCGGCACCAAGTTCCTGATCTTCGACGAGCCGACCGCCTACCTGACCCGCAAGGAGGCCGACCAGCTCTTCACCTTGATCCGCCGGCTGAAGTCGGAGGGCGTGACGATCATCTATATCAGCCATCGCATGGAGGAAGTGTTCGAG
The DNA here is from genome assembly GCF_004791315.1 of Mesorhizobium sp. M8A.F.Ca.ET.208.01.1.1. NCBI lineage: Bacteria > Pseudomonadati > Pseudomonadota > Alphaproteobacteria > Hyphomicrobiales > Phyllobacteriaceae > Mesorhizobium > Mesorhizobium sp. M8A.F.Ca.ET.208.01.1.1. The sequence continues at coordinate 572,599 of NZ_SRUT01000002.1, forward strand.
CTCGCCGATCGTGTTTCGGTGCTGCGCGACGGCACGCTGGTCGGCACCAGGAACATCAGCGAGACCAATGACGCCGAACTCGTCAAGCTGATGATCAACCGCTCGATCGAACAAATCTACCACAAGGATCATTTCACTCCGGGTGCCGCGATCGTCGAGGCCAGGAACCTCTCGGGCAAGGGCTTCGAAAACGTGTCGATGACAGTCCGTGCCGGCGAGATCGTCGGGCTCTACGGCCTGATCGGCGCCGGACGCAGCGAATTCGTCACCACGCTCTACGGCCGGCACAAGAAGTCGGCCGGCCAGGTCCTGTGGGAAGGCAAGGATGTCCAGATCAACTCCGAGCATGACGCGATCAAGCTCGGCATGGCGCTGGCGCCGGAAAGCCGCCGCGACCAGGGCCTTTGTCTCAACCTGCCGGTTGGCCTCAACCTCAATTTGCCGATCTACAAGCGCATCTCCCGCAACCTGTTGATCTCGAGCGCGAAAGAGAAGGCCGAGGCCGACCGCCAAATCGCCGGCCTCAGGATCAAGACCCCGACGCGCCATGCGTTGGCTTCCAGCCTTTCGGGCGGCAATCAGCAGAAGATCGTCATCGGCAAATGGCTGGCCCATGGCGCCAAGCTGTTCATCTTCGACGAGCCGACGGTTGGCGTCGATGTCGGCACCAAGGCCGAAATCTACCGCCTGTTCAGCGCGCTCTTGTCAAAGGGCGCCGGCATCATCCTGATCTCATCCTATTTGCCGGAAGTCTATGAACTGGCCGACACGCTGCACGTGTTCCGCCGCGGCAAGCTGGTGGCCACGCACGGCTTCCACACCGCCGATCACGAGGACATCCTCACACAGGCGCTCGCCGAGAAACAAGAAAAGTTGGGAGGAAAGACATGAGCACCGAGGCGATCCCTGCCGAAAAACCGAAGCGCAATTACAACGCCCTGTTCGGACTGACGCTGCTGGCGCTGCTGGTGCTGCTGTGGGTCATCCTGTCGTTATCCACATCGAGCTTCGCGTCGGCCAACAACATCTCGAATCTGCTGCGCCAGGGTTCGATGATCGCCATTTTGGCTGTCGGCCAGACCTTCGTCATCATCACCGGCGGCATCGATCTGTCCGTGGGCGCGGTGGTTGGCTTCGCAACCGTCATCGCCGCGATGTTGATCAACGCCGGCGTCCCGGTCTTCCTCGCCATCCTGCTCACCTTGCTGGTCGGCGTCGCCATCGGCCTCTTCCATGGTTTTGGCATCGTCAAGATGGGCCTGCCGCCTTTCATCATCACGCTGGCGACCCTGACGTCGCTGCGCGGCATTGGCCTCTTGATGACCAACGGCAATTCGATTTCGATCAACAATGATGCTTTCCAGGAATTCTCGCGCAACTCCTTCCTCGGCGTCCCTAATCTGTTCTGGATGGTCCTGCTGGTCGGCATACCCGCCTATGTCTTCCTGCATCACAGCCGCTGGGGCCGGTATCTGTTCTCGGTTGGGTCGAACGCCGAGGCCTCGCGCCTGTCCGGCGTTAACGTCCAGCGCACCATCTTCATGGCCTACACGCTGTCGGGTCTGTGCGCGGCGTTCGTCGGCGTGCTCTTGGCTTCGCGCATCGGCATCGGCAACCCGACCCAGGCCGAAGGGTGGGAACTGCAGGCGATCGCCTCGTCGGTGATCGGCGGCACCTCACTGTTCGGCGCGGTCGGCTCGGTGCACGGGCCACTGCTCGGCGCCTTCATCCTGGCGACCATCAACAACGGCGCCAACCTGCTCAACGTCAACGCCTTCTGGCAGCGTGTCATCACCGGCGTGCTGATCATCGTCATCGTCTATTTCGATGGCCTGCGCCGCCGCGGCGGCAAGTAGTCAACGAACCGAAAATCGAACTCCGGCCCAGTATCAAAACGGGCCGGAGTTTTCGTAAACCCAAATTGGACCGAACCATGAAAGCCGTCGTCTGCCGCTCGCCCGGCGAACTCATTCTGGAAGACCGTCCCGCTCCCGGCTCGCCGCCTCCCGGCTGGGCACTGGTGGCGGTCAGCCATGTCGGCATCTGCGGCACCGACTATCACATCTTCGAGGGCAAGCACCCGTTCCTCGCCTACCCCCGCATCATGGGCCACGAAGTGTCTGGCACCGTCGTCGAAGTCGGCGAAGGAGCCGGTCTTGCGGTCGGCGAACCGGTGATCATCAACCCCTATCTCTCCTGCGGCAAATGCATCGCCTGCCGCCACGGCAAGCCCAATTGCTGTGTGCGCATCGAAGTGCTCGGCGTGCATCGCGATGGCGCCATGTGCGAACAGATCCTGGTGCCGACGCAGAACCTCTATCCCACCAACGGCCTGTCGCTCGCCGACGCCGCCGCCGTCGAATTCCTGGCCATCGGCGCCCATGCCGTGCGCCGCGCGCGTTCCGAGCCCGGTGCACGCACGCTGGTCATCGGCGCCGGTCCGATCGGCCTCGGCACCGCCATCTTCGCCCGCATCGCCAGGCTCGACGTCAGCTTGCTCGACATGAGCAGCGAAAGGCTGGGCTTCGCGTCAAGCGAGCTCGGCTTCTCAGTCCTTGACGGCTCACAAGCGCCGGTTGCCGATCTGGTGCGCGACGCGACTGGTGGCGAAGGCTTCGACGTGGTCTTCGACGCCACCGGCAACACCTCCTCGGTGCAATCGGCCTTCGCCCATGTCGCGCATGGCGGCACGCTTGTGCTGGTCAGCGTCGTCAAGGACGACATCGTCTTTTCCGATCCCGAGTTCCACAAGCGCGAGATGACGCTGGTCGGCAGCCGCAATGCGCTGCGCGCCGATTTCGATCATGTCGCCGCCTCGATCCGCAATGGCGCCGTGCCGCTGGCCAAGCTCGTCACCCACCGGACCACGCTGACCGATACGCCAGGGGATCTCGCACGCTGGGTCCATGAAAAGTCGGGCCTGATCAAGGCCGTGATCGAGATCGGATAGCCGGGGCGTTACAGCGCCGACAGCTTCAGCTCCACCCGCTCGGCCGGAAAACGTGACTCCGAAAACTGGATCGGCTGGCCGTCGGGCGTGACGTTGACCGCCACCGTGACCAGCACGATGGCGCCCGGCTGCAGATCGAGATCGGCAAGATCCGCGGCGTCGGCATGGCGCGCCGAGAGCACGGTCGATTGCCTGAGATAATCGTCGATGCCGAAACGCGCGAGCGACGCGGTGATCGAACCGGTCTGCGCCATCGCCTCGTCGATGCCGGCAAAGCGTCTGGCATCGAACCAGCTGGCAGCACGCGACACGGACCGTCCGTCGGCCTCGCCGCGTGTTTCCAGCCGCATCACGTCAGCGCCCCTGGCAAGGCCAAGACCCTCGGCGACACGCTGGCTGGCCGGCTCGATCGATGAAGAGAGCAGCACGATGTGTCGTTCCGACGTCTGTCCCTGCAGGCCCGCCGAGAAACGCGTACGCGCGCCGATCGGATAGGACAGCCGCTTGCGCGACAAGACGAACGTGCCGCGCCCTTGCTCGGCCCGCAGCACGCCCTCCTGCACGAGGGCCGATATGGCGCTGCGTACTGTGTGACGGTTGACGCCGTAGCGCTCGGCCAGCGCGACTTCGGGCGGCAGCGCGGCATTTTCGGCGAAATCGCCAATGGCAATCGCTTGCAGGATCCTGTCGGCGATCTGGCGCCATAGTGAAACACCGCTGCGCCGCTCGATGCTGTCGGCCGCTTGCTGCCCGATCATGTTTTGCCCCCGCCTGTCACGCACCCGTCATGGACTCGCGTTAGGGAATATGTATAATTTGTATAGTTGTCTATATCAATAGACAAATCTGGCGAAGAGGAAAGCTGCCGATGCGAGGACAGGAAGCCCGCGACCAGGCCGAGCGCAAAGCCGCCATGGCGACGCTGGCGCAATCCAGCGGCGACGACATCGTCCGGCTCTGGAACGAGGCCGGCCTGCCTTCGCAAGCCGAGCTGCTGCGCGGTCCCGAGACCGGCCTGGTCACGCTGCGTGGCCGCATCGGCGGCGGCGGCGCGCCCTTCAATGTCGGCGAAGCGACCGTTACCCGCGCCACGGTCCGGCTGCCGTCCGGACAGGTCGGTCATTGCTACGCGCTTGGCCGCGACAAGCAGAAGGCGAAGCTGGCGGCCATCGCCGACGCGCTCTGGCAGGACCCTGCCCGCCGCGCCGAGGTCGAGACCAGGCTCATTGCGCCCTTACGCTCGGCTCTGACCGTTGCCCACGAAAAACGCCGTGCCGAGACGGCGGCGACGAAAGTGGATTTCTTCACCATGGTTCGCGGAGAAGATTGATGGATATCGCGGCACAATCGATCGAGGGCGGTTTCGCCGATCCGGTCTTCAACGCACAGACCGTGTTTCGGGCAGTCATGGACGCCATGGCGCGGCCGGGCAGCGTCCAGCCCTTGCCGGGCCTGGCCCGCCCGCCGGCGCCGCTTTCGGCAACATCAGGCGCCATTGCACTGGCGCTCTGCGACAACGACACGCCGCTCTGGCTCGACCCGGCCCTGCACGCCTCCGCGGCGATCGGCTCCTGGCTTGGTTTCCACACCGGTGCGCCGCTTGCCAACACCCCGGCCGACGCGCATTTCGCGTTTGTTGCCACACCGGCCGAAATGATGGCGCTCGACGGTTTCTCACAAGGCACGCAGGACTATCCCGATCGATCGACAACGCTGATCCTGCAGGTCGGCGATCTCACTTCAGGAACCCCGCTGTTGCTCGAAGGCCCCGGCATCGAAACCAGCGCCACGATCGCGCCGGCACAAATGCCGCGCCATTTCGTCGAGCAGTGGAAGCAAAACAACAAGCGCTTTCCGCGCGGCGTCGACATCGTCCTCGCCACATCGCAAGGCGTAGCCTGCCTGCCGCGCACGACGCGCATCAAGACGATGGAGGCTTGAAGATGTATGTCGCGGTAAAAGGTGGCGAAGCCGCCATTGCCAACGCCCACGGCCTGCTTGCCGACCGCCGGCGCGGTGACCGCTCGGTGCCCGCGCTCCGCCTCGACCAGATCGTCGAGCAGCTGGCGCTGGGTGTCGACCGGGTGATGAGCGAAGGCTCGCTCTATGACCGTGAACTCGCCGCACTCGCCATCGTCCAGGCGCGCGGCGACATGATCGAAGCGATTTTCCTGGTGCGTGCCTACCGCACCACGTTGCCGCGCTTCGGTTACACCAGACCGATCGACACCAGCGCGATGCTGGTCGAACGGCGCGTCTCGGCGACTTACAAGGACCTGCCTGGCGGCCAGCTGCTTGGCCCGACCTTCGACTACACGCACCGCCTGCTCGACCCCGAGCTTGCCACCGGCGCCGATGTCGCCGAGCCCTTGCAGCGCGCCCGCGAAGCCGAGCCCATGCCGCGTGTCTCGGCCATCCTCGCCCGTGAAGGCCTGATCGAGCCCGATGGCAAGATGCCGCAGGATCACATCCCCGGCGACATCACCCGCGAGCCGCTGGAATTCCCGATGGCGCGCGACATCCGCCTGCAGGCGCTGTCACGCGGCGACGAGGGTTTCCTGCTGGCGCTCGGCTATTCCACGCAGCGCGGCTACGCCCGCAACCATCCCTTTGTCGGCGAGATCCGCATAGGCGAGGTCGAGTTGGAGCTTGACGTTCCCGAACTGCCCTTCGCGGTGCCGCTCGGCACGGTGCGGGTCACCGAATGCCAGATGGTCAACCAGTTCAAGGGCTCGGCCAAGGCGCCGCCGCAATTCACGCGCGGCTACGGTCTCGTCTTCGGCCAGAGCGAGCGCAAGGCAATGGCCATGGCGCTCTGCGACCGGGCGCTACGCGCCTCCGAGTTGGGCGAGGACGTCGTCGCCGCCGCGCAGGACGAGGAGTTCGTCATTTCGCATTCCGACAATGTCCAGGCGACCGGCTTTGTCGAGCATTTGAAACTGCCGCACTATGTCGACTTCCAGGCCGAACTCGACCTCGTGCGCCGCATGCGCGCCGAGTATGAGGCCCGCGAAAATCCAGCGAAGGCGGAAGAAACGAAGGAGGCAGCGGAATGACTGCGCAACCGACCGACATCGCCACCTACAACTTCGCCTATCTCGACGAACAGACCAAGCGGATGATCCGCCGCGCGATCCTCAAGGGCATCGCCATTCCTGGCTACCAGGTGCCGTTCGCCTCGCGCGAAATGCCGATGCCCTACGGTTGGGGCACCGGCGGCGTCCAGGTCACCGCCTCGATCATCGGCCCCGACGACGTGCTGAAGGTCATCGACCAGGGCGCCGACGACACCACCAATGCTGTGTCGATCCGCGCCTTCTTCAAGAAGGTCGCCAATGTCACTGTCACCACCGATACCGCCACCGCCAGCATCATCCAGACCCGCCACCGCATCCCCGAGCATCCGCTGACCGCCGGCCAGGTGCTGGTCTACCAGGTACCCATTCCCGAGCCGCTGCGCTTCCTCGAGCCGCGCGAGACCGAAACGCGCAAGATGCATGCGCTGGAGGAGTATGGCCTCATGCATGTGAAGCTCTATGAGGACATCGCCAAGCACGGCCGCATCGCCACCACCTATGCCTACCCGGTCAAGGTCGAGGGCCGTTATGTCATGGACCCCTCGCCGACGCCGAAGTTCGACAATCCCAAAATGCACCGCTCGCCGGCCTTGCAGCTGTTCGGCGCCGGCCGCGAAAAGCGCATCTACGCGGTGCCGCCCTTCACCGATGTGGTGAGCCTCGACTTCGAGGACCATCCGTTCGAGGTGCAGACCTTCGACCAGCCCTGTGCGCTGTGTGCGGCCGAGAACGTCTATCTCGACGAGGTCATCCTCGACGACCATGGAGGCCACATGTTCGTCTGCTCCGACACCGACCACTGCGAGAAGAGGCGCGAAGAGGGCCATCGCGGCCACCTTGCCCCCGAGACCCATCTAGCGCCAGCAAACATGGAGCCGGCACAATGACCGACGAACCGCTGCTGCGCGTCTCGGCGCTGTCGAAATTCTACGGCTCGCGTGTCGGCTGCGACAACGTCTCCTTCGACCTGTGGCCGGGCGAGGTCCTGGCTGTCGTCGGCGAGTCAGGTTCCGGCAAGACCACGCTGCTCAACTGCCTGTCGACGCGGCTGCTGCCTTCCTCCGGCACCGCCAGCTACCGCATGCGTGACGGCCAGTTCCGCGAACTCTACCGCATGAGCGAGGCCGAGCGCCGCTTCCTGATGCGCACCGACTGGGGCTTTGTCCATCAGAACCCCGCCGATGGCCTGCGCATGACGGTTTCGGCCGGCGCCAATGTCGGCGAGCGTCTGATGGCGGTCGGAGACCGCCATTACGGCAAGATCCGCGCCACCGCGGTGGACTGGCTGTCGCGCGTCGAGATCGAGGAAGACCGCATCGACGACGAACCCCGCGCCTTTTCCGGCGGCATGCGCCAGCGCCTGCAGATCGCCCGCAATCTCGTCACCGGCCCGCGGCTGGTGTTCATGGACGAGCCGACCGGCGGCCTCGATGTTTCCGTGCAGGCGCGCCTGCTTGATCTCCTGCGCGGTCTGGTCACCGACCTTGGTCTTGCCGCGATCGTCGTCACCCACGACCTTGCCGTGGCGCGGCTTCTGTCGCAGCGCATGATGGTGATGAAGGACGGCCGCGTGGTCGAAAGCGGCCTCACCGACCGTGTGCTCGACGATCCGCGCGCGCCCTACACGCAATTGCTCGTTTCCTCGATACTTCAGGTGTGAAGATGGCACCAGGTCACCCCCATCTGCCAAGCGCATTTTGCAACGCTGGAGATTGGCGAAACCGCCCGACACAGCCCCTTCTCCCCGTCACTATACGGGGAGAAGTACCCGGCAGGGCGATGAGGGGCGACGCTGACGTGGCGGGAACGCGCGCTGTGGACGCTTATGCTGTCCCGTTAGCCTCGCCCTGCCCAAAGCAACTTCTCAACCGGACCTCGGCGCTGCCCCTCATTGTCCTGCCGGACATTTCTCCCCGTATGGTGACGGGGGGAAAGAGCCATATCCTCCGACCGATCGACGACAATTGGAGAACCTTCTGATGCCGACTCCTCTCGTTGTCTCCGGCGTCGCCAAGAGCTTCACCATGCATCTGCGCGACGGCATCAAACTGCCTGTCGTCACAGGCGTCTCGTTCTCGATCAAGGCGGGCGAATGCACCGTGCTCGGCGGCCCGTCCGGTGCCGGCAAGAGCTCGATCCTGAAGATGCTCTACGGCAATTACGCCGTCGACGAAGGCCAGATCATCGTCACGCACGAGGACGGGTTGATCGATCTCGCCCATGCCAGCCCGCGCACCGTGCTTTCCGTTCGCCGGCAAACGATCGGCTATGTCAGCCAGTTCCTGCGCACCGTGCCGCGCGTCTCGGCTCTCGACGTTGTCGCCGAGCCACTGGTTGAACGCGGCGAGCAGCGCGAGGCAGCCCGAGCCAAGGCCCGCGCCTTGCTGGCCCAGCTAAACCTGCCGGAAAAGCTCTGGATGCTGCCGCCTGCAACCTTCTCCGGCGGCGAGCAGCAGCGCGTCAACATCGCGCGCGGCTTCATCACCGAGCATCCGATCCTGCTGCTCGACGAGCCGACCGCATCGCTCGACGCCACCAACCGCGACGTGGTGATCGAACTCATCGCCGCCAAGAAGCTGGCCGGCGTTGCCCTGCTCGGCATCTTCCACGACCACGATGTGCGCGAGGCGGTGGCCGACCGCATCATCGACGTCACCGCCTTCGCCCCGGGAAAACTCGCCGCATGACCAGGAAATTGTCGGAGACGCCGCTGGTCCACCCCTCAGCGGAGGTGCACAACTCGACGCTCGGCCGCTGGACCGAGATCGCCGACCGCAGCCGGGTGTCGGAAAGCGAACTCGGCGACTATTCCTACATGATGCAGGACTGCGCCGTCTGGTGCGCGACCATCGGCAAGTTTGCCAACATCGCGGCAAGCGTGCGCCTCAACGCCACCAACCATCCGACCTGGCGGCCGACGCTGCACCACTTCACCTACCGCGCGTCGGACTATTGGGATGACGCCGAGCATGAGAGCGAATTCTTCGCTGAGCGTCGCGCCAAGCGCGTCAACATCGGCCACGACACCTGGCTCGGCCACGGCTCGACCGTCCTGCCCGGCGTGACCGTCGGCGACGGTGCCGCCGTTGGCGCCGGAGCGGTCGTCTCCAGGGACGTCGCGCCCTACACCATCGTCGCCGGCGTGCCGGCCAAACCGATCCGCGAGCGCTTCGACCGCCGCACCGCCGAACGCTACCAGGCGCTTGCCTGGTGGGATTGGGACCATGCCAGGCTGCGAGCCTCGCTCGACGATTTCCGCGAACTGTCCGCCGAGGCGTTCCTGGAGAAGTACGAGGGATAGGACAATTCCAGGAAAAGGGAGAACCGGTTTTCCTGGAATTGTGTCAGGTGAAGAGACATAGCCGCTCACATCATCGTCATATGGCGGTCCTGTTCATATCCCTGACACAGGACTCGGACAGGACGCCATCTCCCAAGGAGATCTCCATGCCCGACACTGTCAGACCCTCGCTCGCTGGATTCTTTGCCGGCTCCAATCCGATGCCGCCGACACATCTCGGCACGCGTTATGACACTTCCGGCAATTTCCTGATCGAACCCGGCAATACCGTCGTCAGCCATCTGGTCAGCGGCTCACCATCGGAAGCCGTTGTGCTTGCTGTGCGCGATCGGATGATGGCGATGCCGGACGCCGACCGCCTCGCCTTCACGCCGGTTTCCAGCCTGCACATGACGCTGTTCCAGGGCATCATCGAATATCGCCGCCGCTTGCCCTTCTGGCCGCGCGACGTTCCGCTCGACACCGGCATCGACGCCATGACCCGCCTCTATCTGGAGCGCCTGAGAGGTTTCGAGGGCGCCGGCCCGTTCAATATCAAGGTGGTCGAGATCGTGCCGACCGGCCTCACCGTTGCCGGCGCGACCGACGAGGATGTGCGCATCATGCGTGCATGGCGCGATGCACTGGTTGTGCCGTTCGGCTACCGGCACCCCGACCATGACGGCTACGTCTTCCACGTCACCTTCGCCTATCAGATCCAGCGTCTCGCCGACGACAGGGCTGCTGCCTGGCAGGCGCTGTTCGATGAGAGCCTGGCGCTTTTCGGCCGGGAGGCCCCGGTGATCGAGATCAAGCCGCCCGCCTTCTGCGCATTCCGCGACATGAAGCATTTCGAGGAATTGCTGGTGCTCGGCTGATCGCCAGCAGGACGCGGCCGTCGTATCTGTGGAGCGTAACAAAACTGACATGCTGGCGACATGGCAGGTTCATGTGGCTGCGTTAGGCGAGTGCCTGACGATCAATATGGACCGGACTGGAACCAGCCCATGTCAGCAAGCTCTGCCACGCTCGAAATCCGCGGCGTCAGCCGACGATTTGGCAAGAACACCGCCGTCAGCGACGTCAACATCTCGATCCCGCAGGGGCAGATGGTTGGTGTCATTGGTCGTTCGGGCGCAGGCAAATCGACTCTTCTTCGCATGATCAACCGTCTCGTCGACCCCAGCCAGGGGTCGATTTTTTTTGACGGCGCCGAGGTTTCCCGGTTGCGCGGCTCGCCGCTGCGCCGCTGGCAGCGCGACTGCGCCATGATTTTCCAGCAGTTCAACCTGGTACCGCGCCTCGACGTGCTGACCAACGTGCTGCTCGGCAAATTGAACCACCGTTCGACCCTGTCCAACCTTCTCGGCATGTTTTCGCGCGCCGAGTGCGCGGAAGCGGTCGCCGCGCTCGAGCGGCTCGACATCGCCCGCACCGCACTTCAGCCCGCCGGCACCTTGTCGGGCGGACAGCAGCAGCGGGTCGCCATCGCCCGCGCCATGATGCAGCGGCCCAGGGTGATCCTGGCCGACGAGCCGATCGCCTCGCTCGACCCGCTCAACGCCAAGGTGGTGATGGATTCGCTGCAGGACATCAATCTGCGCGAAGGCATAACCGTCGTCACCAATCTTCATACGCTCGATACCGCCCGCACCTATTGCAACCGCATCATCGGCATGGCCGCCGGCAAGGTCGTCTTCGACGGGCCGCCCGAAGAGCTCAACCGCGAAGCTGTGCGTCTTGTGTACGGCGCCGACAGCACTGGCGGCGAGATATCGGAGGCCATCACCTCCACCAGCGTTGCCTACAAGCAGAAAATCGCCGCATCCGCCGGACCGCTCGAACCCGCATTCCCGGGGTACTGAGCCCGTTACGGGCCATAGCGAGCGCCTGGATCGTCCGCCCGCGTCAAGGGCACTTGTCAAGATCAAGAACGCTGCCGGCGCGGGGCCGGAACTTACAGGAGAGACATCAATGTTCAGGAAGATGGTTTTCGGTGCCGTTTCGGTGCTCGCCATGGCCACCAGCATGGCCCACGCCGCCGACATGAAGGAATTTCGCGTCGGCATTCTCGGCGGCGAAAACGAAACCGACCGGCTGCGCAACTACCAGTGCCTGGCCGATCACCTGAAGACCGAGTTCGGCTTCGAAAAGGTTTCGCTGTTCCCCGCCGCCGACTATGACGGCGTCATCCAGGGCCTGCTCGGCGGCACGCTCGACTTCGCCGAACTCGGCGCTTCCGGCTACGCCAGCGTCTATCTCAAGGACCCGAAGGCGGTCACCCCGATCCTCACCACCAAGCAGACCGACGGCGCCACCGGCTATTATTCGATCGGCCTGGCGCTGAAGACCTCGGGGATCACCGACATCAAGTCGGCCAAGGGCAAGAAGCTCGGCTATGCCGATCCGGATTCGACTTCCGGCTATTTGATCCCGCTGACCCAGATTCCGAAGGACACTGGCGCTTCGAACGAGACCTTCTTCGCTTCGACCCAGTTCAATGGCGGCCACGAAAACAACGTTCTGGCCGTGCGTGATGGCAAGGTCGACGTCGCGGTTGACGATTCCTCGGGCATCGGCGACTTCAAGAACGGCTACACCTCCGGCACTTTCCACAAGGAAGTCGCCAAGGGCGCCGTCGACCCCAACGACTTCGTCGAAGTCTGGCGCTCGGGCCTGATCCCGAACGGCCCGCTGGTCGTGCGCACCGCGCTCGGCGACGACATGACCGCCAAGCTGACCGCCTTCTTCACTGATCTGCCCAAGAAGGACAAGGCTTGCTTCGAAGGCGTCGAAGGCGGCGATTTTACCGGCTACGTTCCGGTGAAGCCCGACTTCTACAACGTCATCGTCGAAGCCCGTAAGGCAGCCATCGGCGGCTAACGGCGAAATCGGAAGGGGCGGTGTTCAAAACACCGCCCTTTTTGCATCTCCGATCATGACCCTTTCCGTGACAGCCCCCTCCGACGGCATTCACCAGACGGCCGATACCTGGCGACGCCAGACGTCGCTGCGCCGGTTCTATACCGTGCTCGGCGTCGGCCTCCTGCTTGCCGCGATGCTTTCCAGCATGTGGTTCGCCGACGAAGCCAATGCCGGGCATTTCTTCGACCGGCTGCCGCAGATACTGGATTTCCTGAGCTGGCTGGTCCCGAAAGACTGGAACGACGTCTGGCGAGCGCTGTTCGACATCGCCTCGCCGCATGATACCGGCACCCAGGAATTCAACTTCCCGCTTGGCCGCATCTATATCTGGGGCGGTTTCTACGTCCCCGAATATTTCGAACTGATGCTGACCACGGTGAACGTGGCGCTGGTTTCGACCTTCATCGGCTTCATCTTCGCGGTGCCTTTTTCCTTCATCGCGGCACGCAACCTGACGCCCCATCCGGCACTGAGGCTGGTGGTCAAGCGTTTCATGGAATTGCTGCGTGCCTTTCCGGAAATCGTCATCGCCGGCCTCTTCGCGGCAATCGTCTCGACCGGTCCGATCGCCGCCATAATCGCCATCGGCCTGCATTCGATCGGCGCACTCGGCAAGCTGTTCTACGAGATCAACGAGAACATCGACATGCGCGCCGAGGAAGGCCTGACGGCGGTCGGCGCCAACTGGTTCGAGCGGGTGCGCTTCGCCGACCTTCCGCAGGTGTTGCCCAATTTCGTGTCCTATACGCTGCTGCGGGTCGAGATCAACGTGCGGGCCTCGACCATCATCGGCGCCGTCGGCGGCGGCGGCATCGGCGAAGAGCTGAAGCTGTCCATCTCGCGCGGCTTCGGCGCCAAGACGCTGGCGCTGGTGTTGCTGCTGTTCACGACCATCTTCATCATCGATCAGTTTTCCGCCTGGCTTCGCCGCAAGCTGGTCGGCGAACAAGCCTTTATGATGGGGGCATAGATCATGGCAACCATGACCGCCGAGGAGATGCTGTCGATCGAGGCGCGCCACCCGCAGGTTTTCCGGCGCCCCGCATACAAGCGCTTCGGTCCGCTGCTCCTGTTCGTTGGCACTCTCCTCTATCTGGTCTATGCCTTGTGGTTCTTCAGCCTGCCGCAGGTATTGCGTGAATCGCATTGGGAGCGACTGCCACTCTTCCTGACGCAGTGGATCAGCTACGATCTGCAGCCGGAATTCCGTCTCGACCAGCCGGAGATCATGCCCAAATATCCGCGTTTCTCCGCACTGGGCGACAATCCCAATCCGGATTGGGTGATCAAGAATGCCGACGGGTCCTTCACCGTGCGGATCGACGGCCAGGCCAAATCCGTCACCTTCGACAAGACCTATGCGACGATTGTCGCCAATGGACAGACAGTGCCGGTGGCGCTGACCAGCGGCAAGCCGGTGGTCTCGGGTCCGGTGCCCGACTGGATGACGGTTCACGATGACGAGGTGGTCGCCAAGATGGGCTTTGTCGGCGAGGTGCGCGTCACCGTCGACCGGGTCAAGGTGCGCAAGCGCTTCCTCGGCTGGGCGAACTTCGTCTTCGACACACGCTCGCCCTTCTTCGGCAAATCAGCGGAGGAAGTGATCTCGCTGATCATATCGGGACCCGAGCTGAAACCTGGCACCTCGAACCTCGCGCTGGCCGGCGACAACATCTGGAACAACGCCCAATGGCAGCACGGCGACGTCTGGACGAAGCTCCTTCAGACCATCGCCATGGCTTTCCTCGGCACGCTGCTCGGCGGCTTCGTCGCCTTCCCGCTTGCCTTCTTCGCGGCGCGTAACATTACGCGAAGCGGCGTGCTCAGCCAGGGGCTCAAGCGCTTCTTCGACTTCATGCGCTCGGTCGACATGCTGATCTGGGCGCTGTTCTTCACCCGCGCCTTCGGCCCCGGCCCGCTGGCCGGCAGTGCCGCGATCTTCTTCACCGAGATCGGCACGCTCGGCAAAGTCTATTCGGAAGGTCTGGAGAACATCGACGACAAGCCACGTGAAGGGGTGCTTTCGACCGGCGCCAACGGCCTTTTGGTGCAGCGCTACGGCGTTATGCCCGAAGTGATCCCGATCTTCATCAGTCAGACCCTCTACCAGTGGGAATCCAACACCAGGGGCGCCACCATCATCGGCGCGGTCGGCGCCGGCGGCATTGGCCTGAAACTGTGGGAAGCGATGCGCACCAACTCCAACTGGGCCAACGTCTTCTACATGGTTCTGCTGATCCTGCTCGTCGTCTTCATCTTCGACAACATATCCAACTTCCTGCGCCGCAGGTTGAGCCGGACGATCCACGACTACAATAGGATCCAGGCCCAGCAGGGATAACGATCTCGCCTCAGGGCATGTTGAGATTCGGGTCAGGCCGAGTCGAAAATGCAGGGCTACGAGAACCGGAGCGGAGCGTACTTTTTGGGTACGTGAGCACCGGAAGCGCAGGAACCCTGCATTTGCAGACCGGCCTCACCCGAATATCGACGTGCCCTAAGCCTAAGCCGCCTTCTTCCACCCGTCCCTGATATGCTTGTATCCCTCGCGATAGACCGCTTCCGGCGTCTCGGAAAAATCGCGCCACACTTTCGTCGCCGCCGCCAGATCCTTCAGCGAGCGCCCGAACGCCTCGATGGTCAGCCAGTCGTCATAGCCGCTCTTGCGGATCGCCGCGAAAGTCTCTTTCCAGGGAATGTTGCCGCGCCCCGGCACGCCGCGATCGTTCTCCGATATGTGGATATGCACGACATTCCTGCGGTGCTTCGTATAAGCGCCGATCGGGTCGGCCTCCTCGATATTGGCGTGGAACGTGTCGTACATCGCCTTGATGTGCGGCCGGTCGATGACGTCGACATGCTCCGACAGGTCGGCCATGGTGTTGAGAAGATAGCATTCGAAGCGGTTCAGCGCCTCGAGCCCGATGGTGACGTTGCGCTTGCCGGCATGGTCACCAATGGCGCGCTGCGAGGCGACGGAGCGTTTTTTCTCGGCGGCTGTCGGCCCGGCTCCGGAAAAGGCGCCCAGCGTCGAATGCAGCGGTCCGCTCAGCGTGCGGGCGCCAAGCGCATCGGCGCAATCGATGGCCCATTTCATGTAATCCACACCAGCCTTGCGCGTTGCCGCATCGGCCGAGATCAGGTTCATCGCCGGATCGCCCATGGCTGAAACAGCGGTCCGCTCCAGCCCGATGCGGTCGAGCAATTCGCCCAGTTTCCGGTAGTCGTCCGGCATACCGACGAAGATCGGTATCTCGACACCGTCAAAGCCGGTGGCCTTGATGTCGCGAAGCAGCGGGTCGTGCTTCTTCGACACCTCCGTCGTCCACAAGAACATGCACATGCCGATTCTCATCGACGCCCTCCCCATTTTCAAGGCCGGCTGGTTGTTCCCGCCAGCTTCGCGCCAAGACCCCTCATCCGGCCGCTACGCGGCCACCTTCTCCCCGCGGGGAGAAGAGAAATTAGCGTCGGCACCGGCACCCTCCTCTCCCCTCGGGGAGAGGCCGGATTGCCCCGAATTGTCCTTCGCAATCGGTTGGCAATCTGGGTGAGGGGGAATTCCGCGCTTGCCAGGCACCCTTACAGCTTCGTCCACGCCCCGTTCTTCTTCGACGACTTCACACAGGCTTCGATGAAGGCCATGCCCTCGACGCCGTCCTGAATGGTCGGGAAGACGACATCCTTTGCCGGCTTGCCACCTTTGCGGCGCGCCGCGCGGATGGCGCGTGCGGCCTCCTGGTAGATGTTGGCGAAGCCTTCGAGATAGCCCTCGGGATGGCCTGAGGGAACGCGGCTGACACGGCCTGCCACCGGCAACGCGCCGGCGCCGTTGCGGGTGATCAGCTGTTTTGGCTGGCCGAACGGCGTATACCAGAGATAGTTCGGATCGGCCTGAACCCATTCCAGCCCGCCCTTCGAACCGTAGATGCGCAGCTTCAGGCCGTTCTCATGACCGGGCGCCACCTGGCTCGCCCAGATCATGCCCTTGGCCGGATGCGTTTTTCCCGCCGGTTTGAAACGCAGCATGACGTTGACATTGTCGTCGAGCAGCCTCCCCGGCACGAAGGCATCGAGATCGGCCGACAGCGAGTCGAGCTCAAGCCCGGAGACGAAGCGGGCGAGGTTGTAGGCATGCGTGCCGATGTCGCCGAGCGCGCCGCCGGCCCCCGCCTGCTTGGGATCGCCGCGCCACGACGCCTGCTTCTGGCCGGTGGCGGCGAGGTCCTCGGTCAGCCAGTCCTGCGGATATTCCGACTGCACGATGCGGATGTCGCCAAGCACGCCCTTGGCCACCATTTCGCGCGCCTGCCGCACCATCGGATAGGCGGTATAATTGTGGGTGAGCACGAACACCTTGCCCGTCTTCTCGACTATCGCCGCAAGCTTCTTGGCTTCGGCCAGCGTCGTTGCCAGCGGCTTGTCGCAGATCACGTGGATGCCCGCTTCGAGGAAAGCCTTGGCAGCCGGCACATGGACGTTGTTGGGAGTGACGATGGCCACCGCCTCGATGCCGTCCGGGCGCTTCGCCTCGGCCTTGGCCATTTCCGCGTAGGACGCATAGCTGCGCGAGGGATCGAGCCCGAGTTCGGCGGCCGAGGCCTTGGCGCGTGCCGGATCGGACGACAGGGCGCCCGCGACGAGCACGAAATCATTGTCCAGTCGCGCCGCGATACGGTGCACCGCGCCGATGAAGGCGCCTTGCCCGCCGCCGACCATCCCGTAGCGGATCGGGCCGCCTCCCGTTTCCGACTTCGATGCGCCAACCATATTTTTCTCCCTCGTATGAAATACCCTCCCCAAAGGGAGCGAAAGCCGTGTCAAATTCCCATCATGGCGCGCAGCAGCTTCTTGTCCGTGGTGCCCGCGGCGAAATCGTCGAATGCCTTCTCGGTCACCCGGATGATGTGGTGCTGGATGAAGGGGGCCCCTTCGGCCGCCCCGTCCTCAGGATGCTTCAGGCAGCATTCCCATTCCAGCACCGCCCAGGAATCGTAATTGTACTGCGTCAGCTTGGAGAAGATGCCGCCGAAATCCACTTGCCCATCACCGAGCGAACGAAAACGGCCGGCACGGTTCGTCCAGCTCTGGTAACCGGAGTACACGCCCTGCCGGCCCGTCGGGTTGAACTCGGCATCCTTGACGTGAAACGCCTTGATCCGCTCGTGATAGATGTCGATGAATTCGAGATAATCGAGCTGCTGCAGCAGGAAGTGCGAAGGGTCGTAATTGATGTTGCAGCGCTTGTGGCCGCCGACGGCGTCGAGGAACATTTCGAAGGTGGCCCCGTCGAACACGTCCTCCGAAGGATGGATTTCGTAGCCGACATCGACACCATTGTCCTCATAGGCGTCGAGGATCGGCTTCCAGCGCTTGCCGAGTTCGCCGAAGGCTTCCTCGATCAGACCGGCGGGCCGCTGCGGAAAAGGATAAAGGTAGGGGAAAGCCAACGAGCCGGTGAACGACACCGAGGCATTCAGCCCGAGATTGCGCGATGCCTTGGCACCGAACTTCATCTGTTCGACGGCCCATTCCTGCCGCGCCTTCGGATTGTTGTGCACCGATGGCGGCGCGAACCCATCCATCTGCGCGTCATAGGCCGGGTGCACCGCCACCAATTGCCCCTGCAGATGCGTTGACAGTTCGGTGATCTCGACCCCGGCGTCAGTGCAGATGCCCTTCACCTCATCGCAATAGGTCTTGGAAGACGCCGCCTTCTTGAGGTCGAACAGGCGCGCGTCCCAGGTCGGGATCTGCACGCCCTTGTAGCCGAGACCGGCGGCCCATTTGGTGATCGACGCCAGCGAATTGAACGGCGCGGCGTCGCCCGCGAACTGCGCCAGAAACAGTCCAGGGCCCTTCATTGTCGTCGGCATCGGCATCCTCCTCATTTTGTCGCGACCAAGCATAGCGCCGATTGGAAGCAGGGCCAGCCATTTTGGTCTTTTCGAACCAGGCGCCTTACAGGCACGGCCATTCTGGTATTACCAAATGGGGGATTTTGGTCAAGCCCGACAATGTCACGGCAAAGCCCTCCGCATATCCAAAATATCGGCACATAACGCAATACAATCAATGTTATAATTCACACAGGAAGTAGCGTCTCCACGCTTCTTGCCGTTCCAGGGAATTTGCTGTAGACCTCGCTTCAGGCCCAATTGGTCGAACCAGTTTGCGGGAAAAGGCTGGGGATGCCTTGGGGAGGAACCCTTGCGTCGTCTTCCGGCGATGCATGTCGCAGGCAAACCATACGGACGAATCTGGGAAGGACAGACCATGCATCTTTCGACGCACAACTGGATGCGCGCGGAACCCCTTGAGACGACGCTCAAGCGCATCAAGAAATTCGGCTATGAGTCGATCGAGATTTCCGGCGAGCCCGCGCAGTACAAGACCAAGGAGACGCGGGCGCTGCTGAAGGAGCATGGCATCCGCTGCTGGGGCGCGGTGACCCTGATGTTGGGCGAACGCAACCTCGCCGCCAGGAACCAGGGTCAGCGCGAGCGCTCCGTGCAATACGTCAAGGACGTGCTGACGATGGTCAGCGAACTCGACGGCGAGATCATCACGCTGGTTCCGGCAACCGTCGGCAAGGTGGTGCCGGACGGCACCGAGGAAGAGGAGTGGAAGTGGGTCGTCGACGCGACCCGCGAATGCTTCACCCACGCCAAGAAGGTCGGCGTCAAGATTGCCGTCGAACCGCTGAACCGCTTCGAGACCTATCTGTTCAACCGCGGCGCACAGGCACTGGCGCTGGCAGATGCGGTGAGCCCCGAATGCGGCGTCTGCCTCGACGCCTACCACCTCCACATGGAGGAATTTAACGTCCATGACGCCATCCGGCAGGTCGGAAAGCGCCTGTTCGACTTCCATGTCGCCGACAACAACCGCTTCGCCGCCGGCCTCGGCCAGATCGACTGGCCCAGGATCGTCGCGACCTTGAAGGAAGTCGGCTATGACGGCGCGCTGACCAACGAGTTCGTCGCCCCGGTCGACCGCACGCCGGCGGCACCCTATCCCGACATGGTTGAGCGCCACCCGGTCGATATCTCGCCCGAGCAGCTGAAGTTCATCCAGGATCACGGCTCCAGCGTACTCACCGAGAAATTCTACACCGACCAGATGCGCATCACCGCCGAAACGCTGTTGCCGCTGATCAAGTAGTCGACCGCCTCTGGGAATTTGCCCTTCCGCCCTGGCCGGCGGCGGGGCTGGGGAAAAATATGCGCATCAAGACAGTCCAGGCCTGGTGGGTCCGCGTCCCGATCGAAGCCGCGAAGCAGCATCGCAGCGACTTCGGCCAGGTGACGACCTTCGACGCGGCCATCCTGCGCATCGAAACCGATGACGGGCTGGTCGGCTGGGGCGAAGGCAAGAATGCGGCCGGCAGTGCCGGCAGCTATGGCGCCCTCGTCCATATGCTGAACCAAGAAGTCGGGCCGCAATTGATCGGCCGCGATCCGGCCGATATCGGCGTCATCTGGGAAATGCTCTACAACGGCGTGCGCCACCAGAGTGCCGCCCATGCAGGCCACGCCATGCCGCAGCTGGCGCGGCGCGGCATGAGCGTCGCCGCCATCAGCGCCGTCGACATCGCGCTCTGGGACATCCTGGGCAAGTCGCTGGGCCAGCCGGTCTGGCGGCTTCTCGGTGGCCGTAAGGTCGATCGCATGCAGGCCTATGCCTCCGGTGGCTGGGCGTCGGCCGATGCCATCGGCGAGCAATTGAAATCTTATATCGCCAGGGGCGGCTTCAAGGCGCTGAAGATGCGGGTGGGCGCCATGGATGGCGCCGCGCATATTTCCGCGGCTCGCGTGCGCGCGGCACGCCAGGCGCTCGGCCCCGATGTCGATCTGATGGTCGATGCCCACGGAACCTATACCGTGGCGGAAGCCAAGCGCTTCATCCACCTCGTCGGCGATCTCGACCTCGCCTGGTTCGAGGAGCCCGTGATCGCCGACGACAAGCCGGGCATGGCCGAAGTGCGCGCCGCCGGCGCCGTTCCGATCGCCACCGGCGAAAGCGAGGCGACGCGCTATGCCTTTCGCGACCTCGCCGTGCTCAAGGCCGCCGACATCTTCCAGCCGGATCCGGCCTTTTGCGGCGGCATCAGCGAGGCAATGAAGATCGGCACCATCGCCAGCGCCTTCAATTTGCGCTTTGCGCCGCATCTATGGGCCGGCGCGCCCTGCTTCTTCGCCGGGCTGCATGTCTGTGCCGCATCGCCTTCGAGTTTCACGGTCGAATATTCGCTCGGCGCCAACCCGATGATCCACGATCTGGTCGATGAGACTGTCGAAGCGAAGGACGGTATGATAGCGATCCCGGAAAAGGCCGGATTGGGATTCACCATTTCGGAGCGATTCCTGGAGGCGCACGCGCAACGCAATTGACGATGAAAGAAAACAACCTTCTCGCGGAACTCGCCGCCTATCTGTTCTCCCACTCGGACAAGGAGAGCGGCCGCACGCCTTCCGAACGCGAGTTGGCTGAGCATTTTGGCGTCAGCCGCGGGCAGATCCGCGAAGCGCTTGCCATCCTCGAAGCCATGCGCATCGTCGAGCGCCGCGCCAAATCAGGCATCTACATCGACACCAAACAGGCGAGCGTGGAGGCGCTGGCGCTGTTCGCACGCGCCGGCCTGCCGCTCGATCCCATGCAGATTTATGAAACGGTCGAGTTGCGCAAGATCCATGAGATCAAGGCCGCGGAGCTTGCCTGCTCGCGCGCCACCGAGGAAAATTTCGAACGGCTGCGCGAAATCCTGAAGGCCTCCGAGGAGCGCATCGCCGCTGGCGAAGGCTTGGCCAAGGAGGACCGCGAATTCCACCTCGAAATCGTGCGCGCCACCAAGAACAGCGTCTTCCACAACATCTGCAGCGTCTACTATCTGATGGGCGAGCAGCGCCTGCCAATCTACTTCAACGATCCCGAACGCAGCGTGCGCTCGCATGCCGAGCACGTGCAGATCTACGAGGCGCTGCTGCGCCGCGACGGCAATCTCGCCCAGGCGCTGATGAGCGCCCATCTGCAAGGCGCCGAAAGCTACTGGAAGGGCCTGATCGAGGGCGGCATGGCGGCTTCGCCGGCAGGCGCGGCGCTCGAAAAGGCCTGACCGTGACCCAGACCGTGCCAAAGATCCTGTCGACCCATCCGCTGCACCCGCGCGCCTCGGCCAAGCTCGCCGGCGCCGGTCAGCTGGTGATCGCTTCGGCGCTGGACGCCGGCACCTTGGCCAGGGAGGCCAAGGATGCCGACATCGTCATCGTGCGGGCGCCGCTGCCGCCGGCGCTGTTCGAGGGCGCCTGGAAGCTGAGGGCCGCAATTCGCCATGGCGCGGGGCTCGACATGATCCCGATGGAAGCAGCCGCGGCAGCCGGCGTGCTGGTGGCTAACGTGCCGGCGGTCAATGCCCGCTCGGTCGCCGAACATGTCATGTTCACCGCGCTTGCGCTGCTGCGGCAATTCCGCAGGGTCGACCGCGACCTGCGCGCCAAGGGCTGGCTTGCCGGCCGCGAGCATGCCAACTCCAACATCGAACTCGCCGGCAAGACCATCGGCATCGTCGGCCTCGGCGCAGTCGGGCAAGCCGTCGGGCATATCGCCGCGCACGGCTTCGACCTCAAGGTTGTGGCAACGACGCGCAGCATGCAGCCGGCGCCGGAAAAAGTCGGCTTCCTGTCGATCGACGCGCTGGTCGAGCAGAGCGACATCATCGTGCTCTGCTGCCCGCTGACGCCGGAGACGCGCGGCCTGATCAGCCGCGAGCGCATCGCCCGCATGAAACCCAACGCACTGCTGATCAACGTGTCGCGTGGGCCGGTCGTCGACGACGACGCGCTGATCGAGGCCTTGCGGCAGCGCCGCATTGGCGGCGCCGCGCTCGACGTTTTCTCGACACAGCCGCTACCGGCAAATCATCCCTATTTCGGCTTCGACAATGTCATCATCACCCCGCATATGGCAGGGATTACCGAGGAATCGATGATGCGCATGGGCGTCGGCGCGGCCGGCGAGACCCTGCTGGTGCTGGCCGGCAAGCTGCCTGTCAATCTGCGCAATCCCGAAGTGGTCGATCATTACCGGCGGCGGTTTCCGGCCGACACGTGAAATACACCGCGGTTTCGCTTCAATTGTTGGTGACGCTGAAAGTCATGTTGTATCGTCGCTTGGCATCCTTGGTTCTCGCCGCGTGTTCGACCGCGGCCTTGCCTGCACTCGCTGCGGCAGAGGGCAGCGACTATGTCTACTGCAGCAATGGAATCGTCTGCTTCAGAGACCCTTGTCCCTCGGGTAACGCGCTGGATCTGGCCACCGGCAAGGTCATCAAAGGCGTGGCGCTCAACACCACCGAATTGGCGCTGCAAGACAGGGCCGCACCCGACACTTCCGACAAGCTCCACGCGGGACAGCTCGTCGTCAGAGGATCGATCCAGCATCGCGGTGAGCCGAACGAGCCGCCCATGCTGGTCGTTACGCGTATCGAACGCGCCTCTGGCAAAGCCGAGCGCAGGCGCTGCGCGGCGCACTGATTGCCGTGGGCACGCTGCTCGTCACAGCAGCCTCTCCACTTCAGCCGCTATCCGCAGCAGACGATGGTCGTGGCCGTTGCGCGCGACCAGCATCAGGCCAGCCGGCAGCGCCGTGCCCGGCATTGGCAGCGAAATCGCGCAGAGGTCGAACTGGTTGGCGACCTGCGTGTTGCGCAGCAGCAGTCCTTCGGTGCGGTCGCGCAGCTCGGCGTCCTCGGCCATGGAGGCGATGGTCGGGGCGGTCACCGGTGTGGCCGGCAGAGCCAGGAGATCGACCGACGCCAGCCGCTCGTCCATGGCAGCGACCAGTGCGGCGCGCCGGCGCAGCGCCCTGATATAGACGGGCGCCGGCAGCAGCGCCGCCCGCGACAAGGGTCCACTCACATGCGGGTCGACCGGCGCCGGCGCGCCTGCCGCCAGCCAGTCGGCATGCACCTCGGCGCCTTCCATGGCGGCGATCGAACCGCGCTTGGTGGCCGCACGAAACTCCGCGAGCATGTCGTCGATCGACAGATCCGCAATGTGCGCGCCGGCCTGTTCGATCCTGCCAAGACAATGCTCGAAGGCCGCGGCAACCCCGCCTTCTATGTCGCCGAAAAGAACGCCGCGCGGAATGCCAATGCGAAGCCCGGCGAGTGGAATGGCGGCCAATTCGTTCGGCGCCTCGCCGGCCATCACCGCGTCGGCGGCTGCGCATTGCGAGACGGTTCGGGCGAGCGGCCCGATAGAGTCCAACGTGCCCGAAAGCGGAAAGGCGCCGGTCAGCGGCACGCGCCGTGCTGTCGGCTTGAAGCCGACGACACCATTGAGCGCCGCCGGGATGCGGATCGAACCACCGGTGTCGGACCCGATCGAGATGTCGCTCGTCCCCTCGCCGACAGACACGCCGGCGCCCGAGGACGAACCGCCTGGAATGCGCCCTGGGTCGACGGGATTGCCGGGCGTTCCGTAATGCATGTTGTCGCCGATCGCGGTGAAGGCGAATTCGGTCATGTTGGTCTTGCCGATGATGACCGCACCGGCTTGCCGAAGCCGGCCGACGATGGCCGCATCGCGCTGAGCCGGCGCGGCGGTCTTGCGCATCAGCGAGCCCGCCGTGGTCGCTTCGCCGGCGACATCAAACAGATCCTTGATCGAGACAATGGTGCCGTCGAGCGGCCCAAGCGTCACGCCGGCTCGTTTGCGGGCATCGCTGGCGTCAGCCGCGGCCCGTGCGGCTTCGGCATAAAGCTTCGTGTAGACCTTCTCGTCGGCTGCACGACTGGCAAGACGTGACAGGATGTTTTCGAGACGGTCGCGGATTGATTGCATGTCGATGTCGGACTCCGCCAGGATAGAACGTCCTTCGGGCAAGCAGCCGCCAGGCCTGCCGAAGGAATAACCCGACCAGCGTGCCTTTGCACCGGCCAGCGACAGGAAGATACTGATGCTGTACAAGGGCAGCTGCCATTGCGGCAAGGTTGCGTTCGAAATCGAGGGCGAGCTCGAGGGCGTCGTTCGCTGCAATTGCTCGATCTGCGCCCGCAAGGGTGCGCTGCTGTGGGCCGTGCCACATGACAAGCTCACACTCGTCGCCTGGGGCGATGACCTTGGCCGCTACACATTCGGCGAAGCGAAAATAGCACACCGCTTCTGCCGAACCTGCGGCATCCATCCCTTTGCCGAAGACATCAGCGAAAGCGGCGAACGCAGCGCCTACGTCAACATCAACTGCTTGACCGGTCTCGACCCGTCCACCTTGTCGATCTTCGACTTCGATGGGCGCTCGGCGTGAAGCAGTTCTGCTCTACCGGTAGCCCGTTGCATCGGCTGGTTTGCCGGCATCCTGAACCTCCGGAACATAGCGCCAGGCATCGGGTCGCGAGCCGTCCAAATCGGTGAAACCATAGACCTGCGCCAGCCCGCCGCTGGACAGCGACTGGCCGTTCCAGCGCGAGCGATCCGGATCCGTGGCCAAAGCGGTAACGGCGCGGCCGACGAAGCGCGGCGTTTCGGAGATGACGAAATGGGGCACTTTCGCCGTGGCGTCGCGCCAGTTTTCTTCGGCGACGCCATAAATCTCCAGCATCATTTCCGAGCGCATCCAGCCCGGCGTCAGCGACACCGACGTGGCGCCGTGTTTCACCAGGTCCTTGGCGTGGGCCCAGGCCAAGCGGTTCACCGCCACCTTGGCAAGGTCGTAGAAAGGCGACAGGCGATAATGCCGGGCATTGTATTCGGCGGTGCCGTCGGTGATCTCGACAAGCAGCCCGCCCGACCGCTCGATCATCAACGGCAAGGCATGGTGCGCGGTGATCAGATGCGTGTCGATGGCCAGGCGCAGCATGCGCAGGCCGTTCTCCAGATTATGCTCCCAGACCGGCTTGTCCCATTCGAACAGCTTTTCGCCGCCCCAGATATCGTTGACCAGTATGTCGAGGCGACCCTGCTCGTCACGGATGCGCTCGACCAACCTGCGTACTTCATCGGCGATGAGATGATCGACCTTCACGGCGATGCCCGTGCCGCCGTTCACGGTGACCAGTTCAGCCGTCTCCTCGATGGTCTCTGGCCGGGCATACTCGGATCGCTGGCCGCGCGTGCTCCGCCCCGTGACATAGACGGTGGCGCCGGCGGCGCCGAGTTCGACCGCTATGCCGCGCCCGGCGCCCCGTGTGCCGCCGGCAACCAGGGCAACTTTCCCTTGCAACGTCATTGAACTCTCCCAAAACAGCACCATCGATCAAATCCGAGCTGGCAAACGCCGCTCACAACATATATAAATGATCATTCGGTTATATTGGAATGTCAAGATGACCCGTCCCAAAACCCGGTCCGACGAACAGGTGCTGGAAGCAGCCTTGCGATTGATGCACGAGCACGGGCCGGAGGCGCTTACCTTCGAGCGTCTGGCAAAAGCCTGCGGCCTGTCCGGCGCAACCCTGGTGCAGCGCTTCAAGAACAAGGCGCGGTTGAAGCAGCGCACCTTGCTGCATGCCTGGGATGATCTCGACGACAAGACCAGAACGCTGGCCACCGGCGTTGCTAGAACCCCGGCCGGTGCCATCGAATTGCTGGTGGCGCTGTCGCAGGGCTATGGCGGCATCGAGTCCTATGCCGAGGGCCTGCTCGTCTTGCGCGAGGATCTGCGCGATCCTGTGCTCAGGGCGCGCGGCGCTACCTGGAAGGCATTCCTGTGCGCTGCTCTTGCGGCCTGCTTCGCTGAAATCGACGACCCGCCACCAGACGTCGGCCTGCTGATGGCGTCGCATTGGCAAGGGGCGTTGCTATGGTGGAGCTTTGATCCGACCATCGAAGTGGCCGTCTATGTCGAGGACAGTCTCAACCGCTTCGTCGCCGCCATCACAACGGCAACGGCCCGAAAACCGTAGTGGTTCTCGGGCCGTTGCCAATGGTGGCTGTTGGGAGAGACTATTCGGCCTGCCTCGGGCCGCGCAGGAACACCACGATGGCAGCCAGCAGCGTTGCGATGCCGCAATAGGCAAAGGCGCTGGCGACGCCGGCATTGTCGACCAGCAGACCGCCAAAGACGGCGCCGATCGCAATCGCCACCTGGAAGGTCGCAACCATCAGGCCGCCGGCGCTTTCTGCCTGGTCGGGTGCTGCCCGTACCAGCCAGCTCTGCAGCCCGACCGGCACCGCGCCGAAGGCAAAACCCCAGGCCGCGACGGCAGTGGCGGCGATCATGGGCGAAGCGCCAAGGATCAGCATCGAGGCGGCCGCCAATGCAATCAGCAGAGGCGCGAGCGCGACGGCGGCCTTGAGGTTGCGTTCGGCGAGGATGCCGCCGGCGATGTTGCCGAAGAAACCGCCTATGCCGTAGGCCAGCAGCACCAGCGAGATCGTCTCGATGTTGAGCACCGGCACCTTCTCGAGGAAGGGACGGACATAGGTGAAACCGGCAAAGTGCCCGGACGCGACCAGCATCACGACCAGCAGGGCAACCCTGATCGACGGCCGCTCCAGCACTTCGAGCAAGGTGCGGAAGCTCGCGACGCCCACCGGCGGCAGTTTCGGAATGGTCGCCAGTTGCACCAGCAGTGCCAGCGCCCCGACGATGGTCGCGATCATGAATGCCGTGCGCCATCCCCAGATGTCGCCGACATAGGCGCCGACCGGAGCCGCGGTGACGGTGGCAAGCGACACGCCGGTCAGGATGATCGACATCGCCCGCGGCATCAGCCGCATCGGCACCAGCCGCAACGCCATGGCCGCCGACATCGCCCAGAAGCCGCCAAGGGCCACGCCGAGCACGACGCGGGCCAGCAGAAGCATGGGCAGCGACGACGCAAAGGTGGCGAGAAGGTTGGACAGGATGAGGAACGCCGTCAGCATCCACATCACCAGCCTGCGGTCCATGCGCCTTGTGACGATGGCCATGGTGGGAGCGGCGATGGCGCCGACGATCGCGGTCGCCGTCACCGCTTGCCCTGCAACGCCTTCGCTTACGCCGAGATCACGCGCCATTGGCGTCAGCAGACTGGCGGGCAGGAATTCGGCGGTGACCAGACCGAAAACGCCAAGGGCGAGCGAGACCACGGCACCCCACGCCGGTTCGGTTCGTTCATCGGATTCGGCGGGGTCGAGAAGTGCGGCATCAACGGCGCCTGTCGCGGGTTCGGCCATGGTCAGTCTCCGATCTGTTTGCGGCGCCACATAGAAAACAACCGGCTCGGGCTCCACCCGTTACATGCTTGCCGTCATGGCTTGGCTATGCGGCCGGTCTTCGATTTGTTTGCAGCGCAGCATTTGGCTGCAATGCAACATGGGAGTGACGAGTTGGAGTTTCCATGCTAGAAACGCCGGAATGAATTACAATTCGTCCAAGATGGCGCTGCCGACTTCTGGTGATCCCCTGACCGACATGCTGCGCGGATTACGGCTCGACGGCGTCGACTATGGCCGCTGCGTGTTGGGCGAGCCCTGGGCCGTTTCCTTTCCCGCACAGAAGGCGGCTCGGTTTCATTTCATCGGCCAGCAGGGCTGCTGGCTGTTCTCACCGGCCAAGGAGTGGATCGAACTATCCGTGGGCGACGCGCTTTTGATCCCGCGCGGCGACGCGCATGTCCTGGCCAGCGCGCCCGGCGTGCCCCCGGTGCCGATCGGCCGCTACACGATCGAACCGGTGTGCGAAAACATCTACGACGTCTCCAACGAGTGTGGCGGCCCCAAGACCTTGCTGTTTTGCGGCAGCATGCATTTCAATCTCGACGGCTCGCACCCGCTGCTCGACATGATGCCCAACCTGATGCA
Organism: Mesorhizobium sp. M8A.F.Ca.ET.208.01.1.1; assembly: GCF_004791315.1. Classification (NCBI taxonomy): domain Bacteria; kingdom Pseudomonadati; phylum Pseudomonadota; class Alphaproteobacteria; order Hyphomicrobiales; family Phyllobacteriaceae; genus Mesorhizobium; species Mesorhizobium sp. M8A.F.Ca.ET.208.01.1.1. The sequence continues at coordinate 600,616 of NZ_SRUT01000002.1, forward strand.
GGCGCATAAGCTGATGGCGAACGCACCGGGCATTCAGCATCTGCTCGACGCGATGGCCGGCGAAGTGACGATGGACCGGGTCGGCTCCGGCGGAATCCTTGCCCGCCTTGCCGATGTGCTCGCCGCCACGATCATCCGCTCCTGGGTCGAGAACGGCTGTGGCGATGCCACCGGCTGGATCGCGGCCGTCCGCAATCCCGACATCGGCAAGGTGCTGGCGACCATCCACCTGCAGCCGGATCGCGATTGGAGCGTCGAGGCGCTGGCGCGGATGATGGGAGCCTCGCGCTCCGCCTTTGCCCAGCGCTTCGCCACGGTGGTCGGAGAGACGCCGGCCAAATATGTGCTGCGCGTGCGCATGCACCAGGCCAGGCAATGGTTGGCCCGGGATGGCATGAGGGTGTCGGTTGCGGCGGCGAGACTGGGCTATGATTCGGAAGCATCCTTCAGCCGCGCCTTCAAGCGGGTGATGGGCGTGGCGCCGAGCCATCTGCGCCACATTGGTGCCGGCGAAGAGCCGTCCTGACGTCAGGCAGCCAAATCACGCCAATCCCTCCCGGCTGGAGGAATTGCCAGGTCTTTTGGACGCGGCGTCATTGCCGGCCGGCTTCCGGCGGATAGGCTGGCCCGTGGAGGAAATCCCATGGCCAATCATTTCGTACTGCTCGCGCTTGGTGTCCTGTCGGTCATTCCAGGACGCGCCTTTGCTCTCGAGGACAGCTATCTGCCGGCAGGCAAGATCCCTTACGTCGCCGAGGCGCTTGACCAGCCGCAGCGCCTGGGACCACTGTGGGGCGAAAGGGCCAAGGGGTCCGCCGGAACCTTGCTGAAAGTCCCGGGCAACTGGCGCGCCCCCGTGCACGCGCACACCGCCGACTATCGCGCCGTGGTCATCCAGGGTCTATGGGCGCACTGGCAGATGCAAGGCGGCGAGGCGAGCAAGGTCGAACTGCCACCTGGATCCTACTGGACCCAGAAGGCCGATGAGATGCATGACGACGCCTGCCTCTCGCAGACGGAATGCGTGATCCTGTTGATCAACGACACGCCTTACGAGACCTACCTGCCGAAATAGCCGCGCCTTATGACGCGTGCCGCAAGCTGACTCCACTGCCCTTGTCGAACAGCACCACCTTGTCGGGGTTCCAGGCAAAGCGCACCGGTTGCTCGATCGCGACATCGGTCCTGGCCGGCACCGTGGCGCGCAGGGTTGTATCGCCGACCCGCAGCGTCAGGATCTTTTCCACGCCATGGTTCTCGACGTCGTGGACACGCGCCTCGACCGGTGCGCCGCTTTCCAGATACACATCCTCCGGACGGATGCCGAAGACGAGCGGGCGACCCTCGGTCGCCGCACTCGCCTTGGCTCCCCCTGCAAACGGCAGTTCAAAATTCAATGGCGCCATCACCGCACGGCCGTTCACCAGCCTGCCGTCGATGAGGTTCATCGGCGGCGAGCCGACGAAGCTCGCCACGTAGGTGTCGCGCGGGTTGTTGTAGATCTCGTGAGGCGTGCCGGTCTGGATGATGCGGCCATGGTTGAGCACGCCGACTTTGTCACCCATCGACATCGCCTCGATCTGGTCGTGGGTAACGAACAGGAAAGTGGCGCCGAGCTGTATCTGCAGGTTCTTCAACTCGGTGCGCAGCGCCTCGCGCAATTTGGCGTCGAGCGCCGACAGCGGCTCGTCCATCAGGAACACGCGCGGCTTGCGCACGATGGCGCGGCCGATGGAGACGCGCTGCATTTCGCCGCCGGACAGCCGGTCGGTCTTGCGGTCGAGCAGGTGCTCGATCCGTAGCGTGCGGGCGGCGCGGTCGACGCGGTCCTTGATCTCGGCGTCAGGCAACCTGCGGATCTTCGGCTTCAGCGGAAATTCGAGGTTTTCGCGCACCGTGTAGCGCGGGTAGAGCGAATATTGCTGCAGCACCAGCGCCACGTCGCGCTCGGCCGCGCCCCAGTCGGCAACGTCGACCCCATCGATGAAGACCTGCCCCGCGCTCGGCTTCTCCAGCCCGGCGATCAGCCGCAGCGTGGTCGTCTTGCCGGCGCCCGTTTCGCCGAGCAGGACGAAGAATTCGCCATCGGCGATGTCGAGATCGAGCCCGGTCAAGGCCGTGTGGTTACCGAACGTCTTGGAGATATTCTTGAGCTGGATATGGGCCATCAGAGCCTCACCTCAAGCGACTTGCCGCTTGCCTTGTCGAAGAAATGCGCCTGCGTCGGATCGATCCTGGCAAAGACCTTTTCGCCGGGGCCTGAAATGAAGCCGCTCTTGGTGCGGGCACGCAGCATATTGGAGCCGACCTTGAGGTCGACGATGTCGAAGGAGCCGAGCGGTTCGACGATCTGCGTCTCGACCGCCATGAAGCCGTCGGCCGCATCGCGGCGAATGAGCACCCCTTCGGGCCGGATGCCGAGCGCCAACGCGTCGCCGGCATGACCGTTGAGCTTCGACAGCAGCGTGTTGGGAAACTCGAAGCCGGTGGCCGCGTCGCCTAGGGTCACCGATGCGGCCGAGGCTTTCTCGGTCACGGCCGCGTCGGCGACATTCATCACCGGGCTGCCGACGAACTGGGCCACGAACAGATTGGCCGGCTGCGAATAGACCTCGTCGGGCGTTCCCACCTGCTGCAACACGCCCTCATGCATGATGACGATGCGGTCGGCGAGGCTCATCGCCTCGATCTGGTCGTGCGTGACGTAGATGGTGGTCGAGCCCTGCTTGATGTGCAGCCGCTTGATCTCGGCCCGCATCTCTTCGCGCAGCTTGGCGTCGAGCGCGCCGATCGGCTCATCCATCAGCATCGCCTTCGGCCGCCGCACCAGCGCCCGGCCGATCGCCACCCGCTGCATGTCGCCGCCTGAAAGCGCCGACGGTTTTTTGGCCAACAGGTCTGAAATTTGCAGCGTCTTGGCGACCGAGCGTACTTCCTGGTCGATCTCGCTTTTGCTCTTGCGCGTGGCGCGGAGCGGAAAGGCGATGTTCTCGTAGACGCTCATATGAGGGTAGAGTGAAAACGACTGGAAGACCATGGCGATATCGCGGTCGGCCGCCTTCAAATGCTGGACCGGCTTGCCGTCGATGAGGATGTCGCCCTCGCCGATGGTTTCCAGTCCGGCGATGGCGCGCAACGTCGTCGTTTTGCCGCAGCCGGACTGTCCAAGCAGCACGATGAACTCATTGTCCGCGATCTTGAGGTTGAGGTCCTTGATGACCTGGACGGCACCGAAGAATTTCTGGACGCCGCGAAGCTCTATCTGGGTCAATGCTGTGCTCCCGGATTTCGCGTATCCGCGCCATGGCCGGTGCCGGCCTCTTCCTCGGGCGCTATCTTCGAGGTGATGTTGAAACCGATCAGCCCGATCAGGATGATGGTCAGGCCGTAGCTGTGCAGCAGCATGTTCCATGGCTGGCAGAGTGCGACGATGCCGAGCACCATCAGCACTTGGCTGCCGGGCTCCAGATATTTCTGATTGATGGCGCGAAAGCTCATTTGCGGATCGCTCCGAAGGACATGCCGCGCAGCAGATGATTGCGAAGCAGGAAGGTGAAGATGGCGACCGGCAGCAGGAACAGGAAGGTTCCGGCGGCAATCACCGTCCAGTCCGGCAGGCCGGAGCCGACCTGGCTGGGAATGAACGGCGGCGCCGTCTGGGCGCGGCGGTTGGTCATGATCAGCGCGAAGGCATATTCGTTCCACGCGGTGATGAAGCAGAACACGGCTGTGGCGGCGATGCCGGTGGCGGCCTCCGGCAGCACGATCTTGAAGAAGGCTTCCATGCGTGTGTAGCCGTCGACGAGTGCCGCCTCCTCATACTCCTTCGGGATTTCGTCCATGAAACCCTTCATCAGCCACACCGAGAAGGACAGGTTGAAGGCAGTGTAGAGGATGATCAGGCCGATATGGGAATCGTTGAGGCCGACCGCGCGGTACATCAGGAACATCGGGATCGCCACCACCACCGGTGGCAGCATGCGTGTCGACAGGATGAAGAAGAGCAGGTCCGCCTCTCCTTTCACCTTGAAGCGAGAGAAGCCGTAGGCGGTGAACGTGCCCATGCCGACAGCCAGCACCGTCGAAGTGATGGCGATGATCAGCGAGTTCAGGAAGCGGCTCGGATAGCCCGACCACTGCACCTGGCCCTTGCCGTCGCGCACGATCTTTTCACCGCCGTCGAACACGACGCGCTCCCACCATGGGGCGGCCGCGTACTCTTCCGGCGAAGGCGGACTGCGCAATTGGGAGCGCTTGGTGAACAGCTTCACGAAGGGCGATATCTCCGGCTGGAAGACGACGGTCGGCGGAATGGTGGTGGCAAGATTGCGCGGCTTGAACGCGGTCGAGGCGATCCAATAGATCGGCGCCAGGAAGATGATGGTCACCAGCAGCACGGCGACGATGGCGACGCGGTTGAAGGTGATTTCGGAAGAAGTGCGGACGGCCGCCATCTCAGCGCTCCTTCACCTTGTTGAGATATTTGACGTAGATGTTGGTGATCGCCAGCACCATGATCAGCACGATGTAGGCCATCGCGCAGGAGCGTCCGGTCTGCCATTCCTGGAACGCCATCTTGTAGAGCCGGATCGAGATCAGCTCGGCCGTCGGCTGGCTGGTCAGGATGTAGGCGAGGTCGAAGGTCTTGAACGCTTCCATGGTGCGGAAAATGACCGCGATCATCAGGATCGGCGCGACCAGCGGCAGGGTGATGCGGAAGAAGGTGTAGAACGGCCCGGCGCGGTCGATCGCGGCGGCCTCATAGAGATGCTTCGGCACCGCTGACAGGCCGGCCAGCGACAGCAGCATGACGAAGGGCGACCACATCCAGATGTCGGTCAACGCAACGGCGTAGAGCGCCATCTTGGGATCGGCCAGCCACTCGAAATTGCCGAGCCCGAGCGCATAATTGATGACACCCCATGATGGGTCGTAAAGCAGTTTCCAGAACAGCCCGACGACCGCCATCGACAGCATCATCGGCAGCAGCAGCAGCGTGGTGATAAGACCCTTGAGCGGGATATCCCGGTTGAGCAGCATCGCCACGCCGAAGCCGACAAGCAACTGTCCGACGACCGAGACAATCACGTATTTCGCCGTGATGGCGAAGTTCGACCAGACGTAGGGATCGTTGAGCAGGTCGCGATAGTTCTGCAGCCCGACGAAATTCGCCGGCGCATTGGTCGACGCGCGAAAATCGGTGAAGGAATAGCCGAGCGAGTAAATCAGCGGAAAAATGTTGAAGACGATCAGGAACAGAACCGTCGGAATGATGAAGAGATTGCGGATGGAGATATCGCTCAGGCCGCGTGCCGCGGCGCGCGAGGATCTGTCGAGGGTGGTGATCATCGTGGTCGCCAAGACCCTGCTCCCGGTTCAAGAAAAAGAAACGGAGGAGGCGACACCGCCCCCTCCGCGGGACATGAAGGATTATTGCACGCGGCCGTATTTCTTGAAGGTCGCGTTCCAGTCTCCAGCCAATGCGTCCAGCGTTTCCTTGGCGGTGCCACTGCCGCCGATCATGTAGGGGTAGATGCGCTGGTTGAGCTGCTGCAGCAGTTCGGCGTATTCCGGCACCGCCCAGAAGTCCTTCACCTTGAACATGGTCTCGTAGAAGGCCTTGTTGTAGGGCGTGGCGTTCTGGAACTCAGGCGACTTGAGCACTGCCTGGCTACAGGTGTAGCCGCCGAGGGCCGCCCACTTCTTCTGGGTCTCGTCCTTGATGAACCATTCGAGGAACTTCATCGCCTCGTCCTGCTTCTTCGAATACGAGATGACGGAGATGCCTTGCCCGCCCAGTGCGGCGAACTGGTCGCCATTTGGACCGGGAGGGTTGGCGAAGAAGCCGGTGTTCTTGGCATTCGGGTTCGAGGCCTCGTTGATCAGCGAGGGGAAGAACGCGAAGAAGTTCATGCTCATCGCGGCCAGGTTTTCCGTGATTGCCTGGTTGTCCTCGACGAAGAACGATTTGGCCCAGCCCGGAGGTGTGAACTTGTAGAGTTCTTTGTAGGCATCGAGCGCGGCAACCGCCTTGTCGGAGTTGATATGGCCGTCGACCTTGTAGGTCGTGTAATCGCCCAATTCACCGCCATAGGAGAACAGCGCGTTCTCGAAGCCCATCGCCATCGCGTCATAGGAATTGTCGGTGTAGATGGCGATGCCGTATCTCTTCTGGTCCGGCCGGTGGAAGAACTCCGCGATGTCACGCAGCGCCTTGAAATCCTTCGGCACGTCGAGGTCGTAGCCATACTTGGCCTTGAAGGCTTCCTTTTCCTTGGGATCCTCGAACCAGTCCTTGCGATAGGACCAGCCGACCGCGTCGCCCTCGAGCGGGATCGCCCAGTATTTGCCGCTGTTGCCGGGATACTCGGCATAATATTTCACCGTCGCCGGTGCCATGACGTTGCCGAGATCATGCTTCTTGAAGAAGTCGGTCAGGTCGACATAGTGGCCGCCGGTGGAGCCGGCCCCGAGCCACTGAGAGTCGCCGACGACCAGGTCATAGGCGTCGCCATGGGCGTTGAACTCGGTGAAGGCCTTGGTCTGGAAGTCGGACCAGGGCGTGGTTTCCACCGTGATCTTGACGCCGGTTTCCTTCTCGTACTCGTTGCCGAGTTCCTGCAGGTAATTGGCCGGATCCCACTCCGCCCAGAAGATGGTGAGCGACTTTTCCTGCGCGTAGACGGACGTTCCGCAGGCAAGCGTTAAGCCGATACCAGCAAGCATGCTGGTCACTAACTTGCGCATAATGATTTCCTCCCTTGTGCGCATTCTACCCTGTCTTGCGAGCCGGCGACGGAGCCGGCCCTGGTAGTTCCTCCCGTGGTCGCGCTTTCCGAATTCGGAGCCTCCTCGCCCTGTCCGGAAATGGATCGCAGCCCTCACTTTCGATCCGCTTTTCTTTCCAAATCTGGTATTACCAATTGTGAATGCCCGTCAAGCCCTTTCTTGAGCAGTGATGTCGGACAAAGTCGGCGAATTCCAGACTTATCCACCTGTTTTCTCTATATTTTCCTACTCATTGATACGCGTTGGCCTTGTACGGACTTTTGCATTGGAACTATTATCGCTAGTCGACACCCAAATCTGGTAGAACCAGATAAGCGCTATTTCTGTGTCGTTGCCTGCATGATCCGGGCCGTATCGACGGCCGACTCCGCGATCGCCGCGCGCACCAGCGCACGCGCCGCCCATTGCGCGACCGACATCGTCCGGCGGCTGTCCAGCCCCCATATATCCTTGAGCACGATCAGCACCTCCACACCGAAGATCAGCGACAGCGCCTGCGCCAGCCGCTTGAAGTCGCGCGGCGGCAAGCGGCCCTTGAGTGGCGCCAGCGCCTCCTTCAGCAATTCGACCCGATGGCCGCGCGTGAAGGCCGGCTCGCCGCCCAGCGTGCCCGCCTGGCGCCGCGCCCATTGATCAAGCGACAACTTCAACGCTGCCTTGAATGTGGCCTCGAAGGCCTCGATGCGCGGCATGGCCGTATCGAACAGTTCGGACACGCGGCGCTCGGCATCGGCGGCGGTGGATTTCCAGGTGAGGATCGGCCCGAGCCCCTCGTCGACGACCGCCTGCACCAACGCTGACTGACTCGGAAAATAGCGATAGGCGGTGGCGCGGGACACTTGCGCCGCCTCCGCCACTTCGCTGACCGACGGGGTGACACCCGCCTGCATCAGCCTTGTCGCCGTCTCCAGCATCAGCCGTTTCGTACGCGCGCGGGGTCCGCGCTCGGCTCTCTCACCGGTATCGTCGTTCGTTGCCGGTTGTTGACGTGAGACATCCATACCAATACGATACGCGCGTCTCAAAAAATTGCAATGGCAGCCCAGCGCGACCCTGGCGATGAGACACACGCATCGCAGCCGCCAGGATTGGGGACCCTTGATGAAGCGCGTCTATGTGGTGGGCACGACCGACACGAAAGGCGAGGAACTCGGCTTCCTGGCCGATGCCATCGCTGCCACCGGCGCAGTAGTCTGCCGTGTCGATGTCGGAACGCGAGAGGCAACAATATCTGTCGACATCGGTGCCACCGATGTCGCGGCGCATCATCCCGGCGGCAGCACGGCCGTGCTCGGCGGCAATGATCGTGGCGCGGCGGTCGCCGCCATGGGCGTCGCCTTCACCCGATTCATCCAGTCGCGAAATGACATTGCCGGCGTGATCGGCATCGGCGGCGGCGGCGGCACCTCGATCGTCACCGCGGGCATGCGCGCGCTGCCGCTCGGCCTGCCTAAGATCATGGTCTCGACGCTTGCCTCCGGCGACACCGCTCCCTATGTCGACGTCTCCGATATCGTCATGATGCCATCGGTGACCGACATGGCCGGCCTCAACCGGCTGTCGCGTGTCGTGCTGCACAACGCCGCCCAGGCGATAGCGGGCATGGCAGGCAATCCAGCGCCGGCAGCGGACGGCAAGGCGTCGATCGGCCTCACCATGTTCGGCGTCACCACGCCTTGCGTGACCGCAATCGCCGATCGATTGCGCGACGTCTACGACTGCATGGTCTTCCATGCCACCGGCACCGGAGGCCGCAGCATGGAGAAATTGGCCGACAGCAGCCTGCTGTCAGGTGTCATCGACATCACCACGACGGAGGTTTGCGACCTGCTGTTCGGCGGCGTTCTGCCGGCGACGCAGGATCGTTTCGGTGCCATCGCCCGCACCGGCCTGCCCTATGTCGGCTCGGTCGGCGCCCTCGACATGATCAACTTCTGGGCGCCTTCGACCATCCCGGAACAGCATCGCGACCGGCTGTTCTACGAGCATAACCCCAACGTCACGTTGATGCGCACGACCGCGCAGGAATGCCGCGCGATCGGCGAATGGATCGGCACCAGGCTCGCCCAGTGCGAAGGTCCGGTGCATTTTCTGATCCCGGAAAAAGGCGTCTCCGCGCTCGACATCGAAGGCGGCGCCTTCTTCGATCCGGAAGCCGACGCCGTCCTGTTCGACGCCATCGAGCGCACCATCAGGCCGAATGCGACGCGCCGCGTCACCCGCCTGCCGCTGCACATCAACGACCCCGAATTCGCCCAAGCGGCAACCGCCGCCTTCCTCGACATTGCCAGACAGTGAGACCCAGACATGCCAGCCATACCGCGCAAGGACATATTGAAGAAGTTCAGGGGAATGATCGACAAGGGCGTGCCGATCGTCGGCGGCGGCGCCGGCACTGGCCTGTCGGCCAAGGCCGAGGAAGCCGGCGGCATCGACCTGATCATCATCTACAATTCCGGCCGCTACCGCATGGCGGGTCGCGGCTCGGCCGCCGGCCTGCTCGCCTATGGCAACGCCAACGAGATCGTCAAGGAGATGGCCTACGAGGTCTTGCCGGTGGTCAAGAAGACCCCGGTGCTGGCCGGCGTCAACGGCACCGATCCCTTCGTCATCATGCCGCTGCTTTTGGCGGAACTGAAGACGATGGGCTTTTCCGGCGTGCAGAATTTTCCGACCATCGGCCTGTTCGACGGCAGCATGCGGCAGAGTTTCGAAGAAACCGGCATGGGCTTCGGCCTCGAGGTCGACATGATCGCCGAGGCGCACAAGCTCGACCTCTTGACCACGCCTTATGTCTTCAACCCCGAAGAAGCGCGTGCCATGACCAAGGCCGGAGCCGACATCGTCGTCGCCCATATGGGGGTGACGACGGGCGGCTCGATCGGCGCCACCTCGGCCAGGTCGCTCGACGACTGCGTCGTTGCCATCGACGCCATTGCCGAGGCAGCGCGCTCGGTGCGCAAGGATGTCATCCTGCTTTGCCATGGCGGCCCGATCTCGATGCCGGACGATGCGCGCTACATCCTCTCCCATGCCAAGGGCCTGCACGGCTTCTATGGCGCGAGCTCGATGGAACGGCTGCCGGCGGAAGCCGCGATCGCCAGGCAGACGGCGGATTTCAAGGCCGTCACACTGGGCGACGACAGAGCGCCCGCGAAGAAAAAGAAGGGATGATGAGAGATGACCGACAAGAGCAAGGTGTTTGTCTATCCGAAGGACGTCAGCGCCTTCGGCTTCGACTGGGGGAAATTGTCCCTGACCGTTGCGCCCGAAGTGAATGGCGCGACCCGCTTTTCCGGCGGCGTCGTCGACCTGCCCTCGGGCAAGGGCCATACCCGCCACAACCATCCGGGCGCCGAGGAAATCATCTTCGTCATTTCGGGCCATGGCGAACAGATGGTCGAGGACGAGAAGGGCAATCCGGTGGTCGAAAAGGTTGGCCCCGGCTGCACCATCTACGTGCCGGAAAGCCGGTTCCACTCTACCCTCAACACGGGTGACGGCCCGATGCAGCTGTTTGTGGTCTATTCGCCGGCCGGGCCGGAGCTGGTGCTAAGGGAGCTTCCGGATTTCAGGCTGGTGCCGGCGGGGGAGTGAACCCTTCGAGGGTCGCGCCGCCCCTCATTGTCCTGCCGGACATTTCTCCCCGTATAGTGACGGGGAGAAATATGCTGTCATCGCCGCTTTCGCCAATCGCCGAAGCTGCCTTCTTCTCCCCGTTCTACGGGGAGAAGGTGCCGGCAGGCGGATGAGGGGCAGCGCCAGCCTTGGGCATCATGAAATCCCACCCCGATTCCAACCCCGCCCGCGATCGCCAAACATCACATATCCCGCCTCGGTCACCGCCAGCGTGTCCTCCAGCTTGATGAAGCCGCGCGTCGGGTGAAGCATGGTGGTCTCCACCGACAGCACCATGTTTTTCTCAAGCGGTTTGGCCGCATAGGTGCCTTCATAGGTCACCGGATGGTTGGTCATCAGGAACGGCGCCTCATGGGTGATCAGGCCCATGCCGTGGGCGAAGAAATCCGTATAGGGCGCGACCTTGGATTTCTTCAGCACGCCCTCGGCGTAAGCAATCATGTCGCCGCCAAGCACACCTGCCCTGACCTTCGAAAACGCCGCCTGCTGCACCGTCTCGACCTCGGCCAGCAGATCCTCCAACTCGGCATCGGGTTCGCCCAGAATGCCCATCCGGCAGAGGTCGCCGATATAGCCGTGATAATTGCCGCCGGAATCGATCGACAGCACCTCGCCCTTCTTCCACGCCTGTAGCGAAGCGGCGCGGTTGTGGCTGGAGCCAAGCGTCAGCAGGCAATATTCGAAATGCGCGCCGCGATTGGTCTCCTCGCGCCGTAGCTGCTCGATCATCTCGGCCTTGGTCGTGCCCTCATGCGCCCAGGCGATCGTCGCCAGCATGGAATCCGTGATCAACTCGGAGGCGGTGCGCAGCTTTTCAAGCTCGGCATCGGTCTTGATGGCGCGCATGCGCTCCAGCATGTCGGTCGCGTCGATCAATTTCGCGTCGGGCAATGCCTCGCGGATCAGCGCATAGGCGTCCGACGGCAGGAAGCCGGGTTCGATACCGATGCGCGCGCCCTCCTTGCCGATCTTCCTGATATGCTCGACGGCAAGGTTCGCGGCGTCGAGCGTGCCCCAGCAGGCGGCATGCAGCGTCGGCGTCCAGAACGGATGGTTCTGGTGCTCGCCGCCCTCCATGCGGTTGCCGATATAGGCCGCATGGTCCGGTCCGCCCTTTTCGTAGGCGACGATCGGCAGGTAACGGCTGTGGCCGATCGCATCCATGGCGGCAAAGAAGATGAACTTGTAGCCGCCCAGCAGGTACTGCGTGTTGTGCTTGGAGGTCGCGAGCAGCACGTCGATGCCGGCCTCCTCCATCAGCCGGTCGACCCGTGCCTGGTCGAACGGGATATTGCTGACGGCACCCTTGCCCGGCGCAATGTTCATCACTCTCTCCCAGAATTGCCGGGATCGTCGCTGTTTCGCAGCGATCCGCTGGCTCGCGATCAAATCTGCACTATTTTGCTCACTCTGGTCCAGCCAGAAACGTTATGAATGCCCGTCCATGCGGCATCAAGCCGGTATTCGGTCCAGCTATCCGTATATCTGGTCCTACCAGACAAAGGAATTGAATGAACTTATGCCAAACTGGTCCAGCGGACGAAAATTTCAAAGCCAAGCAAGGATGCGCCAATTCCGTCTCTGGCGAAACCCTTCGCAAGGCTCATAATCCCCGCCGCAAGGATGCCGATGCACGCCGGCGTTCGAGGGGTGTCGCGCCCGGGTCGGGTCGCGCGGAGAGGACGAGTTCGATCATGTCAGGTTTCACCATTTCCAGACGCACCATGCTTACCGGTTCGGCAATGCTGCTGGCCTCCACGGCCATGCCGGCGCTGGCTTGGGCACAGACGCCGAAGAAGGGTGGCCGGCTCGTGCTTGCCGCCGACTCCGAGCCGCGCAATCTCAACCCGGCGATCGTCGCCTCGAACGGCGTTTTCTTCATCTCCAGCAAGATCGTCGAGACGCTGGCGGAAACCTCCTTCGACGGCAAGGACGGGCTTGCGCCACGGCTGGCGGTGAGCTGGGAAGGGGCCGCCGACGGACTGTCGGCGACGTTCAAGCTGCGCGAAGGAGTAAAATGGCATGACGGCAAGCCATTCACCTCGGCCGACGTCGCCTTCTCGGCGCTGCAGATCTGGAAGCCGCTGCAGAATCTCGGCCGCACCGTGTTCAAGGACCTCAGCGCGGTCGACACACCAGACGATCTGACCGCCGTGTTCAAATTCGCCAAGCCGACGCCGTTCCAGCTGATCCGCAACGCCCTGCCGGCGCTGTCGAGCGTGGTGCCGAAGCACGTCTACGAGGTCGGCAAGATCGAGGACAACCCGGCCAACAACGCGCCGATCGGTACCGGTCCGTTCAAGTTCGTCGAGTACAAGGCCGGCCAGTATTACCGGCTGACGAAGAACACGGACTATTGGGGCAAGGACGAGCCCTATCTCGACGAGATCATCTATCAGGTCCTGCCCGACCGCACCTCCGCCGCTGCGGCGCTGGAAGCGCAAGAAATCCAGCTCGCGGCTTTCTCGGCCGTGCCGTTGGCCGACCTCGACCGCATCTCCAAGGTTCCCGGCCTGAAGGTCATCACCAAGGGCTATGAGGGGCTGACCTACCAGCTCGTCGTCGAGATCAACCATCGCCGCAAGGAACTGGCCGACGTGAAGGTGCGCCAGGCGATCGCGCACGCCATCGACAAGGATTTCGTCGTCAAGACGGTGTTCCTCGGCTATGCCGCCACCGCCACCGGCCCGGTGCCGAAGAACGATCCGCAATTCTACACCGCCGACGTGCCGACCTATGCCTTCGACGTCGCCAAGGCCAACGCCCTGCTCGACGAGGCAGGCTACAAGAAAGGCGCCGACGGCAACCGCTTCTCGCTCAAGCTCTTGCCGGCCCCCTATTTCAACGAGACCAAACAGTTCGGCGACTATCTGCGCCAAGCGCTCGCGGCTATAGGCATCGACGCGCAACTGGTCAACAACGACTCGGCCGCCCACATCAAGGCAGTCTACACCGACCACGCCTTCGACCTCGCGGTCGGCCCGCCGGTCTTCCGCGGCGACCCGGCGATCTCGACTACCATCCTGGTGCAGAGCGGCATTCCGGATGGCGTGCCGTTCTCCAACCAGGGCGGCTACAAAAACCCTGCGCTCGACGCGCTGATCACCAAGGCATCGGAAACGCTCGACACCACGGCGCGTACCGACCTCTACAAGGAGTTCCAGAGGCAAGTCACGGCCGACCTGCCGCTGATCAACGTCGCCGAATGGAGTTTTATCAGCGTCGCCAGTGACAAGGTGGGCAACATCGCCAACAACCCGCGCTGGGCGGTGTCGAACTGGGCGGACACCTATTTGGCGGGCTGATCCCGCACTTGCGGATCGAAGTTTGGGGTGCTCAGATTCGGAGAATGAGAGTTCCTTCGCGCCCCCCTCTGTCCTGCCGGACATCTCCCCCAACAAGGGGGGGGATTGGCGGTTTCCGCGCCTCGCACTTCCCTGCAACGTTGGCGATTGGCGAAAGCCGCGATGACAACTGATCTCCCCCCTCGTGGGGGGTCCGAAGGACGGGCCGAGACCCGTGGCTCGGGCCAGGGCGTCCGGCAGGACAGAGGGGGGCGCCGTGGAGCACGGCCTCAGAAGTTTACAAGCGGCGTCCCATTATTATGACTCGCGCCCTCGTCCTCCTGCGTCGTCGCCTCATCGGCAGCATCTTCGTTCTGCTTATCGTCGTCATCGGCACCTTCCTTCTCCTTGAAGCCGCGCCCGGCGACGCGGTCGACGCCTATATCGTCTCGACCGGCGGCGACGCCGGCATGATCGAGCTCTTGCGCCATCGCTGGGGCCTTGACCAGTCGGAGTTGACGCGGCTCGCCAACTACCTCTGGGCATTGCTGCATCTCGACCTCGGCCAGTCCGTCACTTTCTCCCGGCCGATCCGCGATGTCATCTTGGAACGCCTGCCGACCACGCTCATCCTGATGGTCAGCGCCACCGCGCTCTCCTTCGGCCTCGGCTCGGCGCTCGGCATCTATGCCGGCGCAAGGCCCGGCAGCTTCCGCGACCGTTTTCTCTCCGTCGCCTCGCTGGCGCTCTACGCGGTGCCTGGCTTCTGGCTCGGCCTGGTGCTGATCGTGATCTTCGCCGTCGACCTGCGGTGGCTGCCGATCGGCGGCATCGAAACCCTGGCATCGGACAGGACCGGTCTCGACCGCGCCGCCGACATCGCCATCCATCTGGTGCTGCCGGTTTCCGCGCTCGGCTTCATCTACCTGGCGCTCTATCTGCGCATGATGCGCTCCGGCATGGCAGAGGCCTGGCGTCAGGATTTCGTGCTGGCCGCCCGCGCCAGGGGGCTTTCGCGCCGCCGCATCGTACTCGCCCATGTCGCCCGCAACGCACTTTTGCCGCTGGTCACCATGCTTGGCCTGCAATCGGCGCAGATGCTGGGCGGCAGCGTCGTCATCGAGAGCGTCTTTGCCGTGCCCGGCCTCGGCCGGCTGGCGCAGGAAGCGGTGGCCGCGCGCGACACCCCTTTGCTGCTTGGCATCATCCTCACAAGCGCGGTGCTCGTCATCCTCATCAACCTGCTCGTCGACATCGCCTATGCCTTTCTCGACCCCCGCGTCGGCGCCAGCGAGGCGGGCGCATGAGCCGTCTGCGCCGCTTCCTGCGCACGCCCGAGGCGGTTGCCGGCACTATCCTTCTGGCGGTGCTGTTCGCCATGGCGCTGTCGGCCTCGCTGCTGTTTCCCGGGGATCCGCAAGCCATTGCCGGCCCCGCGCTGCTGCCGCCATTCCAGGATTGGTCGCTGCCGCTCGGCACCGATCGGCTCGGCCGTGACGTGCTGGCCGAACTGTTCCACGGCGCCCGCACCTCGCTGGCTGTCGGCCTCGCCGCGGCCGCCGCGGCCCTTGTCGTCGGTGCGATCGTCGGCACGCTTGCCGGCTTTGCCGGCGGCCTCGTCGACGAAGTGCTGATGCGCATTGCCGACGCGTGCCAGACCGTGCCTGGTTTCCTGCTGGCGCTGGCTTTCGTCAGCGTGGTTGGCCCCTCGCTCGGCGTCGTTGTCGTGGCCATAGCGCTCGGAACCTGGACTGGACCGGCGCGCATTGCCCGCGCGGAAGTGCTGTCGATCCGCGAGCGCGACTATGTCGCCGGTGCCCGTGTCATCGGCATGCATCCAATGGAGATCGCCTTTCGCGAAGTGCTGCCCAACGCCTTGCCGCCGGTGCTGGCGATGTCATCGGTGATCGTCGCCGCCGCGATCCTCACCGAAGCGGCCCTGTCCTTCCTTGGCCTCGGCGATCCCAACCGGGTCACCTGGGGCGGCATGATCGCGGAAGGCCGCACTGTCTTGCGCACCGCGCCGTTCCTGTCGATCGTCCCGGGCATTGCGCTGGTGTTGACGGTATTGAGCGTCTATCTCGCCGGCGAAGGCATCGTCGAGACGACGGCCGTGCGCAGGGGCCTGTCGTGACCGCGCTGGCGTCGATCCGCGATCTCTCGGTGACCTACCGCGGCGATGGCATCGAGGTCACGGCGCTGAAGAACATCACTATCGATCTCCACGCAGGCGAACGGCTTGCGATCATCGGTGAAAGCGGTTCGGGCAAGAGCACCCTGGCGCTGGCGATCGCGGGGTTGTTGCCACTGTCTTCGAAAATTGAAGGCAGCATCGAGTGGTTCTCTCTACCAACGTTGGATGCCGTAGAACGCAGAACGCCAAAGTCTCACTCCGGACAAAACCTGACACCCCTCCTCGGCCGCGACATCGGCTTCGTCTTTCAGGATCCCTCCGCAAGCCTCGATCCCCTGATGACCATCGGCAAGCAGATCGCCGAAGTCGCCCGCACCCATCTCGGCCTCACATGGCAGCAGGCATACGCCAAAGCCAAAACCCTCCTCGGACGCGTCCGCCTGCCCGACCCTGATTCCGCCTTGCGCGCCTTCCCGCACCAGCTTTCCGGCGGCCAGAAGCAGCGTGTGGCGATTGCCGCCGCGATTGCCGCCGGGCCGAAACTGCTGATCGCCGACGAGGCGACCAGCGCGCTCGACACCATCGTGCAGGCCGAGATCGTCGCGCTGATCCGACGGCTGGTGGCAGAGGACGGCATGACGCTGCTGTTCATCAGCCATGACATCGCGCTCGCCGCCGAACTTGCCGAACGCATCGCGGTCTTCCGACATGGCCAGTTGGTGGAGCTTGGCAAGACGGCGCAGATGATCGACGCACCCGCCCAAGCCTACACGCGCGCGCTGCTCGACGCCCATATCGGCCTCGACGCCCAACCCTTGCTGAACCGAAGCGGGCTGAATGGATGAGCCTGCTGACGGTGTCCAATCTCACCAAACGCTATGGTCGCGCCGGCAAGACCCTCGCCGCGGTGGACGATGTCTCCTTTCATGTCGAGCCCGGCGAAACGCTGGCGCTGGCCGGGCCGTCCGGAAGCGGCAAATCGACGATCGCGCGACTGGTGTTGCGCTTGATCGAGCCGGATGGCGGAGGCATCGAATTCGAAGGCGATGATTTCTTGGCGCTGCGCGGCGCGCCCTTGCGTGTGCGCCGCGCCCGCCTGCAAATGGTGTTCCAAGATCCGCTCGCCGCCTTCAACCCACGCGCCACCGTGGCGCGCGTCCTCGACGACCCTTTGCGCATTCATGGCGTCGCCTCGCGCTCCGAGCGGCCGCGCCGCATCGCTGCCTTGCTGGAGCGGGTCGGCCTTGCGGCCGGTCTTGCACCGCGCGCCATCCATGAAATCTCCGGCGGTCAGCGGCAACGCGTGGCGATTGCCCGCGCCATCGCCACCAAGCCGTCGCTGATCGTGCTTGATGAAGCGGTGTCGGCGCTCGATGTCTCGGTGCGCGGCCAGATCCTCGATCTCCTGCTCGACCTGCAGCGCCAGGAACGGATCGCCTATCTCTTCATTTCGCATGATCTCGGCGTGGTGCGCGCAATCGCCCACCGCGTCATCCTTCTCGATGGCGGGCAGATTGCCGAGAGCGGCGATGCCCGAACCGTCATCGACGCACCGCGGTCGGCCGTCGGCAAGGCGCTGGTGGCGGCCGCGCCCAGATTGGACAGAAGCAGACCATGATCCGGTCTTCGAGCAAGATCACACCGAGAGAACCCGCCTATCCCCCGACCATCAGCCTGACGACTTCGTCATGATTGGTCTCGGAGATCTTGCGCTCGCCGGCCTGGACGCCGCGCCGCAGCACGACGATGCGGTCCGAAACCGCGAAAATGTCCTGCAAATTGTGCGAGATGAAGATCACGCCGCGTCCTTGCGCCTTGAGCTGGTGGATCAGCGAAATCACCTTGCGCTGCTCCGGCACGCCCAATGCCGCCGTCGGTTCGTCCATGATCAGGATCTGCGCATCCCAGTAGACGGCGCGGCCGATGGCGACGGCCTGGCGCTGGCCGCCGGAGAAATTGCTGACCGGGGCGTTCATCCGGCTGACATGGAAATCGAGCCGCTTCATCGTCTCCCTGGCGGCCTCTGCCATCGCCTTGCGATCGAGCACCGGCAGGAAGCCGAACGCCTTGCGCATCGGTTCGCGGCCAAGGAAGATGTTGGCGCCGATCGACAGATTGTCGGCCAGAGCCAGATCCTGGTAGATCGTCTCGATGCCTTTTTCGCGCGCCTCCTGCGGCGTCGCGAAAGCCACTGGCTGGCCACCGAGCAGGATTTCGCCCCCCGTCGGCTGGAACACGCCCGAGATCGCCTTGATCAGCGTCGTCTTGCCGGCGCCATTGTCGCCGGCAAGCGCCACCACTTCGCCCGGCCGCACGGCCATGGAGAAATCGCTGAGCGCACGCACGGCGCCAAAATGCTTGGACAGGTTGCGGACTTCGAGCAAGGGAGTGTTCTGGTCGGTGCTATTCATCCTGGCGGCCTCCACTGAACCGGCGCTGCGCCTGGTCTATGAGCACGGAAATGATGATGACGACGCCGACGGCGATGAATTGCCAGAACGGCTCGACATTGACGAAGACCAGCCCGTACTGGATGACCGCGATCACCAGCGCGCCGGCGACCGTGCCCAGGATCGTGCCGGAGCCGCCGAACAGGCTGGCGCCGCCGATCACCACCGCCGCGACGCTGTCGAGCAGCAGCGGCTCGCCGGCTTGTGCCGCACCGGCGGTGAAGCGCGCTGCGTAGAGCGCCCCGCCAAGGCCGGCGCACATCGCCGACAGCACATAGAGCCGCAATATGTGGCCCCTGATATCGATGCCGGCGCGCCGCGCCGCCTGCACATTGGCGCCGATGGCATAATTGTGCTGGCCGAACCGCGTCTGGCTGAGCAGGTAGTGCATGCCGATGACGAAGACGGCAGCGATCATGACCAGATAGGGCACGCCATAGAACTTGCCGTTGCCGAGCAGCGCGAACCAAGAATTCTGCACCGGCACCGTGGTGCCGCCGGCAAGCAGGAAGGCAACGCCGCGCGCGACGCCGAACATGCCGAGCGTACCGATGAACGGCGGCACCCTGAGGCGTGAGATCAGCAGACCATTGATGATGCCGGGCACACCGGCAACGATCACGGCGGCGAGGATGCCCGCGAGCATGGCCAGCGGCAAGGGAATGGCGGCGCCCGCCATATTGGTGGCATGCGCTGCAACGACTGCGGCAAGGCCCATGATGAAGCCGAGCGACAGGTCGATGCCGCCTGAAATGATGACGAAGGTCTGGCCGGTCGCCAGCAGCAGCGGCGCTATCGCGAAGATCGCAATGGATTGCAGGTTGAACGGGTTGAGCACGAACGTCGCGCCGAAGGCGTATCTCGACCATATCTCGAAACAGATGATCAGGCCGGCAAGGAACAGCCAGGCGCGCCCTTCGGCGATGCGTCCGATCAGGCTCCTGGCCGGATCGCCATGATCGGCCTGGGGGGCGACATGCTTCTCGGCAGGCTGGGCTGGTGATGTCGAGGTCATGAATACTCCGCGGCGCGGCTGCCTTCAAACAGGCCCCGCCTTTTGCGGGACCCGGCGCGAACTCCCCCCGGCAAAACCGGGAGGAGCCAAGCTCGTCTGGGCTTACTCGGAGTAGAGATACTTCGAGATGTTCGGGTCCGCGATGTTCGACTTGTCCATGATCGTGAAGCCGGTGCCGATCGTGACCGGGATCGAATGGCCGGTCAGGTGGGCGTAGGCCGAAACCACGCCGTAATAGCCGATCTCGGCCGGATGCTGGGCGATTGCCACGTCCACGAGGCCGGTATTGATGTTGTCGACGATGCTGGTCGGTGCATCGAAGGCAACCACCTTGACGGTCCCCGTCTGCCCCGCCTGCTTGACGCCGTTGGCGGCGCCGAGCGCCGAGAACAGGTTGGCGCCGAACACGCCGACGAGATCGGGATTGCGCGCGAAGACAGCCTGCAGCTGCGAGGCCGCCTTGTTGGCGTCGTCGTCATTGAACTGGGTTTCCAGAACGGTGATGCCGGTATGCTTGGCCATCTCCTTCTTGAAGCCTTCTTCGCGCTGATCGGTGGTCGAAATGCCGGGCTTGACGTTCGACACATAGACCTTGCCCTTGTCGCCGATGGACGTGGCCAGCGCCCTAGCCGCGATCTCGCCGCCCAGCACATTGTCCGAGGCAATGTAGGCCAGCGGGAAATCGGCGTCGCCGGCACCCGTCTGGTAGGCGCCGCTGCCGATGAAAGTATCGACGGTTATGACCGGGATGCCGGCATCATTGGCCTTGCGCAGCGGTTCCACCAGCTGGACCTTGTCGGTGGGCGCGATCAGGATAGCATCCGGCTTCTTGGCGATGACCGCGTCGAGCACTGGCACCTGGGTGACCGGATTGAAGTCCGGAGCACCCTGGAAGACCAGGTTCACGCCGAGCGCATCGGCAGCCGCCTGAGCACCTTTGCGCATGGTGATGTAGAAGCCATCGGTGGTGAGGCCCGGAATGAGCGCAATGGTGTATTTCTTGTCCTGTGCCTGCGCGGGCGCCATCAGCACCGTCGCGCTGACGGCAAGCGCCGCGAGCGCGGCAACGATCTTCTTCATGACATCCTCCTCATTGTTGGCAATTCTGCCGTTTGCGGTGACATTGGAATGGCCGTCATCCGCGCGGGGGCAGGATGCCGACGGCCGGGAACGCCTGTTTGCCTTTCGCGGGCAGCTCCTCCCAAGCGCCCTCCAGTCTGTCAGCCGGTCCAGCCGACCGGCGCAATCGCCGTGCTCGCTTTCCTCGCCTCCGCCAGGTCAGGGAACACAGCGCCCGGCATGCCTGCACGCCGGGTCCGTATTTTGTAACACTTTGCAGAAATAAATTGCAACCCGGTTTTTCCGGGACGGCAACGCCGGCTTTTCCAGACACCATCCGACTGCTCCTCGGAGCCCAGGCGAACTATCGTCCCGACTCCCCGGCGATACAATCGATTTCGCAACGGCTTCTCTCCGCGCCACGGCGCGGCATCCGTCCGGCATATCTGCCGCTATCGCGTTGCAAGAACCGCGAGGACGGCCTGCGCCGTCTTGGTATCCGTCACCAGCGTGTTGATGAGCCCGGAACGAACGGCGCCGATGATTGCCGTCGCCTTCTCAGGCGAGGCGGCGACGCCGATCACCAGCGGCACGGCGCGAAGCTGCGCCGGCGACATGGCGATCATCCGGCTCTCCCCTTCCCAGGCGATCAGGGCGCCTTCCGCATCGAAGTAATGACGCAGCACGTCGCCGGCCGCGTGAACCAGCGCCTGCTCGCTCGGCGTGGCTGCGCTCGCCTCGGGCGCGTTTATGGCGTGCGGCAGGCCGATGCCGACGATCGCCACATCGGTTCTCTCCCACAAGGCGACGGCGTCGCGGATGGCGGCGTCGCGCAGGAAGACCTCGCGCAGCTCGCTCGACGGCAAATAGGGCGCATGGATGAAGCGCGGCGTGCCACCGAACTCCTCCGCGGCAAGCCGCACGAATTCATTGACCTGGAAATGCGCCGCGTGCTGCTGCATGCCGCCGGTTGCGGCCACTGTCAGCACGCCCGGCATGCGCGGCAGGCCGGCGCGGATGACCTCGCGCACGGCGCGCCCCCAGCCGATGGCGACCACGGAGCCGGCCACCAGCTGCGCCTGCCTGAGCAAAGCGCCAAGCGGGGCGGAAAGCGCCGTCAACCCACCCGCCGCCGGCGTCTCGACAACCGCGGCATCCCGCAATTTCAGCCCGTCGACCAGTTGCCTGGTGATATCCTCCGGCGTCGCCAGGTCGATGACCTCGATGCGCACGATGCCCTCGGCCCGCGCCCGCTGCAGCAAGCGCGAAATCGTCGCGGTGGAGACACCGAGCTGCCGCGCTATGTCGACCTGCGACATCTCCTCCACATAGTGCAGCTTTGCAACCGTGTGCAGCATCGTGCGCGATGCGGTCGCGTCCTGGACGGAGGGAACAGACAGCTTGCAATTCCTTTCAGCAACGTGTTACACACGTATACGCCGATGGGAGTTATCGCGCAAATCGGGTGAACTCGCAACTTGAGGGCCATACCAGGCCACGCGCCGGCAAGGCTGCTTGTGCTGGCAGCCGGCGATGCATCAGGCGGCAAAATCTTCCTGCCGGCAGGCAGGCAAACTGACCATTGTTTCCACGGGATCAGCGCCTCGGCGAGAGAGCGCCAACATCGGACAGAAAACCATGACGAAGATGACCACCGCGGAACTGCGCGGCTACCAGCAGATATGCGGCAGGGACGGCGCCATGGTGGCCATCGCTTGCGACCAGCGCGGCGGCATGCGCACCTTGCTGGCATCAGACCCCGCGGACCAGGCCAGGATCACCAACGACATGCTCGGCGACACCAAGGCCGACATCACGCGCTACCTCGCAAGCGCTGCGTCCTGCGTGCTGCTCGACCCGCTCTGCGCGGTGCCGAGGGTGGTCGACGAGGGCGTGCTGAACCGGGATACCGCACTCCTCATCGGCCTCGACGCCTCCGGTTTCGACGTTTCGCCGGAAGGCTACCGCCTGTCGCGGCTGGTTCCCGGCATCGACGCGCGGCGCGTGCGCGAACTCGGCGGCACGGGCGGCAAGATCATGGTCTATCTCAGGGCCGACAAGCCGCAGGCCAACGAGCACAACATCGCCATCCTGCGCCAGTGCATCACCGACTTCGGCAAAGAGGATCTGCTGCTCGTCGTCGAGTTCCTGACCTATCAGCTCGACGGAGAAAGTCCGGAAGACTATGCGGCCAAGACGCCTTGGCTGGTCGAGGAAGGCACAAGGATTTCGCTGGAATGCGGCGCAAAGGTGCTGAAGCTTCCCTACCCCGGAACGCCGGAAGCCTGTGCCAACATCACAAAAATGGCTGGCGAAGTGCCGTGGGCGGTGCTTTCGGCAGGCGTCAACCACGCTACCTTCCTCGGCCAGGTCGAGATCGCCATGCAAAATGGCGCCTCCGGTGTGATCGCCGGCCGTTCGCTCTGGAAGGACTGCATCTCGCTCGACCGTGACATTCAGCGCGAAAGGCTTAAGACCATCGCGGTGCCGCGACTGCGAGAAATCCAGGCGGTGATCGGGCACTATCGGCAGAAGGCCGCCGCCTGATATCCCGTTGGATCACCGGCACGTGCAGGACATCATGCCACAAAAATCGATGGCCATAGGGATCGATATCGGCGGCACCAATTTGCGTGCCGCCCGCATATCGCGCACGGGTGAAATCCTCAAACGCCTCAGCGAGAAGAGCGCGCCCGACCCGGAACTGGTGCTTGGCCGGATCGCCGACATGGTGCGCCTTCTCGATACGCCCGACGTGGCGGCCATCGGCGTCGGTGTTCCCGGCCGCGTCGACGCGCGGCGCGGCACGGTCCTGTCGGGTGGCTATGTCAACCTTGCCTCGGTCGCGCTGGCGCAGCGGCTGGACAGCATGACCGGCAAGCCTGTTGTCCTCGACAATGACTGCAACATGGCGCTGGCCGCCGAGATGGCCCTTGGCGCCGGCCGGGGCCAAGACAACATCGCCATGTTCACCATCGGCACCGGCATTGGCGGCGCCGTCGCCCAGAACCGACGGATCATGCGCGGCCGGGCAACGGCGGGGCAACTTGGCCACATCACCGTCGACGTCGACGGCGAGGTCTGTGCCTGCGGGCGGCGCGGCTGTGTCGAAACCACCAGTTCCGGCACGGCGCTTGGCCGCCACATCGCGCGCGCCGGCTTTGGGCCTGACGTTTCGGTCGACCAGCTCTTTGCTCGCGACGTGGCCGGCGATATCGAGGCGCGCAGCATACTGGAAGCCTGGGCAAGGCCGCTGCGCGCGGCGATCGATACCACCGTCGCCATGTTCGACCCCGATGTCGTCCTGCTTGGCGGTGGGCTTGGCCTCGCGGCACACAGAGCGCTCGGCCACGCGCCGGCGCTGGCGCCCTGGTACCAATGCCCGGTCGAACCGGCACAGCTCGGCGACGATGCCGGTGTGATCGGCGCCGGGCTCCAGGCGCTTTCGGCTCCGGCATCGACATCGCTTTCCGTTAACCTTGGCCGCGCCAGACGCGCCGTGCTCGTCAACGGCATCCCGGCCAGCGGCAAGAGCACCGTGTCACGCGGCATCGCCAACCGCATGGGATGGCCGCTGCTTGCACTCGATACGGTCAAGAACCCGTTCCTCGAAGTGCTCGGCGGTGCCGACCGCGAATTCAACCGCACACTCGGCCGCGCCAGCTACCAGGCAATCTGGTCGCTGGTCGGCGACGCCCCGGCCGGCAGCACCTTCATCGTCGATGCCTGGTTCGGTTTCCAGCCGCGGCAAGTGCTCGAGGATCATCTGCGCAGGGCCGGCGTCGAACATACCGTCGAAATCTGGTGCCACGCGCCCGGCGAGGTTCTGGCCGAACGTTATGGCGCCAGGCTCGGCCAGCGCCTCCCCGGCCATCCCGGCGCTGCCTACATCCCTGAACTGATTGAACTGGCCAAGCGCGCCGAACCGCTGCGGCGCGGACCGCTGTTCGACGTCGACACCACGCGGCCGATCGACTTCGATGCCATCACCGCATGGCTGCGCGCGACCTTGGCCAGCGACGCCTGAGTCGCTCGGTGCCAGCGCCGGTCATGCCGGCGGCAGCCGAAGCGTCCTGCGAGCGATCTGCCAGGCGGATTCGGCATGCCGCCGCTTCAGCCTCATGGCATCCATGATCTCGGTCATCACGGCAATCGCCGGCCCGCGTTTCCAGCCTGAGGACTAGCGAAGATGACGAGCGGTCACTTTGCGACGCTCGTCACTTGCGCAGCGCTGTATCAATAGCCGACGGTGAAGCGCTGCCTAACATGCGCCGGCTTCTCGATCTCGTCGACCAGGACGATGGCATAGTCCTCGAAGGAAATGCTGCTGCCCTTGTCCGAGGCGAGAAGCGTGTCCTTGCCGAGACGGTATTTGCCGGTGCGCTCGCCTGGGACGAACAGGGCCGAAGGCGACAGGAGCGTCCAGTCGAGATCGCCGACCGTCTTGAGCTTATCCAGGAAGTCGGCGCCCTTCTGTGCTTCGGCCTTGTAGATCTCGGGGAATTCGGGAGTGTCGACCAGCCGCTTGCCGGGCGCGACTTCGAGACTGCCCGCGCCGCCCACGACGAGATACCGCTTCACGCCGGAGTCACGCACCGCTGCGATCAACGTATCGGGGTCGCTGTCCAGGAAATGCACCGAGCTGATCACCACGTCGTGTCCGCGGATCAAATCGGCGAGACCTTGCCTGTCAAAGACATCGCCTTTTCTGGCGGTCACGCCGGGCAGCGCCGCGATCTTTTCCGGGCTGCGGGCGATGCCGGTGACCGTATGGCCACGGTCGGAGAGTTCCTTGAGCAGGCGCGAACCGACGGCGCCGGAGGCGCCGATAAGAGCAACTTTTGCCATGTCTTCTTCCATTTCCTGTTGGAGGCTGATTGGGTGGAGATCAGGCCGCAGCGATATGGGCGACGAGATTGTCGAAGCTGCCGAACAGCGCGTTCGAACCGATGAGCCGGGGCGCTTCGTTGCGGATGACCGCCAGCGAAGGCACGCCATTGGCATGCAAGCGCTGGAACAACGCGCGGCCGCGACCGACCAGTTCGCGGTGAGCCGTCAGCAGCCGCTCCGTTGGCGCCGCCAGCAACTCGCCCGCATCCGCCATGCCAGCGGCGGAGAGCACCTCGGCGACACCGCCGGCGGTGACGATATCGCGGCCGTCGACATAGCGTGCCCGCTGGATCGCCTTCAGCGCGGTCAGCCGCCGGCCGGGATCTTCCAGGCCTGCGGCGCTGATGGCGAGCGTGGCGGTATGGGAGTCCAGCAGAGTGCCACGAACGTTTAGAACGTTGCGCTGATAAGCCTGCGTGAACGGCTGTCCCGTCAGACGTTCGATACGCTGATCGTTGGCCCAGGCATGGGCGGCAAACCCCTCATCCATCGGACGCGCGCCGGCGCCGGAAAACAGGCCGGTCGCCAGCAATTCGACGCGCACGCCGCCTGCCATCAATTTGTCCAGCATTGGGGTGGCGCCGTAGCACCAACCGCAGAGCGGATCGAAAAGGTAAGTCACGCCTGAGTTGCGCATGATTGCCTGATGTCCGTTGGCGGGGCTCCCCGCGACCTGACCGTCAAATGTCCTGGCCCATATGTGGCAGCGGGCGGTCTTGCGATAAATGGCTACCAATAATACAAACTGTCTGATCCAATCAGACAAAAGCGATCACTTTGGCCGACCTGCTGAACCTCAATCGACTCATTTACTTCACCACCGTGATGGAGACCGGGTCCTTCACATCGGCAGCCGACCGACTTGGCGTCGCCAAAGCCGTGGTCAGCCATCAGATTGGCAAGCTCGAGGAAGAACTGGGCGCGTCTCTCATGCGACGCACGACGCGCCGCGTCACACCGACAGAAGAGGGACGCCTCTTCTATGACCGTGCAATGATCATTCTGCGGGAAGCGGAAGCCGCCTATGGCGAGATTTCGCGCGGTGGCGTCGAACCGGCGGGAATGCTGAGACTGACCGCACCGCTCGACTACGGCACGAAGATCGTTGCGCCGGTCATCGCCGCCTATCTGAAAACCTATCCGCATATGCGCGTCGAGGCGATCTTCGACGATGCGGTAAGCAATCTGGTCGACGAGCAGATCGACCTCGGCATCCGCGTCGGCTGGCTTGCCGATTCCTCGAACCAGGCGCGGCGCCTGGGCACGATACGGCAGATCGTGGTGGCAAGTCCTGCCTTCGCCGCGAGCCTGCCGCAGGGTGTGAGCCCGCGCCAGGCGCGATCGCTGGCCTGGGTCGGAAACGCCCAGCTTCGCGGTGTCGGCCAATGGCTGTTTTCCAGGAATGGTGACAAGGTGCTGACCGAGCTCAATCCGGTCATCACATGCGACAAGAGCCCGGCCGCCCACGCCTGCGTGCTTGCCGGCATAGGGCTGGGTGTGTTTCCCGACTACAGCGTCAGCGATGATATCGCCGAAGGACGGCTGGTGCCGGTCTTTGCCGAATGGGCCTTGCCCACCGGCGGCATCCACGCCGTCTTTCCGCCGGCAAGGTTCAGGCCCGCCAAGGTACGCGTATTTGTAGACCTGCTCGCCGCCGCCGAGAAAAAACGATCGCGCGGCAGCGCGATGCTGTGAGATGTGACCGCCGCGGAAGGTCAGGAATGACTTACATTAAAGCGGTTATGCCATCTCCCAAAAACAAAACGCCCGCGGCGATTGCTACGGGCGTTTGTATGGATTGTTTTGGTCGGTGGGATTTGTTTGTTGTGCGTCGCGGGCTTGTTCTCGCCTGGGGGGCGGATTGATCTCTGGTGCGAACGCGAAACGGCCCGCCGGGTTTGATTCTGGCGGGCGTTTTAATTTGGTTTTGGGGATAGGATTTGAGTTATCGGTCCTGCGGCGTCGGCTTTGCCTCCTTGCGGGCCGCTGATGACAGGTTCGAATCGCCGGCGACCACGGCAAAATACAAAAGAGCCCGCACGATGGCGGGCTCATTTGTATTTGGTTGCGGGGACAGGATTTGAACCTGTGACCTTCAGGTTATGAGCCTGACGAGCTACCGGGCTGCTCCACCCCGCGCCACCGATTTGCAAGCGAGAGCTTGCGAGAGGTTTGTCCGCCAAATGAAAGGGCCGCTTACGCGGCCCGTGTTTCCCGTTGGCGGGCCATGTTCAGAGAAGATTTCATCGCCTCGACCCAAAAACCGGCTTCGATTTTTGGAAAGTAGGATGTGACACATAAAACGTGCGTTTAGCAGACCTGGCAGCGACCTACTCTCCCGCGTCTTGAGACGAAGTACCATGAGCGCTGGAGCGTTTCACGGCCGAGTTCGGAATGGGATCGGGTGCAGCCGCTCCGCCATAACCACCAGGTCGGCAAAACGCACGTTATTCGAGAAGCTGTTTTTTGTGCCTTTGGAGTTCTTTTAGCCTGGCGCCTTTCGAAGCGAAGCTTCGCAAGGTCGACCGACCGTCGGCGCTTGTGCGCCGCACCCACGTAGCGCCGCCCGCAGGGCGGAACAAGCGTGAGTGAGAACAAACCATCTGACGAAGTCAGATGGACATAAGGAATGAGAACGATCAAGCCGATCGAACTATTAGTACCGGTAAGCTTCAAGCGTTGCCGCTCTTCCACACCCGGCCTATCAACGTGGTCGTCTTCCACGGTTCTCAGGGAATACTCGTTTTAAGGTGGGTTTCCCGCTTAGATGCCTTCAGCGGTTATCCCGTCCGGATATAGCTACCCTGCTATGCGGCTGGCGCCACAACAGGTCCACCAGAGATCCGTCCATCCCGGTCCTCTCGTACTAGGGACAGATCCTTTCAATATTCCTACACCCACGGCAGATAGGGACCGAACTGTCTCACGACGTTCTGAACCCAACTCACGTACCGCTTTAAATGGCGAACAGCCATACCCTTGGGACCTGCTCCAGCCCCAGGATGCGATGAGTCGACATCGAGGTGCCAAACAACCCCGTCGATATGGACTCTTGGGGGTCATCAGCCTGTTATCCCCGGCGTACCTTTTATCCGTTGAGCGATGGCCCTTCCACGCGGGACCACCGGATCACTATGACCGACTTTCGTCTCTGCTCGACTTGTCAGTCTCGCAGTCAGGCAGGCTTATGCCATTGCACTCAGCGAACGATTTCCGACCGTTCTGAGCCCACCATCGCGCGCCTCCGTTACTCTTTAGGAGGCGACCGCCCCAGTCAAACTACCCACCATACATTGTCCCGGACCCGGATAACGGGCCGCGGTTAGACATCCATAGTAATAAGGGTGGTATTTCAAGGGTGGCTCCACCTGAGCTGGCGCCCAGGTTTCAAAGCCTACCACCTATCCTACACATGCCACTACGAATGCCAATGTAAAGCTATAGTAAAGGTGCACGGGGTCTTTCCGTCTAACCGCAGGAACCCCGCATCTTCACGGGGAATTCAATTTCACTGAGTCTATGCTGGAGACAGCGGGGAAGTCGTTACGCCATTCGTGCAGGTCGGAACTTACCCGACAAGGAATTTCGCTACCTTAGGACCGTTATAGTTACGGCCGCCGTTTACTGGGGCTTCGATTCAGAGCTTGCACCCCTCCTCTTAACCTTCCAGCACCGGGCAGGCGTCAGACCCTATACGTCGTCTTGCGACTTCGCAGAGCCCTGTGTTTTTGATAAACAGTCGCTACCCCCTGGTCTGTGCCACCCTCCTCCACTTGCGTGGAAAAGGGTCACGCTTCTTCCGAAGTTACGCGTGCAATTTGCCGAGTTCCTTCAGCATAGTTCTCTCAAGCGCCTTGGTATACTCTACCAGACCACCAGTGTCGGTTTCGGGTACGGTTTATAAGGAGGAGCTATTTCCTGGAACCACGCAGCAGCCCGTTCAATCCGATAAGATTGGACTACCTCAATGATCCGTCACTACCTCCAAGCCCACGAATATTAACGTGGTTCCCATCGACTACGCGTTTCCGCCTCGTCTTAGGGGCCGGCTAACCCTGCTCAGATTAGCTTTAAGCAGGAACCCTTGGTCTTTCGGCGGGGGAGTCTCTCACTCCCCTTACGTTA